>JAHBUL010000016.1 GCA_019638085.1 Flavobacteriales bacterium | reverse complement strand
TGATGTCACTAGTAACCCTTCTGGAGGGGTGACGATCGTGAAAGGGACATTGAAAAATCTCAATACGGGCAAAGATGAAGATTTTAATGCGGCCCCTTTGCTGAGTTCAATCCGAGTCCAATTGTAAAAGGAATACCATGAATAAGTTCATTCCCATCGGGTTTGGAATGGTCACATTATTTATGGCATGTGGCCAATCCTCCGCTCCACCTTCACTACAAGGCACATGGGCGATCGTTGATATGACCCCTGCCTATTATGCAGAGGATACGATCAGAACAGTGCGAGATGCGATTGCCCTTTTTGTGCTGCGAGACAGCTTGGGGTCCAAGTTGGTCACTATCACTGCGACAGACATGGTTTTGAGCGCTTCTTCCGGGGACAGTGATACGCTGCAATACACCTTGGCAGATACTGGCGGCGGACAATATACGCTGCAAACGACCCAAGGTTCAGGCATGTTTGTGACCAACGCAAGAGGTCAAGCGACTTTGACCATTGCAGGGTCCACCTTTCACCTGAAGCGACGAGGAGGATCACCGGAGTGATCTCCAAGACCGTTTACCGCACCAGGCAGAACGATTTCATGGACCACCAAATGGCCTTGAAGGACGTGGCCGGTACCGTGGAGCAGAACAAGAACAGAGGCACAGAGGCGAATACTGGGTACAGGTCACCAAAACTGCGATCGCCGCCTCCGAGCCTCTGTGCCTCGGTGGTGAAATCTCACCACTATCCACAACACATTGTTGGTTTTGTGGAAGAAGCCATTACCTTCGCGCCCCCTTAGTAGGGAATAGTTCCATTAACACCCCCAGTACCGTGGCATCCACGACTCACACCACATCCATGGCCAATGCGGCCACCACGCAGAAGGAATGGCTTCTGGTGGACGCAGAGAACGAGGTCATTGGCCGCGTCGCCAGCAAGATCGCCATGCTCGTGCGTGGTAAGCACAAGCCTACGTTCACAGCCCATGTGGATACCGGCGACCACGTCATCGTGATCAATGCCGAGAAAGTGCGCCTTACCGGCAACAAGATGGCCGACAAGCAATACCAGCGTTACACCCTGTATCCAGGGGGGCAGAAGAACGAGCCAGCCGAAAAGCTGCTGGCCCGCAAGCCTTACGCCCTGTTGGAACACGCAGTTCGCGGCATGCTGCCCAAGACGCGCCTTGGCCGTGCCCAGTTCAACAACCTCCACGTAGTGGTGGGCACCGAGCACAAGCATAGTGCACAGAAGCCCCGCAAGATCGACCTCAACACCATCAAGTGAGTATGGAACCCATCAACAGCCTTGGCCGCAGGAAGACCTCCGTGGCCCGCGTGGTCCTCAGCGAGGGCACCGGCAGCATTATCGTAAATGGTGTGGAAGGGAAGGAGTACTTCCCCATCACCACCCAGCAATTCAAGCTTGATCAAGCGTTCAAGCTAACCGATACATTGGGCAAGTACGACGTCACTGTCAATGTGCGTGGCGGCGGCATCACCGGACAGGTGGAGGCCGTTCGCTTGGGCATTGCCCGCGCATTGGTGACGATGGACGAGACCCTGAAGCCCGCATTGAAGGCCGAGGACCTCATGACGCGTAACCCCGCTGAGGTGGAGCGTAAGAAGTTCGGTCGCAAGAAGGCTCGCAAGCGTTACCAGTTCAGCAAGCGTTGATATCCCGCGCTTGTTGATGCCCGCCAGAGCCACGGCGAAGGCGGGTTCAGCATCCAATTCGGCCAGACCCGGGAAACCGGCTACCGCGCTGAATGCCTGCACAACGGGAAAAAGGAAAGTGAACCCAAACAACAGTACCTCGAATGGCTCGTATTGAATTTGACACCCTGCTCGACGCAGGCGTACACTTCGGACACCTCCGCCGCAAGTGGAACCCCAACATGGCCCCCTACATCTTCGCTGAGAAGAAGGGTATCCACATCATCGACCTCAACAAGACCGCGGTCAAGTTGGAAGAGGCCGCCAATGCCATGCGCCAGATCACGCGCAGCGGCAAGAAGGTGCTCTTTGTGGCTACGAAGAAGCAAGCCAAGGATATTGTTACCGCCAAGGTGAAGCCCACCGGCATGCCCTACGTTACCGAGCGATGGAGCGGCGGTATGCTCACGAACTTCGGCACCATCCGCCGGGCGATCAAGAAGATGTCGAACATCGACCGCATGAAGGTCGACGGTACCTTCGAGAACATGAGCAAGCGCGAGCGTCTGCAAGTGAGCCGCCAGCGCGAGAAGATGGAAAAGAACCTCGGAAGCATCGCCGACCTCACCCGTCTGCCCAGCGCACTGTTCATCGTGGACATCGTGAAGGAACATATCGCCCTGGCCGAGGCACGCAAGCTTGGCATCCCTACCTTCGCCATGGTGGACACCAACAGCGATCCTTCCTTGGTGGACTTCCCCATCCCAGCGAACGACGACGCCACCAAGAGCATCGAGCTCATCGTTGACACGATGATCGCCGCCATTCTTGAAGGCACGGAGGAACGCAAGCGCGACAAGGACAGCGGTACCGCCTCTCCTGATGAGGACACTGATGAGGAAGGCGAAGAGGCAGTGGCCGAAAAGCCTGCCCGCAAACCAGCGGCAAGGAAAGCTGCTGGCGAGAAACCCGCTACTGATGAAAAGCCTGCCACGACCGAGCCTGGCGCTGAAGCGCCCGCTGCGACAGAGGCATCAGTGAAGGAAGAGGTGACCGCTGAAGCGGGGAATGCAGATGCGGATCCTGAGGCCCAAGGCGAAGAGCCACAGGCCTGAACAAAGGTGGCCCGATCCGGGCAACCGTTTTTTAACGTCATTATCAAAGCATGAGCACGACCATGGCCATTACCGCCTCTGAAGTGAACAAGCTCCGCCAAATGACCGGCGCGGGCATGATGGATTGTAAAAATGCCCTCACCGAAGCCAATGGGGATTTCGATGCCGCCATCGATCTGTTGCGCAAGAAGGGTCAGAAAGTTGCCGCAAAACGCGCCGACCGCGACGCCGCTGAAGGACTGGTGCTCGCGAAGACCACCGACGACGCCAAGAAAGGTGTGCTGGTGAGCGTGAACTGCGAGACCGACTTCGTGGCCAAGAACGCCGATTTCAGCGCGATGGCCGAGAAGATCACGGGTATCGCGCTCCAGCACATGACCGCAGATGCTGAAGCCCTCAAGGCTCTCCCATATGCCAACAACCTCACAGTGGGCGAGAAGCTTACGGAGCAGACCGGTGTTATCGGTGAGAAGATCGACGTGAACTACTGCCAGCCCATCGAGGCGGAATATGTGTTTGCATACAACCATCCGGGCAACCGCGTAGCCAGCCTGGTGGGCCTGAACAAGCCCGGCCATGAGGAGGTGGCCAAGGACGTGGCCATGCAGGTCGCTGCCATGGCTCCGATCGCATTGGACAAGAGCAGCACGCCTCAAAGCGTAGTAGAGAAGGAACTGGAGATCGGCAAGGAGCTCGCCATCCAGGAGGGCAAGGCCCCCGAAATGGCCGAGAAGATCGCCCAAGGCCGCCTGAACAAATTCTTCAAGGAAAGCACCCTGCTCGCACAGGAGTTCATCAAGGACAACAAGATGAGCGTGGAGCAGTATGTGCAGAAGGCCGACAAGGACCTGAAGGTCACCGGCTTCAAGCGCCACGCGCTCGGATCTTGATCATTGAACGGATCACGAATTTGAGGGAGGCTTCGGTCTCCCTCTTTTTTTGCGCGGTCCCGGCTCCTGTTCCCGTTCTCGTCTTCTCATACGCGATGCGTGCTGCGAAGTACCGCTTCGCTATTGCTCGAACGGACAACGAGAACAGGGGCCGACGCTCTACTTGTCATGGAACATTCGAACACAAGTTGTTGACAAAATTTGTAGGATCCGGATTATCTCCGTAGGATCGTATTCGACAAGTGCACTCGAGATCACTATGTAACCCACCCTTCCTCCCATGGCCACACTTCAACGTTTTTCATGTCGGCATGCCGGTTGGTGGCGGTTGGTGATGGTGGCGACCTTGTTGGCTGTTGGGGCTGCGGGTAAGGCACAGGTGGTGAATGACGATTGTGAGAATGCTATGCCGGTTGTGTTATGGCAAAGCATCCATTGCGCCTTACCAGGATTTGCGGAAGCCAATTACTGGGAAGGAGACTCCACGCACAACGCGCTCATCAACTTCCCTTATCCATCCAACCCCAACCCCTGTTCAGGTTATTCCAGCACCATGGGGGCACTGGGAAGGGATGTCTGGTTCCATCCGCTGGGATGGGCCAATACATACGACTGGGAGATGACGTGTTCGGACACTTGTCATGTCAGTTGGTGGGTAGGGGAATGCAACACACTTGCCCCTTTGGAGTGCTATACCTTGTTGCCGAACACCCCAACTTATATGCAAGTTGATCTGGCACGTCAAGTTGAGTCAAACCAATTTCTACTACAAGTAGTGGCCAATAATCCCGCAGTGGACATCTATTTCGATGCCTGCTGGAGTTACGATCCGGTAATCGTGGGAGGTATACCGTTCATGAATACGAACCCTACACCAGTAACCTGTTTACAGGATTCCATCACCTTAATTGAACCATCAGGACCAGACGCACAAGACGGCAGCATCGGAATATCGATCCTACAAGGCAACCCACCGTATGCCATCCTCTGGGACGATGGCAGTACGGAATTCATCCGCACAAGCTTGGGTGCCGGGGCATACGGTTACTCCATCACGGATGATGTGGGGTGTATCACATCGGATACGCTCATTCTTGACCTGCCCACACAACTCGGCGATGAGATACAAAGGTTCCATCCCTTCCGTTGGTCCTGCGATGCGATCAGCGGTGAGTTCGTGCTTACCCCGACGGCTGAACTTAAACCTTGTGACCTGACGCTGGTCGATGCTATGGGACGAACGCTGTTGGAGGTACCTGTACCCACATCCGGACTGCACCTCCCCTACTGGATGAGTTCCGGCCCTCGCGTGGTCATTCTTCGTTTCCAGGATGGAACGGTTCTTCGAACGAAAGTACCAGTCTGCATCACCTATTGATATGTTCACCATGAAACACGCATCCTACACCCAGGCTGTTGTATTAGCATTCCTTGCGTTCCATTTAGGCGCAATGGGGCAGGATATAATTGCCGTTGACCGACTTGGTCGCACCTACACGGCGGACCAGATTAAAATAAGCGATGACCCCCTCATGCTGGGGATGGGGGGAGGAGGTTGTCCTTCGCCGTGTGCTGCAGGGATCTTCCTGTTGGACTTCAGAACTGGTTCAGGCTTCGACGACCCCACTGATGGACCTGCACGACAAGCGGTAGCCCGGCAGGTGTTCGAGGATTATTCACAACTGATTGTTCCGGCTGATGACCCATGCAATGGCCCGAACTTGGCTCCATTTGTCCGTATTGTGTTCTATGAGCCTGCCGGTGTTGTTCCAGCAGGCGCAGCTGGGGTTGGCTCGTCATTCTACAACTATTTGACCATCAACAATACAGCGATTCCATACGACGACTTCACACCCATGAACCTACAAGAAGGTGTACTCGATGGCGAGGTTTGGCGAACAATCAATGGTGGCACGGATTCCTGGCGGTCCATCAACTACGCAGTTCGCCGAGGTGCTGCTGGGCTTCCTCAATACCTGAACCATGGGCTTGTTAGCATTGATTTCAACGCTGCACCCTTCTATACAGGCGTGTCACTTCCGGTCCCAGCAGGGATGGCCGTGATCTTACAGGGAGAAAATGGTATTTCCATGGAATACAATGTGTGTTGAAGTCTATAAAGGACGTAAACGAACTGCAGATCGTTGCTTGGAGAAGCGCGACCCCTTCCACAAACCATTGAACGGGTTTGAAACGGTAACCGAGGTGCCAGGGATGGTGCGGACGACGGGATGGACAAGGAACTGCCGTGTGTCCGTGCGAAGGGCCTATTTTCGCGCCCGATGAGCAACGCCAGCCCCGCACGGAAATACAAACGGATCCTGTTGAAGCTTTCGGGTGAAAGCCTGATGGGAGAACAGGCATACGGCATCAGCAGTATACGGCTGAAGCAGTATGCAGAGGAGATCGTGGCCGTATCGCGCGCCGGCGTGGAAGTGGCCATTGTGGTGGGTGGTGGCAATATCTACCGCGGCATCCAAGCGGCAGCCAACGGCATCGACCGGGTACAGGGCGACCACATGGGCATGCTTGCCACCATGATCAACAGCTTGGCCCTGCAAAGTGCTTTGGAGGCGGTGGGACAAAAGACACGGCTGCTCAGCGCGATCAAGATGGAGCAGATCGCAGAACCCTTCATTCGGCGCAGGGCCGTGCGCCATCTGGAGAAAGGCCGTATCGTGATCTTCGGTGCCGGCACAGGCAACCCCTACTTCACCACCGACAGCGCTGCGAGCCTGCGCGCGATCGAGATCGAAGCCGATGTGATCCTCAAAGGCACCCGCGTGGATGGCATATACACCGCCGATCCGGAAAAGGACCCCAGCGCCACCAGATACGACCGCATCTCTTTCGAGGAGGTGTATGCCAAGGGGCTTTCGGTGATGGACATGACGGCCTTCACCCTGTGCCGTGAGAACAAATTGCCCATCATTGTCTTCGACATGAACAAACCCGGCAACCTCGGGAAATTGATCAGTGGGGAGGCGCTGGGTACCATCGTGGAGTTCTGACGCTTTACAAGTACAGAGTACAGAGTACAGAGTACCGTGTACAGAGTACAGAGGAGCGGAGCAGCCGATGCGACGCACGGCATTGTACTCAATACCCAGTACACGGTACTCTGTACCAACCCAACCCATACTTCCTAAATTCGCGCCTCCTTTCCCTGAAGAACATGAGTGATACAGCTTCCCTGATAGCCCAATGTGAGGATCTCGACCGCAAGGCCGTTGAGCATTTGGAAAATGAATTGTTGAAGATCCGTGCTGGCCGGGCAAACCCTTCGATGCTGGATGGCATCCGCGTGGATTATTACGGCAGTGAGGTACCGCTGAGCCAAGTGAGCAACATCAACACGCCGGATGCGCGTACGATCCTTGTCCAACCGTGGGAGAAGAAATTGATCGATGCGATCGAGAAAGCCATCCAAGCCGCGAACCTGGGCTTCAACCCCAGTAATAATGGGGATAACATCATCATTCAGGTCCCCATGCTCACCGAGGAGCGCCGCAAGGACCTGGTAAAAATGTCGAACAAGGAAGGAGAGAACGCCAAGGTGAGCATTCGCGGAGCGCGCCAGAAGGCCATGGAAGGCATCAAGAAGGCCCAGAAGGACGGACTTCCGGAAGATGCCGCCAAATCGGCTGAAGCCGAAGTGGATAAGGTCACTGGTATCTGGAACAAGAAGGTGGATGTCCTGATCCATGCGAAAGAGAAGGAGATCATGACCGTGTGAGGGCAAAGGCCTTCGATCTACCTCACGCCCACACGGGGCAGCCTTCACTGCAGTTCTTGCACATATCGATCGCGCTCCGGGATTTCAGCAGCTTGGCGCGGAAGGCATTGTATACATCGCCATTCCACACTTCATGGAAGCTCTGTTTGCTCAGGTCGCCCATTACGTATTTCGCATCCTTGTCAAAGCAACAGGGCACCACTCGGCCATCCCACGTGATCACGCAGCTATGCCACATCTTCCAGCATTCATCCTTCAGCGTGTGCTTCACTTCCCACACGCCGTTCGCATTGCGCTTGTAGCGTGAATACTTGTCCTGCTGGGGGATCAATGGGTGGTTGTCCTTCGGCTCGTAGATCTGTGCCGTTTTCAACCACAGGTCATCCACGCCGATCTGTTTGGCGAGCTTACGTGCCGCAGGGATCTGGTGTTCGTTCGGCTTCACCACCAGGAACTGGAACACCACATGCGGCGTGGCACTCTTCAGCTTTTTCTTCCATTTCACGATCCGCTCTGCTCCTTCGATCACTTTGGAGAGCGTGCCTTCCCTGCGGTATGCGGAATACGTTTCCTGCTCCGTGCCATCGAGGCTGATGATGAGCCTTGATAAGCCACTGCGCACGGTGGCCTCGGCCTTGGCCTCATCCAGGAAATGCGCATTGGTGCTGGTGCTGGTGTAGATGCCTTTATCGCTGGCATACTTCACCATGTCCAGAAAGCCGGGATTGATGAAGGGTTCTCCCTGGAAATAAAAGGTCAAGGCCCAGAGATCCTGCGCCAGTTCATCGATCACTTTCTCGAAAAGCCCGTGTTTGAGGTTCCCCGTTGGCCGCGTGAAAGCGCGCAGGCCACTGGGACATTCCGGACACCGCAGGTTGCACGCCGTGGTGGGTTCGATGCTGATGCTGACCGGCATCCCTTTGATCTGTGGCACTTTGGTGCGTTTCGCATCGCGGAAGCTGCTCCAGATATCATAGGCATTCCGTGTACGGCGCATGGTCATGGCACGGGACCACAGGCGGGCATCACGAAGCTGGGGAAGCATGGGCGCAAGGTACCCTGCGGTCGGTTGTCAGGCCCCGTTGTCAGTTGTCAGAGGTGCGGCCCGGCTTATTGTGCCTTGTGGCAAGCGATTGAGTGGGTTGCGATCCGTCATTCCAAAACTCAAAAACCGTTCGAAGTCCGAATTAGCGCCCCGTCCTCCACGGAAAAATAGAAGAGTATGCTGGCCAACAGCCCCGCTGAAGTCCCAGACAACTGGCAACTAAGCAACTGACAATTACTCTTCAGTTACTTTTCCCCGACTTCCTCGTCACATTACCTCCAGCCGTCGCCATTCCACCTCATGCGGACAACTCTATTCTGCCTCGCTCTCTTTGGATCGTTGGTCGCCTCAGCGCAGCACGTCGTTTCCGGCCGCGTGTTGGATGCGGCCACAAAGGAACCATTGGCCTTTGTTCCGTTCGTGATCGAAGGCACGAGGGTGGGGACCACCTCGGATATCGATGGTCGCTTCAGCCTCACAGTCCCTCATTTGCCCATCACCTTGCGTGCGAGCTATGTGGGCTATGAACCGTTGATGGTGACCATTCCGGATGGGCGAGCCGTGATCGTTTCCCTCAGCAGCAGCAATACCGAGCTGCAGGCGGTACAGGTGAAGTACACAGGGAATCCCGCTCACCGGATCATTCGCCGAGCCTATGAAAACCGCAAGGAGAACGACGGCATGCGCTATCGCAGCTACCGCTACACCAGCTACAGCAAGACCGTGTTCGATGTGGTGATGGACAGCACGAGAGCAGCGGTGCGCGATACGGTGAGCGCTGCGGAACCTGATACCACCGGCAGACTACTAGCGGACACCACCAAGATCGATTCGGGCGAAGCCAAGTTCCTGCGGATGCTCGAGGAGCAGCATCTCTTCCTGATCGAGAGTGCAACAAAGAAGAGCTTTATTCCGCCTTCCGCTGAGAAGGAGACGGTAGTGGCGATGCGCGTGAGCGGTTTGAACGACCCTTCCTTCCTTGCGCTGGTGGCGCAAACGAAGACCTTCAGCATCTACTCGCCCCAGATCGACATCAGCGACAAGAGCTACTTAGGGCCCATCGGTCCCAGCAGCACAAGCAAGTACTTCTACCAGCTGGAGGATACGCTATATCAAGGCAAGGACAGCGTGTATGTGATCAGCTATCGGCCACGCACCGGCACCAGGTTCGATGGGCTGAAGGGCTTGTTGTACATCAACACGGATGGCTATGCCGTGCAGAACGTAACAGCGGAACCCATTCAAAAGGGCGGGGTGAGCATTCGCTTCCAACAGCAGCATCAGCGGCTTCCAACGGTGGATGGAGCCACGGCGTGGTTCCCGGTGCAACTGAACACCTTCATCTACATCGACAATGTGAGCATCAACGGTATGAAGATCGTCGGGGAGGGGCGAACCTACCTGAAGGACATCGAGCTCGATGCGGATGTGGCACGCAAGGAGGTGCGAGGTCCGGAACTGGTGATGGACAAGCTCAGCATGCGCAAGGACGACGCGTTCTGGAAAGGTCTGCGAGCGGATTCCCTGGGGGCTAAGGACCTGCGCACCTACGCGATGCTGGACAGCATGGGAGAGAAAGAGAATTTCGACCGAAAACTGAAATTCCTCTCTGCCCTAAGCACCGGCAAATGGCCCATCGGACCCGTGGATCTGCGATTGGATCAGCTGATCGCATTCAATGACTACGAAGGTTTTCGCTTGGGTGCTGGCCTGGCCACGAATGACCGGATCACCCGCTACGCATCGCTCGGTGGCTATTTCGCCTATGGCTTCAGGGATAAGAACTGGAAGTATGGAGGCGACCTCACCATCAAGCCTTTCCATGGTCGCGACCTGAATTTGATATTGGCGTACGAGAACGATGTGAGCGAGACCGGCGGAGTGGCGTTCCTGGGACAGAGCAAGACCTTCGATCCGGAAAGCTATCGCATGTTCTTCGTGGACCGGATGGATCGCATTGAACGATTCTCCGGAAAGCTCCTGGTCCGCGCCGGGAGTTCGCTAAAGCTCTGGTTCGGGACTGAGCGCGCACTGCGCGTGAACGAGATCGGTTACCGTTATGTGCAACAAGTGAGCGAGGACATCACAGTGCGTCAGGACAACTTCCTCACAGGTGCTGTCACCTTGGATCTGCGATGGGCTTTCAGGGAGCGCTTGGCACGCTTACCGGATCGGGAGCTTTCGCTGGGAACGAAATTCCCGGTGGTATACGTTCATGCCATGCGCGCCGAGAAGGGCTTGTGGGAAGGAGAGTGGGACACTTGGCGCGTGGATGCCATGGTGGAGAAAACGTTCAAGATCCGTCTGCTCGGTGACCTCTCCCTTCGCTTGATGGGCGGGTTGGCGGATGCCGAAGCACCGATGCCCTTCCTCTATAACATGCGCGGCATCAACAATCCGAAGTTCCCTGTAGCCGGTAACAACGTTTTCGAGACCATGCGCCCGGATGAGTTTCTCGCGGACCGATACGTGAGCTTCCACTTGCGGCACAGCTTCGGCGACCTGCTGGTGGGTACCAAGCATTTCAGACCGCGACCTGCCATCGTAAGTAGTGTGGCCTTTGGCGAGCTCTCCCATCCGGAAAATCATCAAGGACTGGATTTCACACCGCTGCGTGAAGGCTTTTATGAAAGCGGCCTGATCGTGGACAACCTCCTAAAGCTGGGCATGACGAGCCTAGGGGTAGGAGGTTTCTACAGGTATGGACCTTACGCACTGCCCAAGGCCGGTGAGAATATCGTGGTGAAGCTCACGGCAGGATTCACGTTCTGAGGAGTACGAATGCACGTTCCAATAGGATCGCCGGGATCGCCGTAGGGAATGCCTCTTCGGTAGGCCATTTCACACTTGATATACCGTGCATCCATGCTGACCTGAAGCGTTCTTGATAATCGGGGCAGATGAAGCCCCCATTTTTACCACCTTTGCGCGCCTCCACGTAGCCCTTAAGGTTGCTGTGGTGAACATTGATGTGGTCCTGGTTGGCTGGCCGAGTACTTCGCAATAGGATAGGGATCTTGATCACGGTCGGGATCCTCACCGTCTTCATGGGCTTTCAAGCCACCAAGGTCCGCATGAACTACAAGCATGGCGGGCTGCTTCCCAAGTCCGACCCGGCCTATGCAGAATATGAGCATTTCCTGAAGACCTTCAGCGAGGATGGAAATGTGATCGTGGTCGCCACGCAAGGGGAGGCGTTATACACACCGGACAACTTCAAGCAGTGGTATGAGCTGGGGAATGACCTGAAGGAGATCCCGGGCATCGATAGCGTGTTCAGTGAGGCCAACCTCTTCACCTTGGTGCGGAATGACAGTTTGCAGAAGTTCGACCTGCAGAAGGTGATGACGCACCTGCCCTCCACTCAGGAGGAAATGGATGCCTTGAAGGCACGTATCGACGATCTACCCTTCTATCGCGGCCTATTGTATAACGACAGTACCAAGGCCAGCTTGATGATGGTCTTCGTTAACGCCAAGCTGTTTGATACGGATGACCGCGAAAAAGTGATCGACGCACTGGAGAAACGCGTGAATGCATTCGCCGCCGCCACAGGACTGCCGGTGCATGAAAGCGGACTCCCGTGGGTGCGGGTGAAGAACACCCAGTTGGTAAAGGGTGAAATGCCCCAGTTCTTCGGATTGAGCTTAGCCATCTGCGCGTTGCTGCTGCTGCTCTTTTTCAAGTCGTGGCGCGTTGTGTTCATCTGTCTTGGTATCGTGGCCACCAGTGTGGTCTGGGCGTTCGGGTCCATGGCGATGCTTGGCTATGGCATCACCATCCTGCAATCGGTGATCGCACCCTTGATCATCGTGGTGGGTGTGCCCAATTGCATCTTCCTCGTGAACGCATATCACCACGAGTACGTCCATCACGGCAACAAGATGAAGTCGCTGCAGCGCATGATCAGCCGCGTGGGAGCTGCGAGCTTTATGACCAATGCTACTACAGCCGTGGGCTTCGCGACTTTCAGTGTCACATACAGCGATGCGCTCAAGCAGTTCGGCCTGATCGCCACCATCGGCATCATGGTCTTGTGGGCCTTGAGCCTGCTGCTGGTGCCGATCATCTTCAGCTACATGCCGGTCCCCAAGCGACGTCATCTGAGCCACTTGGAACGGAGCTGGTTGGACAGGGCGGTGGAGACCATTGTGCGGTTGTCACGCGATCACCGCACCGTGATCTACATCACCACGTTCTGTGTGATCGTTGTGGCCGGCTTCGGCATGACGAAGCTGAAGGACGAAAGCCGGATCGTGGATGATCTGCCAGCGGATAATCCAGTGATCACCGACCTGCGCTTTTTCGAGCGCAACTTCAACGGCGTGATGCCATTGGAGATCTTGGTGGACACGGAGAAAAAAGGAGGGGTGCTGAAGGATGCCACCTTGAAACGTATCGATCGCCTCACGGACACACTCACCGCCTATCCCGAGTTCAGTCGGCCGCTCAGTATCGTGGATGCCGTGAAGTTCACCCGTCAAGCTTTCTACGGTGGTGATCCCGACCGCTACGGATTGCTTACCAGCACGGACAAGCGTTTTATGCTGCCCTACCTGGAGCATATTGGGAGCGGCAGCAAAAGCAAGGGGAATGCCAGCATGGGCAAGGCCTTTATCGATAGCTCGTTGAGCACCACACGACTCACGGTACAGATGGCGGATGTGGGCACCACTCGAATGGAGGAACTCCTGACGAAACTGCGCGCCCAGACGGATAGCATCTTCCCGACGGATCGATACAAGGTGGTCTTTACGGGCACCAGCGTCGTCTTCCTCAAGGGCAGCAGCTACTTGGTGAGCAACCTGATCACCAGTCTCTTTTGGGCCATCGTGATCATCATAGTGCTGATGGCCTTGTTGTTCAATTCACTGCGGATCCTCATTGTGGCCTTGATCCCGAACATGATCCCACTGCTTGTTACCGCTGGTCTAATGGGCTTTTTGCACATCCCGATCAAGCCGAGCACCATGTTGGTATTCGGCATTGCCTTGGGTATTGCGGTGGACAATGCCATTCACTTTTTGGCGCGCTACCGATTGGAGGTGAAACTCACTGGCGGCAATCTGGCGAAGGCCGTGGACAATGCCGTGAGGGAAGTGAGCGTCGGCATCATTTATACGAGCATCGTGCTATTCGCTGGCTTCTCCATGTTCGCGTTCTCGCATTTCGGAGGGATCAAGGCATTGGGCTTGCTCACCACCATGACCCTGCTCACCGCGATGCTCACCAACCTGTTGGTATTGCCTTCACTGGTTCTCTCACTGAACAAACGCATCATGTCCAAGGCCTTCAGTGAACCACTATTGGAGATCCTGGACGAAGAGGACGAACTTGAACTGGGTGCGCTTACCGTGGAACGCGCCAAGAACGAAACCACTGACGAATAATGAAAGGCATCATTCTCGCCGGCGGAAGCGGCACGCGCTTGCACCCGCTCACCCTCGCAGTGAGCAAGCAGCTCATGCCCGTGTACGACAAGCCGATGATATACTACCCGTTGAGCACCTTGCTCGCGGCGGGCATTCGCGAAGTGCTCATCATCAGCACCCCATATGATCTGCCGAACTTCAGGAAACTGCTCGGTGATGGGAAAAGCCTCGGCTGTGATTTCAGCTACGCGGAACAAGTGGTGCCCAACGGCCTGGCGCAAGCCTTCGTCATCGGTCGCGAGTTCATCGGTAACGATCCCGTGGCGTTGATACTTGGCGACAACATCTTCTATGGCGCTGGTTTGGGGCGCAAGCTGGGCGCCAACACCGTACTGGACGGCGGCCTTGTCTTCGCTTACCACGTCAGCGATCCGGAACGCTATGGCGTAGTGGAGTTCGATAAGGACAACATCGCGATCAGCATCGAGGAGAAACCGGAAAAGCCGCGCAGCAACTTCGCTGTTCCGGGCCTGTATTTCTACGACAACAGCGTGGTGGAGGTGGCGGCTGCGTTGAAGCCCAGTGCGCGCGGCGAGTACGAGATCACGGACGTGAACAAGGAATACCTGAAGCGTGGTAAGCTGAAGGTGGAGATCCTCGATCGCGGTACTGCATGGCTCGATACCGGCACCTTTGTTTCGTTGATGCAGGCCGGGCAGTTCGTGCAGGTGATCGAGGAGCGCCAAGGGCTACGAATTGGCTGCATCGAGGAGGTAGCCTACAAAAAGGGCTGGATCGATGCGACGCAATTGAAGGCGTTGGCAACACCCTTGTTGAAGAGCGGTTACGGCGAGTACTTGATGAAATTGGTGTCGTGAACCCAGTTGTCCGTTGTCCGTTGTCAGGGCCGACTTCATTGAGTGGCGACGAAAGGCCGGATGTACTGCAATAACAGAGGACGGTCGTGGAACGCCTGACAACTAACAACTAAAAACGGACAACTGACCCGCATGCCCCACCACCGCACCTTGATCGACAAGCACTTGGAAGCCTGGGTGAGCGCATTACCCCAAGGTGGTCTCTATGCACCGATGGCCTACCTCATGGCCTTGCCTGCCAAGCGTGTTCGGCCGGCATTGGTGTTGATGGGTTGCGAGCTCTTCGGTGGCCGCACAGAAGATGCACTCGACGCAGCCTTGGGCATCGAACTCTTCCACAACTTCACTCTGATGCATGACGACATCATGGACGCGGCACCCTTGCGCCGTGGCCAGCCTACCGTGCATGAAAAGTGGAACGTGAACACCGCCATCCTCAGCGGCGACGCCATGATGGTGAAGTCATATCAGTTGATGGCGAAGAGACCGGACGTGGCGGCGATCTTCAGCCGATATGCGCTGGAAGTGTGCGAAGGTCAGCAGCTCGACATGGAGTTCGAGGAGCGTAATGATGTCGGCGCTGATGAGTACATGGACATGATCCGCTTGAAGACCGCCGTGCTCTTGGCTTGTTCGCTGCGGGTGGGAGCTGCAATTGCCGGAGCATCTACAGCCGACAGCGAGCACATCGGTGCGTTCGGGGAGCACATCGGTCTCGCTTTTCAATTGCGCGATGACCTGCTCGATGCTTTCGGTGATCCCATCAGGACAGGCAAACAACAAGGCGGCGACCTTCTCGCGGGAAAGAAGACGATCCTGTTGATCCGTGGCTTGGAGCAGAGTGCGTCAAGTGGACGAAGTGAACTGCAGAAGGAATTGGCGAAGACACCGGATCAGCGTGATGTAGCGCAAATGTTACGGACCCTGGAGGAGCTAGGAGTACGGGATGAAGCTGAACGCGCCATACAAGCTGAGGAGACGAAGGCCATGGAAGCGCTGGATGCGATCGAGGTCCCGGAGGATCGGAAACAGCCGCTGCGGGCGCTTTCGGCACAGTTGATGGTGCGGAACTATTGAAGTAGCCCGCTCAACGCTTCCCTCAACTTCGGATGCCGGAATTCGAAGCCGGTTGCGGTCAGTTTCGCATTGGAAGCACGCGAACCTTCGAGTATCAAGCCGCTCATTTCCCCAAGTATGGCGCGGATGGCGAATGCCGGAACATGCGGGACGAAAAAGGGCTTGTGTAATACCTCAGCCAGTTGCCGCATGAATTCCTGGTTCTGCACGTCTTCCGGCGCCACGATGTTATATGCACCTTCCAACACGGTATGCCGGATGGCATGAAGATAGACCTGTGCAAGGTCTTCAACGTGGACCCAGGGCATCCATTGCGTGCCTGTTCCCAAGGGCGCGGAAAGCCCCCATCGTGCAGGCTTCGCAAGCTTCGGTAATGCGCCACCCTCTTGTGCGAGCACTACGGATGTGCGCAGCTTCACCACCCGACAATGCGGTGCCCATGCATCCGCCGCCTCTTCCCAGGCCTGCGTCAATTTGCCGATGGTATCGTTGGCTGGCGGATCGCTTTCCGTGAACAGGTGATCCGAGGTTAATGCACCGTAGTAATTGATGCCGCTTGCGCTGATAAAGCTCTTGGGCCAAATGCCGGATCGCTCCACTTCGTTTCGCAACAATTCAGCTGCATCCACCCGGCTGGAATAGAGCACTTGCATACGCTCCTTCGTCCACGATCCATCCGCAATGCCGGCACCGCTAAGGTGTACGATGTGGTCCACGCTATCCAGCGCAAGTGGGTCCACAAAACCCTTGCTGATGTCCCATTTGAACGTGGGCACGGCAACATTGACCCTAACGGTACGGCTGAGGTGCCGCACGGTATAACCTTCTTTCAGCAAGAGCTTGGTAAGATGGCCACCAATGAGGCCGCTGCCGCCGGTAATGAGGATGGTGGACATGATCGCCGTGAGGTAATGGATCGTTCCGGTTGAAGGTGGCCGGAGCGTGGATAGCTCCGCAAAGGTCATCGATCCATGATCGATCGACATGCAGGATCTGCTTACAACGATTCTTTCGGCGCGTCAGTCCCGATCCACCAGTGCTTCGCTCACGTTGATGATGTGGTCGCCCACGCGCTCGGCACTTGAGAAGAGGTCGTTGTACACCATGCCGCCGCGTACATTGTAATCGCCTCGCTCGATGCTTGCCAGATGGGCGCTGCGCAACTCATCGCGTTTGTGGTTGATGGCTTCTTCCGCTCGCATGGCCTTGGCGAGTTCGGCACCGGAAGGGCTATCGATGACCAGATTGTCGTTCATCACTACGAAGGCCTCGTCCACCAAGCTGAACAGTTCCATCAGGTTTTGACGCTGCGACGGGGAGAACCAATGCTGCTCCTCGTTCTTCCGTTCGATTGCGAGTGACATTTGGTAGAAGATATCGCCGATGCGTTCCAGGTCGTTCGTAATGGAGAGCATACCCCTGATGCGCTGGGAGAGTCCCTCGCTCAGGTCGCCTTGGCTCACCTTGGCCAAATAGGCGGCGATCTCCACTTCCAAGCGGTCGGTGATCTCCTCGTATTTGCGAACTTTTTTGAGCATTTTTCGCTGCCTCTTGGGGTCGTCGGCGTTCAGCAGTTGCTCAATGAAACCGCTCATACGGGCGGTTATTTCCCCGAATTTGGCCAGTTCCTTGCGCGCCTCAAGCGTGGAGAGTTCCGGTGTGCCCATGAGGCCGGTGGCGATGTATTCCAATCGGAAATCCTCATCTTCTTCTCCGTGCGGCTTCACGATGCGCTCGGCGATGCGCACAAGTATGGGCACGAACCAGATGAGCAAGAGCACATTGGCCAGATTGAATGCGGTGTGGAAATAGGCGAGACCGAACGGGATGGAAGTTGCCGTGGTGAAGGGATCACCAAGGCCTTCGATCACCATGAGCGCTGCGATGGCCTTCAGGAAAAGCGGCATGGCCAGGATCATCCAAGCCACGCCCAATACGTTGAAAATGGTGTGGATGGTGGCAGCTCGCTTGGCATGCACATTGCCTACCAGCGCGGCCATTTGCGCGGTGATGGTGGTGCCGATGTTCTCGCCCAGCACCATGGGTGCCGCCACATCGAAGGGTATCCAGCCCTGGTAGCACATGGTGATGGTGAGGGCCATGGCGGCGCTGCTGGACTGCACTACCACGGTAAGCACCGTACCTACCAGAATGAACAGCCACGTGCTGAGCAAACCCATGTCTGCATAGGTGGCCAGGAATGACAGTACCTCGGGGTTTTGCCGCAAGTCAGGTACGGCGTCCTTCAGGGCATCCAGACCCATGAACAAGAGCGCGAAACCAATGAGGAATTCACCCCACGACCTCCATTTCTTCGGCCTCGCAAAGAGCAGGGGTAGGGCAATGGCGATCACCGGCAGGGAGAACGTGGCCACCTTCACCTTGAAGCCCAGTAGTGAGATGAGCCAAGCGGTGATGGTGGTGCCGACATTGGCGCCCATCAAAACGCCGACGGATTCCGTAAGGCTGAGCAGGCCAGCGTTGACGAAGCTCACCGTCATTACCGTCGTGGCCGAGGAGCTTTGCACCAATGCAGTTACCAGGAACCCCGTGACCACGCCGAAATAGCGGTTCTTGGTCATGGCACGAATGATCCGGCGAAGGCTACCACCGGCGGCCTTCTGGATGCCTTCGCTCATCACCTTCATGCCGTAGATGAAGAACCCCAACGCTCCAACCAGTCGTAAAAACTCAAAGATCCCGAATTGCATCCGTAGTGTTGTGGTGTGGCGCGGCGAAAGTAGGGCCGGGCCGCTTGCCGGGGCCGAACAGCAGTGGAAGCATGGCTACCACACCACTGCATGGCGGCTGTGAAGCAGGTCCATGGCCGCAGTTCGTGTCTGCATGTGCGGGAATCCGGATTCGTCCCCGGGGGCTTGTTGTATGCTCCTGTCGCTACGAGACCGCACCTTGACTAGCGCAGCAGCCGGAAGGAGCGCGAGCTCACACCATGGCCATGGACGAACTGCAGCACGAGAGAGCCATTGGCCAAGTAGGTCAGTAGCGTCAAGGTGCGGGTTGCCCTATGGGGTGTTGGCGTGAAGGTGGCCGGATCCTGCCCGTTTCGTCCACGATATAGGCGCCGATGCGGTTGGGTGTTGAAGGATGGCGAACGCTGAGGCGAAGGGTGGTGAACCCTTACTTACCGCGATTGCTCCAGCACCCGGAAGTCCTCCTTGATGAAGCCCATCTTCTTGTCGTAGAGCGCGGCCTCGTCACGTTGGTACATCAGCTCACCGGTGCTGGCATTGAATACACGACGGAAACACCACTTGGTCTTGTATTCGCCGGTGATCACCACATCGGCAAGGGCTACGTTCGGCTTGGCCTGGGCAGCAGCTTCCATCAGCTTGGAATAGTCCGTCAACTGAACTTCGTGTTTATATGTCTCCTTGATGGCATCGAGGTCTGCGAGGCTTTTGTCCAATTGGTCCTTGGCTACTAGCAACTCCATTTCCTTCACATAACGGTTGCGTGATGCATAGAGGCGATCCGCAGTGGCCTTATCCGTGATCTTCCCGGTCTCCACCTGCTTCAGGTAGTCCTGCAAGTTCATCACGTAGGTGTTCAGCATGGCGCTCCCGCCATTGTCCATCAGCTCTGCATCGATCATGATGGAGGCCAATTCCTGTGCGGGCGGCAGGTTGGTCACGGCATTGTTCTCCACGGTCAGGGATTCGCCTTTCTTCATCTTCCACCCTTGCACCAACGCGAGGAAGGTGGCATCGTGTTTTTCCTTATCGCTTTTGCGGATCTTCATCAGGTAGATGCTCGCGGGATCCACCGGCATGGTGGCCAGGTCTGTGATGGTGCCGAAGTCCGTGCCGCCTGTGAACTTCCAGTGGGCTTTCACCGCGTTCATCAGATCACGGTTGTACGGGCTGTCCGTGGCATCACGCAATACGATGGTCGTAGAGCTTTTCGCGGCATCGACGGCCTTTCTATCGAAGGTGCCATATTGGGCGGTAGCGACGGATGAAACGGCAAAGGCGGCCAGAAAGAGGAAGTTGCGCATGGTATATTCTGCAATGGATGAGTGTGGGGTTTTGTTCTGTCGATCCGCTGGATCAACAGAACGGTGCTCAAGCATCGGCGAAAATAGTGCCAAGGGTTGCGCACCTTTGCAGTACCACGAACAAGGATGCACGAGGGACTGTCGATAACGGGTGGCGATGGCGATGGGATGAAGGGCCTTCGCAAACGGCTCGATGAGGCCGTGGTGCTGCATGCGACCGTGGCCCAGTTGCGTAAGGACCTACGGGAAGAAGATCTCGTATTGCCCAAAGTTGGTGAAGCTGCTTTTGAAGAGTTGCGTACACAGGTGTTGGCGATCATCACCGAGCGGGAACGGGAAGGCCCGCATGCCTTCGGTCTGGTGGTGAACCGCGTGGATCTTACGGAGCACCAGTTAAGAGCCGCCACGGCTGCCGATGGGCTGAACGGATTGGCCGCGACCATCGTATTACGTTGCTTACAGAAAGTGCTCAGCCGGATCCGCTTTGCCGACCTGTACTGAATTGGATCGATCACCTAACCAAGCATGACCATGCGTGGAAGGAAAAGGAGGATGATCAACCGGATGGAATTGGTGGCGCTAGGAATGTTCTTGTCCATGGCGGCGCTACATGCGCAAACAACCATCCAGGTGAATGTGGATGCTGCTTCTGCTGTGGAACAATGCCTCCCATTTGGCGGGATCATTATGAGAACCACCTCATGTTTGGCTACGGCGGAAACCCGAGCATACAGGGTCCACATACCTCGATCGTAGCGGACCCGGCTTTCACAACGGAGATGGATCAATTGCGACCACGCTACATCCGGGTATCTATTGGCAGGGCGGACAATCCGCCGGACACGGATTATTATTCCACGGATACGGATGTGCTCAAGAACTTGCCTTACGAATTCTATCGCGGGGGGAATTCAATGAGCGATGCCGATGACCCGGGCAATTATGACTTCGCGTTCATTGATTCCATGATCACGCTGGTCCAGTCAATCGGTGCACAACCCTTTATTACCATGGACTATATGCCGTTCACCCTGAGCTCGGATACCACCCCGGAATATCAGGGTGCCATGGGCCTCCTGTATTTCCTCGCCTACGACAATGGCATCCGGAACTCACCACCTGCGAACAATGCGGTGTATGGCAGGGTGATGTACCACTTGATCAAGCACTGCTACGATACCTACGGTGTCACGTATTTCGAGCACTGGAATGAGCCGGATCAGCAATGGTTGAACCCCATCATGGTGAAGTTCTTTTGGAAAGGGGATGAGTACGAGTTGTATGATGCGTATGCCGCCATTGCAACGGAAGTCTCCGCGGATGCGGTCTTGGCTGACCATGTAAAGTTGGGCGGCTGCAGCTTTGCCCTTTACTCCATCGGAAACCTGATCCCCATCCGGTTTCTCCAAGAAGTACAAGCCAACGCGACCAAGTTTGACTTCCTCTCTTTTCACCCGTACTCCGATACGCAGTTCAAGGGTGGTTATGACAGTGCGAAAGTTGCGCTGGTGGAAGGCTGGAGGAGCACCTATGTCCCGAATGCGGAACTCATAAATGGTGAATGGGGCCGCATTGACCAGAACTCGGACACGTGGGGGGCATTGGATTACGGACTGAACAAAGTGGAGCACATCATTGACATGCTGAACAGGAACGTTTCGATGTCCTTCGAGGTCGCGCTTTTCGATCAGGAAACTTCGGAGGACAAGTACACCTATCTGGGCATGTACAGGGTGGGCCCGATCGTACCGAAGCCAAGCGCTTATGTGTTCTACAACATGAACAGGATGAATGATGCACCGAACCGCCTGCAGTTGACGGTCAACGCAGGCATGTACGCTTTGGCCGGAATGAATGATGCCCAGGACCGGATCGTGGTCGTATTTCCGGCACCTGATCCCGGCGCCGGGACCAATGATGTGGAGCTGCACGTCTCGAACCTACCGTGGGGGTCGGGCGATTTCCATGTGAACAGGTATGAACTGACGGATGCGTCATACGCACAAGGCGTGGTCGGTGACCTCACCTTTTCAGCAGCGGGCAGTGGCGGTTCCTACACCGACACGATGAACTATCCGTCGGTGAATGGCAACGGGCGGCTCCTTGTTTGGGAGTTGATCGAAGGCCCCTTGGACGTTGGTGAGGCAGAGGTGGCATCGTTCGGGTTTTCCATTCAGCCCAATCCGGCTTCGGATCGGATCACGCTGCAATTCCGTGGCCCCGTGCCCGGCCCGTATTCCGTGTCCATTCTGAACGCCATGGGGGCGCAGGTGCATTCCGAGGATGTAGTGGGTTCGGATTCCAAACTCCACTTGCATCCCGAACTCGGAAATGGGTTCTATACCGTCCGTGTCAATTGTGAGGGGAAGGTCTACTCGGGAAAGCTTGTCATAGCGCGGTAAAAGCAACGGGTTACTTCGCTGTTGCCCCCTCCCGTATCGACCTGCGCTGATCCACTGACCACGCTCATCCGCTGATCGAACATCAGCAACTCTGCAGATGGGTCGAACAACCGGCCACACTCAGCCGTAATAGTGCGGAAAACCGTGGCTACCTTTGTGGCCCGGTTCCCTTTTCCGGCCATGGACAAGAACACTTTCCTCAGCAATATCGATCCTGCGGCGCTGGATGGCATGTACCAGCAGTACCGCGAGGACGCCACCTCTGTTTCCCCTGACTGGGCCCGCTTTTTCCAGGGCTTTGATCTGGCACGCACCCGCTATCCCGAGCTTCCGGGCCAGACACCCGCCGCAGTAGGCGACCTTGGCCCGAGCCACGAGAACCTCGCGAAGGAATTCAAGGTGATCGCCTTGATCAATGGCTACCGCGAGCGCGGCCACTTGTTCACACGTACGAACCCGGTGCGGGAGCGTAGGAAGTACAATCCCCCGCTGGACCTGGCCATCTTCGGGCTTTCGGACAGCGATCTGGACACCGTATTCGAGGCAGGCTCGGAACTGGGCATAGGCAAGGCCACCTTGGCCGTGATCGTCGACCATCTGAAGACCACCTATTGCCAGAGCATCGGCGTGGAGTACAAGCAGATCCGCAAGGTGGACCGCGTGCAGTGGCTACAGGAGCGGATGGAGAAGGACCGGAACACGCCGAACTTTGATCTGGCGGAGAAGAAGGAGATCCTTCGGAAGTTGGACCAGGCCGTGGTGTTCGAGCGTTTCCTCGGCAAGAAATTCATCGGTCAAAAGCGCTTTAGCCTGGAAGGTGGCGAAACGCTGATCCCCGCGTTGGATACCATCATCGAGCACGGTGCGGAGGCACACGGCATTAAGGACGTGGTGATCGGCATGGCCCACCGCGGTCGATTGAATGTTCTGGCCAACACCTTCAACAAGACATACGATTCCATTTTCGCCGATTTCGAAGGCCGCGACTATGCGGACAGCTTCGTGGAGGGCGACGTGAAATACCACATGGGTTTCAATAGCTGTGTGGTTACCAACAAGGGCAAGGGTGTCAACCTGATCCTTTGCCCCAACCCCAGCCACTTGGAGAGCGTGGGTCCGGTAATGCAGGGGATCTCGCGTGCATTGATCGAGAAGGACCACGACCTAAAGCCCGACAAACTTTGTCCCGTGATCATCCATGGTGATGCGGCGATCGCGGGCCAAGGCGTGGTCTATGAACTGGCGCAGATGGCGGGGCTCAAACCTTACAGCACCGGTGGCACCTTGCACGTTGTGGTGAATAACCAGGTGGGCTTCACAACGAACTACATCGATGGGCGCACCAGCACCTATTGCACCGATGTGGCAAAAGTGACGCAATGCCCCATATTCCATGTGAACGGTGACGATGCGGAAGCCGTGTGCCATGTGATGAAGCTCGCGCTGGATTTCCGGCAGCGCTTTCAAACCGATGTGTTCATCGACCTGCTCGGCTATCGTCGGCACGGCCACAATGAAGGCGATGAACCGAAGTTCACCCAACCGATCCTTTACAAGGCCATCGCCACGCACAAGGATCCGCGCGCCATCTACAGCGAAAAGCTGCAAGCAAGCGGTGCCATCGAGGCCAGTTTGGCGGAAGAGATGAAGGCCAACTTCAACAATATGTTGCAGGAGCGCCTTACGGAATCCAAGGAGCTGCCCAAGGCGGTGATCACTTCCTTCCTCGCAGATCGCTGGATGGGTTACGTCCGTGCGAACGATGCGGACCTGGAAAGCTCACCGGCAACCGGCGTGAAAAGGAAGCTCCTATTGGACATCGCAGCTAAGCTCGTTGAGGTGCCCGAAGGGAAGAAATTCTTCAACAAGATGGAGCGTATCCTGAACGATCGCGCCAAAATGGTGGAGGAGGACCGGCTCGACTGGGGCATGGGCGAGCTACTTGCCTACGGAACGCTGCTCTGCGAAGGCCATGCCGTGCGCCTCACCGGTCAGGACGTGGAACGTGGCACCTTCAGCCATCGCCACGCCGTGATCAAAGTGGAGGACAGCGAGGAAGAATATATCCCTCTGAAACATTTGCAGGAAGATCAGGCCCTGGTGCAGATCTACAACTCGCCGCTGAACGAGTATGCGGTATTGGGTTACGAATATGGCTATGCACTCGCCACACCCGAGAGCCTTACGCTGTGGGAAGCGCAGTTCGGGGACTTCGTGAACGGTGCACAGATCGTCATCGACCAATACCTCAGTGCAGCGGAGGAGAAGTGGAACGTCATGAACGGGCTGGTGATGCTGTTGCCGCACGGATACGAAGGCCAAGGCGCGGAACACAGCAGTGCGCGCATGGAACGTTTCCTACAACAGTGCGCGGATGCCAACATGATCATGGCCAACCCCACCACGCCCGCGAATTATTTCCACCTGCTGCGTCGTCAACTCGCGTGGAAATTCCGCAAACCCTTGGTGGTGTTCACTCCGAAAAGCCTGTTGCGCCACCCCAGGTGCGTAAGTGCCGTGGGCGAGTTCACCAAGGGTGCTTTCCAAGAAGTGATCGACGATCCCATTGCGGATCCCAGGTCCGTGAAGACATTGATCCTCTGTTCGGGAAAGCTCTACTATGAACTGTTGGAACGCAAGGAGGAACTGGTTGCTGACGATGTGGCGATCATCCGCATCGAACAACTGCACCCCTTGCCGGAGCCACAGCTTGCGGCTGTTTTCACGCGCTATGCGAACACGGAGGAAGTGCGATGGGTGCAGGAGGAGCCGGAGAACATGGGCGCATGGCCATACATGTTCAAGCACCTGCACAAAGTGAAGGGAGCGCCATCGGTTGATGCATTGAAATTCGTGACACGTAGAGCCAGTGGCGCACCTGCCACCGGCAGCGCTGTTCGCAGCGCCATACAGCAAAAACGGATCCTGGAAGAAGCCTTTGCCGACCGTCCTTCCGCCGCAGCAGCGAAGAAGGCAAAGTCAAAAGTCCGCGCCTGATGTTGAACAGTTTTGTAGATCACCGATCATCGCCCCCCTGCCACCAGTAGACCTCTGCGTCTCCGTGGTGGATCTTCCTCCCTATATCCGAATCCTCATGGCCAACATTGAAATAAAAGTTCCCAGTCCCGGTGAAAGCATCAGCGAAGTGCGCATTGCACAATGGCTGGTAGCGGATGGCGACGTGGTGAAGAAAGACCAAGTGATCGCCGAGATCGACAGCGACAAGGCCACCCTGGAGCTAAGTGCCGAGGAAGGGGGCAGGATCAGCCTGCTGGCCAAGGCCGATGAGACCGTGAACGTGGGTGATGTGGTAGCGAAGATCGATACGAGCGTGAAGCCTCAGAAGGAGGAGAAGAAGCAAGTAAAAGAGGAAAAGGGTGCGAAGGACGGGCAAGGGGAAAAGGGCAAGGAAGTGAAGGAGGAGAAAAAGGAGAAGAAGGAAAGCCCCAAAACAGCAGAACCTGTTGGTGCTGCCCATGCCACCCCGGTGGCAAAGGCTGTAATGGCCGAGAAAGGCATCTCTAGCGATAAGGTGAAAGGCACCGGTCCCAACGGCCGCATTACGCGTGGCGATGTGGAAGCCTATATCGCAGGAGGGATCACTGCGCCCACATTGATGAACGGATGGGGTGGCACACGTGAAAGCACCACTACCAAGATGAGCACCCTGCGCAAAACGATCGGGGACCGCTTGGTGAGCGTGAAAAATGAAACGGCGATGCTCACCACCTTCAATGAGGTGGACATGAGCGCGGTGATGGCCGTCCGGAATAAATACAAGGACAAGTTCAAGGAGAAGCATGGTGTTAGCCTCGGCTTCATGTCCTTCTTCACCAAGGCCGTTACGGAAGCCCTTCGTTTATTCCCCAATGTGAACGCGCAGTTGGACGGGGAGAACATCGTCAACTTCGATTACGCCGATATCGGCATTGCGGTCAGTTCGCCCAGGGGCCTGATGGTGCCGGTGATCCGCAATGCCGAGCAGATGAGCTTGGCCGAGATCGAGGGCACGATCCGGGAACTTGCGACCAAGGCGCGCGATGCGAAATTGACCATAGCGGAAATGACCGGCGGCACCTTCACCATCACCAACGGTGGTGTGTTCGGTAGTATGCTCAGCACACCCATCATCAATCCGCCGCAGAGCGCCATTCTGGGAATGCACAACATTGTGGATCGTCCCATCGCCGTGGATGGCCAAGTGGTGATCCGCCCGGTGATGTACGTGGCGTTGAGCTACGACCACCGCATTGTGGACGGCAAGGAAAGCGTGAGCTTCCTGTACAAGGTGAAGGAGATGCTTGAAGACCCTGCCAAAATGGTGTTGGGTGGCAAGGATCCCGGGGCGGTGCTTGCGGGTTTGTAGGATCTGATCCCGGATGTATGGCTTTCGGGCGTAGGGGACCTCTACTATTACTCTTTCACGAATCGCCCTGTACTGCGGTCGTGGCCGTTATTGGCATGGATGGAATACATGTAAAGTCCTGCCGCTAGGTCATGTACATCGATGCGGCTTCCGTGTTCGGCGCGGATGGCTTCCCGACGGACCATAGTGCCGCGTGCATCACGGATGGTCAGATCGAGCTTGTCCAGTCCTGCGGTTTCATAGATTAAGTTCAGCTCATTGGCCACAGGCATGGGCGCTACAGTGGAATGGAATGTGTTGGCTGGATATTCCAAGATGGATTCAGCGTAGTCCACGAAGTTCAGATCATCGAACATGAGGCCGTCCCGGTCGTTGTCCATGCTATCGCTGAAAAAGGAGAACCTCCATTGGATAGTGTCACCCCATTGAACTTGATGTCCCAGCGAACTCTGAATGTAATATGCGACTTGACCCAAATTCAAGCCGAAATAGCGCCATCCATTGCTGGTGCCGGTGAGGGTAGGGATGCTCGATCCCCAATCGACCATCGGCGCAAAGATCGGATCATGAATAACATCGATCCACGCGCTGAGGGGTGCGTACGAGAACTCCATGGTGCCAAAGTCATTCAAGCTGTCCGCATCCACTTGGTAGTAGCCTGTCAGGGAAATTGCGCAACATGCGCTCATCCATCCTCCTTCTGCGATGTGGACGATCGTGAAACGCGATGTGTCATTCGGCGGGTAACTGTGTTGGGTATCCGTTACGATCACGTTCGGAGAGCTGTAGGGCGAGGTGAACATCTGTTTTTGCGGCGTGCCGATCTGCCAAAGGCCACCATGTCCGTCCGTGGTGTCGATATGCACATCGCCGATCGATCCATCGTCGAAGTTGAACTGTTGCTCAATTTGTGCGATCCCGCTGCTGGCCAGCATGAGAAGTGGCACCAGCAGAAGATGTTGGATCATGGACGGTTTCATCGGGAGTGGGTTGTTCAGGCGTATGACACCGTTCGTGGTGGAACCGCTGCTTGGGGGAAGGGATCCGAGGGCTGTGCCTTTTAAGGTCCTTTGCGCCCTCGTTTTTCAACACGGCCTCCGTGGTTTTCAAGCATCACTTATCTTGGTGCCATGCAGCGCGGCTTGGGTCTCCTCTTCCTCTTTTTCCTATTGCTCCCGCTGACCGTACGGTCACAGGCGGTCCAGAACATACCCGGTTGGGAAGTTCTTCCGGACAGCCTTATGCAGGTCTGGCATTTGGATAAGGATCAGATACGACGGATCAACGTGATCGAGGAGGATTATGCTACGGAACGGGATGAAGTGTGGAGCACGCCCGACATGGAGGAACAGGACAAGGTCCAGCAGCTTGTAAAATTGGGTGCTGCACGCATGGAAGAGATCAAGGGCGTGCTGGGTACTACACACTATGAGAACTGGCAGGCAGTACTACGTTCGGCAGTGCCTAACCGATAAGGGAGACCGGATTTTTCACGCATTGGAACCACGGACATAAGTTCTTGGCTTATCCAATTCCTAAACCGCCTTTTCAGTACGGATTCGGGGTTCAGGCCAACACGCCTCTGTTGACAAGTGCAAGCCCATGGCGGCGGTTGGCGCTTACCCGTGCCCCTATGTTTGGCCTGTTAGCGAACGACCCTCGGAATGCAATGCCGGTGCCGGAGAGATCGCATCGGGACGAAAGAGGACATTCGCTCTGACATTTCAAGAGCGGGAAGTGGTTTCCGATATATCGCAGTTACATGGTTGAACAGATACGCGCACGTGACACAAGGGACCAACACGGCAACCGCGGCTTGCGCCAGGTCCGGTCCTTCCTGTATAAACTGGCCATGGTTGCCGCTTCCTTGCTGCTGTGGCAAGGCGAGGCCCATGCTACCCACGCGATGGGAGGGGAGCTCAGTTATACTTGTTTGGGGAACAACCGCTACTTGGTGACCCTGAACTTCTACAGGGATTGCAACGGGGTGGCGGCGCCCACCAATTGCAACAACGGTCTGCGGTTCAACGTGGCCTCAAGCGCTTGTGGTGCGAATTTCACGCAATGCTTCAATTCGGCTCCCGTTGTGCAGGTCATCACTCCGATCTGCCCCTCGGAGGTGGACCGGTGCGTAAGTGCCAGTGGTACCTACGGCGTGGAGCGTTATACCTATACAAAGATCGTGGATCTCAGCGCCTACGCCGCCTGCGGAGGCACGGACTGGAACTTCTCCTGGTCGCTCTGCTGCCGGAACAATGCGATCACCTCCTTGAATAATCCCGGTAACCGCGAATTGTACCTGGATGCCCTCTTGAACAATACGACCGGGCTCTGCAACAGCTCCCCGACCTTCACCAATTCACCCACGGCGTTCTATTGCCTGGGCGAGCCCATCAGCTACAATCCCGGTGCGGTGGATGCGGACGGTGATTCCCTGGTCTATGCGCTGATCGGTGCCCGCACCGCCAACGGGGCGAACATTCCCTATAACGCGAACTATTCCGCCCAGCAACCCATCCGGAACAGCGGCGGGGCCAACGCCGTGGTGCTCGATCCCCAAACGGGCACCATGACCGTGACGCCAAGTGTGCTGCAAGTGGCGGTGGTCACCTATCAGGTCAAGGAATACCGGAACGGTGTTCTTGTCGGGACGGTGACGCGGGACGTGCAATTCGTGATCCGTGCCTGCACCGGCAATGCATCCCCCACCGTTACCGGTATCAATGGCACTGCGGTCTATTCCATGCAAGTGTGCGCGGGGACACCGGTATCCTTCACGGTGAACTCCAATGATGCCAATGCGGGGCAGACAGTGACCATGACCTGGAACAGTGGTATTCCTGGAGCCACGTTCACCACCTCTGGATCACCTTTCCCCTCGGGAACATTCACTTGGACACCTACGGTGGCGAACATTGGAAACAACACTTTCACCGTTCACGTGGAAGATGATGGCTGTCCGCTGAAAGCATCCAACGATTACGGCTTCTCCATCCAAGTTACACCGCCAGCCACCGATGCGGATGCGGGTGCGGACTTCTCCGTTTGCGGCACCTCGGCCACCATGAATGCGGTGCTCCCGTACCCCAGTGTGCAAGGAACGTGGACCGTGATAAGCGGGAGCGGCACTTTCACGAACAACCATTCCCGGAATACCACGGTAACGGGACTCTCCCAAGGAGCCAACGTGTTCCAGTGGAGCGTCAACTACCTGACGTGTGGTGTACGCACCGATCAAGTGACCGTGACAAGCTATAACGCTGCGCAGCCTGCGGCCAATGCAGGACCTGATCAGGAGTTTTGCCTACCCACGAATACGGCAACGCTCGCTGGCAATACGGCAGTTTCGCCAGCTGTAGGCACTTGGACTTTTGTGAATGGTACAGGCACGATCACCAGCCCTAACTCGTCCAGTACCACGGTTACCGGACTTGGTATTGGGGTCAACCGCTTGCGGTGGACCATTAACAACGGTCCTTGCGGTACACCCACCCAGGACGAGGTGGTGATCACCATCTTCGATAGCGCCCAGCCTGCAGCGAACGCGGGCTCGGACATCACCATTTGTTCGCCAACCAGTTCGGTAACATTGAACGGTAATGCGGCATCGGCACCTGCCACTGGTGTGTGGAGCCAAGTGAGCGGAGGAGGCACCATCGTGAACCCGAACGTTCGGAACACAAGCGTGACCGGCCTCACGGTGGGCGTACACGTCTTCCGTTGGACCATCAGTAATGGCCCCTGCACACCCGGTTCCACATCTGATGATGTAACCGTTACCGTGTACTCCAGTGCCAGCCCGAATGCGAATGCCGGAGCGGACCAAGAGGTATGCACGCCGAGCGATGCCACCTTGGCTGGTAGCACCCCGACATTCCCGGCCACGGGCCAATGGACCTTGGTGAGCGGTTCCGGTACCATTACCACAGCCAATAGCCCCACTACCACCGTAACCGGTCTGGGTATTGGGGCCAACGTATTCCAGTGGACGGTGAGCAACGGACCCTGCGCCAACGGTATCACCAGTGATCAAGTGACCATTACTGCCTTTGATCAAACGGTAAGTGGGTCCAATGCAGGTCCGGATCAGTCCTATTGTTTGCCAACCACCACTGCAACCATGGCGGCCAATGCACCATCCGCCCCCGCACAAGGAACTTGGTCGTTGGTTTCCGGAACCGGAACCATCACCAACATCAATAGCGCCACCACCACCATCACCGGTCTCACGGTAGGGGAGAACGTATTCCGGTGGGCCATCAGCAATGGACCCTGCCCGGTGAACCCACCGAATGACGTGGTCTCCATCTTCATTTACGATTCCAATGCCCCTGCGGCCAATGCGGGTCCGGATCAGCAGCTTTGCACACCGACCACTGCCACTTCACTGGCTGGTAATGCTCCCGTGTTCCCGGCCACGGGTCTATGGACCGTTACATCGGGTAGCGGAATTTTTGCTGATGCGAGCAACCCCACCACCTCCGTCTCCGGATTGGGCGTGGGGGTGAACACCTTCCGCTGGACGCTCAACAATGGACCTTGCTCCAATCCGATCACGCAGGATGAGGTGTCCATCACCGTTTACAATTCGGCCAATGCCATTGCCAATGCCGGCCCGGACCAAGAACTCTGCACACCGACCACCTCCACAAACCTGGCGGGTAGTGCGGTGATCGCACCGGCCACGGGCACCTGGACATTGATCAGCGGATCGGGAACGATCGTATCGCCAAATAGCCCTACCACGCAGATCACCGGTCTGGCCGTGGGGGACAATATCTTCCGCTGGACGGTGCTCAACGGCGCTTGCGCGAACCCCACCACCACCGATGATGTGCGCATTCGCGTCTTCAATAGCAGCAACCCGGTGGCCAATGCCGGTCCGGACCAGGAGCTTTGCTCGGATGCCAATTCCACGGTGCTCTCCGGAAGCAACATCATACTACCAGCATCCGGCACATGGACCTTGGTGAGCGGTGGCGGTACCATCGTGACGCCCAATAGCCCTAACACCGCAGTGAACAACATCCCGGTTGGGGTGAACGTGTTCCGCTGGTCGGTATCCAACGGGCCTTGCGCGAACGGCAACACTTTCGATGAGGTCGCGATCACCGTGTATGAAAGTGCACACCCTGCGATCACGGTGAGTGCCGACGAGAGCATTTGCGTGCCCACATCGGCGAACATCGTTACAGTGACCGGTACCACTCCGGTCGCGCCAGCCACCGGACAATGGACCGTGATCAGCGGAAGCGGTACGATCACTTCACCGAACAGCCCCTCCACCACCATCACGGACATGGGCTACGGTGTGAACGTATTCCAGTGGACCGTAATGAACGGCCCATGCGCATTCCCGTCCAATTCTGCACAGGTCACCATCTCCGTATTCGATGCGGCCATGCTAACGGCGAATGCGGGTCCGGACCAGAGCCTGTGCACCCCCATCACCAGCACCACCTTGGCCGGCAGTGCATTGATCGCGCCGGGTACCGGGCAGTGGACGCTCGTAAGCGGTTCCGGGACCTTCGCCAACGCCAACGACCCCGGCACCGTGGTCTCCGGCCTTTCCCTTGGAGCGAATGTCTTTGAGTGGAGCGTTGAGAACGGACCCTGTGCAGCACCCAGCTCGGACCAGGTCACCATCTCGGTGTTCAATGGCAACGCTCAGCAGGCCGATGCCGGTCCGGATCAGGAACTCTGTGACAATAACGCCACCACTGTGATGGCTGCTAACGCAGCTGTAGCACCGGCCACCGGCTCGTGGAGCGTGCAACAAGGCACTGCGATCTTCGCGAACGCCACTTCACCCACTACCGGTGTATCGGGCCTTTCCCTTGGTGTGAACATACTTGTGTGGTCCCTGGACAACGGTGCCTGCGGTACCAGCACCGATCCAGTAAGCATCACGGTGTATGATGACGCGAATCTGGTGGCCAACGCTGGAGCGGACCAAGAACTCTGCACACCGATCACCGCCACCACATTGAGCGGAAGCGCACTCATTCCGCCAGCGACAGGGACGTGGACCTTGATCAGTGGTACGGGCAACATCGTGAACCCGGGAAGTCCCACCTCGCAGGTGAATGGACTGGCCTTGGGCAACAATGTATTCCGCTGGACGGTGTACAACGGTCCATGCGCGAATGGTACCTCGTTCGATGAGGTCACCATCAGCATTTTCAGTGGTACGGCACAGGCGGCCAACGCAGGCCCGGACCAAGCCATTTGCACCCCGACCACCTCGGTTACGTTGGCAGGCAACCTTGCTGTTGCTCCAGCACAAGGCACTTGGACAGGTCCGGCAGGGGTCACCTTCTCCGATATACACGCAGCCACCGCCACAGCCAGCGGATTGCAAGTAGGGGACAACCTGCTTACATGGACCATCAACAACGGCTCATGCGGCAGCAGCTCAGATCAAGTGAACATCAAGTTGTACGATGATAGCAATGCGGATGCTAACGCCGGTCCGGACCAGGAGCTCTGCAGTCCTGAGGATTCCACCACGCTGGCAGGCAGCAGCCTGATCTATCCGGCCACTGGAACTTGGACGCTTGTGAGCGGTACAGGGACCATCGCGGATCCGAGCTCTCCCACCAGCCAGCTCACCGGCCTGGCCGTTGGGCCGAACGTTTTCCGCTGGACGGTGGACAATGGCCCTTGTGGCGCTGGCATCACTACGGACGAGGTGACCATCACACTGTTCGACAGCACCGTGAGCGGCTCCGATGCCGGTCCGGATCAAAGCCTTTGTACGCCTAACACCACGGCGACCATGGCGGCCAGCCCCGCACCTGCACCGGCACTGGGAACGTGGACGCTTGTGAACGGTGGCGGCGACATCGCCGATGTGAACGATCCGAACACGACCATAACCAACCTGCCCGTGGGCGAGAATCAATTCCGCTGGTCCGTGAGCAACGGAGCATGCCCTGTGAACCCTCCCAATGATGTCGTATCGATCTTCGTCTACGATGAGCACAACCCGATAGCGAACGCGGGACCCGACCAGGAACTCTGCACACCGAACACCTCCACGGTATTTGCAGGCAGCAGCGTAACATTCCCGGCCCAAGGCACATGGACCTTGGTGAGTGGAAGCGGTGTCATTGCTGATATCAACTCGCCCACCTCGGGAGTGAGCAACCTGGCCGTTGGAGAGAACGTATTTGAATGGACCGTAATAAATGGTCCTTGCGCGGACCCGTTGACCACGGACCGCATGAGCATCTTCGTCTTCGATCAGGACAATGCCGATGCGAACGCCGGTCCGGACCAATCGCTCTGCACACCGGATGAGAGCACCACGCTCGCCGGTAACACACCGATATTCCCTGCCACAGGTGTGTGGACCCGGATCCAAGGTGCCGGAACGATCACCGATGCCAACAACCCTGCTACCACTGTTACCAGCTTGGGCGTGGGTGAGAACATCTTCGTGTGGACCGTTGATAACGGACCCTGCGGCAATGGCATCACTACGGACACGGTAAGCATCTTCCTCTTCGATTCCACTACGCCGAATGCGGATGCAGGCCCGGACCAGGAGCTCTGCTTGCCAACCACCAGCACCAACTTGTCAGGTAGCGCGATCACCTTCCCGGCCGTGGGTACTTGGGTGGTGGTAAGCGGTGCGGGCCAATTCGCAGATGCGAACTCGCCAATGACTGCCGTCACCAACCTGGCGGTAGGTGCTAACGTATTCCGCTGGACCGTGGCCAATGGCCTGTGCAGCAGCAGCAATGATGAGGTCACCATCTTCCTCTTCAGCGATGAGAACCTCGATGCGAACGCCGGCCCGGACCAGGAACTCTGTACGCCCGAGAGCATGGTGACCATGGCCGGCAGTGCGGTGACCTTCCCGGCCGTTGGCACTTGGACCTTGGTGAGCGGAACCGGCATCATCAGCAATCCGAATTCACCGAACACCACCATCATCGATCTGGAGGTAGGAACGAATGTATTCGCATGGACCGTGTACAATGGTCCTTGTGCCAACGGCACCACCAGTGACACCATGATGATCGAGGTGTTCGACCGGGACAATCCCGTGGCGAATGCAGGCCCCGATCAGGAGCTGTGCTCACCCGGTACGAGCGCGAATCTCACCGGCAGCAGTGTGACCTCACCTGCGGTAGGCACTTGGACCGTGCAGCAAGGCGCAGGAGTGTTCGATGATCCGAACGCTCCCTCCACCACGATCACCGGGCTGGCGATCGGGGTGAACATCCTGCGCTGGACCGTATCCAATGGTCCGTGCGAGAACAGTAACAGCTTCGATGAGGTCACCATTACGCTATACGATGTGACCAACCCTGTGGCCAACGCAGGTCCGGACCAGAACCTCTGCACACCGAATACCACTACCACCATGGCAGGCAGCACACTGATCGGTCCTGCCACCGGTATCTGGGTGCTCGTGGATGGATCAGGCATCCTTGCCGACCCCGGATCCCCAACAAGCTCCGTGAGCGGACTTGCCGTGGGGGAGAACGTGTTCCAGTGGACCGTTGAGAATGGTCCTTGCGGAGTGCCGACCACGGACCAGATGAGCATCTTCGTGTACAGCGATGAGAACCCTGACGCCAATGCAGGCCCGGACCAGCAGATATGTACGCCGATCACCAGTGCCACCATGGCGGGCAGCTCCATCACCTATCCAGCCGTAGGGGCATGGGTATTGGTCAGCGGCCAAGGCACTTTGATCGACCCCAGTGCTCCGAACACCGAAGTGATCGGTCTGGGAGTGGGTGAGAACGTCTTCGAGTGGCGTGTGGACAATGGACCATGCGGTGCGGGGATCACTTCGGACCAAGTGAGCATCTTCCTCTTCGACCTGAACGCACCACCTGCAGCCGCAGGGCCGGACCAAAGCTTCTGCACGCCGGATGAGAGCGCGATCATGGCGGCCAACACGGCCACGTTACCGGCCATCGGCGAGTGGTCGTTAACACAAGGCACGGGCTTCTTCGCGGATATGAATGATCCGAACACCACAGTGACCGGATTGACCGTGGGCGAGAACATCCTCACCTGGTCCTTCGACAACGGTGTGTGCGGTTTCACCAGCGATAATGTGAGCATCTTCATCTTCGATGACCAGAACCCACCCGCGAACGCCGGACCGGACCAGGCCTATTGCACTCCGCAGGACAGCACCTACCTGCAAGGCAATACGCCGACATTCCCGGCGAGCGGTACATGGAGCTTGTTCGATGGAGCCGGACTTTTCGAGAATGTGAACGACCCCAACAGCAAAGTGGTGGGCATGGCCATCGGCCCGAACACCTTTGTGTGGACCACGAGCAACGGGCCTTGCCCGAATGCCATTACCTCGGATACCGTAACGGTGATCATCTACAGCGATAGCACCGCAGCGGCATATGCAGGGGACGACTTCGAGCTCTGCCTACCGTTCAACTCGGCACAGTTGCAAGCCTCCACTCCGCAGCCACCGGCCACCGGGTCATGGAGCATACTCAACGGCCCCGGTACGTTGGTGGACCCTACGGATCCCGGGACCACGATCAATGATCTGGAACTCGGCATCACCACCTTGCTCTGGACCTTGGACAACGGCCCTTGCCCCAACAACGGTTTGATGACCGATACACTCGTTATTACCGTGTACGACCCCTTCGGACCGGTGGCCAATGCCGGACCTGATATCGCCAATTGCACGCCCGAGGACAGCACGGTGATGGCCGCCGTGGAACCGCTCTTCCCGGCAGCCGGAACATGGCATTTGGTGAGCGGGTCAGGTACCATCGCCGATACCACCTACAATGCCACGGCGATCACCGGGCTGGGTATCGGCATCAATGTCTTCACCTGGACGGTGTACAATGGCAACTGCGGTTTCGGTCCTCCCACGGTGGATACGGTTGCCGTGTATCTCTACGACCAGAATGCTCCACCGGCTGATGCGGGTGCGGATCAGGATGTATGCGGGATCGACTCCACCGTCACGCTGACAGGCAATGCAGTCGTGAACCCGGCGATCGGCACATGGACGCAGATAGCTGGAAGCGCCACGTTCACTGATGCATCCGATCCACAGACCACGGTAAGCGGCCTTTCCGTGGGGGACAACTACTTCGTGTGGACGATCGACAACGGTCCGTGTAGCCTAACATCGGATACGGTTTTGATCCGCGTGTTCGATGACGCGATGCCGGACCCGGATGCAGGCGACGATCAGGACCTCTGTAGTCCAGCTTCCTCCACGACCTTGGCAGCCAGCATGGCCACCTATCCCAGCACGGGCCAATGGACCGTGGTCAGCGGAAGCGGCACGTTCACGAACGATACCGACCCGGCCACGGAAGTTACAGGCATTGGTGCAGGCACCAACGTATATGCATGGACCATCGATAACGGCCCATGTGGAACGCTCGTGGACCAAGTGGTGATCACCCTGTATGACGGCAGCATCACCACGGCGAATGCAGGCCCTGATCAGAACCTCTGCGAACCTGTGGACAGCACACCACTGGCCGCCACTGGTGTCGCCTTGCCCGCCACGGGCATGTGGACCATCGTTAGCGGTGCGGGCACCTTGGTAGACCCTACGGACCCACAGACCACGCTCACCGGGCTCATGCCGGGACAGATCGAGCTCACATGGACCATCAGCAATGGACCCTGCGGCTCGGGACCCATGACCGATAACGTGGTGATCACCGTGTACGACAATACCCAAGCAGCGGCGGATGCCGGACCGGACCAGCAGCTCTGCGAGCCCGGTGAAGTGGACGTGGACATGTTCGCTAATCAGGCCGTATTCCCAGCAACCGGATCCTGGAACATTGATGGCAGCGGTACCATCACCGATCCGACAAGCCCCAACACCACGGTAACCGGCGTCGGTTTCGGCAGCACCACGCTCATCTGGACCATTGACAATGGCGTGTGCGGAACCACCAGCGACGAGATGATCGTATCGGTGTTCGACATCAATGCGGCCTTGGCGACAGGTGGACCGGACCAAGCGATCTGCCAGGACACCACCTTCACCACCATGGCGGCCGTTCCGGCAACCAGCACGGCATCGGGCCACTGGGAACTGATCGAAGGTCATGGTGACATTGCTCATCCGGAAGAGGCGGATGCCGAGATCACAGGTCTACAGCCGGGCACCAACATCTTCCGCTGGGTGCTGGACAATGGTGCCTGCGGAAGCTCGGCCGATACGGTGCTGATCACCCTGCGCGATTGCAGCATACTGGTGGTGCCGGACGCCTACTCGCCGAACGGCGACGGTGTGAACGACACTTACGTCATCCAAGGCTTGGACTACTATCCGGAGAACAAGTTCCAGGTGTTCAACCGCTGGGGCTCGAAGGTCTACGAACGCAATCCCTACCGGAATACATGGGATGGCACCAGCGAAGGCAAGGCCAACATGGGCACCGACCTTCCGGAAAGCACGTACTATTTCATCCTCGATCCGGGCAATGACAAAGAGGTCATCACGGGTTACATCTACCTGCGCCGCTGATCATGAAAGCAACCACGAAAAACACCACGCAGATGGCATCACAAGCCTCCCGTTGGAATATGGCGTTGCTCGCGCTACTGATGGCCTGTCCGATCCTGCTCACCAAGCAGGCACAGGCCCAGCAGGACCCGCAGTACACCCAGTACATGTTCAATCTACTGGCACTGAACCCTGCCTACGCGGGAAGCGCTGACCGGGTGAGTATGAAGGCCCTCAGCAGGCACCAATGGGTGGGCTTTGAGGGTGCACCTACCACGCAGACCCTCACGGTCCACAGCCCGCTGGTATTGCAGAGCTTGGGCTTGGGCGGAACGGTGATGCGCGATGAACACGGACCTGTTACGCAATACGGATTGAACGTGGACCTCGCCTATCGGATCTTCCTCGGGAACAACCAAAAGCTGGCCTTCGGACTGAAGGGCGGACTGAATCTCTTCCAAGGGGATTTCGCCGCACTCAATCCCTTGGAGGCGAACGATCAGGTATTCCAACAGGACGTGAGCACCAAGACCGATCCCCAATTCGGCTTTGGGGTCATGTGGTACAGCGATAGGTTCTACCTCGGACTGAGTTCGCCCAAGATCCTGCGCACGGACTTCTTCGATGTGGACTCGCTCCAGTTGGTCAGCGAGCCGGGCCAGCGCGCACACTACTTCCTCACGGGCGGATATGTCTTCGATCTGGGCATGTACACCAAGTTCAAGCCCACCTTCATGGTAAAGGCCGTGCAAGGCGCGCCCATGAGCTTCGACCTCAGTGCGAACTTCCTCCTGTATGAGAAGTTATGGCTCGGTGCCATGTACCGCTACACCGATGCCGTTGGCGCCTTGGTGCAATACAACCTTACGGATGGTCTTTCCGTGGGTTATGCCTATGACTATCCCATATCGGCCATACGTAACTACAGCGGTGGTTCGCATGAATTCATGCTCGGTCTCGACTTCGGTAACGCACCGAAAGGGATCCGCTCACCCCGTTATTTCTGATCCAGATGCAGCGATCCATACCCATGCGCCCCCGGCACTTCATCCTCGCAATGGCCTTGCTGTTGCTGGCAGCACCGGCCGTGCAGGCGCAATCCTTGAAACATCGCATGGCGGAGCGCTATGCCGCAGTGTTCGACTACCAGAACATGGCCAAGGTGTATGAGGATATCATAGCAGGAAAGAAGGCCGTGCCCGCGGATTACAGGCAGCTGGCCTTCGCCTACAAGAAACTCGGCGAGAATGAGAAGGCCGCGAACACCTACAAGAGGCTGATGGAACTGGGTGATCCGGCACCGGACGACATGCTCGCCTATGCCAATCAGTTGCGCGCACAAGGCAAGTATGAGGAGGCACTGACCTGGTACACGACCTATTCAGAGAAAGCACCGGACGACGATTGGGTGAAGGCCTACGTGAAGAACGGCGACTTCTTCGAAAAGCTCGAGCGCGATAGCACCAAGGATGTGGTCAGGAAGTTGCCCATCAATTCACCGCAGGCCGACCTCGCCCCGGCAGTGATGAACGACCTGCTCCTCTTCAGCAGTGCACGGGGCGAAGGAGTAGGGGGGAAGAGCACGTACAAGTGGGACCGCGAACCTTTCCTGAACCTGTATTCCGCTTTGCTGAAAGGCGAGACCGCCAGTGACCCCATGGTGATGCGTAAGGACGTGAACAGCCGCTATCACGATGGTAGCGCCTCGTTCGATTCAACCCGACAGCGCCTTTACCTCACCCGCGACAACCTCTATTACGGCAGGTTGCTCAAGGCAACCAATGGAGAGGTGAAGTTGGGCATCTATTATTCCGACATCACGAAGGGTGAATTCGGGCAACCCGAATGGGGACCCTTGGTGCCTTTCCTACACAACGACCCGGAGTACAACATGGGCCAGCCCGGGGTCTCACCCGATGGCAAGCGCTTGTATTTCGTGAGTGACAAGCCCGGCGGAATGGGCGGTACCGACATCTGGTATTGCGACGATCTGCAAGGGGAATGGGGTGAACCCAAGAACCTTGGCAGCAAGGTGAACACACCGGGTAGTGAAATGTATCCGTTCATCACGGCCGACAGCACACTCTACTTCAGCAGTACAGGGCATCCCGGGCTTGGCGGCTATGATATCTTCTCCGTGCGCCTTACTGCCGCAGGTCCTGGCCGCGTGTTCAACCTGGGGTATCCCATGAACACCGTTCACAACGACCATGGCTTGATCCTACTGGCCGATGATAGCACCGGCTTCTTCGTCAGTGACCGACCGGGCGGTGTAGGAGGTGATGATATCTACGGATGCACGGTTCATCCTCCCCGTATCCACATCCGTGGCATCGTGGTGGACAAACTCTCACAAGCCGCTGTGGAGGGCGCGTTGCTGGATATCCGCGACGCGAACGGGAATTTCATCGATGGCGCCAAAGTGGAAATGCTTGAAGGGGGTCGATTCGCCATCGAATTGCCCTACAGTGAGAAGTACGTCATTACGGCCAGTCGCAATGGCTACCGACAAGGCACAACCACGGTGGACAGCGAGAAGGACGACCTCGAGAACGTAGTGGTGCAGATGGAGAAGTACGACTACGGGGCGGAAGGCATCGTAAGGCACGGTGAGACGAAAGTTCCGCTCGATAGCGCCAAGGTGCAATTGATGGCAGCGGATGGTAGCCTGATGGAGGAAATGCTCACCGGTCCGGACGGGCACTACCTGTTCGCGCTTCAGGCTGAAGGCGACTACCGCCTCGTAGTGGATCGCGAAGGCTTCTTCAAGCAAAGCGCGCGGATATCCACCAAAGGGAAGACCAATACGGTGATCCATACCGACTTCAACCTCTATCCGTTGCAGGTGGACCAAGTGGTGCGCTTGGACAACATCTACTACGATCTGGCCAAGTGGAACATCCGCCCGGATGCAGCACTTGAGCTGGATAAGCTCGTACAAACCCTGAACGATAACCCCTCGGTGAAGATCGAGCTGAGCTCACATACGGACTGCCGAGGTAATGATGATTACAACATGCGACTCTCGGATAAGCGGGCCAAGAGTGCAGTGGACTATTTGATCAAGCAGGGCATCGCCAAGGATCGCCTCACAGCGAAAGGCTATGGAGAGTCCAAGCCAGTGGAGACCTGCGAATGCAACAAGTGTACCGAGGAACAGCATCAGGCCAATCGCCGCACGGAGTTCAAGGTACTTTCGAAATAAGGGTTGGGTAGAGGGGGGATGCGCCTCGGCTTGCCGGGGCGCATCCATTTTTCACCTAAACTGACGATCGTCATCCTCGCCAATCCGGAGAGGCGCTACCCTTGTTTGGAATTGTTCCAAATAAGGAAATGATGCAAGAACAGGAAGTTCTGGAGCAGGTGCACGCCTCCGGACCCAAGGTGGTTACGCCCCACCGCTCCACGGCCAACCAAACCCTGAACGCCGAACAAGGCCACTGGCTTTTGGCCAAAATGGGCAAGAAAGTGCTCCGCCCCGGAGGCAAGGAACTCACCCTCCAGCTGATGGACAAGCTGGCCATCTCACCGCAGGACGACCTCGTGGAGTTCGCGCCCGGCCTAGGTTTCACCGCAGGGATCGCCTTGCAAAGAAATCCAAGGACATACACCGGTGTCGAGCTGAATGAAGAAGCGGCCGGTATCCTCCGGAAAAAGATCCATGGTCCCTCGCGGGAGATCGTGATCGGCAATGCCTGTTGCTGCCCCTTGGAACGCACGTCGGCGGACAAGGTCTATGGAGAGGCCATGCTCACCATGCAAGCGGACCACCGCAAGGCGGAGATCGTGCGGGAGGCGTATCGCCTGCTGCGCCCCGGAGGTTTGTACGGCATCCACGAGATCGCCCTTACGCCGGACACGCTGCCCGAAGCGGGCAAGAAGCAGATCCAGCACGACCTCGCCACCACCATCAAGGTGAACGCCCGACCGCTCACGCAGGCTGAGTGGACCGCTCTGCTGGAGGCGGAAGGCTTCGTTGTGGAAAGCGTGATGACCAATCCGATGCTCCTCTTGGAACCTGCGCGCATCATCGACGACGAGGGCTTCTACCGCACGTTGAAGATCGTCTTCAACATCCTCACCCACCCCAAGGCCCGCAAGCGCATCCTGGAGATGCGTAAGGTCTTCCGACGCTATGAGGACTCCATGAGCGCCATTGCCATCGTGGCGCGGAAGCGCTGAGTTCCACGCAACCTTATCTGACAACCTTGGCGCGGGAGTTAGGCCAAGGAGTATCTGCGGTGAATAGCCGTCCTGTCGTACCAAAGGACACCGACCAATCGATCAAGTCGAGTGCATTTGCACCTGCGGGAAGGGAATGCTGATGCCTTTCGCATCGAAGGTCTTCTTCACCTGCTCGTGCATGTTGAAGTAGATGCCCCAATAATCTCCAGCCTTGGCCCACACACGCACGGTAAAGTTCACCGAACTGTCCGCCAATTCGCCCACCACGATCAGCGGTGCCGGGTCCTTCAGGATGCGCTCATCGGCATCGATCAATTCCTGGAGCGTCCGCTTGGCCGCGTCGATGTCATCATCGTAGCCGATACCGAAGCTCATGTCCACCCGCCGTTGTGGTTCCGTACTGAAGTTGACGATGGCCCCGGTGCTGATCGGTGCGTTGGGCAGGATCACCGTCTTGTTGTCCGGTGTCTTCAGCACCGTATTGAAGATCTGGATGCTGTGAACGGTCCCGGTGTGGCCTTGCGCATCGATGAAGTCACCCACCTTGTAGGGCTTGAAGAGCAGGATCATCACCCCGCCGGCGAAATTCTGCAAGGTGCCGCTCAATGCCATGCCGATCGCCAGGCCCATGGCCCCGAGCACCGCGATGAAGCTCGTGGTCTCCACACCGATCATTTGGATCACACTGATGATCAGACCCAGCTTCAAGATCGCCCCGACCAGCCCGCGGACAAAGGGGACCAAGCTCGGGTCCACCTCGCGTTTTCGCATCAGGCGCGCCATGGATGACACCAATAAGCGGATCACCCATAGGCCCACGATCAGTACTACAATGGCACCGATGACCTTCGGGCCATACGTGAGTATAAGTTCCTTGACTCTCGTGATCGCCAGTTCGGTGTTGCTCATTATCAATCTGGTGTTCTGTGTTCCTTGTGGTTGTGGATATATGGGGCAACAAGGCCGATGCCGCCATTGTTCATTTCCGGGAAGCCCAAGCTTTGCTGAAGGGTCCCAAGCCTCCAGTGCCCAAAGCGAAAGGGCCGCCTCGCAGTTGCGAAGCGGCCCTTTCTCAAAAGGTAGGAACGATCTATCGGACCACCTGCACAGCGAAGGTCTTCACCAGTTCGTTGCTGCGGAGGGTGAGGTGGTAGAGGCCGGTTGGCATGTCGTTCACGCTCAGCTGGGCGCGGCTGTCGCTGATCTGACCGGCCTGTACCGTGCGACCTTGCAGATCGGTGAGGGTATAGTTCACATTGCTTCCTGCGGCATTACCGAGGTTTACATTGATCAGGTTAGTGGCGGGATTTGGACCAACGCTTACAGTGGCAAGGATACCTGCACCGGTGATACCGGAGCCAAACTCAACATCGCTGGCCATGCGGGGCTGAATGTTGTACTCCGAGAAGGAATAGTAGTTCACCCCGGTGATGTTGTACGTATTACCAAGCACGGGGTCGGGGGTGGTGGTGTAGATCACTTTGCCGATCACGGCGTCACCGGTGCCATCATTCACTTTGTACTTCCCGAAGTTGGCACCGCCGGGTTCCTCGGTGCAGGTGGCGTTCACAACGCGTATCAGCACACTTTCCAATGGCTCAAGCGAAACATCACCCGTAGCCACGTCGAAGGATACCAACGCATTGCCACTGGAGACTACGGTATATGCGGAAATACTTGAAAGCTGCGTGCCACCGAAGTATTCCACCACGGATGCCATGAGCGTGATGCTATCACCGATAGCGGGGGAGTTGTCCGTGTCGTATACATAGATCCCCGTCCATGGTCCGATGCCGCTTTGAATGAAATAGCCGTCGTTCGCAGCAGGGAGCACGGCGGAAACGATACCTCCGGTCAACACGGTCTGACCGTTCATCGGCGAATCCCCACTCGGGTCCGTGGTGTATTGAATATCATAGATGCTGACCGGGGTAAGAGGGCCTGCCTCGGTAATGTTCACATCATCCACAACGAGGTTGGTAGGAGCTACCGTATTGCGCACGGAAAGAATGAACTCAGCGTCCGTGGTATCGTAGGCGGCTGCGATGCTCTGGGTAACCTGGATCCAATCGTTGGGTGAGGACACAACGGTGTAGGGTGTGTAACCGGCATATCCTGAGCTGCCACCCGGACGGCCGTCAAATAGGCCCACGCGCACTTCTCCGGTGCCACGCACCCAAAAGGATACCTCAAAATTCTGCCCGTTGGTCACTGCAATGGACTGCGTGGTAAAGCGCTTATGTCCACTGGCGGTGTTCTCTAGGCCGACGGCGGAACTGCCCCCGTGAACATTGTCGGTAACCTGGGTGATCCCGGTGAGCGGAAGATTCGTTTTGGCACCTACCCAGTCATTGGGCAAGTTGTTGGTCCAGTCTTCAAAACCGCTTTGGAAGACCTGAGCGCTGGCCAGGCCGGCGATCGCGAGGGTTGAAAGGAGTACTGCTGTTCTCATGGTAGTTTGGGTTTCGGGGTCAAAAGAAGGATTCTAGTTCACCTGTACATCGTCAATACGGTAGGTGGTGGAATTGGCCGCATCACCTTGGTACTTGAAGGCGACAACGAAGGTATCGGTAATCCCGGGAACAGTGGACAACGATATGTTACCCGAGGGAATCCATGCGTTGTCCGCATCGTTCTGGCCGGCAATGCTTGCACCGGTTACCTGAGTCCACGTTGCGGTGGTTACATCACCACTGAAATCGGGGCTAACCCATACGGTAAGCCCATCATGCACCCAGTTCACTTTGGCTGAGGTGAAGGAAAGGTTCAGGGAAGAGGAATAGGTGATCTGTGGTGTGACCAACCACATGGTGCTCGCCTGCCCGATCGAGATGCGGGCTTCTGCGCTGAAATCCGAGCCGCTCACCTTGCCGCGCCACGCCACGCTCCCTTGTGTGAACGTGTTGGTCCAGCAATCCAAATTGATCGATTGATTGTTGCTGACGGAAGAAAAGTCTTCTGACAAGGTGGCTATCGGGGTACAGCTCGCTGCGGAGCCACAACGTGGTCCGGTCATCTGCACCTCGTTGATATCGCGAATGTAGAGCTGTGGAGCGCTTCCGAACCAGCTGACGATGCCAGTGAAGGTGCCCTTACCGGTGGGTAGGTGCTGGCCGGCAAAATTGGAGTAGCCGCTAGTGCGCACGTCGGCGGTGTTACCGTTACAGTCCTCGATCTGGCGGTTTATGGTGATCTGGTTCACCGGGTCGGCATAGGTGAGATTGCCGGTGCTGTCCACAAATTGTACACCGCTGACGGTGACCAGCTTGCTCTGGAGGTTGCCGCCGAGTCCCGCTTGCGAGGTAAGGGCCTGTATCGTAGTGACGGTTGGAGCGATGACAACTCCCGTCGCCTGCTTCACCACGTTGTTGTCCACGTCCACGCTATCCAGTTGCATCAAACCGTTGTATGGGCTCAGCACGGTTCCGGGCAGGTAGATCCGGATGGAGTCCCCTTGATAGAGGCCACCGGAGAAGAGCAGCCGCATGGCTATGGCACCGGTGTGGTCCTGCACATAGATGTTCTTGTACAAGTTGCCGTTCTGCTCATCGGCGGTCACAACCGCATATACGCTGTTAACGGCTCCGGCAGTGTCCGAAAAATGTACGGGGGTTCCTTGGTACATCGCCTTGAGCTGCGCGATGGTGATCACGCTACCTTCGGGCAAGCTGCGTTCGGGTGGCGTATCGAATTCCTTCTTACAGCCGATGGCCGTGGCCAGGAGAAAGGGCACGGCCAGCAAGGCGATGCGTTGGGTAAAGGTGATGCGTTGCATGTTCTTGTTATCAGAAGCTGAGGGTGACCATGGCGAAGTAGGTGCGGCCGTACATGTAGCTGAGCTTGGGCGGGAATTTGTCGATCTCCATGGGTACGTAGCGCAATTGTTCATAGCCACCGGTGACCAGGTCGGTATTGTTCAACACGTTGCTCACGGAAAGGTTGAAGCCGATGCGGTATTTCTTCTTCAGGCGCCAGCTCTTGGTGAAGAAGAGATCCATGGTGATGCCGTTATCCAGCTTGGTCTGCTCCAGCAGGGCGTCCCATTGGGGATCTTCCACCACCAGATTACCCAAGGCTTCCGCCGTGCGGCGGTCGGGGTTGGGGTCCAGGTAGATGTTGCCGAAGTAGTTCACATTGGCCCCGAGTGACCAGAACTTGGGAGCGTTGTACCGCAGGCCCAATGATGCGGCGCGCTGCGGCATACCTCCTACGCGGTAGTTCTCCCAGTACACGGTGCGGCCCACGGCCAAGGCGGTATCGCTGTTATCGCGGGTAATGGTCGCAGAGGGGCGGGAGTTATAGAGCGATTGTCCTTCGGCATACACGGCGGTGAGTTGCCAAGTGGGCGAAAGCTTCACCTCGGCGCCCAGTTCCAGGCCCATGTTCAGCCGGGCCACGCCGGTCATGGAGTAGTTCACGAAGGTGCGGTACACATCGTGGTAGAAGCTGCGCGACCAAATGCCATCGGTGGTGCTGGCATAGTACAAGGTGGCGCGGCCCTTTACGCGGGGCATCCGCACTTCGTATCCGATATCGCCGCTGAAGGCCTTCTCGGTGGTGAGTCCATCCACTACTGCATCGCGGGTACGCGGGCTGAGATAAGCTGCCCGGGCCGTGGGTGCGTTGCTCATGAAGGCTGCATTGGCGGTGATGTACTCGCGGCCCGAGATCTTGTACACCGCACCAGCCTTCACGCCGCCCGTAACGAAGGATTGCTTCTCACTTTCCCCGTAGGATGTCTCCGGGAAAAGCGCCTTTTGGTAGTGGCCATCCCGCCAGAAGGTGGTACTGGAAAGGGTCACGCCGGCGTAGCCCTCCAGCTTCCGCCACTTCTTTTCCACTTGTCCGAATACGTTCGCAACATTGGTCTTGATGTCATAGTCATAGCCGAACTCATCCCCCACGCGCACCACGTGGTTGGGCGTGTTCAGGTTGTTCTGTGCAGCATTGGGGTCGTCGCTGTCGCGAGCGGCGAACTGGTCCAGGTCCACCCAGAAATCACCGCCCAGCAGGTCCTCGATCACCTTGAAGTAGTGCGTCTTCTGGCTGTTGTAGCTGGCACCTACGGTGAGCTTCAGTTCATCCTTCAGCTCCCGGCTCCATACACTGTTCAGGGCAATACGCGTCGGGTCTGCGCGGCGGTCCTCCACAATGTACTTACTGCGCATGCCCGTGACGTCGTTGCCCTGAATGCCTTCCGCATTACGCACGGTATACAGGTTCTTACCATTGGCGAAGTAGAGTTGGCCCCAATTGATCTGGCTGGAACTCGGGTCGTTCTCCCATGCATTGGTTAGGTCTGCGGCTATGTCGGGGTTGGTGACGTCATAGTAGCTCGGTAGATAGCGATAGTAGTCGGGACGGGGGTCCGGTGCATCGTACCAGTTGAGCGCAGTGTAGCCATCCCTTCCGAAGGTGTACAGCAGGCTGGTGTTCCACTGCGTACGTTCGTCGGGTTTGAAATAGTGGGAGAGGATGAGCACGGGTTTATGGTCGTTGCTCACGTTCGCATTGCGTTTCTTCCCGTCCTGGTACCCCCAGTTCGGGTTGTAGTAATGGTCATCGGTGAGTGACTGTGCTTCCGCCACGGCCAGTCCTTGGCGGCCGGAAACGATGGGTGCACCGAAGCCCACAAACCCGATGCTATGCTTTTCATTGATCTTTTTCTCCGCCGAAAGAAAATAGGCGCCGGCATTGTAGAAGGTGCCGGGCACATAACCCTCGTCGGACCAGCGCAGGGAGCCGCTCATGCTGAAGGCCCATCCATTGGCCATCATGCCCGTGTTGTAGGTGCCCATGGCACGATTGCGATAGGTCCTGTTGGTCATGGCATAGGAGAGCCGCGTTCCTTTCCGCAGTTGGGAAGCGCGCAGGTCGATGTTGGACCAGCCGCCGATGTTCCCGAAGTTGTATCGCGAAGCACTTACCCCGGTGCGGTTTTCGGACCAGCGCGTCACATCGTTCAATCCCCCCCAGAGGGACCACGAGGCGTAGCCGCTCTCCAGGTCGTTCATCACAATACCATTGACGCTGATCGGGCTGTATTCGCCCCCGAGGCCCCTTACCCGGAAACGGGCCGCACCAAAATTGTACCCTGCTGTGGCATTGAACACGTCGCGAGAGGAGCGCAGGATGCCCGAGACGTCCTGCCCGGCGATCTCGGCATCCAGATCGCTCGCGCCTACGGTGAACGAGCCAGCACGGATGTCCTGTTCCCTGGCGGAAGTATCCGGCGTGACGATGAATAAGGAACTATCGTTCCGTAAAGTTCCTGAGGTATCAACTTGGGCCTGGGCCACCTGCGCCCCGGCGAAGGCAAATAAAACGGCCACTTTGACGAATGGGATGCGAAGGATGGAATGGATGAAGGGGTAGGGTCTTCGCATCAGCCTGGTTCGTTGGGACTTTTCCGGGATATCCGGACAAAGGGTGCCAAAAGTAGTGTCCGGGGCGGAACACAAGGAAAGCACAGGAAAAACATGTGGAGAATGCACGCTCATGCCACCACCACCAAAATATTGCATGTTACATGCGCCGGATCATTCTCGTTTCGCGTCATGCAAATTGAATACCCGAACTAAACTACAATACCTTAGTTTTGAGGGTTGTATCGAACACGTTTAACTGTGGCTCACCCCGGCTTTCTCTCCCTTTTCCTCAGTCTTCGCCCGTGGCGTATGATCGTGGCGTTGTTTGCCCTGGTACTGGGGTTCCAGGTGCATGCCGCGCACGTGTTGGGTGGCGACATTACCTATGAGTGCCAAGGAGGCAACAATTACTTGGTGACCTTGGACCTGTTCTATGATTGCACAGGAACACCTGCCCTACCCCAAACACTGAATTATGCAAGTGCTTGCGGTACGTTCAGTGTAGAGATACCTGCTCCTCCCCCGGTGGAGGTGAGCCAGATCTGTGCCGCACAGATCGCGAACAGTACGTGCAATGGGGGCGGGCTGCAAGGCGTGAACCTGTACAGTTTCCAAACGGTGGTGAACATGCCGCCTTGCGCGGGAGGCTGGCTGCTCTCTTGGGTATCCTGTTGCCGGGCGACCACAGTGAATCTGGTGGGTGCCTCGGGCACTTATTTGGAAGCTGAACTGCGAAACGACATAGAGCCTTGTAGCGATTCACCCGATTTCACGGAGAACTCCGTGCCCTACATCTGCGTCGGTCAACAGGTCAATTACAATTTCGGCGTGACCGATCCCAATGGCCAGCCGATGACCTATTCACTGATCACCGCCAGGGGGTTTGCGGACAGCTCCACGCCGATCAATTACAAACCGCCCTTCACGAGTGGTGTTCCTGCGCCGGGTGCTGTCCTCGATCCGGTTACCGGTCAATTGCAGTTCACTCCCGGCGTGATCGGAAAATACGTTTTTGTGGTGCAGATCGACCAGTATGATGCGAACGGCGTCTTCATTGGCTCGGTGATGCGTGACATCATGATGATCGCGATCGCCTGCTCCAGTCAGCCGCCCAATGCCCAAGGGCCTGTCCAACTCACGGGTCCTGCGGGTCCAGGCGACCCGGCTGCCGGGGGAAGCTTGATCATTGGCAACAATGCCATTGAAGTATGCAGTGGTTCACCCTTCTGTTTCAGCATCGTCTTTGAAGACCCGGATGCAGCGGAAGTATTGTCGTTGACCACCCAAGCTGCAACTCTATTGCCGGGTTCCACAGTGAACATCACCGGTACGAACCCCCTTACCGCCACGATCTGCTGGACGGGCAATGTGAACAACTCACCGGTGAACCTGCTGCTTCAGGTGACCGACGGGGCCTGTCCCATTGTGAACACCACCACCGTTGCAGTGAACATTACTTCAGTGACCCCGATCACCGGCACCCCTGATGCAGGGACCAATGCCAACGTGCAAGTGTGCCCCACTGCCACCACGTTCGACCTGATCGATGCCTTGGGCGGAACGCCGAACCCGGTGGGTTATTGGACCGCACCTGACAATTCCCTCCATGGCCCCCAATTCGATCCTGCCACTGATGTAGCGGGTGTATACACGTACACCGTGGGCAACGCCTGCACCAATGTGAGCGCCACGGTTACCGTGAGCTTTACAACGGGAACCCCGAATGCGGGCTCGGACGGCACGCTGAACGTATGCAGCAACTCTGCTCCAGTTCCGCTGATCACAGGCTTGGGCGGCACGCCGGATGCCACAGGTGCATGGACCCGACAATCCACGGGTGCAGCGGTTGGTGCCAACTACGATCCGGCCACACAAGCTCCAGGCGTATTTGTTTATACCGTGCCCGGTAGTGGGGGGTGTGCCTCGGCCAGCGCCACCGTTACCGTTACGGAAGTAGCTGCACCCAATGCAGGGACCAGTACCTCAATTAGTATCTGTGCGAATGGAATTGCGATCAACTTGCGTGATTCCCTAGGTGGCACACCTGCTGCCGTTGGCACTTGGAGCGGTCCCAGCGCGGTAGTGGGCGGTATGTACGATCCCGCTTCGATGAACCCCGGACCATATGTCTTCACGGTTACGGGTACGGCTCCTTGCGCGAACGCGACGGCCACAGTGACCGTAGCGGAACAGACCCCAGCGAATGCAGGAACGAGTCGCGCGATCAATATTTGTTCCAACGGTGTAGCGATCAATCTACGTGATTCTCTTGGCGGCACTCCTGCTGCCGGTGGCACATGGAGTGGCCCGAGCGCGGTGGTGGGCAATATGTACGATCCTGCATCGATGCTCCCTGGCGCATATGTGTACACGGTTGTGGGAGTGGCGCCTTGTGCAAGTGCCACCGCCACTGTAACTGTTGCGGAAGTGGCCCCTGCCAACGCCGGTACGAGCCGTGCGATCGACATCTGCGCGAACGGTGTTGCGGTCAACCTGATCGATTCCTTAGGTGGTACGCCGGATGCAGGAGGCACATGGTCCGGTCCCAGTGCCGTTGCGGGTGGTCAGTACGATCCCGTGACGATGTTGCCAGGCGCGTATGTGTACACGGTTGTCGGCACCTCGCCTTGCGGGAATGCCACGGCCACGGTCACGGTGACCGAGCAGGCTCCGGTGAACGCTGGAACGAGCCGCGCGATCGACATCTGCTCGAACGGTGCTGCGGTCAACTTGATCGATTCCCTTGGTGGCACGCCGGATGCAGGAGGCTCATGGTCCGGTCCGAGCGCTGTTGCAGGCGGTCAGTACGACCCCTCGTCGATGTTGCCCGGAGCGTACGTATACACGGTTACCGGTGTGGCACCCTGCGGGAATGCGACGGCCACGGTGACGGTGAACGAAGTGGTTTCTCCCAATGCTGGGTTGGATACGATCTTCACCCTGTGCTCCTCCAATAGCACAACGAACCTGTTCTTCGTGTTGACCGGCGCCCAAGGTGGTGGAGCTTGGACTGGACCGAGTGGCATTTTATTCGATGGCACTTACGAACCAACTGTTGATCCTGAAGGACCCTATATCTACACGGTCAACGGGATTGCTCCTTGTGCTAGTGATCAGGCAGTGGTAACCGTGGTGGAGGTCACCGCACCGAATGCCGGGCGTGATACCACCATTACCCTGTGCTCGAGCAGTAGTGCAGTGAACCTGTTCACCATGTTGGACGGAGCCCAGCCTGGCGGCACATGGTCGGGAGGATTCAGTGGATCTTATGTTCCTGGTGTTACGCCGCCGGGCGCTTTCATCTATTCGCTACCAGGCGCTCCTCCATGTATTGGTGATCAGGCGACGGTCACGGTCATCGAAGTCCCCACCCCTGACGCCGGCACGGATGGTGACCTCACGGTCTGCGACCAAGGTGCAGCGGTGAGCCTGCTGGCGGCGCTCGGCACCCCGGACACCGGCGGCAGCTGGAGCGGTCCAAGCCCGGTGACGGGCGATCAGTACGATCCCGCGACGATGGCCCCCGGTGATTACACCTATACGGTGACAGGCACGGCACCTTGCGGCAGCGCAAGCGCCACGGTAACGGTCACTGAGACGGGCAGCCCGAACGCGGGCACCGATGGGTCGGTGACGGTCTGTGAGGATGGCTCCGCGATCAACCTCTTCACGCAGTTGGGCGGTAGCCCCGATGCCGGCGGAACGTGGAGCGGTCCCAGCACGATCACGAACGACCAGTTCGATCCGGTAGTGAATACCGCAGGTATTTACACATATACGCTGAGTGCCACACCTCCTTGTGTGGATGCCACCGCTGAAGTTGAGGTGGTGATCGAAGCCCCGCAAGACCCCGGCATCAATGCGCTCGATACAGTATGCACGGGAGATGCCCCTGTCAACCTGTTCACGCTCCTCGGCGGAAACCCCGATCAAGGTGGTACCTGGACAGGACCCGGAGGTACTTCGACCGGAATTTTCGATCCTGCAACTTCCACGCAAGGCGTGTACACTTACCAATTCATCGGCGGTGTTTGTGCGGATGTTTCCGCCACGGTACAAATGATCGTCCTTCCCGGACCTAATGCAGGCCAGGACAATGCGGTGGCACTCTGTGATGCAGGCCCGGTGGTGAACTTGCATGGCCTACTCTCAGGGAATCCGCAGCAAGGCGGCACCTGGATCGGTCCGGATGGGCTCGCTACTTCAGCATCCATCAACCCGGCAACCGCCGAGGAGGGGCCATATACCTATACCGTTACAGGCAATGCTTCCTGCCCGGATGCATCAGCGGTAGTGAGCCTCTCCATCAATCATGCTGTGGATGCCGGAACGAACGGTGCACTGAGCGTATGCAGCGACGGCGCTCCGGTGGCGCTGTTCGGCGAGCTTGGCGGTGCTCCGGATGCCGGAGGAACCTGGACCATGCCGCCCAACAATGATCCCTTCAACGGCATTCTCGATCCGAGCACGAATTCATCAGGAACCTATATCTACACCGTCCAAGGCGCCTCGCCTTGTCCATCGGCCTCTGCCGAGGTGGTCGTGGTAGTAGTACAGGCTCCGGACGCAGGAAATGATACCACGGCGGCCTTGTGCAGCATCAACCCACCCGTGAACATGTTGAATTTACTGGGTGGCGAGCCGGATGCTGGAGGTTCTTGGACAGATCCGGATGGCAATGCCACTTCGGCGACATTCGACCCGAGCAGCTCCATCCCAGGAGCATACAGCTATCTAATGCCTGCTGTGGCCAGTTGCGCACAAGCGGTGGCCACCGTGGACATCAGCGTTTCCCCAGCGGCCTACGCCGGCATTGATGGCGACACCACCGTCTGCGCGAATGCTGAGTCCTTCCAGCTTTTCAACTTGCTCAGCGGCACACCGGATGTTGGAGGAACATGGTCCGGTCCCGCAGGGATCAGCGCCGATGGTATTCTTGATCCGACTGCGGCGATCAGTGGTTCCTACATCTATACCGTGACCGCACCAGCGCCGTGCCAGCAGGATATCGCCAGCGTGGAGGTCACTGTGACGCCCATTCCGGATGTCGCACCAAACTTCGAGATGAGCGAGGGATGTGTGCCCGTGCAGGTCACGTTCACCAGCGGCTATGCCGGAGATGGAACATGCTACTGGAACTTCGGTAATGGAATGGATACCACCGATTGTGGTCCCATCACGATCACCTATGACCAGCCCGGGAACTACGTGGTACACTTCACCGCTGATCCAGGGAATGGATGTGCGGTTACCACCGAGGTGGATCAACTTGTGCGTGTGGTGGAAAGGCCCGTTGCAGCCTTCAGCATCGTAGGCCGGATCACAAGTACGACCAGTCCTACTGCCGCTTTCGCCAACGGGAGTACAGGCGCTAGTGCATACCTCTGGGACTTTGGGGGTATGGGTACATCCACACTGGCGAATCCGCAATTCACCTTCCCGTACAACGTGGAAGAGATCTACCCCATTTGCCTGATCGCCTATGCCTCACCCACTTGTTCGGACACGATCTGTGAGGACCTGTTGGTACCCGCCAGTGCTTCCGTGTTCACGGCCAACGCCTTCACCCCGGATGGGGATGGCATCAACGATGAATTCGCACCGGTGGTCATGGGACTCGACCCGAACGATTACCATTTCATCATCGTGGATCGGTGGGGGAAGGAGGTGTACAACACCGAGGATATGAACGCGAAATGGGACGGGAATTTCAGCAACGGAAATCCCGCACCGATCGGAGTCTATGTGTGGAAGCTTACGGGACAGGACATGGTAGCGAACACGCGCTTCGAGCACATCGGCCATGTAACGCTCGTTCGCTGAGGTAGCCCATCCGGCTATTTTCCGCGACCTTTGCGCCCATCCAAAAAGCACATGAGCGAACGCTTGGTCATCATTCCTACTTACAACGAGAAGGAGAACATCCGCGACATTATCGCACATGTGCTCGGGTTGCAACCGGAGTTCCATGTACTGGTAGTGGATGATGGATCACCGGACGGTACAGCGGACATCGTACGGGACGTTCAGCTAAAGGAATCGAAGCGCGTTCACCTCTTGGAACGCAAAGGCAAGCTCGGCTTGGGCACGGCCTACATCGCCGGGTTCAAATGGGCGCTGGAACGGGACTACGGTTACATCTTCGAGATGGATGCCGATTTCAGCCACGACCCCAACGACCTGCTTCGGCTTTACGCCGCCTGTGCGGAAGGTGGAGCGGACATGAGCGTGGGCTCGCGGTATGTGAAGGGCGGAAAAGTGAGCGACTGGGCTTGGAACCGTGTGCTGTTGAGCTGGTGCGCTTCAGCATACGTACGCCTCGTGCTGTGGATGAACGTGCGCGACACCACGGCAGGCTTCGTCTGCTACCGTGCGAACACGTTACGGGCGCTTCCACTGGACCAGATCCGCTTCATCGGCTATGCCTTCCAGATCGAGATGAAGTACCGCGTGAAGATGGCGGGGTTCCGCATCAAGGAGGTGCCCATCACGTTCAAGGACCGGGTGAAGGGAAAGAGCAAGATGAGCGCCAATATCTTTCATGAAGCCTTCCTCGGCGTGCTGATGATGCGCACCACGATCAAGCGAGGCGCAAAAACTGCGATCGGACCATGAACAGCTGGCTGCTCCGTGATGTCCAAGTGGTGAATGAAGGCCGGGTAATACCAGCGGACGTGTTGGTTCGCGATGGCTTTATCGAGCGTGTGGCCACGGAAGGGATCGGCAATGCGAAAGGGGTGAAGGAGTTCGATGCGAAGGGCAAGCATTTGCTGCCCGGCGCCATCGATGATCAGGTCCATTTCCGCGAGCCGGGGCTTACCTACAAGGAGGACATCGCGCACGGTTCCGCAGCGGCGGTGGCCGGTGGCATCACCACCTTCATGGAGATGCCCAACACCATTCCGCAAACGCTGACGCAAGCGCTGCTGGAGCAGAAGTACGCCATGGGCGCCGCCTCCAGCGTGGCGAACTACTCCTTCTACATGGGCGCCAGCAATACCAATGTGGATGAAGTCCTCCGGACCGATCCGCGCACCGTTTGCGGCTTGAAGGCCTTTCTGGGAAGCAGCACCGGCAACATGCTCGTGGACAACCCCGAAACACTGGATCGCCTGTTCAAGGAGGCCCACCTGATCCTTGCCATACACGCCGAGGATGAGCCGAGCATCCGGCGGAACATGGCCGAGGCCGTGGCCCGTTTTGGAGACGATATTCCGATGGAGCAGCACCCGTTTATCCGGAGCGCGGAGGCTTGCTGGCTATCCTCAAGCAATGCAGTGGCCTTGGCGAAGAAACACGGCACTCGCTTGCATGTGCTCCACATCAGCACCGCACGCGAACTGGAGCTGTTCACACCGGGACCGTTGGCGAACAAGCGCATCACGGCCGAGGCCTGCGTGCACCACCTCTGGTTCACCGATGCCGATTACAAGAAGAAGGGCGCATTGATCAAATGGAACCCCGCAGTGAAGTCCTTGGAGGACCGCGATGCCATTCGCCAAGCGGTGAAGTACGGCCGCATTGATGTGGTGGCCACCGACCATGCGCCGCACACGACCGAAGAGAAGGAGCATCGTTATGCGCAATGCCCCAGCGGTGGTCCCTTGGTGCAACATGCGCTACCCGCCATGCTTGAGCTGATGCATCAAGGCGTGTTCAGCCTGGAGGAAGTGGTGGAGAAGATGTGCCACGCGCCGGCCCGCTTGTTCCAAGTGAAGGACCGCGGATTCATCCGCGAGGGCCAGCATGCCGATCTCGTGTTGGTGGACCTCGATGCACCTTGGACCGTGACCAAGGATAACCTCTTGTACAAATGCGGCTGGTCGCCCTTCGAGGGCCAGCGTTTCCGTTCCCGCGTCCTGCGTACGTGGTTGAACGGTCAGCTGGTACATAAGGATGGAAAAGTGGATGGGTCCGTCCGCGGAATGCGAGCGATCTTCGATCGATGAGGAATGCTGCGCTTCTCCTGCTGCTGGTCCTTGCCCTCGGTTGCGGGGAAAAGGAGGAAGTGCCGGAAGCGCCCTTGAGCCCCGAGAAGTTCGAGCAGGTCCTTGCCGGAAGCCTGTTGATCCAAGCCCGCCTGGGGCACGAGATCCGGGTGGACAACCGCGCTGAAAGCCCGGCTGCATCCTACTACAAGGAACTGTTCGAGGAGCAAGGTGTCACCGAGGCCGATTTCCGGGCCACGTACGATGCCTATCTGAAGCAGCCGGAGGCCTTGAAGAAGATCTACGAAAATGTCCTGAACCAGCTGCAGCAGCGAGCGGACAGCACCACGCTCAAGTGAGCACCCTTCAATGTCATTGCGAATGCGGCACGCACGCGAGAGCGGGCGGGTCGCATGAAGCAATCTTGCCACGAGGGATGGGAGACCGATAGGTCGCGCATCCCTCCGAAGGCACCCGCTCGGGTTTTTCCGAGTGGGCGGCATCCCAGGGCATCCGGCCCGACTAATTCCGTAGGCTCCACAACTCGAGTCGGGCCGGAGGCCCTATACACGAACACACTCGGGCCTTCGACCATTCGACTACCTCAGGACCCAAGGCCTCAGGCACCGAGCCGAGCGTGTGCCTCCGATATGTATCGGTGCGTGTGGCAAACGCGCATGCCTTTCCTCCGATGGAGATCAGTCATCCCATCTGTGCAATCGGCGGTTTTTTTGATGGAAGCATACCTCATCCCCGCTCAAGGAAAGCAGCCACGTTCGCGATGGCCTCTTCCGCAGAGCGGAAGCGCATCCCCAGCAAATGCTCCGCTTTCGAGCCATCGTAGTGACGGATCCGCGAGGCCGTCCGCGCCGTGTTGCGTGTCACCAGCGGGCGTCCGCCAAAGAGCGTTCGTGCCACTTCTGCGCGCCAGCCCAATTCCAACGCCCACGCTGGCAGCTTCATGGAAGGAGCAGACTTTCCATTGCTTTGCGTGATCAAGGTGAAGAGCCGCTGGTAGCTGATGTGCTCCCCGATCAGGAGATAGCGTTCACCGGATCTCCCTTCGGTGATCAAGCGCACCATCGCTGTGGCCACATCACGCGCATCCACGATCGCATTGGTACCTCCCGGAAAAAAGCGCGAACCCTTCCGCACGCGATCGATCATCGTCATGCTACTGCGACCGTGCTGCCCGGGGCCGATCACCACGCACGGGTTCACCATCACCGCATCCAGTCCTTCGGCGATGCCGCGGTGTACCTCCAGCTCGGCATCCGCCTTGCTGATCGCATAGCCCGAGGAGCGTCTGTCCAGCACAAAGGGCTTTGTCTCATCACCCGTTCCGCCATCCATTCCGCCGCCGATGGAGGCCGTGGAACTCACATGGCAAACGCGCTGCACACCAGCCTCCAGCGCAGCATCCACCACATTGGCGGTCCCTTCCACGTTGATGTGGTGCAGGGCATGTGCATCGCGCGGGTCGAAGGATACCAAGGCGGCGCAATGGTACACGTGCACTGCTCCCTGCATTGCTTCGCGCAACACATCTTCGTCGAACAGATCACCTGCCACCCAGTGGATGCGTTGAAAGCGCTCGGCACCGTCGGGGTGATAGTGTTGCAGGATCCGCTTCACGATGGATGCGTCACTGCCCTCCCGCAGCAAGGCATGCACGGTTCTTCCTTGGGTCAGCAACGCGTCCAGCACATGCGCGCCCACGATCCCCGTTCCTCCTGTTACCAGATCCATCTAAGCGCGAATTGGCGCGGCCGCAAGTTATCGACCTGCTGCTTGAGGTCGCCGGTCCGGAGCGCTTGCATTTCTTTGCGTCCGATTTATCGGACCTTTGCATCCTTTGCGCCCTTGGCGGTAAAAAAATGGCAGTAACCAACTTTGTACAGGAACTCCGCTGGCGCGGCTTGTTGCAGGACAGTACGCCCGGCGCTGAAGAGCATTTGCTGAAAGGCCCTGCCAGCGGCTATATCGGCTTCGATCCCACCGCTGATTCGCTCCATGTGGGCAATCTGGTTCAGATCATGATCCTGGTCCACTTCCAGCGCTGCGGTCACAAGCCGGTAGCCCTGGTGGGCGGGGCCACGGGCATGGTGGGCGATCCCAGCGGGAAGAAGAGCGAACGCAACCTGCTCGACGAAGATGCGCTGCGCCACAACCAGGCCTGCGTTCAAAAGCAGTTGGAGCGCTTCCTGGATTTCAACAGCGGCCCCAATCCGGCGCGCTTGGTGAACAACTACGACTGGTTCAAGGACATGGGCTTCCTGCGCTTCATCCGCGACGTGGGCAAGCACATCACGGTGAATTACATGATGGCGAAAGACAGCGTGAAGAGCCGCTTGGAAACCGGGTTGTCATTCACGGAGTTCAGCTACCAACTGGTGCAGGGCTACGATTATTGGTGGTTGAACCAGCACGAGAACTGCACGGTGCAGATGGGCGGCAGCGATCAATGGGGCAACATCACCACCGGCACGGAATTGATCCGGCGCATGGGCGGCAACGAGGCCTATGCGATCACCACACCGCTGCTCACCAAGGCCGATGGAAGCAAATTCGGCAAAAGCGAAAGCGGCAACGTGTGGCTGGATGCGGAGCGTACATCACCGTATAAGTTCTACCAGTTCTGGTTGAATGCCACCGATGTGGATGCAGCACGTTTCGCGGCCATCTTCACACCGTGGACACAGACTGAAGTGGAGGCGTTGGTGGCCGATCATGCAACGGCCCCGCACGAACGGAGGCTGCAAAAGGCGGTCGCTGGTCACATCACCACCTTGGTACACGGTGCCGCCGAACTGGAGGCTGCCATACAAGCCAGTACGATCCTGTTCGGAAATGCCGCGGAAGGCTTGGGTACGCTCAGCGAGAAGCAGTGGCTGGATGTATTCGACGGCGTGCCGCAAGCGGAAGTGGCACACACAACGATCCAGGCCGGCATGGGCATCATCGATCTGTTGAGCGATGTCACGGGCTTTCTGGCTTCAAAGGGAGAAGCCAAACGCGCCTTGAAAGAGGGGAGCATCAGCGTGAACAAAGTGAAAGTAGGCGAGGACCGCACGGTGAACGCGGACGACCTGATCGCCGGCAAGTTCATCATGCTGCAGCGCGGAAAGAAGAACTACTTCTTGGTGAAGGCGGTGTGAATAGGTCCGGGTCATACCTAAGCGATTCCTTCTGCTACGTTGCATTCCCATTGCGCCCGTTGCGCTCGTAGCGGTACAATTCAAGCACTGCGGTTCACTCCACCAACAAATTGCATCCGCGCAGATCACTGTTGTCGAACCGTCCGAGCACCTCGAAGCTGCCGTCCGCATGTACCCGCCCCAGGTCCTGCGTGCTGATGAACGGACAACTCGCGATGTTGCACAGATCGATCACGTCGATGCCGCCGGTACGTCCTTCGGCTACTCGTGTGAAGGGGTCGTTCACATCCCGCGCCAGTACCCGCATCCACGGCGGGCAGCGATAAATTCCTCCACTCTGCGACCACGCTTGTGAGAGCAGTTCCGTCATGCCGTATTCGCTGTGGACCTGTTGCACGGAGAAGGCTTTCTTCAGGACACGGTGCAGTTCTTCACGTACCATCTCCGGCCGCCTTCCCTTCATGCCACCGGTCTCCATGATCACGGTGTGCTTCAGTGGCATGGGGTGCTGTTCCGCCAGGTCCAGTAAGGCGAAGGGAACGCCAAGCAGCAGGGTTTGGATACCGTCCGCTTCCCCTTCGCGAAGCAATTCGGCTAGGCCATCCAGATCGTGCAGCCAAGTGCCGCTGCGGGCATCGCCGCTTTGCTCGATCAGTTTTTGGGCCATATACACCAACGAGCTTCCCGGCCGCTCCAGATACGCTGGGAGCAGAGCGAGGATCCGCCAGCGGGAAGGACGGCCGTATTCGGCACTGAAGGATTCCGTGAAGGAACGCTCGTACAAGCTCGGCCAAGGAACGTGATGCGTGCTGGTGACCCGCCCCGTGGTACCACTGCTGGTGAACAGGAGCGAAGCTTCCAGTCCCTCCAGAAGTACACGGCGATCCCGGAAAAGGCCGATGGGGAGAAAGGGGATCTGCTCGATGGAAGTGATGCTGGCTGGATCGATCTTCAATGCCTGCACGTACTCGCGGTACACCGGGCCGTGCTTCGCATGCAGTGCGAACAGCTCCATGGCCAACGTATTGAACCCTTCCCGATCGTTGATCAAGAACGGCCGTTCCTGCAGGTTGGAGGCTACAATGGAGGCGGACGGATCGGGGTTCATACTTTTGTGGTACCAGCGATGCGGATAACCGGAACAAAAGTATCAGGAGCCTTGGTCCTTACAGCAGTGCTCTTTTCAGCCTGCCTGAAAACAGAGGAGTTCCCCAAGGAACCCCACATCGAATTCAAGTCCTACGAGCAACGCCCCGATTCGGCGGAACTCACCATCTCCTTCACCGATGGGGACGGGGATATCGGCTTGAACCAAGGCGATACATTGGCACCGTACAACCCGGGTAGCCATTGGTACCACAACTTTTTCGTTGATTACTACAAGAAGGTGAACGGCGAGTGGCAGCTTCAGGTCTTCACCTTGCCGCTGTACTACCGCATTCCGGTGATCACGCCCACGGGCCAGAACAAAGCACTGGAAGGTGATATCACCGTGCAGATCAGCCCGCAAGTACTGCCGCAAGTGCCGGGTGACACGGTACGCTTCAGTGTGCGCATCGCCGATCGCGCATTGAACGAGAGCAACACGGTGTATACCGGTTCGATCATCGTTCAGTGATCGGGACCCGTACTTCAATTACCTCAGAGCCGACCGCTGAGCGCTTCGCTCACATTGATCAGGTGATCCCCGATCTTTTCGCAGTTGCTGTACAGGTCAGCGTAGATCAACCCGGTGTGGATGTTCTGTTCGCCGCTTTCCACGCTCTTCAGGTGCCCCCTGCGTAAGTGATCACGTTGGCGGTTGATGTGCTGCTCCATCAGCATCGCCTCATCCAAGGCGACTTCATCATCCTCGGCATCGAGGTTGCGAAGCATCACCAGGAAAGCCTTGTCCACCAAGCCGATCATCTCCAACAGGTCCTGGCGTTGCTCCGGGGCGAACCACAGCTTTTCATCGTTCTTGCGCACCAAGGTCTTGCTCATCTGGAAGAGGATGTCGCCCACGTTCTCCAGGTCGCTGATGATGGCGAGCAGTGCCCTGATCCGTTTGCTCACCGCTTCTTCGCGTACCTCCGTGCCTGTGCGGGTGAGGTATCGGCCCACCTCCACTTCGATCCGGTCGGTGGTGGACTCATATTTCGAGATACGCTGGAGCAATACGGCACGCGCACGCGGATCGGTCTCCATCAAGAGTTCCCGCACCATGCCTAGCATGCGTCGGCACAACCGGCCGAACTTCACCACTTCCTTCCGGGCCTCCATCACCGAGAGTTCGGGCGATACGGCCATCATCGGGTCTTCGATGTATTCCAACCGGTACTCTTCATCCGGTGCGTTCCTCGCGGGCACCCAGCGTATCACAGTTTTTTCGATCCAGGGGATGAATTGCAGCAGCACCAGCCCATTGATCACGTTGAATGCGATGTGCAGGTAGGTGAGCGACCATTTCACCATGCCGGGGTCCGCATAAGGACTTGCACCATTGATCCGTTCCGTCAGCAAGCCGATTCCTTGGAGCAAGGGGCTGAGGAGGATCAATGCCCAAAGCACACCGATCAGCTTGATGAGCAGGTGCGCCCGCGCCGCTCGCTTGGCCCAGACATTTCCCGCCAGGGCCGCCACGTTCGCCGTGAACGTGGTGCCGATGTTCTCGCCCAATACCAACGCGGCACCGGTGGCATAGCCGATGGTGCCCATTTCGCAGAGGGCCACGGTGAGCACCAGCGCCACGCTGCTGGATTGGATGATAATGGCCAGCATGGCCCCAACGGCCACGAAGAGCAGGTTGGAGAATAGCCCCATCCCTTCCAACTTGTTCAGGATGCTCAAGGTCTCCGGCCGGGGCATGGGCAGATGCTCCTTCATCAGCCACAGGGCGAGGAAGAGCAAGGCCGCGCCCACCAGGATACCGCTGGTTGCACGCACTTGGGTGCCACGTATCAGCAGCAGCGGAAGCGCCAATGCCAAGAGCGCCAGCGCGATGGCGGGCAGGTCCAGTGCGGAAAATCCTACGGCAGCGAACAGCAGCAGCTTCAACGTGGTGCCGATGTTGGCGCCGATGAGCACCGGGATGGCCTTCCGCAAGGAGAGCAGGCCCGAGTTCACGAAACTCACCACGATCACCGATACCACCGAGGAGTACTGCACGATCACCGTGGTGGATATTCCGGTGAGTACGCCACCAGAGCGACCCGCAGTGATCCGTTCGAGCACCCGGCGCATGCGGTTGCCGGCCGTTTGCTGCAGCCCTTCACTCATCATCCGCATGCCGAATACGAAGAGGCCCAGCGTGCCCGCCAGCATCAGGAATTGGATCAGTCCAACGTACATCTTCGTCGCTATGGAAGGCCGAAACTAACGGGGCCATGTTGCCCATGTGTTAAGCCCGCCGCACCACATGAACACGTACAGGAGCGCGAAATTCCGGAGCGGGCGGCACCTACCTTTACCTGCGATGCAACCCCGCTCGCCCCTTCGCATCGCCTTGGTAACGGCCGTGCTCACCTCGGTCGCCGTGGGATTATCGTTGTACCTGCTTGCCGAGGCGGATGACATGGATGTTTCCGCACGAACGATCGGCGTGGTCATGCTCGTCAGTTTTTTCATCCCGCTGGGGATCACCTTTCTGGTGGTGAAACGCTACGTACAGGACCGGGTGGACCTGCTCCATCGCACCGTGCATGAGGCGCGCAGGGGGCGCTCCAAGGGTACGCATATAGCCGGTGATGACATTGGGGATGTGAGCAACGAGGTATCAGCATGGGCCGAAGGAAAATATCCCGAGATCAAGGAGCTTCGGGAACGGGAACGGTACCGTCGCGAGTTCATCGGGAACTTGGCCCACGAGCTGCGCACACCGATCTTCAACATCCAAGGCTACATCCTAACCTTGCTGGAAGGGGGGTTGGAAGACCCCAAGGTGAACCGGGATTTTTTGCAGCGTGCGGACAAGGGCGTGGAACGCATGATCCGCATTGTGGAAGATCTGGGATTGATCTCCGCCATGGAAAGCGGCGTGTTGGACATGCGGATCGATCGAATGGACCTCAACATCCCTGTGGATACGGTCATTGGGGACTTACGGAAGAAGGCTGCCGAACGTGGATTCTCCCTGATCAACGGCATCGATGGAGCGACCTGGGTGATGGCCGACATGGACCGCTTGGAACAGGTCTTTGGCAACATCTTGCTCAACGCCATCAATTACGGGCGCGAAGGCGGTACGTGTACGATCCGCGCATTCGACACGGGCGAGCAGGTGCTGGTGGAAGCGGCCGATGATGGACCGGGCATCATGCCGGAACATCTCCCACGTTTGTTCGAGCGGTTCTATCGGGTGGGGAGCAGCCGCGCACGCAACGAAGGAGGAAGTGGGCTGGGCCTGGCGATCGCAAAACACATCGTGGAAAGCCACGGCGGAACGATCATGGCAAAGAGCACGCAGGGCAAGGGAACCACTTTCAGCTTCACGCTACCCAAAGTGCGTTGAAGGAGGCCCATCGGACCATTCAAGAGCCAAGTGCAACCCAGGACGCGACGTGTCAAACGTGGGTGCTGAACGTTGTGGGACCCGCTTACTTATTCCTGTTCTTTCCGTTTCTCGTCACGGATCACATCTTCCCAGAAGGTGATCTCCTTCTCGTTGTTGATGCTGATGCGCGCGATGTCGCTATAGGTGGAGATCATACCGGTTACACAGACCTTTCGACCTTGCAGATAGGTCTCCGGGTCGTACGCGAAATTCGGGCTGTTCGAATCCCACACGGTGGCATAGAAATCCTGGTTGGGATACATGCGATCGAAGTTGAGGTAGAGCGCATTGGCCTTCTTGGTACGGCGGGTGCTCACCACGGTGCCGCAAATGGTGGCCTTGTTACCGATGTGGTACTTCGCCTGTACCGTGTTGAAACGGCCGCCCGGTAGTGGAGCGGGTAAGGGAGCCACTTCGCCCATGGCGCGATCGCCTTCACCGTACCAATCCTGGGCATTGTTCATCGCTTCGATCCGGTTCTCCAGCGTGTCGTCCAAAGCCGGGAAAAGATCGAGCCCAGAGAGTGCCTCCACGCTGTCTATGGAAACGGCATAGCTCAGGATCCCCTGATCGTTCAGTCCGTTCTTCATCACGAAGGCGATCCCCTTTTTCACGGGTCCGTCGATATCAACCATCGCCTTGAAGAAGTACGGTGGGGCGCTTACATCGGCTTCCGCTTTCGGCTTGTTCAACAGCGGCATATCCTTTCCAAGGATCGGCGCGGTGACCACGTATACACGACGGCCGGAATAGTGGACGTATCGGCGCATCCAGTCTTCCAGGTCCGCCCACGCGCCCCGGTTCAATTCCGGCTTTTGCGGCGCAACGTTGCTGTATAGATATGTCGCCTTCAGCGCATCCATGCTCCAGCGCATGTCTGCACTTGGTACCATGTGCCCACGATCGTAACCGCTGTACCAGTAGCTGGTGATCAGGGCCGTGTTGGTCTTGATCATCGGGTCCGGAAGGAAGGTGTCGATACGCGCTAAATTACCTTCCATGATGTCCGGCATGATGATGTGGGCGGTCCACTTCGGCACCTTGTAGGTATCGTTCCAGACCAAGGAATGGCCCGGGTGTACGATCACCTCATCGCCGGGTCCGAGTGCCGGATATCCCCATTCAGCTAGGTCATGCTGCATCACGGACAGCTTGGCCTTTTCCACCTTACTGCGTATTTGCTCCAGTTGCTCCTGCATCAGGTTGTATTCCTGTTGCGCGGCTTGCAGGGCCTTGCTCTGTTCGGATTGTGCGAAAAGATTCGAGAAGGCGAAGAGCGCGATCAGTTGCGCGGTGGTACGAATGGTCATACGGGGGAAGGAATAGCGGGGCGATGTTCGGTGAGCAAGTGCGCAAGTTCGTAAAAAGCAGGCGAAGGCCCCGGGTCGGCAGGAGCAGGAGGTGTAGAGCTTGGTAGCGTGCGGAGTGCCCCGGCGATGTTCAACCGGTGTTGTTCTTGAGTTGTGTGAACGCCCAGCTCCTTGTGCAGTCGTCCCAGGTATTCCTGTTCAGGTTGCCCCGGGGTGGGGACCAGAAGCGCACCGCGCCCCAATGCATCCAGGTCCATCAAGGTGGAATAACCGGTCCGCGCCACGATCAGTTCTGCATGCATCAATGCGGCCTGAAGCTCAAGGGTCGGCAGATGACCGATCATGTGGACCGCTCCACGCTGTTCACTGGCGCTACCGGGTTTGCCCGTCAGCATCAAGTGATGCCCCTCAATGGAAAATAATTGGGACATCACCTGTTTCTCGAGGAGGGAGCGCTGTGGTTCGGGGCCACTGATCACGACCACTATGCGATACTTGGTCGTCGAAGTAGTCGACGTGGAGCGATCGAACCTGCTGAGCGGGCCGATGTAGCGTGCGTTCCGTGGAAGCTCCTTTCCATGGGACAGCGCCCCGGCAAGTCCGGGTCCGTTTTCCCGATCGGGGATCCAACACCTGTCGAAGCGCAGCATATGGCCCTTGTTCATCCGGCGCGCAACGCCTTGCGCGAAGGGGGAAAATGGAAAGAGCTGGTGCGTGATCAACACGCTGGGCAGATCAGCTGCGCGGATCCCGAAGCGTTGGTCACTGATCACCGCATCAAGCTGCAATTCGCGCCGAAGGACATTGAATAAATGGTGTTCCGTCCTCACCTGCCGAAGCATCGCAGGCAACTGCTTGGCCATGGCCCAGGCCTGTGATCGGCCTTCCGAATAACGCACCTCCATACCGGGAATGCGCACATGCTCCAGCTGCGGGAACTCTGCACGCAGCAGGGCCAACGGCCCGCGATCGGCACCGATCACCGGCACGGCATCCTGTGCCAGCAGGGCATGAATGATCGGAACGCAACGCGCCGCATGGCCCAAGCCCCAATCGAGCGGGGCTACGAGTATACGAGCGCCATTGAACATGCCGCGAAGTTCGCCCACATGCTTCACCATCGCACCTTCTCCTTCTTCGCCCAACTCTTCGTTCATTCGCGGCCGCAACCACACTCCATTTCCTCCATGGGCAAGAACAAGCTCTCCCGATTCGCCGAGAACGCTACATACGACCACGTGGTGCAGCCCACGTTCACACAACTGCAAGCGGCAGATCTTCCGCAGAAAGGCAAGTGGAACAGCGAATTCTTCAAGCGGGACGCACCGCTGGTACTGGAACTGGGCTGCGGCGGTGGCGAATACACGGTCGGCCTGGCCCAGCTTCATCCGGAGAAGAACTACATCGGCGTGGACATCAAGGGAGCGCGGATCTGGCGTGGAGCGAAAGCGGCGCATGAAAAGGGACTGGCCAACGTTGGCTTTCTACGCACGCATGTGGACCATATCCTACGCTGCTTCGGCACACACGAAGTCGATGAGATCTGGCTCACCTTCAGCGATCCGCAGATCGGGAAAGCACGTAAACGCCTCACCAGCCCGCTCTTTCTCGCACGCTACAAGGAGATCTTGAAACCCGGTGGCATCATCCACCTCAAGACCGACAGCCCCGTTCTCTACGAGTACACCCTGGAGCAGATCGAGGAGCACAAGCTACGTATCGAAGAATGTAGCGCCGATGTCTATGGCGAGCTGGTCCTGCGTATTCCTCCGGAGGAGCAGGCGGTGATGAACATCCGCACCTTCTATGAGAGCATGTGGCTTGAAGAAGGGAGGACGATCCACTACGTGCGTTTTGGTTGGTGATCCTGTACCGCCAAGACGCGAAAAGCTCAACTAGGAAAACAGCACGTTTAGCGCATTGTTGGCGAGCTTTGCGCCTTGGCGGTTTCACTTCAATGAAGAAACGCACCATACAGAACGACGCCGTACAGGAGCGCGACTTCTTCGCTGACGTGATGGACGTGGTGCGCCAGATCCCGCGTGGCCGGGTTACTAGCTATGGTGCCATCGCACGCTACCTCGGCGCCGCCCGCAGTTCACGCATGGTGGGCTACTGCCTCAACAACGCATCCAAGCCGGACGTGCCCGCGCACCGTGTAGTGAACCGGAACGGTTTGCTGACAGGCAAGCACCATTTCTCCACGCCTATACGGATGGAGGAGCTCTTGAAGAAGGAAGGCGTGAAGGTGAAGAATGATGAAGTACAGGACTTCGCGAGGAAATTCTGGGACCCGGCAGTGGAATTGGGTCTGTGAGAAGATTGCCATCTCTACCTGTAAATAGGGAGTTTAATGCGGTTTTGGAACAGTATGTCCATTGAAGTGTACCTTCATCCTGCCGAAGCAAGCCATGGCCTTCAAGATCCATACAGAGCACCAGTGCGAGAATCTCCTCTTGGAGGTGCAGCCAGCGCAACGCTTGGTGCGTTCCACATGGAGCGGCATATTCCAGGGCGAACAGTACCGTTCACTCTTGCAGCATGTGATCGGGGTGGTGGAGCGGAAGCACCTGCGGTACTGGCTTACCGATGCGCGCAAGGCTGGTTACATCACCAACGAGGACCAGGAATGGACCATGCGCGAATTCACTCCGCAGGTGATGCAGGCCGGCATCGAACGCATCGCCATTGTGGGCAGCGAAGACCCCGGCAACGCGGAGGCCGTGGATCGTTTCGTAGCGAACACACCTGAGGAAGCACCCTACGCAGTCCGCTTCTTCGAGGACCCCTCCATCGCCATGTTGTGGTTGCTGGAGCGAAAGCCGGTGCGGGATGGCACTGGGGATCAGGGTTTGCAGAGCGCTGCGGGGCAGGGCTGACGATCGACAGTACAGGCCATCTTTTTCAGGGGTAATTTCGCGCCACTATGGAAATTACCGAAGAAGCCCTGCAAGCTGCACTCAGCCGCGTGATCGAACCCGATCTCAAGAAGGACATCGTGGAACTCGACCTGGTCCAGGAGATCGTCATCGACGAGAACACGATCAACATCATCGTGGAGGTGAGCAATCCCGCCATGCACAGCCGGAAGCGGATGGAGGAGGCCGTGATCTTCCAAGTGAAGCAGGCCTTCGGCGACGGCGTGAAAGTGAACGTGAGCGTGCGGCCGATCAGCGGGGCGCGTGGAGGTTTGCGCAAGGTGCTGCCCTTCGTAAAGCACATCGTGGCCGTGGCCAGCGGTAAAGGCGGCGTGGGCAAGAGCACTATCACTGCAAACCTCGCAGTGGGCCTCGCCCAACGTGGCCTGAAGGTGGGCTTGGTGGATGCCGACATTTACGGCCCCAGCATGCCGCTGATGTTCGACGTGCTCAAGGAGCGCCCTCGCGTAAAGGCGGTGGACGGCAAGAACCTCATCGTGCCGGTTGAGAATTATGGCGTGCAGATGCTCAGCATCGGCTTCTTCGCCGATCCCGGCCAGGCCATCGCGTGGCGCGGGCCCATGGCCAGCAAGGCGCTCGACCAACTTTTCAAGGATGCGGACTGGGGCGAGCTCGACATCATGCTCGTGGACCTTCCACCCGGCACCGGCGATATCCACCTCTCACTTGTGCAGGCCGTGCCGTTGAGCGGTGCCATCATCGTAAGCACGCCACAGCCCGTGGCCTTGGTGGATGCGCGCAAAGGCGTGGGCCTCTTCAACATGCCCAGTGTGAACGTGCCCGTGCTCGGTATCGTGGAGAACATGTCCTGGTTCGTTCCAGCGGAAGTCGCATCGGGAAGAAAGCTCATGGATATCCCCGAGAACGAGCGCCATTACATCTTTGGCAAAGGCGGTGCCCGTGCGCTGGCGGAAGAGCTTAAAGTGCCTTTCATGGCCGAGGTTCCCTTGGTGCAAAGCATTCGGGAGGCTGCAGATGTGGGCCGCCCCGCTGTGCTTCAAGGTGATACACCGGCAGGGCAGGCCTTCACGCCCATGTTGGATGCCATGCAGCGTATCTTGGCGGAACTGGATGCGGCACCTCCGGAGAAGAAAGTGGCCAACCCGGCCGACGAAATGAGTGTGAGACCATGAGCAGTACAACATTGATCGATCCCGTGGAGCTTGAACGGATCAAGGGGCGTGTGATCGATGCCCTGACCGAGCTGCGCCCATTCCTGGAAGCGGACAATGGGGACATCACCTTGGACAGCATCAGCGAGCAAGGCGTGGTGCGGGTGCGTTTGCACGGTGCCTGCAGCAGCTGCTCCATGAGCGCCATGACCATGAAGGCCGGTGTGGAGGAGGCGATCAAGCGGGTAGCCCCGGAAGTGGTGCGGGTGGAAGCGTTGAAGTGAGGAGGATCTCAGCATGACCTTTCCGAATTGATCAGAGTCTGATCCAGCAGAGCTTGAAATGCCCTTCCTCGTAACAGGTCGCCGCAGGTATGGCAGAGCTTTCGCCCTCATCCCGGCCTTGTTTTTATGCTCCTTGTCCATGGCACAGGGACTGATCGATCAAGTACGTGCGACCGAACGCTTGCGCGAGACACAGATCGTGGAGGCGCGTTCACTGGACTCTACCTGTATCAGTGTGGAAGAATGGTCTACTGATGGAGGAGCTGCCGTTGGCTATTTCAAGCCTGATGGAAAACTCTCGATCGCATTTTGCTGGTTGCATGGTGAGACCGGGAAGCGATTCCGATCGTTCCACTTTGCTGACGATGAATTGGCCTATTCAATACTGCTTGATTCACGATACAACCGGCCCTACTACTGGGACGAGGCCGAGCGTAAGGAGAACAACGACACGGAGGTCTTTGATCCTGCCAAAACAACGACGACGAGTACGGCCTATTTTTTTGAAAATGGTGCGCCCCTCTGCTGGGAAGCGGTCAACGGGACATCGGTCGAGGAGGACATGATCGCCGGGTCCGATACAAGCCTCCTTTCACAGGCCGTTTCACTCCGGTCCATGCTGTTGGATGCACGCAAGAATGGCGAAGCGGACTGTGCGTACTTGGACTGGAGGAAGGAGCTGCGCGAGATGCCGGACCGTTGTGGGATGACGTTGCCGGACACTGCTTTGGCAAATGTTGCCCTTGAGGATGCCTCAAGTGCCATCGCGGTCTTGGGAAGTATTCCGAGCAACGGACTTGTAGAGGACAACACGGATTTCCCGCATGTTGGTTTTAGATCCAGCGACGGGTCACAGTACATGACGTTCTTCATTTATTATGGTGATGGCCCGGATAACTATGCTGCGATGCGTTTGAGCCGGACAAGGCCAACGAACGTCCGGGACACGCTGCCCAGTGTGAACTTCCGTTCCGGGAACAGCGTAACCCTTGGAATGTCCAAAGCGGATGTAATTGCCAAACTGGGTAAATGCTATTCGATCTATTACGGAGAACGTGGTCACGAACTTTTATCCTATTCGATCAAGGACCATGTACGATCCGATTTCCTGCGCCGGTACAACATGCCATCCTATTTCGCGATCCTGGAATTTGAGCTGGACAAGCTGACGGATTACAGATTTGGATTTGACTATCCGTAAAAGCGTGCAGCGCCGGAAGTGGTGTGGGTGGAGGCGTTGAAGTAATACCACTTCGCAATAGAAGGTCGTCCAAAGATGCGCCGCTATTTTTTCGCAGGACGCCCCGCAACGGTGCGGGACAAGGAGGTTGCCCCGTAGCTATGGCCGCGGCAACCTCTTTGGAGAAGTAATGCGGAAAAAAGAGCAAGTAGATCTGATGATATTCTATTGCGAAATGGTATAACCTGCCAAAAGATCTTCGATACGTTCACCCAACGCGATCTTCTGCAGGATCAGATAGACAGGAACGCGGCTACCCCGGAAGCAGGGCTTTCAGAGCATGACCTTTGGGTCTGATGTGATATGATCGCGCCGATCGAGCATGGTTCCTCAAAGATAACCCCGTGCCGATCCCTGTACCACTTGTCACCCCATTCAATCCGTGCGGTACGACGTGGCCTCATCCACACCCTCCACCATGTCGATGTAACTGTTGTACCGGCTCGCGGCTATTTCGCCCTTGTCCAGCCCCTCCAGCACCGCACAGCCCGGCTCCTGCATGTGCTTGCAGTCCCCAAAGCGGCATTCACCCCGCAGCGCGAAAAATTCCGGGAACTGGTCCACGATCTCCTTTTGCGTCATGTCCACCAGCCCGAAGCCTTTTACACCTGGGGTATCAATGATGAAGGTGGGGGAAGAGTTATCAGTTGTCAGTTGTCGGTTGTCAGGGCCGACTGCAGTGGATGGCGAAGGATCGTCGGAGGCCGGTCGGAGAACGCCTGACAACTGAGAACTGACAACTGACAACTGAAGCTCAAACATCTGGGCCGCCGTAGTGGTATGCTGCCCCTTGTCCGTGGAAGCACTGATCTCCAGCGTGTGCAGGTCCAGCGACGGATCAATGGCATTCACCAATGTGCTCTTGCCAACGCCGCTGTGCCCTACCAACAACGAGACCTTGCCGTGCAGGAGCGCCTTCACCGCGTCCATGCCCTTGTTCTTCAGCGCGGAAGTGATCAATGTGCGGTAGCCGACTGTTTGGTAGACGTCCTCGTATTCCGCGAGCAGGCCCAGCTCGTCATCGTCGTAGTCATCCACCTTATTGAAGATGATCACCGGCGGGATCTTGTATGCCTCGGCGGTCACCAGCACGCGATCGATGAAACCGAACGAAGTGCGCGGCCTGGCCAAGGTCACCAGTATCAGGCACTGGTCCATGTTGCTGGCGATCACATGCTTGTGGTGCGAGAGGTTCACGGACTTGCGCACCAGGTAATTACGTCGCTGATGCAGCTTGGTGATGGCACCTACATGTTCATTGCCGATCACTTCGGCAGCAGGTATGAAATCCACCAGATCACCGACGGCCAACGGGTTGGTGGTGCTGTAGCCCTTGATGCGCAGCTTGCCCTTCGCGATGCACGTATGCAGCACGCCATCCTCGCCGCGTACGATGTAGCGGCTGCCGGTGGAACGCATTACCAGACCAGTGGACATGGGGCTTTTCGCTTGAGCGATGTTTTGTGAACGACCTGCAACCCGGATTATGCAGTAGGACGTCGTAGCGAGGGTTAAAATGGCAATGGTAGCAAGGGTTTTGGCGAGAAGGCGTAGCCGAAGCTACGGTGCCGCTCCGATACCGTTCGGAGCAAAATCCAGCGTAGCGCGTGCTACCGCAGCCATTTCATGCCATAGCAGATTTTCTACTGCATATTCCGGGTGTAAAGATCTCGAATTTAAAAGCGAGTAGCTCATGGTCGCATTCCGGCGTAGCACTGCACCGCGCAGGCAGCTGTCATTTTCACTTCAGGTTGTACACCCCTAATTGCTGATAGGTCGCCATCAGGTCGGCATGGTTGTCCGCGATCAACAGGATGATATCCTTTTCCTTCAGGATGGTTGTTCCTGTTGGAGCGAAATATTTCCCTCCACGCTTCACCAGCACGGCAAGGGCATCATCGGGCAGGGGGAGGTACACAAGCTTATTGCCTTTTTCCAGAATGCTCGCTGTCACTTCTATTTCGGTTGCAATGGACTTGATATCCGTCAGCAGGTCAACCTCCGTTTCCCCGGAATCCTTTGATCGGCCCTGCCTTTCATCCAGATGAAGCCATTGGGCTACAACGGCAAGTGAGGTTCCTTGGAGTATCAATGACACCAAGGTGCAGAAAAAGACGATGTTGAACATGAGCCTTGCATGAGGCACATCCGCAACAAGTGGGAAGATGGCGAAGATGATGGGAACGGCTCCCCTGAGCCCCACCCAGGAGACATAGGCCTTGTCCCGGATCGGCATTTTTCGAAATGGAAGCAAGCACAGGAAAACCGTGAGTGGGCGCGCTATGAATATCATGGAGAGGCTGATCAGCAATCCGGGTATGGCCAGTGGCAACAGCTCCTTCGGATTCACCAACAGCCCCAATGTCAGGAACATCACAAGCTGGGAGATCCAGGCGAGTCCATCAAAGAAGTTAAGCGACGAGCGCTTGCGCACGAACTTTGAATTCCCGATCACCAGTCCGCCCACATACACCGCCAAAAAGCCATTTCCCTTGATGAAATGCGTGATCGAGAAGATGAAGATGCAGAAGGTGAAGACCAGGATGGGATACAGTGAATCGTTACCGATGTTGATCCGATTTATCGTGATCACGGCAAGTTTGCCCAGTAGATAACCTGCAACCAGGCCAATACTGAGTTGCAGCAACAACAGCCCGCCGGCCAACCAATAATTCGGCGCTGCATCCATTTGAATGAGCCCGATCATCGTGATCACCAGCACATACGCCATGGGGTCATTGCTTCCACTTTCCAACTCCAGCATCGGGCGAAGGTTGTTCTTCAACCGAAGGCCCTTGGAACGGAGAATGGAAAAGACCGATGCCGAATCGGTGGAGGACATTGTGGAGGCCAGTAAGAGAGAGGTCAAGACCCCGATGCCGGCGGATTGCATGGTCATGCCCAGTATCAACCAGATAAGCGCGCCGGTCATGATCGCCGTCAGCAACACGCCAACCGTAGCAAGGACGACCCCTTGCGCTATGATCGGGCGTACCTCGGAAAATCGGGTGTCCATTCCTCCGGAAAAGAGAATGATGCAAAGCGCAACGGTCCCGATGCTTTGTGCAATGTGGACGTCCTCAAACCGAATTCCCAATCCATCGCTGCCCCAGAGCATTCCCACGGCCAGGAACAGCAGCAAGGCGGGAACGCCGAATCTGGAACTTGCTTTACCAGCCAGTATGCTCAGAAAGAACAGGACGGATAGAATGAGCAGAGCTATTTCGATCTGCATGCGCGCACAATTCGAATGGAGCTAAAGGGATATGACATGCTTCATTGACAATGGCTCGAACGCTCATGGGTTATGCACGTCGTACTGACAATTGCATGCTCCAATGTTCCGAGCGTACAGCGGTCCTTGCCACAGCGCGTGGCAAGGTGGATCGTGGTCAAAAATAAGCCCAAGCGTTCTTTGCTCTTTACCGGAGCATCAGCCGGTGCGGTATTCACCTCCGTTCCTCTGCATCGGTGAATTTCGCAGGAGTCAGCAAAAGGATCAACAGGGTGAGCAAGCCGATCGCCACCATGCCGATGTAGACATTCCGGGTTGCATCGAAGAAGGCTTCCCGAAGGTATAAGCTCACTGCTGAACCGGGACCATGATGCTGCAAGGTTTCCATCACCTTATCCACAGCGGGCAAGGCCGAACGCAAGGCGGCTGGCGCATGCTCCATTTGTTCAGTGAGGCGCGAGTTGAAGATCGCTGCGAAGATGGCCGCACCAAGGGTTTGGCCGAAGTAGCGGGAGAACATATTGGTGCCGGTCACCACGCCGCGTTGTCCCCATTCCACGGTGGACTGCACGCCGATCAATAGAGGCGTGGCGATCAGACCGAAACCCGCACCCAGTGTCATTTGAATGGCCACCAAGCTCCATACTGGCCCAGGAAAGGGTAGGAACAAAAAGGTGGAGGCACCGATGATGGCCACGCTGATCCCACAGATGGCCGTGTTCCGGAAGCCGACACGCAAATAGAGGTTCCCCGCCAACCCTGAGGATAGCGGCCAGGTGATGCTCATGCTGGCCAGTATGAAGCCAGCCGCGATGGCACCCACCCCCGTGACCGATTGCGCGAAGACCGGCAGGAACATATTGGGCCCCATAGTGAGTGCACCCATGCCGATGGTGGCCAAGTTGGCACCTACCAGCACCCGCCGGCTCCACACCCAACGTGGCAGAATGGGTTCCTCCGCACGGCGTTCGATCCGCATGGTCACCGCCACCAACAAAATGGAAACGAGAACGAATCCCAAGGTGGTGAAGGAGAGCCATGGCCAACCCTGTCCGCCTTGCAAGAGGCCGAACATGATCACCGTGCCCGTGATGAGCATGGCCGCTGCGCCCAGCCAATCCACCCGATGTTTTTTGTGCACCTTGTTCTCGTGCAGGAAGTGTGCGATCAGGGCAATGGAACCCAGCCCGATGGGGATGTTGATCAAGAAGATCCACCGCCACGAAGCATAATCCGCCAAAGCCCCTCCGATCGCGGGCCCCAGGATCGCCGACATGCCCCATACGCTGGACAGCCACCCTTGGATCTTCGCGCGCTCCTTGATCGTGTAGATATCGCCGGCGATGGTGTTCACTGTGGCCATGATCGAGCCGGCCCCCACGGCCTGAAGGCCGCGGAAGGCGATCAACGAATGCATGTTCCAAGCAGCAGCGCAGGCCGCTGATCCCAGCAGGAATATGGAAATACCCAATATCAGGATCGGCTTGCGCCCGAAGATGTCCGCCAGCTTCCCATAGATGGGAATGGTAACGGTCTGGATCAGCAGGTAGATGGAGAAGAGCCAGCTGAAGAGCGAAAAGCCGCCCAGGTCGCCCACGATCTGCGGGATGGCCGTGGCCACGATGGTATTGTCCATCGCCGCCAGCGCCATGGTGAGCATCAGCGCGGCCAGGATCCAATTCCTGCGCATGCCCATCGCTGGGCCACCTTCCATGGGATGTTCCTTCACCTGTTCGCCCGCCATATTATGTCAGCCGTCGCAAGCGCGACCGCGAACCGTCAACAACCGGATGCAAGGATTGGTTGGAACGGTAAAGATCCGGGGCCATCTTGTCCATCCTTTCATCATTCTCACCATTGACCCGCAAGCCGGGAAGCCAAGGATCATCCGATCTTCTAATTTTTTGATCTTCTGATCCCCCTCACAACAGTGCTCTAATTTCGCGCCCATGTCCATCTCCGTCCGCCACATCACCAAACAGTTCGGCGCCCAGAAAGCGCTGGACGATGTTTCATTCGAGATCGGGGGGAGCGAGGTCGTCGGCTTCCTCGGCCCCAACGGTGCTGGGAAGAGCACGATGATGAAGATCCTCACCTGCTTCCTGCCGCCTACCTCCGGCGATGCCAGCGTGTGCGGCTTCGACATCCGCGAGGCCAGCATGGACGTGCGGCGCAACGTGGGCTACTTGCCCGAGCACAACCCGTTGTACACGGACCTTTATGTCCGGGAATATTTGGAATTCACCGCTGGGATGTACAAGATGAAGAACATCTCCAAGCGGGTGCAGGAAATGGTGGGCACCGTAGGCCTGGAGCGGGAGCAGCACAAGAAGATCGGTGCATTGAGCAAAGGCTACCGGCAGCGCGTGGGCTTGGCACAAGCCATGATCCATGATCCCAAGGTGCTTATCCTGGATGAACCCACCAGCGGCTTGGACCCCAACCAGCTGGAGGAGATCCGTGGCTTGATCAAGCACATTGGTGAAGAGCGCACCGTGATGCTGAGCACCCACATCATGCAGGAGGTGGAGGCCATATGCAGCCGTGTCATCATCATCGACAGGGGACATATCGTAGCGGATGATAGTGCCAAGCACATCCGCCGCCTCGGCGATCAGCAGCAAGCCGTGCTGGTAGAATTCGATGGCCGTGTTACCAGTGAGGAATTGCTCGCACTTCCGGGAGTGGAGAATGCCCTGCGCGGCGATGGGCATACCTGGACACTCACCTTCCGCGAGGAGAACGATGTCCGACCCGCCGTGTTCCAGTTCGCCGTGGACAAGGGCTTGAAGGTGCTCACCCTCCAACGCGCCGAACGCGATCTGGAATCGGTGTTCAAGGAGCTTACGGCCAGCTCGGTCAGTACGTAAAGCCCAAGGCGATCCCGGGGTTCCATCCCCAGGTGCCTTTTTCCCAAGCATCCTTGTTTCCGGGAATTTTGTTGAGGTTATAGAGCGGTGCGATCAGCGCTCCGGCGCGGATGAACAATCCGCTGCTCGGCTCCATCCAGCGCAGATGGACCCCGAGGGTAGGGGCGAAGGTGCTGGACACCCGGGCTTCCCTTGTGGCCAGCCAGAAAGGTGTGGCACCCACGCTCAGTTCGGCCTTCAAGTCGTGACCAAAGCTGATGGCAGCGTTCACCGGAAGCGAATAAAAATTCACCGACTTGGGTGTCCAGAAGCCGAAGCCCATGCGCAGATGGTAGCTCACGATGGAAGGGGTGGTGAGCATTTTCTCGATATTGAGTGAATTGTAAACGCCTTCGCCCCACGCTTCGGCGAATACGGTGAGGTTGCGGTTGTTCTGCTGCACCGGCGCGGGCGCTTGGGCAAGGAGGTGCACACCCACGGTGGAGGCAATTACCAGAGCTATGATCTGAACATCAAGGACCTGTCCAATGCTGCACATCAGACGAAAAGTAGATCATACGCGACAAACCCGTTTCTTTGCGACCTCTTTTTCCGCAGGGATCAACACCGAACATCTGAACATGCCATACCTCTTCACATCCGAAAGCGTCAGCGAAGGACACCCGGACAAGATCGCCGATCAGATCAGCGATGCGCTCATAGACCATTTTCTTGCATTCGATCCGCAGAGCAAGGTGGCTTGTGAAACCTTGGTCACCACAGGGCAGGTGGTTTTGGCAGGCGAGGTAAAGAGCAAGGCCTATCTGGACGTGCAGCAGATCGCACGTGAAGTGATCCAGCGCATTGGATACACCCGGAGCGAGTACATGTTCGAGGCCAATTCCTGCGGTGTGTTCAGTGCCATTCATGAGCAAAGTCCGGACATCCACCAAGGTGTGGTGCGCAAGAAGCCCGAGGAGCAAGGTGCTGGCGACCAGGGCATGATGTTCGGCTATGCATGCCGCGATACGGACTCCTATATGCCGTTGGCGTTGGACCTGAGCCACCGCTTGCTTCAGGAGCTCGCCGTTATCCGCCGGGAGAAGAACTCCAAGATGCCCTACCTGCGCCCCGATGCCAAAAGCCAAGTCACCATCGAATACGGTGACGATCACACGCCGTTGCGCATCGATGCCATCGTGATCAGCACCCAGCACGATGACTTTGACACGGAAGGGAAGATGCTCGCGAAGATCAAGAAGGACGTGCTGGAGGTTCTGATCCCCCGAGTAAAGAAAAAACTCTCCAAACGCGTGCAGGCCCTTTTCAACGACAAGATCCAGTACCACATCAATCCCACGGGCAAGTTCGTTATCGGCGGGCCTCACGGTGATACCGGGCTCACGGGCCGCAAGATCATCGTGGATACCTACGGTGGCAAAGGCGCTCATGGTGGCGGTGCATTCAGCGGGAAGGACCCCAGCAAAGTGGACCGCAGCGCAGCCTACGCAGCCCGCCATATAGCCAAGAACATGGTGGCAGCTGGTGTTTGCGACGAAGTGCTTGTTCAAGTGGCCTATGCCATCGGCGTGGCCAAGCCGGTCGGATTCTACGTGAACACCTACGGAACCGCCAAGGTGAAGATGGGTGATGGCCAGATCGCAAGGACCGTTGCCGGCATGAAGGAATTGGACATGCGACCCTACTTCATCGAAGATCGCTTCAAGTTGCGTACGCCGATCTATAGCGAGACCGCCGCGTACGGGCACATGGGCCGTGAGCCGCGGACGGTCACCAAGAAGTTCGATAACGCTGGCCGTAAGGCTACGGTGAAGGTGAAGCTGTTCCCTTGGGAAGAGCTGGATGTTGTGCCACAACTGAAAAAGGTGTTCAAGTTGAAGTGAAGCGCATTTGTCAGGTACTTGGTTATCAGGCAGCCGATCGCGTACGGGCAGTGAACTGTCGAGAGCGGTAGTTGTCACCGACCCAGTCACCGATGAACATCCTGAAGCGCTGGTGGAAGGGTGGAAAAGGCCTTGAAACAGCTTACGGAACCCCCTGACAACGAACAACTGACAACTAAGAACTTGTCCCCTTGTTTGCGGGATCATAAAGAACCACTACTTTCGCACCCCATTTTTAGGAACCATGTACGCCATTGTAGAGATCGCCGGCCAGCAATTCAAGGTGCAGGCCCCCCAGAAGCTGAAAGTGCACCGCCTCGACCTCGAGGAGGGGAAGCATGTGGAGCTTGGTAACGTGCTCATGGTGAGCGATGGCGCCAAGACCAGCATCGGCACGCCGATGGTGGATGGTGTACGCATCGCCGCCAAAGTGCTGACGCACAGCAAGTCCGACAAGGTGATGGTGGGCAAAAAGAAGCGCCGCAAGGGCTATCAGAAGCTCAACGGTCATCGCCAGCACCTCACGGAGCTGTGGGTGGAAGCCATCCTCGGCAAGGGTGAGAAGTTTGACGCCAGCAAGAGCACTGCGCCAGCGGTGATCCCGTATGCCCCGGCGGTGAAGAAGACCCGTGAAACGGCTACGGCCACAGCCGCGCCTGCGAAGAAGGCCGCAGTGAAGAAGGCCCCGGCCAAGAAGGCTGCAGCGAAGAAAGCGCCGGCCAAAAAGGCGGCAGCCAAGAAAGCCGCACCGAAAAAAGACGATAAGAAATAAGTGTCACCAGGTTTTATCCTGAAAGACCCTCTCAGCCATGGCACACAAGAAAGGAGCAGGTAGTACCCAGAACGGACGCGAATCGCGTTCACAGCGTTTGGGTGTAAAGATCTACGGCGGAAGCGCAGCCGTTGCAGGTAACATCATCGTGCGTCAGCGCGGTACCCGTCACCATGCCGGTAAGAACGTCGGCATCGGCGTGGACCACACCCTGTACGCCCTTGTGGACGGTACGGTGGAGTTCCGTCGCAAGCGCGATGACAAGAGCTATGTGAGCGTGATCCCGAACGGTGTGGACCTGAACGGTGGTGGAAAGGCCGCTGTGAAGCCCGCCAAGGCTGCCGCAGCACCGAAACCAGCCACCAAGGCCGACGACCTGAGCAAAGTGGAAGGCATCGGCCCGAAGATCGCCGAACTCTTCAACGAAGCCGGGATCAACAGCTTCGCCGAACTGGCAGCCACCTCAGTGGATAAGCTCCAGGAGCTCCTGACGGCTGCTGGCCCTCACTTCGCCTCGCATAACCCAGGCACCTGGCCCAAGCAGGCCGAACTCGCTGCCGCTGGTAAGTGGGACGAGTTGAAAGCATGGCAGGACGAGCTGGAAGGAGGCAAATAAGTCTTCTCAACAAGACCTTTGAAAAGGCCGTTCCGAACAGGAGCGGCCTTTTTTTGTCCGGTGCCCGCCTATACATCTGCCCGCACCCACCCGCGCTCGGCTTTTTGCCGAGTGCGCGAACTCCACTCCGCCTCCGGCGGGCTCCTGCAACTCTCCGTTACAAACAACCCCCTCACCGCGCTTCCAAAAGCACCTGCGCCTGAGTCGCGTAAAATCCGCCACTGTTGGCGATCCGCTCCAGCGCAGGCCGGGCTGCGGTCCTTCCGTTCTGTTTCACCGTAGTGAGCGCCTCATACCACAAGGCTTCCTCACGGAAGCTATCCACCGGATTTTCGGCTGCAGCTTGCAACAACCGCAATGCCCGCGGATACAGCCCAAGCCGGTAACAGGCCAGCCCGCCATAGAACTGGGCGTTCACATCGTCCGGGTATTGGCCCAGAAGGAAGTACAGATCATCCAAGGCGACTCCTTCCTCACCACGTGAGAATGCTCCCAGGGCTTCATCCAGCAGGGCGAGATAGGGGATGGCCGTCGGCCCCGAAGGAATGCTGTCCCGGCGCATGGGCTCAGCGTTGGCAGGCACACCGGGGGAGCGAAGTGGTGCTCTCCGGTCCCGGTCCATCTCATCCGGATGTACCACCTTTAATCCATGCAGATAGAGCAAACGGCGGGAAGGCTTCGTTGCACGTTTCACCGCCGGAGCGGAAATGCCCGAAGCCCGATCCAGCTTTACCGGCGTTCCTTCCATCCGTTCAATGGCGGTTCGCTCAGTCTGCTCCGGGGACTCGGCAGGCTGATGGAAGCGGTCCAATTCATCCCTGCCTTCAGGCACATTTCCCGTTCGCTTCGGCAGCGCATCCAACTCTGCATGGACCACAAGCAAGGTGCTCTCCACCGCAGCTGGGATCACAGCCGGAACATGAACATCCGTGGATGCCACGGGAACTGTTGGGGTTGAAGGTATTGTGCTGTTGTGCAAAGCCGACCAGAGGGCGATACCACCGACCACGAGCACAGCTCCCAGCGCCAGATAGGCACCATTGCCCATACCGGAAAGCCTTGGACGATGCATGGTGTGCAGTCCCTCCACTGCGCCAGGCATTCCGAGCCCCTCCACGGCATCGTGGAGCAGCGGGTCATTTTCCAAATGAAGTTCCACCGCATGGCGCTCCTCCGGAGTGAGCTTGTCCAGCGCATAGCGTTCCAACAACTCACGCGTGAGCGGCGTGTTGGGGGAGAAGGGGTCAATGCTGTTGTCCATGGCGTTCTAGGATAATGCGCAGGTTGCGCCTGCCGTTCTGGAGATTGCTTCGCACTTGCCCCACGGGCAGGCCGGTGCGCACGGCCACTTGGTCATAGCTGTTCCGCTCCAGGTAGAACAGTCGGATGCAGCTTGCTTGACCTTCCGGCAGTTGGCCGATGGCCGTTTCCAAGGCTTGCAGGGAAGCCTCGTGCAGTGCGGCTTCGTCGCTGGTTTCTTCTTGCGCTGGTTCCACCACAAGCGACACCTCCGGGTCGTGTTTCCGCAAAGCCATCAGGCAGCGGTTCCGCATCACAGTATGTATCCAAGGCCGGAACCTCTTCACCTCATGCTTGCCCAGCAACGCAGGCAGCTCCTCGAAAAGCCCCATCACCTCGTCCTTGCTTTCCTCTGCATGCTTCAAGTACTTCATCGCAACGCCAAAGAGCAGGTGAGCATACCGGTCCCACAACACACCCAACGCGGAACGGCCGCCAGCGCGAAGCTTGGCGACCAACTCCTCATCCGTGAGGCGTGCAGTGATTCTGTTGCGGAGGAACATCTTTCCGTTGTCGGTTGTCAGTTGTCAGGTCGTTTCAATAAACTCCGTGCACTCCGCTTCTGTTACTGGATCTTCACTGCTTTCTTGCGTCCGATCTCTGATGCTCACTGACGATTGCTTCCGCATAGAATCGTTGCAATTCAACACGAGCAATATCGCGGCAACGTTCGGCAGCCTGACAACTGACAACGAACAACTGACAACTAACGCCCAGCATTCCGCTGCTGGTAAAGATCAAAGTAACTCTTCGTCTCAATGGAGATCACGCCACCGGTCACATCCCCGTACTTCGCGGGAAGCCCTCCGGTATACACGCTCACACTGCTGATCGCCTCCGAGGGTACTCCCGGGTTGGTCCCCGTCACCTTCACGCCGTCCACGTAATAGGCCATCGTGCCTGCACGTGATCCACGGAAGTACAGCTCATCGCTGTCCACCGCCTTGGTGACACCGGGCGTGATGCTCGCGATCATCTTCACCGGGTCCTTGCGCGTGGCATTGGTCTCGATCTGTGCGCTGGTCATCACCATGCGTGAGGGATCGTCGGGTCGGATCAAGGGTTCCTCCCATTTGAATCGTTCCACGGTCACGGTGCCCAGCAGGGAGCTGAGGTGGATGTCCTTCAGCCGCGCGATCAATCCGGGGTCCACCCGCACACCGGTGATCTCCGCCGGGCGGAATCCGATGCCCTGCACATGCACGGTATACACCCCTGCAGGCAGTGGTTTTAGCACAAAGCGTCCCTCGGCATCCGTTTCCGACCCCGTGAACTTCCCGCCCTGCTCCACCCGTACGATACCGAATTCAACCGGCTGTCCATCGGGATCCAGCACCTTGCTGTGTATTTCGCCCATATCCTGGGCCATTCCATGCGAAGCAGCGGCCAGCGCCAGCATCGCCATTATTGTGCGTGTGTTCTTCATTTTTCCTGTGTTTGGCGTTCCACAAGAAGATGCAGGAGGTGAGGGAAATGCATAAAACCTTCTTGAACTGGTAGCTACACGGCAGTTCAACAAAGCGATGAATGGCTGGCCTGGGAGAGCCCTTACGCTGCAAGTGTGCAGGTCTCAGATCAAATCCAAAGCAGCCATGAGCTCCTGCTTCTTGCGCCGGGAAACCGCGATGTTCATCCCGTTGCTCAAGATCACCTCGCCACCTTCGCCGCGTATGTAGCGCGTGATGTGCTTGCGGTTCACGAGATGCTCGTTATGGACACGGATAAAATGCTCCCTCAAGAGTTCCTCCAGATGACCGATCGGCCGCGAGACCACCATGCTTTTATTATCGCGCAAATGCAGGGTGGTGTAGTTCCCATCGCTCACGCAAAGCACGATCTCGTTCATGTTCACCATTTGGAAACCGTCACTCACCGGCATGGCCAAGGGCCGTTCCCCGTGGCTCCTGTCCATGTTGCGAAGGAGCATCTCCACCATGCCGATCTGGTTTGCACCATGGACCGCCTGTTGTGCCTTCCGGATCGCCGTTGACAGTTCATCCTTATCCACTGGCTTGAGGAGGAAGGCCAAAGCGCTGAAGCGGATGGCGGTGAGCGCATAGCTCTCATGTGCCGTGGTGAAGATCACATAGGGAGGCCGCTCTCCCAAAGAACGCAGCAGGTCGAAGCCGGTCTGTTCCCCCATCTCGATGTCCAGAAAGATCACATCCGGTGCAAGGCGACGGATCAGTTCCACGCCTTCCGGAACATTGGGTGCCATACCGGTGACGGTTACCTGCGGCTGCGTGCGCTCCACAAGCTTGGCCAAGGCTTGGCGTGGGCGTTCCTCGTCGTCAACGATCACGGCGGTGAGTTGTGGCATCTTCCCGGTTCTCATGGGCATGGATCGTGCCCAAGTTAGCATGATCAAATGCTATCGCTCCTTTATCGGATACCGAAGTCATAGACCCTCGTCTGGCTCGATGGAGCACTTCCACTATAGAGAAAACAGTATTGACCCGGACCGATATCGCCAACACTCACCTCGAAGATGCCTTGGTCCACTTGGGATATTTCATAGCTGACGGCCTGCTTTTCATTCACGCCATGCTCTTGGGTAAAGCTGTTCACCGAAAAGACCACGAGTTCCCGTGTTCCTTTCCTGATTTCCATTCGCGCCAGTACGAACTCATTGGGGCTTGAAGCTGTCCCGAACCCATAGTACAGGCCTTGGTTATCGAAACTGCTGGTCTGCTGGTTGAAGTAGAAATAGAACTTGGGAACCTTCTTGAAACTTAATCGGGCCTCTGTACCCGAGACCTGCGAAACGACCTTGGCTTTCGAGATCCCGTAGGAATATGCTGAGCCCAACCTGTTCCGTGTTTTGGTCCCGTTGGTCACCGTGGAGAGCAGTTCCACCAAATCCCCTTTGGTGTCGTAGTAGTAAATTCCCGGGCGATGCGGAGTCCGGAAGTCGTTCATGTCCACCACCTTTTTCGAAGGGTCGTTCGCAGCGGTCATCATTGCTGCTATTACGGCGTTCGGCACGCTGTCCTGTTGAAGTGCGAGCAGTGCTGATGTGCTCACATCGAAATCATTGCTCGAGGTATTGATCTTGCTTTCGATAATGGATTGATCAAAGCCCATTGCCACCATCTGGACGATGGACAGGTTGGTGAGGGTTTCCTGGGCTTTCACCTGGAAAATGCAGGTGCTTACGAAAGCAAGGGTCAGGATGAAGTGTTTCATGGCTAGTCGATGGATTGATGGTGGTTTTGTTCAATGTTGGATCAATAGGGTTTGCTGTCCGTTGGACGATGTGCCCCGCCAGTGCAGGAGATAACTTCCGGATGCCAGCGATGTAAGGTCCAAGGTGATCTGGCCGGTCGATCGGGTGGCCGGGAATACTTCCTGACCTAATGCATTCAGTACGCGATACTCTACCGCTCCTTTTTCGCCGGGTACAATGATGAACACACCACTCGATGGATTTGGGTAGATGCTGACTTCGTCCGTTCCATCAGCGATGGGAGCGATGCCCACTGTGCTGTCCGTGGTGATGCAAATGGTGTCCCCTTGGCACGCTGTGCTATTGGCCCCTACGCATATCGTGTAGATGCCAGCGCTGTTCACATCCAGGTAAGCGATGTTGTCGTTGTGGTCAGTATCGCTGGAGGCCCAGGACATGGTCGGCAGGAAGGTCCAGTTATAACCCGTGGCAGCGGGCAGCGAGGGCATCGCAGTGAACGTATATGTACCCGCAGCAGTGATTTCAGATGGGCCATCGATAAAGGCAAGATCAAGCATATCAACCACTACAGAGATCGAAGCACTTGAAGTGCCACAACCATTGTCTGCGACCACGCTGTATGTGCCAGCTGAATCCACGGTGATGGAGTTGCCGGTCTCGTTCGTGTTCCACGCGTACGTAGTGCCTGAACCAGGGGTCACGGATAGGACCGAGGATCCACCTTCGCAGAGATGGTCCTCACCGTTTATCACAGGAATATCCGGTGGGGGCACAACGGAGATCGCTTGTGTCACCGCCGGGCCATCACCACAGGTGTTGAACGGGGTCAAGGTCAATGTGTCGCTCGCTGAACCGAAGTTGATCGTGAAGGAGGTATTTGGACCTATCTGAGTATTCTCCCCCGGCCAGTACCAACGATACCCACCGCCTGGAATGGGACCACTGGCAGTGGCATAGTCTTCCGAAGAACCGGCACAGACGTCAAAATTGCCCGTGATCGGCTCCGGTGCTTCCGGAACGTGCTGCACCGTGATCGATGCTGTCAAGGGTGTGCCTGCAACATCGCAGGTATTGTATGGCGTCACGGTAATGATCGTGTCGGCGGGATCGACCATCACCAAGATGATGGAACTGCCACTGCCTGTGGCGGCACCGGACCATTCATAGTGGACACCGCTTACGGGCTGCACGGCATAGTCCACATTAATGCCGGCACAAGGCTGCAGGTCCCAAGCAAAGCTCATTGCGGGTTGCGCCGGCGTTGATGGCAAGGTGATGGGAAGTGAGGCCTGAACACTGTCAAAACAAGCATTGGTGCCCACCACGCTGATATTCCCTGCCACGTTGCCGATGGTGACCGAGATCGATGGCCCGGTGGAGGGCGTAAAGTCCCACCCGTTGCCGCTGGGAATCGTCCAAGCGTAACTTGTGGCCACGGCATTTCCGGTCTGCGGCGTGGCCGTGAATGTCACCTGCTCGTCGGGGCAGAAGGATCCAACGTGATCAATGCCCGCGATCGCCAGCACGCCCGTCGGGGTTACGTTCAACGTCCGGGTGATCACCGAACTCCATTGGGCATGGTTGTCCCGCACTTGGATCTTGAGTATTCCGGTTCCGTTGGGGAACATGCAGGCGTCCAGCAATTCAGCGACCACATCCAAGCTGTCCACGGGCGCATCGAAATAGTGATACTGCATGTCCGTGGGGTTCTGCTCATTGCTAAGCCAGTAGCGCACCGCCGTGATCTGGTAGGGCGGGTCCAGCGTCCGGATGAAGGTGCGGGAGGCCACACTGCTCCATTGGCCCTGGCTGTCCTGGAAGCGGATCCGCAGGGTATGCGGGCCGGGACCCAGGTGGGAAATGTCGATGGACTCTGTAGGAAGGTCTACGTTCACTCCCGAAACGGCGACCGAAACGCGGTGTGCATCGTCATCATCCTCATCAAACCAATATTCATATTGGGTCATGGCCGAGGAATCCCACATCTGGATGAATGCCCGAGAGACCACGCTGCCCCATTGGCCATTGCTATCGCGGAATCGCATGCGCAGGTTGTGCGGGCCATTGGGAAGTCCGGCTGTACTGATGTTCAGTGCGGGGAGGTCCACGTTCACGCCGGAAACAGTGCCAGAGCCGTGGGAAGCATAGTTCTCGTCAAACCAGTATTCATACCGGTTGAGCGTGGTGGACTGGGCGTTTGCGCTTGGCGCAAGCAGCCCGAAGCCGATGAAGGCAAGCAGGAGGCGGTACATGGCGGCTCAGTTTTGCTGGGCCTCGGCCTTGATGTGTACCTGGATCGTCCCGCCGGTGGTGTTGATGTTCCCGTTGGGCGTGAACTGTGTCCAATGCGGGTTGGAGGGAATGGCCAGGTCTTTCCAGCCCGTTGTTCCGGGGCCGTAGAGGCCGATGTTCTGGCCATCAACGCCGTTGCCGAGCATTGGATTTGTTGGCGAAGGCACTGGTGTATAGTCCTTGTCATAGGCGAAGTCCGTCGCGTTGGCATTGATAAAATAGCTCGCTGAAAAGGCTGCGATTTTATCCCCAATGTGGACTGGCTGTGTTCCGAATGTTACCAACGGAAACCCATTTGTTGGAGCGAACCAGCAATGGTCGTATGTGGACGCATGGTTGATCGCCATGCCGTTCGTACTGCTGTTTAGAAATGCACAGTTCGTGTACATGACACCAGGATTGTACCCAACTCCTGAGTTGTTCGCATTCAGGAAAATACATTGGTTAATGTATGCATTGGAAGGACTTGTTCCAAAGTATAGGTTACCTCCCAAAATGCAGTTGCTCATGGCAAGTCCTATACCGGAATGAAACGTCATCCCGGAATGCAGGACAGATTGAGAGATAACCAAATCGGTCGGAGAAGATTGATTAACGTTAGCATACCCAATCGGGCCAATGTTGCAGCGCGAGAACGTGATATTAGAAACGTTGGAGTTGAAATAGATTCCCCTAGTGAAGCCTATCCCCTCAAAACTGGATCCACTACCAGTTGCCGTGAGATACAAGTTGTAATTTACATTGCCCGCTTGAGACATGGTGGTGGCGTTCGTAACGGGTGCTCCTGTGGGATAGATACCAGCTCCGATGATGGTCAGTCGCTTAGTTATGTTTACCGATGCTGAAGGTCCAACTTCCCCTCCGGGAAGAACGATTGTGTCGCCATGAAAGGCAGCGCCTATTGCATCGTTCAGATCGGAAGCCGGCTGGTAAAAGAACGTTGGTTGACCTAGATGGAGAAGTGTAATTACACCGTTCTGGGCTTGGGCAGTGCCCAGCGTGCAGAACAGAATCGAGAGAAGTAGTGCGTTTTTCATGGTCCGTGGGTTTTTGGTGCGACCAAAGTCCATCAGTTTACGCCAACCTTCAAGCGCCATTGTATAGCTGGCGGGAAACGGATGAAAGGTGGTGGGAAAGGAAGCGTTCGGTACTTCACGCCTCTTCCGTCAGCGGCAACGTCACCTCCACGCAAACACCCACTGGCACATCGAGGTACCGGAAGCCAAGCGGCATGCCGAGCTTCTCGCTGAGCATGGCCAAGCGCTCGGCTGTAATGGCCGTACCGAGGGAGGTTTGTTCATCCCCGATCTGCGGCACCGTGGGCCGCTTCATCCCCACGCCGTCGTCTTCCACGGTTACGATCAGTTGTCCCGATCGCTTCCGCACGCTTACGCGGAGATGTCCTTTCCCCTGTTTCTTGGCGAGGCCATGCCGGATCGCGTTCTCCACAAAGGGTTGTACGATCAGGGGGGGGTACCATTACTTGTACTGGATCGATGCCGGGGGCCACGTCAATGCTGTGTGTGAACCCGTTGTTGGACCGCAGGCATTCCAGCTCAATGTAGAGCTGCAGGGCCTCCAGGTCCTTCGCAAGGGATACATGCTCCTTCCGGCTGTTCTCCAGCACCAGGCGCATGAGCCGGGCGAATCGCGTGAGGAAGGACGAGGCCAGTTCACTTTCGTTCTCCAGCACGTAATCGTTGATACTGGCCAGGGCATTGAAGATGAAATGCGGGTTCATCTGCGCGCACAAGGCACGGAGTTCGCTGCGAGCTTTGTCTCGTTCATGCGTGAGCTTGCGGTGCCTTAGCTTGTTCCGCTGATACCCCGTTGCACCGCCGATCACGGCCAAGGCCGCCAAGCCAACGGCCCAGGCCAGGATGCTGTTCCTTTCGGCGCGCAGCGATGCCAAGGCGCGCTCGCCTTCCACCTGTTCAAGTTCCCGGACGTACCGAAGGCTGTCACCGATCTGGCGGCGGCGGAATTCATTCAAGACTGATTGCTTGGCGAGCAGTTCCTTCGTGGCGGGAGGATTGATCACCCGGACGTCAATGGCATGCGCTGAATCCTTGAACGCTAACGCCTGCTTCCACATCCCTTTGGCACGATATCCATTGCCTATGTCCAGCAAGGCATCCCGCTCCAGAACGGCATTCCCAGTACGTCTTGCGTAGGCCAGAACGGTATCGCAATACGCCATGCCTTCCTCCACATTCCCATGTCCGATGAGCAACCTGGCAGTGGTGTACATGACGCGGAATAGGTGGGCCTGGTCACCATAGATACGGGCATAATACAAGGCACTGTCCATGTGAACGCCCATATTGTTGTGGGCGCAGGAGAGCAGATAGGGATCCTTGAGCACACGGGCCATGTGGTGCGCCGAATCATAGTACAGGGCACCTTCCACGGGGTGTTGGGAGTCCATGAATGCGACGCCCACCCAGCGCAAGTTATTCGTCACGCCGAAAAGGTCATTGATGGAACGCCGGAGCTCCAATGATCTCGACCATTGTTCCTTGGCGAGGAGGAATTGGTCTTGCCGATAATGGGCCCAGCCAAGCTGCTCCAGGCATTCAGCCATGCCGGCGGTGTCTTGGGCGACCCTGTAAAGTTAAAGGGCCCTGCCCAGGACAGTGGAGGCGGCATCAAAGTCCCCGGTCCAAGCGAATATGCGGCTTTGTAGAACGGCTATGGATGCCTCCTGAACCCGATCGGGCCGGATGGAGCCATGGTTCAATGCTGAATCGCAATGCAACAAGGCGGAGAGCATGTCTGAACGGTGGTATGCAACGCGGGCCATGGCTTCATGGTAGGCATGCCACAGCAGTATCCTGGAGGTCGGAGTGGCTCCCTGCCAACACTGTGCAAGGGCTCCTCTTGAGCTGTCCGGTGCTTGGATCATCAGGACAAGCGAGGCCCGGATGCATGCGCCGGTATTCGCTGTGTCCGCTGCAACGGCTTCCACCTGTACGACCGACCGGTGTAGTCCGGCCTCGTCAGTTCCCTTACCGCATGCCACAAGGGCGATGGCCGCGCCAAGGATCGCAGCAACTTGGATGTTGGGGACGATACGTGCGAACATGGATCTCCTGCTCATTATCCCTGCAGCACCCACGGCAGTTCCACCTCCACACGCGTGCCCTGCGGTAGGTCGGTGTAGCGGATCGTGGCCTGCCGCCTGCTGCTCATGGTAAGCAGGTCCAGCCGCGCTTGGGTGATGTGCGTGCCCAATGAGGTCTTGTTGTCCGCAGCGGACGTTGTGGACCGCCCGCGCCCCACACCGTCATCCTCAACTGTGACGAGCAAATGATCCACCCGGTTCCGGATAGTCACCCCGAGATGCCCGTTTCCATCTTTCTTCGCCAGGCCGTGCCGGATCGCATTCTCCACGAATGGTTGGATCGCCAAAGGCGGCACCATCACTTGGATTGCGTCGATGTCCGTCGCCATGTCGATCACATGCTCGAATGATCCGTTGGAACGTAAGCACTCCAGCTCCATGTACAGTTGTAGGGCTTCCATGTCCTTCACCAACGGTACCAAGGGCTTGCGGCTGTTTTCGAGCACAAGCCGCATAAGCCGTGCGAATTTCGTGAGGTAGTCAGAGGCGAGATCGCGCTCGTTCTCCAGCACGTAATCGTTGATGCTCGCCAAGGCATTGAAGATGAAGTGCGGGTTCATTTGGGCCCGCAGGGCCTTCAGCTCCAGTTGGGCGGCATCGCGCTGGTACTTGGCGCGGCGGCGGCGGCGATCGAGCTGGAAGATCACACCGCCGCCTATCAGCAACAGCAGGGTGCCTGAAGCGAGTGCTTTGTTTCGAAACGCCATTTGCTCTGCTTCTGCTGAAGCAGCTTGCCGTTCGGTCTCCACATGCGCAAGCTCCACGGCGTGCCGTAAACTATCCGCCACCTGTGTTTGCCGGAAGCCGTACCGCAACTGCAGGCGCAAGGTGTTTTTCGCGGCTTCCTTGCCCTCCACGCTATCGGCCATTTGCCGGTGCAGTTTCAGCATCCCCAGGGCCTCTCGCCATTTGCCCTGTTGTTCCAGCGCTTGATGCAGCACTTCAGTAGCGCGCATAATGTTGCGGGGAAAGCCCAATTCCTGCGCCAGTTCCAGTGAGCGGCGTGCCCATTGCTCCGCCTCCGCAGGCTTGTGCTGGAGGAGTTTTATACGAGCGATGCTGAACAGTGCGAAAGACTGTCCTTGCCGATCCTTTACACGCTCATCAATGGCAAGGCAGGCCCGGTAGTTCGCCAAGGCGCTGTCCAACTGGTTCGTTTGCTCGAAGTAATGACCGAGGTCATAGAGCGCATTACTGATGTCGGCAGGGTTCCCGATGGTTTCGCTGATGGCCCTGCTCATACGATAGTGTACGAGCGCGCTGTCCAGATCGCCCTTGTTCTTCAGTGCACTTCCGATACGGCCATGCACGGCCGCTTCGTTCGAGAGGCTGCCGGAACGTGCGAATACCGCCAAGCTCTTCGCATATTCGGCTAGCGCGAGATCATGCTCCCCTTGGTCCTCCAGGATGGTCCCGATGTTCATGCGCTCTGCCGCTTGCGCAATGCTGTCGCCAATGGCGATCTTGATGTCGAGGCTACGGTGCGCGTAAACGAGCGCCTCCTCCGAAAGACCTTGTGCATCGAGGATGTTCGCGATGTTGCCGAGACAAAAGGCCAAACCCCGGTCATCGTTCAATTGCTCGTACAGGCGTTCGGATATGAGGTATTGTTCCAACGCATTGGCGGCCTCCCCCTGCTCCCCCAGAGCCTGTCCGATGTTCAACCGCGAGTCCGCAATTCCCTTGAGGTCCTGTAGTCCCTCATATATGTACAAGCAGCTGTCCCAATAGAGCAGTGCGGTATCCGGTCTCCCCTGGTCCTTGTAATACGTGGCGATGTTGTTCAACGCTTTGGCGGCACTTCCCATGTCACCGGCGTTCACGTACACTTCCTTCGCCCGGAAGAGCATGTCGCGCTGCTCCGCATACCGCCCCAGGATGCCAAGTACAAGACCTTCATTGTTCAGCGCGTCCGCGATACCGGGTGTGTACCGGTTCGCCGCGTGAATGGACCGCGCTTCCCGGAAGCACAATAGCGCACTGTCCAGATCCCCGAACATGTAGTGGGAGGCCGCGAGGTTGTTGATCGCGGAGGCCTTGTACATCAGCAACGTGCTTCGCTCCTTGGGGCCGATGTCCTTTCGCGCGAGGCTGCGGTCGGCCAAGGCGATCGCACTGCGGCAGATCGTCTTGTTCGTATCCGGGTTTTCCGCGTAGACACGCTCGCTCAGAGCGATCATTGCCGAAAGCTTCGTGGTATCGTTTTCCGCCGTGCGAATTGCCCTCTTGAGGGAATCGATGGGGTCCGGTGCTTGTGCATGGGCAAAGTTCGGAGCGAGTCCGAGCAGTGCCCCCGCTATCACCATGGGAGCGAGCGGTTTCATTGTGGTGGTTGCTCGCCAAGGTAGGGTACCAACGAGAATGCACCGTCAGTCCAACGGACTCCCGACTTCGGACTCCCGACTCAAGGACTGATCCCCTAAAGCTCCTCCGCCACCACCTCCCGCACCCCCGGGACCATCTGCTTCATCAGGTTCTCGATACCGCTCTTGAGGGTGATCATGCTGCTGGGGCAGCCGCTGCAGCTGCCGCGCAGGGTAACGGCGAGGATGCCGTCCTTGAAGGATTTGAAGGAGATGTGTCCGCCGTCGCCTTCCACCGAAGGGCGGACGTATTCCTCCAGTACCGAGATGATCAGCTCGTCATCCTTGCTGGTGGGTGCGGCATGGGAGGTAGCGCGCTCGTTGGCATCAGCAAGGCTTTGGGCCGAAGCGTCCGCCAGTACTACACGGCCGTCCGTGTTGAGGTATTCTTGGATGTATTCGCGCAGTTCGATCTGCACCATGTCCCAGTCGATGCTATCGTTCTTGGTCACGGTGAGGAAGTTGCCGCTGATGAAGACCCCGGTGACGAACGGCAGGTTGAAGACCTTGGCGGCCAGTGGTGACACGGCCTCAGCATCTTCCGGATCGGTGAATTCCATCAAGCGCCCTTCCGGGACCAAGGCTCGGCTGGTGACGAAGCGCATGGTGGCGGGATTGGGCGTAGCCTCTACGTAGACCGAAATGGGTGTGCGGGTTTCAGTGGTTTGCATTGTGTCACAAAGGTAACCAATGGGGGATGGGCGCCCCTCCGCTGCCCGCGACCACCCTCACCACCCTCACCACCCTCACCTCCCTCACCTCCTTCACCTCCCTCACCACCCTCACCTCCCTCACCACCCTCACCACCCTCACCTCCCTCACCTCCCTCACCTCCCACACCTCCCTCACCTCCCCAGATTAGCTTCCCAACCCCTTGCTCATCCTGTGCGAACCTTGCCGTGCGCGCTACGTATCTTTGCGCTCCATGCGTCTCATGCCTTCTCTTCGCTCCAACGGACTTTCCGTTCTGGCCATGCTGGTGCTCCTGATGGGCACGGCTGCGCCGGCGTTGGCCCGCATGACCTGTGTGATCGGTGGTCACACGGTGGTGAGCGTAGGACAAGTGGAGGATTGCTGCCCTGCTGAAGATACACATACGGCCACGGTAAGTGCCACCTGCTGCGAAATGTGGGAGGCCCGGCCCCAGCGTTCCGATTTTGTGCCCGCTGTGAATGCCATGGTACCCATGCCGGTGGCCATCCTGCAGCCCGGACCGAGCTTCGCCCCGGTGATCCTGGCTGCGCAGGCATCCACGGATGCGCATATCTCGCGTCCGCCCCCGCTGCCACTTGCGCAGCGCTTGGCGTCCACGGGCGTCTTCATCATTTAGAAAAGCCTTCCCGGTGAAAGCTGCCACCGCTGGTGCGCAGCCGGTTTCCTTGTGTTCACCTCGAAGACTTTTTTGAATGACCCCAAAACGATCGATCATATTGCTCATCCTGGCCTGCTCGGCCGCAGTACTGCTTGCACAAGAACAGGTGCATGGCGTGGTGCGTACGCTCGAAGCAGGCCAACGCGCGGTTCCCTTGCCCGATGCCCGCGTGGGCTGGGCGGATGGACCGGCGGTGATGAGCGACTCCCTCGGACACTTTTCACTACCCATGCCAGCGGCGTGGCCTGCCGTGCTGGTCACGTCCTCTTTTTCCACCACCCCGGATTCGCTCTTGCTCAAGGCCGCCCCGAAAGGGCCGCTCACGGTGACGGTGGAAGGCTCCGTGCAACTCGCCGCAGCGGAGGTGAGCGAGCGCCAGGCCAGCACCCGCCTCAGTCTGCAATCCCTACAAGCCATCGAGTCCATCGGTGCCCGGGAATTGAAGCGGGCCGCTTGCTGCGACATCAGCGAGAGCTTCGAGACCAACGCTACCGTGGATGTGAACTACAGCGACGCCGTCAGCGGGACCAAGACCATCCGCATGCTCGGGCTGGACGGCAAGTACGCGCAGATCAGCATGGAGAACATCCCCTTTGTACGTGGTCTCTCCTCCAACTCGGGCCTTACGCTGGTGCCGGGTCCGTGGATCCAGGACATCAACGTGAGCAAGGGCATCGGCACGGCGGTGAACGGCCCCAATGCCATGACCGGGCAGATCGACCTCTGTCTGCTGGATCCCGCTACGGCACCTATGCTTTTCACCAACCTGTACGTGAACAGCCAAAGCCGCACGGAGCTGAACGTGAACGCCGCCCAGCACCTCGGAAAGGCCGGCGACAACCTGCTGATGGTGCAAGGCAATCTGATGCAACGCGAACTGGATGACAATGGCGACGGCTTCCGTGATCAGCCGATGACCAAACGTTTCAACATCCTGGACCGCTGGATGCAGCGCACCGAGAACCGGACCACCCAAGTGATCCTGCGCTATGTCACCGATGTGCGCAACGGCGGGCAGATGAATGATGCGCGTCCGGGCGAGTTCTCCGAAGGAAGGCGCTACGGGGTGGACATCGACAATGAGCTGGCCGATGTGATCGTGAAGAACGGGTGGATCCTGAAGGACCCCGCCAAGAGCATCGGTGTTCTCACCGGTTTCCGCAACCACACGGTATCTTCGGTCTTTGGCGATAACAACTACCAAGGTGCGCAACGCAGCGCTTACGCCAACGTTGTGTATCAGCAACTGCTGAAGCACAACGACCAGATCAAGGCCGGAGGCAGCTTCCAGTTCGACGATTACGATGAACTCTTCAGGCAGCCTTCTCTGGAGCCCATGGACCTGGGTCGCACGGAACGTATGCCGGGCGTTTTTACCGAATACACACGGACGCGCGATCGCCTCACCGTGGTGGCCGGCGTGCGGGCCGATTTCAATAGTAAATACGGGGAGGCCATCAGTCCGCGGCTCCACCTGAAGTACGACATCGCTCCGTTGACCACCATCCGCTTCTCCGCTGGAAGTGGCTTCCGGAGCGCAAACCCGATCATGGAGAATGCGGCGGCACAGGCCAGTTCGCGTGTGGTTTCCATTGAAGGTGATCTGGGCTTCGAACGCTCTTGGAACACCGGGATCTCGTTGCTGCACAAGTTCAAGTGGTTCGGTAAGAAATGGAGCGTGGCGGTGGATGCCTATCGCGCGGATTTCACGGCGCAGGTGGTGGCCGATCTGGACCGCGATCCGCAGGCACTGGCCTTCTACATGCTGGATGGCCCCAGCTACGCGAACAGCCTACTGGCCGACGTGCAGGTGCAGCTGAGCAAGCAGTGGGAGATGAAGGCCAGTTACCGCTACTACGATACGCGCACCACGTACGATAATGTGCTGCGCGAACGGCCGCTGGTCCCCTCGCACAGGGGGCTGCTGGACCTGGGCTATGTGGCCAAGGATGAAAAGTGGCGCTTCGATATCACCCTGAATGGATTTGGTACCGCCCGACTGCCGATCACCACCAGCAATCCGGAAGAGTACCGCATGCCGGAGCGCTCCCCGGCCTATGCCACGCTGAATGCACAGATCACCCGCGTGATCGGTGCTTGGGAGTTCTATCTCGGCGGGGAAAACCTGACCGGAACGATCCAGCAACGCCAGATCCTGGCCGTGGACGAGCCGTTCGGCCCGTATTTTGACGCCTCCATGATCTGGGGGCCCACCAACACGCAGATGGCCTACTTCGGCCTGCGTTTCACTTTGAAGGAAAAAACGAACAAATCAACCCATTGAACATGAAGAACCTGCTAAGACTTTCGGCGCTGCTCCTGCTACTGGTGGCTGCCCGTACGCATGCACAGGATGCGGACCATTCCAAATTCGCTTCGGTGGACATCCATAGCAACGCCGTGTGCGGCATGTGTGAAACCACTATCGAGACCGAGATGCTATACGTGAAAGGCGTACAAGCAGTGAAGGTGGACCTGAACACGAACATCATCCACGTGGAATACAGGGCGAAGAAGACGGACCCGGACAAATTGCGCCAAGCCGTGGCCAAGCTGGGCTACATGGCTGATGATATCATGCCGGATGCGGAAGCCCGTAAAGCACTGCCGGATTGCTGTCAGGCCGAAGGCTGCGGCCTGCCGCATGACAAGAAGGACCATGGCGCGGTACCGGAGTCACGGGTGCCGGCTACGGCACCCGCTGAAACGTTGCCTGTAACGCCGGCCACACCGGAAGCACCGGTTGCCCCGCCAGCGCCTGAGCGTTGATCCATGGCCTTGGTAAGAACATTGAAGGGGATCACGCCTGAATTCGGGCGTGATCTTTTTTTGGCCGAAACCGCAGTGGTGATCGGCGATGTGGTGATGGGCGATGGCTGCAGTGTGTGGTACAACGCTGTGATCCGAGGGGATGTGAACAGCATTCGCATCGGTGACCGTGTGAACGTGCAGGACCATGCCACGCTGCATTGCACCTATCAAAAGTGCGGGCTTACCATCGGCGACGATGTAAGCATCGGGCACAATGCGGTGGTTCACGGCTGCACGGTGGAGAACAAGGTGCTCATCGGCATGGGTGCCATTGTAATGGACCAAGCGGTGATCGGCACCGGAAGTGTGATCGCTGCAGGAGCGGTGGTTACCCAAGGAACCATCGTGGAGCCCGGCAGCTTGATGGCCGGTGTGCCGGCAAAGCGTATCGGTGCGGTAAGCAAGGATCTTTCCGAGGGCGAGATCGAACGGATCGCAAAGAACTACCGGCTTTATGCGAGCTGGTATGAGGAAGACTG
>JAHBUL010000015.1 GCA_019638085.1 Flavobacteriales bacterium | reverse complement strand
CGGGGCCTCCACCGAATGGAAGCGGGCCGAACGGGCGCCCGAGGAGGATACAGGGGAATAAATACCCGAGGAACTGGCCCAACCGGCGCTGCTGCCTTGGTTGTCCTGGCGCCAACTATTGAGGCCCGTGGTGGGAGTGTTCGACCAGTTGATCGATGGAATATCCTGGCTGGCACACATGCTCGTCCAACTCTCAAAGTCCTGCACATGGGAGATCCCGTCAAATACCAAATATGGAGGAGCACTCAATTCGATGGTCCGTCCCACCGTTGTGGTGTCGGTAAGGGTGGAGTTGTTGCAAGTGACCACCATGCGATAGTACGTAGGCACACTAAATGGGGGCGTCGTATAGCTGTGAAGGTTATTGGTTCCGGTGGCACTGGTCCAGTTGATGCTATCCGAGGATTGCTCCCACAAGTACGTGAGATCAAGCTCCAGGACGCTGCCGGTCGGCTCTAGCGTACGGGTACTTCCCAAGCAGCTGGGAATCTGCGCCGGGAGGGTGCCGGCAACCGGCGTACCCGTACACGGGTCGGCGGCAATCCATTCCAGTATGATGTTGATGGTGTATGCAGTGCTCTGGGGAGTAGCCCAAGTGGAGACCACAAAGTAGTAGGTGGTACCGGCCTCTAATTCGAGGTTGGGAATTGACCGCGTGGTACCTGAGGTTGCTGTATGGTAACCCACCGTACTACTGAAGGGGCAGCCCGTAAAGGCCCATAGACCGATCCAGTCGTCATCGTTGGTGGTGGAGATGGTGATCCGCTGGTCCACGCTCGCAGTATAGGAGTACACCACGTCATCACCAGTAATGTAGCTGGTACTTCCTGTTCCGTTCGTGATGGCTCCCGATGCCGTTGTTGGCACGTCGCCCGCCTCATAGTCGTCGCCGTAGGATGAGGTATTGCCTGCATGGTTGAAAGGCAATGCGTTCACCACGATGGGCGTACCGCACACGTTTCCTGTTTGCGCATTCGCGCCCGTGGCGAACCCGCCTGCCACCAGCAGGATCAACATCAAGGTCTTGTACCACCAACTGCGGAGCGTGGAGGTGGTTGGAGTGGAGTTGAAAGAAGTCATCGTACGTGGGGTTTGGGTTCGGGGTAATTCTGGCTTCGAGGGGGTGGTGCCATATTGGGCATATGGCCGCGTTATGGAAGTGGGCACCTGAACCAAGTCGTAGCATGGCCCATCAATCAGGCATGTCGATTGAATTGAAAGGAGCCCGGGAGTCATGGAGCACGAAGGAAATCCAACAATTGTTACCAAACAAGTGGAAAAACTTATGAACTTGAGGCAACTGAAAGTACAGGGTTGCGTCTGCGCGCGCAGTACGGCAGATCGGTCATATTATCAAGCCTCTAATTGACCTGTGGATTTAACATTTCGGTGGTCCTTGGATGGTTGATTTGACCTGCCCGACATATTCGAAGTCACCTATTGCATGCTGAATGCACGGAAACACACGCATATCGGTGAAGTGGACCTATGGAATAGGTACTCTCCGTAGGCGGTATGTGTGATTTAGCAGGGCGGCAGTTAGATGATAATTCATATTGGCGTTGAAGAGTAATCCAAATAAAAACTAGCCGTTGATTTGCAAAATGCCAGAGAGGCCTGTTGATGTGAGTGGAAAAAAGCAGCTATTGGTGCGGGATACACCAGCCTTTTGGCGGAAACATCGAGTTCTGGCAAGGGGAATCTTGCATGGATGTGATCTATTAGGTTGCTGTTGCAGGGATTCCCCGTTATGAGCGAGACATAAGCAATGAGGATTGCCACGACCTCTGCCGGGAGAAACCAGTGTGCGCACAACTGCTGAAGGGAGGACGGAAATTCCGCCCACATCACACCGGTTAGCTTTGTGGCCCAGCCAACAAGCAGATGAGCAGCGCAATAAAGGATATCAAGCGGGTGACCACCCACACACTGCAAGAATTGAAGCAAAAGCGTATTCCTATCGCGATGATCACGGCGTACGACTTCTCCATGGCGCGTCTGTTGGACGGTGCTGGAGTGGACGTGATCCTGGTGGGCGACAGCGCCAGCAACGTGATGGCCGGCCATGAGACCACCTTACCCATCACCTTGGACCAAATGATCTATCACGCGGGCAGTGTGGTGCGTGGAAGCGCGCGGGCATTGGTGGTGGTGGACCTTCCTTTCGGCACCTACCAAGGCAATTCCAAGGGTGCCCTTAACTCGGCGATCCGCATCATGAAGGAAAGCGGTGCTCATGCGGTGAAATTGGAAGGAGGTGCTGAGGTGCTTGACAGCGTGGAGCGCATCCTTACTGCGGGCATTCCGGTGATGGGGCACTTGGGTTTGACACCGCAGAGCATTTACAAGTTCGGTACCTATGTGGTGCGGGCGAAGGAAGAGGAGGAGGCGGAACGCTTGAGGCGGGATGCCAAACTCTTGGAAGAGGCCGGTTGCTTTGCGCTGGTGTTGGAGAAGATCCCTGCCAAGCTTGCCGAAGAAGTGGCCAAGAGTATTTCCATTCCGGTGATCGGTATCGGTGCAGGCGGTGGAGTGGATGGTCAAGTATTGGTGATGCACGATATGCTGGGGATCACCAAGGAGTTCAATCCACGCTTTCTGCGCCGCTATGCCGACCTGCACACCGTGATCACAGAGGCGGTGGAACACTATGTAAAGGATGTGCGTTCCTCGGATTTCCCCGGCCCTGATGAGCAGTATTGAGCCTACCCCGCCGCTGATCCTTTTTCAGGATGAATTCCTCGTGGCTGTGGATAAAGCACCCGGAGTGCCAGTGCAGCCGGACCGTACTGGCGACCTGAGCTTGTTGCAAGAGCTCCGGTCAATGTTCCCCAATGCAACCGTTGGTTCTCCGCATCGCTTGGATCGGCCTGTAAGTGGGATCACGCTGTTCACATTGACCGGTCCCGCTTTGCGTGCCATGGATGCATTGTATCGTGAGAAGCGCGTAGTGAAATCCTACTTGGCCATCGTGGAAGGCCGTACCGAAGTGAAAGGCGAACTCCAACATCAGCTCATACATGCTGGTGGCACGCGAAAGGCAAAAGTTGACAAGTCGGGTGGCGAGATCAATGCCCGCTTGAAATACACCACCAAGGCTCTAGGTGAACGGTTCTCGTTACTGGAAGTCGTACCGGAAGGAGGTGCGTTCCACCAGATCCGCGCACAGCTCGGGGCTGCCGGTCATCCAATAAAAGGGGATGTGAAATACGGTGCACGGCGTGGAGAGCCGGATCGGAGCATCGCACTGCACGCATGGTGCATGCAATTCAAGCACCCCATTACTGGCCAGGAAATGAAACTCCGATCGCCTTTTCCGGAGCGCTCGATCTGGCCGGCATTAGTAGCACTTGCACGGGATTGGTGACTGGTTGCTTTCCAGTTTCAGTCTTCCGGTCTCAAGTCTCCAGTTTCCAGCTTCCAGCTTCCTCCTTCAGCCTTCCTCTTTCACCTTTCCTAAAGCGGGTCCACATCCACCTGCAATTGCACCGAGCGATGGGTAGCTTCCGCGAACACCCGGTCGATCGCATCCCGCAGGAATTCCTTTTCAGCCTTGTAGTTCCGTCGATCCAGCTTGAGGAGCAACACCCGTAGGTGCTTATCCCGTACGCGTGCCACGGTCGGTGGTTCCGGCCCCAACACGCGTTCGCCCAACACATTGCTGAGTGCATCCGCCAACACCTGTCCGGTGGCTTGAACGCGCCCTTCGTCCCGATGCTTCAATACCAGCCGCACCATACGGCTGAAAGGGGGATAACCATGGGCTTGGCGCAAAGGCAGTTCACGGTCATACATCCCGTCCACATCGTGGTTGGCCACCAGTTGGATCACGGGATGGTGTATGTCGCGACCTTGAATGTATACCGTGCCGGGGTCGCGTTTGCGTCCGCTGCGGCCAGCAACTTGGGCCATCATTTGGAAGGCGCGTTCGTGGGCACGCAGGTCCGGAAAACGCATCAGGTTGTCGGCATTGAGGATGCCCACTACTGTTACTTGATCGAAGTCCAGTCCTTTGGTCACCATCTGGGTGCCTACAAGAATGTCGATCGCCCCTTCTCCAAAGCGCGCGAGTAAACGCTCGAATCCATGCTTACCCCGGGTGGTGTCCTGATCCATCCGGGCCACTCGTGCATCGGGTAGGAGCAGCGCCAATTCCTCCTCCACTTTTTCCGTACCCAAGCCTACCATGCGCAACCGGTTGCTTCCGCATGCTGCACAACTGGTGGGCGGTGAGTAGCGCCGCCCGCAGTAGTGGCAGCGAAGACCGTGGTCGCGCTTGTGATAGGTCAGGCTCACATCGCAATGGTCGCATTCGGGTACCCAGCCACAGGTCTCGCATTGCCAAGCAGGCACATAGCCACGCCGGTTCTGGAAAATGATCACTTGCTCCTTCCGGGCCAGCGCTTGCTCAATGCCTGTGATCAAGGTCTGGGAGAAGTTGCCCCGCATACGCTTGCGCCGTTGCATGTCGGCGAGGTCGATCTTTACGATACCCGGTAACGCGGCATCCCCAAAGCGCACCCGCAACGCTGCGAAGCCATACTTGCCTGTCCGCGCATTAAAGAGGCTTTCCATGCTGGGCGTGGCCGAACCCAAGAGGACCTTGGCACCGTGCGACCCGGCCAGCACGATGGCCATGTCACGCGCATTGTAACGGGGTGCAGGATCATGCTGCTTGAAGCTCGGGTCATGCTCTTCATCAACGATCACCAAGCCCAGCCGGCTGAAGGGCAGGAACAGCGCAGAACGTGCACCCACCACCACGGGTTGGGTTTCCGGCTCACGCAACATGCGCATCCAAAGTTCCGTGCGTTCCCGCTGCGACAAACGAGAATGGAACACGCCCACGCGCTCGCCGAAGCGCGCCCGCAGACGGGCGATGATCTGCGTGGTCAGCGCGATCTCGGGAAGGAGGTAGAGCACATGATCGCCTCGGCGCAACACTTCTTCGATCAGTTCCATGTACAACTCCGTTTTGCCGGAGGCCGTAACTCCGTGCAAGAGCACGGTGCTTCTTTCCGCAAAGGCTGAACGTACTTCTTCCAAGGCCTTGCTTTGGGCATCCGAAAGCACGGAGGCCGGCTTGCTTAATGCGGCTGCGGAAGGAACACCGGCTGGCCGCTCCTCGATCAGGAACACGCCCTTTTCACAGAGGCGTTTTAACTCGGCGGCCGTGGAATCGCTGCGCTTCAGCAGTTCGTCCCGTTTCACTTCCCGTGGATCATCGCTCAAGCAACGGCTCAGCTCAATATAGCGCATCAAGAGGTGCAGCTGTTTCGGCGCACGCTCGAGCGTATCGAACCAGTGATGTAAGGCGTCCTCGCTGCTTGCCTCTTCGGTCAACCGCACGAACCGGTCCATTCGCGGCTTATAACTGTCCTTCAACTCTTCGGCCAGCATCAGGGCGCCGCTGTCCATCAACTTCTTGATCACCGGCATCGGGTCCTTTACCCCGATCAGTTCCCCGGCCTCCTGGAGGCTCAGCTCATGTCGGCGTTCGAGGGCGTCCAGTAGGATGTCCTGCCTGTTGTCACCCGTCCACGCCGGAGAGGTTTCCGGCGCGGCCACCAAACGGGTGGAACTGCTAAGGACGAGCGGTCCCGGCATGGCTGCCAGCATCACCTCTCCCAGGGAGCACATATAATGGTCGCTGACGGCCTGCCAAAGCATGAGTTGCTCAGGTGTTGCTACGGGCTGCTCGTCCAGGACTTCCAGGATGGGACGGGCCATGCGCCCTTCAGGCAGTGTGCCGTGCGTGCGCAACACCAGACCACTGTACATTTTTCGTCCACGGCCAAAGGCGGCCACTACCCGGACCCCGGCCTGCACACGTCCGATCATCGCGTCAGGCACTTCATAAGTGAAGACGCCGGGCACGGCCAAGGGAAGGATGATGTCAGCGTAAGTGGACAAAGTGCGGTAGGGTGTGCAAGTTTACCTACGGACACCCGAGGCGGAGGACACATCATACCCCTATTTCCGCCGGTGCTCCCGGATGATTTGCTACATTCGGAGTGCTGACTGTTGAAAACTGCTGGCTCCATCACGTTCCAACGTTCTACAGCGGACTAATTTCGTCCCCTGTGAATTTTCCAACACTTGAATTTTCCACTATGACGTTGCGCAAAACATCCACATGGGCTGCGGCCTTTACTCTGGGGCTGCTGCTCGCCTCCTGCGGGGGAGGCGGCCATGCGGACCAGCAGGGTGCTACCGCTGATACGTTGGCGATCCCCGAGGATGGCGACGGGCTGGTGAAAGTGGGTGATAAGCTCTTCAGCATACCCTCGCCCGTACAGACCGCCATACTGATCCGCGAACTGAAAGCACCCTATGCAAGCGATCTGCCCTTTTCCACGGACAGCATCGCGCGCTTCGCTACCAAGGAGAAGCAGGCGCTGGCACTAGGGGTGTATGGAGCAGACCTCGCCTATGTGGCCATCCATAAGGACGGGCAACGCTCGATGAAGACCCTCAAGGCCATCGAGCAACTGAGCGGGAAGCTGAACCTCTCCAATGCCTTTGATAAGGACCTGATGGAAGGCTTCAAGAAGAACATCAACAATGAGGACAGCCTCTTGCGCTTCACGGGAAAGGCCTTCCGTGCTGCGGACATGTATCTGAAGAACGACCAGCGTAATGATGTGTCAGCGGGCGTCCTGGCAGGTGGTTGGATCGAAGGTCTTTATCTCACCCTTGGTTCAACCGGGGAGAAAGTGGACCCGAAGATCGCAACCCGATTGGCCGAGCAACGGCACACCTTGGACAATTTGATCGCGCTGCTCGGGCAGAATGAAGCATCCAGCGAATTGGTGGCCGCATTGAAGGATCTGGCAACTAGCTACGAAGGGGTATCGAGCTCCTATAAGTTCGTGCAACCCACTCTGGACGCAGGGAACAAGACCACCTATATCAACAGTGTGACCAACGCCGAGGTATCACCAGAAGCATTGCAAACCATCATCAGGAAGGTGAGGGCCATCCGTTCCTCCATCATAGCATGACCATGAGAAGGATCATTCAATCCATCGCGATCTGTGCAGGCCTGTTCTGCGCAGGAGGTGCAAACGCGCAATGCGATACCATCGCCACATTGTGCGAAAAGAACATCACGGTGGAGTACATCCCCGATGGTCAGTTTTACCGGGCACTGCTGCGTGAGGATGAGGTGGCCGAGTTCGACCTGACCCTCTTCGGTGGCACCACCTACCGGGTGGCCGCATGCAGTGGCACCAGCGATGGCAACCTTATTTTCAGTGTATACGATAAGGAGCGCAACCTCCTTTACAGCAACAAGGAGTTCAATAATGACCCATACTGGGATCTCGTGGTGGCCAACACCTTGGATGTCACTATCAACGCCGAACTGGATCCATCCAAGGCCAACAGTGGTTGCGCCGTGCTCCTGATCGGCTTTAAAAGATAGCCTTCCCTCCCCGGAACATTGCAACGGCCCACGCGTAGAAGTGGGCCGTTACTGTTTCGGAACCTGTCCGGAAAGGACGGTGCGGGAAGATGACAGAGAAAATACTCAAGGCCTTATTGCAACTCTTCGCGATCATCGCGAAGACCGAGCGCAGCGACGATGCTCCCACCGGGCATGATGCCGTGCATCGCTTCCTTTCGCGGCAGTTCACCGCCCAAGCGGTGAAGGAGCATATGCTCTTGTTCGAAGCCTGTGTGGCCGCCTTCCACAACAGCGGAGGAAAAAGTGATCGGGGCAGGAAGCGAACCAGCGTGAACTCGGTGAAGGTCCTGAAGATCTGCACCGAAGTGAATGAGGAACTCAACCAGCGCCAAAAGCTCGTGGTGTTGGTCCATCTTCTGGAATTGGTGCATGCCAAAGGGGAATTGCTCCCGCAGGAAAGGGAATTCGTGGGAACAGTGGCCGAGACCTTCAATATTGCCCAGCCCGTTTTCGACCGCTGCGATGCATTCGTGCATGCGGAGGTCCGCGTGAGGGAGGATGCAGCGGATCTGCTCTACATCGATGCTGCCAACGGATCCAGTATGGGCAAGGCCAAGCATCTTCATGCCCACGAGGTAGTTGGGGAGGTGCGCGTGCTGCACGTGCCGGAAGGGAGCCTGTACCTGATGCGCTACATGGGCGACGGCGAGCTGCGCCTAAGCGGAAAACCGGTGAATCGGGATCAAGTTTATGTCTTGGGGAATGGTGCTTCACTCCGTGCCGCCCAAGGGCAACCGATCTATTACAGTGAGATTCTCTCCAGCTTCTTCCAAGATGACGGCCAGGACCGGATCGTCTTCAAGGCCGATGGGATCGAGTACAGCTTCCCCAACGGGCGTGTAGGCCTGCATGAACTGCATTTGGCCGAGACCAGTGGAAAGCTGATCGGCATCATGGGTGGGAGCGGCAGCGGAAAAAGCACACTGCTCAACGTGCTCAATGGAAATCTGAAGCCCTCCAAAGGCACCGTTACCATTAACGGGGTCGATGTCCACACGCAGGCCGATAGCATCCGCGGGGTGGTCGGTCACATCAGCCAGGATGACCTGCTCATCGAGGAACTCTCGGTATATCAGAATCTCTATTTCAACGCCAAGTTGTGCTTTGGCGATCAAACGAAGGAAGAGATCGAGAAGCGGGTCCTTGATATGCTGCACAACCTCGGCCTGTTCGAGAGCAAGGACCTGCGCGTGGGCAGCGCATTGGACAAGACCATCAGTGGTGGCCAGCGGAAGCGACTGAACATTGCCCTGGAATTGATCCGTGAACCCAGCGTCCTCTTTGTGGATGAACCCACAAGCGGACTCAGTTCCCGTGATTCGGAGAACATCATGGACCTGCTGAAGGAGCTGGCCCTCAAAGGCCGCATCATCTTCACGGTGATCCACCAGCCGTCATCGGATATTTTCAAGTTGTTCGATCGATTGCTGTTGATGGACCAGGAAGGCAACCCCGTGTATTATGGTGATCCCGTTGACGCCGTGGTCTACTTCAAGAAGGTGACCGGCCAGGCCGACAGCGAAATGGGGCAATGCGACGCCTGTGGCAACGTGAATCCCGAGCAGATCTTCAACATACTTGAGGCCAAGATCGTGGATGAGTATGGCAATGAGACCGATCAGCGACGCATTGGCCCTGAAGCGTGGAACGAGGTGTTCCGTGCACAAATGGAAGTGCGCGTGGCCCGCGTACCCGACGAGACGCATATACCCACCAGCACGTTCAAGGCACCTGGGAAGATCAAGCAGATGGCCGTCTATTTCAGACGGGACGTCCTGTCAAAAATGGCCAATCGGCAGTACGTGCTGATCAACCTGTTCGAGGCCCCCGTATTGGCATTCGTCATGGCCTTTTTTCTTCGCTATCGCGCGATCGGTCTGGGGGAGGAAGGCAGCTATGTGTTCCGGCATAACGACAACATTCCGCAGTACCTTTTCATCGCCGTGATCGTCTCTCTCTTCCTCGGACTCTCCGTGGCGGCAGAGGAGATCATCCGGGACCGTAAGATCCTGCAACGGGAAAAATTCCTTTCCCTCAGCCGGACCAGTTACCTACTCAGCAAGACCGGCCTGCTGTTCTTTATTTCCGCAGTGCAAACACTGCTTTTCGTGCTCGTTGGGGATACTGTGCTAGGCATGTCCGGGATGGGGCTCCAGCACTGGATCGTGCTCTTTTCCACGGCCTGTTTTGCCAACGTGCTTGGCCTTAACGTGAGTGCGAGCTTCAACAGTGCCAAAGTGATCTATATGATGATCCCCGTGCTCATCATTCCACAACTGATGTTCAGTGGCATCATCGTCCGCTTCGATAAGCTCCATCCATGGTTCGCATCAGAGAAGAGCGTACCGTGGGTGGGGAACATCATGGCCAGCCGATGGGCGTATGAAGGATTGGCAGTTTCGCAATTCACCGATAATGCGTACGAACGCAGATTCTACGATCTCGATCGGCGAATGAAGACGGCGAACTGGAAGAAGGACCTCTGGGTGCGGGAGTTGATGGAGCGCAGTAACCAGCTCCGGCGCGCGTTGAGCAGGGGAGAGGTGAACACTGCGGAGAACACGCGGAGCTTGGCTTTGATCAAGCATGAACTGGCCAAGGAGATCCGGGGAATGAAGGGGTTGGAGTTCGCGCAGCTCAACAAGCTTGAACCGGGCATGGTGGACAATGAAGTGCTCGACGAACTGGACCGAACGCTGAACATTTTGACACAACACTACCGCAATACATATCGCGATGCGGAGCGATCCAAAGAGGACCGAATCGCCCAAATGACGGCTACCCCACAGCTGAAAAAGGAGTATTTCGATCTGTTGGACCGCAACAGAAATGAAAGCCTTGCGGATTTCGTGACCAACAAGAACGACGTGAACTTGATCACCGAATCAAAGGGTGAGCTGGTACAGAAAAGCGATCCGGTATATGTGCGACCGATGGAAGGGGGATTCTTCGATGCACAGTTCTATGCACCGGTCAAACGCCTCTTCGGCCGTATCGTACCCACCTTATGGGCCAATGTGATCTTGCTATGGGGGATGACGTTGTTACTGGCCTTGGCCCTGAAGTTCAACCTCTTCCCATGGTTGGTCTCCCGCATGGACCGAAGCTCCATCGGTGGAGATTGAGGGTGGACCTACTTCTTGTCCACTTCCTCCACTTGGATCATCTTGAAAGGAAGGCTGATGATGGCCTGGTAGTCCTCACCAGCTTCCAGCATATCCTCGTCGTCGGTTTCGTAGTGCCAAAGCACTTGCACCTCATTGCCGGAACTCCGTACGTTCTCCAACTTCTTGAACAGGTCCAAGATGCATTTGCTTGAACTGGTATTGAAATACTCCAGTTGGACACGTAGTTGTGTCTGTGGCTTGGGGTTGCGAGCATATTGATCGATCCAGTCGATCAATGGTTTGTAGAACTCGATCGAGTTCTCCGGAATGGAACGCCCACGCAGTTCCAGCACGCCCGTTTCACTATCAAAGTGTACGGTCGGGGTCTTCGGGCTTCCATCAAGAAGTATGTTGGTCATGATCTGTAGGGTCAGGTGGTCACGTTCACGTTCAGGCTGAAAAAGGTGTTGTCATTGTCCATGGGGACAAATCCATACTCGAGCTTCCGGCCGCTCTTCCGCGCTATGTCGATGATACCCAGTCCGCCGCCGCCCGAGCGTGTGAAGGTACCATCACCGAGCCTGCTTTTGTACAGGTCGCGCAATTGATCCGGTGCGCAACCATTCACTTGATCCAAGCGCTCCTTCAACTCACTCACTTCAGCCTTGGCCATGTAATTCCCGGTAAGTACGGAGTATCCGCTGCTATCATGCGCGATCATGACCACTCCTTGCCGTTCATCCAGTGCAGTGGGTTCAGGCTTCGTAATGGTACCGCTCCGGTTGTGATGGTACAGATTCTGCAGGCATTCCATCACCACATTGAACACTCGCTTGCGGATGCGGTGTTCAGGCTCAGTGACAACCAACTTCTGCTCTACCAAGTTCAATATGGCGCTGATCAGATCCGGCGATAGATCACCCTTAAAGGACAACATGATCCGTTGCTTCTCCAGTTCGTCATAAAGGTCAAAGATCCGATTCACCATGATCATTCCAATACAATTCGTCAACCTTTGACAAAGAAACCTCTTCAGGGCTGGTGGTCCCTTCCATAAACAAGGAGTTTTCCACGTAATTGTGAACCCATGGCCAGAAATCCAAGAGCAACTTCCGAAAGTTGATCGATCGGGGCATCAAGTGCGAACTACATTTCGGGCGATCTGGAAATGCAATGGGTTGGTTCAATGGATGGTTCAGTACCCCGTGGTACAAGATTTTATACAGGCATAGGGATGTGGAGGACGCCGCCGAACTCGTGTTGCCCTTGATCCGAAAAGGTAAGCTACGACCAGGCCATACCGTTCTGGATCTGGGTTGTGGCCGCGGTCGGCATGCTGCGATCTTTGCCCGGGAGGGCATGGTGGTTACCGGCATCGACCTTTCGAAGGCCAGCATCGAGGAGGCCGCTCGGAAGGTGCACGAAGCACATTTCGAAGTACACGACATCCGGGAACCCTATGCCACTGAAGATTTTGATGCGGTGGTTTGCCTCTTCACCAGTTTGGGCTACACCAACGATCGGACAGATGATCGCAAGGCGGTGGCTGCAGCTGCATACGCTTTGAAGCCGGGTGGCATTTTCGTATTGGACCTGCTGAACGGAAAGGTCGTTGCGCGCGAATTGGTGCCTTCCGAGAACAAGGTGATCGATGACGTCCATTTTCGTATCGAACGACTGCTGGAAGGTACCGATATCGTGAAACGCATCCACGTGCAGCACGGTGAGCAGATAGAGGAGTTCGAGGAACGCGTGCATGCGTGGTCACTGCCGGAGATCATCAGCATGATCCAGGAAGCCGGCCTCGAACTGGAGGATGTCACGGATGGGACGTGTCTGCAACCTTTGGACCCTGAACGATCGGACCGGATAATTGCGTGGGCACGCAAACGAACATGAGCTTACCATTATTGATCACCCTCTTTCTTGCATTGCCGCTGGCGGCAGGGGCTTGGGTACGTTTTCGAACCACGGATCCAGGGCACATAAAATTGCTCTTGGCCTTCAGCGGAGCATTCTTGCTCAGTGTCACCGTGCTGCACATGTTGCCTGAGTTGTATTCGCGGAACAGTGAACATATCGGACTGTGGGTCTTGGGGGGCTTCATGCTGCAAGTGGTGCTGGAGTTCTTCAGCCGTGGCATCGAGCATGGGCATGTGCATGTCCATGTGCAGCCACATGCTCATTCCGGTGCGAATCATACCTTGCCACTGGTCACATTGTTGAGCCTTTTTATCCACTCCTTCACGGAGGGCATGCCGTTCGCTGATCCACGCGTGGGGGGCGATACCGTATTCGTTGCCGGTGTGCTCTTGCACAAACTGCCTATGGCGATCGCTTTGGCTACCGTGCTCCAGCGATCGGCCGTCGGCACCGGAAGGTCCTGGGCCACCTTGTCTGTTTTTGCTGTGGCAGCTCCGCTAGGAATTCTCTTTGGGCATCATTTCGGAATGCGCATGGGAGAGGAATTCCTCTCCGGGGCCTTGGCCCTGGCCATCGGAATGCTGTTGCACATCAGCACAACGATCATTTTCGAGACCACTCCGGATCACCGTTTCAATGCCAAACGCTTCGCTACGGTATTGCTTGGGGCATTGCTCGGGGTATTCCTATCGATCATCACGGCCCATTGAGCCTGCATCATGCGTGGTGAATGGCGTGAATTTTCCGACAGATCGGGTTGGCTGGCCATCCTGATCCCCATATGTGCGCTCGGGCTTGCTTTTGGGCCAGATCAATTTCCGCTGGTCACCATCCGGGCTTTTTTGATCCCGATGGCGGCACTCCTTGTCGGGCTTGCCACTTGGATGCTGAAGAAGCACTATTTGTACATGGGCATCAGCACCATTTTCGCTGCATGCTTGGTATTGGTGCCACCCGCCCGGGTGTTCCTACAGGCCAAGGATAAAGTGAGATCCACTTCCTTATGGACCATCGCTCAGATGAACGTACATGAGCCGAATACCTCCTTTGCACAAGTTGTGGCCACAGCACGTGCCACAGGTGCGGACCTGCTCTCGATGCAGGAAATTGACACAACATGGAGGAAGCGATTGGACGCCGGGCTCTCTGATCTTTACCCATGGCATATCCATGGAGCGGGTGAGCGGAATTATGGGATCGCCTTGTACAGCAACATGCCTTTGGAACAAGCGGAAGTGATGGAGCTGGAAGGATTGCCGACCATTCGGGCCGTGGTGGGTCATCAGAACTCCCGTGTCCAGGTCCTCGCTGTACATCTCCGAGCACCGGAAAGTGCGGAAAAGTTATCCCAGCGCAATACCCAATGGAACTCACTGGCCGAGCTGGTCCAGAAAGCTGATATTCCAGTTTGCCTTATCGGTGACCTCAACACCGTACCGTGGGATGAAGCCTACAAGCGGTTCACGGCCAGGACAGGAATGCGCACCGGTCCATGGTCCTTGATCCCAACGTGGCCAGCCATGGCAGGAACTGCCGTGATACCATTGGATCACATTCTGACCACTTCCGGGTTGTGCATGCTGGGGGTGCGCGCATTCAGTATTCCCGGCTCGGACCATCGTGGTCTTTGGACCAATGTACAAGTGCCGGTGCAGGACACACCACGGGCAGGTCGATAGGGTCTTCTGAAAGGTTGGTTGTTCAACCCATTAAGATTTAGGTTGCGTTGAGACATAGGTTTTCCCCAACTTTGCCACATGCATGAGTTTGCGGACAACATCCAGAAAGATGACCGGATGATGCAACCATCCTCTCGATGCTACGTCTTCCATTCATGCAGCACTGCCGATTGCTCCACTCATTAGAATTAAACAGACCATCCTCCCACGTTTCCGTACTTGGCTTGATCAAGTGTGATCAACAGTCCGTGGCCAGCCGTATCGGAACGGTCAGGAGACTCATTGCTCAAAACCCAGAACCATGCTAACCGAGACCCGCACATTCATCCGCCTTGGCCTTTTATCCATTGTTGGCTTGGCTTTCTACTATGGCCACTTGTTCTTGGGCATGGTCGGGAGCGCTTGGCTTTTCAAGGCTTTGGCAGTTAGTTTCCTTATTGCGACGGTGCCGCTTCCGATCATTGTTGCGAACAACAGAAAGTTGTTCCCCGCTTTGGAAAAGCGCACAAAGCAGCTCCTCGTCATGGCGGCCATGTTGCTGTTGGTCCACCACTTCCTCATGACCTTCATCTTTGTGATGTTCCTGCCGGAAGGCCGCATCTTTTGATATGGGATTGAATGGCATTCCTCTAGCCTACGGTTAGGACCGTGATCCCTGAACAATCGTAACTCTTTGGTCCCCGCTTCCGTTGTACCGGATATGACGAGTGGGATCTTATCCCAAGAACTTGGAACCCCTGGTTGAAGAAGGTGGGAACACCTTCACCTTCGAAGCCCGTAAGCAACGAGACCAGGATATTCGGAACGCGCCCTGTAAGGCGCGTTCCGTCATTTAGAGGGATCCCATGCAACAGGTAGTCACTTCCGTCAAGCTTCAGTGCTCGATCACGATGGATTCCGCCGTTGCACCCAGCCCGGAGAGGATATCGCTGATGTTCCTCACAAAGCTCCTCGGACCACAGATATAAAAGTGCTGATCGAAGTTCTGCACCAACGCAACGATCGTGTTACGGTCGATCCGTCGTTCCTGAAATCCGATGACATGTTGTCGGGTGAGGATGTTGAGGAAATTTTTCCCCAACATCCGGGTGAGCTCTTCATCCAGAATAATGTCTGATGCTGTCTGGTTGGAACAGATCAACGTATTTCCGGCGATCTTTTTTTCCTTGTAGAGGTCGCGCAGGATGGCGATGAAGGGTGTAACACCGGAGCCACCGGCGAAAAAATACCCCGGTCCTTGGTAGGTAATGGCCCCGAAAGGCTCGCCGATCAGTAGTTCCGTTCCCTTGCGAGCAAGGCCCAACTGATGCGTAAGGCCTTGTCGTTCGTCGTAGAGTTTGATGATGAACTCAAGGGTCCTCTTACTGGTCAATGAGGTAAAAGTGAATGGACCTCGGCGATCTTTCCATCCTTCTCTATTCAACGCTATCAGAGTGGCCTGGCCGGGGGTGTAGGTATAGCCCTTAGGCTTTTCCACCTTGAACCGCTTTACGTTATGTGTAACGAAAGCAGTATCCAGGATCTTTACGACATGCGTGGGAAGAGGATGCTCTTGCATGCAGCAGAATTACAACAGGAAAGGGATATGATGGGTGACCAAGGCCTACCAGAGCTCGAACTGGTAGGGGAGGCGGTCAACTTTTCATGTTCTCGAACTGCAAGGGCATGGTGAAGTCCTCTTCCTTCAAATGGGCCATGACTCCTTGAAGATCATCGATCTTCTTCCCGGTTACACGCACCATGTCGTCCATGATCTGAGGCTGCACCTTCAGGCCGGTCCCTTTGATGGACTTCACGATCTTCTTGGCGGTTTCCCGATCAATCCCCTGTTTTACCTTGATGATCCGATAAAGCAACTTACCACTCGGCGTTGGCTGCTCAGTGAGGTCGTAGCTCCTGACGTCCACTTTCTGTTTAGTGCTGCGTTCCAACAGGATGTCCAGGATCGCATCCATTTTCAAATGGTCTTCCGTGGAAAGCTTTACGGTAAGCGCTTTCTTGTCGAACTCCACGTTGCTATTGCTGCCGCGAAGGTCATACCGCGTTTCCAATTCGCGCTTTACCGTATTGATGGCATTGTCCAAGGTTTGTGGGTCCACCTTGGAGAGGATATCAAAACTTGGCATGGTTAGAATGGTCTTTCACAAGTGTACGGAGAACATCCGGCATCACAGGAGACCGAGTTCCGCACCATATGAATTCATCAGGATGACTCCATGTCTGAAGGGGTCCACAGAGGGAGGTATCCAATTCGCCCGAGATGGCACAAACAGAGCGCTGTAATGCCCCGCATAGTGCCGAAAGAGCGAATCGTTAGCTAATTACCTGAGCATTTGGATAACGCTCCTTCCAGAACGCCAATTTCTTGAGGTCCGAAAGTGTGATCACCGTGCGCTGGTCAAGGCGTACCTTGATGGCTTTGATACCTTTACGTACCGGCTGGGTGAGGATGAGTTGTTTTTTCTTGCGTGCCATGGTCGTGTATTTTGAATGTGATACCCACAATAGCGTGCCAAAGAAGCTGCTCCCCATCCGTCCGCATGAAGCCGACAAATAGTGTGACCTTTTACCGAACGGCACGCCAAAACGGCAGTGGCGATGAGGAGACGCTAGATCCGCGCTTGGTACCGGTGTAGTTCACTATAGCGCCCATTGAGTGCCAGCAGGGAATTGTGATCACCGCGTTCCACGATCTTGCCCTGCTCTACCACCAAGATCTGCGTGGCCCCACGAATGGTGCTCAATCGGTGGGCGATCACGAAGGTCGTCCGGTTCTTTACCAGTTCGGTCAGGCTTTTTTGTACGAGAGCTTCACTCTCGGTGTCCAAGTTGGAGGTGGCCTCGTCCAATATGAGCACCACGGGATCGGCCAACATGGCTCGGGCTATGGCCACTCGCTGGCGCTGTCCGCCGCTCAGTTTCACTCCACGCTCTCCGATCACGGTCTCCAGACCCAGCTCGAAGCGTTCAGTGAATTCATCCACATAGGCTCCCTGAACGGCGCGCTGGAGTTCTTCTTCAGTGGCATGCGGGCGCGGGTATAGAATGTTCTCACGAATGGTCCCTTCGAAGAGGAAGTCGTCCTGTAGCACAACGCCCAACCGGCTGCGGTAGCTCGCCAAGGATACTGTGGAGAGATCCTTCCCATCAATGGTGACGGTTCCTGAGGTGGGTGTGAGGAAACTGGCCGCAAGACCGGCAATGGTGGTCTTGCCGGATCCTGAGCTGCCTACCAAGGCTGTTACGGAGCCGGGAGGGGCATCGAAGCGAATGCCGTGGAGTACTTCCTTGCCTTCCTCATAGGCGAAACGGACATTTTCGAACCGGATATGGCCATGCATCTCTTGGAGTTGGATGGGCCGCTTCACGGGATCATCCTCTTCCGGCATCCGCATGATCTCTTCCGTACGGTCCAACCCTGCGAATGCTTCGGTGAGCTGGCTTCCGATATTGCTCATTTGTACAATAGGCGCGATCATAAAGCCCAAGTACAGGGTGAATGAGAGAAATTCACCCAAGGTGAGCGTGTCGTGGATCATGTAGTAGCCTCCGATGCCCATGATGCCGGCCGAGGCGAGCCCGAGCAACAGGGTGGAGGAACTGGTGATCAATGCCGTGGTGGTAAGGCTTTTTCGCACATTCTCGAACAACCGCTGAACGCCACCCTCAAAAACCATATGCTCATGCTCCTCCGCATTGAAGCCCTTAATGACGCGCACGCCGTTGAGCGATTCGGTGAGCCGGCCGGTGACCTCTGCATTGAGCACTCCACGCTCACGGAAGATCGGCCGGATGCGGCCGAAGGATCTACGTGCGATCAATGCGAACACCCCCACGGGGATCAGTGTCCAGAGGGTCATCGTAGGGCTGATCCGGATCAAGAGGAACAACGAGGCAACAGCGGTGACCGTGCCCCCCACCAATTGGACCAGACCGGTGCCCACCAAGTTACGTACACCCTCCACATCGGTCATGATCCGGGATACCAAGGCGCCGCTCTTGGTGCTATCGAAAAACCCAACAGGAAGTGAAAGGATCTTCCGCTGGACCTCTGCCCGTAGGTCGCTGATCATCCGCTGGGCCTCCACGCTCAACAGCCGGGTAAGCAGGAAGGAGCTGATGCTCTGCACCACAATTGCCGCCACTACTACCGCGATCACCACCCGCAGCATATGCAGGTCCTTGTTCATCACCACATCATCGATGAGGTACTTTGTGGCACCGGGAAGAATGAGACTGGCACCCCTACTGATCAAGATCAAGAGCAGGCCGATCAGGACCTGCTTACGGCGCGGCCAGATGAACTTTCCAAAAGCCTTTCTCCAGCCCATGTTGGTCCTCACCGAACCATCGGATATGCCCTTCGTATTCCGTGGGGCCGTTCCGCGTATGCGCTCATCCCGACCCTGCCTAAAGGCGCTTTTGAACACGGCCGTTCAATGGGTGATCAATCCTTGATCACTTCGGCCTTTGGATACCGCTCCTTCCAGAATGCCAAGGCCTTAGGATTCTTCACGAGCACCACCGTACGGGAGTCCAATCGGACCTTTACGGGTTTGCCTTCGCGTACGGGGGGGGTGAGGATGAGGTGCTTTCTTCGAGTGGCCATGGGATGTTGGGATCAATTGGTGGACCACTTCGGAGTCCTGTACTCAAGGTTTCCGTGCGGATCAGCGTAGGATTCTACCAATAATCGTGCAAAGTAGCAAAATCGGATCCGGAACCAAGGAATGCTGTTGAGTTAAGCGGTCGACGTTCCCGGAACAGCATCCTCAAGTTGAATTTCCTTGGAATGCTGAAGCTGGCATTTCAGGCAGGAATTGGCCATCGAAGTATAGCGGGTTTATCGGGAGCGCTAAACAAAATGGGCCGACAGGAACTTCCCGTCGGCCCACTTTTATTTGGATGCTGCTCCCTTACTTGGTCACAACAACGCGGAAACTGGAACGCTTACCGTTCTCGAAAGTGACATGGAACATGTACGCACCATCGTTGAAGCCGCGAAGATCCATGGTTAGGATGTTATCCCCCCCCACGATCACTTGCTTGTCTGCAACCTTGGAGCCTTTCGGGTCATACACCTGCACCGCCGCCTTACCAGTGAGGCCATTCACCGGAATGCGAAGCAAAGCGGAAGTAGGATTCGGGTAGGGTGTGAGCTCCACCATGTTCTGCTCCTTGATCCCTACCGTAGCACTGACCATCTTGACGCCGAGGGCAGGTACTTCTCCGGTAGCCCATCCGCCGCTCCATGTGCCGTCCAAGTTCAACAAGGTGTTTATCTGGTCCGTGGTCTCGTCATTCTGACGGTAGTTCACCGCTGAATTGTGCCCGAGGAACACGTCCGGGTTACTGGTGGAAACACAGAACAGGTAGTTCTGATTATCAACCAATGGGGTCGGTTCGAAGAATGGAATGAATTGCACTTCTCGTGCTTGTAACGAGTCGGTATACTCGAATATTCCGTTCATGATCTCGGACACCTCATTGAAGGTGGCATCACTTAAGCCAGTGAAAACATCATTCCACTCGAAAAGGCGGATATCCAACTGCTGACCGTCCACAGTGGCGGGGGCATTCAAGGTTGCCGCCGCGTAGATGCCGTCCGCACGCAGGCGGCTTGCATTTGGATCCATGAAATAAGCGCAGATCTGGAATACCTGACCTGTGGTTGCTGGCTTGAAGAAGGCCATTTGCTCGGGCATGCCGTTGGCATCCAAAGGAGCATAGGACATCACCGAGTCCACCGATAATGATGTGCTGTACGTGTTATCATCCGGGAACTCATCGTTCGTGGTCAAATGAGCGGTATAGGTGATTTCATACCGACCATTGTACCCGTTTTGGGTAAAGGTGGGGAGGGTGAAGAACACGCTATCCGTGGAGTTCACGATGCTTGCCGCAGAGGTTTCATCATAAACCGTGTTTCCGTTATGTGTCACAGTGGCCTGCAAGGTCACGTCGGCCTGGTTGTCGCTACCGAAGTTGAAGAGCCATGCACCCAATGGTACCTCGAACTCAGTGGCACTGGCGGAAACCAATGCAGGACGAGCTGCTTGTGCTGGGATCAAGGTTGATGCTTTCGCCAATGAGACGTTGGCTTGGAACATATTCTGAACGGAACCGATGAACATCTCAACGTTTCCTGCGACAACCTCATCATGGATCAACGCACCTGCATCCTGACTGATCATCACCACCGGAATGCTCACAGAAGCACCACTGGTGCCGCCTGCCATGCCAACGGGCGGGCCAGGTATATTGTTCACGATCACCACGGCAACGGCACCGGCATTTTGTGCGTTCAAGGCCTTCATTCCGAATTCACAGGTTCCCCGGTATACGATGGCGATCTTCCCAGCGATATCGGCGCCATTGACCAAGGGTTCGCAGCCAAGGGAATCAGCGGTGGTTCCATCATCAACGATCGCCGCAAATGCTTGAACCAAGTTCGCCGGGTCACTCATGTCGGGGCTTAGTCCCCAATCAGTTGGAAGGGTATAGTCCAAGGCCCCTGCAATGCTGGCAGGTTGTAGCACGTAGGTGGAAATCTGCCCATAGCTGAACCAGCTGGTCAGTGCTAGAGCACACAAGAGTACTTTTCTTTTCATGATGAATGGGGTGTTGGGTTGATGTTCGTTGAGGAGACAACGGTATGCAGCAAAGCTAGCCCCGAGAACCGAGGATCCCAAGCGGATCGCTCATGCATTGATTCAACGTCAGATCCAGCCGTTCAATTTGTAATACGCCAAGGCCACATATTCCCTTAAGCAGGTGATCTCCAGTTTCAGTTGATTCCAGAAGTTGTACCGCAGGTCGGTGCTGGATGATACATCCGGGATATATGGCTTTCCGCCTATGCTGCGATGTGCATAGCGCAGGTCGTCGAAGAGTGCATGGTCAAAGGTTGGTGCCCCGGAAACCTGAGTGAAGCCCAGTTTTCTGAAGGTGCGTAAGGAGCGGTACATGTTTTCCGGTGCGGTCACAATGGCGGTGTGGCGGTGTAACAACTCCGAACGGTTGGTGGCTACGTCCATGGCCTGTTCCCGGGTGTTCCGCCCATGCATCAACAGCGTGATGCGGTCGCTGGATACACCCTTGATGCCGAGTTCATGCACCATGGCTGCTGCCAGGACCGTATCCTTTGGCAAGACGAGCAGTACCTGGGATCTCGGTGCTCGTCGTGCCCACCGCGCCGCTTCATCGCAGCGCATCAATTCCGGTCCGGAAGGCATGCCACTCCCGGAAAGCACAAGAATGACCTCGGGATTTTGATAGCACAAACCTCCGGCGGTACCAAGCCAACGGTGCGCATCGAAGGGGATACGCGTAAAGGCCAGAAGCAGCATGATCGCCGCGACCCCACCCAACACCGTGCATGCCCTTTTACAGAACACGCGTCCACGACTCAGTAGATCCAGGACGATCTCCTTGCCGCGCCTTGAGCTGTGCTGCTTCGACATCGGTAAGGATCATCCGCCCGTATTAAAGCGGGCCTTGGGATTCTTATCCAGGCAGTGGGCTACCGACGGGCACAGCGCAATCATGGCCGGGCTCTCCATGTGCGGGATTGAGCTTACCGCTGCCTGTGGCCGGGGAAGTGGTCGGATTGGTGATAGGTGTAGTCACCGGAGATCCAACTGGAGCTGTTGAAGGCTCTGGGATCGTGATCGATGTGCCATTGGCACCGCTGCCATCCAAGGGAGCACCAACAGGAATCTCGCAGCGGTGGCCCGGTTCTCCATGAGCTGGATTCAGCTTCACATCTCCCTGAATGGATGCCATATCAATAGTGGACCCTTCATCTTGGTCCTGAAGTTCCATGCCGTTCCCGGAAGATTCTTCCATCGCCGGAGCAGCAACTGGCTCGTTGGCAACGGGTTCGTTGGAGTTGGAACAGGAAGCGAGCAGCACTGCGGCGGCGAAGGCCATGGCGGCGAAAGAGGATGCAGTCGTGGTCATGTAGGCAATTCAGGTGATTTTGACAGTGGGGATCCACTGCTGAAGGGGTGCAAAGGTAACCAGCCGATCATGGCGGCTCTAATCTCTGGTTGACGGGAAGCGTTCTGTGGAGTGATCATTCGCCAAAATGGAAATTCAAACCAATGGAGATGAGCGCGTTGTCCTACTTGAAATCGGAGTTGGTGAGGTTGAGGCTCTGGAGCAACTGCACTTGAAGCTTCACGCGCTCATAGCCACCTCGGAGCATGAGTGCCGGCTCAAGGAGGAACTGAGAGTTGTTATCCGCCAAGTAGCGCTCCTGCTGAAGTCCATCAAGATACAGCGAGCCGCAGATGTTGGAGTAGCTCAACTGCGCTGCGCGAACGGAGCCGCTCACGGAGAAGTATGGGGTGTGGTAGGTGATGCTTGGTTGCAATCCATATCGCATGGCGTTGGCCTCTATCCGGCCCGTGGTGGCAGGGTCCGTTGGCAAAGTGCTTGGAAAGTGGTTCTCCATGCGGCCCGCACCCACCAAAGCGTACGTATCGAATATCCAGTTCTCTGAGAAGTTCTTGTAATACCCGATGCCACCTTCATACAAGGAGCCGGATCCGCCATTTCCGTTGTCTTCGTCGTTCGGGATGTACCAAGCACCATTGGCTTGGATAGCCAGCGCATTGGTAATTCCATAAGCAGCTTGGAACTCAACCTTGTTTCCACTACCGGCCAAGTTCACTGCAGTTGCACCTTTGGCATCGATCACCGGGACGTTCTGCGTATTGGGAATGTAGTATGTGGAGGTGCATCCGGTAGTGAGCATGAGCAGGAAGCACGGGAGGATCAACTTGTTTGAATATCTCATGACGATGATTTTTTAAGGATGTAGCCAAAAGGAAGCCGATCCCCATGCCGCCACAGCGTATTCAAGAATTCCGGTGATTTCGGGGTCTGCCTTGCCCGATCCGCTGGATTCGCCCGGGGGGATTCCCCGTTCTCAGATCTTCACCAAGTGCAATGCCGCTATGGCTTTTATCTGTGCCAGGTCCACCTCCGCCTTCTTCGCGCACTTCTTCCAAGTCTTCACCCCGGCCACCACGGCATCGATGATCGCCGCTGCCTTCTTGATGTTCATGTCCTTGCCTACGGCCAATAGGTCGGTTCGCTGTATGTCGCTGTGCTTGCCGTTGATGCTCATCTGGTGTTGGCGCAGCCAGAGGCTTTTCGGGTGGTAGGTGAAGGTGACATCGTATGCCGGGGAAAGGTGCCAGTCGCCCTGCGGATCCATCAGGAAGGAGATGTTCTTTGTGTGGTCGTCGCAGTTGCGGGCGATCACGTTGAAGCACATCCGGCGGAACAGTTGCTCGGCATCGGGGTAGGGAAGGCCCAGCAAGCGCATCACGTGGAACGCCTGTTCGTAACTGTAGGCCAGCGGGTCATTGTAGTCCATGTGTGCGATGCCGCAGAGCGTGGCCATGTGCAGCTTGTGCGTAGTGCCCTCGTCGTCGATCACGCGGTCGAAGCGTTGCGTAAGGAAGTGCGCTCGACCGTGCTCCTCCAGCAGACGGCTGGGCATCATCTCCACACCGCAGGCCAAGGCCATCAGGTGGTAGGCATACTCGATCCGACCATAGCCTTTGGGGTCTCCGAGCTTGGCGTTGGTCACCCCGTCAAACTTGATCAGGCAATAGGTGAAGCCGTCCAAGCCGTCCACTTGCCCGCTGCGCACTTCACCGGTCTTCGCATTGAAGGCCACGATCGCCTTCGCGCGCGCACCGCCCGCCGAGGTGCCCACTTGGATGATGTCCATCAACGCTTCGTCCTTTCCCTTGCTCTTGCTGGTCTTGAACTTGGCGCGTTCGTACAGCACGCTGGTCGCCATGCGCACCAGCTCATCGACCTGTAGGGCCTCGCTGCTGGCCTCCAGCTCATGGTGCGCGGGTTCGAACTCCAGCGCCCCCATGCCCCGGCTGCCTGTGTAGCACAGGCGTTCCACCGGGTTCGAACTGCCCGGTGGACGGTTCTGCGTGGCCAGCCAAGCGTTCATCAGCTGTTCCCCGAACCGGTCGGGCAGGCTATCGGCCAGCAGGCCCGGCAAGCCACGAAAGGTCTCGTCCTTCAAACTGCCGAAAGCGAATACCTGCTCGCCGCCCCGAGCGTCCTTCAGCGGCATCATCAACGGCGCCACCTCCAGCCCGCTGCTGGTGAAAGCGCGATCATATTGGAAGCGCGCGCGGTGCTCCTTATCATCCCAGATCACCACACCGACCGCGCGTCCCCAGAGCTTCACATTTGCATGCGTTACCATGTGCTCTTCTTGGGTTTGGGTGGAAGGATGACGGGCTTCTGCCGCGAGGCCCGCTTGCGTTGCCTCTTCAGGTATTTCTCCTGGGCCTCCACCAACTGGTAGGGCGTAGGTTGGGGCACCTCATGGAAAGCATTGAGCAGGTCCAATTGGTCCATGGCGCGCAGCACCTGTACCACGGTGAGCATGGTGGCCGCTCGACCGGCTTCCAACTGCACCACCGTGGTGCGATCCAGGCCGGCGCGCTTGGCAATTTCGGCTTGGCTCAGGTTACGCTCCAGCCGCATGCGGCGCAACTCCTTGCCGAGCTGCTCAACGACCTGATCATCCTTCAGGCCCTTCCAATTGATGTTGCTTGTGGCCATCGTAGAGCTGGTTTTAGTTATCCAACGCTGCTTTTACCCCACAAGTATACTCATTTTCTTCGGTTTGTTGCACCCGCCTGTTGCTTCTACGCATCACAAATGCAATGAGTTGTCAATAATGATCTTTACAGACATCATTGTGGATAAAGCCCGTACGTCACCTTGAGTCCTGAGTGAGGTTGAAGGGTGGGCGGTTCGGCTCGTTCTTCGGCTCCTCGCCGGAAATCGCCGTTAGGCAGGTCATTGTGGGTACTTGGTCATTTTTAGCTCTGGGCTTGCCGCCAAAGGCACGGCTTCCCGAACCGCCAAAAGCAAAACAAAGCCCGCCCAATAATGGAAGCCTCACTGCTTGATGAACCGCCCTTGAATTCTGCGCTCACCAACAAGGATCGATAAGAGGTAAACCCCTTGATCAAGGGTTGAAATATTCAGGGTCGCTGATGTCCCGACCAATTCATCGTTCATCACCTCCTTTCCGAGCGCATCGATGATGGAGACCCGCATCGGGCCTTGCGAATGGTCCCATTGCAAGTTCAACACATCCGTAGCTGGATTGGGAAAGAGGCCGATCCCGACATTGGCAAATTCATCTATCCCGACGGCGATCACGATCGCGGCGACCGCGCTGGTATTGTGGCAATAGCTTCCTAGCGCGGTGACAACGCACCGGTACTGATAATTGTTCCACCAATTCTGCACATTGGCAATGGTAAGCGTATCAGTATGGACCCCGCTGTAGGGGCCGGCATTCATAAGGTCCTGCCAGCCCAGACCCGCGTTCTGCTGCCACTGCTTGTCGGTCCCGTCCTCCGTCTCAATAATGAACTGGACATTGCCCCCCTCGGCGACCATCTGGTCCGTAGGCTCCGGGTCGATCTGGCAGGAAGGTGGGATTTCGTAGTAGGGATCTTTTACGATCAAGGTTTGCGCATAAAAGCTGTTGCAACCGTGGTTCACATCCGTGTTCCTTCGCCAAACATTGCTCCAGTGACCGACTAAACCTCCATAATATGGATAGACAAATGAGGAGGTGTGGCCCACCAACGGGAGGGGGTTCCCGAAACCGGTGATCCAAATGGTATCCGCACCAGGTGGCCCCATGGTCGTGAACTGCACATGCGCGCCGTCGGGCTGATAGTCAATCGCATACTCGAAGTTGGCGGAGCAGGTATCGTAGGTGGTCAGCTGGTCGTCGTTGTAAGGAAGTGTCCGATAGAACTGCCGGTGCTCCACGGCACCATTGATGGAGTCGAAGGTGACATAACGCATTCGCTCCAAGAACAGGGCGCGGTGCCATCCGGAGAGGCCGATCCAATTTCCGGGCGGGAAGTTCTGTGCTGGACCGGCATCGATATACTTGGACATCCCGTCACAACCCGACGAGCCATCGCTGACTTGGACATAGTCGCTTCCATTGTAGGTAAACAGCGAATCGGTCATGAATGCATTGCATGCGTCCAGCACCTGCTTCACCACGTCGATCCATTCCTGATGCAAGCTATGGCATTGCGATACAGTGTCGAGGCTAAGCAATGTGACGAGGTACCGTCCGGATTCCGGAAAGGCATGAGTCGGGGCGATATCATAGGAGGTGGAACCGTCACCGAAATTCCAGTAGTAGTGCGCATTGGGAACGGAGGAAAGGTTGGTGAAGGTGAGGGTCTCCCAATCGTCGGTGTGGCTGAAATCGGTGGAGCACTGCGCAAGGACGGAAAAGCAGACCAGCAAGTTGATCGCTGAAACAAGGCTGCGCTTTTCCATCGGATTGCGGGTTGGTACTCTCAAAGGTACTTTTTCACCTTCGAATCAACGCATCAATAATCCCCATTGCCGCCTTCGGGATTTTCGTCCGAGAAGTATCGTGCCAGATCTGTTCAAGTCAATATCCGGCGCAACAAAGTCTCACTTGATAGCCCCTTTAGAGTTCCGTTCAAGGCGGCCACCGGAGCGTTTCGATGCGGATGCCCGCTGCCGAACAGGCCGCTGGGCAAGTTGTGCTTGCAACCGTTCCATCAATTCGTTGCGCACTTCGGTCATCAGAAAGCCCTTCAAAGAAAGGTGTTCATCCAACTTCTCCCAACCTATGGCTGTGCCGTCCGCAATGATCTCCCAGTTGCCCAATTGGGCCGCAGAAGCCTTTGCCAAGCGAGGGAAGTGCTTCGTATGCACCATAAGCGGCATACCGGTATTGAGCATCACCACCAGAAGTCCTTGATGCGGCAATGGCTCCACATCGGTTATGCGCAGCCCACCCTCATGGATCAGCTGGTCCAACGGGTCGTCCGAGCGTAGGTCACTCTTTCGTACCGAAGTGCGTGTGCCAAGCTTTGAGGAGTTTGCCATGGTGTTTCTTGATGAGTTCCTTCATGCGACGACGTTCTCCCGTTTTGAAGCCATACGCGAATTTCTCACGAGGTTCCGGAGTGAGCCACCATTTCGCTTTGCCACCTCCCTTGGAGACGTGTACATGCGGTGGTTCGTTGTTCTCGTTGCTGAAGAAGTAAAAGCTGAAGCCATCTTCCAATAGTGGTTTAGGCGTCATTCTTCTTCAAAGGTATGGATAAGCCCGGTTTGGCTAATTTGCTTCATTACGGTTGTTTCCACCGTGCGTTGTGGCAGTATTTGAAGTTGGCTTTTGTCATTTGTTGTGCAGCTCATTTCGGAAGATTGGATGCCTTGGCCGGAAGAATATAAATGCCAATGAGGAGGTGCTCAACAACTTCGAAAGCTGTTGCTAGATCTTTGCTGGTGTGAGCCTTGACTTCATGGGCTGCACTGTTCCCCATGGTTCTGAGGTTGTGAAGAATAGTAGCGCCAGCTGGCGTCAGGTCTTCGACCTGGACCAAGCCATCAATTTTCTTCTGCAAGTTTCTACCGGGCGCATCTCGTTCCTTGCATACGACTTCAACCAATGCGCGGATTCCAATTCCGGCTAGCACATTCATGTCATTGCAGAGGGCATTTCGAGTCTCGATGTAAATCCTCTGCAATTGAATAGGCAAGAAGCCTCGATGCGGAATTGGCTGTCTACCGTCTATTCTACGTGGATACTGCACTGTATCAGTGACATCTATGGCTTCCCTGCCATCTTCGGATCCAACGTAGAAGTGTTTGTGCAAGAAGCTGTAAGTCTTGCATCCTTCGCATTGCACAACGCTGTATCTGTTTTCAGCGTCGATGTCCCACATACCATCATCAGATGCTCCACCGTCATCCACCTCGAAAAGAATCAGATGGCTGGTCTTCTGATTACATGAGGCACAGCCTATCCAAGTTGTTCTGCTGTTCATTCAGCTCTGGTTTTTTTGAATGGAAGTGCTGTAGACGCCGCCGCATCCCGAGAGCATTACAGCAACCCCAATGAAGAATGCTATCTGCCGAAAGGAAACCAGCGCTATGGATCCCGGGAGCATGCCCGGAGCGAGGAACGAGCGAGGTCTTGGACTGGTGGTCTTGACAGTGAGTCTTCGAGCCGGCACGCCCAAATCATTAACGCAGTGCATCATCACCGTTCCATCAATTTTGTAATGATCCCCTTCGCAGCCTTCGGGATCTTCGTCCCCGGCCCAAACACATCAAAGCATCCAGCCTGTTTGAGGAATTCATAGTCGTTCGGTGGGATCACGCCACCGGCCACCACGAGGATGTCGCCGCGATCGTAGGTCTCGCGCAGTTCGCGGATCACCTCCGGCACCAAGGTCTTGTGGCCGCCGGCGAGGCTGCTGATGCCGAGCACGTGAACGTCATTCTCGATCGCTTGCTTCGCTACTTCTTGCGGTGTTTGGAACAGCGGGCCGATGTCCACGTCGAAGCCGATGTCGGCGAAGCTGGTGGCGATCACCTTGGCGCCGCGGTCGTGGCCGTCCTGGCCCATTTTGGCGACGAGGATACGCGGGCGACGGCCTTCCGCTTTTGCGAATTCTTCCGTGAGGCGCATGGCCTCTTTCATCTCGGGGTCGTTCATGGCTTCCGCTGCGTAGACGCCGCTGATGGCGCGGGTGGTGGCTTTGTAACGGCCGAAGGCTTTTTCCAATGCGTCGCTGATCTCGCCCAAAGTGGCGCGGTGGCGTGCGGCGGTTACTGCGAGTTCGAGAAGATTACCACGCGCGGTTCCCTCGCACTTGTCCGATGTCTTATGTCCAATGCTTTGGACGGCAGTCGGCATAGGACTTAAGACATCGGACAGCCCACCACTCATCGCGGCTTCAGCCAATGCCTCCAACGCCGCGGTCACCGCACCCTCATCCCGGTCCCCACGGATCTGCTTCAACCTCGCCACCTGAGACTCCCGCACCGCCGTGTTGTCCACTTCCAGCAGTTCCATTTTCGTTTCATCTTCCGTCACGAAAGCATTCACGCCGATGATGTGGTCCTTGCCGGTGTCGATGCGCGCTTGGCGTTTCGCCGCAGCTTCTTCGATGCGCATCTTCGGAAGGCCCGTTTCGATGGCCTTGCTCATGCCGCCGAGCTCCTCTACTTCCTTGATCCGCGCCCAAGCTTTGTGGACGAGTTCATTCGTGAGGCTTTCCACATAGTAGCTGCCGCCGAGAGGGTCGATGAACTTGGTGATGCCGCTGTTCTTCTGAAGGTAAAGCTGCGTGTCGCGGGCGATCTTGGCGCTGAAGTCGGTGGGCAGTGCGATGGCCTCATCGAGTGAGTTGGTGTGCAGGCTTTGCGTTCCGCCGAGCACGGCCGCCAGTGCTTCCACCGTGGTGCGCGCGATGTTGTTGAAGGGATCCTGCGCGGTAAGGCTCCAGCCGCTGGTTTGGCAGTGGGTGCGCAGTGCTAGACTCTTCGGGTTCGTTGCACCGACCTCCTTCAGCATTTTCGCCCAAAGCAGACGGCCCGCACGCATCTTGGCCACTTCCATGAAGAGGTCCATGCCGATGCCCCAGAAGAAGCTGAGCCTGCCCGCGAACTCATCCACCTCCATGCCCGCTGCGATGCCGGTGCGCACGTACTCGATACCGTCGGCGAGCGTGTAGGCGAGTTCCAGGTCCGCAGGTGCGCCGGCCTCGTGCATGTGGTAGCCGCTGATGCTGATGGTATTGAACTTCGGCATCTTCTTCGCGCAGTAACTGAAGATGTCGCCCACGATGCGCATGCTCGGCCCCGGCGGATAGATGTACGTGTTCCTCACCATGAACTCCTTCAGGATGTCGTTCTGGATGGTGCCTTGCAGCAGTTCCGGAGCAACGCCTTGTTCTTCCGCGGCCACGATGAAGAAGGCCATGATGGGCAGCACCGCGCCGTTCATGGTCATGCTCACGCTCATCTTGTCCAGCGGGATCTGGTCGAAAAGGATCTTCATGTCCTCCACGCTGCTGATGGCCACGCCGGCCTTGCCCACATCACCCGTAACGCGCGGATGATCGCTGTCGTAGCCGCGGTGCGTGGCCAGGTCGAAGGCTACACTGAGCCCCATTTGTCCGGCGGCGAGGTTGCGACGGTAGAAGGCGTTGCTCGCTTCCGCCGTGCTGAAACCCGCGTACTGCCGGATCGTCCACGGACGCGCGGTGTACATGCTGGCGTAAGGTCCGCGCAAGTAGGGCGGGGCGCCGGCACCGAATTTCAGATGCTCAATGGCTTTTACGTCCAGCGCGGTGTAGTAGGACTTCAGCGGAAGTTCCTCCCGGTTCGGAATTGCTGCCTCAATCTGCGAACTGCGAACCTCAGGCTCGGCAGCCCTCCGGCTTGTGGCTTGTGGCCCAGGGCTTGAAGCCAGTTCGTCGATCAGGGCGTTGGTAAGTTGTTCAACCGTGTAGCTTCCTCCCAACGGATCCGCCACGCGACCGAGGAAACTCTCATCGCGCAGTAGCAGACTGATGTTGCGAGCGATGCGGCGGCCGAGGCTTTGTCCCTCCGGAAGCGGCAGGTCGGGAATGGTGAGCCCGTCGCAGCCGCCGATGATCGCACTGATGCCTTGTAGGGTTGCACGCAACGCTTGGTCGTAGGGCGATCTCGGATCCTTCGCATATTGCACTTCGCACTGCACGAACGTATTCACGCTGCACGCATGGGCAGGGGAGAAGCTCTGCACGACCCGCGCCCAAGCAGCGCGGAAGGCGCGGATCCGTGCGGCTTCCAGAAAGAGATCGTCGCCGATGTGAAGGCGGAACTGGATGCGCGCAGTGGCATCGTCGATGCTCCAGCCACTGCTGGTCATGCGTTGCAAGAGGGTTTTGCCTTGCTCGATCGCTCGGCGTGTGGCGGCGATCGCCTCTTCGCCCTGCTTGCGTTCATCGCTTACCTCGAAGAGCCGCACCAAGGGATGGGTGGCGATCCGTTCGCGGAGGTCGCTCACGTCGGCATCGAGCGGAAATCCAGCGCAGATGCTCAATTCTTGTGATGGTACGTTCTGGTGCTTCGCGATGTGCAATGCCTCGAGCAGGTTCTCCTCGCTGCCGTTATGCAGTTGGAGGTCGATGGCCGCGAGAAATACGTCATTCAACACGGGTTGCAGCGATGTGTGTTCCGCACGGAGCTCGATCGCGTCAGCCCCCCCGATCAGCGCCTTGAGCGCTACGTTGTTGGCCTGTTCCGCATCCGCCGCGCTAACAGGAGCGGTGATGCGCCAGGGATTCCCGTTGCGCTTCACCCCGCGCCGCTGGTCTTCCGGCAGAGCTTCCCCGAGGTCGTCGCTCATGCCGAGGGGTTTTATCCGATCCCCGTTGGGAAGCTCCACGGCGATGTTTGTGGGACTTTTTCCTTTCAGTTCCTTCAGGACCAGTTGCTCCCAAGTGGTGCGGTCGAATTCGGGAAAGTCGGCGAAAAGTTGTTCGTGGGTCATCGTGGCGAAGTTCGGGGTTGGATCTGGATCACCGAAGGAGTTCAGAGGAAGTGTCGTCAAACCATTGGATCCCGCGGATGTCAGAGCCGGTATAACCAGATCGAACAAAACAGGACGAATGAAATACCTTTCCTTTCTGATGGCCGCACTCCTGGCCGGTTCAACCTTGGCCCAATCCGCTCCCAGCGATAGCCTCTTCAATACGGATCAAGTGGTTACTATCGAACTCACCTTCTCCGACCCGGATTTTTGGAGCACGCTCACCACGTACTATAACAACGACCTGGGTGAAACGCTTCCTGCCGACGTGACCATCACGGACAATACGGGCACGCACACCTATCCTTATGTGGCGATCGACCTCAAGGGCAACAGCAGCTACGGGCACCCGGGCAACAAGAAGAGCTTCAAGATCGATTTCAACGACAACGTGCCCGGTCAGAAATACCATGGTATGACGAAGGTCCATCTGAACAACTGTTTCAAGGACCCCACGTTCATGCGCGAGAAGATCTTCTTCGACTTCTGTAGGCAGCAAGGAGTGCTTGCGCCGCGCGTTTCCTATGCCAACGTGACCATGAACGGCACGTTCTGGGGCTTCTATGACCTGGTGGAACCCGTGGACAAGAATTTTCTGGACCGGTGGGTGGATGACAATGACGGCAATTTGTTCAAGGCCGGTGACAATTTTGGTGGTGGACCGAGTGGCGGAACCACGGCAGCGGACCTGGCTTTCTACGGGAAAGACCAAGCGAGCTATTACGACCGGTATGAACTGAAGACCAACGAGACGGAGAACGATTGGAGCGATCTGCTGGCCTTGATCGATGCGCTCAACAATTCGAGTGATGCTGATCTCGTCATGCAATTTCCCGCACTGTGGGAATGGGAGCCGATGTTGCGCTCCTTGGCGATCGACAACATGTTCGGTAACCTCGATAGCTACATCAACTCTGCGCGCAACTACTACATCTACCACGATGCCACATCCTACAAGTGGAATTGGATCAAGTGGGATGCCAATGAGTCTTTCGGAACCTATTCCGGCGGCCCGAGCGGAGGCAACATATTGCAATTAGCCCCCAACTACACGGCTACTTCACGCCCATTGTTGAGCAGGATATTCAGCGATCCGGTGTTGTACGGCCAGTATGTCACACAGTATTGCGGTGCCTTTGATGCGTTCAGTAATTCCGGGATGGATGCCCATATCGATTCGATCAAAGCCCTGATCGCGCCATCTGTGGCGGCCGACCCCAACAAGCAGTACACCACGGCGCAGTTCAACACGAACATCGAGAGCAATATCTCCGTGGGCGGGGGACCCGCCGGGGGAACGATCCATGGTCTAAAAGCCTTCATCACGGCGCGTGCAAACTACCTGAGCAGTGCTTTGGGTTGCCGTACTGTCGGTGTCCAGGAGTGGACAAGTCCCAAGGACCTACGCGTGTTTCCGAATCCGGTCAACGATGTATTGCATGTCCTGCTTCCTACAGGTTATTCCACTGAGGACCTGCGCGTGATTGATGTGCTGGGCCGGTCAATGCCGGTGGAGCTTTCGAATGGCACCATCGTATTTTCCGGATTGGCGAGCGGCACATACATACTCCGGATAAAGGGGCCTTCCGGTCAACTGACCGCACGGGTATTGAAGAACTGACCGCCAAGGTGAACGGGAAGGAGTTCAACTGGATGCCTGTTGGTTCAATGAATAGCTCCTGATCGCACGACTTACCGCTGATCGCGGTACACGTGACCCGGGTGTTTGCGGTGCTCGAATTTAGGCTTGGATCCAGGCACATGGGGTCAATTGTATGCTATAAGAGGATGTGGATGTCCGAATATGCATGTTTCGGCTACATTTGCCCCGGAAACCCGATCCACCGTGTTCTCCAAGACCTCCGAATATGCCTTTCGTGCCACCGTTGTGGTGGCCATTGCCTCGAAGAACGGGGAACGGCTAACGCTGACCGACATCGCCGAACGTACAGGTGCGCCGAAGGCCTTTACAGCGAAAGTGCTACAGGAACTGGCCCGTGCCGGTATTGTTACCTCGCATCGCGGGCCCAACGGGGGCTTTGACCTGCCCCCTCTGAAGGCCAGGAAAGTGAATCTCCGCATGGTCATGGAGGCCGTTGGTGATGACACCTTCCGCCAGGAGTGTGCAATGGGCTTGGGAGCTTGTAACAGCGACAACCCATGTCCAATGCACGATCAATTCAGCAAGGTGAGGGATGAACTGAACAACATACTGGAAACCACACATATCCACAGCCTTACTCTCGACTTGGACGAGGTAAAAACCCGATTGAAGATATGAAGTTGAGTAGCAATTCAGGACCTTCGAGTCCGATGAAAGCAGTACTCCGGTCGATGGGGGCCGCTTGTGCCTTTTTGTGGGTACACGCTGCCATGGCACAAAACCCCAAGACCGATGGCTGGATGCTCAGTCCGGGTGTGGTGGGTACCATGGTGCTCCTGGCCATTGTGCTGTTCATAGGAGCATTGATCATCGCAGCCAAAGTGAGCCGCTTGCTTGAACAGAACAAGGAGAAGCAGGCAGCTACGAGCGAAACCAGCATATCGGAAGAGGAGCGGATAAAGCGGAAGTTGGCCGCACAGTACAAGTTACGCGGCGATGAATTGGGTGGAACCGCTACCGCTTTCGACGATAAGGCCTTGATCGCGGGTGCTACCAGCGAGCCGAATAACCCCTTGGTAGAAGAGAAACTTTATTCCCGAACACGTCTGGAAGTACCAAAGCAACTGCAACAACTCGTTATCTGGTACCTCGGAGCGGCCACCTTCTGGCTGATCTTCGGCACCGCTGTTGGAGAGTACCTCGGCTTGAAATTCATCTGGCCGGATCTCGACGAAGTGGCATGGCTCTCTTTTGGTAGACTGCGGCCTGTACATACCAATACGGTTTTCTGGGGCTGGGCCTCCATGGCGATGATCGGCCTGGCCTACTTCGTGATCGCGCGCACCTCGGTCACCAAGATCCACAGCTACAAGACCGGCTGGTGGGCCTTCGGCCTGATCAACCTTTCCGTGATCGTGGGGAACATCCTGCTGATGGCGGGTATCAATAACGGTGGTGGTGAGTACAGGGAGTACATCTGGCCCGCGATGTTGCCATTCGCTTTGGGCCTCATCCTCACCTTCAGGAATTTCTATGCCACTGTGAAGCGGCGCAAGATCCCGGAGATCTATGTGAGCAACTGGTATCTTCTCGCTTCCCTTGTCTGGACCATCGTCCTGACCATTATCGGCTACTTGCCCTTCTATCAGGGCGGCATGGGGGAGACGATCGTCCAAGGCTACTACATGCACATGGGCGTGGGGATGTGGTTCATGACATTCACCCTGGGCCTTATCTACTACTACCTCCCCTCTTCGCTGAACAAGCCGATCTACTCCTATTCCTTGGGCGTGTTGGCTTTTTGGACACAGATGCTTTTCTACACCTTGATCGGCACACACCATTTCATCTACTCACCCTTGCCTTGGTGGTTGCAAACGGTGGCCATCGTGTTCAGCATGGGGATGTTCATTCCAGTGATAGCCGGTACCACGAACTTCCTGATGACCATGCGCGGTAGCTGGAGCGCCATTGGCAAGAGCTATGTGCTGCCCTTCTTCTTGGTGGGCGTGATCTTCTATTTCGTGGGCAGTTCGCAAGGGAGTTTCCAGGCGTTCCGTTTCACCCAGAACATTTGGCACTTCACGGACTTCAACGTGGCACACTCGCACATGACCATGTACGGCATCATCTGCTTCATCCTATGGGCCTGCATCTATGCATTGCTCCCGAAGATGACCGGCCGAGAGCCCTCGCAGTTGTTGGTTGGTGCACACTTCTGGCTCGCCTTTATCGGCCTCTTCGCGTATACGGTTTCCCTGATGGCCGGCGGCTCCGTGAAAGGGATCGCATGGATGAACGGCGTATCGTTCATCGACACGGTGATCGCCACCCGAGGCTACTGGACCTGGCGCGCAGTTGGTGGCACGCTGATGTTCGTATCCCACTGCATATTCGCATGGAACTTCTATATCATGGTCCATAACCCGCTCCCACCGGTTGCATCCCAAGTCAGAAAACCTATACCCACTGAGCAATGATCAATTTTCATAAAGACCACGCGACCCTCGTGAATGTCGCTTTGATGGGCTTCGTGCTGCTCAGCACGGGTGTTGCCGTCGCACCGTCATTCAACATGCAGGACAACAACGGGCCACTGCCGGATATGCCGGTGATGACCGCCCAAGAACGCCGTGGATTGGATGTGTACGTTGCCGAGGGCTGCATCGCCTGCCACACACAGCAGGTGCGTAACATCGAGATGGACAAGACCTGGGGGACGCGCCCGTCCATCCCGAGTGACTATTACTACAGTAAGCAACGCCCCGATATCTGGCGCAACACGCCATCGTTGCTCGGCAGCGAACGCACCGGGCCTGATCTCACGAACGTGGGCGTACGCAAGGGCAGCGAAGCATGGCAAATGTTACACTTATACAATCCTCGATTGGTGGAGAAATATTCGATCATGCCGCGCTACGGCTGGCTTTTCAGAGAGGTGGATTCCACTGCGGTGAAGGAGGGTGATGTTACGCTCGCGGTGTCCGCCGAGAATCTGAGCCACCCAGGAAAAGTAGTGATCGCCACGGAACGTGCAAAAGATCTGGTGGCGTACATGATCTCCCTGAAACAAGCGCCGTTGCCAGAAGGGCTCGCGCCGGAGGACTTCATTGGCTCCCGTTCCGATGGCGGGGCCATGGCTGCCTCAGCTGCCAGTGGAGCTACCGCTGCAGTGGATGGGGGACGCGTCTTCACAAGCGTTTGCGCAGCTTGTCACCAACCCGACGGCAAAGGACTCCCTGGGGCTTTCCCTGCGTTGGCCGGAGCTGAGCTTGTGAATGAAAAGGATCCCTTGAAAATGGTGGATATTGTGCTGGGTGGTTATGATGGGTTGCCGCAATATGGCCCCATGCCATCACAGGCTCACCTCTCAGACGAGGAGATCGCTGCTGTGATCAATTATGTGCGTTCCAACTTCGGGAACGATGCGCCGCCCACTGATGCGGAGACCGTGAAGACCCAACGTGCTGTAATTGCACCTGAAACCGTTCAACGATGAAGAAAATAGCTGTTTCACTCCTTGCCTTCCTTTTTGCGCTGCCCATGTGGGCGTGTGAAGTTTGTGAAAAGCAACAGCCGAAGGTGCTGAAGGGCATCTCCCATGGCACAGGGCCGCAAAGCGATTGGGACATGCCGATCATTTACGTGTCGGGCATCATTGTGCTCTTCACCTTGGTATACTCGGTTAAGTACTTGGTGAAGCCCAATGAGGGCGCAGAGGACCATATCAAGCGATCCATCCTCAATACCCCCCTTCAAGATGGCCATTGAACGTACTGTAAAGCTCTTTCTCGATGATGAGCCGGTCCCTTTTGCGGAATATGCCCCGCCTGTGAAGTTCCTGTTCGATACCACCAAGCTTCCGGATGGACCCCATACGTTGCGCATCGTGGCACGTAGCACCAACGGCGTGGAAGGTTTACGTACGATCCCGTTCGAAGTGCGTAACGGGCCGTCCATCACGGTGCTGGGCCTGAAGCCGAACGAAGTTGTTGAAGATCGGATCCCTATCACGGTGAATGCGTATGGTAGCGAGCGCACCGATGTATTCATGATCACCGGCTCGGAAACACCCAAGGCCATTCCCGCATGGGTATGGGCCTTGGTGATCGCCTTTGTGGGCTTCGCGGCATTCTACTTTACACTATACTGGGCACCGGGACATCTATGACCATCCGGTCCGGATCTCACCTGCTTCAGTTCTTGCAGGGCGAGTCTTCCCTGCTAGATAGGAGTCCTTGAGTTGGGATGCGATATTTTGGTGGTCCCCGATGAGGGAAGTAGTTTTGCAACGTCCGAGAAAAAAACCGGACAAAAGCACGTACAGCATGAACATTTCCAAGAATTCAGTGGTCTCTTTTCATTATAAGCTCAGCGACAACGACGGCACCGTTCTCGATAGCAGTGATGGTCGCGATCCGTTCGCCTACCTCCAAGGTGTCGGTATGATCGTGCCCGGCCTTGAAGCGCAAATGGAAGGCAAAGGCAAAGGGGACAAGTTCACCGCCGTGGTTACCCCGGAACAGGGCTATGGGGAGTTCAACAAGGACCTTGTGCAGCAGGTGCCACTGGATCGCTTCGGAGAACAGAAAGTGGAGGCTGGCATGCAGTTCCAAGCAGGCGAGCACAGTGTGGTGACGGTGAAGGAAGTCAAGGATGGAAAGGTGCTGGTCGATGGCAACCATCCTTTAGCCGGCGTCACCCTGAACTTCGATGTGGAGGTGACGGATGTTCGCGAAGCCACCCAAGAAGAGCTGGAGCACGGACACGTGCATGGCGAAGGCGGACATCAGCACTGACCGTTGCAGCCCTGATGTGCTGATTGGCAAACTGGACCGGACAAGCGCCAGAATCGATCAACGACATGCAAGCGCTCGCCAATTGGCGGGCGCTTGCATTTTGGTGTGATCGATCCGCTGCGGAGCTGCTCAAGCCTTTGGTAAGGCGTGCCTGCACTCAAGAAATTGAACTCACTTCGCCTTGGGCACCAGCACGAAGATGTCCTCATTGTCCCGCTTCATCAGGTACTTCTCTCTGGCAAACTTCTCCAAGAGCGCCTGATCGCTGTTGAGCTCATGCAACTGTTCGCGAGTGATCGCGATATCCGCTGCGTAGCGGTCCCGTTGCGCCTTCATCTGCCCCAACTGGTGGCGCAGCTTGACCATCGTGTACAGATCATAATCCGCAAACAGGCCGATCCAGAGCAACAGCGCCAGCAAGCCCGCACCATAGCGGTTGCGCAGTATACCAGGCACGAAGCGGAGGACCTTTTCTTTCATGGCGTGAAGTTGCACAGCAATCAACGCGGCCAAGGACGGTTCCATTGCATCCGATCAACGATCGATCGTGAACAGCCGTTTTGAATTAAGAAACAAGAAACAAGAAAGCTGGAATATGAAACCGAGCGACGGGGTTGTCAGGATCAGCTGTTTTGAAACTTGAAACAGGAAACTGAAACTTGAAACCGAGCTTGTGTACTCCAGTCACTGATCACCGCCCGATACAATTCGGAACACCGATCACCCCAAGAACGGATACTTGTGGTCCAGTGCTGGGATGAAGGTCTCCTTGATCGTACGCGCACTGGTCCAACGCACTAGGTTCAGATAGCTGCCAGCTTTGTCGTTGGTGCCGCTTCCACGGGCACCTCCGAATGGCTGCTGACCTACAACGGCGCCAGTTGGTTTGTCGTTGATGTAGAAGTTGCCGGCGGACTGGCGCAGCACCTCCGTGGCTTGTACGATCGCAGCACGGTCCTGGGAGAACACAGCACCAGTGAGTGCATATTCGCCGGTGGAGTCCACCAACTTCAGTGTGTCCATCCAGCGGTTCGAACTGTACACGTACACGGTAAGCACGGGGCCAAAGAGTTCATCGCACATGGTGATGCTCTTAGGGTCCTTCGTTTCGATCACGGTAGGCTCGATGAAGTAGCCGGTGGATTTGTCGGACTTGCCGCCAGCGATCACTTTCACGGTCTTCTTATCCTTCTTCGCCCCGGCTATGTATCCGGTGATCTTGTCGAAGGCCTTTTCATCGATCACGGCATTGATGAAATTCTTGAAGTCACGCGGGTCGCCCATCTTCATGGCCGCGATATCCTCCAGCAAGGCTTTCTTCACTTGGGGCCACAGGTTTTCAGGAATGTATGCCCGGCTGGCGGCGCTGCATTTTTGACCTTGGTATTCGAACGCACCGCGGGAGAGGGCAGTGGCTACGGCAAGCGGATCGGCACTGGGGTGTGCCACCACGAAATCCTTGCCGCCGGTTTCGCCCACGATGCGGGGGTAGCTGCGGTAGTTGGCGATGTTGTTGCCGATCTCGCCCCAGATGGTGCGGAATACACCCGTGCTGCCGGTAAAGTGGACCCCGGCAAAATCCTTGTGCCGAAGGATGGTGTCTCCCACGATCTTGCCGTCCACATGGATCAAGTTGATCACGCCGTCCGGCATCCCGGCCATGCGGAAGACCTCCATGATCACCTGTGCTGAATAGATCTGCGTGTTGGCGCACTTCCACACCACGGTATTACCCATCAATGCCGGAGCACTTGGCAGGTTGCCTGCGATGCTGGTGAAATTGAACGGTGAGAGAGCAAAGACGAAACCTTCCAAAGGGCGATACTCCAAGCGGTTCCAGATCCCTGCCGCGCTTTGAGGCTGGTCGCGGTAGATCTGCACCATGTACGATACATTGAACCGCAGGAAGTCCGCGAACTCACAGGCCGCATCGATCTCTGCTTGGTAGCAGTTCTTGCTTTGGGCCATCATGCTGGCTGCATTGATCGCTGCCCGATAGGGACCACTGATCAGTTCGGCAGCCTTCAGATAGATCGCCGCACGCTCCTCCCAAGGCATTTGCTCCCAATCCCGCTTGGCTTTCAAGGCTGCATCGATAGCTGCCTTCACGTGCTTGGCGTCCCCATGGTGGCTCATGCCTAGCTTGTGCGCATGCTTGTGCGGCATGGTCATCTTCCGCAGGTCCTTTGTCTCCACGGCCTTACCACCGATCCACATGGGCGCATCGATGGTTGTTTTCAACCGCCGATCGTATTCCGCTTGCAGGGTTTTGCGCTCGGAACTTCCCGGAGCGTAATTCTTTACAGGTTCGTTGTGTGGTGGGGGGGGGGTGAATACAGCGTTGCTCATGGGGTGTGTTCAAAAAAACAAGTTGGTGGAACGGCCGCAAAGATACCCTTGGCTCAGTTGGCCACATAGGGGAATTGCAGGTCGAAGGAGGGGATGGCCACCTCGAACTCGCTCTCATCATCCAAGTGGCGCATGTGGTATATGCCGTGCATGCGACCCATGCCGCTGCGTAATTCGCAGAAGCTGGTATAGGTGAATTGTTCCCCCGGCTCCAAAACCGGCACAGCTCCTACGACACCGGGCCCTCTGACCTCGGCTTGTGGCGCCAGACTATCGGCGATGAACCAGTGCCTGCGTAGCAGTTGCACGGTGCGTTGGCCCCGGTTGGCAATGGTGATACGATAGCTGAACAGAAAGCGGCCTTCGTTGGGGTCGCTTTGTCCGGCCTCGAAACGGGATAGGACACTTACACGGATATCGTGGGAGACAGCGGTGGACATTTTGATATGGGTGTATGTGCAAGTCTAACACCCGAAGTCCCCCAATGTGCGTTCCGAGCTTCCACTCATCCACATTTCAACAATGAAAAGCATCCATTTCGTTCTTTCTCCGGCACTGCGGATCCGATACCTTGCGCCGCCGAAAGAAAAACATGAAGATCCCATACCTCGCGCTGTTATTCGTTTCTTGTTCCGTTCAGGCCCAGTACAATGGACCGGAAAGCGTGGAACACGATGCGGAGGGCCAGCGTTATTTCGTGAGTAATACCGGTAATAGCAGCATCAGCCAGCGAGCGTATGACGGCACGGTCACGCCGTTTGCAACCAACTTGCCCGGTGCTCCCTATGGCATCGAACTCATGGGCGACACCCTGTTCGCCTGTATGGGTGGTTCCATTCGCGGATACAGCACATTGGATGCCGTAGAGGTGTTCAATCTCAACCTTGGTGGATCATTCCTCAACGGTATCACCACGGACGGCGAGTTCCTTTATGCCACGGACTTCAGTGCCAAGAAGATCTTCAAGGTGAATGTGGACCAATTGACGTACACGACCTTGGTAAGCAATACGGGAAATACGCCTAACGGCATCGTGTGGGACCCTTCCATGGAGCGCTTGTGGGTAGCGTTTTGGGGGGGCGGTGCGAAGATCAAAAGTTACGACAGGAATACCGGCATCGAGCTGAGCAACTATACCACCAACCTGAGCAACATCGATGGTATCACCCTGGATTGCCAAGGCCGGATCATCGTGGCCAGTTGGAGCCCGGCCCAGCTGACGCGTTTCGAGAGCAGCTTTATCGAAGCGCCCTTCGTCCTGCTTTCCACTGGTCTGAGCAATCCCGCCGATCTGGACTACGATAGCGTGAACGATCGCGTATGTGTACCGAACAGCGGAAGCAATACGGTGGTATTACCTGAAGTACTTGACTGTACAACCGCCGTGAATGAGCTAACAGGTTATACATCGTTCATGATGTGGCCCAACCCTACCACGGGTCTATTGAAACCGGAGCTTCATCTGACCGAACCTGTTTCCTTTCTGGTCTATAACATCCGCGGAACCTTGGTGGCCAGTGGCACCCTGTCGCCAAACGGCCTCTTGGATATCAGTGATCTGGCACCGGGAACGTATCTGGTGGAAGTGCCCTTGCTGCGTCGGAGCGCCAAAGTGGTGCGATATTGACCCCGGCTCAACCCTTGCTGTTGAGGAACTTCAGTCCGAGCAAGCGATCACAACGCAGCTGGTAGTCGCGGATGTATACCAGCACCACGTAGTCGTTCTCCGTTTGGTAGTGTGACCCCTCGAACAAGGTCAGGTCGGGGATGGTGCTTGCTGAAGGCAGGAATGCATAGGCGTAATCGAAATAGCCTTGCTTCACCAGCACCCGTAAGGTGTAGGCTTTCTTCTCCGCATCCCAAGTACAGCGGAATTCCTTCTTGCATTGGAAGTCGCTGACGGCTCCGTACACGTACACATCACCATGGAGTTGTTCGTGCGTCCGCGGTAGTTCGAAATCTACATAGATATAATCGGCACTGAGCGGGTCGCCTTGGACAAGGTCGTTGCGGACCAAGTACTTTCCGTTGATGTCCGGAAGGTCCAAGTACACTTTGTATTCGCGCTTTTCATCCGGCAGTAGGATGGCTTCATCCAATCCTTCCGGCGAGGTAAAAAAGCGCGCAACGCGCAGTGTGGAGTACCGCGTATTCTTCAGATCCACACCACGCCATTCATTTCCTCCGGGGAACAAGCCTTCCTTGGGTTGGTCGTATATCAGTTCCGCACCGCGGATGAACTTGGGTTTGAAGCCCGTGCGGGCATCATCCCAACGATTGTTCTGTAATACCACCACCTTCAGGTCGCTGAATGGATCCGGTACGGAGATCCCAGGATAGCGTAGGGTAAGGTCCAACTGCTGGTCACTGTCCCTGCGCTCGATATCGCGGGTAGGCACGATGCCTGCATCCATTTGGATCCGGTTCTCGAACACCAAGAATCTTCGCGTCAACACCAGATCCTCCTGATCATTCCCCCGATACACCTTCATGAGGTAATTACCTGCAACCGTGGGCTGCATCATGTCGTTCGGGAACTCCAACTCATATTCCAGGAACGGCTTCAAGGTGTTGAAGCTTTGCCGGGGCGTAGGTATGAAGTCGGTCGGCATTCCATTGATGTATTGGCTAGGGGCCAAATCGCTGGCTTCCCAATCGGCAGTGCAGTGTATGACGGTGTAGGACAAGTTCTCCGCATCAGCTGAAAAGTCATCGAACCGGAGGATCAACGGATCGGGACTTCCCAATTCCATGATGGCAGGTGAGAGTTCAAAGCCCTTCTTGAAGAGCTGCACGGTATGAACGGTGGCCACATAGACGTGGTTATCGTAGCGCGGCTCTTTGGGCGAGTAGTAGTCATCGTTGCTGCTGACCGCAGACTGAGTGGCAGTGCAGGAAGCGAATGCAAGAAGGAGCAGGGACCAATAGCTCGCACGGGTCATCGATGATCGGGTCATGGGTACGCAAAGAAAACGCTCAGCAGGTGAAGCGGTCTGCAAGATGAAGGAAGGAGAGGGAGGGATTGCGCGAGGCGCGCTTTCCCGCCGTACAGCGGAGAGGCTTCACCGCTGCAGCTGCTGCGCGGATCCCGCACGAATGCCGAAGGACGCTTTCCCAAGCGAGCTTGGGCGCGGCCTTCGGCATTCATGCACCCGCTTCGCGGGTGGCTATCGGCGGAGAGGGAGGGATTGCCCGAATGGGGCGGAGCTCTTTGTAGCGGGCCATCCCAAAGGGGGAAGGCTTCAACGCTGCGACCGCATCGCGGCCTTGGATGCCACAACCCCGGCCAACGCTTGGAGCGGGCTCCGCGATGGCCGGGGTTGCGTCATCGCCCGCTACGCGGGCAGCGGTGGCGGAGAGGGAGGGATTGCGCGAGGCGCGCTTTCCCGGAGGGGGAGGCTTCGATCGCCGACCCGCTGCGCGGGTCCCGCATGAATGCCGAAGGACGCTTTCCCAAGCGAGCTTGGGCGCGGCCTTCGGCATTCATGCACCCGCTTCGCGGGTGGCGATCGGCGGAGAGGGAGGGATTCGAACCCCCGGTACCCTTGCGGGCACTTCTGTTTTCGAGACAGACCCGATCGACCACTCTGGCACCTCTCCGGGAATTCATTGCGGCGATATCGGCTCAACCGCGGAATGAGGGCGGCAAATATAGTCGTGGAGCCGATCGGGGGCAGTCGGCGAAACGGCCACGAGGCGACCAATATGCCCTCAGGTGACTATCGTGCCCATAGCAACGCGCAATGTAATGGCCGCTTTCCGGCATGACCGATGCAATGAAGAACGAGGTGTTTGCCCGATCCTTTTCCCGTTCCGTCCGGTCATCTTCCCGTTTCGTCGATCCGGATGGCATTGCTGCATGGGGCCCGGCCTAGGTTCGGCTTCCAAACCAACGAACGATGCGCAAACTACTGCTTCCCTTCGCGATCTTCCTATATCCCATGCTACATGCCCAACGGATATCCGTTCCGCCGGGCAGCCTTACTGAGTTCGAGTCAGTGCTGGTGGATGATGACCAGCGGTTCCTCGTGGCTGGTGAGGACGGTGTCGCCTTCCGCACCACCGACGGAGGGGATACATGGGCACCTGTAACGGGCCTGGGGCCGGAAAGCATCCGCGATTTCCTACGCTTGGATGACCAGACGATCCTTGCCGCCAGCGATGGTGTGGTTCTACGTTCCGCGGATAATGGCGGGACATGGTCCACCATTGCCACCCCGGCAACGGATGACCTGCACGCGCTTGCCCAATACGGCACTACCGTTCTTGCCGTGGGAAGGTCCGGCTGGATCATCCGCAGCAATGATGAAGGCCTCACATGGACCGCGCTATCCTCCGGTACGACGGAACGTCTTTTCTGCGTTGCGGCCATCTCGGCCACGGACCATATCGCTGCCGGCAAGAACGGTACCTTCCTGCGCAGCAACGATGCCGGGACAACGTGGACAACGGGCAGTTTATCCGTGGGCGATGACTGGGTCGGCATCCATTTTTTCAGCAGCGCCCCGCTCACCGGCCTGATCTGCGGGGAAGGCGGTACCATGGCGCGCACCACGGACGGTGGCATCTCCTGGGATATCATCGATACCGGCATTGCCTTGGAATTCGGAGGGATGGCCAGTGAAAACGACTCCGTGGTCTACGTGGCCGCGTCCAATGGCACCGTGTTGCGAAGCACGGACATGGGCCTTTCTTGGAACGCCATGTCCAGCCCCGCCTTCAGTGATCTCTTCGCCATCCATGTGCGCAACGGCATGGCGGTCGCTGCTGGCGCGAACGGCACGGTGATCAAGTTGGGGACGGGAATGAGTGGGGTGGGGATCGCCGGACATTTCAAGGATAGCGGCATGCGCTTGTTCCCCGTTCCGGCCTCGGACCATCTTCAATTGAAGATGCCCGAAGCGCTGACCGTCGCGGATCGCGTCGAGGTGGTCACGCTGGACGGTAGAACGGTGCTTCAGGAGGCATGGAGACCCCGGCAAGTCGTGGACGTAAGTACACTTGCCAACGGCTTCTATAACCTGCGCCTCTGCAACGACCGGGGCATGGTCGCCTGCACGCTCTTCGCGGTGGCGCATTGACCCGGAACATACCGTGGACCATCGCGTCATGAAGTGCATGGCAGACCGGAACAAGGTTGGAATGGCAAAAGCGGGGTGGGCCTCGGTGAGCGCCGTGCCGAGCACCGCCAAGGAATGGCGTAACCGGTCTTCCCGGAATAGGGCCGCCGATCGCACGAAAAGTGTTCGACAACGCCCCTGCCACTCGCAGCAATTCCAGGATCAAGACCTGTTCCCATTCGTGATTTCCGGGTTCGTCATTCCTGCCGCCACCGTTGATCATGATGCAAGGAAGGTGGTGCCTGAAAGGTGGCCGGAAAATGAAAAAGGCATGGATCGCGGCAGGTCTATCGGGGAAGTTCCATTGAGCCGGCAGCGGCCCAAGCAGAACAAGGCCGGACCTCGATCACTTTCCGGCGGGGATGGCGGCATTCAGTCCGCCAAGTCCGGCCCGCCGCTCCACGGGAATGGCCAAGTCGATCATGCACCAAAAACCGGGACCATTCCGATCCGTTAATTTAGGCTCATTATGCGCTTCGCCTTTGAGAAATGCACGATGGCCTTGCTGGTGTTGTTCACCTCCGGAACGGTGCTGAAGGCGCAGGACAGGAACCTGCTCAAGCTCGAGCGTTCCGAGGTGACTTTTCTGAGCGAAGCACCTTTGGAGACCATCACGGCCACGAACATCCAGTGTAACGGATTGGTGGATCCCGCGGCTCGCACTTTCGCCGTGCAGGTGCCGATCACCGGTTTCGAAGGGTTCAATTCACCGATGCAGCGGGAGCATTTCAATGAAAACTATTTGGAATCGCGCGAGTGGCCCAAGGCAACCTTCGCCGGTCGTGTCATCGAAGGCGTCGACCTTACGCAACCAGGCTCGTATCAGGTCCGCGCCAAGGGAACATTGAAGATCCACGGCGTTGAGCAGGAACGGGTGGTGCCTTGCACCGTGGTGGTGGCGCCTGAAGGGGTCCGGATCACTTCCTCTTTCGACGTGACCTTGGCCGATCACGACATCCGCATCCCCCGGATCGTGCAACAGAAGATCGCTGCCGTGATCAAGGTGAAGGTGGATCTGCTCTTCAAGATCGATCAGGGCAAATGAGCAGGATCCTGTTCGGAATGCTCGCGCTGGTCCTGGTGAACGGCGCATCGGCCCAGTTTCCCTTCACCCGGCCAATGGACGTCAGGGTCGGTCAGCAGCGACCTGCCATTACCTCCATCGTGCAGGACAGCGACGGGATGATATGGGCGGGCAGCGACCGCGGACTTTTACGGCTGGATGGCGACCGCGTGGATGTGGCCTTGAACATGGGTACGTCGCGCGTAACCGCCTTGGCAGCGGCCGATACCGGCGTGATCGTCGCATTGAGCACGGGCGTGGTGTTGCGTTGCGCAGCGGAGCGCTGCGACACGGTCCATCAGGATACGGTCCTGCCGCGGTCCGTGGTGCGGGCCATGGTGATGGACGGGCAAGGCCGGATCTATTTGGGCACCTATGGTGCGGGAGTGCTCGTCCTTTCGGTCAGCGGGGTCTCCAAGCCTACTGCGATCGAAGGTTTGCCGGATGATCATGTCAATGACCTGTGCCTGCTCTCGAACGGCCATGTGGTGGTCGCCACGGACCAAGGATTGGCCGAATGTGCCGAAGGGAAGGTGCAACGGGTATTCAGTGAGGAACAGGGGGCACCGGACAATCTGGTGCTTTCGGTCAGTGCCACACCCGATGGCGCGGTTTGGGCAGGTACGGATCGTGGGGGCGCATTTCTCTGGAGGCCGGGCCAGGAGGGGGTATCGGACGATATCGGTGCAGGGGCTTGCCAAGGTGCAGTGAAGGGGATATTGCAGCTGGACGGCATGATATGGATGGCCGGGACACCGGGCGGTTGTCTGCTCTTCGACCAGGGAGAGCGGACAAGCCCGTACCACCCGTCCGCAACCACGATCCCTGACGCACGACCCGCCATTGATCTGATGGCGGACCGCGATGGCGCCATTTGGTGGTGTGACGGTAGCGACCGCTTGTACCGCTCGGACCCCGCCGTGTTGATCATCCCCGACCACGAAGGAGTGGACCTTAAGCGTATCACCGCCCTTTGCATCGACCGCGGCAAGATCTGGTTCGCCACAGCGAATGGATTGTTCTCGCATCCCACGGCGTTCAGGGGCGATGCCCACCTTATGAAGGTCCCGTTGCTGGTGGACCCTCGAACGCCGATCGTATCCTTGGATGCTTCGGCGGACGGCACCATCTGGGCCGCTACCTTCGGAAGTGGCCTGTTCGCGGTCCATCCGGACGGACGGATCGATCATTTTGACGCCACCCATGGTGCAATGGCCCCCAATGTCCTATCGGTGCGTGCCAGCGGTGGCATGGTCTGGACCGCCACGCTCTCGGGCATGTTCAGCGTAAGCAATGGCCGGGTGGAACGGTACGCAGCACCAGGCACCGGCTTTATGTTCATGGTGCTGCCCTTGCCGGACGGGTCGGTGCTCGGGGCAACGGACGGAGATGGGGTCGTTCGTCTGGATGGTCAACGAACGGTGGCTGTTTCCACCTCCGGCCCGCGCACTTATTATTCCCTCGCCCGCGACAGTGCGGGCGCTGCTTGGGCCATCGGCCCCACTTCCGGCCTGTGCCGGGTAGGTGATAGCACGTTGACCTGTACCGGAAGTGACCTCCCGATGTTCAACGGGGACGTCTTTGCATTGGCCACGGTGGCCCGTCGGGTCCTGGTGTTCAGCAGTGCGGGATGCGATGCGTACGATCCGTCGTCGGGACGTTGGACGGACCTCACTGCACGCGCGGGCCTGGAAGACCTGCAGGCCGAGTTGAACGCCGTATGCCAAGGCCCGGACGGTGCGCTGTGGCTGGCCTGCAACAAGGGTTTGGTCCGTATCCATGCATCGGACCATTGGTATGCCCCCAAGCTGTCCACCGTGATCACAGACGTCCTGGTCGGTGCCACACATGTTCCGGTCCGGGCCGAATGGAGCACCAAGCACGACCGCAATGGGATCTCGTTCAGATTCACCGCCCCCTATTACGCCGACCCCGGTGCGGTGCGGTTCGAATTCCGCCTTTCGGGCTTGAACGATCGGATCGTGCGCACGCGTGAACGGGAAGTGAGCTATCCTGCGCTAGCACCCGGTACGTACACCTTCCAGGTGCGGGCATTCCTTGGTGAAGATGCCACCGGTGCGGAATGGACGAGCATGCGGGTCCAGGTGGATCCGCCGTGGTGGCGTACGTGGTGGGCGATCACCTTGGCCGTCATCCTGTTCGTACTGCTGACCATTTGGGCCGTCCGGTCGCGCGATCGCCGGCTGCGCTACCGCCAGCAAATGGAGCAGGAGCAGGTGCGTTTCCAATTGGAGGCCCTGCGCAGCCAGGTGGACCCGCACTTCCTCTTCAACAGCTTCAATACATTGGTGGAGCTGATCGAGTCTGAACCGGACATGGCCGTGCAACATGTGGAGGACCTCAGCACGTTCTTCCGGAACATCCTGCAAGTGCGCGATAAGACATTCATCCCGCTGGCTGATGAGCTCCGATTGGTCCGGACCTATTTCGGATTGGAGCAACGGCGCTTCGGTGAAGCCATCACCCTGGAGGTCTCCATCCCGGAAGTGGACCAGCGCATGAATGTGGTCCCGTTGACATTGCAGCTTTTGGTGGAGAATGCGATCAAGCACAATGTGGCCACCCACGGAGCGCCCGTCCGTATCTCAATAACCTCCGCGGCCGGCTTCCTGGTGGTCGCCAATTCCTTGCGGCCCAGGCGCTCCCCGGCACGCTCCACCGGTTTCGGGCTGGACAGCATCCGGAAACGCTATGCGGCACTGACCCCGCGCCCGGTGGAAGTGGAGCGAACCGAAACCGAATTTGTAGTGCGGATACCTTTGGTGCCGACCGGAACATGAACGTGTTGATCATAGAGGACGAGGCTGCTGCCGTGAAGCGCATGCGAAAAATGCTGCTGGAATTGGATCCCGGCATCGAAGTGCTCGCGGACCTGCCCTCGGTGGAAATGGCGGTCGCTTGGTTCCGGACCAACGAAACGCCGGACCTCGCCTTCTTTGATGTGCGCTTGGCCGACGGGGACAGCTTCGAGGTGTTCAATTCCGTTGAGGTGGAATGCCCCGTGATCTTCGTGACCGCGTACGACGAGCATGCGCTGCGGGCATTTCGGGTGAATGCGCTGGACTATTTGTTGAAGCCGATCAAGCGCGAGGAACTGGCGACCGCCTTGGCACGTGCCCGGGACCTGCGGGCTGTACGGAACCTATCCCAATTCGGCCAAGGAGTCGATCAAGCGGGGCAACGGTCCATCACTCCGGTGAAGCGTTTCCTCATCCGCTTCGGCGATAAGTTGCGCGTGGTGGAACCCAAGGACATTGCCTACATCTATTCGCAAAGCAAGAACACCTTTCTGCGCACTTTGGAAGGCAGGGACCTGCCCTTGGACGAGAGCTTGGACCGTCTTGAAAAGCAACTGGACCCTGAGAAGTTCTTCCGCCTCAATCGGCAACTGATCGTGCAGTTCCAAAGCATCAAGGAGATGCTGGCCTATAGCAAAAGCCGGGTGAAGGTGGTCCTCGAACCGCCATTTACGAATGATGCGGTGGTGAGCAGTGAACGGTCCGCAGCATTCAAGAACTGGCTTGGGGGATAGGGCGTCCGGTCCATCATCCGAACTTCCGTTTTCATCCACATTGGTTTCATGCTGGCCCGGCCATGAACCTCCTTTGTGGATGAAGGACACGGGTGCATCATGACCACGGACGGAAATAGAACCAAGGAACACTCACCGCTCGACGCGCTGGACAGGAAGGACCTGGCCCTGCTCTTGAGACTTGACCACAAGCTGCTTCTGGGGCGTATTCTACAATTCAACCGAGGATCGAAGTACCACAACCATTTGGATGCCATCCAATTGGTCGTATGCATTACGGAGCTTCGCAAGCTCGAAAATGGACAAAGCGCCTTGATCGGATGAGCACTTCCGGTTTCATCGCCCATTTTTCCCGGTCTATCGCATCCGGCGCTGTGATTCCCGCAGTGTTGCTCCATCTTCGTACCACTTGCCGATCAGACCACCGGTGAGCCAACCCATGCGTCAGCCGATCCACACAGCCCGATATGATCGCAAAGTGGCCACTGGCCTATTTCTGGCCTTCGCCGCTTGTGTTGTTTTTTCCATTCCCGCCTGCAAGCATGAACCCTTGATCGATCCGATGAACCCAAGCGGACAAGGGACGGGGGGAGGAGGGGGAACGGATCCCGAACCGGTGGACACCTGCAACCCGAGCATTGTCTATTTCGAACAGCAGATCCTTCCCTTGCTGATCTCCAACTGCGCGGTGCCCGGTTGCCACAACACGCCCACCAGCGATAATGACCATATCCAGATCACCAGCTATGCCTCCTTGATGCAGAGCGGGATCGTTCAGGATGGAGACCTCTGGGAGGCCATCAACGATGATGATCCGGACAAGATCATGCCACGACCGCCACAAGCACCTTTGACCGCTGCCCAGATCGCCTTGATCGGCCAATGGATCCAGCAAGGTGCCCAGAACAATTCCTGCTCCAGTGGATGTGATACCACGAACGTTACGTACTCCGGCACGATAGCCCCACTGGTCCAAGCCCGATGCCAAGGATGCCATAGCGGAGGAACTCCACAAGGCGACCTCGATTTTTCCACTTGGTCGGACCTGAACACGGTTGCAATGGACGGCCGCTTGGCTGGCGCGATCCAGCATCAAGCACCATCTCCTTTCATGCCCCCATCCGGGCCCATGCTCCCGGATTGCCGGATAGACCAGTTTTTGATCTGGATCCAGGATGGAGCGCCTCAAAACTGAACCGAAGATGGACCGGGGTATGCTCATCCTCTGCATTGGCGCGTTAGCGATCACCTCGCTCTGCACGGGGTGCTACTATGATGTAGAGGAGGATCTGTACCCCATGAACTTCTGCGATACCACTTCCACCGGATACGCCAATTCCGTGCTTCCGATCATCCAAAGCAATTGCGCCATTCCAGGATGTCACGTTCCGGGCGGTTCCGGAACAGGGGATTTTACCTCATTCAGTGGTTTGCAGACCCAGGTCACGAATGGTAAGCTGATCCAAGCGGTGCAGCAAACCGGCGGTGCGGCATTCATGCCTCCGAACGGAAAGCTCACCGATTGTGAGATCGATAAGATCACGGTGTGGGTGAACGGCGGCGCACAACAAAATTGATCACGATGAAGAAGAAGATCCTCCTGCCCATTGCCCTGATCGTTGTCGCAGTTGCAGCATACATCGGGGTACGGATGTACAATGCCGAAGTGCCCAGCGCTTCCGGGATGAGCGTGGATACCAAGATCCAAGCCGATGCGCTATTCAATGCGTTCACCTCCGACGAGGTCGGGGCCGGCAAGGCATACAACGACAAGGTCATCGAGGTAACGGGCATTGTGCGGGACATCACCCGGTCCGCGGATGGCCGAATGAGCGTACTCCTCGAAACCGGCGACCCACTTGGCGCGGTCGTTTGCGAGTTCCCTGATCCAACGGAAGATCCGGTGGTGGGCAGCGAGGTGGTGATCAAGGGCTTTTGCGCCGGATTCAACCTGGATGTTCTCTTGCAGCGATGTGCGCTCACTGGAACGCGAAATTCCGATCAACCCTAAAACGAACAACGATGACAACCAACCGCTTGATGCTCTTTGGTGCTTTGGCACTACTGCCGTGCTTGACACATGCGCAAGACAAATATGGTTCCCGCGACGGAGGGATCACCTTCTTTTCACATGCCCCGATGGAGGATATCACTGCAGTGACGCGCAAGGCCGCCAGCGTTCTCATACCTGCAACGGGTGAGATCCAGTTCTCCGCGCTCATAAAGGCCTTTGAGTTCGAGAAAGCATTGATGCAGGAACATTTCAATGAGAACTATATGGAGAGCAGCACCTTCCCGAAAGCGATCTTCAAGGGACGTTTGGTCCCGAAGGACGGTGATGACCTCACCAAGCCAGGTACCTATGATGTCGGCGTGGAAGGAACGATCACCATTCACGGAGTTGAAAAGCCGTTGAGCACCTCTGCCACGCTCGTAGTAGCGAAGGACGGGTCGATCACGGCAAAGAGCGAGTTCAACGTGAAACCGGAGGATCACGATATCGCCATACCGGGCGTAGTGCGGGGGAAGATCGCGGAGAGCATCAAGGTCTCCGTGGACATCAAGTACGCAAAACTTTGATCGGCTGACGATCTGATGATCAAACACACACTCGCCCTGGCCCTCCTCTTGTCCTGCTTCCCAGCGCTGGCACAGGACGATCTATTGGCGCTACTCGGCGAGGACAGCGTTACCAAAAGCTATACCGACGCCAGTTTCAAAGGGACCCGTGTGATCAACGGTCATAGCATTGAGAACGTAGCCCATGGTGTGCTGGACTTCCGCATCAGCCATCGCATGGGCTTTGTCAATGGTGGCGTCGATAATTTCTTTGGGTTGGACCAGGCCACCATTCGATTGGGATTGGACTATGGCATCACGGACCGATTGATGGTGGGTATCGGGCGCAGTAGCTATCAAAAAACGGTGGATGGCCTTCTGAAGTTCAAACTGCTCCGCCAATGTGACGAGGGCTGCTCCACGCCATTGACATTATCCTTGGTCGCTTCAACCTCCATTACCACATTGAAGGCGGACCAAGTTCCTTGGTTCGGGGAGGGTCGTGAGGATTACTTCACCCACCGGATGTCCTACAATTTCCAAGCGGTGATCGGACGTAAATTCTCTGAGGGTATCAGCTTGCAAGTAACGCCTGGTGTTGTGCATCGCAACCTCGTAGCTACGGAAGCTGAGCACAATGATCTCTTGAACATTGGAGCTGCCGGTCGCATAAAGGTGAGCAAGCGGGTTGCCATCACCGGCGAATATTTTTATGTGTTACCAGACCAAGGACCACGCGATCCATTCCACAATTCAGTGGCCGTGGGTGTTGACATTGAGACTGGAGGACATGTGTTCCAGCTTCAGTTCACCAACAGTACCGGGATGTTCGAAAGGGCGTTCATTACCGAGACCACCGGCGACTTCTTCAACGGCGACATTCACTTCGGCTTCAACATTTCGAGGGTGTTCACGTTGTACGACCCAAAGGCAAAAGCTCGGCGCAAGGCGATGGAGATGGCCGAGTAACCACCGACTTATTGGCACGTGGGCAATTAGCCCGGAAAAGGAAAATCAGTGCCCGTGCTGCGCCTTGGCCTTCTCAGCGGCGTTGGCACCATCCACAAGAAAATAGCCCACGAAGACCAGGATCACCAAAGCAATAAAGCTGATCAATCCGGTCACATTGCTAATCCCTTCGGTGCTCAACAGCGCCGGTTGGAGTGGGATCAGGAAGGCCAAGAGCCAAATAACGTATCCAATGGTCCTGCGTATGTTCATGGTTAAGTGTATGCGGGGCAAAGTAAGTAGGATGTCCGGATCACGCGGAGAGCTTTTACCGAAAGAGGACTTTTAGCGTAATTCAACCGATCACTTCCGCTGTGTCATGGGAATGTAGTCGCGTACCGTGGCACCCGTGTAGATCTGCCGTGGGCGGCTGATGGGTTCCTTGTTCTCCACCATTTCCTTCCACTGAGCGATCCAGCCGGGTAAACGGCCCATGGCGAACATGACCGTGAACATCCGAGTAGGTATGCCGATGGCCCGGTAGATGATACCACTGTAAAAGTCCACGTTGGGGTACAACTTCCGCTCGATGAAGTAATCGTCCTTCAAGGCGATCTCCTCCAATTGGCGTGCGATATCCAGTACCGGATCGTCCACCCCCATCTTTTTCAGCAGCTCATCACTGCTTCTCTTGATGATCTGGGCGCGTGGATCAAAGTTCTTGTACACCCTGTGCCCAAAGCCGAACAAGCGGAACGGGTCGTTCCTGTCCTTGGCCTTGTCCACCCATTTCTGAATGTCACCACCATCGTTGCGGATGGTCTCCAGCATCTCGATCACCTCCTGGTTCGCCCCGCCATGCAAAGGGCCCCACAACGCGGCGATGCCCGCCGATACGGCACTGTACAGGTTGGCTTGCGAGCTCCCCACCATGCGCACCGTACTGGCACTGCAGTTCTGCTCGTGGTCCGCATGCAGGATGAGTAGCTTGTTCAAGGCATCCACCACCACAGGGTCCGCTGTGTAGTCCTCCGTAGGGAGCCCGTACATCATGTGCAGGAAATTCTCCACGTAACCCAGGCTGTTGTCCGGATACATGTAAGGATGTCCCAAGGTGTTCTTGTAACTGATGGCGGCCAACGTGGGCATCTTGGCGATCAAGCGGTATATGGTCCGCTCCACATCCTTGCTTGGACGGTTGGGCGATTGGCTCTTTGGATAGAACGTACTCAGCGAATTGATCATCGCCGAGAGGATACCCATGGGGTGCGCATTGCTGGGGAAGAACTGGAAGAAGTGCTTCATGTCCTCATGCACCAGCGAATGGTAGCGGATGTTCTCCTCGAACTCCTGCAATTGCTTGGCGTTCGGCAGTTCGCCGTTCAGGATCAGGTAGGACACTTCCAGGAAGCTGCCCTTCTCCGCCAATTGCTCAATTGGATAGCCCCGGTAGCGCAGGATGCCCTTCTCGCCATCGAGGAAGGTGACCGCACTGGTAGTGGCACCTGTGTTCTTGTAGCCGAAATCCAAGGTGATGTGGCCGGTCTCTGCGCGCAACTTGCTGATGTCGATCGCTTTCTCTCCTTCACTTCCCTCTACGATCGGGAATTCATACTCCTTTCCTTCCAGAATGATCTTCGCGGTCTCGCTCATGTGTTGCTTGCAGTAAAATAGTCGGGTCTTGAATGTTGCGAATTTAACGTCTACCACCGTTCAATGTTCCTTCTTGCCCGAATTTAAGGTTCAACCCGGGAATGCAGTACGTTCAATGGCACTGGTAGATTGTTTTTGGCATGGAGAACCATACGGAATTGTTGAAGATGAATTCCTCTCCAACCGGTACTTGATCCATTGAGAACCGTGAATGTATCAGCAGCAAAAAAGCCACCCCGAGAGGTGGCTTTTTCCATTTTTAAGTGGGCGGACCTTAGTTGGAGGTCGGTGCCATTGGGCTTGTGGCCTTCACCGGTGAAGTGGGAGTTGTGGAGGCTGTAGCCTTCACCTCACCCTTGATCCGAAGGATCTTGGTGGGGGCGTTCACCGCGTTACTGGTAACGGTCACGTTCTTGTTGATGGGGCCGACCCGATTGCTGTCGTATTTCACGGTGATGATGGTGGATGCGCCAGGCGCCACGGGCGCCGTCTCACACTTGGGGACCGTGCAGCCACAGCTACCCTTACAGCTGCTGATGATGAGGGGCTGATCGCCGGTATTGGTCACCTTGAATTCACAGGTGCCGTTAGCGCCTTGGTCGATGGTGCCATAATCATGCACCTCTTTGTCAACTGAGAGCATGGGACCGCTGCCACCGACAGCGGCTGTGTTTTCTTGAGCGAAGGCCCCGAGAAAGAGAGCACTGAGGCCAAGGGTAAGAATGAGCTTCTTCATGAGTGTTTGTTGAGGTTTTCCAATGTTAGCGTTCAAAGATCGAGGAAGAATCAGCAGGAATCGCGGACATTAACCAAACATTAACAGCCCGCAGATCTGTCGTTTCCCCGATCTGGGCACCTGTGTTGCAACTTTGATGCCATGCCGGTAATAGCGGGTGCTTGGGCTGTGGTGAAGGAGGCGATGCGTGGTGGTGACCGTGATTTCACCGCCATGGGCCTGCGGCGAGCCATGGTGCTGCTCAGCATTCCCATGGTGCTGGAAATGGCCATGGAGTCCTTGTTCGCCTTGGTGGACGTGTTCTTCGTGAGCAGGCTCGGGGTGGAGGCGGTTGCCGTGGTGGGACTTACGGAAGGTGTGATGATGCTGGTGTACAGTATCGCATGGGGCATAGGTGCAGGAATTACAGCGGTGGTAGCACGCCGTATAGGCGAGAAGGACACCGAAGGTGCCAACATATCCGCCGTGCAAGGCATACTCATCGCGTTGATCATCGGTGCACTATTCGCTGTTCCGGGCCTGTTCCATGCATCCAAGCTGCTAGGGCTGATGGGAGCATCACCGGGGGTAACGGAGCTCGGTACACCGTTCATGCGCATCATGTTGGGGAGCAACGTGGTGATCCTGCTGCTCTTCGGCATCAATGCCATCTTCCGTGGTGCCGGGAATGCGGCGCTGGCCATGCGCTCACTCTGGCTGGCCAATATCATCAATATCATTTTGGACCCGATCCTGATCTTTGGTTTCGGGCCGATACCCGCCATGGGGGTAACTGGAGCAGCGGTTGCAACGGTGATCGGCCGAGGTACTGGGGTGGTGTATCAGTGCTGGCATCTGTTCGATGGGAAGGGCAAGATCAAGCTCGTGCGGAAGCATTTGCGGGTCAATTGGTCAGCATTCGTGAACATCGTGCGGCTTTCCGGGGCTGCCTCCGCACAGTTCCTCATCGCGTCTGCTAGTTGGCTCTTCCTTATTCGCATTGTTGCAGGCTTCGGCAGCGATGCCGTGGCCGGGTATACCATTGCCGTACGCATTGTGGTTTTTGCGCTACTGCCGGCATGGGGCATTGCCAACGCAGCAACAACCTTGGTGGGCCAGAACCTAGGCGCCGACCGCCCTGGCCGGGCTGAGCGCAGCGCGTGGCTGTGCGGCCATGCCAATATGATCTACATGTCCGCCATGGCCATCCTGTTGATCCTGATCGCACCTGTAGCCTTGGGTTTCTTCACCGATGTGCCGGATGTAGCTCGGATCGGCATAAATGCCTTGCGGATAGTGAGCCTCGGCTTCGCATTCTACGCCTATGGTATGGTGCTCTCACAATCCTTCAATGGTGCAGGCGATGCCATGACGCCTGTCTGGCTCAACCTCGTCTGTTTCTGGCTTGTGGAGATCCCTCTGGCTTGGTATCTGGCCATGTGGATGCAAAAGCCGGAAGGGGTCTTTGTCGCCATTGCGATCAGCGAAAGTCTGCTGGCCGTATTCTGTGCCATCGTATTCCGCAAAGGCAGGTGGAAGCTGATGCAGGTGTAGAAGTGCGTGCCGGGATCCGAAGGACACTGCTATTGCCTCCTTCATCGCACCGAACTGTACGCTCAGGGCTTCGACCTCAGCTTGGGCTTTCCGTCGGCGTACCACTTTAGCACGTAATCGAGGATATGCTCGATCTTCCGGCTGTCCGCCCACGTGCCACGAAAGATCAGGCGGTTGTCCGCATCGATCACGTACGCGCCGTTGGGTACGCGACCGTACGCCGTCAGTACTTTATCATCCAAACCGTCCACAAGCACCGGTAGTTTGGTCAATTGCGCGAATTCCGTGGCGTACTTCAACTTCTGCTCCATGGTAGTGGGCACCGGATACGCACTGTACTTCTTCTTGTCACCGGGGTGAAGTTCCTTACCATAGATCACGAAGAGCTCCACTTCCGAAGTATCATATTTCGCCAGCAGTTTGTCCCAGTACGGCAGCTGTGCCCGGGCTGGTGGGTTGCTGATACTTCCGAACATGAAGGCCCGGACCTTTCCTTGGTGGGCAGCAAGATGATAGGGCTCTCCAGCGCGTACTTCCGGCAGAGTGAAGTCGTGCATCCGTGGTACCATGTTGCTGCCTTCGCTATAAGCTTGGATGTCCGCGATGGTGGCCCGGATCATCTTGTCGAAGTTCATCCGCCAGATGCTCACCTGATGACGCATCTCCTTGATCTCGTCCTTGGTGTAGCTGTTCAGGTAGAAGTCCAGGTCGTCGTTAAAGCGGATCCCGCCATCTCCGTTGTACGGCTCGGGGTCCCAGTTCTGTACCTGTGCCGAAAGCGGGAACGAGAGCAACAGGAGCAGGTAGCATATTTTCCGCATGGCGCAAAAGTAGATCGCCGATATTGGGGCCGAAGCGCGGAACGGTCAGTACGTTCGAAGGTTGGTCCACGATATTGGATGCTCACTTCCTCTTGCTGACGAAGGTCTTCTGGAATTCAGGGTACTCCTGCTTCTTGTAGATCCCATCCCCGAAGTAGGTTAGGATCGGCTCGATCTGGTCCGGGGTCATATACCCCTGCACCGGCGTGAGCACCTGGCCCTCGCTGTCCATGTACACGATCGTGGGATATGCAACACGACCGTTCACCGGAGCGATCGCCATGGTGAGTTCATGGGTACCGTTGCGCCCTCCTTTACGCGCCGGGTCGTAGGAGGGATTGGAATAGCTCTTGCCGTTATAGATCACCGTCTTGCCCCCTTCGGCGTCGAACTTTACCGGATGGTAATTGGCGTTGATGTACTCCGCGGTTTGCTTGTCGCCAAATGTGTTGGCATCCAACATCCGGCACGGTCCACACCATGAGGTGTATACATCGATCATCAATGGCTTGCCATCCTTTTTTGCTGCAGCCTGCGCGGTGGCGAGGTCGGTCCACTTCACCAGCGATTCCTTCGTAGGAACCTGGGCCGAGGCCGTGCTGGAGGAAAGGAGCAGAGCGATCAGAAAACTGCCAAAAGCAGGAGGAAGAAGAGCGGAGAAATTCATGAGTGCTTTGTTGGTTGGTGGCGTTAGGCAAGTACCGTGCCGCAGCTTAGGCCGTGAAATTAGGGATCAATGCACGCCCCGCATCAGCTTGCGTACCAACGGCGATATGGCGATCAGTGCAACGCCGAGCACCACGCCGTAAAGTGCGAACTCATGATACCCATCGGTATAGGCGATCAGCTTGCCCAAATTGGGTGTGGAATCGTCCACACTAATGCCCGCACCCAGCAGGCCCGCAGCATATTGGCCGTACGCACTGGCCAAGAACCACATACCCATCATTAATCCTTGGATATGCTGGGGGCTCAGCTTGGTCATCAGGCTAAGACCGATGGGCGAAAGACAGAGTTCGCCGAAAGTGATCACCAAGTAGGCCAGCACGAACACGTTCATGGAGGTCATACCATCACTGGTGGCAAAGTAGACCGTGCTGTAGAAGATATAGAAAGCTGCGCCCAGCAAGAGGAAGCCGAGACCGAACTTCACCACGGAGTTTGGCTCGAGCTTGCGCTTGTCCAACCATAGCCATAGCAGCCCGAGCAATGGTGCGAACATGATAATGAAGAGGGCGTTCGCACCATTGTTCACCACGTTGGGGTCGATGGTGATGAAGCCGAACAGCTTGTCGCGCACGTTGTTGAGCGCGAATATGCTCAGCGACCCCCCGGCCTGCTCATACAAGGCCCAGAACACAATGGAGAAGAAGATGAAGACCAAGGCCGCATGCAACCGTTTCTGTACGGCATTACCGTTGATCATCGCCAAGATCAGGCTGATCCCCGTGGCCGCCCAGGCCACTTGCTGCACCAAGGTTCCCACTCCTGCGCCCAAGGTGTCGAGTACGAGCAGAACACCGTTCAATACCACGAGACCTGCGCTGATCGATAACCAGAGCGGGCTCCCTTTGGAACCGTCGGCATCCGAGAGCTTCCGCATGATCAACAACAGATAGGCCAAGGCGGCCGGACCGATGATGTACATGAAGAGGTCGGTATACTGGGTGTTGGTCACCAGCATCAAGATCAGGGGAATGGAGATCAGGGTGCCGATATAGACCGCTATTTCCCGAATGCGACGTGACTTTGGGGTGTGACTATCGGCCAAGGGTGATAGCCCGATAGGGCCCATGTGTTTCCGGTAGAACCAGAAGTTCAACAAGCTGATGGTCATGACAATGCTCACCAACAGGAAGGCCCAGCGCCAGCTGTGCTCTTTGCCCACATATATCATCAGGGATCCGCCTAACAAGGCGCCGGCATTGATGCCCGAGTAGAACAAGCTGAAACCCGCATCGCGCCGGGGGTCACCATCATGGTAGAGCTGGCCTACCATGGTACTGATGTTCGGCTTGAAAAAGCCGGTGCCGATAATGGTGAAACAGATTCCGATATAGAACAGGTCGTGCGGCGAGAAGGCGATCACAAGTCCCCCGAGGATCATCATCGCAGCCCCCCAAAACAACGACCGCTGGAAGCCCAGGATCTTGTCGGCAAACAAGCCGCCGACAAAAGTGAAGGCATAGACGAAGGCCTGGATAGCCCCGTATTGCAGGTTGGCCACCTTCGACTCCAGGCCCAACTCGCTGACCATGAAGACCACCAGCATGCCGCGCAAGCCATAGAAGCAGAAGCGCTCCCACATTTCACTGCCGGCCAAATGCCAAAGCTGCTTCGGGTACTTCCCTTTGAAATCGCGGATCTGCTCGATCGTTTGCATGTGCCGGTTGGTATGGAATGCTGATGGCACTGATCGATATGATCAGCGCGGATCTTTTGGTGCCTGAGTGTTTAGGACGGGCAAGTCTAACGATTGAAAGCTAATGAGGGGAGTGCTGGGACTGGAGTTACCGGGTTGGTACAGGTTATTGAGTACCGCGTACAGGGTAAAATACCGGGCGGCTGCCGGGCATCCGGTGCTTGCGGTACTCAATAACCTGTACCCTCAATGGATGTTCTTCTCCCGCATCACGGCGCGCAGCCATCGGAGCATGGCGAACAGCATCAATGCCGCAGCCAGCGCCAGCCCGAAATTCATCAGGAAGAAATAGCTCTTGTCCTCAAAGCCTTCCCACAGTCCGCTGAGCATACCGCTGAGCTTGTTGCCTACGGAGGTGCTGAGGAAAAACCCGCCCATCATCAATGCGGTGATCCGCGGCGGACTCAATTTGCTCACCAGCGATAGGCCCATGGGACTCAGACATAATTCACCCACCGTGATCACGCCGTAGCTCGCGATCAGCCACCAACTGCTGGCCTTGCTTTCCAAGTTGTTCGTCGCCATTACCGCGCCCACCATCACCAAGGCTGAGAGTGCCGTGATCACCAGGCCGATCGCGATCTTCGTGGGTGTGCTCGGTTCTCTTTTTCGGCTTCGCATAAAGCCCCAGAAGCCCACAATGATCGGCGTGAGCAGCACTACCCAGAACGGGTTGATGCTCTGGTAAAGCTGTGTGGAATAGAGCTTCAAGCTTTGACCTTCAGCAGGCACGCGCTCCGGTGCCATGGTGGCGAAATACTGGGCGCTGTTCGGGGCGGTTTCCGCACCGTTGTTCGTCACGGTCTCGGCCATGTTCAACTTGTCCGCCACGTTGGAGACGCTCATCGGCATTTCCCGGTTCGTGTAGTCCTTGGCCCATACAGTAAGTGCGTCGCCGTTCTGGTGGAAGACCGCCCAAAAGATCACCAAGCAACCGAATACCGCCAATAATGCTCCAATGGGGCGCTTGTCCTCCGCGTTTGCCCTTACGTACAGATAGATGAAGAAGGCCACTACCGGAATGCAGCCGAAGATGAAGGCGTCATTGGTGTCCGTGCCCAGGATGTTGCCGGGGATGAGGTAGCCCACCACACCGAACGCGAACATCGGTACCAGCGTGCTCAGCAGGATCCGCCCCGTGCTCATATCGCCCGGCTCCAGTGGCTTGATCACGTCGGCGTGCTTCACCCATTTGCTGCCGCTCATGAAGGTGATCACACCAAGTAGCATACCGATGCCGGCCGCAGCAAAGGCATGGCCCCAGCCGTAGTTGATCTGCATGTAGGCCGCAACGAAATTGCAGACGAAGGCACCGATGTTGATGCCCATGTAGAAGATGTTGAAGCCCGCGTCCTTGTTCTCCCGGTACCTGTCGTCGTTGTACAGGTTACCCACCAGCGTGGAGATGTTCGGCTTGAACATGCCATTGCCGAGGATGATCAGCAGGAGCCCGATGTAGAACGCATTGACATCGTGTATGGCGAGCGTGAGGTAGCCCGATGCCATGAGCAGCCCACCCATCAGAATGCTTTTCTGGAAACCAAGAATGCGGTCTGCCAATAAGCCTCCAACGAAAGGAGTGAGATAGACCAGTCCGAGATAGGTGCCGTAGATGTCGCTCTTCTTCAAGGCGCTGAAGCCCATTCCACCATTGTCCCAGCCATCGATCATGTACAGGCTGAAAATGCCGAGCATGAGGTAATATCCGAAGCGTTCCCACATCTCGGTGAAGAACAGGACGTACAGTCCCTTGGGATGCTTGGAGGGGCGGGTGGTAGTGCTCAAATCAGATGTTGTTGTGGTTAGGACAGGAACAGCGAATCGGCATTGACATGTTGTGCGTTGGCGTGTTGCAAACTCCTCGGACCACTGACTAAAAGCACCAAACTCAAGCCCCAAGCTCTGAACTCAAGACTTCCAACTCAAGACTCCCGACTCAATTGAACTTCGCATCAATTCACTCCGTGCATCCGCTTCTGCAACCAGCGATGGATCACGAGCAGTAGTATGGCTGCAGATCCGCTCAAGGCGATGAACACCAGGAAAAAGCTGAACAGGTTGTCGATCTCGAAGCCGAGGAAATTGGGGATCTTCTCAACAATGCCGGCCTTGATGTCCTCAGCGCTTGGGGGGATCAGTGCGCTGAGCGTGCCAGCGAACTTATTGGCAGCGGCATTGGCCAGGAACCAAGTGCCCATCAACAGCGAGGAGAGGCGCACGGGTGCCAGCTTGCTCACCATGCTAAGGCCGATGGGTGAGAGGCAAAGCTCGCCCATGGTATGCAGGCCGTACAAGGTGATCAACCACCACATGCTGATCTTGGCGGATGGATCCACACCGTGTACACCGAAGGCGATAACTACATAGCCTAGGGCAAGCAGCGCCAAGCCCAAGGCCATCTTCAAGGGGGAGGACGGTTCCATTCCGCGTTTCCCCAGAAAGCCCCACAACATGCTGAAGAGCGGTGCCAGCGCGATGATGAAGATCGGGTTGACGCTTTGGAAGTAGGAAGCGGGCATCTCCCAGCCGCCAATGTGGCGATCGGTCTGTCGGTCGGCGAAGAGGGTGAGTGAAGCACCTGCCTGTTCGAAGCAAGCCCAGAAGAAGATCACGAAGAAGGCCAGTATGAAGATCACACTGATGCGTTGCTTCTCCTCCTTGATCAAGGATTTGTCACTGAAGATCACGATCGGCATGGCGATCATCGCACCGTAGATGAGGAAGCCAATGAGGTCGATCTCGGACTTGAACCAGGTCTTGAAGTTGAGCAACACGAAGATCAGTGCCACCGATCCAAGGATCGTGAGGATCGTCTGCATGTCCATTTTCTTCTTGGGCATGCCCACCGGCGTTCCGTCATCATGCACCAGGTACTTGTTCTTCAATAATTCGAAAGTGAGGGTCCCCATCAACATGCCGATGCCGGCTGCAAGAAAGCCCCACTTGAAATCGAAGATGTTACCCGTGTCGCCCAAGCCGCCGCACACCAGGGGAGAGAACAAAGCCCCGAGGTTGATGCCCATGTAGAAAATGGTAAAGGCCCTGTCTATGCGAGGGTCGTTGGCCGGATACAGTTGGCCCACCATGGTGGAGATGTTCGGCTTGAAGAATCCGTTACCGATGATCAGGAAGGTGAGCCCTCCCCACATCATACTAATGGCAGCGGCACTTTGCCCCGAATCAGAGATCAAGCTGGCACTGAAAAAGAGCAGGAATTGCCCAATGGCCATCAGCAGACCGCCTATTAATATGCTGCGCCGATTACCCCAGAACCGGTCGCTGATGTAGCCTCCCAGCAACGGGGTCAGGTACACTAACCCGGTGTAGCTGCCATAAACGTTGGAGGCATCGGAGTCCGACATGAACAGCGCCTGCACCATGAACAGCATGAAGATGGCACGCATGCCATAGTAGCTGAAGCGCTCCCACATCTCTGTAAAGAACAGGAGATAGAGCCCTTTCGGATGGGATTGGTTCGCTGCTACCACAATGGGGTCAGGTGGTTGACGCATGGGGGGTGCTTTTTTGGACCGGGCCAAGGTAGAAGAAAGTGGCTTTGTCTGACATGGCCGCTGTCTTATGTCCTAAGTCTTATGTCTTCAGCAGTTCCCGCTTTGGACATAAGACAGTCAGCATAGGACATGCTCGGTCAAAGCTTCTCCAGAAGAAAATCAGTCATCAGCGTAAAGAGATGCAGGCGCGTGGTACCGCCGTAGATGCCGTGATTCTTGTCCGGATACATCATCTCGGTGAACTGCTTGTTCGCTTTCACCAAGGCAGTGGCCATTTCCGCACTGTTCTGGTAGTGGACATTGTCATCGGCCAAGCCGTGTACCAGCAGGTAGCTTCCCTTCAGGTCGGCCACATGATGGATGGGGCTGTTATCGTCGTATCCACTGGCATTATCCTGCGGAAGGCCCATATAGCGTTCGGTATAGATGCTGTCGTAATAGCGCCAGTTGGTCACCGGAGCCACGGCAATGGCCGCCTTGAAGGTGTCGGCTCCCTTGGTGATGCACAGCGAGCTCATATAGCCGCCATAGCTCCAGCCTTGTATACCGATGCGCGATGCATCCACGTACGGGAGCTGCCCCAGCCATTTGGCTGCGCTGATCTGGTCTTCTGTCTCGTATTTCCCCAGCTGTCCGTATGTGATGTGCCTGAAGTCGCGCCCGCGGTGGCCGGTTCCCCGGCCGTCCACACACACCACGATGTAGCCCTGCTGCGCCAGCAACTGGTGCCAGAGCAGGTCGCGGCCACCCCAGCGATCCAGCACGGAGTTGCTGTTGGGGCCGCTGTACTGCGTCATGAAGACCGGATACTTTTTCGTTGCGTCGAATGCAGTTGGCTTGATCATCCACGCATTCAAGACCAAGCCATCACTTGCTGCAATGGTGATGAATTCCTTCGGCTGCAGGGCATAGTCCTTCAGGTTCGTATTCAGCTTGGCGTTGTCCTTCAAGGTCTTCACCAGTTTTCCTTGTCCATCGTGCAAGGTGATCGCCCCCGGGTCATTCGCCGTGCTGCGCGTGTTGATAAAGTATTTGAACCCCGCACTGAAGTCCGCATCATTCACGCCACCGGCGGGCGAAAGCTGCTTGAGTCCCTTTCCGGAAAGCCCCACTGACCAAACTTCTTGCTGTGTGGGGTCCAGCTTGCTGGCGGTGAAGAATACGCGTTTGCTTTTTTCATCCACGCCCTTCACAGCAAGTACGTCGTATTCGCCGGGTGTGATGGTGCGCCGGGTCTTACCGTCCGCGCTGTTCCACACGATGTGGTTCCAGCCGTCCTGCTCGTTGGTAAGGAGGAAACTGCCGTCGCTGAGGAAGTGCAGGTCATCGGTGACCTCGATGTAGGTGGGGCTGGTCTCCTTGTAGACCAGCTTCAGGTCCTGCTCCTTCGGCGTACCTGAGACATCGGAGGTGTAGATCAGCTTCTCGTTCTGCAGGCGGTTCATCCGCATGAACCACACCGTGCTTTCATTGGTGAAGCCGAAGCGGGGCAGGTAGATGTCGGTCTCCGTGGTACCCAGTGGGACATCCACCGTACTGCTGGCTGCGATGTCATATACATGTAGGCTCACCAAGCTGTTCGCCTCGCCGGCCTTGGGGTATTTGAAGCGGTATTCAGTAGGGTAGAGTTGTTCCTTGTACATCGTAAGGTCATATTCCTTCACGGCGCTTTCATCGCTGCGGAGGTAAAGGATCTTCTTTCCGTCCGGGCTCCAGACATAGCCTTGGGTGAACTGGAACTCCTCTTCGTACACCCAATCCGGCGCACCGTTGAGCACCTTGTTCCACTCACCATCGGTAGTGATCGCCGTCTCTTTCATGCTCGTCAGGTCCACGACGAAGAGGTTGTTGTCGCGCATGAAAGCGGCGCGCTTGCCATCCGGGCTGAAGGTGGCCAAGCGTTGCTTGCTCTGCTCCGGGTCCGTTAACGGCTTCACTGTTTTGGATGCGCGGTCGTACACATAGTTGTACGCATAGTAGCTGTAGCGGTAGAGCGGTTCCATGTCCGTTCTCACCATCAACCGGGTTTCGTCGCCGCTGAACTCGTAGCCTTCGAACTGAAGAGGCGCATCCTGCCCCGGCAGCATCAGATCTTCACTGCGTAGCACGGTGCTGATCTTTTTGCCTGTCCGGTATTCGTAGGCGTTCACTTCCATGCCGCCGGTGGCGGATTCCATGGTGGTGTAGTGCGTCCCATCGTTCATGCTGACCAATCCGGCCAAGTAGTCGCCTGAGAAGGTATTGCTGTACCAGATGGTCTGGTTCGTGATCTCTTTCTGGGCCAAGGCCGCCGGTGCCGAAAGGAGGAGCAATGCTGCGGCGGAGATGATCTTCTTCATGCTTATTGGATGAAGGGCCAAAGTAAGGGGAAGGGCGAATGTGGCCTGCCCTGCATTCCAGATGGTCATGGGCCATTCACCATGAACGGTGTTCGTGTGGGATACAGGGCCGCCCCGGACACAGCGAACCGCATCCATAGCAGCCTTCATGCAGGCCATGGACCACCGCAACGGAAGCCCAAGTGACGCTGGCAGCACTACTTAGCCCGGCTTCGAGCAGGAGTGATCGGTTGGCGGTTCAGCGGCGGACGCTCCATTTGGTCCGCCTTCAGGTCCACGGCTTCCGTTTTCAGCACTTCCTTCTCCACCGGACCAGGCGCTGCAGCGAAACGTTCAGCTGAGTAGCGGGAGATTGAGCCATCGGGCAAAACCTCGTCCGCGCGGTTGGCCACCACGGTGTACGTGAACGGAGTATTGGAAGTACCGTTCGCCAGCTCCGCTACATCAAAGCCCTGACCCGTCTTGTTGGTCACATACACACCATTGCAATCCCCTTCCAGCTGGATGAACACGCGGAGCGGGTGTTGGTCGTTCACTATGATGTTCTTGGCCAGGATCGGATCCAGCTTGATATGTGCTTTGCCGTTCAGCAACTGGCCTGCGCCATAGTCCTGGAACAGGTTCTCTGGTGCTTCAGGGCAGGAGAGCATTACCAGATTATCCTCCAGATCGGTCACTATGGTGTTTACGGTTCCATTGCCAATGATCTTCCGAAGCGTGTTGGTATTGTCGCGAACGCCCACATACGCCCACGTTTGCACTGTTCCTCCGTTCAACACCTCAAAGTATCCACCTGCGGAAGCATTATTACCTGAAGAACCGGATGAATTGTTCGGGTTGGTGTTCACGGTCATGAGGGCAAAGCCCATCACACCATACCGATTGCCTGTACCAGCTACGCCGGCACCTTGTGCCGGCGTGTAAATTGTGGCTGCGTTATTTCCCGCGCCGATCAATCCCACTCCTTGCGACACAGTGGTTCCCATCCCAAACCCACCGATGCTGGTTCCAATGAGGGTAGCGCCTGTTCCGCTTGCTTAATTGGTAGGCGCAACGTTGTTTCCCACCGCGATCAGACCAGTGCCAGTGGGAGATGTAGCCCGTGCATAAGCACCGATCGTTCCACCGGATGGATTTGTTGCCACGGCATACATGCCAACGTTGGCGGCAGAGAAGGCGCCACCGCTTCCATTCACAAGCGTATTTGCTGCGCCACCGTTGCCGACACCGATCACACCAGTACCCAATACATTCAGTGAACCACCCCAAACGCCTGCTGCCCTGGCCGTGTTGTTCAAGCCATACACGCCTGTAGGGAGACCGGTAGTTGTAGTGCTTGTAGCGATCCCGAACACACCCGAACCGAAAGCTGAAGCTGATTCTCCCATTACCCCGGTTGCATCACCTGTGGTCATCGTTCCATCCGTTATACCCACGACCCCGACAGCTTGGCCGGTGGCGGCCAACGTACCATTGACCTGTCCATATACGCCAACCGCGCTGGTCCCATTCGGTATTTGGTAGCTCCCATAGTTCGCAAGGCCTATTACACCCGTTCCATTGCGCGAGGCCACCTCGCCTTGCACCCCCACTGATCCTCCTGTAGTGCTTGTGTTGCTACCCAGTGCGCCAATGCCGTTGGCATTCGACGCATCGCCATAAACCCCAAAGCCATCAAACGTGTATCCGCTTATGGCAAATGGACCGACACCGTTATTGAGACCTCCCCGGCTGTTGGCATACACACTGAAAACATCTCCTGCAGACGCCGTGGCCTTGTTGACCACCACTTGTCCCCCGGTGAGCACCCGCATCCTCTCATTCGCCACAGCGCTGCCGCCTGTCTTCACCACAAAGTCCCTCGCATCCGTAGTGCCGATGAAATTGGTTCCTGCGGTGGTGCCGGAGTTGCCTACCGTGCTCCATGCATCATGGCCGCTGAACATCCGCAGCCACTGGTTCACGCCGTTCCAATAATAGAAGCCCGGCATCACGTTGTTCGGCACGGCACCGGCAGTGGCTGTGTTGTACACCACAAGTGATGCGGCCGGAGCCACCACCGGAGCTGCCGTGGTGCGGGAGGTAAGGGCGATGCGCGGGATCAATAAGCCTCGCTGGTTGTTGGCAGGAAGACCCGCGCCATCAATGTCGAGCAAGGCCGAGGCCGCCGGTGTGGCACCATTCACATTGATGCCAATGTTCTGGGCTTGAAGCATTCCACTTATGAGTGTGGCTATGAGAAGAAGGGGGATCGAAGGGTTCATGGGAGATAGGGGGAATTGGGTATATGAAATGCTGCCTGAAGATAGCTGCTTCCGGCTGTGCGAGTAGTTTCGCTGTACAAGGTCCGGAATGAAAATGATCTGGTGATCCACCTGCGTAAGGATTTGTTCCAAATGAGCGCAGAGGTTGGCCTACACCACCGAACTTCGCGATCATGGAACGGGAGAAATATGTCGCACCCATGCTGACGGACGGCTTCTTACAGGAGCTTCGGAGCATTTTACCTGCCGACGCGATACTCACCAGCGAGGAGGATAGACTTCGCTATGGGCACGATGAAACCGAGGATCTGAGCTTTCCGCCTCAGGTGGCGGTGCGGCCGAGGACCACAAAGGAGGTGGCCCAAGTAGTGCAGCTCTGCTCCCGGCATGCCATTCCGATCACGCCCATTGGCGCACGCACAGGCCTGAGCGGTGGAGCATTGAGCGTAAGGGGCGGTGTGGGCCTCACGCTGGACCGTATGGATGCGATCGTGGAGATCGACGAACGCAACCTGCAAGTAACAGTTGAACCCGGTGTGATCACCCAAGTGCTGCAAGAGGCCGTGGCGGCGAAAGGTCTCTATTACGCGCCGGATCCAAGCAGCCGGGGCAGTTGCAGTATCGGTGGGAATTTGGCTGAGAATGCGGGTGGCCCAAGGGCTGTCAAGTACGGTGTGACCCGGGATTTTGTGCTGAACTTGGAAGTGGTACTTCCTAGCGGCGAGGTGATCTGGACAGGAGCCAACACCCTGAAGAACAGCACGGGCTACGACCTTACCCGCCTAATGGTGGGTAGTGAGGGTACGCTCGGTATCATCACAAAAGCCGTGCTTCGCCTTGTTCCCATGCCGAAGGAAACCCGGTTGATGCTCGTGCCCTTTCGCGATGCCCAGAAAGCGTGTGAGGCTGTGAGCGCCGTGTTCCGAGCAGGGATCACACCCAGCGCGCTGGAATTCATGGAGCGCGATGCGATCGATTGGACGCTCCGCTTTGTGGAAGGGGTGAACCTCACCATCGCTGCTGATACTGCTGCTCACCTGCTGATCGAAGTGGATGGGAACCATGCGGATGTCCTGATGCGCGAGTGTGAAACCATTCTCGGCGTTATGGAACAGTTCGATTGCCAAGAAGTGCTCTTCGCGGAATCTACATCTGAAAAGGATGCGCTATGGATGATGCGCCGCCGCGTGGGTGAGGCCGTGAAGAGTAATAGCGTTTACAAGGAAGAGGACACCGTGGTGCCGCGGTACCATCTGCCGGACTTATTGGCGAAGGTGAAGGAAGTTGGTGCCCGCTATGGGTTCAAGAGCGTGTGTTATGGGCATGCGGGAGATGGTAACCTGCATGTGAACATCATCAAGGGAGACATGCCTGACAAGGCATGGCAGAACGAATTACCCAAGGCCATCCGCGAGATCTTTGCCTACACGGTTTCCCTGGGGGGCACCCTGAGCGGTGAACACGGCATCGGCTTGGTTCAACGCCCTTACATGGACATCGCATTCAATACCGTTCAACTGGACCTGATGCGCGGGATCAAGCAGCTCTTTGATCCCAAAGGAATCATGAACCCCGGAAAGGTGCTGCCCTAGGAAGACCTCGGTGCTACTCTAGGGTACTCCGTGGTCAACCTCTTGGATCAAACGGCCATTGGGGTCCCAACTACGCCAGCGTCCCACTTTTTTACCGTCGTTGTATATTCCTTGGCTGCTCACGCGGCCGTTGCCATAGATCCGGGTCCATATGCCCGAACGTAGCCCCTCGGTGAATTCACCCATGGTGATCGCGATGCTGGTACTATCAACTTTGTACCATTCCACATAGGTGCCATTAGGAACCCCTTCCTTATACCATGTCACTTGGCGTGGACTCCCGTCCGCGAAGAACCGGTACAACTGACCATCGGGTTCACCATCCTTGAATCGCTCCAATCGGAGCAATTGGCCGTTGGGTGCCCAATACCCTTGGAGGCCGTGCTTCCGACCATACTGGTACGTGACAATGGATAGGGTGTCACCATTGGGGCCCACAGTGGTCCATGATCCGTGTCGGCTATCGCGCGCATATTTGCCCGTTGTTTGCAGGTCGCCGTTGGTAGCGAAAAATCGAACCGGGCCATCCTTCTTTCCACCCACGCGGGTCACTTCGGCCCGCACTCGCCCGGTCTGGTCCTTTACCAACTGTTGATGTGGCTCGTAGCCACAGGCCATTAGGAACGGTATGAAGCAAAACAAGGCCTTCATCCTGCGTTGAACTGTTTGCGAAATTGGTGATCGAACAGGAATAGCGTGGTCCCGATGACGACCAATCCCAAAATGCCGGAAATGCCGACCGTGCTTCCGAGCATGTTGGTACTGCCTTGGCTGAACAGTACGCTCGCTCCGGCTACGCCGTTCACCGTGCCGTGAAAAACCCCTGCCGACCATACACAGTGTGAGCGGAACCGTACCCATGCCAAGGGCAGTGCCAGTGCGGTGGTCAGCAGGCACATGAAGGCCACCCCTAGGCCAGGATGATCCGGATAGTTGTGGCCTTCCAGGATCAACGGAGCATGCCACAGCCCCCAAAACGTACCGGTGAAAATGACGTGCTTCCAAAGGCCCCAGCCCTGGGTGTAGCGATAGAGCATACCGCGCCAACCCAATTCCTCGCCCATGGCGAATGCGAAGTTTACCGTACACCCTGCCAAGGCCCCTGTGATCAACGTGATCACCAACAGGGAGATGCCGTTAAGTGGGAGGCTGGAAAGCTTTTCCAAGGCCCCGTTCGCAGCGGTTCCGGAATTCGCCAATTGCTTTTCAAGAACGGATAGGACCATGGTCTTCGTCACGGCGGTGTGGCCGAACGCTGTGATCCCCAGTACATCTCCGATCATCCAGTTGAAGAAGAGGGTGAGCGGAGGTAGGGCCATTGGGATCAACACGGCCAAGCCCATCCATTTCCATCGGATCCCCACGCGCACGACCCCCAGATCACGCCATGGCATGCTGAGCCCATGCCGAAGGATGATCGCGGCCAAGGCAGGCCCGAACATGAAAAGTGCAGAGACCGCCGTCCAGCCGAATGTGGAGCTAACGCCGACCCCCCATTTCGCAATAGCATAGATGGACCAACTGATCCCAAAGGCAAGGATAAGGAAACTGAGAAGCGGATGGTTGCGCATAGGGTTGCGGAAGATACCCCGGCAGAAAGAATGCAACCAAGCTGTCTATCCTCAAGGAACAACGGTGACGTATCCCTTCACTTTGTGGCTTTCCAGCGTGATGGCATCCTGCATGCTGGCACGGTACACATAAACTCCCAGCGGGACTGTCTTGCCATCCGCCTTTCCATCCCAATCCTCAAAAGGATCGGTGCTGGTGAAGAGTTCCCTGCCCCAGCGATCGAAGATCTGCAGGAGGTAGTTATCCAAGTCCACCACATTGTTCACTGGGCGCCATGTGTCATTGATGCCGTCGCCGTTCGGTGTGAATGCGTTGGGCCCGAAGTAGGCATAATCCTGCGGCTCCAAATGGGCGATGATGGTGTCCGGATAGAAGATCGTCACAGGAATGGTCTTCAGCGTGGTGTCGTTCTGGTTAGGGGTGTTGTACTTGAACTCCCAATAATGGAAGGTGTAATACATCGCAGGGATCACCGTGAGCGTATCGATCGATTCCGGAATGCGTTCCACTGTGGCAGGGAAGGTGGTGAACAGGTCCGCATTGTACTGTATGGATGCGGTGTTCGGAGGATCGGTCAGCAGTACCACAGGATATTTGATCGGAGGTGCGAAATGTGCGATCACCGTATCCGTGCCGGAAAAATTGATGGTTACGAGGGAGTCGGTGAGGGTAGGGTTGGGGCTGCTGTGGATCGTTTCCCAATGGTCGAACACCCAATCAGGTTCTGCTTTGGCTTGCAAGGTGGTGGCGATGCCTCCGTAATACAAACCAGCAAATGGATACCCAGCAGGTGTAATGGAGTTGATCTTGATGGTTCCGCTTAAAGGAGGCTCCACACGGAAAACGACCGTATCTGGTCCGGTGAGGTTGTAGCAATCCACCATGCCATCCTGGATGGCGGTGCAGCGTGCTTCGATGAAGTCACGCATGTTCTGCACATTCCCTTCCCATTCCGCCATCGTGCCGCCCCATCGGGCGACCTGACCGGGCATCTCCGGTGTGATCAAGTTGATCAAGCTGTCCAAATAGGGGAGCATGGTGCCGCAGCTGAAGAGCGTATTGCCCAGGTCGATATAGCGGTTCACATAGTAATCATGGACCATGGGATTCTCATCCATGAATTTTTGCAGGATAAGAACATGCCCTTGCCCGCCGGGGTCAGGTAAAGCTTCCGCGTTACAGGGGTCCGCATCAGGCGTGGTTTGTGGTACGTTGGTGTAGTTTATGTAATGCCCGAAGGTCGCGTCATTGTCCCACAGGACATAGCCCCATTTCTTGTGCTCGCCAGCGGGGTTGGAACCCCGCCACCAAGCGGTGTTCCAATTCAGCCAATCCGTGCAGACGGTGTAGCTGTTCAGCACCACATAGTCCACCAGGCTCTTCCAGTTGTATTGCCCATCCACATAGGCGAAAGCTGTAGGGTCGCCCATGTTGTTGCTCATGATATAGGCCAAAAGCGCATCCCAGTCGGTTTGAGCTTGGGCCCCACCGTACTCGCTCCAGGTATTACCCCAGGTCTTCAAGTATTGCAGGTCGTACTGGTCCTGGTCGTAGTATTCCTTCGTGTAGTCATTGTCGTCACACTTTTCACGGATCTCGTAGAGGCCCCAGTATTGACCGTTCATGTAGAGTACACAAGGTTCGTACGTGCGCACGTCCAACTTTAGGCCGCCAGCTTGTGACAGGCTGTGTACGTAGGCATCCCGTATGTAGGCCCCACCGGTTTCGAAAGGGTAGTTGTCGTTTGCTGCGCTCTTAATGATCAGCCGCTGGAACTTGTTGCGGTTGGATGCGTGGAAAATGGGGTAATGGATCCCATCGTTGTAGCCGGCTTGGTCCCGTGTGACATAGTCGAAGCCGCGTTGGTCGTATGCCCAGGAATCATTCCCATGCTTGTTGAACTGTCCCGTAGCCTCATCGCGCAACTGCTGGTCCGGGCCGAAATACTCGAATGACCCGTACGGTTCAATGCCATTGTTCCCGTTCAGCAATTCATCCACCTGATCCCCTGCGATGCTCAAGATCGCAGTAGTATGGGAAACATTGATGAAATACGTGTTCGTTTCAATGAAGCTGGGAGGAACACCAGGTGCGGAACTGAAGCAGGCGGCGCGCACCACCGTGGTAGTGGCAATGGAGATAGGGGCGGTGTACGCAGTTGAAGCTGCCGTGGGCTCGGTGCCATCCAAGGTGTACCTGATCGTGCTGTTGGGATCCGTCGTGGACATGGTCACGTTCGTTGCGCCACCATAAAAACCGGCGGCAGGGCTCAATTGCGGCCGGGGCGCATAGAACGGGGATGCCCCGACATTGGGGGCATTCGGTGTGGGGGTTTGGAAGAGCGACCAAGTGGCGGCTCCATCGGTGGTGCGGCCTCGGCTATGTTCCAATTTGGTTCGTGGATCCAGAAGTACGTCATCCACGATCGTGGCACTTGGATCGGCGAGCACCACATGGTCATTGTCCGATTGGTTCAATTTGAAGCTGGTGTGGTATGCACCTCCGGCTGCAGTGTTCCGCTTGCTGCAGTACACCATCAAGTAGCCGTTCGCCGGGATGGAGGCGCCCGCAGGGAAGGGCCACTTGGCCGGGTTGTTCACCTTGTTGCTTACATACCAACCGGTCAGGTCCACCGCGGCTGAGGTCGTGTTGTACAACTCCACCCAATCCTCCCGCTCACCGAAGCTGTCGGTAATGCCGTTCATGTTCGAAGTGCTCACTTCGTTGATGACCACTTGGGCAGTGGCCGGTAAACAGGCGATAGCAGCGAGAAGGACCGGTGTTTTGATCATCTGGAGCGAGGGGCGAAAAGTACATGATCCACGTTGCATGGGCCATACGGCCCTATTGACGTAAAGCAGGTGCGATCCGGTGCCTCGATCGCGGTTGGTGCGAATGCCACTGCGCGGGAGGGCAAGACGGAGTATGCATCTAAACGGATGCCTGCTCAACGTTTGCGGAAAAGCCGCAGATGGACCTTGCGTTCGGCTTCCACGGAATCCACCTGTACATACCGGGACCTCAAGCTGTTCAGTACCAAATACTCAGGGTCTGTCAGCGATGACCATGCATCCACATGCACCACGGATGTGATGGTACTGTCCAACACGGGCATTTGAGCACCCGGAACTGGAATAACAAACCGTTCGCGTAAGGCTAATTCCACGGGGGCCACTCCGGTGTAAAGCTTCGGGTCCAAAGCCCAAGCATAGGTAAGGTCGTACCAAGCCGGTTGAATGATCACCGCCGTGTGGCCATCGCGCCATGCCTCCACTTGGGCTACCACCTTCGAGGGATGCAGGTCGTTTCCTTTCCACGGGTTGAAGGTGACCGCCATGGCAATAATGCATGCTGCGGACATCATCCAGTGTACCCGTTCGCCTCCCGGTAGGCTACCTGCGGATCCAGCGACGAGCAAGTAGAATCCAATGGAAGCGAACAAGAGGTAGCGGTCCAGGTAGATGGGGAAAAGGAACGAGATCAAGAACATGCCGACGAGCGGTAGGGCTGACCAAAGCAGGGGGATGGCCAAACCTGAGCTACGCGATCGAACCCGTGTTAGACCATACGTGACCAAGATCAGAAAGACCACCGCGACAACCGGCGCATTGGCCCATCGCATGATCATATTGTATGGCTCCTCGATGCCAGGTGCTTTCAACCAGGTGCCTTGCCCTAGACTGCTTCCGGCGCGCGCCAAAAGGATCCCCAAGAGGGGTACACTACATAATGCGGTGATGCCGGCGGCGGCAAGCATTTTTACCCGAACAGACCGCAACATGGGTACGGCGAATACCAGGATCAATTCCAACCCCACCATCAACCAGCCGAAATAGTGCGCCCAAGTGGCCAGCACATTCGCCAACACGAGCCAGATTATGGAGGCGGAGCGAATTGCGGGATGCCGGTCGGGATCATCCGCCAGCCGGACCAATTGCCAGACAGCCCACGTACAGCCCAAAGTAAGCAGGCTGTATGCCCGCACTTCATGGGCGAACGCATAACTGTGCTGGCTGAAGGTGAATAGCAGTACGGCAGTAACGGCCACACTGGTACCTCCCATGCGCTTCCCCAGCAGGTACAGCGGCCATACGGTGAGGGCGCTGAACAGAACGGAGGGTATCCGTAACCAAGTGGGCTCCAACGGCACCAGTGTGCTCCAGCCGTGCATGATCAGGAAATACAATGGCGGATTGTTCTCCGTCCGTAGCATACTGGACAGTTCAGCCAGCGGGCGCTGTGCCCAGTATACCGTGAAGGGTTCATCACCTGCCAACTCATTCACGCCCGCCCATGCGAGCTTCAGCACCAGGTTGAGGAGCACCAATGCCGGAAGCAGCCAAATGTGTGATCGTCGAGCCTGATCCTTCAAAGCGTGCGGTACATCAAATGGTGGAGGCCGATGCCCTCGATGATGAAGGCCGAACCTTGGGCGATGAAGCCTTTCTTTCCATAAAAGCCCAATGCCCCTTCGCGTGCATTGCACCAAACAAGGTCAGCCTTCAATTGGTGTAGGTGTTCCAGGCCGGAACGGAGCAGCGCAGCTCCGACTCCTTGTCCTTGATGCTCAGCCGTAATGGCCATACCTCGCAAACGGTACTGGAGCTTTCCGGGAAGCTGTTCGCACGGTTCCCGCAGGAATGAAGCGATGGCAATGAGTTCATCGTCCTTTTCCGTACCCAGATGAAAACTTCCTTCTGCGCGGTCAAACGTCCATTCCATCTCAGCGATGGTTTGTGCGGGGCGAAGCACGCGTTGGCGTAGTTCGTGGGTCTCGTTGGACGGAATGAACCGTATACGCATAGTGCAGAAGCGGATGGTCAGGCAAGGTATTGAGTTGGGGCCGTTCCATGGCCATGGGCCGGTCCAATTGTAGGGAACCACACGGATGATTGGAAGAAACGATCAACGCAACTCCCGCTCCAGCGACGCAGCTGCGTCGCTGGATGCTTCAAGGAGCTTCATTTCACTCTTGCCGTCAAAGCCTCGAACCCACCCGGTCCGTATTATTCCCGAGGTGGTCACCACATCTACCCAGGCCATGCCTTGTTGTCCGTGGACAGGAGGCTCGCTCCCCCCTTCGATCCAGAGCACCTCAGATCCCGGCAGCAGATGTTCATGCAACGTGAACGGCCAGGGGATATCCCCGATCATGGAGGTCCGTTCCCGGAAGATCAACTCTCCTTTTTCTGCACGGGTCTCCTTGATCGGTAGAAGGAAGGCAGCATATACCGACCAAGCCAAGGTGGCCAGTAAGGCTGCACGAGTGGTCAGCAAACCCACACGTGCCGCACGTATTGCACGGCGACGACGTGCTGTGGCAATAATAACGAACACCAATGCCAAGGCAAACGCAACCCCTACCGCAAGCACTACTGCCAATACCAAACGTTCGGTAAGGCCAGTGGGCGTTGCCACCATGGCGATCTCACCGCGCAAAAGGGGATATCCCTGCTGAAAATACCGGAGTGCCGCTTGGTCGGGTGTCAAGGTGGGGCCGAGCCGGTCGGTGATGAAGGCAACGCCCTTCAATAGGACCACCACGATCACACCACCGAATAGGTAGTGGAAGGCACCGCGCTCATTGTCGTCGAGGCGTAGCCTCATGCGGTCAGGATTTACTTGATGTATCGAAGGTCCTCATTCGCCTTCAATGTTCGCAAGGTGGCGAGGATAAGCTTGATCACGTTCTCCACATCCTGGCGGTTCACACTTTCCACCGTGGTATGCATGTAGCGCAAGGGAAGGCTGATCAATGCACTGGGAACCCCTGCAGCACCGTATGCGAACGCATCCGTATCCGTTCCGGTGGCACGGCTAACGGCCGAGCGTTGGAACGGGATCTTGTTGCCATCGGCCGCAGCTATTACCTTTTTCAAAAGGTTGTTGTGTACCGCCGGACCGTAGGCCAGTACAGGTCCTTTGCCACAGGCAATATCACCGCTCTGGATCTTGTTCATCATGGGCGTTTGGGTGTCGTGGGTCACATCCGTCACCAGAGCAATGTCCGGCCGGATCCGCTCCACGATCATTTCAGCGCCGCGCAGGCCTACTTCCTCCTGCACACTATTTGTCACATAGAGCCCGAAGGGCAGTTTCACCTTTTGCTCCTTCAGCAATCGCGCTACCTCGGCGATCATGAAACCACCCATGCGATTGTCCAAGGCGCGGCCTACGAAGGTGCTGTCGTTCAATACCATGAACTCATCCTCATAGGTGATCACACAGCCCACATGCACGCCCAATTTCTCCACTTCTTCCTTGCTGGAGCATCCACAATCCAGGAAGATGTTATCCAAGGCAGGGGGCGGATCGTTCTTCGGGGTGCGTACATGGATGGCGGGCCAACCGAAGATGGCCTTCACAATACCTTTATCGGTATGGATGTTCACTCGTTTGCTCGGGGCGATCATATGATCACTTCCACCGTTCCGGCGAACGTAGATGAAGCCTTCGTTGGTGATGTAATGGACGAACCAGCTGATCTCGTCGGCGTGCGCCTCGATCACTACCTTGTACTTGGCCGAGGGGTTGATCACCCCCACGGCAGTGCCGTACGGGTCGGTGAAATGCGTGTCCACCCACGGGCTGATGTAGTCCAGCCATAGCTGTTGACCTCCGCTCTCAAAGCCGGTGGGGCTGGCATTGTTCAGGTAAAGTTCCATGAAGTCCAACGACTTCTTTGAGAGGATGCTTTTGTTCTTGTTTGCGGTTGCTTTCGAGGCGGAGCCAGCTTTACCAGCGGTCTTCTTCACATTCGTCTTCTTTGCCATGTTCGCGTCGTTGAGCTGATTTTAACCAGCGGGGTCAAATGTACCCGCCACGCCTTGCGCGAACTTCCCGGATCCTATCGCGTATGAACAGGCGCCGTGTAAAAAAAGCGGTCCCAACGCCCATGTTCAGCCGTGCGACCCTATTCGTTTTCCTCATTATTTCAGCCAGCTGGCTCCATGCCCAGCCTTTGGATCAAGTGAGGGATATTCCGTTCGATAAATTCCACATCACCGATGCTGCCCAGCTGAAGCAGGCCATGGCCGCCATCAAAAGGGCCGACGCATGGGCGCTCAAAGGCGGTGTGGATCATGCCGCAGCCATGGCTGCATACCAAGAGGCCTATGCCATCAATCCGGACAATGCCGAATTGAACTTGAAGATGGGTATTTGCCTGTTGAACGGCCCCAACCCTTTCACTGCCTTGGCAAATCTGAAGCGGGCCTCCGAACTGGACCCGTATCTGCCCAGGATCCATTTCCTGCTTGGCTATGCCCTGCAGCTGAATGCTAAGTGGGACGAGGCGATCGCTGAATTCCAGCGCCACGGGGAGGTCATCCGGCGCACCCCCGATCCGGATCGCACATACAACATGGTGGACAAGCACATTACCGAATGCAACAACGGGAAGAGCTATATGAATGCACCTACTGAGGCGCAAGTCACCAACGTCGGGTCATCGATCAATACGGAGGGGAGTGAATATGGTGCCTTGCTGGACGGTAAGGGCAGCATGTTTTTTACCAGCCGGAGGGCCAACTCCACTGGTGGCAAGATCAATAAGGTCAACAACTCTTGGTTCGAGGACATCTATCAGAGTCGGTGGCATGCGAATGGGTGGTCCACTCCCGAACCCGTGCCCGGAGCATTGAACGGTCCGCGCAACGATGCCACTGTTTCCATGCGGGCCGATGGCAATAGCATGATTTTGTACCGTGATGAGAAGAACGGCGGCGACCTTTATGTAAGCGAACGCTCCGGAGATTCCTGGTCCGCACCCGTGCCATTGCCCCCATCAGTGAACAGCAGTGCGCAAGAGAGCAGTGCCTGGCGCTCCGGGGATGGCCATTGGCTTTACTTCGTCAGTAGCCGTGAGGGCGGACTGGGCGGAAGCGATATCTATCGAAGCCCATGGGATGAATCCTCGGGCGATTGGGGTGCGGCAGAGAACCTCGGGCCGGACATCAACACCTCCTACGATGAGGAGGGTGTTTTTGCACCGGGTGATGGTAGCACGATCTATTTCGCGAGCCAAGGCCATACCTCCATGGGAGGTTATGACCTGTTCAAGTCAACCTGTTCGAATGGCCGTTGGTCGAAACCGGAGAACATGGGTTGGCCCATCAATTCCCCGGGCGATGATCAGTTCCTGGTCCTCAATGGAGATGGTACAAGCGGCTATTTTAACAGTGTTCGACAGGGGGGCATGGGTGAGGATGATATCTACCGGGTCGATCTCCCTGGCCAAGCACGGGTGCAGGAATCTGCCATGCTCGTGAGCGCAGCAGGTGGTGTGCCAATGGCGCCGGACGAAGCGCTTGTCCGCCTGATCGGATTTATCAAGGGCTTGAAGATGATGGTTCCAGTGGATGCGACCATCGAGCTGATGAGCCTTCAGGAACCCGCATTCAACGCCACCTTCAAGACCGACCCGGCCACAGGGAAATACACCGCCATGGTACCTGCCGGTACGGGCTATTCCGTTCGTGTCAACGCGGATGGGTACTTGCTTCATTCCGAGCGAGTGGAGGAGGTGGAAGGTGAAGTGCGGATGGATATGGACATGAAGCCGATCACCAAGGGTAGTGCGGAGATAATGCGAAACATCCTGTTCGAGCCGAGCAGCTATAGGCTGGATGCCTCATCCGCGGCTGAGCTTGAAAGCTTGGCTGAATTCCTGAAGGCCAATCCGGGTGTCCGGATCGAGGTGGGAGGGCATACTGACACCGATGTCGGGTCCATTCCCAACCAGGAACTCAGTGAAGCGCGGGCGCAGGTGGTGGTGAACTGGTTGGTGGAGCATGGTATCCTACCCGATAGGTTGGAGGCCAGAGGCTATGGACCCACTGTCCCCGTTGTGCCGAATGCGAAAAAGGACGAGGACAAGGCCTTGAACAGGCGCACCGAGATCCGCGTGCTGTAAAGCGCAGCCAACTGCCCTTTACTTTGCGATGTGCAACCGCATACACCAAATAAGGTCATTGAATTTTCCCCGCCTGCGGACTTGATCCCGGTCCGCACGGAGGACGGCTCGTTCACCTTGGACAGTCCCGCCTTGGGTGAGCATTACCACTCGTTGTTCGGGGCCGTAACAGAAAGCAGGCACGTGTATATCGAGCAAGGTCTGCGCAGCACGGAAAAGAGCAAGCTGGACATCTTGGAAGTCGGTCTCGGTACCGGCTTGAACGCATTGCTTACGTGGATGGAATGTGGACCGACCGGCCCGCAAGTGGACTATTTGGCCTTGGAGCCGTATCCGCTACCGCAGCGCTTGCGAATGGCTGCTGATCATATTTCTTCGATCAATGCACCCGGCAAAGAGAAAGGATTCAAGGCCATGATGAGCTTGCCGGACAGTGAATGGCTGGAGTTGCAAGATGGATTCAGGTTCCGTTGGGAGCGGCAAGAGGTGCAACAATTGGAGATGAAGGAGGCATTCGACCTGGTCTATTTCGATGCCTTCGCACCTGCGATACAGCCCGCCATGTGGACGCTGGATGTGTTCCGGAGGATCCACCGCGCCATGAGACCCGGTGCAATTTTAGTGACGTATTGTGCCAAAGGAGATGTCCGCCGCGCCATGATACAGGCCGGTTTGATGGCTGAACGCGTTCAAGGTCCACCCGGAAAACATAGAATGTTGAAAGCGCTTCGCCCCGAATGAGCGTGTCCCGATTCAATATACGTGTGTATGGGCTCTTGATCCATGCGGAGCGAATTCTGGTCTCGGATGAGTTGATCCAAGGACAGCACGTGACGAAGTTTCCTGGCGGGGGGCTGGAGCCTGGGGAAGGGACATTGGATTGTCTGCAGCGCGAGATCATGGAGGAAATGGGGAAGGATGTTTTACATCCTCGTCACTTCTACACCACGGATTTCTTCCAGCCGAGTGCCTATCGGCCAGAGGACCAGATCATTAGCATCTATTACACGTTCGAGGTGAAGGATCCCGAAGAGTTGGGGAACGGTGCACTGGCGCAAGGCAAGGCGGCGGAACCGGGCCAGCGGTTCCGTTGGATCCCTTTGGATCAGGCATGCCGAGAAGATGTGGACCTTCCGATCGACCGGGTGGTCTTGGGGTTATTGTTGAACTCCTGGAAGCTGTGACCTGCTGCACCTTGGATTCGACAGCCATTGTAGGCTATCCGGCAACCTGTTGGATATACCGATTTCCAAGTAGCACTTGCATTGGTGCCCTCTGCAGGTCCATTTTTGCCAAACTCATAAGGATACCTTGACCTTCGCATAGTTCACAGGGATCGAATTCCGGTCGAGTCCGATCATGAAACCCGACTTCATTGTATTCTCCCAAGGTGACTCGCGAGAACCGAGCACATGGTCGAATGTGCCGTTCTTCTTTACGCGTACGTTGGAGCACCGTGGGTATCGGGTACACCACGTGAACATAGGTCCACCTCGTTTTTTTCAATTGCTCTTTGATGTGCCATGGCGAACATGTTGCAGACTGGTAGGGAGGCAAACGCGGTTCACTTTTGTACGCAGCCGGGTCCACCGTCATTTTGTGGAAGCCAAGATCCGCCGGGTATTGGCGCGATTCCCCGATGGGTACAGCGTTTTCATGACCTTTTCCTTCGGGGCCGGCGATACAAGACCCTATACGTTGTTCTGCGACCAGACCTTTGAACAACACATTGCCTACTTCGATGAACGGGATCCGGACAGATTGGAGCGACCCACGATCCTGAAGGAACGTATGAACTTGAGAAAGGCGGACATGATCATTGCCTTGTTCCCGGATCTTGCGGAAAGCCTGCGGACCGTACATGGGAGCAAGGTCAAATACTACGGTAACGTAGTGAACATGGATATTCAGCAAGTGGATCGGGAGGAACTGCTGAAGCGAAAGCGAGCGTCCAAGGAGATCGTGTTCATTGGAAGTAGGAAATACAAGGAAGGCCTTGAACGCTTGGCGGAAGCGGTCGAAGTGTTGAATGCCGAGGGCCGCAATGAATTGACCGTTCATGTGATCGGCATGGATCGCAGTGATCTCCCAATGGCACCTCGGAACATGAAATTCCATGGTTATCTGGATAAGGGCATATCGGCTCAAAAACAGACTTACTTGGATGTCCTCGAACGGTCGCGCCTATTCGTTAACCCGAACCCCAAGTGGGCGGCATTCTCCGCTTCCTGCGAGGCTCTATATCTCTATACACCGGTTGTGATCTTTCCCTACCGGGAATTCGAAAGCACATTCGGGGATGTCAACCGCGTGGGGCATCCGCTGGACTCCAACGATCCGCGATCACTGGCCGAGACCATAGCCAATTTGATGGAGGATGATGAAGCATGGACGCAAAAGGCGATCGCAGCGCACAATGCGACAAGTATGATGACCTGGGAAAACTACATCAACCAGTACCTCCGCGACCTGGAGGAGAATGGCAGGGCCTGATCCGGAGTGCTGAGGCTTCGTCGGCGCCTAGCTCAGCCTCTTGTGCGCAAGGGAATCCACACGGGCGAGCAATTCATCAGGTTCCAAGGCCCGCCAGGGCATTTCATCCAATTTCCCACCGAAGATCAGATACTGATCCAGGTCTGCGGCTTGCAGGTCTTCCCGTACATGTGGCAGAAAGTTGATCAGCGCGATCCAGCCGTCCGCATCCATCGCCTCCTCGAACCATTCCGCAAAGTAGTCCTCCTCCCCGGCGTGGAAGTTCAACACGTTCTCCCCGATCAGGATGAACTTGTTGATCCCTTCCGCGAACATCGGCTCTATCACGTCACGCTTGAGGTACATGATGTCGTTGTGCAGCAGGTCGTTCCACTCGCCGATGAACTCCATGATCACAAAGCCTTCGTCGTAATCAGCGAAGAGGACCTTAAGGTAAAGGGTGCTGCTTCCGAAGGCCTCCCACTGTGGATGTAAGGCATGGTCGTAAACCGCGTGGGTAAACTCGAATTCGCTGTGTTCCGTGCCATGGAATGGGGAACGAACATCCTCCTCCGCTGTGTAGAGGTGGCGCCAGTTGAAGTAGGGTTCAATTGCATGCATAGGGTTGCAAAGGTCATTTCTGCGGACGGAACCGCAATGAAAGCGCGTGGGAAATGAACGATGGGGCCTGATCTTTGTTCGAGCTTCTTACGGCACGCCCCTACATTTCACCCATTCTGTCCGCAGCATCCGAAAATAACCCGGCCCGCAACGACCGACCACGTCGGCGCCCGTTGTGGCGGCGTATCGTCAAGGTATTGGTGTGGTTGATCCTGCTGCCTTTTATGCTGCTTGCACTGGTAGCTGTGCTTATTTACCTCCCCCCGGTGCAGAATGTGCTACGCTCCAAGGCAGTGACGTTTCTGGAGGAGAAGGTCGGTGCACCGGTGGAATTGGAGCATTTGGCACTACGCTTTCCCATCGGCATCGGTTTGAAAGGTGTGCTGCTCCACCAGCAGAACGGCGATACGTTGCTCTATGCCGGATCGCTGAGAACGCGCGCCAGCCTCACGGCCCTTTTGCACAAGAACATCTCGCTCAGTTCAGTGGATCTCGCGGATGTGAGAGCAACGGTAACGCAAGATCGCGATAGTGTGTTCAACTTCGACTACATCCTAACAGCGCTGAAAGGGGATACCTCCGCGGTGAAGGAACAGACCGATACAACAGGAGGGTGGGGCTTTTCCATCGGGTCCATTTCGCTGGAGCGGATCCATGCTGACCTGGACCTGCAACCTTCGAAGTTGCAGCTGGTCCTGCGACTGGGTTCACTCAATATTGACTTCGATGCCTTCGATCCCGGAGCCATGCGATTCCATGTGGATGATCTGGAGATTGCGGATGTCAGCGCTGATATGCGTATGGCATCCGGCGCCCCTGAACCTGATACGTATCCTGAATTGAAGAACCCGTTGGAGGGTATGGACATCAAGTTCAGTTCGCTTGACCTTGAGCACATCGCGTTCACGATGAAGGATATCGTGAAGGGCGATAGTTTGTGGCTGGACCTACCCAAGGTGAGCTTGAAGGTAGATGGAATGGACCTGTCCAAACAACAGCTGGCATTCAAGAAGATCGAACTTGGATCCCCTGTTTTTGGAATGCTGTCCACGCGGCATGCAGACGTGGAGGACGTCGTGCATGTGGACCCGCCTTGGCTCGGGGAGAATGATGGGTTCCGCTTTTACGTCCGCGATTGGGATGTGACCGCGCGTTCGGTGGAGATCACGGACGGGCTGGTAGCCATGTACACCGGTACTATTGCGAAACCTGAAAAGCTATTCGACCCCGAGAGACTGGTGCTTCAGAACATCGGATTGAACGTGCACGAGTTGATACTGAACAACGAACGGGTACACACACGGAAATTGGATGTGGCCCTGCAACTGGGTCCCGAAAGCAAACGCGTCTCCTTGGCCGTGGAACTGGATGCCGTGCCGCAGCGGTTCGCGCTGGCGAACGGGCGGGTGGAGGTGGCCGGGAATCAGATCGCTTTCAACGCCGTGGCAAGCCCGGAAGATCCGACAGCATTCTACCGCAAGCCGGACCAAGTGCCCATCAAGGCGGATCTCCGTTCCACGTTGGACCCAGCGCAGTTACGTCCGCTGCTGGCGGAGTTCGGTGAGGCGAAATACATTCCGGAGAACACCAACGAACGATGGGATGTGAAGGTGGAAGCCTCCGGCTCCATGGCACGGTTGGATACGGTAAGGATGGACGTGGTCGGCGATGCGGGCTCGGTGATCCACTTGGCCGGCCGTGTGAGCCAGCTGGAACAATGGCCGCGCACCGAGCTGGATCTGGACCTGAAAGAGTTCACGTTGGGTGAAGGCTTCCGGCAGGTGATGCAAGGGTTCGTTCCATCCGGCACGGTGACACCCCATCGGCTTACCGCCTCGGTGCATGTACGGGGGCGGGATGGAAGCATGCAAGCACGCTTGAACGTGGACAGCGATGTGGGGGATGTTGCGGGGACTGCAACAGTTTCAGGCTGGAAGGATAAGCTCCCGGACAATATTGCGGCCAACTTGAATGTGGATCAGTTTGTGATCAGCCGGTTCACCGGCGATACCACGATCGGCATCGTTAGCCTGCAGTTGACAGCCAATGCCAAGGACCTGAACGGTTCTTCGCGAACGGGTTCGCTCACCTTGGTGCCCTCCCAGCTAAGCTTCAACGGAATTGATCTTTCCAGCTTGAGGCTGGACGGTAATGTGCAAGGCGATTCATTGTTCGTTCATCTCACCACTGATGCAGCACCCGTTAAGCTGGCACTGGATGCCCGTGGCAAATGGCCGGAAAAGGCCGACAGTTTGGCCATGAAGATGAATTTGCAATTGGAGCGATTACAGCTGGATAGCATGGGCTTCACGGCGCATAGGCTGGATGTGGAAGGGAGCTTCCAAGGGGAGGTGGCACTGGACACCTCGGGAAGGGGAAACCTGAAGCTGGATGCCGACGGGCTGCGGCTCTCCAACACGGAACAAGCATTCCAGTTCGAACGGTTCATTCTAAAGGCGCACTTGAGCGAGGATAGCACGGCCGTGGATCTGGATAGCGACGGCCTTACCGTGAATTTCCACACCAACGTGGCCGTGGACAGCATGCTGACGAAAACGAGGGAGAAATTGGCCAATTACTTCAAGCCCGATCCCGATTTCAGTCCTGCTCCCGGTAAGTACATGGACCTTGCCATTACACTGCCGAAAAGCGATTGGCTTACCGGCCTTGTGGTGCCGGGGTTACACAGCATCCAGCTCGATAATTTCAAAGGACATTACGACAGCGATGCGGATGTGCTCACGTTGAACATTGATATTCCAGAGCTGAACTACGACAGCATGCTGGTGGACAAGTTGAACCTGGACGTGAAAGCCAAAGGCAGCGATCTCGATTCAAAGCTCGCGATCCGGAGCATCACCCGGGATTCACTGGGCATCTTCGGGCTAACGCTCACGAACACGGCCCAGGTAGATGCTTTGGTAAGCAATCTACGCGTGCAGAACGGCGAGTTCCCACCCAGCTATGTGATTACGATGGCGTTGGAGCGCGATGCACAGGGATCCACCCTTCATATTGAGCCGGAAGGCCTTGTGCTGGACAGTGATCCATGGACTGCCGACCCTGCGAACAAGTTGCACTTTACCGACCATGGCCTTGTTGCGGAGAATTTCATCCTCAGCAGCGGAGCGCAACGGTTGCAGATATTCACCCGTGAAAAGTCCACGCGCATCGATCTGGATCAATTCCAATTCGGTACGCTGTTGAACTTCGTGACCTCCCAGGATTCCGTGCCCTTTGTTGAAGGTGAGCTTACCGGCCATGTGGACCTGCCCACGGATGAGGGAGCGGGCCTGGATGCCAACTTGACCATCGCAGCGCTCCAGCTGTTGGGCAATGCGCTGGGTGATCTCAATGTAAAAGCTCAGGAAGTACAAGAGGCACAGTACACCGCATCGTTGAAGCTGAAGAACGGAGCGAACACGATGGATGGAGCAGCCACAGTGGATGCTTCCGGAAGTTCTCCGGAGGTACATGGGCAGGCTGTCATAGGCTTCACGGAGCTCGATGTCTTCCGCCCCTTTACCCAGGGTTTCCTATACGAACTTGCCGGTGGGTTGAATGGAAACATCCAGTTCGACATGGCTCAGGGAAAGGCCGCTTTGAACGGTGACCTCACCTTCGAAAATACACGCATCGGGCTGCTCGTGACCCGCAGCCTTTTCAAGCTGGAAAAGGAACGCATCACGTTCGACGATGCCGGGATCCACCTTGATCAGTTCACGATGAAGGACAGCCTGGGCAATGCGTTCACCTTGAACGGCGATATCAGTACCAAGGACCTGTCCGACCCAAGCGTGGACCTCACGCTCCGCACGGATGCTTTCCAATTGGTGAACAGCGTGCGTGGCGATAACGACCTCTTCTATGGCGATGTGTTGGCTGGCTTGGATCTCACAATAACCGGAACAGCGAACCTGCCGAAGCTGAAGGGCGAGATCCATGTTCTCAAAGGAACTGATCTCTTCATCGTGCTGCCCGGGAGCGAAGTGAAAATGATAAGCCACGAGGGCATTGTACTCTTCACCAACGGAGAGGTCCCACCGGATAGTTCCGGTGTGGCCTCGGATGGGAAAATGCTGCAGGATTCGCTCAAGGCCAAGCTCAAGGGCTTCGAGCTGGACCTGCACTTATTGGTGGACAACTCGGCGAAGTTCAGTGTGGTCCTTGATCCCACAACTGGCGATGCGGCAAGCTTCAGGGGTGAAGGTGATCTGTACTTCACCTACAACGCGAGCGGGGACATGACGCTATCAGGGCCGTTCACCGTGGAGGATGGTGGCTATACCTTGGAATTCTACGGTCTGGTGAAAAAGCGCTTCGATCTGGTAAGAGGGAGCGTCATTACTTGGAACGGGGATCCGCTGGATGCGAAGCTCGCCATCAAGGCGCGCTATACTGCGGAGGCTGCGCCCTATGGCTTGGTGGCGGGTAGTTCGGCCCTATCCCAGGAACAAGAGAACCGACTGCAGCAGCGCTTGCCGTTCTCCGTGATCATAAGCGTGGATGGAAGCATCGAGCGACCGGACATCGATTTCGGGATCGATCTGGATCGGCAATACAAGAACAGTTATCCCATGGTGGCCACACGCTTGGATCAGCTTTCACAGAAAGGGAATACGGATGATCGGAACCGGCAGGTATTCGGCTTGCTGGTGACCAATGCATTCATTCCGGCAGAGAACGCGGATGCAGCACCCACCAGTGGTTTGGTCTCTTCCGCAGCGCGCAATTCCGTGAACGGCATACTCACGGACCAGATGAACAAGCTGACGGGCAAGTACGTGAAAGGTGTGGACATCTCGCTCGGGGTGAGTACCGTGGATCAGGCCGAGGGGAATTCCACCTATCAGCGCACCTCGGTGGACTATAAGGTGAGCAAGAGCTTCCTCCACGATAGGCTCAGCTTCGAAGTGGGTGGGTCCGTAGGTGTGGATGAACAGAACGAGCAGGCCAGCAATCTCTCGAACACACGGAACGCGCAATACGTGGTCTATTACAAACTGACGCCGGACGGTAAGTACCGATTGCGCGGTTTCTACGAGAACGCCTTCGACCTCTACGACGGTGACATCATCGATAGCGGAGTGGCGATCCAGTACACCAAGGAGTTCGAGGAGAACGAGCGTGCCCGAACCGCTGCACGGGAGGCCGAAGAGAAGCGCAGGGAGCAGAAAGAGGCAGAGAGAGTGAAGCAGCGCAACGGGCGTGAACGCGGCACTCCGAAAGTGCCGAATGGTGAAGAATGATGGAGAGAGGATCCATAGCCCGTATGCTCCTGCCGATCGCGATCGGACTGCTGTCCTCATGTACGGGCATGAAGTATGCGACCGAGGAAAAGCCGATGTTCACGGATTTTTCCATTAAATGGACCGATGCGCCGGTGCAGAACAGGAAGTCGGTGACCCGTGAGCTGGAGGGGTTGGTCCGGCCAGAGCCGAACAAGGTATTGCTGGGTATGCGCCCTACAGTGGCGCTGCACAACAGTGTCAAGGAACCGGAGGAGCCCAAGGGGCTCAGCAATACGCTTCGTAACAAGATCGGATCAGCACCGGTCTATATCACGGATGTGCCCTTGCCTGATATCACTGCGGCCATGGCCAACCGGCTGGAGAACCATGGCTATTTCAACGCGAAAAGCGAGTTCACCGTGGACCGCAAAAGGCGGAAGGCCCAGGTCACTTTTACCGTATCCGCAGGAACACCGTACCGGATACGCAGCATCGCATATGCAGACAGCTCGGATGAGCTGCACCGCCAAATAGCACGGACACGGCTTGGATCACCGATCAAGAGCGGCGACCTCTATGACCTTGGTGAATTGACATCGGAACGCCGGAGGGTGGTTTCCGAGGTCAGGAATCACGGCTGGTACAAGCTGAAGGAGGACCAGCTCGAATTCGTTGCTGATACCAGCGTAGGCGACCATCGCATGGACCTTGTCTTGAGGCTCAAGCCGGAAACGAATGCAGCTTCACTCCGAAAGTATACCCTCGGGAAGGTCTATGTACACGGCGACCAAGATCCCCTATTGCCACCGAACGATACCACCTTGGTGGATAGCCTGTATTATGTGAACTACCTGAACAACTATCACCCTTCGGCCATTACGCGGGGCGTGTTCCTGAAGGAAGGGCAGCACTACTCGGAGCGACAGGAGAACAACACCACGCGCTACCTGCAGAGCTATGGCGTCTTCCGCAATGTGAGAGTGCAATTCACGGAGGATAGTGTGAGTCCCGGTATCCTCAAGACGGATGTCCTGCTATATCCGCAGAAACGCTGGTCGCTTTTTTCCGAGCTGAACATTACCGCAAAGAGCAACAATTTTGTTGGACCGGGACTGCGGGTAGGCTTCAAGGACCGTGACCTCTTTCGTGGAGCGGAGATCTTCAGCGCGGACCTGAACGGGGATTTTGAGACCCAGGTGGCGGGGGCGCAAAAAGGAACCAATGCGTATGAACTTGGTGGAAAGATCTCCCTTCAATTCCCACGCATCGTCCCCTTTCGCTTCCTACGGACCTCACGGGCCTCCGTCCCCATTTCGCGCATCGATCTCGGCTATGGGATCTTCCGTCGCATCAACTTGTACGGGCTCGAATCCTATCTCTCTTCCTTGAACTACAGTTGGAAACAGAACCAACGGATCTGGCATGAAGTGAACCTGATCGATGTGAGCTACAATAACCTCTACTACTCCTCGGATGATTTCACGGCTTTCCTCAATGAGAACCCCGCCATACAACGCAGCTTTGAACAGCAGTTCATCATTGGGACGGGCTACACGTTCACGATCAGTAGCAAGCACGAGAAGCCACTGCAGGGCTGGGTGCTGGTGAGCCTTGGCGTGGATGAGGCGGGTAACCTCCTTTCCATGGGCATGCGTGCCAGTGGTCGTCGGCCGGATGAAGGGTATACGCTTTTCGGAGAGGTGTTTTCCCAATATGTGCGCTTCCGGCCCGAGATCCGATACTACCAACCCATGGGCAGGAAGGGTGAGATGCTGGTCACTCGGTTACAGGTGAACGCAGGTCTTCCTTATGGTAATTCCGAGGTGCTTCCCTATGTGAAGCAATTCTACTCCGGTGGTACCAACAGCCTACGCGCTTTCCGTGCCCGTAGCGTGGGACCGGGTAGCTATGTGCCGGTGGCGAATGATGATGCGCTGGTCGACCAAACAGGCGACATCAAGTTCGAGGCGAACGCCGAATACCGGTTCACCATTGCGGGTTACTTCAAGGGCGCGCTTTTCTCGGATGTGGGCAACATATGGCTGGTCAATGATGATCCTCAACGACCCGGTGGGAAATTCGGGTGGGACACCGCCTTGGACGAACTGGCCGTGGGCGCGGGATTCGGATTGCGCTTTGACCCCGAGGTGATCGTGGTGCGGTTGGACTTGGCTACTCCCTTGCGGAATCCGGCATTGCCCAAAGGCGATCGCTGGGTTTTTGATGACCTCCGTCCAAAGTTCTTTGACAACATGGTCTTCAATATCGCGATCGGGTATCCGTTCTAAGGTTCTTCACCACCCTTCGACGGAGCTCAGGGTAAGGAGAGAGCACAGAGGATCATACTATGGAATTCGATGGGTATAGCGTATCGAGTACAGGGTTCCGGGACCGGATACGGCTGACTGCAACTGCCTACTGCCAACTGACTACTTCGAGCTCTCGACTGCCACTCCGTTGCACCGTTTCAGCTTTCAAGTTTCCAGTTTCAGCTTTAATTAAGCCCTCAACTTTCCTTCCTCCACTGCCTTCCGCACACTGCCGTGCTTTTTCAGCAAGACATTGGCCGTGTCGTAGTCCACGCCGAGGCCGTCCATCACCATGCGTGTGCCGCGGTCCACGAGCTTATGGTTGCTCAGTTGCATATCCACCATGCGGTTCCCTTGCACGCGGCCCAACTTGATCATTACGCTGGTGCTGATCATGTTCAGGATCAGTTTCTGCGCAGTACCGCTTTTCATGCGCGTGCTTCCTGTTACGAACTCCGGACCCACCACGGCCACCAGCGGATGATCACAAACCAGCGTGACGGGACTTCCAGGATTGCAGGTGATGCAGGCTGTGAGTACACCGGCCTTGCGGGCCTGTTCCAAGGCGCCCACCACATAGGGTGTGCCACCGCTGGCGGCGATCCCGATCACGGAATCATCCGTACCGATCGCATGTTCCTGAAGGTCCTTCCAGCCTTGCTCCGTATCATCTTCCGCGAACTCCACCGCCTTGCGGATCGCACTATCCCCGCCGGCGATCAGGCCCACGACCATGCCATGTGGAACACCGAACGTGGGCGGACATTCGCTGGCATCCACGATACCAAGCCGCCCACTGGTGCCTGCACCGACATAGAACAGCCGCCCCCCGCGTTGCATCCGATCCGCTAGGGCGTTCACCAAGGGTTCCATCGCGGGGATCGCTTGGGCCACGGCATCCGCCACTTTGCGGTCCTCCGCGTTGATGTTACGGAGCAGTTCCAATGTGGTCATCTGTTCCAAATGATCGTAGCGCGAAGGGGACTCCGTGATGCGAGGATTGCCGATGGGTTCCATGCTGCGAAGTTGCGAAGCTCGATCCATCCTTTCATGTCCGGTCTCTATTTTTGGCGCTGGACCCCTTTGCGCATCGTATGAGATCGATCCGGGACCGTCCGCAGCGGAATGGCAGAAGGATCACCAAGGCGACGCAGGAGAAAGGGCCAACCCGGATGGAAAGGGTGGCGCGCCGACTTCCGTGCCGCGCTATCCCGGCTGTTCCGAAGGTCCAGCACCAACCACAAGCGCTTCGTATTCGCCGTGCTCGCCGTGGGGGTGGCCTTGCGCATCCTGCGCATGAACGAGGCGGTTACCTACGACGAGGCCCTTACGTATGTGCATTATGCGGGCCGGTCGTTCGGCTTCCTGTTCAGCGATTACCTGTTCACCAGCAATCAGATCCTCTACTCCGCATTGGCGCGGCTCTCCACCTTGATCCTTGGCGTGCATGCCTGGAGCTTAAGGCTGCCAGCACTTGTTGCCGGTATACTGGTGATGCCCATGTGTTATGCGTTCGCCCGCTCAGTGTTCAATCGCCATATCGCCGTGATCCTGTTGTGCCTGGTGGCCGTCAGCGGGCCATTGGTGGAATATTCCGCTGTGGCCCGTGGATACAGTCTCGTCTGGCTCTTCACCATTTCAGCGCTATTGGCAGCACGTCATTTCGTGAGATCGGAGAACGTGATCAGCTTGATCCTCATGGCCGCGTTCACTGCACTAGGCATGTGGGCCACACCGGATATGATATACCCGGCCGTGATGGTATACACCTGGGCACTGTTCATGCTGGTGGCCAATTACCAAAGCACCATCCGGCGGCGCATGGTCAAGTTGGTCGGCTCCGCCGTACTTGCGTGCGGTCTGGTCTTCCTTTTCTATGCACCGGTAGTGGTGGTACATAGTCTGGACCAATTGCTGCACCATCCTTCGGTGCAAGAGCACACGTGGACCACCTTCGTGAATACACAGCAGGACCGCGCGTTCGATCTCTGGGCGTATTTCACCGGAACGGCATCCACTCTACTGGCGTTCGCCGGGGTCATTGGTGTGATCTATGCCGCGTACATCAGCCTGAAGTATCGTTTGCTGCTTTTTGCCCTGGTGGTGGGGACGGTCCCCATCGTGCTCATCCAGCACGTTGTGGACCCTCCTGCCGTATGGACCTTCAGCCTGCTGGTGTTCCACTTGGGAAGCGCCATTGGCCTTTTCTACCTGCTGAAGGTGGTGCGGGACAAATTGCTCCCTACGTTCACGAAGGCACAGCGCACACTGGTGGCCGGAGCGTTCGTGGTGCTACTGTTCGGTTGGCTTGGTATCCGTGGAGAGGGGGATACGGTGGAGCGGTTCCCGGAAGCGAAACTGGCGGCGGCTTGGTTTGCCACGAATACAAGTCCGGGTGATCGGGTCTGTGTACAGCTCCCGTGGGATGCACCCGTGGCCTTCTACCTGGACTGTGAGCAGAAGGGGACGGACCTGTTGAGAAGCCCCATCACTCCGGACCGACGGTTGTACGTGGTGGTGGCACCAGGACACGGTCAAACGCCCGCAGGTGTATTGTTGGATAATGAACTGCGCCAAGCGGACCTGCCCCCGCTGAAACTGCTCCGTGAATGGGAGCGTGTGGAACTGTTCAGTACGCCATAACGCCGAGGCTGGAATAGCTCGTCAATGCGCAAATTCCCGCGATCGGAAAAGATCACGGACCTTTGCACGCTCAAAACAGCGCGCTGGATCTTGCCAGCACCGCTGAAATACCCCCGGTAACATGGCAGAAGAAGGAAGGCAGATCATTTACAACATGGTGAAAGTGGGCAAGACCTTGCCCGCTGGAAAGACCATCCTCAAGGACATCTATCTCGGCTTCTACTATGGAGCCAAGATCGGCATCCTCGGCCTCAACGGTTCCGGAAAATCCACCTTGATGCGCATCATCGCGGGCAAGGACAAGGATTTTCAGGGCGAAGTTCATCTCACGCCAGGCTACACCATCGGTCACTTGGAGCAGGAGCCCTTGCTGGACGAAAGCAAGACCGTGATCGACATTGTGCGCGAAGGCGTGCAGCCCATCATGGACCTGCTGAAGGAATATGAGGACGTGAACAACAAGTTCTCGGACCCGGAGGTGTTGGAAGATCCCGACAAGATGGAGAAGCTCATCAATCGTCAAGGGGCACTTCAGGATCAGATCGAGGCACAGGGTGCATGGGAGATCGACCAGAAGCTGGACATCGCCATGGACGCGTTGCGCTGCCCCGAGCCGGACGCCAAGATCAGTGTGCTCTCCGGTGGGGAGCGCCGCCGCGTGGCCCTCTGCCGACTGTTGTTGCAGGCACCGGACATTCTGCTGCTGGACGAACCGACCAACCACTTGGACGCCGAGAGCGTGGCGTGGCTGGAGCAACACTTGCACGCCTACAAGGGAACCGTGATCGCCATTACCCACGACCGCTACTTCCTCGATAACGTGGCCGGATGGATCCTGGAACTGGACCGTGGGGAAGGCATTCCCTACAAGGGCAACTACACCAATTGGCTGGAGCAGAAGACGGAGCGTTTGACGCGCGAGGAGAAGAGCGAGAGCAAGCGTAATCGCATACTGAAGCAAGAGCTCGAATGGGTGCGCAGCAACGCCAAGGCACGCCGAACCAAGAGCAAGGCCCGCTTGGAGAACTACGATAAAATGCAGCGTGAGACCGTGAAGGAGAAGGAGGCCAAACTGGAGATCTTCATCCCTAATGGACAACGGCTCGGCGATAAGGTGATCGAGTTCAACGGAGTCTCGAAAGCTTTTGGTGATCGTGTCCTTTTCGAGGACATCAGCTTCACCCTGCCACCTGCGGGCATCGTAGGCATCATCGGGCCGAACGGCGCGGGTAAGACCACCTTGTTCCGCATGGTGATGGGAGAGGAGAAACCGGATAGTGGAACCATCACTTTGGGAGAGACCGTACAGCTGGCCTATGTGGACCAGACCCACGAGGACCTGTTACCCGACAAGACCGTGTGGGAAGTGCTGAGCAACAGCCAGGAGATGATGGACATCGGCGGGACGCTGGTGAACAGCCGCGCCTACTTGGCACGCTTCAACTTCACCGGCCAGGACCAGAACAAGAAGGTGGGCGTGCTCTCCGGTGGAGAACGGAACCGACTGCACTTGGCCATGACGCTGAAGAACGGCAGCAACGTGCTGCTGCTTGACGAACCGACCAACGACCTGGACGTGAATACCCTCCGCGCGCTGGAGGAAGGCATTCAGGACTACAGCGGCTGCGCCGTTATCATCAGCCACGACCGTTGGTTCCTGGACCGTGTCTGCACGCACATCCTCGCTTTCGAAGGGGATAGCAACGTGTACTGGTTCGAAGGCAGCTTCAGCGACTACGAGGAGAACTACAGGAAGCGCGTGGGCGATGTAGTGCCCAAGCGCTTGAAGTACCGGAAGCTGGTGCGCGGGTGATCGCGACGCATACGTCACATTCGCACTGCTCGTGGACATGTTGCCGTTAAGTCCGTGACTACCGCTGCACGTCAGTATTCAACGCTTAATTCGGGTGCTGCCTGGATCCAAGATCATCCATCAACGCATCCAGCCTATATTCGCGGCCCAAATCGACAACGATGCCACAGGATCCAAGGGCGCAAGCCATTCGCAAGCGCAAGGCCACTGAGAAACTCGCAAAGTGGAGAGAGGCTGCTGAAGCAACTCCTGCCAAGGCGAAGCCGGCCAAGAAGGCAGCCAAAAAGTCTTGAGCATCTTCCTTCCCGGAAGTTGAACTGAACGTGGGTAGTGCCCACCCTCAGTCGGTCGGTGGGTTTCCATCTTCGGCCAGGCGTGTTGAACTTTTTCTGCTTTAGGCTGTTCGTTCGGGAGCGGGTTCCGGGCCGTGGTCGTTTTTCTTCTTCCTGTGCAAAGGGAAGTGGGCCTACGCTGGTACGCGTACACAGCCATTAGCCCATGCAACACACCTTCAGTGATATTACCAACGCTTTGGTCCTCTCTTTCCAGCGGAGCTGGTATGCTTTCTTGGACCAAGTACCGGCGATCCTGCTGGCCATCCTCATTGTGGCGGTCGGCTTTCTGCTTGCGAACAAGCTGGCGGGGGTGGGCCGTAAGGTGATCGAGCGGCGATCACAAGATCCGCTGATGACGAATTTCCTGACCAAGACCATCAAGCTGGTCCTGGGTGTCATTGTGGTGATGTTCGGCTTGCGCGTGGCAGGGCTGGGCGGCATCGCGACAGGGTTGATCACAGCCGCAGGGGCTTCTGCGATCATCATCGGCTTTGCCTTCAAGGACATCGGCGAGAATTTCATCTCCGGGATCATCCTCTCCTTCAACCGCCCCTTCAACTTGAACGATACGGTGGAAGTGGGAGGCATCTTCGGCAAGGTGGTGGCCATGGAATTCCGCTATACCAAGCTGAAGACATTCGATGGCCGCGATGTCTATATACCCAACAGCGACGTGGTGAAGAAACCGGTGTTCAACTACACCGAGGACGGCTTCTTTCGCGTTGAATTCGTGGCGGGCATTGCCTACGAGGACAAGATCGACGACGCGCGTGAGTTGATCTTGAAGACCGTGCGCAGTTGCGATGGGGTGGTGGAGGACGAAGCCCACGAGGTCTTCGTGGCGGTTGATGAGCTGGCCGTGAGCACGGTGAACCTGATGGTCCGCTTCTGGGTGGAGACCAAGGATTACCGCAAGCGGTCCCTGATGATCCGCGGCAGCGTGATCACCGAAGTGAAGCAGGCACTGGAGGCGAACGGCTTCAGCCTACCTGCGGATATCCAGGAGATCAAGCTATACGGCGGGCAGAGTTCCATCCCGGTCAGTATCAGTAACGCCAAGGAGAAGTGATCCCGTTCCCCTTGGAACGGATCGTAGACCTTGGTATCAACTGAATGCCCGGCTGGATGGTTCTGGGTCTTACTTCAGAAGCGTTACGTGCCCCATCATTTCCTGCTTGGTCTGTAGCCGGGCCACCTCGTAGCGGATCCGGTACACGTACACTCCGGAAGCCAGCACTGCACCGCTGTTGTTCTTGCTGCCTAACCACGGCTCATACGGATCTTGCGTGCTGAAGACCAGTTGTCCCCAACGATCATAGATCAGCATTTCGAAATCGGTGATCGTTGGAATGTTCGTGCTCATGAAGAACACATCGTTCTTATCGTCGCCGTTGGGGGTGAAAGCATTGGGGATATACGGCTCCAGCACATCCTCGATCTCCACATCATAGCAGGTGCTATCCGGGCAGTTGTTGTAGTTGTAGGCCGTAAGGCAGACCCGGTAGATGCCCGGCTCCTTGTTGCTGAAGATGAACGAAGTGTCCATGCTGGTACTGGAGGCCAGGCCGGCGATGTCCCAGAGGTAGCTCTGGGAACCTGTGCTGGTGCTGTGGAAGTACAGGATCGGGTTTTCCACCGTTGCAGGAATGGGGCCCCATTCGAAATCCGCCACCACAGGGGGAGGGCCGGTGACCATGATGGAGCCGATGCCCATGCAACCTGCAGCATCGCGGATGCGCAATTGGTACAGGCCCTCACAGGCATCCGTCAGCACTGCCGAGGGGGCCCACGCTGCACCGCCATTGAAGCTGTATTCCACGGCTTCACCATCGTAGATCATCACTTGACCATCGCAATCGCCGGAACAGGTAACGGGCAGGCTGGCCGTTGAATCGATCTGCAACAGCACCGGCTCTCCAATGCTGAGGCTGTCCGTAGCGCTACAGCCGTTGTCGTCCGTAAGGGTAAGCAGGTAGTTTCCTGCGCAAAGACCGCTCACACTGTCCGGTGTGCTACCCACGTTGCCACCTGACCATGCATAGGTGAAATCATCCACTACGTTCCCGCCCGTGATGGCCACCTGTGCGGTACCGTCGCAGTACGTGAAGCAAACGGCATCAGTGGTGGTGAAGGTCATCTCGATGGCGTCCGTGAAGGTCATCAGTACACTGTCCACGGTATTGCAATACACACCATCGTTCTCGCGCCAGTAGAACCAGTGCGAACCACCACCTCCGGGAGGCATGGTAACGATGGTGCTGGGTGCCAGTGCATCGGCGAAAACGGCACCGGCAGGTCCGCTCCATTCACCAACTCCCGTATTTCCCGGTGTTGCACTCAGTGCAATGGATAGATCGCAGGAATAGTTGTCTTCACCGGCATCGGGGATCCCGCAGCAGGTGGGGTCCGTGTCGGGCGTTACCGTCACCTCCAACTGCGAAGTGGCCGTGCATCCTCCGGATGTGACCACGGTGTACGTGTATGTGTATGAACCGGGCACATGGGTTGCCGGGTTGAAGTTGTCGGGTTCCGTGCCTTGTGCCGAGGACCACACACCATCCAGGTCAGGCGTACCGCCAAGGGAATCGGTCATCAGGAAGATCAGGGAGGATTCACAGACGACCGCGGTGCCATCTTCACCGGGATCCAGTGGGAGAGGAGGATAGATCAACACGCTGTCCATCACCGAGCAATCCGGTTGGCCAACGGGATGGACGGAAAGGAAATACCACGTTGGAACGGTCACCCACACCAATGTATGAGGGTCGCTCGCATCGGCCAATCCCGTGGTCGGCGTCCAAGCATAGGTTACAGGAACTGATGGCACGTTGGCGGTGATCACTCCTGCCATGGGCAGGGAATCATTGCACAGTGTGAAGCCCGGTCCCGCATCTACGACCATTTGTGGATCGATCGTGATCGTGATCGTCGTGTCGTAGGTGCAGCCGAAGTTGTCCGTCACATAGAAATTGTAGTCATAACTTCCGGGACCGGTGGGAGTGGCCTGGCCCACCATGGCGTTTGTTGGGTCCGTGACCAATGCAGGTCCCGTCCAGCCTGCGGAATCGATCACGGTACCGAGTACCGGAGTGAACTGCGTGGCATCCGGAATGATGGCCGGGTTGAAGTTCAACGACCAATCGCAGAGGAAGCCATTGTCCGCTCCCCAAAGGTCGGTGATGGTGAAGGTCCATGTGCCATTGAGCGGGCAACCGATCAGGTTCGTGAACGGCTGTACTGATGAGTAGGTATCGGGGATCAGTGCGTTATTGGAAGGGGTTCCACCTTGCATTACATGTGGACTGCTACCATTGTTCGCACTCTGGGCCCAAGTGCCCAAGGTGGCCGTGGGGCTCCAGCAATATTGCCAGCAGTCACCCGGCTGGGGGTTGGCACCATCGTTATCATTTGCACCACCGATGTAGGTGCCTCCACCACCTTGCTGGTGCATGATCATGGTTTGGCCACCCGGGCAGGTGAGTTGCACAACAAGGTCACCAAGGAAGCTGTGTTCCATGTTCGCACATACCGATATGATGTCACTGGTGCTGGTCACCGTTTGTCCGGGATCGAACTGCGTGAAGACCAGTTCGCTGGTGAAGGGGATACCCAAGTCGTCCGGCAGGTAGACCCCGTCCCCGAAATTGGCTTCCGGAATGCCTGTCCATGTCACCGGTGTCACCACCGCATTCAGGTCCACGGTCGCGCCCAAGCAGGTCTCGGTGCTTTCCACGGTCCCGGCGAATACCGGTGTGGTGCTCACCAGGACCTGAAGGTCCACCACGTTGGCGTTAACACAACCATTGTCATCCACCAGGTTCAACTGGACCACGTATTCCCCCGGTTCGGACCAGCTATGGGTGGCGGTGGGTGAATCCACGATCGTACCATCATCAAAGTTCCAATTGTATTCCACCAAGGAGAATCCCGTACCCGCTGCAACATGGGAGCCGGTTCCATCAAAGGATACTTCCTCACCCACGCAGATCAGCGCAGGTGTGGGTTCCGACATCGTGGCCACTGCGGTTGGGCGCTCGCACGGGGTATAGCAGGTGATACCGGCAGCGAAGTTGCCCACCCCACCACTATTGGAGGTGAACTGCACAGTAAGGCAGCCACTGATGTTGTATATGCTGGACGAGCTGATCAAGCCTTGGAGTGCCGTGCCGGTATATTCCCCTATGAAATTGGCCGCTGTACTGTTCCCATCCCAGATCCTGATCCGGTCCAGCGGATTGGGCAGTTGCTGGCTCAGATCGAACACGACCCAGTTCAAGGAGATGGCATCACCCGGGACGTCCGAGCAAATCGTCACAGTGAAATCCTCATTGTTGCCGTATTGGCCGGTAGGGCCCCCTGTATCCTCCAGCACACCGGCGCACGTGGAGATGTCGCCACCGGAAATGTTGAACTGTTGAGCTTTAACAAGAGGTGATCCCATGACGACGAGACTAAAGATCGCCAAGGCGCGCAAGGATAGGGTCAACAACTGGTGCATGGTTGGAACAACCGGGGGGTTATGGGGAGAGAAGGCCAAGATAGGAGCGAACAGTTTTGGATCTTGTTCCGCATGAGGACGAGAATCATCCAAAATTGGTGGCCTGAGCCTTGAAGTAGACCCCGGAAATGGCACCGCCAGTGCCGTTCAAGGCGATCCTACTCTTGACTGGCACCGCTTAAGCGGCGGTGCGTGAAAGCACTGAAAATGTGCCGCTTGGCAAAGCGCACATTGCCGTCCGTAGCCACGAACTTGTTGAAGGTCTTGGGTTGCACCCCGTAAAACTCGTAGGTGCTGCCATCACCGAAGGTGAGGTGCAGGGTGAGCCCCTTGTAATGCCAATCCGTGATGCTGCTGGCAACGGTCTTCTCGAAGTCCTCGGCATTGGATGCATGCGTTTCCGGATGGATGCTCTCCAGGAACTTGTACGCATCGATGAGACGCTTGCTGAACTCCTCCGCCTCCTCGCGCTTCTCCTCATCGTTCGGAAAGCGGTCCGGGTGATGGGATTTCATCAGACCCTTGTACAAGGTGTTCAGCTCCTTCAGCTTGGTGGCCGAAGTGGCACCAATGAGCTTGCGGCTATCTGCGATCTTCTTCATTCATACGGCTTCATAAAAAAGCGCGCGAAGGTAACCGGACGGCCCCTTGGTCCTTTCGGTTCAAGGCTAAAGTGAGGAGGGGCGTGATGCAGCCTACTGTCCCGGCATGCCGGGGATCTCCATCACCTTGTATCCGGCAATGGAGAACACACTGGGGTCCACTTCTCCGATCTGCAGGTCCTTCACATAGACCACCATTTTTTCCTTGCCTTTCTTATCCACGGACTCGAATTCCAGCGGAAACCCCTGAAGGCCCTGCCAGTCCTGCTTCTTCTTCTGCATGGCGCTGCGGCTCATGCTGTTGGCCACATCCCCGAACTGAATGGCGAGGTCCTTGGCCACCCAGCCGGTCCAGGTTCCGTCCTCGGTGGTGCCGATCACCTTGGTACACAGGTGGCCCTCGATCATTTTGGTCTCCTTGGTCACCGTGAATTTGCCGTTGTCCTTCTCGCTGTCGTCGGTGTTGAAGGTGATCTTTTTCTTAGGGCTCTTCATCGCTGTCTTGTTGCCCTTGTCATCGGTCATCAAGATGTAGCTCCACTTGCCTTTCAGGTCAGTGAGCATCTTTATTTCCGCTCCCTTCGCACCTTCCGGGGAGAGGGCCATCAGTGTCATGTCCGGGCTGCTCCAGAAGCGCATGTTCGTAGGACTTTCCTTGGTTTCCACATCCTTTACGAAGCTGTGCATCTCCATGCGGAAGCTGCCCACGAATTCATTGGGTGTGAAGGGATCGTTATCGTCCTCCACCTTCACATCGGTTGCAACAGAGCCCGGTGCGGCCCCGTTCTTTTGGAGGCTTTCCATCACCTTTTGCTGCACATCGGACTGCGCAGCAACAGGTAGGGTCAATAAGGCTGCAACGAGCGGGAGTGCGAAACGCATGGTGGGACTTGTTTTTTTTGTTAGGTTGGCGAAGATAGCCCTTACAGGCTCAGGCTTAAAGCGAAAAGATCAGGTCGAGGTATTCTGCCGTCAGCTTTTCCAGCAACCGTTGCGAACGCTCGGGGCGCTTTGCCCGCGCCAGTGACCAAGCTTGTTCCGAGATGGAATTCAGTGCTTGGTACATCTCCGGGCGGTAGGGGCTATCGCCACTGAACAGGGCAGCTGCGGCAGAGGCACGGTAGACGGCAGCCAAGCCCGGTGCGCATGCGTCAGATGCGGCAGCGAGGCCCGAGTACATGCCGAAAAGCATCCATCCTTCATCATTGTCGGGGAACACCTTTCGGAATTGCCGGGCCAAACTATCCGTGCGTTGCGAGAGTTCCATTGCCCGAGCCTGTACCTCGGCCGGGTCGGTCGAGGTTTTCATGGCATCAAGTTGATCAGCGATCCAAGGTTCAGCCCGGCGGATGGCTTCCACAATGGCAACGGAATCCGAGGGGCTGCGGCTCTGCTCGCACGGACCCTGAGCGAAAGTGCCCTGGCCAAGGAAGGCCAAGCCTGCGCTGAAGATGATCCGGGAGAACATGGTAAGCGAAGATAAGCAGAGCGTTCAAAAGCAACTCCTTCAGGAAGCTCCTTCCGGATCACCGGGATGCCGGAAGAGCGTAAGGCCGAACAGGACCGCGAACACCGTGTACACACCGGCCAGCACCCAAAAGCTTGGACCCGCCTTCGGTCCGATCGACACTTTCAGTAGCGCCAAGGCACCCATGGTGAAGTGCAGAAAATTGCCCAGCACGATCGCCCGGCCGTAGATACCGCCCAACACCGAACCCTTGGCCGTCCAGTTCATGAAAGCAAAGCCGAGGTAGAGCGCACCGGTGAGCTGCAGCAATACAGGCACGGCACCCGCTGTGGGCTGGCGGAAGTATGCCATCGCTTCTTCAGGCGCGAAGGAGAGCACAAGGCCGAAAGCTGACATCACGGTGGCGCTGGCCATCATCAGGATGCGGGAGTTCATCAGTGCAAAGATGTACTTTGATCAGGAGGTGACGGAGGCCATGGAGGTCGGGAGGTCATGGAGGTCAGGGAGGCGATGGAGGTCGGGGAGGTGACGGAGGCCACGGAGGCCATGGAGGTCAGGGAGGCGATGGAGGCCATGGAGGCCATGGAGGCGATGGAGGAGAGGGAGGTGCATCCCTTACCCACATTACTTCCCTTACCTCCCTTACCTCCCTTACTTCCCTTAAGTTCCCGATCTTCCAGGAAACGCTCACCGCCTCCAACTGTCCTTCCCGATCTCGAACACTTTCGGGTCCACCGGGCCGGGATTCAGCTCCAGCACGCGCATGGTCATCTGCTCGCCGCCGTGGTATTCGTATTGCACCTCCATGGGCATGCCTTCGCCGGTGCTGGTGATCATGGGGCCGCGCAGGAGGACCTCCACACCACCCCAGCTTTTGCGCGCGCCCAGCACATCGTGGAAGAGGGAAGGGGTCTTCGTATCCACCCACGACTCGCGCCGCGTAGTAGGGATCTCGTAGGACCTGTGTTCAGTTGAGCGCCCGAGGAGCTTCCTGCTCCCGGTGAGCAACGAATCCGCATACGCAACCGGGAAGAGCGATGCGTACCGACGTTCAAGCTGGCCGGTCCGCTGGACCACGGAGCTGTCCGCCAATAGGGTGTAGATCGTTTCGGTCCCCGCCTTCCGATCGATGGTATACGCGCGTTGGTGTTCCGAGGGCAGCGGCTTGTCCTCTTGGCCGATGATCACCATGCGGGTGCTGTCGCTGGCATAACGCACCGTCCAAGTACTGGTGCGGTCGCCGCTCGTGATGGTGTACTGCAACTTGGCCGTGCCGATGAAACGGTTGGTGGTGGCCTGCATCAAGGCCTTGAGCTCGGGCGGCAGTGCAGCCTTGCCTCGGCCCGGACCAGATCCACCACCATCGCCGGTACCGCTGCCCGCGTCGGATGGCATCGGTGGCTCGGGGACCGCCATGGGCGCGTCCGCCATTATCATGTCCGGCACCATGTACGATCCGCGCATTTCGCCCACATCCCGTATATCCCTGACCTGGATCTCAGGCACATCATTCTCCCGCTCCTGTCGCCGCTTTTGGCGCAGCCGCTCATCGCGCACGCTGTAGTTGCTCAGGTCCACCACCGGCAGTTTCGCCTTGCCGGGTTTGTAGCTCGTCAAATGCGTGCCCATCACCGCCATGGGCATCGGCTTGTCGGCCACGCCGAAGAACAGC
>JAHBUL010000014.1 GCA_019638085.1 Flavobacteriales bacterium | reverse complement strand
AGCAGCTTCAGCGTGGTGCCGATGTTGGCGCCGATCAGCACCGGCACGGCCTTTCTCAACGATAACAACCCCGAATTGACGAAACTCACGACCATCACCGATACCACCGACGAGTATTGCACGATCACCGTGGTGGTGAAGCCGGTGAACACGCCGCGCATACAATCTCGGGTCATCGTGTCCAACACGCGACGCATGCGTGACCCGGCCGCTTGTTGCAGCCCCTCGCTCATCAACTTCATACCGAAGACGAGCAGGCTCAAGGAACCCGCCAACATCAGGAATTGCATAAGGCCGAAGTGCATGGTTCGAAAAAATGAATACGAAAGTAAACCGGCCATGTTGCCCAAGGGTTAAGGAAAGGCCGCCGGGGATCGCTAGGGCGGCGAGCCAATACGACACATTCAACCCGCTACCTTTACGGCCTATGGTGCCCAGTTCGTCCTTTCGCATCGCCCTTGTGGTGGCCTGTATTTCGGCCTTGGTCGCAGTGGTGGCGATATACTTTTTGTCGAACGGTTCCGGCCATGACGATCATTGGCGTCTCGCGGTCGGATCCGCTCTCGCCGTGTTCGTCGGCTCCTGGGCCATCACTTATCTTGTGGTGGATCGGTACGTGAAGGAGCGTGTGGACCTGATTCATCGCACGATGCACGAGGCGCGCGGTGGCCGTCCCGCTCTGGGCAATAAGAACGGTCATGATCTGAGCGCTGTGGACATTGAGGTATCGAAGTGGGCGGAGGAGAAGCGATCGGAGATAAGCGAATTGCGCGAACGTGAACGTTTCCGACGCGAGTTCATCGGCAACCTCGCGCATGAATTGCGGACGCCCATTTTCAGCATCCAAGGCTACATCCTTACCCTGTTGGAGGGAGGGCTGGAGGATCCGAAGGTGAACCGGAGCTTCCTGCAACGGGCGAGCATCGGCGCGGAACGCATGATCCGTATCGTGGAGGACCTTGACCTGATCACGCAACTGGAAGGTGGTGTGCTTTCCATCACACCGAAGCGCATGGACCTTAGGAAACTCGTGAGCGAGATCGTGGATGATCTGCGGATCCGGGCGGCGGAACGCAAGGTGGTCTTGCGCAACGACGCCATCGAGGAGGAATTCTGGGTGAAAGGCGACCGGGACCGTTTGGCGCAAGTGCTTTCGAACCTGCTCGTCAATGCGGTCCGTTATATTGATGAAGGCGGGACTTGCACGGTCCGTGCTTACGACATCGGAGAGCAGGTGCTGGTGGAAGTGGCCGATGATGGGCCCGGCATCGCGGAGGAACATTTACCGCGCCTGTTCGAACGCTTCTATCGGGTGGGTAAAAGCCGGGCCCGGAATGAAGGCGGCTCAGGCCTTGGCCTCTCCATCGTGAAGCACATCGTGGAAGGACACGGGGGCACGATCTCCGCGAAGAGCACCGAAGGGAAGGGAACCACCTTCAACTTCACCCTTCCCAAGGCGGGTTGACCAGCAGTTGAGTACGCTCGATCCTGAAAAGGGAATGCCCGCCACGCAGTGAGTGTGGCGGGCATTCAATCCGTTGCGGAATTCCGACCTCAGTAAGCCGTGTTCTGGGGATCCCAGTTGCACCAGCCGCTGGTCCAGTCATCCGTACCGAAGGCCCCACGAAAGTTGACCTGTTGGAAGAACGGATCGCTCGCATGGCCAGTGAAATCAGCGCCGCTCAGCAAGGGCGATCCACCGCTCGGAAGCAAGGATGGTGCGGTCATGGTCAGCGGGGTTGAAAGGCCGAGGTCGCTGATATTGATCAGCACGCTGTTGCCCCATCCGCTGGTATTGAACCAAGTATTGATGTCGAATGTGCTCCCGGCTACGGTTTCCAATGCGCTCGGACAACCGGCAACGATGCTTCCATGGATCTGCAGGTCATTGTTGGCGGCATCGGCCTCCGTTAGTGAGCCGTCCAGCAAGATACCGGTGGGGTAGCCCGCGAACACGGTGTTATAGGCGTTCAAGCGGCTGTTGCGACGGATATGCGCGGCACGTTTGTACTGTGTGTCGGGAGTGCCTCCGCTCACGGCATACGGTCCGAAGAAGGTCACGTTGCTGAAGATCGGCATCGTGTAAGGTGAGGAGGTGGAACCGCTGGCGTCGTTGTCGCTCTCGAAGCCATTGCTTCCGCTTTGGTCCGCGATCGCTGGGTCACTGATCGACAAGGCGAATTGAACCTTGCCACGGAAGCCATTGTCCGTATCGAACTCATCATCCCAGCCACGGAAGGCAACAATGTTCTTCATGTTCACGGCACCACCGAACCACTCATAGCTGTCGTCACCGCTGTAGCTCACTTGGATGTGGTCGATCGTTGTGCCACTTCCCACCGCGCCCAATGAGAGACCATTGATCTCCTGGTTCGGTTGTAACGCAATACCGGGGAATTCGATACGCACATACTGCATGATCCCGCTGTTGTCAGCATCATTTGGGCTACTTCCACCACCGTAATAAGCATCAGGGCCGCCTTCGATGATGGCCTCTCCACCAGGTTGATTGTTGTTCGCGCGGCCACAAAGGATGATGCCTCCCCAATCACCGTAATCCCGGCTGCCGGCAGGTTGGTTGCTGGTGAAGACAATGGGTTGGCTGCTTGTGCCCACCGCGTTGATCTTTGCGCCACGCTTGATGATCAATGTGCCCTTGCTATTCTTGTCACCTTTGATGATCGTGCCGGGTTCAATGTTCAACGTGGCACCATCTTCAACATAAACAAAGCCTTGGAGCAACCATTTCTTGTCGCTGGTGAACGTGTAGTTGCTCGCTTGTGAACCCTCAACCTTATTCGTGTTGTTGCCGATATCGGTGATCGTGAAGGATGAAGAGGAGGGGTTTGATGGAGTTGCGGGATCTTCATCATCCTTTTTGCAGGCAGTAACGGAGAGGAGCGTGCCGCCGATGAGCAGGGCCCAGAGCGATTTGTTCTTCAGGAGTTCCATGGGTCTTTCTGTGTGTTTTGTTTTACGCCACAAAGAGATCCATCACATATTGCCCCCACGTCAGTTGGATCTTATCGGATCGTTGCGGAACGTCATGGTTCTGTTAAGCCGATGATCAGGGACGAGCATATAAATGGCGAGGACGCGCCGATCGACGCGTCCTCGCCAGCAACCTCCCAAGATCAGAAGGTATAGCTCAACCCGCCGCTGAAGTAAGCCCCACGTCGGAAACTCATGATCTCCTCATCGGCACCACCGACCTTCCCATCGGAATTGCTGTCCTGTTGCAGGAGGGTGCGGGTGTTGAGGATGTTCTGGATACCGACCTTCAGGTTGAAATGCTTTCCCAGGTCCTTCCCAAGTGTCACATCCAGGGCTCCGTTCGGCATCTCAAAAATGTCCGGGGTTCCAAAGCTGCCCACAGCGTAGAGCCGTTTACCGAACGTGTTGTACACAATGTTGCATTGGAAGTTCGAGGCACTGTCCGCATAGAACAAGCCCGCATTGACCACGTAGGGGCTTTGCCCCATCATGGGTCGCTCATTGTCCTGCCCCACGGCATGTGATCCGAGTGTTACCGAGCTTTTGATCAAGGTGCCATTGAGCAACACGCCAACGCGGCTCAATACACCGGTTTTGAACACCCCGTTCAGCGAGCGGCGCAATTCCAATTCGGTGCCGATGCTTTCGGCGCTTTCCGCGTTCTTGAACGTAAAGTTGCGCGTACCACCCGACCCGGCGCCGGGTACAAAGAACATTTCGATCGGCCCGGTGAACGATTTTTGGAACACACCCACACTGATCACCTCTCCCAGGCTCGGGTACATTTCCCAGCGCGCATCAAGGTTGCAGATCGTGGCGGTCGTGAGCCCCGGGTTTCCGTACAGCACGTTATTGGTGCTGAAATCGTAAAATGAGAACGGCGCCAGCTCCCGGAATTCCGGACGGTTCACGGTGTTGCTCCAAGCCACGCGGACCAGTGATCTTTCAGTGATGTTCCAAGAAGCGTTCACGGAAGGAAGCACGCTCGTAACGGGGTTGTCCACACGCACCTTTTGGCCGCCGTAGGTCGCTCCGTCCAACTCTTGCCGGTTGTGCTCCACGCGCAGGCCACCGCTCAACGCGAAAAGTTTTGCCCATTTCATTGTGGTGCCAGCATAGCCCGCGATCATTGTGTTCGATGCGGAGTATCCGTCACTGGGGTTGGTCCCCTCTTCCAGCTTGAAGCCTGTGATGCCATTGATGTTGGCGTCCGCAAAAATGTCCGCCAAGGGAAGCGCGCTCAATGAATTGTCAAATTGGCTGGTGTTGGCCTTGCGGAAGCTCATCCACCGTGCGCTGAATTCTCGGGATTTGCGCTCGGCAACACCACCGGCCCTAATCACGGCGGTGCACTTCGAGGTTTCCTTCCCACAATCCCGGGACAGGCCAAGCTTTCCGGTCCATGTGTTCTCGTCCAGTTCACTGTAGAATCGACCGGCATCAAGCGTTGAAGCCGTGGGAGCGATAACGACTTGGTAGGGTGCATCAATGTCCCCGATGTTCCGTGCGGTGCGCACCCGGCGGTAATCCGGCTCCTTGCCTGTGGCGCGTCCATAGCCTATGGTCCAATCCAGATGGCTACGGTCCATCATCAGGTCGTGGGTTCCGTGGAGTTGCCCACTGTAGAGCGTGCGTTGCTTGTAGTCGTATGCGAAGTTGCGCACATCAAAACCTTCTTCCATATTTTGCCCCGTGCGCGCGGTGGTCCGGTTCTCGCCTACCTGGTTGAACAAGTTCCGGAACTCCAATTTGGTGTACGTGCCAATGAGCGCGCTCCAGTTGTGCATTACACCCAAACGTGCGGTTCGGATGTTCTCGTTGTCGCTGTAGTGGTAGATCGTATCACTATGTTGAGATGCCGCATCGAACGAATTGTAATTGTAGTTCTGCGACGTGTAGGTCGCGCTGGTGTTCGATAGGTTGATCGACGTGACCGTGCCGTACTGGTTCTTCTCGGCATCATTGCCGAAACGGTTTGCCATCAAGAGGCCGAAGCGCTGGTCCGGAGCGGCCTGTTGTACTGAAGCCGTCCAAGTATTGGGTAGTTCCCGACCATAGTTTGCAAGCTGGTCCGGATCGGAGACCGTGTTCACATGTGTAGGGAAGTTCGATGGAAGTTGGCGGGAGCCGTCATCGAAACCAAGAAAGTCGGTCTTGCCGGTCTGGTCCTGTTTCAGGTCGTGGAAGGTGGTGCCGTTCAGTATGCCAATTCCGTAGCTCACCTTCACTTCATTTTTCCGAGGAATGCCCAGCGTGGAGAGTTCGATCACACCACCGGCGAATTCCCCCGGAAGCTCCGGTGCCCCGGTCTTATACACCATCACGCGGTCCAATGCGCCACTTGGCAGCAGGTCGAAGCTGAAGGCCTTGCGGTCCGCTTCCATGCTCGGTGCGGACACGCCGTTCAACAACACCGTGTTGTACCGGTCGGCCAGCCCCCGGACCATCACGAAGCGACCTTCAGTGATGGTGATGCCCGGAACGCGCTTCACTACATCGGCCGCAGTGCGGTCCTGGCCCTTTGCGATCTGCTGTTGTCCGATCCCATTGGCGAGCTGGTCGCTGTTGCGCACCGCTTGCATCACGGCCACTTCCGTGTTCATGCGGCGCTCCCTCACCACTTGCACCACGTTCATTTCCAGTCCTCCTCCGTCCAAGGTGATGTTTGCCATAATGGTTTTATTGGCGACCACGTAAACCCGCTTTTCAACATTTGGATGCCCTACTAAACTCACCACCAAGGTGACGGAGCCGGGCAAAGTGTTGATGCTGAAATGGCCATGGAGGTCCGTGTTCACCCCGGTGGACGTACCCTTGATGAGCACGTTGGCGAAGGGCTGTGCTTGTTTCGCTCCATTCTCAAGGGTGGAAACGACACCTTCGATTGTGCCCTGCTGGGCGGAAACGGCGGAAACCAATGCTGCAAGTACGAGAAATATATGGGTTCGGATCATCCGGGCCGTGCCCCGGAGCTTGATGTCCGGAACACGGCCGCAAAGGACCCGTTCGCACCTTACCTCAACCTTGTCGCGTTGTTAAGGAACAGTTACATCACTGTGGTGCACGCTTTACTACTTTGCTACTTGCTCGCGTGGTAAGGTAGGTCCCGGCCACCCGGTCACTTTGCTATGTCACCATTGCGATCGCGGAACGTTTTTCCCTTGATCGGCTGGTTCAGGAACCACCATTCCGGCAGATGGGCTCCTTTGCCACCCTGTTGCTGCCACATGTTCACCAATTGATCCTGCAACACTTCGGTCGCTTCCTCCACGCTATCCACTACATGGACGAAGCCCAGTTCCTTTTCACCAATTGTTCCCTCAGCGATCATGACATCCAATTGCTCGAGCACGGGTGCCCAGTATTCCTTGCCGTAGAGGAGAATAGGGAAACCTTTCACCTTGCCCGTTTGGATCAGGGTGACGGTCTCGAAAAGTTCATCCATGGTACCGGCGCCGCCGGGCATCACCACGAAGCAGATGCTGTACTTCAACAGCAGCACCTTGCGCACGAAGAAGTGATCGAAGGTGAGGTCCACATCCAGGTATGGATTTGCGTACTGCTCCATGGGCAGCACAATGTTGCAGCCTACACTGGTGGCACCCACATCGCGGGCACCCCGGTTGGCGGCCTCCATTACACCGGGGCCTCCACCGGTCATTACGGTAAAGCCCACGCGCCCCACCCTGCGGGCCAGTGAACGCGTGGCCTCGTAATAGGGATGGTCTTCGCTGAAGCGTGCACTACCGAAGAAGGTGACGCATGGACCAACGAAATGCAGCTTCCGGAAGCCGTAAAAAAACTGTTCGACGATCTTGAAAAGTGTCTTGAACTCTTTCCAGCGCGAGCGGGGACCACTGAGGAAGCTGAGGTCGATGTGGGAACGGTTCGTCGGGGTAGTGGACATGGCGCGAAGGTATCGCGGTGCGAATGTGGAAAAACGCCCCGAATGGTCATCGATTCAACAATGGTGGATCGATCGCGTGTTTCAGGCACCATCCCGAAGCCTGACGCTACTGCCGAGGAGGCAAAAAGCAGTCCGGAGGACCGTCATTCACTTCCGGTCCCGAGGCAACAAGTTCCGCTGGTCGAAAATGTACGCGGTGTCCTTGTCCTTCAGCCAACCGATCATTTGAAAAACACCGACCACGTTGAGCACGATCCCCAACGGGATCCCGATCCAATAATCCATCCCGGTGGCCAAAGCTTCCGTGCGAAGCAGGTGGATGAAGTAGAGCACGCAGGGCAGGAAAAGCAACCAACTGGTGAGCAAGCCCGCATTGTAGAACGTTCTTCCCTTGATGTTGAAGAGGAAGGTGTGGGCGATGAAGTTCCCAGCTGAAACGAGCATGGTGGCGATCCCCGGCCAGATGGCACGTTCGCCAAACACCGCCGCGAGGAAATAGAACAACCATCCGATCAGCACATTGATGATCATGGCCGTATTCGTATTCAACGGGTAACGGTCCGGAATCGCACTGCGGAACATGACCGTGTTGATCATGCCCGGGAACGTTCCGGGCATCCGGTATTCCTCCAACTGATGCAGGAACAGGGAGGCCAGGCTGAGCCACATCAACAGTTCATACTGGCTCAGCACGGCTACATGGGTCCAACAATAGATCAGAACCACAATGGAAAGCAGACCTCCCAGATCGTACCAATGCCTTCTCAAGCTTTTCATGCTATGCGGCAGAACGGTTGCACATTGGTATGGTTCCCAAGCTGTTCAGCGGTGAGGAATAGCAAAAATATAGCGCTCTTGAAATGCGACGATGCCTAGCGTTCGTCAACACGGAAGCTCATGATCAAAGGATGTGATCCCGAAGATGCACGTAGCGTGCCATTGCCCCCTGTACGGCCGCAACGCGCATGCGCAAGGAGAAAACAGCAAGATCAGGTTCGTCCGATCAAGGCATTATGGAGAAACCGGAATAGGCTCAAGCCCTCACTGATCGCCTGACAATATTGGATGTTCCCACTGTGCCATTTCCGGGCAAGAGGTCGATTGCATGTGGCCACTAACGCACTACCTCTCATTTTTTGATCACGACCTGATGCCATGTTCTACCCTCACGATCGGTTGCTGCCACGATGTAAGTGCCACACCTGAGTCCACCGAGGTCGATCGGAATGTTGCTCATCCCAGTGCCTATGGGTACATCGAGAACCCGCCTCCCGGAAAGGTCGAATACCTCAACATGGCCCAGAAGCGCTGGGCTTCGCAGCGTGATGGTGCCATCGGTCGGGTTGGGTGAGACGGTGATGCCCGGCTCTGGTCCAACCCCTTCAGCAACATCCGTCCAAAGCTGCATGTTGGGTGGTGGTGTGCCTTGAGCGTCCACACGCATGACCCATTGGTCATTGCCGCAAAGGCCGACAAAACCTGCTACAACAATGCTGGTTGCCGACTCCTGGATCACGGAATAGGGCCAATAGGAATAGTTGATACAGGACCCGTCCGGTGCAAAATACTGATGGTGCCAAAGGCTATCGCCATCAATGCCGATGGAGAAGAGATAGGCCCGTTGGCCATACTGCGACCATGCAGTGCCGGAAGACAAAATGTTCCCTTCCGTTGACAGGCACATGTCGAAGGAGTATACTTCATTGCCTCCACCAGCGTAGGTGGAATCCCAAAGGACTGTCCCGTCATCGGCATAACGTGCGAAGTAGGGTGCAGAGCAACAATAATCCCCGGGCTGGTTCGGGTTTTCCCTCTGTTCCATTCCCCCGACCATGAAGCCGCCGCCGGGCAAGGAGACCAATGGCCTCATTCCATCATCTCCGCCGGTGTTGAGGTAGCTGTCCCAAACCAGCGTTCCCATGCTGTCGGTCCGTACCAGCCACCCATCACTGTCCCACGAGTAGGGATCAACGCGATATCCGGAGAGGATGAAGCCGCCATCGTTCAAGGTGTCCATGGCGAAGGCATAGTGTGGCCAAGAATTGCTCGGGGCGTATTCCTGCGCCCACTTGAACGAGCCGGTGTTCGAATACCGTGCAAGGAACATCTTCCTCGGTGTGTCGATGTGCTTAACGGTTCCGAGGAGGAGAATGTCTCCGTTGCCTGCTATCGCCGTCCCATCGGCTTGGCTGGTATCACCGATAGCGACGAACGGGCTTCGGCACCACAACGTGTCCGCTAAGGAGTTCAAGAGCCAGAGCGATGCTGAATAACCAACGGTCACGCCCAAGGAAAATTGATCATCCATGGTCTTCGCGCCCGGATCATAGCCCAGCCGGTGATCCCTTGAACTATCACCATAGTTTACCGTATTGTAATAGTTGCCTTCGTGGTCGAGCAAACTGATGCACACTTGGGCTTTTGAGCCCTCCTCGCCTTGGCGGCTCCCGAACACGATAAAGGAACCATCGGTGGTGGTACGTACGCAATTGATTCCATCGTCCGATCCGCCATCGTGGCGTGTGCTGAAGAGAATATTCTGGCCAGAAGCGTGCACACACCAAAGAAAGAGCGAGGTGACGAGGAGGGTATTGCGTGTTTTCATGATACGGGACGGATCGTTCGTTCGTGAAGGTATCGGATGGAAGCCAGATCACTTAACTTTTCAAATGGGGCAGTGGGTTTCAAGCGGTGCGTGATCGATCATGCGCTAACGCACCACCACCCGCTGTACCGCTCGCAAACTGCCGTCCTTGCGCAATGCGATCAGGGTAAGCCCCGGATGCATCACTGTCAAGATCATGGAAATGTCGGTCACCGGGCTTGTAGCGAGAAGTCGACCGGTCACATCGCGCATTTCCAAGACGCTGTTACCGACCATGGACCGGTCCAATGTGATGCGCGCTGAGCCACCCCGTTCAAGTATCGTCGGCGTGATCGTCAACCACTCGGCACCTTCGATCTCGTCGGTGCCGGTGGAAAGCGCGCACTGCGGATACAGAGGGTTTATCCACGAGATGGGCGGCGGAGGGGGCGGTTCCGGCTGCGGGAAGATGTACTCAGAATAACAGCGAAGTCCTTGATAGGTCTCCCCGTCACAGGCGGCGTAGACCCAGGTGAAGGGCGTGGAACCACCGAGCTGTTCGGTGATCACGCCGTTCAGAGGGCAATACAACACCCCCTGTCTTGAGTCCTGGGCAATGGTAAGTGTGCGTAAGGAGATACCTCCAATGACCACGTGCCCGGTATCCGAAACGGCCCAGTCCAAGGTATCGATGAATGACCCTTGGCTGATCGGTGTCGACCACGAATCACCCGGAACCGCATCCCAGCGGAACAGCAGATGGAACTGCGCATCGTCCGTGTTGAAGTAGTAGAGAGAGTCGTTCGTAACACTGAAGTACTGCACGAATTCATGGCAGCCGAACCATCCACCACTTGCCGTGACCTTGCTGCATGTGCGGCCTTCGATCAGCGTATCGCTGAGCACTTGGAGTACTGCAATGGTGCTATCAGGGCCGCAGCAACTGCCTTGCGTGTAGATCCACTCGGCGCCCACCGGAGCAAATGGGGTCTGCGCATGCAGAGTAAAGGAGAAGCCAACTAAAAGGAGGAGTATCCATGTTCTCATGTCCGAAGGGTTGAGGTGAAGCTATATCGATCAGACAACGTTCGGCTCCGGAACGCTGCTCATGAATAGGCGAGACCACATCTCCATATTGCGCATGGATGCGAGTGGGTTGGATCGGGCGACCAGATGAGGCGCAAAAACTGAGCATAGCACGAGCTACGTGAGGCATTTTACAACGAAATATGGGGGCATGAGACCCCCGCGCAACGCGAAGGATCATTATGAGAAGCGCTCTACGCGAAGGTGCCCAACACGCCTTCCAGCGCCTTCTTCGCGTCCCCGATGTTCTTCACCGCTGCCACCGAGATCCGCAACGTGCCTGCCTTTTCGTATACTTTGAACCTGCGCGGCTGCGCTTGTACCGCGCGCAGCACCGCATTGAAGGTATCGCCGGAGAAGAACGGATGCTTTTGGTCGGCGATGAAGGTGCCTCGCAGATCGCCCCGCCTTAGCACCATTTTCTCAAGGCCCATGCGTTGGCCCAACCAGCGTAGGCGGATGGCCTCCATCAGTTCATTCACCTCGTGGGGAATAGGGCCGAAGCGGTCACTGATCCCGGTTGCAAATTGCTGCAGCTCGGTCTCATTCCTGATGTCGTCCAAGCGCCGGTACAGCGCGAGGCGCTCTGCGGTCTCCACCACGTAGCTGGCGGGGATCAGCATGGTGAGATCGGTCTCGATCACACAGTCCGTGCTCTGGTCGCGGCGTGATCCGCGGGCCAAGGCATGGCTGCCTTCCTGCGCATCGGCGAAGAGTTCCTTGAAGTGCTCATCCTTCAGTTCGCGTACGGCTTCCTCCAGGATCTTGTGGTAGGTCTCGAAGCCGATGTCGTTGACGAAGCCGCTTTGCTCCGCGCCGAGCAGGTCGCCTGCGCCGCGGATGTCGAGGTCCTTCATCGCAATATGGATGCCGCTGCCAAGGTCGCTGAACTGTTCGATCGCTTGCAAGCGCTTGCGCGATAGATCCGGCAATAGGTGCGGACTGGGTGCGAGTAGGTAGGCAAAAGCTTTCTTGTTGCTGCGCCCTACGCGACCGCGCAGTTGGTGCAGGTCGCTCAGGCCGAAGTTCTGGGCCTCGTTCACGATGATGGTGTTGGCGTTGGGGATGTCCAGCCCACTCTCTACGATGGTGGTGCAGACGAGCACATCGGTGTTCCCCTCAATGAAGTCCATCATCACGGCTTCCAGCTTGTGGCCTTCAAGCTGACCATGGCCCACGCCCACGCTTGCACCGGGTACCAGCTTGCGGATCATATCCGCCACGAACTCGATGTTCTTCACCTTGTCGTTGATGAAATAAACCTGTCCTCCACGTGAGAGCTCATGATCGATAGCGTCCTTGATCACCACTTCATCATAGGGAAGCACGTTCGTCTGCACGGGATAGCGGTTCGGCGGCGGCGTACTGATAATGCTGAGGTCACGTGCGCCCATGAGGCTGAACTGCAACGTGCGCGGGATCGGTGTGGCAGTGAGCGTCAGCGTGTCCACCGTGGCACGCAAGGTCTTCAACTTATCCTTCACGTTCACGCCGAACTTCTGCTCCTCATCGATGATCAGCAGGCCGAGGTCCTTGTATTCCACGTCCTTGCTCACCAACCGATGGGTGCCGATGAGGATGTCGATCTTGCCTTCCTTCAGGTCTTTGAGGATCTGCTTCTGATCGGCACTGGTACGGAAGCGATTGATATAATCCACGCGCACGGGCAGGCCCTTCATGCGTTCCTGGAAGGTCTTGGCATGTTGCAGCGCGAGGATGGTGGTAGGCACCAGCACGGCCACTTGCCTACTGTCGCAGACCGCCTTGAAGGCCGCGCGGATGGCCACTTCCGTCTTCCCGAAGCCGACGTCGCCGCAGACGAGACGGTCCATGGGTACGGATCTTTCCATGTCACGCTTTACATCCGCAGTGGCCTTCTCCTGGTCGGGCGTGTCCTCATAGATGAAGCTGGCCTCGAGTTCGTGCTGCAGGTAGCTATCGGGTTGGAAAGCGAATCCCGGATTGCTCTTTCGTTTGGCGTAGAGCTTGATGAGGTCGAAGGCCAGCGCCTTCACTTTCGCCTTCGTCTTTTCCTTGAGGTTCTTCCACGCCGGGCTGCCCAGCTTGCTCACGTTGGGCGCTTTTCCACCCTCCTCGCCGCTGTATTTGCTTACACGGTGCAGGCTGTGGATGCCCACGTACAGAATGTCGTTATCGCGGTATTTCAGGCGAATGGCCTCTTGGCGGATGGGTGGCTCCCCAGGGCCACGCGGTGTTTCAATGGTCTCCAGCCCACTGAACACACCGATGCCATGATCGATATGCACCACCAGGTCGCCGGGCTTCAGCTGGGTGAGCTCTTTCAACGTGAGCGCTTGGGCGTTCTTGCGAAACCCTTCCTTCAGCCGATAGCGGTGGTAGCGCTCGAAGATCTGGTGATCGGTATACAGCGCCAACTTGAGCTCCGGATCCACGAAACCTTCATGGAGGTCGAGCATCAACGGAGTAAAGGTGCTCTGTCCGTCCGCGCTATTGGCGGGATCCATATCGGTGAAGATGGCGTAGAGCCGCTCGCTCTGCTTGGCGCTGTTGCAGGCGATCACGTTGGTGTAGCCTGCGTTGCGCTTGTTGTGCAGGTCGCCGCTGAGCACCTTGAAGTCCTTGGCGAAGGAAGGTTGGGGCTTCAGTTGAAAATCGATGGTGGTCTCAGGCTTCAAATGCTCGGCTGCAGGCTTGTGGTTCGCAGCTTGCGGAAGGAACCCTGCGGCCCAAAACACTTTCCGGAACCCAAGCAAACCCTTCACTAATGCACCGTCCGTGGCAAGAAGTTTTTCAGGCACGACATGCTTCTTCTTCTCGGATGAGCGTTCGTATGCTTCGCCGAGCAGTTGTAGTTGTTTGTTGGCGGCGTCGCCGATCGCCTGCAGGCTACTGAGCCAGATCACGGCATCGGCGGGCAGCTGGTCGAAAAAAAGCTGTTGGCTGGCAGTTTCCTCCTCTTGCAGATCGGGCACGATCACCGCTTCGGCCAAGCGTTCCACGGTGAGTTGGTCCTGTGGGTCGAAGCGGCGTACGCTCTCGACGGTATCGCCGTACAGCTCGACCCGGAAGGGCTTGTCGCTGCCGTAGCTGAACACGTCCACAATACCGCCGCGAATGCTGAACTGACCCGGCTCGTACACAAACTCCACGCGCAGGAAACCGGTCTCCTGGAACCATTCCTCCAGCGTGTCGATCGGTAACTCCTCTCCGCGCTTGATGATCAGCGTGTTCTTCGCCATCGTCTCCTTGGCCACCACCAGTGGTACCAAAGCTTCCGGATAGGTGACGATCACCATGGGCGCTGCCTGCTCAAGGGAGGCGGAGGACATGAGGGCCTCCAGTACTTCCGTACGGGTCACGCGTTCGCCGTCGTGGTGGCCGTCGGGGTCGTAGGGAGTTCGAGAGGGTGCGGGGAAGAAGAACTGGTCAAAGCCCTTCTTCTCCACTTTCCCACTTCCCTTTTTTTTCACTTCTTCTCCCCGGAGCGCCTCCAGGTCGTTGAGAAAATACGCGGCCTCTTCCCGGTCGTGTAGCACGAACACGTGCAGGCCGCCATGCTGTTCGATCACCGCCTGCGAGATCAGCGCCTTCGCGGAACCGATGGTGCCACCGACCTGCACGCGGGCGGCCTTCTCTTTAAGTCCCTCCGCCAGACGCGCTACACGGGGGTCGTTGCGATATAGTTCAAGAAGGTCCAGAACTTGCCGGACAGTTGTGGTTGATCGCATGGAATCACAAATGCCCGAAACCCGATACCGGGGATTCCGGGCATCGGGTTCGGGAGCGGTGCAAAGTTACGCGGAGCCGATCTTGTCGAACTTGCTGGTGCCAAAGCCGTGCCGCGTGTGGAGGTAGATGTCTCCGTTCTCCATCCGGAAAGTCCTCAGCTTCCACTACGAATTCCTGGATTATGCCTGTCTCTGGCTGCGGGTTTTCCACCTTTAGCGCTGCAAGGCCCCGGCCATTCCCGGGAAGCCGTGGCCGGAATGATGAAGACCGGCCACATGCTCGACCGGTCTACACCAACTGCTATCCGTTCACTTTTACTTTCACTTCGTCTCCTTGGTCTCCTTCGGGGCTTCCGGCTTTTTGGTCGCGTGCTTGTGGGCTTGGGCCTTTTGGGTCTCGGACTTCATTTCGGGAGCACCCTTTTGATCGGACTTCTTTTTTTCGGTGGTGCTGGCCTCTTTCTTGGTGGTCTCGGGTTTCACTGCTGACTTCTGCGCCTCAGTATTCGTGGTGTGGTGTGCCGTTGGCGTGCTTTTCTTGACCACCGGCTGCTGAGGTTGGGTTTGTGGTGACTGTGCGAGTGAGGCTGTTGCGAGGAGCAATGACGCGCTAGGTACGGCAACGATGTTCAACGTTTTCATTGTACCAGATGCGGGTGTTTTAAGGTTTCCGGCAAAATGCCGGTACCGGATCCGCACACTAATTTTCAGTTATGCAATTTAGAAGTGTGGAACTGATATGTTTTTTAACAGAGGCGTGAATCACGTCGCTCCGATAGACCGATCACCCTAAGTTCACTTCCCCTGCAAGCCCTGCGCCAACGCATGCATCTTCAGCACCGTATTCCAATTGCGCGCAGTGTTCACCACGCCGATGCCCTTGTCGAACTTGGTGGCGAACTTGCTTGTGCCGAAGCCCTGCGGGGTGTGGATGTAGGCGACATGGTCCACCACACGCAGGTCCTCACCTTCCACTGCGAATTTCAGGAGGGCTTTGATGGCTGAAGCTTCCGGCACTTCCGCTAGCAGCGCGGCATGCACGTGCTTGCCTTCGGCCATTTTCGGGAAGGGGTTGTTGGCGATCAGTGTTGCCCATTCCTCGGCCGTTGGAGCGAAGATGGCCTTCTCAAAACCGAACTGCTCCTTGCAGAGCTTGGCCACTTTCGCGATGACCTTTTCCCGCGAAAGCGTGCTGCGCACCAATGCATTGCCGCTGTTGATGTAGGTGGTGGCATCCATGAATCCAGCTTCCGTCAAAGCCTCCCGTAGGGGAGCTACGGGTAGCTGCGTGGCACCGCCAACACCACGGAAGAGCAGGAGGTAGGTGGTTGGTTTTTCCATGCGGTTGGCACTAGAGCTGATGGAGCATTTCCACGAATTGCTGTTCGATGCGATACCCTTCATCGCGGTACTTGAACAGGCCGCTCGCACCTTGTTTGAAGGCTAGCTTCTTGGACCAGATGCCGAAGAGCAGGAGCGGGCAATAGCCGTCATACGAAATGCTTTCCTCGCTCACGCTGACTTCGAACACGAGCAGTGCACCCTCGGAGGATTCCTTGTAGAAGGTTTGGTAGCCGCTGCGTTCGCTCAACTTGAAGACGATCAATTCCTCCATGCGGTAGGTGCTGACTCGCAATGTGCCTTTGTCGAATACCGAGAGGATGAAGCCACGTGCATCGAACCAGCGCGCCAGTTTGGAACGCCGCTCCGCAACGGAAAACTTGGAATGGCTGACTTGGATCTGTGGCATGCGTAGGGTGATGCCAAGGTAGCTTATGGTGGAATGCGTGAGGGACAGGAGCGGCAGCTCCCGCGCGGCGAGGCTTGTGGGGGCGTGCAGCGAGGAGGCACGACGAAGGAGTGACACCGGAGCGCCGCCACCGCTGCCGGGCCGCGCGGGACTATAGCGGATGGCCCGACCCGTGAGTTGGCTTCGCGCGGGGCAAGGGGCACGCCCAAATAGATAAGCTCTCGATCTAGTCCTTCACCAGACGCAGTGTTTCCACTTGGCTCGCCGTGGCGATGCGCAGCAGATAGATCCCTGCTTTGAGTCCCGCGAGTTCAACGTTGTGGCTGGTACCGCTGATGGCTTCTTGACGGATAGTTCGTCCTTGCACATCGGTGATCGTCAGCGTTGCGGGTGCGTTGTTCGCACGTTCGATGCGTACCCTATCGCTTGCCGGATTGGGCACGAGTCGGCTGGTGTTCGCTACCTGTTCCGCCACGCCCGTTTGGATCACCTGCACCGGTGCCGAGGGTGCACTGGTGCAACCCAATGCATCGGTCACGATCACAGTGTAGCTGCCGCTGATCTCGGCATCCACACATGCTTCCGTGCCGCCTTCCACGGGCACGCCGTTGCGGTACCACTGCACCGTACCGTCGATGGTTGTGCAGAGCGTCTGGCCGTCCACCGTCACTTCCGGTATCCAGGGCGTGCTGGGGCAACCCACGCGGTATCTGTGGATATCGCCGATGCCGCCCACCGCGATGATGTAGCCGTCCACGTATGCCGCATCATTGATCGCGGAGTTGTAGATCGCGGGCAGGAAGTTCGCCCACGTGATCCCGCCGTCCAAGGAGCGCACGGTCTGGCCGCTGGCGGCCACGGCATACCCGGTGTCGCGGCTGGTGAAGAAGATGCTCACGGTGCTTTGTGGTGTGCCGCCCATCATGGTCCAGGTGTCGCCACCGTCAGTGGTGCGGCCAATGCGGGTCCAGCCGTATTCGGTATCCGTGAAGAAGATGGTGGGTCCGCCGCTGCCGCCCATATTCTGCCAGGTGAGGCCGCCGTCCAGGGTGCGGTGGCTGTTGCCGTCCTCGCCCACGGCGAAGCCCAGCGTGTCGTTCACGAACCAGAGGTCGCTGATGAGGATGTTCCCTTGGTCCAGCACAAGCGTCCATGTGCTCCCGTAGTTGGTGGTGCGGTAGATGCCGCCGTACACGTGACCGCCGCCCACCAGATGCGTGGATGCGCTCAAGCTCCAGGTGCAGCGGATGGCCACATTGGGGCCAGTGAAGACAGGGTCGAAGGTCGCGAAGAAGTCCGTGGTGCGGGCGAACGTGCCGCCGCCACCGCCGCGGCTTCCGCTGCCATTGGCATTGATGTGGATGCCCAGCCCACCGCCGGCACCGGAGTCCGCCCACGTAGCGCCCCCGTCGGTGGTGCGCAGTGCGTTGGAGGTGATGCCGGTGAGGCCCGCGAAGCTCAGCTTGCTGATCTCGGCGGATGAAGTGCCGTCCTTGAACAGCGTCCAAGTGGCGCCGAAGTCGGTGGTGCGGAAGATCTTGCCAATGCCGGCCATCAAGCCAAAACCGCTCGGGGTAAGGGTGGAGCTTTTATGCTCCGGCCCAAAAATCTGTTCGGTCCAAGTGAGGCCGCCATCGCTGCTGCGGATCACATGGCCCCACCAGCCGCCCGCTATCAAATGGTTGCCTTGAACGGACAGCGTTACCATGTTGTACGTGGTGTTGCTCGGCATGAAGTTCCATGTGGCGCCACCGTCGGTGGTGCGGATCACGTGGCCGGCATGGCCCACCGCTACGCCGGTGAGGGCGTTGAAGAAGTGCAGGTCGCGGATGAAGACCAAGGGTTCGGGTGCGATGCTCGCCCACGTGAGGCCACCATCCACGCTCTTCAGCACTTTGCCGCCGCCGTAGCAACTGGCATAGCCGATCTGCGTGTCCACGAACTGGATGGCGGTGATGTAGTTGCTTGTGCCCTGTCCGCTCTGCATGGCGCTCCAGGTGGCGCCACCATCGGTGCTGCGGTAGATCTTGCCATCCTGCTTGCCGATCCAGCCCAAGGTGTCGTTGACGAAGAACACGCAGTTGTTGCTCTGGGCACCGGTGCTGGAGCCGGTGACAGTGCGGAACCCGTCGGTGGTGCGATACACGGCGCCGAATTGGCCCACCGCGATCCCGCGCTGCTCATCCCACATCTGCATCGCCAACACCCGATTGCTCATCCCGTGGATCCGGCGCTCCCAGGTGATACCGCCATCCTCCGTGGCCAGGATCGTTCCGTAGGCCCGGTCGGCCGCATAGCCCACCAGATCGTTCACCATTTCAATGGCTTCGAACTCGCTGGTGTTCTTGATGGGTGTCAACAATTCCCATTGGGCATTAGCGGAAGCGAGAACGGAAATGAGGAGCAGGGTAGGGAGTATTCTCATGGACTAAGGATTTTCCGAAAGTGATGTACAAGTGTGGACGACAAAGGTTCACCCGATCTGCCGTGATCGGTTCCGGGTATGGGACGTGTTCGAACGGCAGTAGGAGTTGGGAGCGTGGCGATCACTTCGCACAAACGGCTCGGAGCGGCATTGAGTGTAGTTCTTCGATGTGTCCCTGTCGTCAGGATGCGGCGGGCTCACAACGCAGGTCGTCCACCTCCGCTCGCGCGACCTCCCCATTTGATCACCTTGTGTAGCACATACTCCAACAGCAAACTGATGCAGGCGGCTGCGACGAAGGGGAATGTGAACTGGGGGAGGAATTCTTCGCGCCATGCCAAGCCGATGAGCACAGCAAGCGGAACGGAGATCAGGGAGAGCACAAGGTTCCTGGGCTTGGTGCCCGCGAAGGCGATGGCACACAGCACCGCGTTGTAGCTCCAAAGGCCCATCTCCACCGTGGTTTCCGGGGCGGCACTGCCTAAGGCGATCACTGCGGCGAGCAAGGCTCCGGCAATACCAAAGAGCGCGGCGATGCGCGAATTCACGGCCACAGCTACCAGAAAGAGCAGGCCAGCGAGAAGGTCGGACTGGAAGATCACCTGCCCGAAACCGCGCACCAGGGCCGCGATCAACGGCCCGCCCGGAACCGTGGGCAGTGGTGTGGAAACTGCTTCCACCGGAACCGGCAACAGGAGCAAGAGCAGCCAAGTGACCAGCACGAAGGGCAAGGTGAACACGGGAATTTTCCGTTTGATGAAATCATGCTGGAGCGCAGCGGCAAGAGCTGAGCCTGCGATCACAGCCAACCAAACGAAGGGGCCATGCCCACGGAAGAGCACCAAGGCCACGCCCACCAAGGCGGCACTGAAACCGTACAGCCCTTGCTCCGTGTTTTCCTTGCCAAAGCGCAGCAGATGCGCGGTGAGCGTGCCGCAGCAAACCGCCAGCAAGGCCGCCAGCCCCATAAGGGGTGAAGCCCAAGTGATCCCCGCCAGAAAGAGCAAGCCCGTGGCCGCATTCTCCTGCAGCATGATCTGGCCGAAGCCGCGCAGAAGGGTGATCGGTAGTTTCGCTGTCATTGAAGCTCGCCGACGCAAAGATGCTGTGGTTCACAAGGACGCGGTATCCTGCAGCAGGATCCGAACTTCTGTCCATGCAGTGTGCCGTAGAACAGCGCTGGAAATTATCCAACCGGTGAGATGCATCCTCCTATTCCACCACCAGACGCAGCGTTTCCACATCGGTCCTTGTGCCGATGCGCAGTAGATAAACCCCTGCTTTCAGGCCGGCCAGTTCCACATTGTGGCTTGTGCCGCTGATGGTTTCCTGACGGATGATCCGTCCTTGCACATCGGTGATCGTCAGCATTGCTGGTCTGTTGTCCGCACGTTCGATGCGTACCTGATCGCTTGCAGGATTGGGCACGAGCCGACTGGTCCCGGTTTCGATGGCGGGTACGCCGGTGTGGATCACTTGGAAAGGCGCGGAGATCGTCGAGGCACAACCAAGCGCATCGGTGGTGATCACGGTGTAAGAACCTTCTTCCACAGCTTCGATGCAAGGTGTGTCGCCATCGGGAATGTGATCGCCGTTGAAGTACCACTGCGCGGTTCCGCTGGTGCTGGTGCAGAGGCTTTCACCGCTTGATGTGATGAGCGGAACGTCCGCAATGCTTGGGCAGGCCACACGTCCGCGGTAAATATCTCCGAAGCGCCCCACCAATACCAGCTCACCATCCAAGTATGCGGCATCATTGATCACGGCATTGGTGATACTGGGCATCAAGTTCTGCCAAGTGGCACCGCCATCCACGCTACGCACGGTCTGTCCGGAATTGCCCACTACATATCCCGTGTCCGGGCCGGTGAAATGCACCATCATGGCGTAACCGGGAATATCGGGCATGTTGGTCCACGTTTGTCCACCGTCGGTGGTGCGTGCCCCGCTGTTGGCCCCCACGGTCCAGCCGACCTGTTCATTCAAGAAGAACACGGAGAACTGGTCGTTGGCCGTGCTATGGGGCAGCTGCTGCCAGGTGTGGCCGGCATCACTGCTCTTCCATATCTGGCCGCCCCCGCCCACTCCGAACCCGACCTGTTCGTTGATGAAGTAAAGGTCGAAGATGCTGGATGAGCCATTGGGCGTGTGCTGCCAAGTGGCCCCACCGTTGGTGGTGCGGTAGAAACCACCGTTCACATATCCACCTGCCACCAGGTGGTCGTACTCCCCGAAACACCACGTGGCCCGGATCGCCACGTTGGGTGCGCCTTGTGTCTGCCGGGTTGCGAAAAAGTCGTTTGTGCGGGCGTTGGCGCCCACGCTTCCACCTTGTAGGCCCAGGCCATCGGGCCGAAGATGCACACCCAGACCGCCGAGGCCGTTGGCGTTGAGCCAGGTGCGGCCGCCATCCACCGTGCGCAACAGGCCGTTCTCGATACCACCACTGGTTTCATAGCCTACGGCCACCCCGGTGTCGCCATTGGCGAAGCTCACTTTGTTCAGGAAAGTGTGGTAGGTGCCGGGGCGGACGAGCTCCCATGTGACGCCATGGTCGGTGGTGCCGAAGATGCGCCCATCGGTCCCGATGAATCCGTTGCCGTCAGCGGCGATGGCGATGCTCTGATGGGTCATCAAATTGGAGCCCACGGTCATTGCGGTCCAGGTGGTGCCACCATCGCTGCTCCGGGTCACCCGCCCACTGCTTCCTGCGGCCAGCACCACGTCCCCGCTGCGATCGATCGCCAACAGGTTCTGCGTCACCCCGGATGCCATTACTTCCCAGGTACTCCCCGCATCGGCCGTGCGCAGGATCGCACCACCATTGCCCACCACGATCCCGTTCAGGGCATCGGTGAAATGCAATGCACGTATACCCGTGGGTGTGCCGGTGTTCGCCCAGGTATGGCCGCCATCGGTACTGCGCAGCACGCCCACGCCATACGCCACGGCAAAGGCCGTATCCACGCTGGGCATGGCGAGGTCGGTGATCGTGTAGCTCGTGCCAACCCCACTGGCCATGGTGGTCCAGGTGGCGCCGCCATCGGTGGTGCGGCGTATGGCTCCGGCACCGGTGCCCACCAGGCCCAGCGTATCGTTGGCGAAGGCCACACTGTACAAAACGCCCAAGGTGCTCGAGTTGGTGGAGATGAAAGTGCTGAAACCATCCTGGGTCACATGCAGGCTGCCACCGCTGCCCACCACGATTCCCCGCTGATCGTCCCACATGTGCAAGGCATTGGGTGTGTTGATCGCCAGGGTGGTCATGCGCTCCCAAGTACGTCCGCCATCGTTGGTGCGCAGGATCGCATTCATCATATTGTCCAGTGCGTATCCACGTTGGCCGTTCACCATGTGCGCCGCCGGGAACTTGCTGCGGGTCTTGATGGCCGTGGTGAGTTCCCATTGCTGCGCGTTGGCGGTAATGAAGACGGCAACCAGGGCGAGGGTAAGGGCTTTTCTCATGCTATGGGCAAAGATGATCCGTATGTGCGGTACCGCTGTGTTTGAAAAAGGTTCGATCCATCCTGCGGATCACGCCCCAAGTGCCGATAGCTTCGCAGCACATGTCGCGCTTGCTCTTCCTTCTGCTCTTTGGACTTTGCCTTACCACGGCTGTCTGCCAAGCACAGTCCCAGCGCATCGACAGTATCCACGTGTTCAAGAAACTTCCTCCGGGGAAGTACTCCTCAGCTTCCGCGAACGCGATGGCCTGGAAGCTTTACCGTGACCATGCCCCGTACACCGTGGTGAAAGGGCAGCGGATGAGCACTGCCACGGAGGCCATGCAGAGCTATGCACCTGCGCGCCACATCTTCCGGGATCTGCCGGGCTTGCAACATCTGGCCATGGGCTGGTCCGGTGGAAGACCTTTCACCCTCGGTGTGGCAGATGACATGGACCTGGTGATCAACTTCACCGCACGGACCGAGTACCGTATCTCGGGAATGACGGACCGGATCCGGGTGCGGGCTTTGATCGCGCGGATGGTGGTGGAGTAAGGTCGCTCCTGATCACCCTTTCATCACCTCCTCCACCATCGTTGAGCTCCCGATGAACAAGGGGCAGCGCTGGTGTAGCTCAGTGGGCTGAAGGTCCAGGATGCGGGTGGTGCCATCGGTAGCGCTGCCGCCTGCCTGCTCGATCAACATGGCGAGTGGATTGGCCTCATACAGCAAACGCAGCTTTCCGTTCGGCTTGTCCTTGGTACCGGGGTACATGTAGATGCCGCCCTTCAGGAGGTTGCGGTGGAAGTCCGCCACCAAACTGCCGATGTAGCGAGCACTCATCTTCTTCCTTTTGCAGCGATCGATGTAATTCCGCACGTTCTCGGAGAAGTCGAAATAGTTTCCCTCATTCACCGAGTAGATGCTCCCGTCCTTGGGTATCTGCATGTTCGGATGGCTCAGGCAGAATACGCCAATGCTGGGGTCCAGTGTGAAACCGTTCACGCCGTTTCCTGTGGAGTATACGAGCATGGTGCTGCTGCCATAGACCACATAGCCGGCCGCTACCTGCTGGTTGCCGGGTTGGAGGAAATCGTCGATGGTCACTTTTGCGGGATCCAAGCGACGGTAGATGGAGAAAATCGTACCGATGGAAACGTTCACGTCGATGTTGCTGGAGCCGTCCAACGGATCCATGGCCACCACGTACTTGCCGTCCAACGAAGCCGGGTTGTCGAAGACGATGTGCTCGTCGTTCTCCTCACTGGCCACGGCACAGACCGCGCCCTGGTTGCGCATCGCGGCGATGAAGCGGTTGTTAGCGTACACGTCGAGCTTCTGCTGTTGCTCGCCTTGGATGTTGTGCGCGTTGGCCTCGCCGAGGATCTCGGTCACCAGACCGGCCTTGTTCACTTCCCGATTCACCAGCTTGGCTGCCAAGCGGATGGAAGTGAGCAGTTGCGAAAGGTCCCCGGTGGCGAAAGGGAAATCCTTTTCGCGTTCGATGATGAATTCCGAGAGGGTGGTGATGTTGGACATGGGCGAATCAAAGATCAGAAGATCAGGCGATCATAAAATGATCGCCTACGAATGATCCGTTGCAAATATCGGCTTTGCGCGATCTTTGGGCACTATGGAGATAACGATCCGCAAAGCGGAGGCCCGCGATGTGCCGCAAATGCTGGCTTTGGTGAAGGAGCTGGCCTTATTCGAGAAGGAGCCGGAAGCGGTGACGGTGACCGAGGAGCATATGCATGATGCCGGTTTCGGGCCCCATGCGATCTGGTGGGGGTGGGTGGCTGAGCGATCTGAAGATCAGACCCCCGATATGCATCGGGGCAGAGGATCAGAAAATGAGAAGGAGTCCGGTAGTACTGAATTTCGACCGATCGTTGGCATTGCCATGTGCTATGAACGCTATTCAACTTGGCGGGGGCGCGTGGGATATTTGGAGGATATCGTGGTGACGGAAGAAGCGCGCGGTCATGGCATTGGAGAGCGTTTGTTCAAGGCCGTGGCGGCTGAGGCGGTGAAGCGCCAATACCACCATTTAGCTTGGCAAGTATTGGATTGGAATGAGGGCGCCATCCGTTTCTACAAGCGGTTGGGCGCGGAACTGGAGGAGCAATGGGTGAACGGCCGCTTGAACAAAGCGCAATTGGTGAAACTCGCGGAAGGATGAAGGTCTTCAAGTTCGGTGGTGCAAGCGTAAAGGATGCGGAAGGCGTTCGCAATGTGGCGGAGGTGGTGAAGCGCTATGCACTGGACGATCTCGTGATCATAGTGAGCGCGATGGGTAAGACAACCAACGCCTTGGAGAACATCACATGGGCCTGGTTGGATGGTCGACCGACCGCCAACATGGTGGAGGCGCTTGAGCGGGAACATAGGACCGTTTTGATTGAAGTGGCACCCACTGAGGAGGCTGCGCGGACTAAGCTCCAAGGTCAGTTCGCGGCGCTGGAGGCTGTCCTGCAGGATCCCCCAACTTCCGGTGTGGAATTTCATTATGACCAAGTGGTTTCCTTCGGTGAATTGTGGAGCAGCACGATCGTACACGCACATTTGAATGCGGTGGGGATCGTTAGCGCATGGTGGGATGCCCGCTCGGTGGTCCGCACGGATACGCGCCATCGCGCCGCTCGCGTGGACTGGGAAGCATCCGCTCAAGGTGCCGATGCGATGTGGACGACCATGCAGCAGGCCCCGATCCGTGTGCTCACACAAGGGTTCATCGGCGGTGCCGATGACGGTACCACCACCACGCTCGGTAGAGAAGGATCTGATTTTTCCGCTGCGATATTCGCATACTTGCTCGATGCTGAGAGTGTGACCATTTGGAAGGATGTGGCCGGTATGTTCAACGCCGACCCCAACCGCTTTCCGGATACCACCTTGCTGGAACGGATCAGTTACCGCGAGGCGATCGAGCTCAGCTATTTCGGCGCCAGCGTGATCCATCCGCGGACCTTGCAACCCTTGCAGCGCAAGAACATTCCCTTGTACGTACGCTCTTTTCTTGATGCGGATGCCGCCGGAAGCACGATCAGCGAAGCCACGGATGGCGACACGCTCGTACCTTCCTTCATTGTGAAACCCAAACAGCTGCTCATCAGCATCACGCCGCGTGACCTTAGCTTCATCGTAGAGGAGAACCTCAGCGGTATTTTCAAATGCTTCGCCGACCGGCAGGTGCGCATCGAGCTCATGCAGAACAGTGCCGTGGCTTTCACCGTGTCCGTGGATGATACGCCCCGTGCCCGGCAGCTGATCGAGGACCTACGAGGTGATTATGAGGTGCGCCACAATGAGGGCTGTGAGCTGATCACGGTGCGGCATTTCGATGAGGCCACCTTGAAGCGCCTGCTGAACGGGAAAGAACCGCTGATCGAGCAGCGGTCCCGCATTACCGCGCGCTTCGTGGTGAAGTGATACGTGGCTCAAGTTCCGCCTGCTTCAGCCTCCAAGGGTAGCTCGTCGCGTCGCGCCATGCGTTGCGCCAACTTTCCGATGGTCATGCCTTGCACCAGGATGGAGAACGTGACCACGATGTAGGTAAGGGTGATCCACAGCCCGCGATCGAACGTGTCGCCCAGGGAAATGGCCATGGCGATGGAGATGCCGCCCCGCAACCCGCCCCATGTAAGCATCAGCAGCGTTGGATGTCGCATCCGTTCCTGGAAGCGGATCAATTGTGCCGGCACCCAGACCGAGATGTAGCGCACCACCAGGATCAACACGATGGCGATGCCTCCTACGGCGAAATGGATCGGGTCCAGCTTCACCACCAACAGTTCCAACCCGATCAGCACGAACAATATCGCGTTGAGGATCTCGTCGATCAGCTCCCAGAACTTGTCCACGTATTCTTCCGTGGTCTTGCTCATCGCATGCTTCTTACCGTGGTTCCCGATAAGGATCCCAGCCGTCACCATGGCCAAAGGTCCGGAGATGTGTAGCGCCTGGGCCAACGAATATCCGCCCATCACCACGGCCAGGGAGATCAGTACCTCCACCTTGTAATTGTCGATGCTTCGCATCATGAGGAATGCGCCGTAGCCGATGGCCAATCCGAAAGCGATCCCGCCGACGGCCTCCTGAACGAACAGGCCCGCCACATCCACCCAACCGAACCCGGCAGGGCCTTCAGAGATCTCAAGGATGGTGAGGAACACCACCACCGCCACGCCGTCGTTGAAAAGCGATTCTCCGGCGATCTTCATCTCCAGCGACGGAGGCACTTTCGCCTCTTTCAAGATGCCGAGCACCGCGATGGGGTCGGTGGGGGAGATGAGTGCGCCGAACAACAGACAGTGCAGGTATTCCACCTGGATCCCGAAGGCCCCCAACAGATGGAACATGACGCTGCCCACCAACATCGTGCTCGTGATCACACCTACCGTGGAAAGCGCCATCACCGCCCATTTTTCCTGCCGCAGCACGTCGATCTTGATATGGATCGCGCCGGCAAAAAGCAGGAAGCCAAGCATGCTGTTCATCAGCAGCCGGGAAAGATCAAGATGCTCCACCAGGATGCGCATGTCGCCTAGCAGGTGTGGCATCGTTTTGCCAACGGCCACCAGTACCACTGAGAACAACAACGCCAGGAACATGAGACCAATGGAAGAAGGCAGCTTCAGGACACGAAAGTTCACGTAGGCGAAGAGCGCCGCGAGAACGATCAGCAGGGAAAAGGGGGCGAATGTTCCCATCGGTGTGAAGGCGGACCGGGTGGAAAGCTACGGCAAGGCACTATCCACTGGATCAGTGGACCAAGTGAGGGGCAGCAATAAATTCGCCCCATGACCCGAGCGTATTTCAGACATGTTCGTAGCAGTGTGGCGGTGCTGCTCCTTGCCTCCTCCGTGCAGCTTGCAGCGCAGACGCCAGGGACTGCTGCGGATAGCTTGAAGGCGGAGCTACTTCAACAGAGGACATCGTTGGCATTGGCCGATAGTGTGGGCGACCTCCATACATCGTTCGAGGCTCGCATGCAACTGGTTCCATTGGTGCGTAGGGCGGAAAGCATGGTCCTGCTGAAGCAAGCTGCGGCCATCGCCGATAGCTTGGATCGCCCCGACCTCGGGGCCATGGTTCATCGCCTTCTCGCCAAGCGCTACGCCAGCACTGGCGACCCCGCTGCCGCTTATGTGGAGGCGTTGGTGGTCGATTCACTGGACCGCATTCGTGAACTGCGGGAGATGGACCGGACGAGTGATGAACATGCCATGATGTTGGACCGGCTGATCGCTGAACAGGACAGTTTGGCGCAGGCCGGGTTGGATCGTGAGCGGCGATTGGCGGAAGCCATGGTACACGTGCAACATAACGCGGATCGATGGATGATGGCCGCGCTGGTAGCCATGGGACTAGGCCTTGTGATCGTACTGGGCCTGTTCTACCGGATGGGGCGAACCAGCCGAAAACTGCGTACCACCATCGCGGGGTTACGGGCAGAGGTTGATGCCCTGAGGCCTGTGAGCAATCGGCGCAGGAAGACTGAAACACAATACGATGAGGCGCCCTCCATTCCGGATAGCGCACAGATAAAGGCCCCGCCTACTCCAGTTCACGAGGCCATGAAACCCGTGGTGGAAGGCATGTTCCGCAAAGGAGCACCGGAACGTTTGGCCACGTTACGCCAGGCAAGAGAGCGCGGAGATCTGGAGAAGGTCTTACGTGTAGTGCATTCGCTGAAGCCGCAGTTGGTCAACTTCGATGAGGCCCGATTCGCGTCTTTGTGCGCACGATTGACGGCCCCGGGCGCATCGGCAGACCATGCCCAATGGTCCGCCGATCTGGATGCTCTGGATGCGGGTGTATCGGCACTGCTACGCACTCACTGACGCGCAGCGATCAGCGACAATGCTTCTGCCGGCTTATCCGTGATGAGGCCATCCACGCTGAGGTCCAACATGCGGAGCATATCGGCCTCGTGGTTCACTGTCCACACCAGTAGGCCGATGCCCTTTCCGCGGAGCTCTGCGGCCAAGGGCGGGTTCGCGAGCGAAAAGGCGGGGCTGAAATAGGCAGGTTTGAAGCTGAGCCGTCGCAGGTTGGCCTCCAGCCCGTCCGCGTTATCCACCAGCAGTGCGATCGGTACTTCGGGTGCCATGGTATGGACCGCTTCCAGCACGGCGGTATCGAAGCTCTGTATGATGCAGCGTTCCTCTATTCCCAGCGCGATCACGTCCAATAGCACCAATTCCGCAAACGCTACAGGTTGGGGTTGAAAGGTCCCGTACAGCTGCGGTTCACTTTTGATCTCGATGTTGAACGAAGGTGGCGGTTTTCCGCTTTTCGGCACGTAGGCATCCACGGCACGTACAACCTCGGCAAGTGTGGGTTTGTGCCAGTTCTCCTGCGGTGAAATGGGGCTATCAGCCAAGCTAGTCGGAACGCACCCGAAGCGTTGCACTTCCTCCAGGGGCAACATAAAAATATTGATCGCGCGCCCTTCTTCCTCGGAGATCGGTCCGCCATCCGGATCGCGGCAAACATGATGGTCCATCCATGGCTCGTGGCTCACCAACACGCGGCGGTCGCCGGTGATCACCACGTCCATCTCCAGCCAAGTGCAGCCTGTGGCAGCAGCCATCAGGAAAGCAGGAATGGTGTTCGCCGGCACAGGCCCTTCGCAACCGCGATGACCGTGGACCTGGGTGTGGGAGGAGGAAGGCATGCGAAAGGCGGGCAAGGTAGCGCCCGGCAGGTTTCGCTTTTCTTCAAGGTCCCGAAGAAGGCCGTGATGAGTCAAAGACGTCGCGGCCAAGGATCATCTGGCTTTCTGATGGTCCGATTCAGCTCATTCAAAGCTTCCCGTCCGCGAAGTCGTTCAGGATCTTATCCGCGAGGACGTTCGCCAACTTGAAGTAGCTTTCCGTAGTGAGGCCTGCCACATGAGGGGAGAGAAGCACTTTCTCGTGAGCGAATAGCCGCTTCAGGACCGGATCCTCCAGTTCTGCGCTCAAGCCGAGCAACGTGCGCTCTTCGAATTCCAGCACGTCCAAGCAGGCGCCGTGTACCTTCCCGGCATCGATGGCGTCCAATAGCGCAGTGGTATCCGTCAGCGGGCCGCGCGCTGTGTTGATGAACCATACCGGTTTTTCGCACCGTGCAAAAAAATCCTTGTCGGCATAATGTTCCGTCTCGGACGTGAGTGGCAGGTGTAGGCTGATCACGTCGCTGCGATCGAGCAATTCCTCCAAGCCGACCTCCTCCACTTGCTCATTTCCGAAGCCCTCGCGGTATTTATCGTGCGCCAGCACCTTCACGTCAAAACCACGAAGGCGCTGCGCGAAGGCCGTGCCCATCTGCCCGAAACCGATGATGCCCACGGTGTTTCCCCCCAACTCGGTCCCGGAATTGGTTTTTCGGTCCCAAATGCCTTGGCGAACCTCGCGATCGGCCTTGGGCAGCTTGTTCATCAGGGCCAGCAGCATGCCCAGCGCATGTTCGCCTACGGCATCGCGGTTACCTTCCGGAGAGCTGTACAGGAGGATGCCTCGCTCAGCGCATGCCGCGCGATCAATGTTCTCCATACCAGCTCCACATCGGGCAACGAAACGCAGCTTCGGCGCATGTCTCAGTAATTCCGCATCCACCATTACGCGACTGCGGACGATCAGTCCTTCAGAGTCGTGGATCTGTGCGAGCAGTTCATCTCCCACGTATTCACTGAGATCCTCGCATGTATGGCCTGCAACGGTAAGCCGGGTGCTGAGCACCGGGTGAACACTATCGATAAAATTGATCTTCATGAAAGGATCTGCCGCAGGAACATGGAGGCAATGCTGAAGTAGATCACCAAACCGGTAACGTCCACCATCGTGGCCACGAACGGTGCCGATGATGTGGCCGGGTCGAAACCGAGGCGCTTTAGCAGCAACGGGAAGAGTGAGCCGATCAAGTTTCCCCAAAGCACTACGCCCACCAAGGACAAGGCAACGATGAAACCGACCAGTAGCCAGTGCGGTCCATACAGGTTCGTGAACTGGCTCCAGACAGCAACGCGCACAAAACCGATGATGGCCAAGGTGACCCCCAGGATCAGGCCGACGCTGGCTTCGCGACGGACGATGCGCCACCACTCCTTCACGGTGATATCACCCAGTGCCAATGCCCGGATGATCAGCGTGCTGGCCTGCGAGCCGGTGTTACCTCCGCTGGAGATGATCAAGGGGACGAACAGTGCCAGTACCACCGCCTGCTCGATCTCGTCCACGAAGAAACCCATCGCCGTGGCCGTGAAGCTCTCGCCGATGAACAGCACGATCAACCAACCGGACCGCTTCTTCACCATTTCCAACAAGCTGCTATGGCTGTAGGAATACTCCAACGCTTCCATACCGGCCATACGATGCGCATCAACGGTCTCTTCTTCGCGGATGGCATCCACCACGTCGTCAATGGTGATCCGTCCCAGCAACCGTCCCCGATCGTCCACAACGGGCAGGATAACCAGGTCATACTTCTCCATGATCCGGCTCACTTCCTCCACATGCTCATGCGCGCGCACACTGATCACATCGGGGTCATACACGTCCTTCACCGGCGTGCGTAGCGGGGTGGTGATCAGTGCCTTGAGCGGGATGGAACCCACCAAGCGGTCATGGTCGTCCACCACCAGGATCACATAGATATCGTCCACCAGGTCCGCATGGGCACGGAGCTCGCGCACGCAATCCAGCATGCTCTTATCCGCGTTCACCTTCACCAGCTCTTTGGCCATAAGGCCACCGGCGGAGTTCTCATCGTACGTGAGCAGCTCATTGATCTCGTCGCGCTGCTCGGCGTCCTCGATGTTCGCCAACACTTCATCCCGCACTTCTTCCGAAAGCTCCGCGAGCATGTCCGCAGCATCATCCGAGTCGATGTGCTCGATCAGTTCCTCCGCGATCTCTTTGCCAGTGTAGTTCTCCAAGAGGTCTTCGCGCCGGTCCTCCGGTACTTCCAACACCACTTCCGCAGCCAGCTGATGTTCCAAGCGCTCGAAGAGGTATTGCGCCTCCTTCAGGTTCAATTGGTCCAGCACCTCGGCAATGTCCGCAGGGTGCAGGTCGTTCACCGCTGCCAATAGTTCCTCGTCGCGCTGTTGGGCCACGTGTTCCTGGATGCGTTCCAGGTTCGCTTTGCTAAGGGTGAAGGTCATCGGTGCCGGGGTTCAGGTGCCCGTTAGGGATCGCGAAACTACTTAGGCGGGAAGAAAGCCGATTGGTGAGCGGCGCGTGATCGGTCCTGGGAAGTGCAAAGCGATGTTATTCGGGGTGGGATGATCGGTTCGAAGGAAATGCTGCAGGGAGGAAAATGGGGTTGGTGAATTGTTAAAACGACAGTTGCATGGCCATGCAACTCAACGGAAATCGACGCTGGCCGGATCGTGTGATGCGTTATCCCGATCAAGAACGATTGAAAATGACGACTCCATGGTCGTGGAATGCTCGATCCCTCCATTTCCCGCCGCAGATGCACAACACATGGAAATGCTTTCAAAGCATTGACGGCCAGTGGCTTTATGAGGCCATTAGGTGAAATTCGGAAGGGCCTGGAAAAACGTACTGACCCCGTCTTGAACGTCAATTGCATGGCCATGCAACTGATAGTAAACTAGCTGGCGACGGCCATTCCATCGCTTCATCCTGATGAAGATCCGCTCAAAGGAACGCTCCCTCAACTGTTCAGCGGCGTACAATGTTGTGCCAGCAGGATGAAATCTTCCACGGATAGCTCTTCCGCCCGCTTCCGCGCATATTCCGGCGGTACTCCACCGCTCAGCGGAGGAAAACTCTTCAATGCATTGTGCAAGGTCTTCCTGCGCTGTCCGAAAGCGGTCTTTACCAGACTTCGAAGTAAGCGTTCATCGCAGGGCAACTCCGTCCGTTCATTTCGCTGCATGCGGATCACCGCACTGCGCACTTTGGGAGGCGGGATGAAGGAATCGGGTTCCACGATGAACAACAGCTCCAGCGTGTACCAGAGTTGGGCGAGTACACTGGTGATGCCGTAGGTGCGGCTACCGGGTCCGGCACACAACCGGTCCGCTACTTCCTTTTGGAACATCCCCACCAGTTCCGGCACTTGTTCGCGGTTCTCCAGCACTTTGAAGATGATCTGTGTACTGATGTTGTACGGGAAGTTCCCGATGACCGCCAAGGGTTCCACCGTGATCCGGGAAAGGTCCATGTGCAAGAGGTCACCTTGCACCACACGCAGTTCGGGCCACTTCTGCCGCAGGTGTTCCACGGATTCATGATCCAGTTCGATGCAGGTAAGCTGGATATCGTTGCGGTCCTTCAGATGCGTGGTGAGTGCACCTGTGCCGGGCCCTACCTCCAGCACATCGCGATATCCGCCGTGATGGGTGAGCCCCTCAGTGATGCGCAGGGCGATCTCCTCGTCCTTCAGGAAATGCTGGCCGAGATGCTTTTTCGCACGGACTTGCATCAAGCGTTGTGGACCACTTCGAGCAGGGTGCGGAATGCGATGGCCTTGCCGCCGTAATATTTCTCTGATTCGGCTTGCAACCTAGCAGCGTGCTCCTCGCGGTAGCACTCGTACGCCTCCATGTTCGCGCAGGTATACTGGACGGCATAGGTCACTCCGGAATCCTCTTCGCTGAGCACTCTACAGAGCCGGACATCCTGAAAATGGCCAGTGGCCATCACATCCGGCAAATGGGTGTTGCGCATCCAGGCGAGCCACATCTCGTGGACCTCCGTATCCACGCTTACGGTAACATTGTATATGATCATGGAGTAGGGCCGAGAAGGAATTGTTGTTCGGGTGTGCTCAGGTTGTCGTGGTCGCCACGGAGGCGGCGGTAACGCTCGCGGGCCGTGACCACGTAAATGCTTCCGCTCTGCTCGAAGAGCAGCCTTTCGTACCACTTTTTTGCCTGCTCCTTGTCGTTCAGGTCGTTCTCATAGAGGCTGCCCAGATCGAACATGGCGTTATCCACGAGGATGTCGTTGGGGTACAACTCGATCACTTTCTCAAGGTAGCCTGCCGCCTCAGTGAACTGGTGGCGGGCGTACGCGATGCGATAACGCGCATAGAGCACGTCATCTCCCAAGCTGGCCAAGGGGAAGCGTGCGTTGAGGGTATCCAGGATCACGAGGGCGCTATCGTAGCGGTGCTGGAAGGTGAGCAGCTGCGCTTCCGCGAACAGGCTGAGCGGTTCGCTTACGGTATCCACGCCCAGATTGTCGGTGATCAGCAGCGAGAGCTCCATGGCATCGTTGGCGATCAGCTTGCTGGTGCTGGCCTTCAACACGTCCAATTGCGCCTTGGCCCAGAGAAAATCACCGGAATAGAAACTCACTTTGGCATTGCGCAAGCGTGCCTCATGGCCGAGAATGTCCTGTTTGAAATCAAGGTCCACTTGGGAGTACAGGAGGGAAGCATCCCAAATGTCGCCTTCCAATACTTGGATATCGCCCAACTCGAGCTTCAACTGCCCTTGTTCCTTGCGACCCAGTCCCGGGATGTTGATCGCCTCTTGCAAGAGCGTTACCGCAGCTGGCGTATTGTTGAGGTAGTACGCGTTCAGCTGTGCCAGACCACTGATCAGCTTGATGTTGGCCGGTGTGCGGCCCAGTTCACCCAGCGTGGTCTCATACTGCTGTCGCAATTGCACGAGTCGCTCAAGTGACGGGTTGGTCTGGGAACGCACTTGAGCATCCATGGAAGTGACCAACCCGATACGAGCTGCGCCATACCATGGCGAATTACCGCCGATGGCCACCACGTATTCATAGCATTTGGTGGCTGTTGCCCAATCCTTGTTGTTCACCGCCATATCGCCCAAGGCCATCAGGCGTTGGCCTCCTTCGTTGAAGCGTTTGTCCATCGCCCGGCTCTGCACGAAGGCACTGTTGAGGTCCTTTTGTTGGATGTACATCCAGATCAGCATGTCTTGGAAAAGCGTGTTGTCCGGCTGCCTCTGGATGCGGCGTAACAATTCGGTGCGCAGAATGTCAGAGCGAGCATCGGTACTGGTGAAGTCGATGAAACGTCCCAGGCCGTTCTGCACGGCCTGCATGTAGCTGGGGTTGCTCTGCAGCAGGTCCATGTAGTCGCTCACCATGCCTGCCACATCTCCCTTGGCTGCACGCAGGCTTGCCGTTTCATAGAAGAAGTCGGAGCCGCTCTTCAGCAGTTTCCGTCCGCGTTCGTATGTCTCTAAGGCGTAGTCCAATTCGTTGTTCTTGGTGAAGGCATTGGCGAGATTGCGTATGGAACCTTGGTCCGGCTTCAGGTTCTTCATTGCCTTGTCGAACTGTTGCACGGCTTTGGCCGTGTCGCCTTCGAGCTTCATCACCATGCCGATATCCACGAGGTAGCGTGGATCGCCGCCTTGTTTGCGCATTTGCTCCTTGGCCAGTTTCTCCGCATCACTGTATTGCTTCGCTCCGGTATAGGCCTTCAGCAATTGCTCATAGTACAGGTTCGTGGGCTGCTGGTCGTATAGCTTTTCGTAGTAGAGGATCGCCTTGGAGAACTCACCTTGGCGCATGTATTCGGCGGCGAGCTGCTCGTCGGTGCCCGGTTGTGCCCACACGCCTTGTGCACTAAAGCAAGCCACCACGATCAAGAGGAAGCGGAAAAGGGGAATGAAGATCCGTGCGGTCATTGGCGGAGAAGGGAATCGATCGCGGAACGGTAGGCCGTACGGTCGCGGATGAGTACCTGGGTGATCGAAGCTACGCTGTCCAGATCATCCCGAAGGGCATTGTTCCAGCGTTGTTCCATCTCCAACGCGGCTTGGCGCTTGTTCTTGTTCAAGAGGCCCTGCTCCAGGTCATGCCGCAGGTTCCGCAGCCGGAACAGCGTGCTGTCCAACCGGGCTTGTTCCGTGTGTCGCGCCGAAAGGACCATGGGTAAGCGCTCCGCCATGGCACGATGGTAATTACCCAGCACCTCGGCTTCGTGCGGAAGCAGGGTGTCCCGGAAGCGTTGTTCGATGCTTGGCCGCTCCGCCTCGAACAACGAACCCATGTGCCGGAGGGCATTGGTGTCCAAACTGTTCAATTCGATGCGCATGCTTTCGGTCTGTTGGATCATTCGTTCCACGGTGGCCAATTCAGCGGGATCTACCGGCCGGGAGCATGCGGAGAGCAAGCTGCCCGATGCCAACGCCAGAAGGACCGCCACCGGTATGGCCCGTTTCATTTTTTCACGATCAGGTCGAAGCCGGTATAAGGCCGAAGCGCAGCCGGTATGCGAATGCCCTCCGGCGTTTGGTTGTTCTCCAGCAAGGCCGCCACGATCCGTGCCAAGGCCAAGGCGCTGCCGTTCAGGGTATGTGCCAAGCGCGGCTTCTTGTCCTCGCCCCGGTAGCGCAGCTTCAGGCGGTTGCTTTGGAAGGTCTCAAAATTGCTGATGGAGCTCACCTCCAGCCAACGCTTCTGCGCTCCGGCATACACCTCCATGTCGTAGGTGATCGCGCTGGTGAACCCCATGTCGCCGCCACAGAGCAGGAGTTGGCGGTACGGGAGCTCCAGTGCTTCCAGCAGGCTTTTCACATGGTCGGTCATTTCCTCCAGTGCGGCATTGCTGTTCTCCGGGGTTTCCACGCGCACGATCTCCACCTTGTCGAACTGGTGTACGCGGTTCAAGCCCCGAACGTCCTTGCCGTAGCTGCCAGCCTCGCGGCGGAAGCAGGGCGTATGCCCCACCCGCTTCAAGGGAAGTTGGTCGGCATCCAGGATCTCATCGCGGAATAGGTTGGTGATGGGCACCTCCGCCGTGGGGATCAGGTAGAGGTCGTCGGCGGTGGCGTGGTACATCTGACCCTCCTTGTCCGGTAGCTGGCCCGTGGCGAATGCACTTTCTGCGTTCACCATCAGCGGCGGCATCACTTCAACATAACCGGCGGCAATGGCGCGGTCCAGGAAGAAGGCGATGAGTGCGCGCTGCAACTTGGCACCTTGTCCGGTATAAACGGGAAAGCCAGCACCGGTGAGCTTCACGCCCTGTTCCAAGCTGAAGAGCTGGTATTCGGTACCCAGATCCCAGTGCGGCTTGGCACTTTCGGGCAATTGGGGCAATTCACCATGCTGCATCACGGTCACATTCTCCTCCGGGGACTTTCCTGCAGGTACGCGCTCTTGTGGCACATTGGGGATGTTGCAGAGATGATCGTGCAAGGCGCGTTCGGCTCCGTTGAGTTCATCCTTCAGCTCCGTGATCCGGTCCTTCAGCTCAGCGGTCCGTTGCTTGGCAGCCTCGGCCTCCGCCTTCTTGCCGGCCTTCATCAACTCCCCGATGGTGCGGCTCTGGTCGTTCATCTCCGCCAGCCTCGCATCCAATATGTTCTGCGTGCTCCGGCGGTGCTCATCCAGCTCAGCGGCCTTGGAGAGCAGCGCATCGGCATCGAGGTTGCGTTTGGTCAGGCGGGTGCGAGCCTCTTCGGGTTTGCTGCGCAGGTAGGCGGTTTCCAGCATTGGGATGGTTTCGGTAGGAACGCGCGAAGGTAAGGATGGGGGATGGTGGCCGCTTAAAGCGGTAGCAGCTCTCTTCCGGAAGGCAGACCTCGCTCCTATAGGTACCCCGAAGCCGCTCCGTACCTTTGCACGCTGTTTCGCACACCATGCCCGTAGTCCACATCACCCGCCGCGAGCGTTTCAGCGCCGCGCACAAGCTCGGCCGCCCCGAATGGAGCGCCGAGAAGAATTTTGCCACTTTCGGTAAATGCTCCAATCCCAACTGGCACGGCCATAACTATGAGCTGTGGGTAACGGTGAAGGGCGGGACCAAGCCGGAGACCGGCTTCGTGATCGATCTGTCGGCACTGAGCCGGATCATGCACGAGCATGTGATCGACCAAGTGGATCATAAGAATCTTGATCTGGATGTCCCCTTCATGAAAGGCGTGGGCAGCACCACGGAGAACCTCGCCGTGGCATTTTGGAAGCAACTGGAAGTGCCCATCGCGAAGATCGGCGGCGAACTGTACCGGGTGAAGATCCAGGAGACGGAGAACAACAGCGTTGAATATTACGGCGAATAGCCATGGCGAAGAAGAGCGTGAGAACGAAGCCAACGACGGCGAAGGCACGAAGGGCCACTAACGGCGTCGGCATGCAGGAACCCCAGGATGGTTACCAGCGGATCGACAAGTTCGAGCCTGAGGGCGTGGAGCGGATCAGTGCCCACTACGACGACATTCTGGAGGCGATCGGAGAAGATCCCAAGCGGGAAGGGCTCCTGCGCACACCCGAGCGGGTGGCCAAGAGCCTGCAATACCTCACTCATGGCTATGACCTGGACCCTGCCGCCATCCTGCGTAAGGCCTTGTTCAAGGAGGACTATAGCCAGATGGTGCTGGTGAAGGACATTGAGGTGTACAGCCTCTGCGAGCACCACCTGCTGCCCTTCTTCGGAAAAGCACACGTGGCCTACATCCCCAATGGGCGGATCACCGGTCTCAGCAAGATCCCACGCGTGGTGGATGCCTTTGCACGCCGTCTTCAAGTTCAGGAACGCCTCACCAATGAGATCCGCGACTGCATCCACGATACGTTGAAGCCACTGGGTGTCGCCGTAGTGATCGAAGCATCGCATCTTTGCATGCAGATGCGCGGCATCCAAAAGCAGAACAGTGTCACAACGACATCCGCATTCACCGGCATCTTTCTTGATGACCCCCGCACACGCGAAGAGTTCATCAAGCTCATTTCCGCCAAGCTCCACTGATCCAGATACCAAGCACGAACCATGTTCCGTAGCACGCTTTCCACCTTTGCCCCTGAGAATCCGACCCATCCCGGCCTGGTTGCCAACCCGGATGATGTACGTGCATTCCTGGCCAAGGTCTTCACGTACATGACCTTAGCCCTCGTCATCAGCGGTGGCGTGGCTTATTGGTTCGGTCACGACATGAGCCTGATGTCCCGCTTGATCAGTCCAACCGGTGGAATGACCATCCTCGGATGGGTGGTGATGTTGGCTCCCTTGGCCTTGGTATTCATTATGAGCGGCATGATGAACCGCTTGAGCGGAAGCATGCTGCTGACCGTGTTCATAGCCTATTCGGCACTCACAGGTGCCAGTTTGTCATTTATCTTCCTGGTCTATACGGCCACTTCCATCGCTACCGTGTTCTTCGTCACAGCCGCCGTGTTCGGCCTCATGGCGGTTGCTGGCTACACCACCAAGACCGACCTCACCAAGCTGGGCAGTCTCCTGTTCATTGGCTTGATCGGTATCATCATCGCCATGGTGGTGAACATGTTCATGAAGAGCGATACCATGGGCTACGTGATCAGTGTGATCAGTGTGATCATCTTCACCGGTCTTACCGCCTACGACATGCAACGCTTGAAGAACCTCGGCGGTACCATGGTAAGTGGCACCGAGATCGCCCAGAAGATGGCCCTGATGGGCGCGCTGAGCCTGTACTTGGACTTCCTCAACCTCTTCCTCGCCCTCCTGCGCCTGTTCGGCAGCCGTAGGGACTGAGCAAGCGGATCGTGCTCACTGGCGCAGCTGCAAAGGCAAAGCCAATTCGGTCGTCTGCGCATCAAGTTAGGCCCACTGCGGGCGGCTCCTATCTTTGAGGACCCTATCCAGTTGCATGAAAGCTTATGTCTTCCCCGGTCAAGGCAGCCAGTTCCCCGGCATGGGCAAGGAACTCTATGAGTCCGATGCCAACGCCCGCGTCTTTTTTGAGCACGCGAACAACATCCTCGGTTTCAACATAACCGATATCATGTTCGCCGGTAATGAAGAGGACCTGAAGCAGACCAACGTTACCCAACCGGCGATCTTCCTGCACAGTGTGATCAGGGCGAAGACCATGGGTGATGCTTTCCAACCGGACATGGTTGCCGGGCATTCCCTCGGAGAGTTCAGTGCGTTGGTGGCAGCAGGTGCCATGGAGTTCAGCGATGGTTTGAAGCTTGTGGCCGCGCGGGCGAACGCGATGCAAAAGGCCTGTGAGGCCCGGCCCGGTACGATGGCCGCCATCCTGGGTATGGAGGATGAAAAAGTGGAGGAGATCTGTGCATCCATATCCGGCATCGTAGTGCCGGCCAACTACAACTGCCCCGGCCAGTTGGTCATCAGCGGTACGCTGGAAGCCGTGAATGAGGCCTGCGAGGCACTGAAAGCAGCCGGTGCGAAACGTGCCTTGATATTGCCGGTCGGTGGTGCTTTCCACAGCCCGTTGATGGAACCCGCACGCGCGGAGCTTGCTACGGCCATCGCCTTCACACCGATCGTTGACCCGCGCTGCCCCATCTACCAGAACGTGGATGCCATTGGCCGCAAGGATCCCGCCCGCATCAAGGCCAACTTGATCGCTCAGCTTACCGCCCCTGTGCGCTGGACGCAGATCATGCGCAACATGCTCGCCGACGGCGCCGACCACATCATCGAATGCGGCCCCGGCAACGTGCTGCAAGGCCTGTTCAAGAAGGTGGACCGGGCGGTGGCGACCAGTGCGGCGTGAGGGAGGGAGGCAGTGGTGATCGTACGCCCAATGCGCTTCATTGCACCACCACCCGCTCATTGCAAACCCCGACCCGACTGGTGATGCGCACCAGATAAGTGCCTTTCCCGAAGCGGGAAAGGTCGATTTCCTCGCTCTCCTGCCCCGTGGCCAACGGCCGCTGGAAGAGCAGCTTGCCCACGGCATCATACACGGAATAGAAGCTGTCCGCTGCAAGCGGATCGGTGAACTCTACGGTGAAGCTTCCCGTGGTAGGGTTGGGGCGGATACTCACCCTGCGTGCTTTGCTCTGCAAGGGAGCGGGGACACTGGTGACGATACAGGCATCGTACACGGCGATGGGATCAAAAAGGGTATCGTTCACGAAGGCGGGGTGAACCGTGGCACCATCCACCGAGGTGAGCACGAAGCTACTGTCGGTGGGGAAGAGGTCCAGCACCTGAACGGGGTGCGCCTGATCTTGGCAGGAAAAGTGCCCCAAGGAATCCGCCTTGAAGATGTACGGCAATCCGGTTTGCATAGCAGGGAGATTCCCCAAGATACTGCCACTCATCACGTAGCCCCCGTCCGAATGGGCCAGCAGGTCCATGGTGGAATAGGCATAATCGTTCGCGCCTACCGAGCGGGTCCAAAGCGTGTCGCCGTTCAGATCGGTCTTCATCAGGAAGGGCCGGAGTGGGAAGTTGTGCTGCGGTTGGCCTAAAGTTGCCAACACGGCATAGTTGCCATCAAGGGATCTGACGATACGTGATGGATTGCGTGAATACCATAGATTCGGTTCGCTGTCATATCCTTTGCACCACTGCACCTCCCCCTCCCCATTCAGCTTCATCATGAACAGATGCGGGTGGTACGAAGGAGGGTACGGCTGGAGCGAGTTGGTGGAAGCCGTGCTGTCCGTAAAACCGGTGATGATGAACGAATCATCGGATTCGATCACCGCATCGTGGACCATCCCTCTGGGACGTATGTAGCTCTTGCACCAAAGGAAATTGCCTTCGGCGTCCATGCGCGCCACCACCGCCCCGGCCGTGTCCATGTTGATGCCTGCCAGCAGATCGCCGCCGGGCAGCTCTTTGATGAACTGGAAAGCGGCTTTATGACTGAAGCGTTTGGCCCATGCCGGCTCCCCAGCGGCATCAACCTTCAGTGCGAAGAATCTATAGTCACGAGTACCCCAAGCGATAACGCCACCCCCACTTAATACATGGAGATCACCCGCCATATTGGAGCACTCCGGTGCATTTAGCGCATAATGCTGAACAGACAGGATGTTGCCTAAAGAATCCATCCGGCCAATCACGGGGTATGTTCTCCTGGTCCCCGTGGACATACAACTATCCTTCCAGTAGCCACCTGCAAAATAGAATTCGTTAGCCGCATATCGCTTCACAGATTGCATCACCAAAAATGTATCAATAGTATAGGCATGGCTATGTATGATCAAACCTTCGCTATCAGCGATTGATGTTCCAGTGATATTGACACTCGATGAATTCACTAATATGGTCATGATATTCCCGCTACCCAGTTCGATTAAGTTGAATTTTCCGGCTGCACCCCCCGAATATATTTTTTCATAGCTAGGTTGCGCTAGGACACAGCCCAACTGAATGCAAAACAAGAGAATGAGTGTCAATCTCATCATGGCTCAGTGGATGATCAGTTTTTTCACCTTCGAGTTGACGCCATCAGAGACCCGGATGAAATACACGCCGCTGGCCAACTGACTGATGGGAAGACGCAGTAATGGGCCGCTAACACGGCTTCGCGCGTATATCTGCCTTCCGGCAAGGTCGTGAAGGATCATGTCCGTAGGTGCATCATCCGGCAGCCGAAGGAACAGTTCATCTCGTGCCGGATTGGGGTAGATGGTGAAGTCCCAACCAGGCTCTATGAGCGGTTTCTCGCTCATGTGAGGTACCGGCAGGCTCTTCACGAACGGCTCCGGAGTGATGATGAAGGCGTAGTCGGCGCGAAGGGTATCCAAGTAGTTGCCGTACGTGCCGCCGAACTGGTCGGTGAGGTCTAGCGTAATGCTACCTGTACCGTCTGATGCCACTTGCATGCCCGGCGGATGCACCGTGCTGTTCGTGCGCGTGGGGAACCAAGTGACGAAATAATCCGCTTGCGGCTCGAAACCAGAAAGGGCGATGGACTGCCCGCTTGGCGCGTCGCAGTCGAGGAAATTCTGAACGCTGCTTGTCACATAATAGCTGTTCATCACCCAGGCGTTGCGATTGTGTACCCAACCGATGGCCACGGTGTTGGTCACATCCTTCAGGTAGTAGGCCTCCAGCTCGTTCACACCGGTTTCATCAAACACCTTGTGCGCGGTGTAGTCGCCATTGAAGAAGTCGTAGCCCTGCCAACTGGGGTGTGCCAGCAGATCGGCAAGCGGTCGGAAGTGATGGTGCAGCTTTCTGTTGACGACGGGAATTGGGGTATCCGGAATACCAATGTCTAATGTATTGGTAGCACCCAGAACATTCGAGAAATTTATCTGTTGGTGTTCATTGCCTAGATCATTTGGCGGCTGCGGCAACGCATCAGGCCACCAAAAGACCCTTTCCCAGAGCCAGGTGGTGCCCGCAGCGAACTTGCCACTGAAGGCGGATGACCACAGCTCGTTGTGGAAGGAGACATCGTAGTTGTGGAAAATTTTTTCAATGTGGTTCTTCCAGCCACCGACCTGCATTTCATTCCAATAGTTCATCTCCCCCTGGGTGAATGGCTTGCGTTCGTTCAGCGGGGCGTTATTGGAGGGGTATGCACTCCAAAAGTCCTGCACATGGTCGAAGGCATATTTCATCCAGGAGTCGGGCTGGCCCTGATCGTATTGCGGGTTGGGCCATGCGTACTTGTGTACGCTCATCAAGTCCACCTGTGGGTTGGTAAGGTGCAGATAATGCTCTGTGTCGGTTGCCGAGGCCGCATCGGTATAGCTCATTAGAAAGAGCTTCTTGTCCTCGCCTAGTGGCGAGGTCACGGGATTGTCCAGGTCCACTGGCCCTCTCACGTACTCCGCGATGTCCGTTATCCATTGGTTGATGGTGGCTGGCAGGGCAGGATCGGTATTCCATGTCCCATCGTTCTCATCGCAGATCGCGTCCATTGTAACCGTCTGATAAGAGAGCATCTGGTCGATCTCGTTGAATGGTTCGATGGCCGCTATGTTCACCGAGTATCCCCAACGGGACATTATGTACTTGTACTTGCGCTTCCAGTAGTAGAATACGCCACTCGCGGTTTGTGCAGGATCTCCATCCTTGAAGAAAAACCGCTTCAGATCATATTTGTTCATGGGCGGTGCCTGTGGGTACGGCTCCACGAAATTAATCATGTAAGCATGGTTTCCCCATATAAAGTTCTCATAAACCGTTATCGGAGGATAAGGGTCGATGCAAAGTTGAACATAAATGTTGCTTGCTCGGGCTTTGTCAAGGAATTGATCAAACGCCCAACATTGATATTGGCAGTTGCCCCATACCGTTGGTGTTGCCGATGGCATGCTGCATGGATCCGGTGATTTGAAGGCATCATATATGCCAAGGTTCACCCATTCAGGTGCAAAGATGTTCCGCATTAAATACATACGCATGAAGTTGCCCCCCACTTCATGTAGATCCTCCATAGCTTCCTGCATGTAGTAGAAATCACGTTGGCAAAAGGTACGCACTCCCGGCGTTGAAATACGTGTGTCGGCCATGTTCGTGCCCAAGCCAAAGAATGCTGTGCCATCTTCAAATTGCAAGGTGCGCCGGTTCGCTTCGTTCACGCGCAGGGGGCCGTGATTGTCCGGCAGCGGCGGGTCGCAAGTGAAGGCGTAGCCCGTGAACTGCAACGGGGCCAATGGGGCACCGGCCAGGTCAAACGTATGCGGGGCAGTGATGGAGAGGGTGAACTGCCATTCCCCTTCCATGTCCGGTGCCATACGGAAGCGGATGTGATAGGGATGGAGCGGGCCATCGGTGTTCGCCACTAGGAGGGCGGCTGGGGCATTGCTCCCCCACTCCGCCTCCCGCATGAAGAAGCCCCATTTGAGTGTTTGCGAACCATCGGGCCGGGTGAGGGTCATCACCAATTGAAGCGAATCATCCGCGTAGGGGTTCAGGTCGTGCGCGGGGTCCACGTTGCCGGGCGTGGCTACATACGGGTCGTTCGGGTCGGCATAGTAATGCGCGAAGAAGCGGTCGATGGCATCCTGGTAGTCCTGCGGCAATTGCAGCCCGATCTCCAGCTTTTCCCATTTGTTCACGTGCAGCACATTGCCCTGCACGTGGGTGTCGGGGTCAGGTGCGATCACTGCGACAGGGCCGGGCGCAAGGCTCTCGTCAATCCAGGCATGGAAATATCCGTTCCCGGTGAAGGTGCCCGCATGGAACCCCTTGGCCAACCGCACGGCGGTGCCGGAAACGAATTCGCCTACGGCATCTCCACTGATGGTCACGGGCTGGCCTGGCGAACCAGGGGAAAGCAGTTGCGGGGACACGCCCACATGGTGCGTGCCGCTGGTCCAGTTCACATTCTGCACCACATGAGGCGGGTAGGCCACTTGTCCCATCACCGGGCAAGACAGGAGCAGCGTGAGCAGTGCTGCTTGGAGCAAAGGGGTGCAAGTCCGCATGGCCTCAGTGTTGGGCGTGCTCCAAAGCATCAAGTCTGCGCACCAATCGGGCCTGCTGTTCCTCCAACTGCAGGATGTAGAGGGCCTGTTCCTCCACCACCTGCACCAGTTTACGCTGCATGTCTCCCAGCTCCACGCCTTGCCGGGCTTCTACTTGTGCAGCCGAAGGCAGGCCCGGCAAGTGCCGGTTCGCCTGGAGATAGGCGCGGAGTTCCGGCAAGGGCATCAAGGCATGGCCGGGCTGGAAGACGAAATCCGGCCAGGTGCCGTGCTTCACCAGCACATCGCGCGTGGCGATGCCGTTCTCCACGAAGAGGCGGTAATTGCCTGGCGGACCCTGTGGCGGCGTAGTGCCCACCCCTACACGGCCGTCGGCATTGATGAAGATGCGGGTCTGCCCATTGGTGACGATCCGCAGGTTGGCATCGTTCAAGGTCCCGAGCTTCGGGAGCGGGTCTCCGGGGCACGGTGCAAGGAAGTTGCCCGTTGTTTTCCAGAACGGAGTATAGACCAGCGGGGAGCAGCGGTCCAGTACCGGAAGGTCAGGCCCTCCACCGATCTTCAGTGTCCCGTCGAGGTCGCGATAGAGCGGCCCGAATGTGGTGTCAGCACCCCAGAGGCCGATCTCGCCGTTGCTCTTCAACCGGAGCCGTTCCTGCCCATTGCTTTTGAAGACGACGTCCTTGTTGTCCGGCGTGCCGATAAAGTGCGGCCCCGGCGTGGTGTTGGCATTGCCGCCCATGCTCCAGTCGCTGCGGTCCGGTCCACGCAGGATAATGGTGGTGTTGGCTCCCTCGCAGCCGTTGGCATCGGCCACGGTGATCTTATAGTCCTTGGGGCCGAGGTTATACCGTACGGCTCCGACCGGCCCGTCGCTCCATGTCACCGTGAACGGGGCCGCTCCCCCGAGCATCACCACCGCAGCGTTGCCATTGAAGCAATCGTAACAGCTCACGTTGTATCCGTTGGGGTATTCATACAGGTCCACGTCCAACTTCATCGGCAGGGGCTGCTCCAAGGTCAATTCCAAGGTGCGTAGTTGCTCTGCCTGGTCCATCACGTCCACCTTGTAATAGCCGGGTGCCAGTCCGGTTTGGTCTTCCGCGCCGGACCCATTGCTCCACTTGAAGGTATATGGCGCCTCGCCGCCGGTCACGGTCAGGTCGATCCAGCCATCCTTCATGCCGAAGCAGCTGACCTGGTAACCGCTGTAGTTGCTCACTTGCACGGTGACGTGCAGGGAATCGGCGGCATTGGAAGGAAGTGCGACGCAGACGGCCCCAAGGGCTAGAAGAAAGACCGCATGGCGGGACTTGATGGCGAATTTCCTGACGGATGTAGGATAAGTGTGTTCCATTGGGCGGTGGGGTGGGTGGACTAGAGATGTATGTTAGCGATTGTGAAGGTCTGTTATGCCGCCTATGCCCCTGTCTGACATTGACAAAACATTAACACGTGGATTCGGCGAAATGTGTAGGCTGTACACTGGTGCCGCGCTCCAAAGTCCCGGCGAAACTCGCTGATCCGGTTGCCTTTCCACTACCGATGAGGTGGAGTCCCCCGCATTGGACTTGGGCCAAACTCGAGGCTTGGACAGGCCGGTGCGTGAACACCCGTAATTCTGCATGAACGCACCGAAGAGGGTGGTGTTCACCACTACAAGCGCGCGACCATTTCCTTGGTCGCGGGAATCGAAGCGTGCTCGATCTCCTTGCTTTGGGGCACCTCCAAGAAGGCCCAGGAACCGCCCCTATAACCCCGCGTTCAATAGCTTCCCGTTGTCGATCAGCTTGTGCAAATAGGGCTCGGTCCGTGCGGCTTGCATCGCTTCAATGTGCTTCATGCTGTGGCAATCGCTGCCCACGAGCTCATACCAACCCTTGTCGGCGATCTTTTCCGCGGCCTTTTTTACTGCTGGCCCGTACGCCCCGGCCAAGGCGATGATGTTCAGCTGGAACAGCACTTTGCGGTCCTTCAGTTTCTCCATCATGCCCATGTCGGTATGCCAGAACTGATAGCGCTCCGGATGGGCCAGAACAGGTCGGTAGCCTTGGGTCTGCATCTCGAATACGATGCTCAACAGAACGGCCGGTTCGCTGATGAACGGTAGCTCGAAGAGCACCATGTCCGTACCGAAGGTGAGCAGTTGTTGAGCAGCGATCTTCTCCTGTAGCGCATGATCCAGGTAGTATTCCGCAGCGGCATCCACTTCGATCGAAAGCTTCTCTTCCTTTACGGCGCGCCGCACTTTTTCCAAGCCGCCCAGGATCACCTCCGGCGGATTCTTATAGCCGTCCGCCATGCTGTGCGGGGTTGTGATCACTTTTTGGTAGCCCAGCTCGTGCATGGCGCGGAGCAGTTCCATGCTGGCCTCAATGGTGGGAGCGCCATCATCGATACCGGGGATGAAATGCGAATGCACATCACATTTCAGTATACCCAGATCCACCGGCGGCAGGGCCTGCCGCCCTTTACCAAAGAGATTCCCCAGGATGCCCATCAACGTTTGGCGTACTGCTCATCGTAGTATTCGCGGTACGCACCGGTGGTGACGTCCCGCAACCATTGGTCATTTGCAAGGTACCAATCCACGGTCTGTTCCAAGCCATGTTCGAAGGTGATGCTCGGCTTCCAACCCAGCTCGCGATCGATCTTGGAGGCATCAATGGCGTAGCGCAGGTCGTGACCGGCACGGTCGGTAACGTAGGTGATCTGTTTGGCGCTTTCACCAGCTGTACGGCCAAGTTTCTTATCCATTACGGAACACAACACATGGATCAGGTCAATGTTCTTCCACTCGTTGTGCCCACCGATGTTGTAGGTCTCACCGTCCTTGCCTTCGTGGAACACCACATCGATGGCGCGCGCATGGTCCTCCACCCAGAGCCAGTCCCGCACGTTCTCCCCCTTCCCATATACGGGCAAGGGCTTGCCTTCGCGTAGGTTGTGGATCATCAACGGGATCAGCTTCTCCGGGAATTGATGGCTGCCGTAGTTGTTGCTACAGTTGCTGATCACGAAGGGCAAGTTGTACGTGTTCCCGTAGGCACGTACAAAGTGATCACTGGCTCCTTTGCTGGCACTGTACGGACTTTTAGGGTCGTACGAGGTTTCCTCCGTGAAAAAGCCACCATCGTGCAACGATCCATAGACCTCATCGGTGCTTACATGGTAGAATCGCTTCCCTTCAAACTTTCCTTTCCAAGCTGTCTTGGCCACGTTCAGCAGGTTCACTGTGCCGATCACATTGGTCTGTACGAAGGCCATGGGGTCGCTGATGCTACGGTCCACATGGCTTTCCGCGGCCAAGTGGATCACACTGTCGAAGTTGTGTTCGGCGAAGAGTTGGCTCAGAACATCCGCATCGCGGATATCCGCTTTGATGAAGCTGTAATTCGTCGCCTGTTCCACATCGCGCAGATTCTCCAAATTCCCCGCATAGGTGAGCGCATCCAGGTTTACGATGCGATAGTGCGGATACTTGTTCACGAACAGCCGGATCAGATGGCTGCCGATAAAGCCGGCACCGCCGGTGATCAGGATCGTTCTGGATTGCATGTTGTTCGTGGCAATTCGTTTTTGGGCGGGTCGACCATCCAGTTCCTCCGGAGCGCGGAAAACGAAGGTGCGATCGTTCGGTCGTTGCTTGTCATCCTGTGGAACGGGAGCTTCCATGCCCATGATCAAAGGCTCCAGTAGTTCAGGTCCTTCACACTTTTGCGGTAAGTACCCTTCAGGTCCACCAAGATACCATTTGGCTTGAGATGGCCACGGAACCATTGTTCGTCGTAGTCGGCGTATTCAGCATGGTTCACCGCTACGATGATGGCATCGTACGGGCCATTGACCGAGGGCACGAGGCCATAGCCGTACTCATTCTTCACGTGGTCGCTGTCAGCGTGTGGGTCGGCCACGTCCACCTGCACGCTGAAGCTCTTCAGCTCCTTCACCACATCAGCCACCTTGCTGTTGCGGATGTCGCTCACGTTTTCCTTGAAGGTGGCACCCATTACCAACACGCGGGAGTCGGTTGGGTTGGTACCCGTGGCAATGATCTTCTTCACTGTCTGCTTGGCTACATAGCCACCCATGCTGTCGTTCACGAAACGACCGCTATCGATGATCTGCGCGTGATATCCCAGTTCCTTGGCTTTGAACACGAGGTAGTATGGATCCACACCGATGCAGTGGCCACCAACCAGGCCGGGTTGGAAGCGGAGGAAATTCCATTTGGTACCTGCCGCCTCCAGTACATCGAAAGTGTTGATGCCCATCCGGTTGAAGATGATGGACAGCTCGTTCGTGAGGGCGATGTTCACATCGCGCTGGGTGTTCTCGATGATCTTCGCGGCTTCGGCCACCTTGATGCTGGAGGCCCGATGGACACCGGCCGCCACTACCATTTCGTACACTTTGGCCACGGTCTCAGCACTCTCCGCATCGCAACCACTGGTCACTTTCACGATGTTTTCCAAGGTATGCACCTTGTCACCCGGATTGATCCGCTCCGGGGAATAGCCCACCTTGAAATCCGTAATGTAGGTGAGGCCGCTTAGTTCCTCCAGCACCGGCACGCAATCCTCCTCGGTACAGCCCGGGTACACGGTGCTCTCAAAAACCACGTGGTCCCCTTTCTTCAACACTTTACCCACGGTGCGCGTTGCCGAAAGGAGCGGGGTCAGGTCCGGAATGTTCTGCTGGTCGATCGGGGTGGGTACGGCTACAATATAGAACTCCACCTCCTTCAGGTCGTTGATGTCGGCCGTGAAATGAATATCGACACCGTCGAATGCCTCCTTTGACAGCTCCTCGCTGGGATCCTCGCCTCGGCGCATCATTTCCACGCGCTCGGCGTTGATATCGAAGCCTACCACCTTGATCTTACGTGCGAAGGCCAACGCGATGGGAAGTCCCACGTAACCCAGTCCGATCACGGCCATCTTGGCCTCCTTCCGCTTCAGTCGTTCATACAGGTCGCTCATCCCTCTTTTGGTAAATGCGTTCAATGATATCGATCACCTTCATGCCTTCAAGTGCATTGGTGGTCATGGATTTCCTGCCTTTCAAGGTGTCCACCACGTTCTCGATGATGTAGTGGTGGTTGCTGGCGCTGCCCTTGTAGGCACCGTAGTCGTTGGCCGGATTGGTGGGTGGCAGTTCCGGCATGGTGTAATCCTGAACATGGCACACTTCCACTTGGTCCATGTACTGCCCCCCGATCTTGATGCTGCCCTTGCTGCCGATCACGGTGATGCTGCTCTCGAGGTTCTTGTCCCACACACTGGTGGAATAATTCAGGCAACCCAAACCGCCGTTCAGGAATCGGAAGCTTACTAAGCCACTGTCCTCGAAAGCGGTGAGGTCCTTGTGGTTGAAATCCGCGAATCGACCTTGGATGTCGGTGATGTCGCCAAAAAGCCAGTACATGATGTCCACAAAGTGGCTGAACTGCGTGAAGAGCGTACCGCCATCCAGATCGGCGGTGCCTTTCCAACCATCCTTCTTGTAGTAGCGCTCATCGCGGTTCCAGTAGCAGTTCACCTGCACCAGAAAGATGTCACCGAGGCGCTTTTCCTCCACCATTTCCTTCATCCATTCGCTGGGGGGACTGTAGCGGTTCTGCATCACACCGAACACATGCCGGTGTTTCTGGAGGGCCTTGGAGAGGACGGCTTCGCAACTGGCCTTGGTGAGGCCCATCGGCTTCTCGCACACCACGTGCTTTCCGCGGTCGAGTGCGAGCAGGCTCAAGGGCGCATGGAGACCATTCGGCGTGCAAATGTTCACCACCTCGATCTCCGGCACGGCATCCAACATGGCCGCTGCATCGGTGAAGTAGGGAACATCAAAAGCATCAAGGCCCAGTGCTTCCTTGGGCTTCACGTCGCACAGGGCCACCAATTGGCTCTCCGGATTGCGTGAGATCATCTCCGCATGCCGCTTACCGATATGGCCGCAGCCCACCACCGCGAATTTCACCTTCTTTTCTTCGGATGTCATGTGCTTCGTTGGACTTGATCATCCTTCAGGGTATAGCGCTGGCCGCTTTCCGGGCAGGTCGCATTGCCGCTCGCATCGAAATTCAGCTTGTGCCCAAATTCGCTCATCCAGCCTGTGCGGCGGGCAGGATTTCCCATCACCAACGCATGATCGGGCACCTCCTTGGTCACCACGGCACCGGCGGCAATAAAGGCATAGCGACCGATATCGTGTCCGCAAACGATCGTGGCATTAGCTCCGATGGTGGCACCCTTCTTCACCAAGGTGCGCAGGTACTCCCCGCGCCGGTTCACCGCACTGCGCGGATTGATCACGTTGGTGAACACGCAACTGGGACCGAGGAAAACGTCATCCTCGCATTCCACGCCGGTGTAGATGCTCACGTTGTTCTGCACCTTCACGTTGTCGCCGAGCTTCACCTGCGGGCTCACCACCACGTTCTGCCCAATGTTGCAGTTCCGGCCAATGGTGCAGCCCGGCATGATGTGGCTGAAGTGCCAGATCCGGGTGCCTGCGCCGATGGTGCAGCCCTCGTCGATCACGGCGGTAGGGTGGGCGGTGTATTCGCTCATGGAAAGGAGCGCGAAAGTAACGCCTTGCCCGGGAAAGCCTGATGGTTCCGGGCCAACACAGTTGATCTTTGATACTTCTTCAAGTCCATCGATGGCCTCCAAGTGGGATTCGACTTTCCCGAGATGGGGCATACGATCCTTGTTTCAATGCCTTGAAGAGGTTCGAGCAAAATTGCCCGGCGCTACCTTGCCGCCGTCCATGACGGAAGCCCTGCTTGCCTTGCTGGTGGCCACTGTGGCCAGTTTTATCGGTTCGCTGCAGGCGGGCTTGGTCAACACTGCCGTGCTGGCGGCTACCCTGCGGCACGGCCCGGTGGTGGCGCGCAACACCGCGTTCGGTGGCGCGCTTCCAGAGTTTCTTTATGCGGCTCTGGCCTTCCTTGCCGCAGATAGGGTGTTGGCTTTCACATCGCGTTTCGGTATTTCGGCGGGGATCATCACCGGGGTGGTGCTCGTGGTGCTGGGGGGCTACTTCCTCTTCTTCATGCGGCCGTTACATGCCGCCGAGGAATTGCCAAAACGAAGCGGGTTCGGAAAGGGCCTCCTACTGGGGTTGATGAATCCCCAACTGGCGCTGTTCTGGTGCGGTGTGCGCTTGGGCATGGAGGCCATGGGGTTAAAGATCCATGGCTGGGGCGCACTGGTCGGTTTTAGTCTCGGTGCCTTCATTGGCGCCATGATCCTGTTGCTGCTGCTGATCCGTTTGGGTGGACATATGCGGGAACGCATGGCGGGGAAGACCATGGTCCTGGTGTTCCGTGCGGTGGGCATGGTGCTGGTGGTGGCCGGGGTGTGGACCTGGCTCGCGGGAAGAGGGTAGGATCGTGCAGGCATTCTCTGGCATTGAGGTCCACTCCGTGAGTCCTTGATGGAGCAATGGCTGCTGGGACCTTGCTGGAGCTGCGCTTGCTGCGCTCCTTGATGGACCTATACCAGTCCCAACTGCCGCAGCGTAGCGGTGAGGTTGTCGAAGGCTCCCGCTTCCGGTGGAGCAACCTTCCAACGTGCATGCTGCAGCCACTCATGGGCCAACTCTTCACTGAATCCGGCGTTCTGCATCACCAGTTCCGCTGTGTGCGGTCCGTCCTTCAACGCTTCCGCCTCGCTGCGCAGGATCGCCAGCGACTGCTCGATCACTTCGGCATGTTGCTCAAAAAAATCCTTACGGGCGGTGATGACGAAGCCGGGCCATGGTGCGCGTATCACGTCCACGCAGCGCATGATGCCCGCGTCCACGTATTGATGTGTGACATAGCGCTCCCATAGGAAGATCGCCGGTGGGTCCTGCTGCAAGCGCTTGGCTGCACCAGCCATATTGTGGACCACTTCCAGATCCTCGTCCAAGGGGCGCCAACCGAGCTTTTCAGCGTGGAGCATGGCCATGATGTGACTGCCGCTGCCCGGGCGACTGATGGCATAGGGAACGCCTTTGAGGTCAGCAGCCAGCAGGCCGGAGGAAGCAGGCACGTGAACGCCCCATGGCAACGCGCTTTCCACGAAAGTGCTCACAATGCGGTGCGGGCCACCAACGAGTACATCGCGCTGCGCGCCCTCGGTGACCAGCACGGCCATGTCCAACTCTCCATCGTGGAGCATCTGGCACATGCGGCCCGTGCCTTCATGCACCACATGCCAGTCCAGCTCAATTCCCGCTGCAGCGAACAGGCGCTTTTCCATCGCCAGGTGCCAGGGCAGGTTGTAAGGCTCGGGCACGCCGGCTACACGCAACTTCATTCCACGGATTTGTTCTTTCCACCGGTTACGCCGATTTCACCGATTGGTGTTGGGATTCTCGTTCACGGCTTGCTGATGTTCTCCACTGAGTTCGCCGATCACATCGATGGAGGAGATGAGCCGATCAAATGCGCAACGAGGCCACTGAACCAAAAATCGGCGTAATCAGTGTAATCGGTGGATAACCTGTCACTTGCGCACGTACCCCTCGAAAGTGTTGTGCTCCTTCTCGTGCAGTTCGTCCTTGGAAAGGCCTTTGAAGTAGTCGTAAGTGATCTTCAAGCCTTCGGCGCGTGAGACCTTCGGCTCCCACTTCAGCAGCTTTTTGGCCAAGGTGATGTCCGGGCGGCGTTGCATGGGATCGTCTTGCGGCAGCGGCTTGTACACCAGCTTTTGTTTGGTCCCGGTAAGCTTCACGATCTCCTGTGCGAACTGCTTGATAGTGATCTCTGCCGGATTACCAACGTTCACAGGGCCCGGGTAATCACTCTTGAGCAGGCGGTATATGCCATCGATCAGATCGTCCACATAGCAGAAGCTGCGGGTCTGGTTTCCCTTGCCGAATATGGTGAGGTCTTCACCGCGCAAAGCTTGGCCAATGAAGGCTGGTAGCACACGACCATCATTGAGCCGCATGCGCGGACCATAGGTGTTGAAGATGCGTACAATACGTGTCTCCAGACCGTGATAGGTGTGGTAGGCCATGGTGAGGGCTTCCTGGAAGCGTTTGGCTTCGTCGTACACGCCGCGTGGACCCACGGTGTTCACATGGCCCCAGTAGTCCTCCGTTTGGGGATGTACCTGCGGATCGCCATAGACCTCACTGGTGCTGGCCACCAAGATCCGCGCCTTTTTTGCCAAGGCGAGGCCGAGCAGATTGTGCGTACCCAAGGAACTCACCTTGAGCGTCTGGATCGGGATCTTCAAGTAGTCGATCGGGCTGGCGGGTGAAGCGAAATGAAGGATGTATTTCAGTTTGCCCGGCACATGTACATACTTGGAGACATCGTGGTGGTAGAACTCGAAATCCGATCGTTGGAAGAGGTGTTCGATGTTCTTCAGGCGGCCGGTGATCAAGTTGTCCATGGCGATCACGTGATAGCCTTCCTTGATGAACCTGTCGCAGAGGTGTGAACCCAGGAAGCCGGCGGCACCGGTGATCAGCACCCGCTCTTTTTCCGCAGGCTTCACCATCTTCATCCGGGCTCCCTTGGTAGCAGCCTTCCCTTTGCCCGTGGAGCGCTTGGTGCTTGCCTTTGCCAATTTGAGAGGGCTTTTCCTGACCATGTCAGACCTTTGTTTTGATCGGTGCATTCATTGGCTGTCTGCCTATGCTGACATAGTAATAGCCCAATTCCTTCATTTCGTCCAGGTCGTAGAGGTTGCGTCCATCGAAGATCACCTTCTCCTTCATCAACTTCTCCATCCGCTCCACGTTCGGGGTGCGGAAAAGGGCCCATTCGGTAGCGATCAGAAGGGCGTCGGCATTTTCCAGTGCGGCGTATTCATCGGTAGCATACTTCACTTTGTCGCCGATGGTCTTGCGCACATTGTCCATCGCCTCCGGGTCGAACGCCGTAATTGTGGCGCCGGCCTCCACCAATGCTTCGATCATGTACAACGCGGGTGCTTCGCGGATATCATCGGTATCCGGCTTGAAGGCCAAGCCCCACATGGCGAAATGCTTGCCGCGAAGGTCCTTTCCATAATGCGCTTTGATCTTGTCCACCAAGGTGGTCTTCTGGAGCTCGTTCACCCTCATCACACTCTCGATGATCTGGAAGCGGTAGCCCGCATCCTCACCGCTCTTGGCCAGGGCTTGCACATCCTTCGGGAAGCAGGAGCCCCCATAGCCGATACCAGGGAACAGGAAGCGCTTGCCGATCCGGCTGTCGCTGCCAATGCCGATGCGCACCTTGTCCACGTCGGCACCTACGGCTTCACAGAAGTTCGCGATCTCGTTCATGAAGGTGATCTTCACGGCGAGGAAAGCGTTGGCGGCATACTTGGTGAGTTCGGCACTGCGTTCGTCCATGAAAATGATCGGGTTGCCCTGCCGCACGAACGGCTTGTACAGGTCCTCCATCACTTTCTGGGCGCGGGCGCTGCTGGTGCCCACCACTACCCGGTCGGGCTTCAGAAAGTCGTCCACGGCGAATCCCTCCCGTAGAAATTCGGGATTGCTCACTACATCGAAGGGCACCTTGGCATGCTCGGCCACCGCAGAACGGACCTTCTCCGCCGTTCCCACAGGTACCGTGCTCTTGTCCACGATCACCTTGTAATCCGTTATGATCTTGCCCAGTTCCTTGGCCACGCCCAATACGTACTTCAGGTCGGCACTCCCATCCTCACCCGGGGGGGTGGGCAGCGCAAGGAAAATGATCTGTGCCTTGTCCACCGCCTCCTTCAGGTCCGTGGTGAAGGATAAGCGGCCTTGGCGGATATTGCGTTCGAAAAGGACATCCAAATGCGGCTCGTAGATGGGCACTTGGCCGTCCTTGAGCTTCTTTACCTTTTCCTCGTCGATATCCACACAGATCACATGGTTGCCTGTTTCGGCGAAACATGTACCGGTAACAAGGCCAACATATCCGGTTCCTACTACTGCTATGTTCATGTTCATTCTATAGGTTTCGCGGCATGAAAGACCGCAGCCACCCGTGGGGCTTTTTAGTTAAGGAAATTCGTCACCGCTCGGGTGATGTGTTCGAGTTGTTCCGGGTCCAGTTCGGTGCTCATCGGAAGGGAGATCACTTCCTCGGTGAGCTGCTCAGTGACCGGAAGTGACCCAACCGGGAAACGATCGCTCTTGTACGCATTTTGTAGATGACAGGGTACCGGATAGTAGACCATGGCCGGGATTCCTGCCGCTTCCAGATGCTTTCGTAGGGCATCCCGTTTGCCGTTTGCGACCCGCAACGTGTATTGATGGAACACGTGGTTGCTGAATGTACTGCGTTCAGGAATGGTGATGTCGTTGACGCGGGAGAAGGCATTGTCATAGGCAGCGGCGGCGGCATTGCGGGCCTTTGCATACGCATTCAGGTGGCGCAATTTGATGCGGAGCACCGCCGCTTGCACCGAATCCAGCCGACTGTTCACCCCGATCACCTCATGGTAGTAGCGTTGTTCGCTCCCATGGTTGCATACCCGGCGTATCCGGTGGGCGAGTTCATCATCGTTCGTGAAGAGCGCACCACCATCTCCAAAGCATCCCAAATTCTTGCTGGGGAAGAAGCTGGTGACGCCGATGTCACCGATCGTTCCGGACTTGCGTTTTCCGTTGGCACCACTATGGTCCGCACCGATGGACTGGCAGGCATCCTCCACCACGCGCAGGTCATATTCCCGGGCGATGGCGAGCATGGCATCCATATCCGCCGACTGCCCGAACAGGTGTACCGGCACAATGGCCTTGGTACGCGGGGTCACTTTGCGGGCCACATCGGCGGGGTCCAAGTTGAAGGTCCCTGGCAGCACATCCGCAAAGACCGGCACGAGGCCGAGCAGGGCCAGCACCTCCACAGTGGCAACGAAGGTGAACGAAGCGGTGATCACCTCATCACCGGGTTTCAGCCCCAAGGCCATCATGGCCACCTGCAGCGCATCGGTGCCATTGCCGCAAGCGATCACATGTTTCACGCCCAAGTATGCGGCGAGTTCCTTCTCAAATGCCTTCACCTCCGGCCCGTTGATGAAAGCAGTGCTTGCGATCACGTCCAACAGGGCGGCATCCACCTCAGGCTTTATCTTTTCATATTGGCCGAGCAGGTCGACCATTTGGATGGGCTTCATGGAACGTTTAATGTTGTACTGAGGTAGCCGGGTTTCCGGCAAGGAAGGCGCGAAGGTAATATGCACCTTGTACGGTACCCATGCCGCTATGTGCTCCCTTTCTCCATGCTATATTCCGCCTCAACTAGAGCGCCGCTACCTTCGCCTCCGATGAACAGATGTCGATTCTTCTTTCCGGTCCTGGCCGTGCTCATGTCAGCGGGTTCCTTCGCCCAAGGCGGCATTCAGGATACATCCATCCGGATCGTGCCCATCACGCTTAGCTATGCCTATCAGCTTCCAAATGGGGATCTCGGTGAACGCTTCGGGGCGAACAATAACTTGGGGTTGAGTGTCTCGGTGAAGTTCAAGAGCAACTACTCCGTGGGGCTGGAAGGCTCATTCATGTTCGGGAACAAGGTGAACGACCGGAGCATCTTGCGGGCGATGACCACTTCCAATGGTGTGATCGTGAACCAGGATGGTGATCCCGCGAAGATCTTGTTGTTCGAACGAGGCTATACAGTGGTGGCATTCGCCGGCAAGGTGATCCCTGTTGCAGGCCCCAATCCCAACAGCGGGATCCTGCTGAAACTGGGTGGGGGTTATATGCGGCACAAGCTGCTGATCCAGAGCCAGAATGATTTTGTGCCAGCATTGGAAGATGAATATCTGAAAGGATATGATCGCTTGGCAGCAGGCCCGATGGCGATGTTCTTTGCCGGATACCAACATCTCAGCAATAACCGGTTCATCAATTTCATGGTGGGTTTTGAAGTGAACATCGGGTTCACAGAGTCTTTGCGGCCTTATAATTTCGATACAGGCAAGGCAGATACCGATACACACTACGACGGGCTGAATGGGCTGCGGTTCGGTTGGACGCTGCCGATCTACAAGGCCCGCGACGACCGACAGTACTATCGCTGATGCCGTTCCTCTACGACCTGGGCACCGGGGCGTACCACACGGCGGTCCGTTTTGCCGCCCTCTGGAAACCGAAAGCTGCGGCCTGGGTGAAAGGGCGCGAGGGCCTTTGGGAGCGATTGGAACAGGCTGCTCCGAAGCTGCAGGGCTGCCTGTGGATGCATTGCGCCAGTGTGGGTGAGTTCGAGCAAGGCAGGCCAGTGCTGGAAGCGATCAAAAGGGAACGTCCGGAACTTCCTGTTCTGCTCACCTTTTTCAGCCCTAGCGGCCATGAGGCGCGGAAGGATCACCCATTGGCCACCGTGGTGGAATACCTGCCACCGGACACTGCGCGCAACGCGGAACGGTTGCAACGTTTACTTGCTCCAAAGGTCGCGATCTTCGTGAAGTACGAGTTCTGGTTCCATCACCTAAAGGCGCTCCAAGGCAGTGGTGTTCCCACGTTCTTGGTGTCGGCCCTCTTCCGCAAGGACCAGCCCTTCTTCCATTGGTATGGGGGGGCATGGCGGATGATGCTCTCCTTCTTTTCGCACATTTTCACGCAGAACGAGGATTCACGGAACCTGCTCCTCGGCCTCGATCTGGATCATGTTTCGGTCGGCGGCGATACCCGATTCGATCGTGTCGCTGAGATCGTTGCGCAAGGGGAGGAACTGCCTTTGGCAAAAGCATTCGCGGGCAATGGCCCTGTGCTGGTCTGCGGAAGCACATGGCCAACCGATGAAAAGCTGCTGGCCTCCGCCTTGAACAGTATGGGGACCTCAGCCCCGAAGTGCATCGTTGTACCGCACGAACTACACGAGGAGCAACTGATGCATTCAGAACGACTGTTTCCGAAGCCTTTGGCACGTTGGGCAGAGATCGAGCAGAGTCCTGAGGGAAACGTGGCAGCCACGCTGGGAAAGGAGCAACAAGGCACCCTTCTGGTGGATCGCATGGGCCTACTGGCAAGGCTCTACCGATATGGCAACATCGCATACGTGGGCGGCGGCTTCACCGATGGCATCCACAGCTTGTTGGAAGCCGCAGCCTGGGGTGTGCCGGTGATCTTCGGACCGGATCATGATAAATTTCCGGAGGCGCAGGCTTTGATCGACGTGGGGGCGGGGGTGGAGGTGAAAACGGCGGAGGAATTGAAAGCCGCACTCCACCGCTGGATCGCGGATCCAAGCCTTTTGCACAGTGCCTCGGAAGCGGCATCACGGTATGTGCAGGAGCGTACGGGCGCTGCTGAAAGCGCTCTTGTGCACGTTTTGAAAGTGATCTGAAGGAGCTACTTCAACTTCGGGTTCTCCTTGTGGCGCTCCGCATCCCGCTCTGTGCGGTCCGTCATCTTCTTTCGCCAAGCGCCCTGCAGGTGCGTGCCCGTCTGGTTGGCCAAGCATAACACCACGAACATCACGTCCGCCAGTTCCTCGCCGAGGTCTTTTTCTTTATCACTTTCCTTCTCGCTTTGCTCGCCATATCGGCGCGCCATGATGCGGGCCACCTCGCCCACCTCCTCGCTCAGGATGGCCATGTTGGTCAGCTCGTTGAAGTAGCGTACGCCCACACGGGTTATCCATTGATCCACTTCGCGTTGCAAAACAGAGATCTCGCCTTGGTCGGTTGGTCGTTGCGTGTCGTTCATTCCTTCAAACGGCTATCAATTACAATGGTCACCGGGCCATCGTTCACAAGCGATACCTGCATGTCCGATCCGAACTCACCGGTCTTTACGCGCCCGTACACCAGCATGCTGAACAATTGTTTCGCCCGGAGGTAGAGCGGTGTGGCCTCTTCGGGGCGGGCCGCACGGATATAGCTCGGTCGGTTGCCTTTTCGGGTACTGGCCTGCAGGGTGAACTGGCTCACTAGGAGTACTTCGCCCTTCGCCTCATTGATGTCGAGGTTCATCACTCCTTCATCATCCGGGAAGAGCCGCATGCGCGCTACTTTTCCGCAGGTCCATTCGAGTTCTTCGGGGGTGTCACCCACCTCGATGCCGAGCAATACCAAGTAACCTTTTCCGATCCGTGCGGTCTCGTTCCCGGCGATATGCACGGCGGCCTCTGAGACCCGCTGTATCACGGCGCGCATCAGTAGGCGTTCTTCTTCAACAGGGTCTCCTTGTTGCCGGGCTTCCCTTCCAGTGGACGTCCGCTCACGGCATCCAGCCAAACACCGTACATGGGGTTCGGTAGCATGATGAAGTACCGCTCCAGTGTGTCGCGCAGCGCATCCACGTTTGGCTTGCCGTCCCCGACCGATCGGTTTTTGAAGCTCTCGTCGAAATCGGTGAGCTGATCGCCTGCCAGCAGCGCGATGTAGTGGTTCTTGGCCACCTCGGCCCGACGTATCGTTTTATCGCTGGTGCCGTGCATGAGGAGCACGTGGGCACTGTCCACCATGGGGAAGCCCTCCTGGATCAAGTTGCGCATGGTGGCATCCGTCTCATCAATTTCACGATTGGAAATGTAGAAGACCGCGCAGCCCTTGGTAGTAGCATAGTTCAGGAATTCCAATGCACCAGGCAGGGCCTTCGCACTGCCCTTCGCGGTCCAGGCCTTCCAAGTAGCTGGGGAATAGGTGCGACCCATGGCAGCGTTGGTCACTTGATAGGGGCTGTTGTCCAGCACTGTTTCATCGATATCCACGATCACCGCAGGGGGCAAAGTGTGCGGCCGTTCCAGATTGGCATCCAAGCGGATCTTGGCCAACTCATAACCCTGCTCGAAAAGCCGGTGTACTTCGGCGGAGTAGTGCTGGTAGATCACGGCGTCCACATTCTGCTGCGCCAAGCGTGCCGGCGCATCCGCAGCGACCGGAGCTACTACCGTGCGGGAGGTGGGGTTACAACCCAATGCCAACAAAAGCACGAGGCCTAAGGCCGGAAGAGAGGTGTTGTTCTTGTTCATGTCCTTGAGAGAAAGCGAGCGGACAAAGTAAGGCGGCGGCTGCGTAAGGGCCGGGAGGGTCGCAGCTGCTGGCAGTACCCGGAAGCACCGAACAGCGCCGTACCATGGCAATGGGAGATGCACGCCCACGGCCGAACTGATCCACATCAGGAGAGCGCGACAAGGGCCCCGTACCTTTGCACCCAATTATGGACACGATACCTACACCCCGTCCGAAGGTCATTGAGGCCCGCGAGAAAGTGGTGATCCTCTTCGCCGGGGACAGCGGTGACGGCATTCAGCTCACTGGAACCCAATTCACCGACACCAACGCACTCTTCGGCAACGATGTGAGCACTTTTCCGAACTACCCGGCGGAGATCCGCGCACCGCAGGGAACACTTGCTGGCGTAAGCGGCTACCAATTGCACTTCGGCAGCGTGGACGTTTTCACCCCCGGTGATGTCTGTGACGTGCTGGTGGTGATGAACTCGGCTGCCCTGAGATCCAACCTCGCAAAGCTCAAGCATGGCGGCACCATCATTGCCAACAGTGACGGTTTCGATCCGAAGAACCTGCGGCTCGCAGGCTATCCCGATGAGGAGAACCCGTTGACGGATGGCTCGCTGGACAACTACGTCCTGCACACGGTGGACATCACCAAGCTGACGCGGCTCGCACTGGAAGGCACTTCCCTCGGCATGAAGGAGAAGGACCGCAGCAAGAACATGTTCGTGCTCGGTTTCATCAACTGGATGTACAGCCGATCGTTGGAACGCACGAAGAAATTCCTGGAAGCGAAGTTCAAGAACAAGCCGGAGCTGTTGGAAGCGAACCTGAAAGTGCTGCAGGCGGGCTATAACTACGGGGACACCAGCGAGACGTTCACCACCCGGTACGAGGTGAAGCCCGCACCGATGCCCAAGGGTAATTACCGCAACATCACCGGCAACCAAGGGATCGCCATCGGTCTCATCGCTGCAGCTCAGAAAGCCGGGCTGGAGCTGTTCTACGGTAGCTACCCCATCACACCGGCGAGCGATATTCTGCATGAGCTATCCCGTAACAAGCATTTCGGCGTGAAGACCTTCCAAGCTGAGGACGAGATCGCTGCCATCTGCTCGGCCATCGGTGCCAGCTATGGTGGTGCGCTTGGCGCTACGGCCAGCAGCGGACCCGGTATCGCATTGAAAGGCGAAGCGCTCGGACTGGCGTTCATGCTGGAGATCCCGCTGGTGGTGGTGAACGTACAGCGTGGTGGCCCCAGCACCGGGCTGCCTACTAAAACGGAACAGGCCGATCTCTGGCAAGCGATCTTCGGCCGCAACGGTGAGGCTCCGATACCCGTGATCGCTGCGAGCAGCCCCACCGATTGCTTCGAGATGGTGTACGAAGCCGTGAAGCTGGCCGTGGAACACATGACGCCGGTGATCCTGCTCAGCGATGGATACATCGCCAACGGTGCGGAGCCATGGCGCTTTCCGGAAGCAAAGGATCTACGCCCGATCACACCGCCGTACGCTAAACCACGCGAAACGGAGGATGCCGAGGCCTTTATGCCATACGCCCGCGATGAACGCGGCGTGCGTCCGTGGGCAGTGCCCGGCATGAAGGGCTTGCAACATCGCATTGGCGGCATCGAAAAGGAAGACAAAACGGGCAACATCAGCTACGACCCGCAGAACCACGAACTGATGGTGAAGTTGCGCGCTGAGAAGGTACAGCGCATCGCCGATACCTATCGCCCGATCCGCTTGGACAGCGGTCCCGGAACAGGTGACCTGCTGATCGTCGGCTGGGGATCCACCTACGGTGCCATTCGTACTGCCGCGTTGGAGTTGCAGCAGGAAGGGCACAGCGTGGCGCATGTACACTTGCGGCACATGTTCCCGTTCAATAATGGCTTGCGCGGCTTGCTGAAGAAGTATGATAAAGTGCTGGTGCCCGAAATGAACAGTGGCCAATTGCGCCAGTTGATGCGCGCTGAATACCTCGTGGATGCACAAGGCTTGAACAAGGTGCAAGGCATGCCCTTCACTGCCGAGGAGATCCGTGTGGCCGCTTTGAACCTGTTGAAGAAATGAGCACTCTGCAACCAGCGGCCCCGGCGCCGAAAAAGATCGACTACAGCAGCGACCAGCAAGTGCGCTGGTGTCCCGGCTGTGGCGATTATTCCATCCTGAAACAAGTAGAGAGCGTGCTTGCGGTACACGGTCGCGCGAAGGAAGAGATCGTCTTCATCAGCGGCATCGGCTGCTCGTCCCGCTTCCCGTACTACTTGGACACGTTCGGCATGCACAGCATCCATGGCCGCGCACCGGCGATCGCCAGCGGCATGCGCAGCGTGCAGCCCGACCTCAGCGTATGGTTGATCACCGGCGACGGCGATTCGCTCAGCATCGGCGGCAACCACCTGATCCACATGTTGCGCCGCAACGTGGACCTCAACGTGTTGCTCTTCAACAACGAGATCTATGGCCTCACCAAGGGCCAGTACTCGCCTACCTCACCGGAGGGCGCGATCTCGAAAAGCACACCGATGGGCAGTACGGACCATCCGTTCAATCCGCTCGCCCTGTGCAAGGGCGCCGATGCCACTTTCATAGCCCGCGGCATGGACCGTGACCCGAAGCACTTGCGTGAGATGCTGTTGCGTGCCGACGCCCATCGCGGGACCAGCCTGCTGGAGATCTACCAGAACTGCAATGTTTTCAACGACGGCGCTTTCGAGATATTCACCGAGAAAGCGAGCAAAGCCGCACACACCGTCTTCGTGGAACACGGCAAGCCCCTGCTCTTTGGTAACGGTACCAAAGGCATCAAGCTGGATGGTATGACGCCCGTGGTGGTCGACCTGGCAGCAGGTGAAGCAGCTGCGGATGACCTTTGGATCCACGATGAGCGCGACTCCTTCAAGGCCAGTATTCTTGTCCGCCTCTTCGATGATCCGCGTGAGAAGGATGCGCTACCCCGGCCCTTCGGCGTGTTCTACGTGAACGACCGCCACACGCACGAAACGAAGATGAACGCCCAAGTAGCGCTGGCCAAGCAGAAGAAAGGTGAGGGCGACCTCGATGCGCTGCTCCGCGGGGAGAACGTGTGGACGATCGCGTGATGAAGAGAGCCCTTCGATGGTGCTTTTCTAAGCCATTATGGTTGATATTTTCTTTAAATGTCGCGATCTGTGTATCAGTCTTCATAGTCAGTGCCATAGGCTTATTTGCCATTCCGTTCCAGAACATGCGCTGGCGGCTACTGCCTGCCGTGTTTTTCATGTTGACCGTTTTAGCGGTGGTGACCTTCTCGATTGGAATCACTGCTTTCCATGGGGTGGTCCATGCGCGTGCTAAGGCGTGGGGTAACGTGCTTCTGCTGATACTTGCCGTTGCGGGGCTTTTGATCGAATTGCTGATCGCAGGTTTGGGAATGATCTTGTTGATGAGACTCGGATTACCGATGCCTTGATGTATCCATGAGTAATTCTATGGCGACCTCGATGCGCTACTGCGCGGGTAGAACGTGTGGACGATCGTGTGAGCTCAAGGCCCATCGACCTCCAGTCGGCGGATGGATACTTGAGAGAGGCGAACGACTACTACCTTGTGAAGAACACGTCTTAAATGGCACTGCCAGAGCAAGACCTCGCCGATCTCTTTTACGATAAGAGCAGCGAAGTCCGGATCACCCGGCGGAACTTCACATCCGCAACCCCGCCGGTATCATACACACCGGTATCGGCAACCACTTGTGCGCATTCGCTGCATGCAGCCGATCGTAGATCTTCAGTACCTCGCGTTGGCGTTCAGTGAGTTCATCGGCGTTCACGGAAGTACCTGAAGTACGCAAGGCCATCGCCCATTCCAGTTCCGGGTAGCTGGCTCCCAATTGATCCGCGTCGCTGCGGTCATCCGCGAAGAGGCCGTCGCTGGGTTTTGCAACTAGAATGCTTTCAATGATGCCAAGTTCCTGCGCTATGGCGAAGACCTCGGTCTTGGTGAGATCGGCAATGGGCGAAAGGTCCACGCCGCCATCGCCATACTTGGTGTAGAAGCCCACCCCGAAGTCCTCGATCTTGTTGCCCGTGCCGGCTACCAGGTAGCGGTGAATGCCGGCGAGGTAGTATAAGGTGGTCATCCGCAAACGCGCGCGGGTATTGGCCAGGGCGAGGGAGCGCCCAGCAGTTTCCTGCTGGATCGGAAGCTCATTCACCAGGGTGTCGAATACCTGCGTGAGCTGCACGCGCTCGGTCCTGACGTTGGGATGACGTTCGAGCAGCCAAGCAATGTGGTCCTGCGCCCTGCCCTCGTGGGAGGCGTGCTGGTGGATCGGCATCTCCACACAGAGTAAAGGCAAACCCGTTCGAGCGCATAGTGTACTGGTGATGGCGCTATCGATGCCGCCGCTGATACCGAGGACGAAGCCTTGCTGCCTGTTCGCCACGCAATACTCCCGTAGCCAGTTGGTGATGTGCGCTATGGTTCCTTCGAGGTTCAACATGCTTTGTTCGCCGAAGCATAGTGGGCCAAGGCGCGGTGCAAAGAAAAGCCCCGCTCCGGCTGTTCGATCAGGAGCGGGGCTTTCAATACCAAAGTAGGTCAGAAGAATACGCCTAAGGTCAGTTCGATGTAGTCGGCAAACGTCTTCGCATTGTCCACTCCGTTGAAGGAGTCCTTCTTGAACAGGTTAGTGAAGCCACTGTGGTAGGTGATCCCTGCCACGGCGGACGTGCTGCCGCTGAAGTTGAACTCCAATCCGCCACCGATCACCAGCCCCGCCTTGAAGGCATTCACCGATTCCTTCACATCGATGTCATCCTCGGTCGTTGAACGGACGGACCCACCAGTGGTGGTCACCGTTTCCGCATCGGATTTCGCGCGAATATTCACCCCTAGGTCTACTCCGAGCTGGCCATAATAGCGCATGTACCCTATCTCATTCGTCATCATCTTCATGGTGACCGGTACTTCAATGTATCGCAGATTCACTGTTGAGTTCCTCAAAATGTTCGCCGTCAGTCCGGTAGTATCAGCTGGGGTGGCGGTGGAATAGGTGGACTTGCCCCCGATGTTGTTCAAGAACAGGCCCGATGCAAAACGATAGTTTCCATTCGCACCGAACGGGAACTCCATCATCAGGCCGAAGCTATAGCCGACTATCGTACCATCGCTCTCCAAGCCTTTCGTATCCGAGCGCACCCATGCCAGGTTCGGGGCGAGTTTGATGCCCATACGGACAGAGTTGTCGCTTTGGGCGAAAAGATGTGAGGCCCCGAACAATAGGGCGAGGAGCGTAACGTAGACCTTCTTCATAGGTTTGTGCGCAAGTTGAGTAATGGCCAAAGGTAAGATCGGCTTCGGCCACGGAAACAGTATTGTGGGGTGTTTTGTTCTCCTTGTCCTATTGGGGTGCGGAGGGAATGAGGGCCGTAGGGACCTACCCGAGTCAGTGGATCCACATATCCGGATCGAGCGCTTGGACCAGGATCTGTTCCGATCGGTGGCTGATACCGCAGGGAATTTCAACCTTAAGTTGTACGCCGAGTACGGTGAGTTCTACAAGATGTATGTGGAACAAGTGCTTCAGGCCGCTCCCTTCAATGATCCGCGCCTACCCATGGCCCTGATCAGCTTTACGCACGACCCGGATTGGAGCGCTGTGCAGCGGACGGCGGATAGCCTATTAGGAGATATGGAGCAGCAGGAGGCGGATTTCAATGAGGCCTTCGGTCGCCTGAAGGCCTTCTTCCCGGATAGCCTCACCCCACGCATCATCGCCTTTAATTCAGGCTTCAATTATGGGGTGTTGCCCACGGATAGTGTACTCGGCTTCGGGGTGGAATGGTTCGTTGGCCGCAGCAGTCCGGTGGTGCAGTACCTCTCGCCCGATGTGTTCCCGCAATATCGCAAGGAGCGCATGCGCCCGGAGATGCTGGTGCCCAGTGTGGTGAAGGGCTGGCTTCAAGTACACTATACCAGGGACGTCCGCGGTGAGGACCTGCTTACCAACTTGGTGGTGATCGGCAAGGTGATGGCCTTATTAGATGATCTGCTGCCAGGAACTGATGCCAGCCTCAAATTCGCCTTCACACCACAGCAGTTGAAATGGTGCGAGGACAACGAATTCAATATCTGGAGAGAGATCGTGGCGAAGGAACTGCTCTACTCCAAGGACCCCAAGGAGGTGGACCGCTTCCTCAACGATGGGCCGTTCACTCCTGGATTCCCGCGTGAAAGCCCGGGCCACATCGGCGAGTGGATCGGCTATCGCATGGTGAGCAGTTACCTGAAGGCCCATCCGAAGACCACCTTTGCCGAGCTTTTTGCCATGCGCGATCCGCAGGCGATCCTCAAAACCTACAAACCCCGTTGAATACAGATCAACGGCCCCTATCCATGAGCAAGAAAGTTTCCGAGATCCGCATCCACGTGCAACTGGATGAGAACAAAGTGCCCGAGCGCATTGAATGGGAGGCCGAGGATGCCGAATCCCTGGGTGTGAGCAAGGCCATGTTGCTTTCCTTATGGGATGCGAATGAGCTCAACACCATGCGCATCGACCTGTGGACCAAGGAGATGACCACGGACGAAATGAAGGCGTTCTTTCACCAGAACTTCCTCACGCTTGCCGATACCTTCGAACGGGCCACTGGCGAGGACAAGATGGCGGCGCAAATGCGGGATTTTGCAGCGTACTTCGCGGAGCACATGTTGCCGGAGCTGAAGAAATAGTTGTCCGGTGCCGGTTGTCCATTGCCAGGTCCGACTTCGGGCCCAATGGCCAACACAGGTCACTGTGCTTTCAACACCCCTGGGGCATAGGTGATGCTGGTTGTAAGCTGGACACTGCAAGCGCCTACCTCGCTGGATCCGGGCTTCAAGCGTGGACCGGCTCAGCTGGATGAGAGGAATTGAAAAGCGTTCGGAAACTGGCCAAGAACGCCTGACAACGGACAACCGGCAACTGACAACTACGCCCTAAGAACCCCATCGCGAATTCACATCGGTGATGAATTCCAGTACCTCTTCGCGACCCTTACCGGACTCGGCTGAGGTGATAATGAGGTGGGGGAGCGTCTCCCAGGTCTTCTTCAACGTCCGTTTCAGATGTGCCACATTTCGTACGATGGACGGCTGCTTGAGCTTGTCGCTTTTAGTGAAGAGGATAACGAACGGTATGCCTTCCTCACCCAGCCACTGGATCATGTCCAGGTCGTTCTGCTGCGGTTCGTGCCGCACATCCACCAGCAGGAAGACGCATTGCAGGTTCTCCCTTTCGCGCAGGTAGTTCCGGATCATCACCTGCCATGTTGCGCGTTCGGCTTTGCTGGTCTTGGCGAAGCCGTACCCCGGAAGATCGGCGAGCATCCAAGCTTGCCCTTTTCCTTTTGGTGGCTCTACGCGAAAGTGCTCCACATTGCGGGTTCGGCCCGGCGTGCCGCTTACACGGGCCAAGCGATGGATGCCCACCAGCATGTTGATCAAGGAACTCTTGCCCACGTTGCTTCGCCCGATAAATGCATATTCCGGCAGGTTCGGCTTTGGCCAATGCTCCGCTTCCCGGCCACTACCGAGGTGCTCGGCCCTGAGGTTTTCCATTTTAGGCAGTTGTCAGTTGTTCGTTGTCAGTTTTCAGGGCTGTCCTAATTGGGGGCTACCGCTCTCATCCCCTTCCCTTTTCCTTGGGAGAAGGGGGCGTTACTCCAGGCCGTGAGAGGCTTCGAGGCTTGGGGATGGAAAACAATGAACGGCCCCATCCTCAAGCCCTTGCCACAACGGACCAAATGCCGAACGAAACGCTGGTAACTGGCAACCGACAACTGTACACTTGAGACCCATCACCGAAGTGTCTTCTCAAGCCAACGGTCCATGATGCCGTTGAACTCGGCAGGCTTTTCCATCATGGCGGCATGGCCGCACTCATCGATCCAGAATAGTTCACTATTGGGGATCAGTGCGTTGAACTCCTCGGCCACATGGGGCGGAGTGATGGTGTCCTGCTTGCCCCAGATCAGACAAACCGGCATCTTCATTTTCGGGAGCTCCCCGGCCATGTTGTGGCGGATCGCGCTCTTGGCCAGTGAGAGGATGCGGATCAGTTTCGCCCGGTCGTTCACGGTCACAAAACATTCCTCCACCAGTTCCTCCGTTGCGAATTTGGGATCGTGGAAAGTGAGGGCCACTTTCCTGCGGATGAACTCCTTGTCCTCGCGCCGGGGAAAGCCGCCGCCAAAGGCATTCTCATAGAGCCCGCTGCTGCCGGTCAAGGTCAATGTCCGCACGTTTTCCGCGTGTAAGCTGCAATAGACCAAGGCTACATGGCCACCGAGTGAATTGCCCAGCAGGTTGAGGTCCTTCAGGCCCAAATGCTTCACGAATCGGTCCAGGAAACCGGCCAGTGCTTTCACGTTGGTATTCAGCATGGGCAGGGAGTAGAGCGGCAGGATGGGCATGATCACCCGGTACCGATCCGAGAAATAGGCGATCGTCTCCTCGAAGTTGCTGAGTGCCCCGAACAAACCATGCAGGAACAGCAGTGGTGGGCCTTCGCCCGCGTCGATGTACCTGAACTCCCCTGCCTCCTTCAGCTCTTGCGCCATGCTTGCTCGTGGATGCCCAAATGTAGGGCACAGCGCCAGTACACGATGGATGGCCGGAGGAAAGTGTGTGGCTCGTAGCAGGGGATGCCCTATGCGAAAGGGTGGAATGGGCGCGGATCAAGCATCAACGCGCTTGGATGGAAGGTTTTCCACAATGGGCCGATCAGGTTCATTTCCGGGATTCTGCTCCACTTTGCGCCACTTCCAGAAATTCCACTATTATCAGGACCATACGTGTTGTTTGCATGCGATGAACTAGCTTTGTCGGACAATAGTTTTGAACAAAGTGGGGTTATATGGGGCAAAGTGGGGCAATGGTCCTACTTTCGCAGCCAGCGGCACCCACGATGATCACCAATGCTCAACCTACTCGGCGAATACGATGTGCGACTGGACGCCAAGGGGCGTTTGGTGCTCCCTGCCGGGTTGAAGAAGCAGTTGGCCGATTCGCTCTCGCGCGGCTTCGTGATCAATCGCGATGTGTTCCGGCCTTGCTTGGTGCTCTACCCGCAACAGGTCTGGGACGACACCAATCGCATGCTGGGCCGGTTGAACCGCTTCGTGGAGAAGAACATGGAATTCATCCGGCGATTCACCGCCGGCGCCACCCATCTGGAACTGGATGGCAGCGGCCGATTGCTGTTGCCCAAGGCTTTGATGGACGACCCCAAGCTGGCCAAGGATCTCAAGCTCGTGGGCTTGGGCGATCGCGTGGAAGTATGGAGCAAGGCGGGCTATGCGCAGATGCGCCGCGAAAAAGTGGACCTCTCTGCACTGGCGGAGGACGTAATGGGCAGTTTGGGAAATGACGGGGCAACACCTCACATACCATGAGCCTGTTCTCCTGCAAGAGTGTCTTGATGCCCTCGCCATCCGCCCCGACGGCACTTATGTGGATGTGACGTTCGGTGGTGGCGGCCACAGCAGGGCCATCCTCGCTCAGTTGGGCCCCGAAGGGTCGTTGGTCGCGTTCGATCGGGATGCTGACGCACGCAGTAACGCTCCTGATGATCCCCGTTTCACTCTAGTGGCATCGGATTTCCGGTGGGTGGCCAACCATCTACGCTTCCTTGGAAAGCTCCCTGTCGACGGGCTTCTGGCTGATCTAGGAGTAAGCAGCCACCAGTTCGATACAGCTGAGCGTGGCTTCAGCTTCCGGTTCGATGCCCCGCTGGACATGCGGATGAACCAGCAGGCGAAGCGCACGGCAGCGGACCTGGTGAACAGCTTGGATGAACGAGCGCTCACGGATCTACTGAACACCTATGGTGAGGTGCATAATGCCCACAAGGTCGCCCGCCGCTTGGTGCAGGCCCGCACGCAGGAACGGATCTCGACCACGTTCCAGCTGGTGGAGATCCTGCGTCCCATGGCACGCCGAGGCGAGGAGCATGGCTTTCTGGCCCAGGTCTTCCAAGCGCTGCGTATCGCCGTGAATGATGAACTGGCCTCGTTGGAGCGCCTGTTGGAGGTGAGCGCGGAGGTGGTCAAGCCCGGCGGAAGGTTGGTGGTGATGAGCTATCACAGCTTGGAAGATCGCCTGGTGAAGAATTGGATGCGTGCGGGTCACCTGCAAGGGAAGGAAGAGAAGGACCTGTTCGGCAACAGCCTTCGGCCCTTCAAACCCACACAGAGCAAGGCGGTGCAGCCTTCTGAAAAAGAGCAATTGGAAAATCCGCGGGCGCGCAGTGCGCGGCTCCGAACAGCAGTACGGCAGTGAACAAGCGTAAGAAGGACATACCGGAGAAAAAGGTGAAGGACAAGAAGCCACGCCGCCGCCGCACGTTCTCACGCGGGTTGGTGAACGTGTTGAACGGAACCTTCCTCACGCGGGAGAAGGTGTTGTCCAATATGCCCTTCCTCCTGTTCGTGGCCGGGTTGATGCTCTCGTACATCGGCTACGGTTATTGGACCGAGCGCACCGTGCGCGAACTGGACCGCACCAGTAGTGAGCTGAAGGAGATGCGCTCGGAGTACATCACCGTGCGCAGCCATCTGGAGCGTTCCGAGCGGCAAAGCCAAGTGGCGGATGATATCGGTGATATGGGCCTGCGTGAAAGCCGGGAACCGCCATTGCGGATCACCGTGGACAAGAAGGAATTGGAAGCACAACGCACCAGGCCATGAACGAGCCCGAAAAACTCCGCCTGCGCATCACCTTGGTGTATGCGGTGCTGATGCTGTTCGGCGCTGCCATCGCGGTGAAGCTTTTCACTATCCAGATCATGGAAGGCGATAAGTGGCGTGCCAAGGCGGTGAACGTGGCCACTGCCATGCGCAGCGTCCAGTCCGAGCGCGGGCACATCTTCAGCGACGATGATCGCTTGTTGGCCACCAGCGTTCCGGAGTATGAGATCCGTATGGACATGCGGGCCGATGGCCTTACCAAAGAGGTGTTTGCGGCCAATGTGGATTCACTCAGTTGGGAGCTTTCCGAGCTGTTCGGCGATCGCTCCATGCAGGATTACCGCCGGAGCTTGGTGGATGCCTACGCACGTGGAGAGCGCTACCATCTGATCAAGCGGCGCTGCGATCACGAGCAGTTGCAGAGCCTGCGCCGGATGCCGTTGTTCAGGTTGGGGCGCAACCGCAGCGGATTCATTGCGGACAAGCACATGGTGCGCATTCGCCCCTTTGGGCGACTGGCCTCGCGCACCGTAGGCTATCTGCTGAAGGACAGCACGGCGATCGGTTTGGAGGCCGGCTATGCGGAATGGTTGCAAGGCATACGTGGCAAGCGATTGGAGCGCCGCCTGACGGGTGGTGTGTGGATGCCGGTGGATGGAGGAGAAGGGCAGGATCCCATACCGGGAAGCGATGTACATACCACCATCGATATGAACTTGCAGGACGTGGCGGATGCCGCGCTCGCTGCCCAACTGAGAAAGAACGGTGCACACCATGGCTGTGTGGTCGTGATGGAGACCCGGACCGGGTACATCAAGGCCATCAGCAACCTCACCATCCAGAAGGATAGCAGCTACGCCGAGGATTACAATTATGCGGTAGGGGCCAGCACGGAACCGGGCAGCACCTTCAAGATCGCCGCACTGATGGTGGCCATGGAGGACGGGCTTGCATCGCTGGACCAGATCGTGGATACCCGGGGCGGGAAGCACAAGTTCTACGACCGCTGGATGCGGGACTCCCATGAAGCAGGTTATGGGCTGATCAGCTTGCGGAGAGCGTTGGAGGTCAGTAGTAACACAGGGATCTCACAGGCCATTGACAATGCGTACAAGGGGGACCCGAAACGTTTTGTGGAAGGGCTCCGAGGGCTTGGCTTCGGTTCTCCCTTGGGTATCCGTATTCCGGGTGAAGGCATGCCCGTGCTGCGGGGGCCCGAAGACAAAAAGCTCTGGAGCGGTACCAGCCTACCATGGATGAGCATCGGGTACGAGGTGAGCGGAACTCCGCTGCGCATGCTCACCTTCTATAATGCCATCGCCAATAACGGGCGCATGGTGCAACCACAATTCGTTCGCTCCATCACCAGGAATGGAAAGGTGATCGAACGTTTTCCGCCCGTAACGCTCAATGAACGTATTTGCTCCGACGGCACGTTGCAGAAGATCCGCAGTGTGCTGGAAGGAGTGGTGGATTCCGGTACCGCCGTGAACCTGCGTTCGGCCCACTTCCGCATCGCGGGAAAGACAGGCACTGCCCAGATCGCTTCCAACAAGGCGGGGTACAAGGTGAACGGCGTGAGTTACCAAGCCTCATTCGTAGGCTACTTCCCGGCTGGTGCGCCGCAGTATACGTGTATAGTGGTAGTGAGCTCCCCCAGCATGCGCGGCGTATACGGAAACGTGGTGGCCGGGCCTGTGTTCCGCGAGATCGCGGACAAGATCTACAGCAATCGGCTGGAGATGCAGACCACCGTGGCCCAGACCGACAGCGTGTTCCAAACGCCGGTATCCTTTGGTGGCAACAGGGCCGATCTGCTTACGGTATTGGACGGCCTGAACATCCCCGTGCGTATTGAGGGGGACGGTGAATGGGCCGCCACGCAAGCCACGGATAGCGCCGTGGTGGTGGCCCCGCGTGCCGTACCTGCGGAGGGGACCGGCATGATGCCCAACGTGATCGGCATGGGCTTGCGCGATGCCATGTACATCCTGGAGAACCACGGCCTACGCGTGCGCCTCACCGGCAGCGGCATGGTGAAGCGGCAAACCCCTGCACCCGGAACACGCCCCCTGAAGGGCTCCACCGTGACCCTTGAACTCGCCACATGAAACTGCTCAAGGACATACTCTACCGCACCCACTTGGAACAGGTGGTGGGCGATACCAATACCGCCATCGAGCACATCACCTTCGATAGCCGACAGGTGGTTCCCTTCACTGCATTCATAGCCGTGCGCGGCACTGCCAGTGATGGGCATGCTTTTATCGAAACCGCAATTGACAGTGGCGCAGCAGCCATCATCTGCGAGGATCTTCCCAAGCAGCTTCGCGCCGGTATCACCTACGTGCGAGTTGCGGATAGTCGGCATGCCTTGGCCATCATGGCGGGCAATTACTATGATCATCCGGACCGTAAGCTCAAGCTGATCGGCATCACCGGCACGAACGGGAAGACGAGTGTGGCCACTTTGCTGTACAAGCTACTACGTGCCTTGGGGCACAAGAGCGGCCTGATCTCCACCGTGGATATCCGCATCGGAAGCGAAGTGGTGGCAGCAACCCATACCACGCCCGACCCGCTTCGCTTGAATGAGCTGCTCGCACAAATGGTGGAGGCCGGCATCTCGCACTGTGTTATGGAAGTGAGCAGCCACGCCGTGGTACAGCAGCGTATTGCAGGCCTGCGTTTCGTGCTGGGCGTGTTCACCAACATCACCCATGATCACCTCGATTATCACGGCACCTTCGATGCATATATCCATGCGAAGAAGACCTTCTTCGATGAGCTGCCTGCGGATGCGATCGCCTTGGTGAACGCGGATGATTCCCATAGCGCCGTGATGGTGCAGAATACCAAAGCGTCCAAAAGCTCTTTCGCCGTGCGCAACATGGCCGATCACAAGGCGCGGATCATCGAGAACCAACTCATCGGCCTGCAGCTCAATATCGACGGGCACGACATGTTCTCCCGCTTGGTGGGGGAGTTCAATGCGAGCAACATCCTGGCGGTGTATTCCTCGGCCGTATTACTGGGATTTCAGGCATTGGACGTACTTACGGCACTCAGTGATCTGGAACCGCCTCCTGGCCGCTTCCAAGTGATCCGTGGCAGCACCGGAGTGATCGGGATCGTGGACTATGCGCATACGCCGGACGCGTTGAAGAACGTGCTCTCCACCATCAATGCCGTCTGTGGCGATCGTGATCGCGTGATCACGGTAGTGGGCTGCGGTGGCGACCGGGACCGCACGAAGCGTCCGCTGATGGCCGCGATTGCCGCGTCCATGAGCCGCAGCATCATCCTCACCAACGACAATCCGCGGAACGAGGAGCCGATGGACATCATTGAAGAGATGCGCAAAGGACTGTTGCCTGCGGACCTCTCCAGGGCATTTGTCAACACCGATCGGCGTGAGGCCATCCGCCAAGCCGTGGCCATGGCATCCCCCGGCGAAGTGGTCCTGGTGGCAGGGAAAGGCCATGAGACCTATCAGGAAGTGCATGGCGTACGCCACCATTTCGATGACGTGGAAGTACTGAAGGAAACCCTTGAACTGATGCGGAAATAATGCTGTACCACTTGGTCAAAGGGCTCGGATTGGATTTCCCCGGAAGCGGTGTGTTCGATTACATCAGCTTCCGCGCGGGCATGGCATTGATCATCTCGTTGGTGATCTCGCTGTGGTTCGGCAAGGGCATCGTGCGCCTACTGCAGCGCATGCAGGTAGGGGAGACCGTCCGTGACCTCGGACTGGAAGGCCAAACGGAAAAGCAGGGCACACCCACCATGGGCGGTCTCATCATCATTGCCGCCACCGTCATCCCCACATTGCTTTTCGCCCGCTTGGACAACATCTACATCCTGTTGATGCTGTTGGCCACCATCTGGTTGGGCACCATCGGTTTCGTGGACGACTACATCAAGGTATTCAAAAAGGATAAGCGTGGTCTGGCCGGCATCTTCAAGGTCTTCGGGCAAGTGGGCATCGGCCTGGTGATCGGTCTTACGGTGTATTTCCACCCCTCCATCCGCACCAAGGTGGAAGTACCGCAAGTGATCGCGGACCAATTCGAGCCGGAGGAGGTCACCACGTTCACCGAGGAGAACGGGAACGTGCGTTACCTCCTCGATCGCCGCCAACCGAACACCACCATTCCATTCGTGAAAGGGAATGAACTGAACTATTCCTCGGTGATGGGTCTCTTCGGGCGGGAGGCGCGCAAATACACGTGGATACTGTACGTGCTGGTGGTGGTCTTCATCATCACTGCGGTAAGCAACGGGGCCAATATTACCGACGGCATCGATGGACTGGCCGCAGGCACCAGTGCGATCATCGTGCTGGCCTTGGGGGTGCTCACCTACATCGGCGGTAACATCGTTTTCGCCCAGTATCTCGATGTGATGTATATCCCCGGCATCGGCGAACTGGTGGTGTTCATCGGGGCCTTGCTCGGGGCTTGCATCGGCTTCCTCTGGTACAATGCTTATCCGGCCCAGGTCTTCATGGGTGACACCGGCAGCTTGATGTTGGGCGGCGTCATCGCCGTGCTGGCGATCCTGGTCCGCAAGGAGCTGCTGATCCCTGTGCTCTGTGGCGTATTCGTGGTGGAGAACCTGAGCGTGATGATGCAGGTCTCATGGTTCAAATACACGCGTAAACGCTATGGTGAAGGCCGACGGATCTTCCTGATGGCACCCTTGCATCACCACTACCAGAAGCTCGGCTACCACGAAAGCAAGATCGTGACCCGCTTCCTCATCGTGGGCGTGATGCTCGCCGTGACCACCCTCGTAACCCTCAAGCTGCGATGAAGAAGCTGGTGGTCCTTGGAGCACAAGAGAGCGGAGTAGGAGCTGCACTGCTTGCCACGAAGCTGGGTATCCCTGTTTTTGTGAGCGATGCAGGCCTGATCCCTGCTGCGTTCAGCGCACGGTTGGATCAAGCCGGGATCTCCTATGAGCAAGGTGGGCATACGGTGAGCAAGGTGCTGGATGCTGACGAAGTGGTGAAGAGCCCCGGAATACCGACCACGGCCTCCATCGTGCGTGCTATCAGGGACAAGGGCGTGCCCATGATCGGCGAGGTGGAGTTCGCCGCGCGCCATGTGAAGGCACCCATCATCGGCATCACGGGCAGCAACGGGAAGACCACCACCACGCTGCTCTTGCACCATATCCTGAAAAAGGCCGGAATGAACGTGGGCCTGGCGGGGAATGTGGGCACCTCTTTCGCTGCGGAAGTGGCCAAGGAACGCCACGACATCTATGTGCTCGAGCTCAGCAGTTTCCAGCTCGATGGCACACGGACGCTCAAGCCGCACATCGCGGTGCTTACCAACATCACCCCCGACCACTTGGATCGGTACGAGAACCGCATGGAGAACTACGTGGACAGCAAGTTCCGCATCACCATGAACCAGGGGAAGGAAGATCATTTCATCTACTGTGCCGACGATCCGCAGACCCGCGAAGGACTGAGACGGCACACCATCAAGGCCCAGCAGTGGCCCTTTTCCATCCGCGTGCCCATCGAGCAAGGCGGATACCTACAGAACGAGAACATCCACATCACCATCAACCAAACAACCTTCGACATGAGCATTCTGGAACTCGCCCTACAAGGCAAGCACAACGTCTATAATTCACTGGCCGCCGGTATTGCGGCACGGGTGCTGGAAGTGCGGAAGGACGTGGTCCGCGAATCGTTCGGTGACTTCCAGAACGTGGAGCACCGCTTGGAACGCGTGGGTCTGGTGAACGGCGTGGAGTTCATCAACGACTCGAAAGCCACCAACATCAACAGTACATGGTTCGCCTTGGAGAGCATGGAGAAGCCCGTGATCTGGGTGATGGGTGGCGTGGATAAGGGGAATGATTATTCCGAGCTGCGGGACCTGGTGCGCCAAAAGGTGAAGGCGATCATCTGCCTCGGTACCGACAATGAGAAGATCCACAAGGCCTTCGGCGATATCGTGCTGAACATGGTGGACGTAACCTCCGCGGAACAAGCGGTGAACACCGGCTATGAATTGAGTGAACCCGGCGATGTGGTGCTTTTGAGCCCGGCCTGCGCCAGCTTCGATCTTTTCGAGAATTATGAGGACCGCGGACGCAAATTCAAATCTGCAGTGCGGGCCCTTTGATCGTTGAGTCCAGGATGAAAAGCACGGGAACATCTGAATTGGCACGACTGCTGATCGCCATGCGCGGCAACGGACTGGGCGAATTGCGCCAAGGTCCGCACAGCCTGCGCACCGTGGCCACCGTGGCCGGTGTGGATTATGTGGATGATAGCCGGAGCACTTTCCTGGATGCCACGTTGCTGTCCATCATCGATCTGGGTATGCCACTGGTGTGGGTGGCGGATGCTTCCATGGTGGATGCCTTGGACCAGCGGATGATGGATTTCATGAAGGAGCATGTGGACGGCTTGGTGTTCTTCGGCAAGGCTGATGATGCCCAAGTGGATGCCCTGAATGCCGAACTGGGCCATGTATATAACACGGATGACCTGCGGACCGCCGTGTTCGCCGCGCGTGAATTAGCGGTACCCGGTGGCAAGGTGCTCTTCAGCCCGGCCTGCCCTAGCGGCAATGGCACGGCCAACCACGAGGAACGTGCCGCTGAATTCAAAAGGGCCGTAACGGATCTCTGATCATCAAATAGATGGACCGGATGAACAACCTCTTCAATGATCACCTCAAAGGCGACCGCACCATCTGGATGGTGGCGCTGCTATTGGGCGTGACCAGCCTGTTGGCGGTCTATAGCGCCTCTTCGTGGATGGGTTGGCGGCACGATGGCGGCACCTTCCGCATCCTTGTGAAACATGGTATGATGCTCATTGCCGGTGGGGGCATCATGTATGCCGCCAGCAAGCTCAAGTACACCGTCTATTCCAGACTTTCGCAAATACTGCTCGGCGCAACCATCGGGCTGCTGTTGCTTACCCTGCTGGTTGGAGCAAATGTGAACGGGGCATCGCGCTGGCTGGCCATTCCCGGGGTTGGCATCACCTTCCAGACCAGTGACCTTGCCCGCGTGGTGATCATGGTGTACTTGGCTCGCGTGCTGGGCCGGCATCGCGAAGAGCAATGGACCTTCCGTGAAGTGGTCCTCAAACTGATCCTTCCTGTGGGAGCAGTATGCGGATTCATCCTGCCAGCGAACTTCTCCACGGCCGCTCTCCTCTTCGGTACCTGCATGATCCTGATGTTCATCGGCCAGGTACCGATCCGCCACATGCTATCCGTTGGAGGCATCGCTGCGGCCGTATTCGGCCTGTTGCTCGTGGTCTCCAAGGCCAATCCGGAGCTCCTTCCCCGCTTGGAAACCTGGCAATCCCGATTGGTGAACCACGGTGGTGACGACCGTGACTCCAACTACCAAGTGAACAATGCCAAGATCGCCATCGTGCATGGCGGATTCCTGCCGAACGGTCCCGGTACGGGTACCTCGCGGAACTTCATGCCACACCCCGAAAGCGATATGATCTATGCTTTCATCATCGAAGAGTATGGGTCGATCATTGGCGGCATGGGGGTGTTGTTGCTCTACCTTATCCTGCTCTCGCGCGCCATGCGTATTGCCAACAGGTGCGAAAAACCATTCGGTGCGCTCGTAGCGGTGGGCTTGGCGCTAAGCCTGGTACTACAAGCTTTGGTGAACATGGCCGTGGGGGTGAACCTGGTGCCCGTGACCGGACAGCCGCTGCCCTTGGTGAGCATGGGCGGAACAAGCATGTGGTTCACCTGCCTTTCCCTCGGGATCATCCTCAGCGTTAGCCGCAGTGTATATGACCAACCTGCCGGGGAGCAGGCTGCCAACCGTACCACGAAAACCCGTGATCATGCCGCAGCAGCCGCTTAAGGTGTTGATCAGCGGAGGAGGTACGGGAGGGCACATCTTCCCGGCCATCGCCATTGCGAACGCCGTGAAGGACAAGGCGCCCGATACGCGCTTCCTCTTCGTGGGTGCCGAAGGGAAGATGGAGATGGAGAAGGTGCCTGCCGCCGGATACGAGATCACGGGACTCCCCATCCGCGGCTTCCAGCGCAAGGCATTGTGGAAGAACGTAGGCTTGCCTTGGCGCGTGATCCAGAGCATGTGGAAGGCGCGCCGCATTGTACGCACCTTTCAGCCGCATGTGGCCGTGGGCGTGGGCGGCTACGCCAGCGGACCTGTGCTGGCCGCGGCCCAACGCGCCAAGGTACCCACGCTCATACAGGAACAGAACAGCCATGCCGGTGCCACCAACCGCATGCTGGCGAAGCGGGCCAATATCATCTGTGTCGCATACCCGGGTATGGACCGCTATTTCCCAGCGGAAAAGATCCGCCTTACCGGCAACCCGGTCCGGCAGGACATGGTCCGCCTGACCGGAAAACGTCCACGGGGCATGGAGCATTTCCAACTCCGGGAAGGTGCTCCGGTAGTGTTGGTGACCGGCGGAAGTTTGGGTGCGCGCGGCATCAACCACGGCATCGCTGCCGCCTTGCCCCAACTGCGGGACCAAGGTGTGCAACTGATCTGGCAGACCGGTACACCCTTTCACGCGCAAGCCGTGGAGGCTGTGAGCAATGCCGGCTTTGCCGATGCACATGTCCACGAGTTCATCACCCGCATGGATCTGGCCTATGCAGTGGCCGATGTGGTGGTGGCCCGGGCAGGTGCCATCAGCGTGAGCGAACTCTGCCTCACCCGCTTGCCCAGCATCCTGGTACCACTTCCCACCGCAGCAGAAGATCACCAGACGGGCAATGCGCGCGCACTTTCCGATCGGGGAGCAGCGATCCTGGTGAAGGATGCCGAAGCCAATGAGAAACTCGGATCAGAGATCCTGCGCTTGGTCGCCGATCCCGGCGAGCGCGACCGATTGCGCTTGGCCATGGAAGACCTCGGGATGAGCAACGCGGCAGAGGCCATCGCGGCGGAAGTGATCCGCTTGGCCTTGCCTTCAGCAACAACGATCAAAACGGCAGCTTGAAATGGAACGCCCGGAATTGCTCTACTTCATTGGCATCGGCGGCATCGGCATGAGCGGCCTCGCGCGGTATTTCCGGCGCCAAGGTGCCACAGTGGCCGGGTACGATAAGACCCCGAATGAGATCGCTGCGCAACTGGCGCATGAGGGGATCGATGTGAGCTATAGTACGGACCCACGGAATATTCCCCAGGAATTCCGCGAGGCGGATGCTACGCGTATAATGGTGGTGCGAACACCTGCCGTGCCGATGACCAATCCGTTGATCGCTTTCTGGAAGGAACGAGGAGCGGTCATCAAAAAGCGCAGCGAGGTACTGGGCTTGGTGACCCGTGACCGACGGACCATGGCCGTGGCCGGTACGCACGGAAAGACCACGGTGAGCACCATGCTCGCCCACTTGCTCACTTCCGGAGGAATTCCATGCAACGCATTCCTTGGCGGTATCAGTGCCAACTACGATACCAACGTTCTACTGAACTCCAAGGCCGTGCTGAACGTGGTGGAAGCTGATGAGTATGATCGAAGCTTTCTCGCCCTTCACCCGGATGAGGCGATCATCACCGCCATGGACCCGGACCACTTGGACATCTATGGTACGGCCGAGGCGATGTACCAGGCCTATGCGGAGTTTGCCGCGTTGGTAAAAGGTCGGATGTTGGTTCACGAACGTGTTCTGGAACGCCTGAAGGAGCATGCCACGGTGCTCCGCGATGCGATCCCCTATGGGCTCGATGCAGTGGATGGGCCACACGCGGAGCATGTTGTCGTACGCGATGGTGCGTACCATTTCGACCTGGTGGCGGGTGGGCAAGTGCTGCGCGACCTCACTTTGGGTATGCCGGGAAGGCACAATGTGGAGAACGCCGTGGCCGCCGCCTCCATGGCCTTGCATGCAGGCGTGGAACCGCACGCCCTGCGGAAAGGGTTGGCCACATTCCTCGGAGTACGCAGGCGTTTTGAGGTGCGGGCACGAACGGAAAAGAGCGTCCTCATTGATGATTACGCACACCACCCCACCGAGTTGGATGCCTGCATCGGCAGCGTGCGTGAGCTCTATCCCGGCCGTACCATCACTGCGGTATTTCAGCCACACCTCTACAGCCGCACGCGGGACCTGGCAGCCGATTTTGCGCGTAGCCTGGCCAAAGTGGACGAGCTTATTCTCCTCGAGATATACCCCGCCCGGGAGGAACCGCTGCCCGGTATTACCTCGCAATGGCTGGGTGAACAGGTACAGCTCACTAACACCGAGGTGTGTACAAAGGAGCGATTGATACCGCTGTTGGAGGGGCGGAATGTGGACATCTTGCTGACCCTTGGCGCAGGTGACATCGATAGGCTGGTCCCGGCCATCGCGGCAATGGTGAATCGACAAGAATGAACAGAACGAAGCATATCCTACGGATCGCGGCGAAGGTCGTTGCCGGATGTGCCGTGCTCGCCGCGCTGGGCTTCGTGGAGCGCAGTGGAGGCAGCCTCCCCGTAAGGGATATTGAGGTGGAAATGGACATGTCCAGCGGCATGCACTTCATCGACTCCGAAGCGCTCAAACAGGAAGTGATCAAAGGAGCCGGCCCCGTGATCGGTACACCCATCAACAAGGTGGATGAGACCGGCATCGAGCAGCGCCTGCGAGCCATCCCATGTGTGGCGGAGGCCGATGTGTACCACACCATGGATGGCATCCTGAAAGTGAAGGTCCGCCAACGCGAGCCGATCGTCCGCGTAGTGAACGCCGACGGCTCAGGCTTCTACATCGACAAGGAAGGCTGGACCATGCCGCTGAACCGGAATTACACGGCACGCGTGATGGTGGTCACCGGACAACTCGCTGAACCCTTCGCCGAACGCGCCCCTGTGAACGTGGCCTTCGGCAATGACAGCCTGGCCCTTCATACGCACAGCCGTGCCATCCACGCCCTCGCACAAACCATCATCGCCGACCCGCTCTGGAACGCCTTGTTCTGCCAAGCGGTTGTGGATGCCAATGGCGATATCACGCTGATACCCACCGTGGGCATGATGCGAGTGCGCATCGGCGACGGCACCCATTTTCAGCAGCGCTTGACCAAGCTGCGCATGTTCTTCGCCGAAGGCATACCGCAGACCGACTGGCGCCGCTACAGCACCATCGACCTGCGCTTTGACGATCAAGTGGTCTGCACCAAACGAACCCATTACTGAGCCGGAAACCCCGGCACCACCGCCCCCCCCGAACGAGAAAATGAACATGGAGCACAACGAGGAAATAGTCGCAGGCCTGGACATAGGCACCACCAAGATCGCCTGCATCGTAGGCCGACGGAATGAGCAAGGAAAGCTCGAGATCATGGGTATGGGGAAGAGCCGCAGCGACGGTGTGAACCGTGGCGTGGTCACCAATATCCAGCGCACCGTGGAGAGCATTCGAGCCGCCGTTGAGGAAGCGGAGAACAGTGCTGGAGTGGAGATCACTACCGTGAACGTGGGCATCGCCGGGCAGCATATCCGGAGCATGCATCACCGAGGCATGATCACCCGCCAAAGCCTCGAGGAGGAGATCCGACAGCTCGACATCGATCAGCTGATCGACGATATGTACAAGCTGGCCATGGTGCCGGGCGAGGAGATCATCCACGTGCTGCCACAGGAATACATCGTGGATAGCGAGCAGGGAATAAAGGATCCCATCGGCATGAGCGGCGTGCGACTGGAAGCCAACTTCCACATCATCACGGGGCAGGTCACCGCCGCGCGCAACATCAACAAGTGCGTGGCACGCGCCAACCTCGATGTTACCGAGTTGATCCTCGAACCCCTCGCCAGCGCGGATGCCGTGCTCAGCGCCGAAGAGAAGGAGGCGGGCGTGGTGCTGGTGGATATCGGTGGAGGAACCACCGACATTGCCATCTTCAGTGATCACATCATTCGCCATACGGCCGTGATCCCCTTCGGCGGCAATGTGATCACCGACGACATCAAGATGGGTTGCGCCATCCTTCGCGATCAGGCCGAGCTGTTGAAGAGCCGCTTTGGTAGCGCACTTGCCTCGGAGAACAAGGAGAACGAGGTGGTCTGCATCCCTGGGCTCCGTGGTCGTGATCCCAAGGAGATCAGCCTGAAGAACTTGGCCAACATCATCCAGAGCCGGATGGAGGAGATCCTCGACCATGTCTACTTCGAGATCAAGAACAGTGGCTTGGAGAAGCAGCTCAGTGGCGGCATCGTCCTCACCGGCGGTGGTGCGCAATTGAAGCACCTGCGTCAGCTCACCGAGTATGTCACAGGCATGAGCACGCGCATCGGATATCCCAACGAGCACCTCGCCACCAGCAAGGTGGATGATGTGACCAGCCCCCTGTTCGCCACCGGTGTGGGACTCGTACTGCGTGGATTCGAGTACATCGAACGGCGCAAGACCAAACATGAGGAAGCCCCACCTAAGGTGAAGAGCCACAGCCACAAGTTCAAGGTCGGGAACTTTTTCGACCAAGTGCTGAAAGGTGCATCCGACATTTTCCGCGACGACGAAGCCTGACCCGCGACCCTTTGACCCATTGAACCCTGAACCCCTGAAAACCCTGATCCCATGAAATTCGACCTTCCCACCGAACTCTCCTCCATCATCAAAGTGATCGGTGTGGGTGGAGGCGGTAGCAATGCCGTGAACCATATGCACACCCAAGGCATCGTGGGTGTTGATTTCATCATTTGCAATACCGACAAGCAAGCACTCGATATGAGCCCGATCCCGGTGAAGCTTCAGCTTGGTGCAGCCCTTACCGAAGGCTTGGGTGCAGGCAGCATCCCAGAACGTGGTAACGCTGCCGCGCAGGAAAGCATCGAGGAGATCCGTGAACTCCTCAGCAGCCGCACCAAGATGCTCTTTGTTACCGCTGGCATGGGCGGTGGCACCGGAACCGGTGCCGCACCCGTGATCGCGCGTATCGCTCGGGACATGGGCATCCTCACCGTGGGTATTGTCACCATGCCTTTCCAATGGGAGGGTCGCAAGCGGAAGAACCAGGCCGCCGAAGGCATTGAAGAGATGCGCCAAGCTGTGGATACCTTGCTGGTGATCAACAACGATCGCCTGCGCGACCTTTACGGTAACCTCGACATCAGCGAGGCCTTCGCCCATGCCGACAACGTGCTTACCACTGCTGCACGTGGCATTGCCGAGATCATCACCAAGACCGGAACCGTGAACGTGGATTTCGAGGACGTGCGCACTGTTATGACCGGCAGCGGCGTGGCCATCCTGGGCATGGCCGAGGCCGAGGGAGAGGATCGTGCCATTCGTGCCGCTGAGGATGCACTTGCTTCACCTTTGCTCAACGACAACGATATCAAAGGTGCCAAGTATGTGTTGCTCAATGTAGGGCTCGGTACCAAGACCATCTCCATGGACGAGATGACCGAGATCACCGACCACATACAGGATGCCGCTGGCAGCACCGCCGATGTGATCTGGGGCTATTGCACCGATGAGGCTTTGGGAGAGAAGATCCGCGTTACCGTCATCGCCACGGGCTTCAGCCAGAACGAGCTCACCTCCACCTTGGAGCAGCGCGTGCCCGAGAAAAAGGTGACCGATCTGAACAGCGAATTGCCGACCATGATCACCTCGCCGATCACCAATCCGGTGCAGATGTCGGTGCCTTCGGCAAAAGCACCTGAAGCCCCTAGTGTGGAACCCTATATCAAGCAGGTGGAAGCACCGGTGAAAGAGCAGTCCCGGCTTCAGTTCGAGGAGCCGGTCCAGATGGAACGTTCCCGCGTGGAACCCAGCCCGGAACCCGAGGAAGAGCAGAAGGTGGTACATGACCTGAATGAAGGTCATCCGCAAGGTCATGACAATGAACACCAACCACCGGTAGCTCATGGGAGCGCTGGCCATGAGCCGACCCATGCCCATCTCTCACCAGCAGAACATCAGGCCCGCGCAGAGGATCGTTTGGCCCATATGCGTGAGGTGAACATGCGCCTGCGGACCCCCAACGGATTGGCTGAAATGGAACGGGAGCCAGCCTACAAGCGTCGCAATGTGCTGCTGAGTGAAACACCACATAGTACCGATAGCAACGTGAGCCGATACACCCTCAGCGAAGGCAGCAACGAAATGGGTGAGCGCCAAGTGGAACTGCGCCGGAACAATCCGTTCCTGCACGATAACGTCGACTGAATCCGACCAGTAGATCAGATGATCCGTGATGCAACTGCCTCGTAAGTGTTCCGGTATGTATCGGAAGGCATTCCATGCGCCTTCGCATAGCCGCTTCGGCGAAGCAAGGTTTTCTGTTCATCTGATCGTCTAATTTTCTGATCACCATGGAACTTCAGCAGCGCATAGACGCCGATATCAAGGCCGCCATGCTGGCACGGGACAAGGACCGCTTGAACGTACTGCGTGCCATCAAGAGCGCGCTCCTGTTGGAACTGACCAAGGAGGGAGGCGGGCACGCGGTTAGCGACGATGCGGCCATGAAGATCCTGCAGAAGCTGCACAAGCAACGCACTGAGGCCGCATCCATCTACCACGAGCAGGGCCGCGAGGACCTGGCCGCCGAGGACGATGCACAGGCCAAGATCATCGAGGCATACCTGCCCGCGCGGTTGAGTGAAGCAGAAATGAACGCCATCGTGAAGATTGCTTTGGCTGACATCGGAGCCACCAGCATGGCGGACATGGGGCGGGCCATGAAGGCAGTGAACGAAAAGATCGCAGGTAAGGCGGATGGAAGTGCCGTCGCCGCTGCGGTGAAGAAAGTGCTCAGCGGGAACTGAGCGACAGGTCAGGGTAGGGACGGTGGCGGCGTGCGTTGAAGAACGTGCGTCGTCGCTGCTCCTCCAGCTCGCTCCAGCAGTGATTCCCGGAATTCGTTCCCGCCGTATGGCTGGCACCCTGGTCTTTTCGCAGATCTAATCCACCTGCATCTTGAAACCCACGCCGTGTACATTCACAATGCGCACCTTCTCGTCGTAGCGCAGGTATTTCCGAAGGCGGCTGATGAACACATCGAGGCTGCGCCCAAGAAAATAACTGTCATCACCCCAGACCATGTTCAGTAACAGCTCTCGGGGAAGCACTTGGTCCTGATGCATGCTCAACAGCCGGAGCACCGCTGCTTCCTTCTTGGTGAGGCGTCGCGTTTCTTCCGGGTGGGTGAGTGTCTTGTTCTTATCGTCGAAGACGAAATCGCCGAGGTGGAACACATCGCGATCACGTTGATCCTGCCCTTTGTTCTGTGTGCGCCGCAGGATGGCTTCTATGCGCAACACAAGCTCCTCTTGGCTGAAAGGCTTGGTGATATAGTCGTCGCCACCGGCCTTGAAACCGGCGATGCGGTCCTCGGTCTGGCTTTTGGCCGTTAGGAAGATGATGGGCGTGCGGTTGTCGGTAAGGCGGATATCCTCTGCCAGGCTCAGGCCATCCTTATGGGGAAGCATGACATCCAACAGGCAGAGGTCATACTTATTCCGGTTGAAATGCTGTAGGCCCTCCTTGCCATCACGGAATAAATGCACGGCATAGCCGCGTCGTCTCAACGAGTCCTGCACAACGAAGCCCAGGTTCTCGTCATCTTCCACCAGCAGCAGGGTTCCTTTGGCCCCCGGTTCAGTCTCGTTCTTCATCTGGCTTTTGATTTTCCGGTTTTCGTATCGCCGGGAATACAAGTGTAAAGGTGCTTCCCTGTCCATAGGTGCTTTCCACATGAACCTTGCCACCATGGGCGCGCACCATTTCCGCTACATAATGCAGGCCAAGTCCGAATCCCTTCACATCATGGACATTCCCCGTATGGATCCGGAAGAATCGTTCGAAGATGTTGCGGAGGTCCTCCTTGCGCATGCCGATGCCCTTGTCCGATACGGTGATCAGCAGGTTGCCATGCTCATTGCGGGTACTGATCTCCACTACGGGTTTATCCTTGGAATACTTCACGGCATTGTCCACTAGGTTGAACAGGATGTTGCCCACATGGATGCGATCGCCTTTTACGAAGTGATCGGTGGCCTGCAGGTTCATGGAGGAAGTGCCGAAACGTTCCTGGAGCAGTACTGTGAAGGAATTCCGCGTATCCTCCAGAAGTTCATGGATGTCCAATGCTTCCATGTGCAGATCGCTACCGCCATTATCCAAGGTGGCTAGCTGAAGAACACGTTCCACTTGTTGCCGCAGCCGTTCGTTCTCGGTGTGGATGATCCGTGCGTAGTTCCGTAGGCGTTCGGGTTCCTTGATGATCTCCGGATCGGAGAGCACTTCACTGCTGAGCGCTATGGTGCTGATCGGCGTCTTCAGTTCGTGGGTCATATTGCCGATGAAGTCGTTTTTCATCTCGCCCAAGCGCTTCTGGCGGAGGATCACCCACATGCTGTACGCAAAGAAGGCGAACATGATGAAGGAGACCACGGCCGGATAGATCCAATTGATGGTCCCTTCACGACCTGGCGTCCAAAGGGAGCTGGTCCGGCGTGGGAAATAGACCCCGAAGTAGTGCCCGTCCTTGTCCAACTTGAGCAGCTGGCTGTGCCGTGCACTATCGGTGCGCACGCTGTCGCTCAGGCTTACGTAGTTGCCGTACACGATGCTGTCGGTGAAGCAATCGTAGATCCCGTACTCGAAATCGTCGTTGATGTTGCGCCGCTTGAACTCCTGCTCCAGCAAGGCTTCCAGTAAGTAGGGGTGGATGGTGTCATTGATGGTGACAGCGAAATAGTTGGGCCGTTCCTGCTTCACGGCATCGAAGAGGTCGCTGGGGTCCTTGGTGATGGAAAGGATCCGCTCCGTGACCTCGGTGAGCGCTATGGTGACCCGGTCGTTGAACTGCTTGTCCAACTGCTGCTGTTGTTGCTGTTGCAAGGCCACCTGCTCATGCTCGTACTGTTGGGCACGCTTCAGCCACATCACTTGTGTGAACACCACGCCCGCCAGGCTCATAAAGCCCAGTAGGACAAGGGTTCCAAGGGTACGGCGGCGCATGTTCGATGGGCGGAAGCACAATGTTAAGGAATGCATCTGCGCGTTTGCCGACGTTCACAGCTCTTGGGGGTCCGGAGGAGCGTTTCACTGGACACTTCCATGACAAAGTGGGAGGCTGAATACCACGATCAGGGTATGGTGGAACCACCACTTGGTCCGGTCCTTTGCGGCATCATGAAAAAAATACTCCTCACGCTCTTCACTGTGCTCCTGATAGCGCCCATGCAGGCCCAAACATCGGTAACCGTTTCCACCGCTGCGGCCAATAGTGAGCAGGTGTGGTACAGCCTCCTGAACGGAGAAGTGGACAGTGCGCCCTTGGCAGAATGGGACTTGGCCTTTGAAATGGTGGGTTTTTCATCCTCCATTCGCGTGAACACGGCCAAGGGCTTGGTGGTATATGAAACTCCCACGGCCATTGCCCAGTGGGATAACTTGGTGACGGTGGACGTGGACAACTGGACACGTGTGGAAAATGCCGACACTGCATGGACCGTAAGTGCATTGAACCATGGCAATAATTTGGATGATCCACAAGGATTCAACGTGGGCTGGGGCAACTACAACCAAGCTACACACGTGATCGCAGGAACGCGCATCTATGCGATCATGTCCCCGGACAGCACGTGGAGGAAGCTCCGCATCAACTCCTTGGCCAATGGCGTGTATGACTTCACCTATGCCAATTTGGACGGTACGGACAGCCATGATGCTACACTGACCAAGTCCGGATTCACCGGTAAGAACTTCGGTTATTACTCCTTCGCTTCCAATTCCACGCTGGACCGTGAGCCGCTCACCGTGAATTGGGACCTGCTCTTTACCAAGTACACCGGCTTTGTTCCCACGGCCTATCCGGTGAGCGGGGTGCTCCAGAACAAGAACGTGACCGCGCTGCAAGTAGATGGAGTACCTACGGCTGATGCCGAATGGTTCCCCGGTACGTTCAGTACGCATATGAACATCATCGGCTCCGACTGGAAAACCTATGATATGGGCCAAGGTGTCTATACCATCGCCGCTGATCGCACCTACTTCGTGAAGGACATACCCGGCAACATCTGGAAGGTGATCTTCACCGGCTACGGTGGCAGCGGGAACGGAAACATGACCTTCACCCAAGAGATGGTTAGCACTGTGGGGATCGGGGAAAATGTTGTGCAACAAGGCACCCTGCTGGTATATCCGAACCCGGTCAGCAATGGACAAGCTCAAGTGATCGTGGACATTCCCGCTTCCGAAGGCACCGTCCGCGTGTTCAATACCACGGGCCAGCAAATGCTGGAACAGCACTGGAGCGGACTTACCGGCCTCAGCAACCGCAGCCTCGACGTAAGCGCTCTCTCCAAGGGAGTGTATGTGATCCGCATTGAGGCCAACCACTTAAATACCACCGCTAAGCTGGTGATCGACTAACCCGGATGCGCGCGCTTCTTGGGTTATTTCTGCTCGCCTTGGCGACCGGTTGCACGGCTCCTACTGTAGAAACAGCCACAGTACAGGTAGAGCCGCAGCGGATCATTACTCTGAACGGTACGCTTACTGAGATCGTCGCCGCCATCGGGCTGGAAGATCGTATCGTCGGGACGGACGTGACGAGCAAGTATCCGGAGGCCGTGAATGCCTTGCCGAAGCTGGGGCACGACCGGTCCATCCGGGCGGAAGGCATCCTATCGCTTTCGCCGGACCTGGTGCTGGCGAACGAGGGGCAGTTGGACCCTGCCGTGGAGGGCCAGATCCGCCAAGCTGGCATCCGATTGATGCTCTTCGCGCCCCGAAACAACATTGCCGGCACAAAGGAATTGATCATCCGGATCGCTGATTCGCTGCATCGTACTGTGGAGTCCCGTAAGATCGTGGATGCCATCGAAGAGGGCCTTGCGGCTGTAGTGCCATTGCAGCCGGCTCCCAAGGTCCTCTTCATTTACGCTCGCGGTGCGGGCACCTTGCTGGTGGCGGGTGAGGGAACGCCGATCCAAGCATTGATCGGGCTGGCCGGGGGTACCAATGCCATCTCCGGCTTCTCGGACTTCAAACCCCTGACCCCCGAAGCCTTAGTGGCTGCTGATCCGGATGTGGTGCTGCTCTTCAATACCGGTCAGGAACACCTGCAAGGAAATGAGGCGCTGATGCGTGTGCCGGGAATGGCCAGCACCAGCGCAGGCCGCGATCAAGCATTCATAACACTGCAACCCGTGGTAATGGCCGGATTCGGCCCGCGAGTGGGCGAAGCCGTGACCGAATTGAACAAAGACCTCCGCGCGGCAACCATGCCATGAGCGTCAAGCAGCGCATCATCATCGCGGTCCTCTGGACCTTGCTGATCCTTGCGGTACTGGTGGCTGTACAAGCAGGTGCGGTCCACATCGCACCCGGTGCCTTCCTCTCGTCCATTGCCGCTGGCCTGGGTTTTTCCTGGGGCGAACACACCGATATGCAACAGGCCGTGCTGATGGTCGTTCGCATGCCCCGCATCATGGTGGCACTGCTGGCAGGTGCCGCACTGGCAGCAGGTGGTACCGCCATGCAGGCACTCTTCCGCAACCCGCTGGCGGACCCTTCCATCATCGGTATCTCCTCCGGTGCCGCGTTGATGGCGGCAGTGGCCATCGTGATGACGCATTGGGCCAACGTGGTCTTCGGAGGATGGGCCAGTACCCTGGCCCTACCATTGGCGGCCTTTGCCGGTGCCGTGGGCACCACCTTTCTTGTTTTCGGCATTGCGCGCGAAGGACGCCGTACCAACGTGGCCGCCATGCTGCTGGCCGGGGTGGCCATTGCCGCGCTCACCGGAGCACTCACCGGCCTGCTCACCTTCACCGCCAACGATGCCCAATTGCGCAGCATCGTGTTCTGGATGCTCGGCAGCTTGGGCGGCGCAGACCTCAATGCCGTATGGGTGCTGCTGATCGCCGTGCCCATCCCATTGATCATCCTGCTCCGGATGCACAAGCCGTTGAACGCGCTGGCGCTTGGCGAGGACCAAGCCCGCCACATCGGGGTGAATGCCGAGGCGATGAAGCGCCGCGTGGTGCTTTGCACCGCCCTGATGGTGGGGGCCACGGTGGCGTTGTGTGGCGTGATCGGCTTTGTGGGATTGGTGGTGCCGCACATGCTGCGCTTGGCCGGAGGGGCTGATAATCGCTTCCTACTGCCCGCCTCCGCACTGGGAGGTGCCGTGCTGCTCGTATTGGCCGATACCATTGCACGCACCGTGGCCGCACCTGCCGAAGTACCTATTGGCGTGATCACGGCCTTGTGTGGTGCGCCTGTTTTCCTCTATCTCCTGATCCGCGGCAAACGCAACCTGCAATTCGCCTGAAATGTTGAAGGTCCATCAACTTACATGGCACGCCCAGCGCGATCGCAAGTGCTTGTTGCACGATGTGACCTTCGCTGTGGAACCCGGTGAACTGGTTGTGCTGCTGGGCCCGAACGGGGCAGGCAAAAGCACACTTCTGCGGCTGCTCGCTGGAGACCTTCCACTTCAGCAAGGAAGTATCCAATGGAACGGTGCTGCTATGCAGGACAGGGATCCGCAGGAACTGGCAAAGAGCCGATCCGTGCTCGGCCAACACAATGCCATGGGCCTTGCCTTCACCGTGGAAGAGGTGGTGCGCATGGGGCGTTACCCATACTATGGTAATACCCCGGCCGCCAGTGATCTGGAAGCAGTGGACCGCGCCGTGCAAACCGCATTGCTGGATCCCTTGCGCGCCCGAGTGCTCGACACCACTTCGGGAGGCGAACAGCAGCGCACACATATCGCACGCGCCTTCACCCAGGTGGACAATGCGGCACCCGGCACACGCATTCTCCTGCTGGATGAGCCGCTGAACGACCTCGATATCCGCCACCAACACGCGCTGATGCACGCCGCCCGGTCCTTCGCCAAGGAAGGCCATTGCGTGCTGGCCGTGCTGCACGATGTGAACATGGCGGCTCAGTATGCTGATCGCATCATCCTGATGAAGGCCTCTCGCATTACTGCTTCCGGCGCACCGGACGAGGTGCTCACCGCGCCCATCCTTACCGAGGCCTATGGATTGAACGCCCAAGTGATGCCGCATCCTTGCCATTCATGCCCGCTGGTGTTTTTCGATGGATCATTCCGCAAGGGCGAGCTGGAAAGCACCGTGGACACTTACCCGGGGACCCGGGATTTTTCTCCTGTAAACGCGCGGGATCTCGCGCATCAAAACACACACGACCGCTAGGAACGGAAGATCTTCCCGACCCGGCATCAACCCGACAAAAATGATGGAAACCACGACCGTGACCAACGCCGATCTGCAACAACGTTTTGATGAACTCATGGCCGCCAAGCCGAAGACACGCATCCGCAATGCTGCCACCGAATTGGGGGTAAGCGAAGTGGAATTGCTGGTATTACGAATCGGTGACGGAGTTACGCGGCTACTTCCGGACTTTCGTGGGCTGATGGCGGAGATCCCTAAGCTGGGGCGCGTAATGGCCCTTTCACGAAACAATGATGCCGTGCATGAGCGCAACGGGGAATACCTGAACCCGTCCCTCACCGAGCAGCACGTGGGACTGTTCGTGGGCGAGGATATCGATCTGCGCATCTTCTGGGGGCCTTGGAACTCGGCCTTCGCCGTGGTGGAAGATGGCAAGAATGGCCCGCGCCGCAGCTTGCAGTTCTTCGCCAAGGATGGGGAGGCCGTACACAAGGTCTACCTGTTGCCGGAAAGCAATGTGACCGCTTTTGAAGGCTTGATCGAGCAGTACCGCAATGATGACCAGAGCAAAGTGCAAGCAGTGAAGCCCTGGCCTGAGGAGCCGACGGAGAAGCCCGATGCCGAGATCGATGCCGAAGGCTTCCGTGCCGAGTGGAAAGCAATGAAGGATACGCACGACTTCTATGGCATGACGCGCAAATACCACGTTAGCCGCACACAAGCCCTGCGATTGGCGCCCGAAGGATTCAGCACCAAGCTGAGCAACAACGCCATGCGGGAGATCGTGACGCGTGCAGCCAAGCAGCAGTTTCCCATCATGGTCTTCATTGGCAACAAGGGAATGATCCAGATCCATACCGGTACCGTAACGAATCTGGTGGATGTGCCCGAATGGTTCAATGTGATAGATCCCGATTTCAACATGCACGTGCGCGAAGGAGCGATCACCGAGAGCTGGGTGGTGCGCAAGCCGAGCGTGGATGGCATGGTAACCGCCATCGAATGCTTCGACAAGAACGGTGTGTTGGTGGTGCAGTTCTTCGGAAAGCGCAAGCCCGGCATCCCCGAACTTCCTGAGTGGGCGGGCCTGGTGAAAGAAGTGGAGAACGAGCTACGCATCGCCTGATCAGTCCCACAACTCCGTAGTCATCCATGATCCGCACCCTAGCAGCCCTCCTCGCCCTGAGCAGCTCGGCTGCCGTATGTGCGCAAGTTCCGCTAACGGTACGGGAGGCGGACACCAAGGAGGCCGTGCCTTACGCACATGTGCAATGGGATGTTCTGAAGACCACGGCGAAAGGCGTTGTGGTCTCAGGCCCCGACGGGACCATCACCATTCCGGCGCAAGCCGCTGATGTGCAAGGGGGCTTGGCCATCCGGATCGATTTCATCGGCTATGATCCGGTGATCGATACCGTCTACAACCTATCTCCATGTACCTACTCTTTGCAAAGGGCACAATTCTTCAACCTGGATGAACTGGTGGTAACGGGCCAGTACAAGCCCACCAGTACCGACCGGGCCGTGCAACGTATGCACGTGATCAATGCGGAACAGATACAGCGGATGGCGGCACAGAACCTCGGAGATGTGCTGGGCCAGGAATTGAACATGCGGCTTTCGCAGGACAATGTGCTGGGTACATCGCTGAGCATGCGTGGCTTGGGTGGAGAGAACGTGAAGATCCTCGTGGACGGCGTGCCCATCATAGGACGGCAAGATGGAAATCTCGACCTTACCCAGATCGACCTGAGTGGTATCGATCGTGTGGAGATATTGGAAGGTCCGCTCAGCGTGAGCTACGGTACCAATGCCTTGGCGGGTACCATCAACCTGATCACCCGCAAGAACAGTGGCAACACCTCGTCGCTGAAGGCTATCTCTTATGTGGAGCAGGTTGGAAGGCTCAATCTTTCCGTGGCTGCCGGCAAGCGCTTCGGAAAAAGCGACCTGTTGATCACGTTGGGTAGGAACTATTTCGGGGGATGGAGCCCCGAGCAGAGCAGCACGTACGATTTTGCGAAGCATGAGGCCGATTCCACGCGCTACCAGCCTTGGAAGCCAAGGGAGCAGTATTTCGGAAGGTTGAACTATCGCTACTCCTTGAATGATAATTGGACGCTGAATTACAAGGGTGAGTTCATGCAGGACCTCATCATCGATCGCGGCTTGCCCCGGGCACCCTATGATGAAAGCGCATTCGATTCGGAATACCTCACCCAACGGTTGGATAATGCGCTCTTCACGACCGGCGACCTGGGCAACGGAAAGCGCATCCATGGGTTGGTGGCGCACGATCGCTACCAGCGCACGCGCAGCATGTGGATCCGCGACCTCACCAACATGGAAACCCGGCCTGTGCCCGGAGAGGCTGATGATTCGCGCTTCACGCTTACCAACATCAGGGGCACGTTCTCAAACATGAAGGACAGTGCCCGGCTTGGATATGAAGTAGGCATGGACCTCAACTTGGAGACCGGGGCCGGGGAACGTATCGCGGATGGCACCGATCAGGAGATCGGCGATTATGCCGCGTTCGTCAGCGCCCAGTGGAAACCCGTGGACCGCATGATCATCCGGCCGGGATTCCGCTATGCGTACAATACCCAGTACGATGCACCACTGGTGCCTTCCGTGGATGTGCGGTTCCAGTTGGACACCGCACTCACTCTGCGCGGATCCTATGCCGAGGGCTTCCGTGCACCTTCCCTCAAGGAACTCTACCTCTATTTCGTGGACGTGAACCATGATATCCACGGCAATCCCGATCTGATCGCGGAATCCTCCAATAACTACTCCCTCTCGCTCAGTTACCGCAAGGCGTTGGAGAAAGGGGTGCTGCGTGGTGAGATCGCCGGCTTCCATGACCGGGTGCACAACCTGATCACCTTGGCCGAGGAAGGCAGCACACTTTATGGCTACATCAACGTGGGAGAGTACCGCACGCTCGGTGGCAGCTTCAGTCTTGGATGGGAGTCCGGTCACTGGTCCATCGGTGCGGGCACATCCATCACGGGGCGCTACGATACCGTGGGTGTTCGGATCGGTAGCAACCCCTACGAATATTCACCTGCGGTAAACCTGCAGGCCACTCGCCATTGGCGAAAGCAGGGGTGGAGCATCAACCTCTTCACCAAATACCAAGGCGAGCAGCAGAGCTATATCTACACGGATGATGGCAGTCTCGGCCGCGGTCGCATCGCATCCTACCTGATGGCCGATGCGTCAGTGTCCAAGCAACTCTGCAATAGGCGACTAATAGCACAGATCGGTTGCAAGAACATCGGCAATATCACCGATCTGAATGCTTCGCTGGGCAACGGCGGGGCCCATAGTGGTGCGGGTTCCGGAAGTGTACCGCTCGCCACCGGCCGTACGCTCTTCGTGCGCTTGGCGTTGGACCTCATCGGGAAGAGCAAGGAAACACGGTTATGAAAGGTTCCGGAACGATAGGACTGGTGTTGTTGGCACTCGCTTTCAGCGGATGCGTGAAGGACGAGATCCCCGTGCCGAAGCAGCCTCGCTATGCCGTGGAATGTGTGGCCCGGGTTGGACCTGCCTATGACCAACAACTCTGGTTCGACCTCAGCAGTTACAGCGTGGTGGCACAGAACAGCAAGATGGATTGGGATCTCGCCTTCGAGAGCGCCCCGGATGGCTGGCAGGTGAGGTTGAACTACGCCCGCTTGATGCGCTCCCATCGTGCCATGGAGCCCGATATCAGCCAGCCAAGCGATACCACGGGATTCGGAAATACATGGAAGATCGACCTGCCTAACGGACGATCCGACAGTGTGGCCCTCAAGGACTGGCGCAGCGAGCTCCCCGTATTCATCCTTGATCTCGGCTATGGTACTAATGGTTTGCCGGTGGGTTTGCGCAAGCTGCAATTGACCGGTGTGAATGCCACCTCATACGCGTTCAGCATTGCCCGCATGGATGGCTCCGATGTACAGCACCATACCCTGCAGAAGGACCCTGCCCGCCCTTATGCACACTTCAGCATCAACAGTGGGAGCACGGTTACCATAGCTCCGCCGTTTGGTAGCTATGACATGGTGTTCACCCAGTACACCGAGCAGTTCTATGCACCTGACCCCTATTTGGCCTATTTGGTGACCGGCACGGTGAACGGTTATAGCGGTGCACGGGTGACCCAAGTGAATGGGGATTTTACCAGCGTGTCGCTCAACGATACCATCGCTCATCCGTTCAGCACTGACGAGGACATCATCGGCTACGACTGGAAGGACTATTCCTTTGATACCGGCACGTACGAGGTGTACAGCAACCAAGTGTATATCGTACAGGATCTCGACGGTCAATTCTTCAAGCTGCACTTCGTCGACTACTACGATGAACAAGGGTTGCGCGGCTCCCCGAAGTTCGAGGTGATGCCGCTATAGTATGCGGCAGAGTTCGGTTGATCTTTTATTGCGAAATGGTATTACCGGAAGGTGCCAAGGTCGCACAGCCTGAGGTCTACGAGCAGCTGCGTATGTGCCATGCATCCGGAGCAAACATCAAATGCTGCGGTTCTTGGTATCCATTGCGCTCGTGGCGTCTTTGCGGTAAACCTCTTTGTCCAGTGGAGGATCACTCCCCCCCACCATCACCGCCGCTAGTGCTCGGCACACTGCGTTCCATGGGTCCGGATTTTTTGCGGAACAACTGCGCATCCGGTTTACCGAAGCGCCACGTGGCCGAGATACGGAAGGATCGGTTCCCCCAACTCCGGTAGCTCTCCTGCGTGAAGTAGGGCGTCTCCGTATAGGAACCCCAGCCCCGCGAATCGAAAATGTTGTTTGCACTAGCCGTTAGGAAAATGCTTTTGCTCAATTCCTTCCGTGCGGAGATGTCCAAGGAATAGCGCTCCAGTGTATGTCCCTGTGGGATCACGCGTGGCCCGGTGTAGTCGGCGTTCACCTGTACCGAGAATCCCTTCGGCAGCTTCTGGGATAGGTTCACCTTACCATCGAAGTTGGTACCGGTGTTGGTGTATGGCGACCCATTTTGCGTAAGGCCGATCTGCACCCATTGGATGTTCCCGTTCACCGTAGCCTCCAAGCCTTCCCACAGGGTGAGCTTCACCGTATTCTCCCAGCCGAAGCCTTGGTTCATATCACCGTTGACGTACGTGGAAAGCAGGATGTTCGGGTCGGTTTCCAACGGTGTGGTGTAGCTGGTGATCACGTCCGTGGTGAAACGGCCGTAAAGGGACGAAAGCCAATTGCCCTTATCGCCAAAGGGTAGCAGGTGGTTCACCTCCAAAATGGTGCTCATCTCCGGCAGTAGTAGCGGGTTGCCGATCCGATAGCTCCGGGCATCGGTGGACATGATGAAAGGCATCATCTGGTAATGGTTCGGCCGGCTGACCTTACGGGAAACGTTGAACTGTAGCTCGCGTTGCAGCTTACCATCCGGCGCATCCCATTTATGACTCAGGTAAAGTGCGGGAAAAAGAACGCGGCCCAGATCGCCCAAGCCGTCGGGGTAGTTGTAGCTGAAGGAAGTCCCCCGGTCGGTGCGTTCGGCATCCATGATGTTCTGCTCAAACCGCAGACCGGTTTGCAGCGACCAATGCGATGTGAGCTTCGCACTCCAGTTCACATAGGCTGCATTCACGTAGGTCTGGATCAGGTAGGCATTACTGAGCAACGTATCGCGCAGAAAATTGGGCATCGAATCGTTCGTGAAGGACACATCCATGCTGGAGCGGCTCTGCTCGTAGTTGGCCTTGAAACCCCACTCGAGCTTCCGGTTGTCGGCATACGCATCCGATACGTCCGCTTGCCACGTCCATTCCTGATCGTTCCCTTTGGCATCACGCGTCTGGTAGCTACGCCCGGGAAAGATCATGTCGCTTCCTTGGCTGAACTGCTCGGTGGTGAAGGGGGAGGCGCGGTCGCTGATGTTCAACGTGAGATCCGTGCTCCATTCCTTGCCGGGCTTAGTGGTCGTACGCATGAAGCCTGCGCGCGTGGTATAGCTGGCATAATGCCCGTCCGTGGTGTTGTGCTGAGTGCCTGAGCCAATGAGGTTCCGAGCTGCATCCAGGCTCTGGAAGGTCTGGTCTTCGATGCTACTGCGACCACCGAAATACACGCCTTGCATGAGACTGATCGTATTGCGGACGTTCAGCTTATAGTCCCAGCTCATTCGTACATTCTGGCGCAGGCGTCCATTGGTCCGGGTATTGTCCTGCAAGAAATAACCCGTCGGCATGCCGTCCGCCAGGTCTGTCCGATTGCTGTACCCCGAACCCAAAGGAGAGCCATGGCCAAAGCCGAGGCTGAGATTGAAGGAGCTACGGCCTTGGCGCATCAGTAGGCTGCCGCTCGCATTGTACCGTTCGTCCGTACCCAGACCCACCTGAAGTTGTCCACTGTATCCGGGCCGCACGGTCTTCTTCATCACCACGTTCACAATACCACCCGTGGAGCTCGCGTCGAAGATCACACTGGGATTGGTGATCACCTCCACGCGTTCGATGTCTGAGGCGGGTATCTGGTCCAGCGTCAGGGTGGTCGGCCGTCCGTCCACATAAATGATCGGGCTCTTGCCGCGCATTTCCACGTTGCCTTCCACATCCACGCTCAGGCCCGGAATGTTCTTCATCACATCCGTTGCATCGCCGCCCGCTATGCTGATGTCCTTCTCCACATTGTACACCCTACGGTCCACCTGTAGCACCTGTGTGGCACGCTCCTTCGTGACCTCGGCCGCTTGGAGAACCACCGCATCCGCTGCAATATGCAGATTGCCCATATCGCGACTGGGGGTTTCGCGCGTAAGGGTGAAGTCCTGCTCCAACGTGGTATAGCCCAATGCTGCTATGCGCAGGTGCAAGGTGCCCAGTGGAAGGCTTGGTACATCGAAATCACCGTTCTCCTTCACCAAGGCGCCTCCTACAAGACTATCGCCCAGCAAGATGCTGACACTGGCGAAGGGGACGGGCTTCCGGTTTTCGTCCACCAACCGACCATACACTTGACCGTTGGACCTGGACCCGCCCGGACCACGTTGGGCCAATAGTTGGACGGAGGTCAAAGCACACAACAAGAGTAGAATAACACGGATCTGCATGAGGGCCGCAAAGGTACCCGGACTTGCCATCGGCAACTCGGACACAGCCTGTGACATTACCGTTTTTTGGCCAGCGATCACAGGTGAAGGTGCTAAGGCGTTCGGGTACTTGACCAACGAAAAAGCCCCCTGGCATACCAGAGGGCTTTCGATGCAAAGTAGGTTCTTTCTTAGTATTCGTCGCGACGGTATCCGCCACGATCTCCGCGGTCGCTGCCACCGCGGTCGCTGCCACCACGGTATCCACCGCGATCGCCACCACCGCGATATCCACCGCCACCGCCGTCGTTTCCACCACGGTATCCACCACGGTCGCCAGCACCTTCGGTGCGGGGACGGGCTTCGTTCACAACGAGGTCACGGCCATGGAACGCGCTGCCGTTGGTCGCTTCGATCGCGGCACGTCCGCTATCGTCGTCGGACATCTCCACGAAACCGAAGCCGCGGCTCCTGTTGGTGGCTTTGTCCATGATGATCTTGGCCGAGGTCACCTCGCCATGAGCTTCGAAAAGCTCGCGGAGGTCCTGGTCCTGTACTGAGTACGCAATGTTGGCGACGTAAATGTTCATGAGTTCGACTGACTGAGTGAGTGTTTTTTTGAGGTTTTTGCCCAGCTGAAGTTTCTCGCCAAAGAACATTCGGCCCAAAGCGGGGCGAAATTAGTGGGATCCAGCGAATTTGCAAGTGCCCCTGTGAGATTTGTTGGAGGGCTGTTCTTTCAGTGCCCGAGCCATGAACTGCCAACAATACCCCGTAACACGCGAAATGGGCTGTCAGGCTTTGTACCTTTACCGCATATCCCTTCCCCTTCCGGACCATTCCATGTCTCAACCCATTTTTGCCAAGACCCCTCCTGTATTCTTCCTTCGCTTGAGGGAGGTCACTGATGCCTATTTCAAGGAGAACAACCTACGCCGAACGGGCGATGGTCGCTTGTATTGGAAGACCGCCATCCTGCTCACGGCCTTGGTCGGCCTGTACATCCTGCTCGTCTTCTTCACGCCATCCTCCATCATTGTCGCCTTGGGCCTATGTGCCGTGCTCGGCGTTGTAGTCGCAAGTGTCGGCTTCAACGTGATGCACGATGGTGCCCATGGAAGCTATAGCCGACACAAGTGGGTGAACGAAATGATGGGCCACTCCCTCAATCTCTTGGGCGGAAGTGTTCACTTCTGGAAGATGAAGCACAACGTGAATCATCACACCTTCACCAATGTGGAGGGCATGGATGACGATATTGACATCAAGCCATGGGTGCGCGTGCATGAAGGGCAGCCCCGCCATTGGTTCCATCGGTTCCAACACATCTATGGCCTCTTGCTGTACGGGCTCACCTATTTGTTCTGGATCTTCTACAACGATATCAAGAAGTATTTCACCGGTAAGATCGCGGACAATACGTACATGAAACCGATGAGCCGGAAGGAACACATCATCTTCTGGGTCACCAAGGTGACTTATATATCGGTGTTCCTGGTATTGCCCATGTTCTTCGCCGGTGTGGTTCCCACCTTGGTGGGTTACGGTGTGATGGTGTTCGTTACCGGACTCTTCATTGCGGTGGTGTTCCAATTGGCGCACGTGGTGGAACATGCTGAATTCGTGGATCCCAAAGTGGATGGTGGAAGCATCGAGAACGAATGGGCCATCCACCAGTTGGCCACTACCGCCAATTTTGCTACCGGGAACAAGCTGTGGAATTGGCTTTTCGGCGGTCTGAATTTCCAAGTGGAGCATCACCTCTTCCCGAAGGTGAGCCACATCCACTATCCCGCGCTGAACAAGCGCTTGAAGGAAGTATGCACGGAATTCAACGTTCGCTATCGCGAGTTTCCCACGCTGCGTAGTGCGCTCTGGTCACACTTGGTGTACCTCCGCCAAGTGGGAGCGATGGCCTAGGAGCCTGTTTCGGATCTCTTCACAGGCATCCCCCTAATGTGGGATTGTGCGGCCTTCCCGCACGAAATAAGTTTGGTCTCCATAATAAGCACGCTTCGGCTTCGAATCCGTGAAGCTAGTTGCACAGAACATGGAAGCCATGCGACCCCGTATTTCCCTTTGTAGGATCCTCCCCTTGTTCCTCCTGTACGGTCTTTCAACCCTGGTACAGGCGCAGTTGACGGTTAATAATACCGTGTCGGTCCAATACCTTGTGGAAAATGTGCTGCTGGGCGGGGGCGTTACCGTGAGCAACATCACGTTCAATGGTCAGCCTGCCGGTTTTTCCAACATGCAGATCGGCAGCTTCAATGGTGTGGGATCCAACGCGGGCCTCGCACAAGGGCTCTTGCTCAGTACTGGCGATATCGCAGTGGCATTGGGCCCCAACACGTCGGATGGCGCAACACTGCCGGGGGCCGGGATCGGTGGTCCCGGCGATTTCGATCTGGACCAGATCAGCAGTGCGTTCACGTTTGACGGGGCCGTTCTGGAGTTCGATCTGGTGCCCTCGGGGGATGAGATCTCGTTCAACTACGTTTTCGCTTCGGAGGAATATTTGGAGTTCGTGAACGCGGGATACAATGATGTGTTCGGCTTCTTTCTCAGCGGTCCTGGGATCACCGGTCCGTACATGAACAACGCCATGAACATCGCGCTGATCCCGGGCACCAGTACGCCAGTGGCCATCGATAACGTGAACACCACCAGCAACGCCGCCTATTATGTGGATAACGGGGACGGCTTTAGCTTTCCATGGAACAGTGACCCACAGTATATCCAGTTCGATGGCTTCACGGTGCCCTTAACGGCTTTTGCCACGGTACAGTGCGGGCAGACCTATCACCTGAAGATCGCCATAGCCGATGCGGGTGATCCCATATTGGATAGTGGTGTCTTCTTGGAAGGGGGGAGCTTCAGCAGCCCGAATCCATTGACCGTGGAGGCTGAAACGGAGAGCCCTTTAGGCCAACTCGTTGAAGGATGTGCCGGAGCTACGCTCACACTCACCCGCTCCGATACCCAGACCACGATGGATGTCGCGGTTTCCGTTGGGGGGTCCACCACGAACGGCACGGACCATACTGCCGTTCCGGCCATATTCAGTTTTCCTGTCGGTCAATCAACCATCACCTTCGACATTGATGCCTTTGAGGATTTCTTGTCTGAAGGGACGGAACAGCTTGTACTGACCTTTACCTACCCGGACCTGTGTGGCCAGTCCAGCTCGCTGATACTGACCATACCCGTGGTGGATAACACGATGACCGCTAACGTGACCACCGTGGCGACGATCTGCCCTTCCGCATGCAATGGCACGGCCGCCGTTACGGTGAGCGGTGGAGCGGCACCGTTCAGTTATGCATGGAGCAATTCGTTGGCGGGAACTGCAGCCACCACCGCCAGCGGCATTTGTGCAGGATCATACTCCATCGTCGTGGAGGATGATCTGGGTTGCACCGCTGTGGACACCTTCACCGTGGTGGATGGCGCAGCCTTGGTGGTGAACGCAGGAAACGACTCTTTAAGCTGTGGTGACCCCATGACCTTGCAAGCCGGAGTGACCGGTTCCGCCACTGGTCTGGTGTGGTCATGGACGCCGACGACCGGCCTCTCGAACCCCGGCATTGCGTCACCTGTGGCCACCGTGGACACCACGACCGAATACTTCGTGACGGTGCATCCGGCAGGATTTGCAGACTGCGCGGTGACCGATAGTGTAACCATAACCTTTGATGCGGGACCGGATCCAGGGGCGGATTCCTCCATCGTCATCTGCCCCACGCAGCCCTCCTTTGCCTTGATCGATATGTTGGGCGGCACTCCTACACCGGGAGGGAGTTGGACTACCGCCAACGGTACCGGGATGTCCGGCACATTCAACCCGGCTACGGACGCGGACGGCAGCTTCACCTATAGTGTGACCTCTGCGGCAGGCTGTTCCAACACGTCCAGTGTCACCGTTAGCGTCCTCGATATTACCGATCCAGTGTGCTGTGGAACCGTGGATGCGGGACCCGCTGCGACCATTTGCGGTTTAAGCCACGTTCTACAAGCAACCACGGGCAATATCGGCACAGGCACATGGAGCGGACCGCCGGGCTTTACGATCGTGTCAGCACAAAGCGCACAAACCACCGTGACGGCCCAAGGAGGAGGAACCGCCACTTTTTTCTGGACCGAGAATGATGGAACATGCAATGTGATGGACAGTGTCACCATTACCTTCACCGATACGCTTGTTGCTGCGGTAAGCTCCACCAATGCCCTGTGCAACGGAGCCTGTGACGGGACAGCTGCCGCAGTGGCGCAAGGAGGCACCGCACCATTCAATTATCAGTGGTCCAACGCTGCGGGTGTGCTCTCGATCGCAGCGAATGCTGCTAACCTCTGTGCCGGAAATATTTCCCTGGTGATTTCCGATGCCAACGGATGCACCGCCCAAGCGGACCTCATCATCACCGAGCCTGTCCCCTTGCAGATCCAAGAGTTGAGCTTTACGCAACCCTGGTGTTACGGCTCTTGCGATGGGACCATCACCATCACCGATCCGGCGGCCATAGCCTATAGTTTCGATGGCGGCAATGTGTTCGGACCTGATCCAGTGCTCCATACTGCTTGCACCGGTGAATATCACGTGATGATCCAGAATGCGAACGGCTGCAATGCCTCAGGAACCGTCCTCGTTACCGGCCCACCTCCAGTGACCGCGGATTTCATTTATGGCCCCGATCCCGCAACGGTGGAAGCCACCACCATCAGCTTCATCAGTACATCCGTGAATGATGTATCCCGCCTCTGGGATATCGCCGGGCTGGCCACATCGGAGGAGAACCAGACGTCCTATACGTTCGACTTTCACGAACCCGGTGAATATCAGGTGTGCCTTACGGTCTTGGACAACCATAGCTGTCCGGATTCCATTTGCCGCAACGTGGTGATCCACGACGTGCTGGAAACCTATGTGCCCAACTGCTTTACACCCGATGCCGATGGGGTGAACGATCACTGGGGCCTGGTGAGCAACATTCCGGATATCCAGGATTTCGAATTACTGGTCTTCGACCGTTGGGGAAAGGTCGTCTACGAGACCGTTGACCCCATGGGCCGTTGGGACGGGACCTTCAAGAACGGTGGAGGAGATCCGGTGAAGCAGGACGTGTATGTCTATTCGGTAAGCTTCCGCTCCATTTCCACTGGTATGCCGAAGCAGCATGTCGGTCATGTCACTTTGTTGAAGTGATGGGCGCCGGCTCTCGCTTCCCGCGAACGTCAGCTATTTGAGAGCCTGAGGCCTCAGCCAAGCACCACCAGTTCAACTCCTTTGAACTGCATGAATGCCTTGTCGGTAGTGACCAAGCGATAGTTACCGGTGATCGCGAAGGCCGCTACATACGCGTCCATCCAAAGCTTCGGCGAGGCGGTGCGAACGGATGCCAGCTCGATCCACTTGCGTTCCAGTTCCGTTGGTTCATCAATCAGCTCCACTCGTTCATCCTTGAAGAGCGTAGCGTAGGTCCGCAATGCTGTGGTATTCGACCCCGGCTTCAACTTATAAGCCCTCGCAACGGCATCGGTAGTGCGCAAGCGCAGAAAACTCTGCTGTGCGGACCTGCAGAACAAGACTCGGTCATCTTCTTCGAGGTTCTGCCACCAGGAAATAGCGGTTCCATGTAATGCATGCTGTTCTTCCAGCAGTGCCAACCATACGTTTGTATCCACCAACCAATCAACCATCACCTGCTACTTCCCCAAAGGATCTCTGCCACACGCTCCGGCGTCATTTCCTTACCGGGTGTGGCCGGTTTTCCGCCTTTGCGAATCGGCAGGTCCTTGAGGTCGAGGATGCGCTTCTTCTTCTTCGGCTTGGCAGGTCCTAAGGCACGGCGCAGCAACTCGGTGAGTAGGTCCGTCATGGTCCTGCCTTCCTCTGCAGCACGCACCTTGATCTGGCGCAGAAGATCTTCCGGAAGTTCCAACGTGGTCTTCATGAATGAAAATATACAGAAATATGGGTACCCATATTTCAATGCAGCGGTCTTTCCGTGAGCAAGCGCTCGTGTCGCGAGCCCTTGCTCAGAGATCCAAACTCAGGGCGCTACTCCACCACCACAGGCATGTCCTTCGGATACTTCACCGTATACCCAAAGCCTACCTTCTTCGACTCCTTGGCGGCCACATTGAGCTTCCAAGTGAGCATTCCGGTCTGGTCATTCACATCGGCACCTCCGTTGTCCACCAACTTCACCTCCACCTCGCTGCGAGGACTCAAGGGATACTGGTCGCGCAATTCAAGTTCCACGGGCATGCCCTTCGTGTTGCGTACGGTGATGTCCCAACCCACGGATACGGTGCGCTTGCTGCCGATCAGAGCCTTTTCGTTGGTGGTCTTGCGCTTCACGCGTTCCACCGTCACACCCTTATCGCGGCCCAGTGAGATGTCCAAGGTGTCCTTGGGCTGGTCGAGGTCCAGGAAGCTCTTGCCCACGTAGGTTCCTTCGAAGAATACATTCGCCTCGCCGGGTAACAGGTTCAGATCTTCCCAGCCGGTGGTGCGGGCATAGAGGAAAGCATCGCGATCCAGCTTCGGGGTGCTGTAGTGCTTGTAGGTGGCGGGGATGGTGTGGTTCTGTACGCTCACACTGTGGGCCACGCCATCAGCGGGAATGCTGAAGGGTGCATCGATGCTGAATTCCATGGTGGTGCTTCGCTGCAAAACGGTATTGGGTACCTGAGTGATGGCATCCATGCTGATCGTTTCCGCATCCATGCCTCCGGCCATGGGAGCTGGAGCTCTGGCCTTCTCAGCGTTGCTGGATCTGCTGATCAAATTTTGCCCACGATAGGGCTCGGCCAAAGTCCACGGGTAAAGTTGCGGCATGATCCCACCCAACGTGGGATTGCCGCTGCTGAGGGACAGGGCCACCTTGTCCCAGTCCTCGCCAGTGCCGTTCACCACTTGGGCCTTCATGGTCAGCTCGATGGGCTTGCCGGTACCGGTGGCACGTAGGTCATACGCCGGTGTCCACGATGCGCCTTGAACGAAGTAGTTGATGGTGAAACTGCCTGACGTTGCAGCCGCTGCCTCCACCTCCAACACCACCTCGCTGGTGGGCCGAGCGGCCTGCCCTTGCAGGCCTTGCAGTTGCTGCCGCATTTTGGTCAGCTCCTCGTTCAATTTTGCCAGTTTTTCGACCTGTGTCAGTTGTCCGGACTTGATGGCCTTCAAACGCTCGCGTACGTAGTCGTTCACTGCTTGGAGCTGGCTGGCGGAAACGCCGTTCTGCTGCCCTGCGATGGACGTGTTCTTCAGCAAAAGTTGCTCCTCCTGATCCCATACGCTCTTTGCGTTGTTCTCCGTATTTACATCATGCTCCTTTGCCTTGATAAGCGCTTGCAGGTCCTCCACTTCTTTCTTGTTCGGGCTCTCCGTGAGGTAATTGATCCGGTGCGATACCGAGAGAATACTGAACGCGCCCTTGCCCGTCACTTGGATGCTCTGCGGATCCATCCCTTGAGGAAGTCCCGTAAAAACGATCGTGCCTGACCCCGCTGCGATACTACCCTTGGCGCTGCGTTCCACTTGTGCGCCGCGAAGGAACACCTTGGCACTGATAACAGTGCTGGGGAGGGGCTTCTCCCCATCGGCAGCAGAAGTTGCAACGGAAGCGAAGGTGAACAAGGAAATGAAAAGGAGATGGATGGTTCTCATTGTGGGTTGTGCGTCGCGAAAATAGCTGCTGGCTGCGGGTGTTTCCATAGGGTACACGCGAATGGAGTGGAAGTTCATTGTGGTCATCATCATTGCTGGATAGACTTCCCGCTCGGTATAATGCAAGATCCCCGTCCCAGAGGCTGGAACGGGGATCCGCATCAGGAGAGAAATTAGCGTTCAATTCGGCTGCGCTGCCACCCGTACCGTAGCGGGTAGGTTACCGCTCGCATCCGTGCCACGGGCAATATCCACCTTGCGGATGTGCGGCACATGCGGCACGCCACCCGGCTTGTAGGGTGATGCGGTGCCGTAGATCCCGATGTCGTTGCCATCGCTGCCAGCACCAATGCCCGGGCTTCCTCCAGCTAAGTGGAGATCATCTGTGAACTGGTAGTGGCCGTCCGTTTCGTTCACGAAAATGGTCGCGGGAGCTTGGTCCGTGATGTTATTGATCGCAGTGCCGGTGCAATTGCTGAAAATATCGCTCGAGGAGAAGATGCAGTTGCTTACAGTGGAATTGTTGCTCTGCCAGATCGGACCGGCACCGGCTCGTGTGAAGATGCAATTGGTGATCGTTGCGTTCGAACAGTGGTCCGTCTTGCCACCGAACAGGATACTGTTCAACATGGTAAGGCCAGAGGGCTGAAAGACAGCGATGGTGCCTCCGGTGGGGTTGGTCCAATCAAA
>JAHBUL010000013.1 GCA_019638085.1 Flavobacteriales bacterium | reverse complement strand
CCACGATCTGCGCTTCCGTCCATTTGCTCTTTCTCATTGTCCCAAAGTTCAGATTGATTTTGCGGTTCTACTATCCCGCACACCTGATCTTGGGGGAGCTTACACCCTCACCCGATCAAATGCGCCAGCCCACTGTTCACATCCTCGTACAGGTCGCGCACTCGCCGATTCTGGCATAGCTGCTTGAACCCTTCGCGGATCGGCTTGTAATCGTCGTGGATCGGGCAAGGATGCGTATCGCTGCATTGGCTAAGCCCTAGGCCACATTGCTTGAAGACATCATCTCCGTCAATGGCCTCCACGATCCGCATTACCGGCAGGTTCGCTTGATTCGGAGTGATGTAAAAGCCGCCCCGTGGTCCTTTGGCACTTTGAATAAGGTCGGCCTTCACCAGCTTTTGCAGCAGCTTGCCCACCGTGTGCTCGTTCTCATTGATGAACTCCGCGACCTCCTTCAGGCTCGATCGTTCACCCGAGGATAGTTTGGAACCGAGAAAGATGACGGCCTTGATGGAGGCTTTGCAGGTGAGGCTCAGCATGGTGTTATCCTCCTAGAAATTCAAGTCCGGCCTCGGAGATCATGGAATGGTTCCATGGAGGATCAAAGGTGAGCTGCACTTCCGGCTCGATGCCCGGCAGTGACATCCGCAGGGCCTCCTTCACGTTGGCCATGATGGAATCACCCATCGGGCAGAATTCCGTGGTCAAGGTCATGGTACACAGCACCTTCTTTTCCGCTTCATTGAACACGATCTCGTAGATCAGCCCCAGGTCCACCACGTTCAACCCGATCTCCGGGTCATCCACGAACTTCAGGGCTTCGAGCGCTTTCTCCTCGCGCTCCTGGTCATTCCTACTTTCACTCATTTCCTGAACGGTTTATGGTTCACCAACAGCATGACGTTCCATGTGTACAAACACGCGGTGGCAAGCAGCGCCAGGGAGCCGACCTTCAACAGCACGGGCGATGGCAGCAGGATCCCGCACGCGAACAGCACGAATCCCGCCAAGTACAGCAAGGCCATTACCTTGTACACGCGATGGTTGAACAGGTCCTTCGGACTGGGCATCTTGCCCAAGGCCGCGCGGTGGCGGTACACCTTGTTCCACACGATGAAGGGGAGGGTCTTGAAGGTCATGCCGAGGATGATCGCGGTGAGCCAGCCAAAGAAGATCGTGAAGCCGTACAGCAGGACCAGGTCCGCCCGCTCACCCGTGGTGAGCATTAGCGCGCAAAGGAGCACCAGCAACACGATGGAGGGTACCAGTAGCAGGGCCACCGCCAGCAGCGAGACCTTCATCTGGTCGTCCACCTTGCGCCGGATCCGTTGCTTGTAGGCCTGCCGGTTGTAGAACGCGAATAGGAGCAACGCGATCGCCACCAGTACCGCCGGGATGTGCTGGAGGTCGGCGTCCGGATGGAAAAGGAAGAGCAAGGAGAAGGTGATCAGCGCCGCGTTCACCAGCAGGAAGACCACCCAGAGCAGGCGCGGGTTGCTGTACTTGGAGATCAGGAACATCGGGATCAGACGCGAGCCCACGCCCAGTACCAGCAACAGGAACCAGCCCACCACGCCCAAGTGAGCATGCAAGGAGAGGTAGTACAAGGAATTCCGGGTGAGGACAGAGGAGGTGAAATTGAACAGCAGCGCCAGCCCGAGCGATACGGTGAGCAGCAACCAGATGGTGGAGGTGAAGACGAACACCGCATGGACGTTCTCCCGTTTGCTCTTCGAAATGCTGATGGCAATGTTGGCGATGAACGCCAGGATCGCCCCAAGTACCAACGAGCCGCCCACCTGCGTCGGCCAACCGAGGTTGAAGGCGAAGAAGCCGTAGACCAACAGCGGAATGCCCAGCCCCGCCAAGGCAAATGAGGCATAGGCCAGGGTGTTGCTGTGCAGGTCGCTCTCGATCAAAACGGGAACAAGCTGGTGGCTGGCACCGAAAATGATCATGGTGGCCCAGCCTAGCGCCATCAGGTGGGTGATGGCCAGGATGTGTGGATGGAAGTAGTGGCCCGTGAAATCCTGATCGGAGAGGAAAAGCAGGATGGTGGCGATAAGGAACGAGAGTGCCGCGTAGGCATAAAAGGGGATAACGACCTTGTGCGAAGTGGTCTTGGCGATCGGATTATTGGAGGTCGGGCCGAACATTCAGGCCCTAAAGATGAACAGCTTCACATCGCCTTCGCTGATCTCCTTTGCGCGGTATTCGAATTGGCGCTCTTCCAGTTCGGGCAGCAGGAACACCGGGATCCGCTTGTGGTTCACGTACAGGGCTTGATCCGTAGGCAGATTTTCAAGTTCGTCCAATATCGTGAGCATGGGCAGTGGCATTTCCAGATGGCGTACATCGATGGTCTTGGTGCGGCCCTCGAAGAGTTTCACTTTCGCATCGAAGTCGTCGCTGCTGCCAAGGGCATTGGCATCGGGGAGTTGCACGTCGTCCGCTTTGTAGAAGTAGGTGTTGTAGGTGTTGCCGTCGATGATCTCGCTGTGGCTCTGGAAGCCCTGCTTGCCCAGCAGTTGGATCAAGGGGATCGGTTCGAAATCGTTGATCAGTTTCAGGGTTTGCCGGGTCTCCAAGGCTTTCACCTGCTTCAAGATCAGGTTGAAGGGATCCTTGCCTGCGTTCAGGATGGGACGCACATCCAGCGTTACCACATTGTCGGGTGTTACGTGCTGCATGAACTCCGGCAGGGGCGTGGCCTCCACTTCATCCTCCTCAGCAGCGGCCCGGTCGATCGTGAAGCCAAGCGGTTGCAGCTTGGCGAAAAAGTCCTCCGGTGTGCAGCCCCCGATCTTGCTCGCCATGCGGATGGTGGCCCGCGAGGCCATCAATTTGCGCAGCAGCGGGTTGCGCAGCTTGTTGAATTTCGGGGAGATGCTGATGATGGCCTCCAGCGCATCCGGATGCTCACGGAGCAGCGTGGAGATCTTGCTGTTGGCGTTGATGGTGATCATACTTGGTGTGTGAACCACGCTCCGATACATATCGGATGGACAAGGATGCACACGGATGCGGAAAGCGGAAAGTCCATCACTGCCTGATCCGAAGGATAGTACATCATTGTTGTTCCATGTACCGCCGGCTCATTTGAGCGAGCGTTCCAGTTCCGTGGCCTTAGGGAAGAGTATGTTGTTCTCCAGGTGGATGTGCAGGCGGACGTCGGTCTCCAGTTCGCTGAGCATGCGGTAGAGCAAAGTGTAGCTGGCGCATCCGTCGGAAGGGACGGTATAGCCCTTGGAATTCGCGCGTAAGGCTTCCAGGTGTTTCCCTATCGTGACGTGCTCGGACTGTACAGCCTTCACTTTTTCCCCGAAGGTCGTGGGATGTTGTGCAACGGCGGGGCCTCCGCTCTTGGCTGCGACCAGTTGCTTGATCCACGGGAACAAGGTTTGCACTTCCTCGGCCATGTGGTCGATCAGCTCGGCATTCACAGCCTCTACCAAGCGGTGTATCTCGTTCAGCTCAGGATGGCGCTGTCCGTGGACCTGCATTACCTTTTCGGCATATTTCCGGATGTCGGGTAGGTTCTTCAGCAGGTAGCTGTGGTGTGTGTTCACAATGAAGTCCGCCAGAAATTCCAGGCTCCAATCGTTGTAGGGCAGCGCCAGGGTGGATTGCACTTTGTCCGCACGCTGGAGTTCCTGCTCCACTTTGGTGACGTCCAATCCTTTTTCCGCACAGGCTTCCTTCACGGTCTTCTTGCCGCCGCAGGAGAAGTCCAATCCGTACTTCTTGAAGACCTCTGCCTTACGCAGGTCCTTCACCGCGATCTCGCCCAAGGTCTCATCCCCTTCGCCGCTGATGCGCTTGGTGATCTTCACCTTCCACCATTCCGGGCCTTCTTCCAGGTATTCCCAGATGAACACATTGCCCAGTTCGCCCAGCATCTGGTAGTACAGGGGCTTGGGGTCGTGGTCGTTGTGGATGGTGAGACTGGTGCCTTCGTTAAGCACATGGTAGCGCTCGAAGATGGTGGAGTGCTTCACCCGGGGTTCCAACTTGGTCACGTCCAAGATGTTCTCACTTGCGCCGCTCAGCATGGTGGCACGTTTGGCGATCTTCACCTTCCACCATTCGGGGCCTTCCTCCACGTATTCCCATGAGTAGGTGTCGCCGTACTCGGCCTGCAGGTGGTAGTGCAGGGGCTTGGGGTCGTGATCGTTGTGAAGCATAAAGCTCTCACCGTCCTTCAGCTCGGCGATGCGGGCGAAGATGGTGGAGTGCTTCACCGGCGGTGCCAGCTGGGTCGCGTCAAGGATGTTCATGTCCGCGCGGTTACTGCCTTGTGTGCGCTTTCCGATCCTCACCTTCCACCATTCCGGGCCTTCCTCCAGATATTCCCAGGAGTAGGTGTTCCCATATTCGGCCTGTAGCTGATAATAAAGGGGCTTGGGATCATGGTCGTTGTGGAGGATGAAGCTTTGGCCGTCCTGTAGTTCGGCGATGCGTGCGAAAATGGTGGAGTGCTTTACCGCCGGTGCCAGTTGGGTGGCGTCGATGATGTTAGGGGTGAGGGTTTCCATGGTATAGGGTCGGATAGATGAGGTAGCGGTGGCGAAGGTAATGGGTAGGGGTGAATAAAAGTATGATAGTACTTGCATGAAGACAGCCAAGCAGAAAGCATGATGTATCGGACCACGCTTGTGCATGTATTGTAGAAGCTGAGGGAACTTTACGCACCTGGGGCCGGACGGATCGTAATGTGTACAGCCACCTAAGCCTTGAGCCACCCTGCAACGCGATACAGGTTCGCAGACCCACAAGTCACCCTTCAGGCGGTAGGCAGGCCCGGCCTACTCGCTACCGTGCCCTGATCAGGTGAGGCCGAGAGAAGACTTGCGCAAGCGTTCTGGACGAGAGAAGTAAGCCTAGAAGGCCCGCAAGGCCAAGCCAAGAGCATCCTGACAACTGACAACTGACAACTCTTGCCCTGAGCAAAGTGGAAGGGGACAACTAAAAGGGATCAAACCTCACTCACACTCGCCTTTCCGGCTTTCTCGGTACCATTCCCCGGCGTGTATCCAAAGAGCTGGTTGTCCTTGATCATGTTGTCCACGTACGGTGGCACCATCGCCTCCCAGCCGGGTTTGCCTTCACGGATCATCTTCAATACTGCTGTGCTGAAGATGTGCAGCACGCTCGGATCGAAGGTCTCGATGTCCACCATGCGCTTGTTGCTCATCAGGTAATCATAGAGCGGACGCAGGCGGGGATGGATCGGCATGTCGTCCAGCGCCATCAGCGGTGCATCCTTGCTGGGCTTGCTGGGGTAGACGTAGATCTTCAGGTCGCGGGTGAAGAGGATGCCGAAGGCCTCCAACATGCCGCCGTTGAGGTTGCGGTAGTACTTCTCGTTGAAGACCTCGATCAGGTTGCTTACACCCATGATCAGGCCCATGCGCGCCTTGGTGTAGCGGCTGAAATATTCCACCAGCTTGTAGTACTCCTGGTAATTGCTGATCAGTACGGTTTGACCCAAGGAACAAAGGATGTCGGCCCGGTCGATGAAGTCCTTTTCATCCACGGCCCCGCTGTCGGATTGCAGGTTGTTCAAGGTGATCTCGAAGAGCACTTGCAGGTTCTGCCGGTCCACACGCTGTTCCTTGATGAACATGTTGTAGCCGTTCATGATCATATCGATGTTCACCTTGGTCACCGGGCGGAAGCTACCGCGGATGGCCAAAATGTTCTTCTTGTAGAGCACTTCACTGGCTTGCAGGTTCTGCCCATCGGGGCCGAAGATCACCGCATCGGTATAGCCACGGCGCACGAGCTGCAAGCTGAGTAGACGGTTGTCCACCTGGCTGAAGTCCGGTCCGTTCATCTGGATCATGTCGATCTCCACCACGTGCCGGCTCACGTTGTCGTAAAGATTGGTCATCATCGTCTCCGGATCGTCGTAGTGGAAGAAGCAGGCGTGGATGAGGTTCACGCCGAGCACCCCGATGCTTTCCTGCTGGAGGTTGATGTCCGGATCATGGAGCCGGATGTGGATGATGACGTCATTAGTGGGACGGTCAGGTCCGGTCTGGAAGCGGACGCCGATCCAGCCATGGCCACTGTGGGGCCGCTCGTAGGTGCTGCTCGTAATGGTGTTGGCAAAGCTGAAGAAGCGCTTGGACGGATGCTCCTTGCGATCCAATCGCTCCACGATCAAGCTGTACTCGTGGCGGATCATGTTGCGCAACCGGCTCTCACAGACGAAGCGGTTGCCCGGTTCGGCGCCGTAGATGGCGTTGCTGAAGTCCTTGTCGTAGGCGCTCATGGCCTTCGCGATGGTCTGCGAAGCCCCGCCTGCGCGAAAGAAGTGGCGCACCGTTTCCTGCCCTACACCGATCTCGGCGAAGGTGCCGTAGAGATCCGGATCGGCATTGATGCGCTTCGCTTTCTGGTTGGCGCTCAGCTGCACGCGATGCTGGTCGTTGATGATCATGGATGGCTGTGGTCCCACAAAGGTAACCCTATGCTTTCAGGGGTGGAATATAGAGCATCGGCGAGCGGATGGGGTAATTCGTCGGGGTCCCAGGTCATTTGGCCACGTCTGGCCAGCCCTGAGCTTGTCGACGGGCGGCGCGGTCGGTTTTCAGGGAGAAGCACATTGGGCCATGCTTCGCGATGGCGTGTGCACACGGAGTCACACAAATGAGGAGTCTCAATGTTGTGCATGTATACCCACATCCATTCGTGTCCCTTCCTGCGCTCGAAATGACGGGACACTCGCGTCCATCGATCATGCATGGTTCTTCCTACGCACAGGCTGGCACGCTAGCAGGATTGCTTCGGTCGCTCGCCACCCTCGGGGGGCGAACCGCCTCCCAATGACGTCCTGAATTAACCTAGCGGATCATCAACTTCCCCGCTACCGCCTCACCCTGGCTCTGCACCTTCACGAAGTACGTGCCCATGGCCAACTCGCTCATGTTGAAGTGGTAGCTGTCCAACTGCATCTTGGAGTTGAAGAACCAGGTCTTCATCGTCTTCCCGGTCACGTCGTGAATGGTGACCACACATGCGCCCATGTCCCGCTCCAGGTGGAGCGCAAAGCGACCATCACCCGGGTTTGGGCTGATGGATAATGCATTGGCCGGTGCATCAACCGTAGGGGAGGATACACCCAGGAGGATCGGTGCATTCCCGCGGCTGATCACATAACTGCTCACGCGGTAGTAGGGATTGTATCCGTCGTTGCAATCCGGGCAGGTAACGCCGCTCACGCAGTTCGGGTTGTTGGGGTGGCAATTGTCCTGATAGTTCGTCTGGAAGATGTACGAGAGGTCGAAGCCATCGCTGGTGAGCAAGGGCGTCAGGTCGTAGTTGTAGGGTGCCGAGATGCTGCCGGGGCACCAGCCTGCGCGGCTGTATGTCCACGTGCCGCTTTGGGGTTGGCAGCCGTCCGGGTTCGGGTTGCAGGTGGTCCACAGGTCCTGTGGAAAGCTCTGCATATCGTTCACATTGATGTGGTGCGTGGCATGGAAGAACTCGGCCGCATTGCCGGTGTTGTTCTGCCCCCAGCCATGGCCCGTGGTCACCAAGCGGAGCGAAGCGGATTCAACGCTCGTGCCGGGTTCCACCAGCGCGGTATCCACAGGTTGCAGGTTGGCGGGGTTGCCGAAGTCGTAGTTGCCGTGCCACACTTTCTGTACGGTGGAGTACAGAAAGTCCGGTGTGCCGGCAGAATAGGTCAGGTCCAGGTCCATCTTCCAGCCACCGGTGCCCCAGGTCTCGATGTACATGCGGATCTCGGTCTTCCCTTGCAGGATGGAGGCGAAGTCGGTGAGGTCCAACGAATGGTTGCACGCCACGCCGTATGGGGTGATGTAGCGGATGATCTCCACCCAATCGCCGTTCGGTGCCTTTGCTTCGATATAGCCCAAGCGATCCCAATCGTCACAGCCACCAGCAACGCTGGGGCAGGTCACCACCAAGTGGGCCATGATCTGGTTGTAGGCACCCACCGACTGCGGCAGCGTGTAGCTGCCGGTGTACCACTGCGATGCACCGGATCCATCGAAGTTGATCACTGCGGCATCGAAGGTGCTCACGACCTGTGTGGCGGCGGTGTTCACCACTTCCACCTCCACGGTTTCCGTGGCGGTATTGCCATTACTCGCGGTAGCTGTGACGGTAACCGTATGCGGACCGTAGCCGGAAGGCGTCCACCACGCTTGGAAGGCACCGTTCCGCAGGACTGCTGGAATGTCGGTGCCATCCGCATTGAACACCACGCTGGTAATGCTATTGAAGTCGGGTTCCCCGATGCTTGCCGCGGCATAGAGCGCATACGCACGCAGCTCCGGCATCTCAATGGGGTAGGCGTCGGAAAGCTTGGTGCTCACCACCGGATCGAAGGTTGCGAGATCAAGCACCTCGAAAGTGGTGGTGGAGGAAGCCGGATACCAAGTGGCATCGCCGACCTGTTCGGCACGCACGGCAACAGTACCGGCGGTTCCATCCAAGGTGAGCAAGGAACCCGCAACGCTTGCAGGGCCGGAGACCACCGAGAAGGTGACCGGCAATCCCGAGCTGGCGGAACCGTTCAGCGCAATAGGGGCTGCGGTGGTGCTTTGGTCACCAATGGCATCCACGGAAACGATCTGGTTGGACTGGCCCGTCGGCTCGCAGCCGGTGCCGCTGTATTCAAAGAGATCCAGTTCGGCCACCATGAGGTAAGGACCACTGGAGTAGGCGGAACTGACCACCAACCGCACGTAGCGGGCAGCCACTGCACCGAAGTAGGCGGATCCCCGCTGGGCCCCTGCGTTCAGGTCCGCGTAGGTGAAGTCACCGGCGGATTGCACACTGCCCCAATCGGTGCCGTCCATGCTGAGGTATAGCTCATAGCCCTTGGCCTTTCCGCTGGCCGTGCCGTTACGTGAGAGCAGGGAGATCCCGTTCACCGCATGCACCGCGCCAAGATCCAGCTGGATCTCATGCGGGAAGTCCGGTGTGGCTCCTTGCCATTGGGTATGCCAAAAAGTAAGTGAATCATTATCAAAGGCATTCACAGCATGGCCGTTGTTCGCCCCTTCGCCGGTCAACTCTTCACTATCCACATAGGTCACGCTCCAAGCGGTGTTGGCAATGGCCACCGTATCGCACTGGCCCATCGAGAGCAGGGGAGCGGTGGAAAGAAGCAGGAGGGGTAGGAGTGCTTTCATGGTGGAAAGCTACCGCGCGTGAGCCATCGGACAGGATGCAATTTGCCCGTTTCGCGGGATCCCAAGGCACGGATCGGCCATCCGTGGAACAGAGGCAGCGTATTGAAGTGCCCAGCATGTGATAAGCATATGTTCAGTTGCGCTTACTTTGAATTCATGTCAACGATCGAGCAATTCTACTCAGCCTTTCAAGAACGCGACTGGGCTACCATGGGTGCTTGTTATCATCCTGAAGCCCATTTCAGTGACCCGGTTTTTCCTGACCTGGATGCGAACGGTGTAAAGGCCATGTGGAAGATGCTTTTGAGCAGTGGCCCGGACCTGCGCATCGAGTTCGAGGTATTGGAAGAAAATGCAACGGGTGGCACCGTGGAATGGGATGCATACTACACCTTCAGTGCCAGCGGAAGGACGGTGCATAATGCGGTTACCTCGAAGTTCGTGTTGAAGGCCGGTTCTGTCATTGAGCAAGTGGATGTTTTCAACTTTTGGCGGTGGTCCAGGCAAGCACTGGGGTTGAAGGGAACGCTCTTAGGCTGGACACCATTGATGCGCAACAAAGTGCAACGCACGGCAGCCTCGCGCTTGGCTAAGGCAATGCGGGAATAGTTTTCACAACCCCACCTTCTCCAACACCTTGAGCCCCGGATCCCCCAGACGGATCCCCACCGCGAAACGCACGAAGCCGTAGTTCGTGCTCAGGTTCAGCTTCTCCGATATCTGTGCGGTGCTGTAATAGTAGGAGGTGGTAAGTGCCCCATACCAGCGGTCACCATTGAAGCCTGCGCCTAGTTTGAATTCCGCCACGGCGGCCGTACCGGTCCCGTGCAAGACTTCCGTGGGTGTGGTGATCCGCTGATCGGCGTAGGTCAAACCCGGCAGGACGGCGGCATGGATGAAGCCCTTGTGCCAGAACGCGAACGAATGCGTATAGCCGAACGTGACCCCGATCAGCAAGCGTTGGACTCCGGAAAAGCCCGAAGCCAATTGAAAAGTGTCCACCAAGGCCGGGCTCAGGATCGAACTATCCGCGCTGATGGTGGTATGCCATGCGGAGAGGCCGGTCACGAAGGTGCCCGCGCTTTTCTTCTGGCGTTCCATTTGGAACAAGGCTGCGTTCTGGCTGAAACGCTGCTTACCGCTCAAGGCGTAGTTCAACGAAAGCAGGTAGGTGCGGTTCCTCAGGTCTTCCCGCACCTCCGGGTCCTGGCTTCCCGTCCAGCGTTCAGGCTCGTTCAGATAGTAGCCCTTGGTGGTGTTCCAGAAACCGCGTGCCCAAAGCCGCCTTCCGGTGAAGCCGAGGCCCAACCCCTTGGAACTGCTATTGCCCAGCGAGGGGTCGTAGTCAGTGAGTGCCGGTACATTGAAGGTGGCCTCCACGCTCAGCCATTTGTAATCCAGGCCAAAGCCGTATTGTTCCTTTCCGTTGATGGAGTACGTGAGGTCCTCGCCTTGGTCCTGTTCAATGGCTACATCCACCAGTTGCAACTTGGTGACCAGGCTGATCACCAGGTCGCTCTTGTAGGTGGCGATGTAGGCCGTGTCGTAATTCGGGGCCTTGTTCACATCCGCGGTCAAGAGCGATTCCACTTTCTTCCCGAACTGGGCATGCAGGCCGCCGCCAAGTAGAAGGAACAGGTACAACCATGCCGAACGCATGTTGCGAATGTAGCCGCTGGGGCGTTCCGATGAAATCACCCGAATGGGGGAGCGGCATCAGCTATTGACTTCGCCCATTCCAACAGCTTAAGGAGAGGTATGTAGTGACCGATCAACGGCGCAGTGCATCCTTCTGCACCCGCTTTGTCGTGACGTACCAATTGCGGTCAGGAATAAGCGTGGCCGTGCGCGCATGAAGTCCACGGGCTGGCGAGGACCACTGATCGCTGATCGGCACCGTGCGCTCATCGCCGTTCACCATGATGGTGATCGGCATGGCAAAGCCTTTCACGCAATTGGCCCAGCGCACAAAGAGCTCATCCCTCCGCACCGTCCATTCCAGCACCGGTACCTGGGTGGTCCGTAGGTATTGGTCGAAGAAGAGCCCGAAGTCGCGGCCGGTGAAGGAGCTGATGAACTGCTCCACCTCGGTACTGGTCACGATGGCATGGCGGTACTTCCGGTTCATTTCGCGCAGCATCGCCTTGAAGAGGGAATCGTTGGCGAGGATGTGCCGGAGCGTGTGGATCAGGTTCGCGCCCTTGTAGTACATGTCCGTGCTGCCTTCCTGGTTCACGCCGTACGGCCCGTTGATGGGTATGTCGTTCACGATGTTCTTCCGCAGACCGATCACATAATCGTCTCCCGCCGATATTCCGAATTGGCATTGGGTGTAGATCGTTTCCGCATAGTCGGTGAATCCTTCGTGGACCCACATGTCCGCGATGTCGGCCGTGGTGATGCTGTTCCCGAACCATTCGTGCGCGCTCTCATGCACGATCACGTAGTCCCACTTCAGGCCCCAGCCCGTGCCGCTGAGGTCGCGCCCCAAGTAGCCGTTCTTGTAATGGTTGCCATAGGCGATCGCGCTCTGATGCTCCATGCCTAACTGCGGTGCTTCCACCAGTTTGTAACCATCCGCATAGAAGGGGTAGGGACCGAACCAGTCCTCGAAGCACTTCAGCATGCCGGGCACTTGCTTGAACTGCTCGCGAGCCTTGGCCTCGCTGACGTTCAGCACCCAATAGTCCAGGTCCAGCGGGCCATCTTCACCCGCATATTCCTCCCGGAAGTGCACATAGTGGCCGATGTAGGCCGTGAGGTTGTAGTTGTTGATCGGTGCGCTCACGCTCCAGTTCCAAGTGGTGGTACCATCTCCGTTCGCGTTCTCCCCTTGGAAGCGGCCATTGCCCACACCCACCAAACTATCGGGCACGATGATGTGCAGGGCCGCACCTTCCGGTTCATCGGCCTGGCTATCCTTGCACGGGTACCAGACGCTCGCGCCCAAGCCTTGGCAAGCCACGCTCATCCAAGGCGAGCCATCGGGAGCGGTCTTCCAGATCCATCCGCCATCCCATGGCGGGTTCCGCGCTTCCTTCGGCACACCGTGGTAGTAGATGTGGATCGGCATCCGCGTGCCTGCTGCAACGGGTTCCGGGAGTTCCACCCAAACCACATTTCCATCCCGCTCAAACTTCAAGCGGGGCGAACCGAACGACCCTCCCGACTCCCAGGTCTTGGTGATCTCCGCGATCACACTGTCCACCACCAATGGTTGTTGCAGATCGATCTGCATCCGTTGGCCCGGTGCCGTTGCATCGAAGGTGATGGTGGTCTTACCTACGATGGACTTGGTCGCAAAGTCCGGCCGCACGGTGATGTCATAGTGCGTCACATCCCACCAAGCGCGGAAGGGGCCATTGCTTCCGCGGAGGGTGTCGGCATGTGTAAAGACATGGCCGTGACTCAGCGGCTGGCCGATGACAGGAATGGAGAGCAGAAGCCAAACGGCGATCATGTACAGCGGGCGCATTTGGTCCGCAGTTCTGCGGTTGAACAAGCTCCATTTCATTTTGCTTTTGTGGCTGGCTTCTTCGGTGCCGTACCGGTGCGCTTCTTACGCAACGGCCGTTCTTCCTCCAATGCTTTGGACATCACTGCCTTCAATTGCCGTGCCGTGGGAAGTTGGCCTCGCATGGTTTTGGGCACATCGTGCAGGAAGGTATGGTTCGCTACACCGATGGTGTTTGCCTTGGAGCGTAACGAGTACTCCACCTTCAGGTCATCGTTTTCCGCACACAGGATAATGCCGATGGACGGGTTGTCATTCTCTGCGCGTTCCTTGTCGTTCAGCACGTTCAGGTAGAAGTCCATTTTGCCTGCATGCTCGGGCTCGAATTCGTTCACCTTCAGTTCGATCGCAACCAAGCAGCGCAGGAAGCGATGGTAGAAGAGCAGGTCGATGGCGTAGCTCTTCCTGCCCAGTTTCAGCACATGTTGTTGGCCGACGAAGCAGAATCCGTAGCCCAGTTCGAGGATGAAGTCGCGAACATTTTCGATCAACCGTTGCTCGAGTTCCCGCTCGCTCACTACTTTGTTAACTCCGAGGAACTCCAAGTTGTAGGAACTCTTGAGCACCTCTTCGGCTTGTGCAGCCAGATCCGGGGCCAAGGCGCGCATGAAGTTGTTGCCTATGCCTCCCTTCACAATGCGCTTGTGTGCTTGGGCAAGTATCTGGTTCAATAGGATGTTCCGGCTCCAGCCAAGTTCAACGGCTTGTCGCATGTACCAGATGCGATCGCTCACATCATCAAGCTTGTTCAGCAACACCAAATGATGCCCCCACGGTAATACTGCGACAGCCTGTCGCATAAATGCAATTTGCCCTGGAAGTCTTGTCGGCAAAGGCTTTTCTCGTTTCGCTTGAACCTTGCCACGTACCGTTCCCAAGGGTGTTCCCAATTCTGCGACAGCCTGTCGCATAATTGCGCGCCGACTCCAGTTTTCATAGAAGCGGCGCATGTCCCAGAGGTTCCGGGCAGAGAATCCGAAGGTGCCCGGATAGCGTTTACCCAAGTCCTTGGAGAGTTGCTCCACGACACCATCGCCCCAGCCATTGTTCTCTTGTTCCTCGAGTATCGATCGGCCAATATCCCAATACAGCATCACCAGCTCGCGGTTCACCACGCGTGCCGCCTGCGTTCGGGCCGCATCGATCCGGCTGCGCATGCCTCCCAGAAATTCCCGGTAAACTGCATCTTCGTGGCGGATACTGCTTCGCGTTGCGGGGGACTTCGCCTCCGGCTTAGCTTGCTTTTTGCTGGTGCTTTTGGCCATTGGTGGAAGCTTATTATGCGATAATAAGCATTGCAGCGGATAGGCTCGTGCCGATCATCGCACCTCGATCTCATCCAAAAACACGAACGCAGGCCTGCCCGCACCGGCGAAGCCATCCGGGATGTTCCCGATGTTCTCCACATCGATCCGCACGTAACGCGCTTTGCCGGTCTTCTCGAGAGTGAACGCGTGCCGACCTTTTCCGCCCATGTCCTTCGCGATGCCGAAGGGAACGAACTTCTTCCCGTCACTGCTCACGCTGTAGACCACTTCCTTGGGCAGATGGATCCAACTGCCCGGCTCGCTCAAGGCACCGATGCTGAGGTGGCTGATCGCCTGCTCACTGCCCAGGTCCACGGTCACGCTCACGCTTTTGCGCCAGGCCAGCCACTCGTTGTTCACGCGCTTATCCTGCGCCGTGATGCCATTGACCAAGGTGAAGGCACCACCGGTGTTGTACTCATCGTGCGGCGGAAGGCTGAGCGTGGTCGGACGCGCGGTGGCTTTGTTGAACGTGAATTGTTGCTTGGAGCGGGGCATCCCTTGCGGGCCTGCTGCGGCCGTGCTGTCCTCCACCCAAGCCTCGATGCTGCACGCCGACCGTATGGTCAGCGGATCTCCGGCGCGGTCCATATGCCTTGCTTGCAGGTCGTTTCGCGGATCCGACGCATCGGGATCCACATGGTCGGTAATCAGCTCATAGCGGATCGGCATGCCCTCCCGACTTCCCTTGAAATGCACATCGATGGTGCCAAGTGCAGCACCTTGCTCCGGAAGAATGCTCACTTGGTACAAGCTCTTGGCGTAGTTCAGGTGCATCGCATCCAGCCTCGGAAGCTCCTGCTCCAAACGAAGAAGGAAGTCCGCTTCATCCCGCTTCTCCTTCGGCGACCAAAGCACTTCGGCCAGTGCCAGCATCCGGGGCAGTATCATGTATTCCACATGCTCCGTGGTTAGGATGTATTCGGTCCACAAATTGGCCTGCGCACCGAGGATGTATTTGGCCTCCGCTGCATTCAATTCCTCCGGGACCGGCTCGTAACTGTACACCTTCTGCAAGGGCGTGAAACCGCCGATGGCCAAGGGTTCGTTCGCCGGATCGCCTTGGTAGTGGTCGAAGTAGCAATGACTGCCGGGGCTCATCACCGCAAAGTGCCCGCTCTGCGCAGCCGCCACGCCGCCTTCAGTACCGCGCCAGCTCATCACTGCAGCATTCGGCGCCAAACCACCTTCCAAGATCTCGTCCCAGCCGATGATCTTCCGCCCTTTGCTGTTCACGAATTGCTCGATCCGCTGGATGAACCAGCTCTGCAGTTCATGCTCGTCCTGCAACCCTTCCGCCTGCATACGCGTCTGGCATTTCCGACAAGCCTTCCACTGCTCCTTCGGGCATTCATCCCCGCCAATGTGGATGTAGGGGCTGGGGAAGAGGCCCATCACCTCGGTGAGCACATCCTCCAGCACGGTGAATACGGTGTCGTTGCCCGCACAGAACACATCGTCGAACACGCCCCAACCGCGCTGCGCCTCGTAAGGCCCACCGGTGCAGCCCAACTGCGGGTACGCCGACAAAGCGGCCATCGCATGCCCCGGCATCTCGATCTCCGGCACCACATTGATGTGCCGCGTCGCCGCGTATGCCACCACCTCGCGGATCTGCGCCTGTGTGTAGAAGCCCCCGTAGCGGACGCTGTCGAACGTCTGGTGATCGTACGGCCCCACTTGGCTGCCCTTGCGCCAACCGCCGATCTCGGTGAGTAGCGGGTATTTCTTGATCTCGATCCGCCAGCCTTGGTCATCCGTCAGATGCCAGTGGAAGCTGTTCATCTTATACCGCGCCAGCAGGTCGATGTACCTCTTCACGAAGGAGACCGGGAAGAAGTGGCGCACCACATCCAAATGCATCCCGCGCCATCCAAAACGCGGATGATCCGTAATGCTGAGGCAAGGAATGGAGCCCGTGCGTTGCCCTTGTTCCAAGAGTTGGATCAGCGTGCGGCTTCCCCGGAAAAGACCTTCTTCCGTTGTTGCGGTCAACGCAATGTGGTCCGAAGTCACCTGCAGACTGTACCATTCAGTAGGGAGCAAGGTACCCGGCTGGAGCAGATGAAGCTCCATTGCCAACGGTACCACGCACTCAATTTCCGGAACGGGATGCAGCATCTTCACCTCGGCACGCAGCAATTCCATGAAGTCCGAACTGACTGTTCGATCCGCTTGGAGGCTCCATGGACATTCCAACGAACAGGAGCCACCGGTCAGTTCCATCTCAGCGGGCAAGGGAATCAATGCCGGCTGCACCGGTTCCTGAGCCACTGCGGTGAAAGCGGACAGAAAAAAAAGAGCCGGAATGAAGCGCATGCAGCAAAGGTGCGCATCCCCAAGACTAGTTTGCCTTTCCTCTTCGTCCCAGCGTCTCTGCGTCAGAGATTCTTGGTACGCCTCCTCAACCCTCGAACGTGAACGTCAACACATAGGTCTTCGTCCGCAGGCTTTGTATCGGGTTGCTGAACCGGGTCCCGTCGTCCACCAACACATTGGGTATGCCGATGCCGGTCTTCAGCTCAATGCCGAACTTGAAATAGGGGAGGAACATATCGATGCCTCCGCCTATTTCGGCGCTGTAATCGTACTTGTCCAACTTCACCACGATGTCCTCATCGATGCTGTTGTCCACATCCTTCTTGCTGGCCATGTCGATGCCGAACTTGCCGCCACCGATCACATACACCGCGAAGTTGTTGATGCGATCACTTCTGAACTTCAGCAGCAGCGGGAATTCCAGGTAGGTGCTCTCGATGGGCTTCTGGAAGCTGGCGATCTTGCCGTCGGGCTTGCGAAAGGAGTACTTCAAAATGCGGTCCTCGAAGGCGAGTGTGGGCAGGAAGCGCAGGCTGAGATTGTCGGTCATGTTCAACGAGGCCACAATGCCGAGGTTGAAGCCGGGCTGTTTCACATGGTCGATCACCAGCACGGAATCCGCAAACGGCGCGGAAGGCTTCAGCGTCATGAAGAAGTCGCTGGTGTTGTAGCTCAGCAGGAAGCCGAAGTGGAAGCGGCGCATATCGAAGTTGGGCAGGTTCTGCACCTTCACCCCAGCTCGTTGGGCCGAAGCGGGTCCCGCGAGGCACAAGGCGAGGAACGGAAGGAGGAGGAGAGGGAACTTGCGGATGCGCATGGATGTACGGAACGAAAATAGCGGGCAATTCGTGCGTGGGCTCATTTTCTCGCCGTGTACAAGGTGGCCACGCCAAAGGTGAGCAGGCGGGAACGGATCTCCTTCAGCCCACTGGCGGCCAGGATCTCCTCGAAGGCTTTTCCCTGTGGAAAGGCATCCACGCTCTCGGGCAGGTAGGTGTACGCCGCGTTATCCTTGCTCACCAAGCGGCCGATAAGCGGCATCACGTTGTGGAAGTAGAAGCGGAACAGTTGCTTGAACGGTGCACGCTTCGGGGTGCTGAATTCCAGCACGAACAATCGACCTCCCGGACGCAACACGCGCGCCATGCCGGCAATGCCTTGGTGCAGATCCTCAAAGTTGCGGACCCCGAAGGCCACGGTGATCGCATCGAACGAATCATCGGGAAAAGGCAGGGTGGCCGCGTCGGCCTGTACCAATTCCACTCGGTCGGCCAAGCCGGCCTTTTCCACCTTGGTGAGGCCAAAGGAGAGCATGCCGGCAGAGATGTCCGCACCCGTGACGTGCTTGGCCACCTTGCTGCCCATGATGGCGAGGTCGGCCGTACCGGTGGCTACGTCCAGCAAGCGATCCACGGGTTCCTTGCCCACGCCACGGATCACTTTACGCCGCCAGCTTTGATCGGTGCCCAAGGAACAGAGCCGGTTGAGCAGATCGTACTTCGGCGAGATCCGGTCGAACATCTCTTCCACCTGTTCCCGCTTGGAACCGGCGCTGTCGTAGGGCTTTACGGTCATGGTCATCGGGCAGGTGATCCCAGCCCCAAGTGTTCGGCTTCAGCGAGGAGGGCTTCGGGATCCACAGGTACCACCCCCACATGTTCGCATACCAGGCCCCCGGCGAGATTGGCCCAAGCGGCGATCTCCGGCAGGGGCAGGCCCAAGGCCAGACAGAGGGAGGCTACGGAAATCACGGTATCGCCTGCGCCGCTCACATCCGCGATGGTGCGGCGATGTGCCGGAAGGATGGTTTCCTGGTCGTTCTGATGGGCGTACACCCCGTGTTCGCTCAGCGTGATCAAGGAGGCCTTGTTAGCCAGCCGGGCTTCCAGCAAGCGCACGGCGCCGCGCACGGCATCCATGTCGCCGCGTGGAATGTCCACCTTCAATCCGTCGCGTAATTCCTGGAGGTTCGGCTTGAAGAGGTCCACTTCGCGGTAATCAAAAAAGTGGCGGCGCTTCGGGTCCACCGATTGGGGAATGCCCAGCCGCTGTGCTTCCGCGATCAAGCCGCCGATGACTCCGGGTGTCAGCACGCCCTTGTCATAATCCTCGAATATCAGCACGGCGGGCTTGGTGCGGCGCATCAGTTCGATCACCTGGTGCAGGAACTTCTCTTCCTCTGCGGCGGCGAGGTCATTCTCCATCTCCTCATCCACGCGTACCACATGCTGGCCCCCGCTGATCACACGGGTCTTTACCGTGGTCCGCCGGGTGGGCATCCGCATCAATCCATCGGTGGAAAGATCCTTCTCGGTGAAGATCGAATCCAGGTCGTCCGCGTAGGAGTCGTTGCCGGTAACGCTGGCCACTATGGCCGTTGCACCCAATGCGCGCAGGTTCAGCGCCACGTTGGCCGCGCCACCAAGGCGGGCGCTGCGGCGGGTCACCTGCACCACGGGTACCGGCGCCTCCGGACTGATGCGGTCCACGCGGCCCCAGAGGTAGGCATCCAGCATTACATCGCCCACTACCAGTGCAGTGATGCTGCCGAAACCGTCGATGATCTCCTTCGGGCTCATGTTCGGTCACTTATGGGCCAGTTCCGCCACGGCCTTTGCGACGCGTTTAATGGCTTCGGTCAGCAGTGCGTCGCTGGTTGCATAGCTGATGCGTACGGTGTTCGGTGCCCCGAAGGAATCGCCTTCCACCAGGCTCACACCGGCCTGTTCGAGCAGGTACATGCTGAGGTCCGAGCTGGTGCGGATATCACCTACGAGGCTTTTCGAAACATCGGGGAGCACGTAGAATGCGCCTTGGGGCTTGTTGCAGCGCCAGCCCGGCACTTGGGCGAGGCCGTCCAGCACGAGGTCGCGGCGGCGCATGAAGTCCTTTCGGAGCCCTTTGATCAAGGCGGGGTCCGCCTCCACGCAGACCTTGGCCACGCGCTGTGCGATGCCGTTGGCACCGCTGGTGAATTGGCCTTGGATCTTGTTGGCCGCTTGGATCACGCCTTTCGGCGCGCCGATATAGCCGATGCGCCAGCCGGTGAGCGCGAAGGCCTTGGAGATGCCGTTCACTGTGATGGTGCGCTCCAGCATGCCCGGCACCGTGCCGATGGAGCGGTGAATGCCGTCGAAGACGATGTGCTCATAGATCTCGTCGCTGATCACGTAGAGGTCGGGCCACTTCAATACCACGGTGGCCAGCTCCTCCAGCTCGGCCATGGTAAGCACGGAGCCGCTCGGGTTGCACGGCGAACTGAACATCAGCAAGCGGGTGCGCGGAGTGATCGCCGCAGCGATCCGTGAAATGGGTGGCTTATAATCCTCCTCCAAGGTGCTCGGTACCAGCACGGGCGTGGCTCCGGTGAAGCGCACCTGCTCGGCATAGCTCACCCAGAACGGGGCAGGGATCACCACCTCGTCGCCGGGACCTACCAGCGAGACCACCACGTTCATGATGGATTGCTTGGCACCGGTGCTCACCATCACCTGATCGGGAGCGTAGTCCAATCCGTTGTCACGCTTGAACTTTTCCGAGATGGCCGCGCGTACGTCAGGATAGCCCATCACCGGCGGGTACTTGTTCCACTTGTTCTCGCTGATGGCCTTTTGTGCGGCCTCGATGGCGAAGGCAGGCGGGTCCTGGTCAGGTTCGCCAAGGCTGAGGTCGATCACATCCTTGCCGGCGGCGCGCATCTCGCGACTGCGCTGTGCCATCAGCAAGGTGGCGGATTCGGTCATGGCACGAACAACAGGGGAAAGATGCATGGGATACGTTCTGTTTCGGGGAAAGCGCCGGATGTGCCAGCGGAATAGGCCGCGAAATTAGCCCTTGGGCCGGATGAACTACCGATCTCCTGCGGAAGTGATGCATCGCATCAGGTGATAAATGGCCTGCGGCCTTGGTAGCAGGGTAGTTTGGTCCGATAGGTATCGGACCACGGATTCACACGGATTCACACGGATGTTTCCCATCAACTATCAGAGAGGAACGCTACAACCGAAAGCGTGGGGCCAGTGCGTGTATCCGTGAAGGCAGGTCAGGCGCTCCATTACAACCCATCGGAGGCAGAGGCTTTCCGAGCAGCACAAAACCGCGCCAACAATCGGTGTGAGCAGTGTTATCGGTGGATCCTCTCACGCCAAGCACCTGTGATCGGTGGATCTCTTCATACCAAGAACCTGAATTCCGTGGTTATATGGACGCGATCGTTCCGCTGAAGTGACCACTGTGCTAGCCCATTCACCACTTCACCCCGATCTTCGCACACAAATCTGCATGCATGACCGGTGATCAATTCTTCCAAGTGCTCTTGGCCCTGTTGCCATCCGTAGTGGTCTTCCTCACGGCCTTCTACCTGTTGCGCCAATTCCTCGGTTCCCGCTCCCGCGAAACGAACCACCTGATGATGGCCGAAGCGAAACGGGAGGACCGCAAGCATACGCTGCCCCTGCGATTGCAGGCCTACGAGCGGCTCACCCTCTTTCTGGAGCGCATCGCGCCGGGGGCCTTGGTGTTCCGGGTACACAAGAACAACATGACGGCCCGCATGTTCCATACCGAGCTGCTGGCCACGGTCCGCGAGGAATTCGAGCACAACGTCACCCAGCAGATCTACGTGAGTGAAAGAGCGTGGCAGCAAGTGAAGATGGCGAAGGAGGAAACGCTCCGCATCATCAACATCGCCGCCGAAGGCATACCCGAAGGAGCCAACGGCACAGCCCTCAGCCAGCGGGTGTTCGAAACCGCATCCAAACTCTCGCACCTGCCCACGCAACAAGCGATCCTGGCACTGAAGGAGGAAGTGAGGAAGCTGTTTTAGGTGATTGAGGGCTGGTGAATGGTGGCAAGCGATTGGTGACTTCCGAACTCGGACTCCCGACTCAGGACTCCAGACTTAAGACTCCCGACCCACCTCCCGGTACCGCCGCAAAACCTCCTCCGCAGCGTCAAACGGTCCGATCTCCCCGGCACGCACGCGCGCTTCCAGCTCCGGCATAAGATCCTTCACAAGCGGTGAATTGTAGAAGTCGTCAATGAGCGCTTCCTCTATCGTGGAACGCATCCACCACTGATCTTGATCGCCGCGACGGAGTAGTTGATGGCCACTCTCCAGATCGCGGGATGCGGCTTCTTCGAGCGCCGCGGCAAGTTCGGGGATGCCCTTGCCGGTGAGCGCGGAGCATAGAAGGACGGGGGGGCGCACGCCATTGTCGCGGGGCGGAAGCAGGGAGATGGCTTGTCGCAGGTCCATGGATGCCCGTTGGTTCCGCTGGTCATTGTCACCGTCGGTCTTGGTGATCGCGATCACGTCCGCCGCTTCCATGATGCCGCGCTTGATGCCTTGCAGACCATCACCGGTGCCGCCGATCATCAGCAACAGGTTCAGATCGGTGAGGTGGTCCACGGCGGCTTCGCTTTGACCTACGCCCACGGTCTCTATCAGGATGCGATCATAGCCCGCAGCTTCGCAGAGGATCACCGCTTCCCGTGTGCGACGCGCCACGCCGCCCAAGGTGCCACTGGTAGGGCTAGGACGGATGAAGGCATTCGGTTCACCTGCCAGCTGCTCCATACGGGTCTTATCACCCAGGATGCTACCACCGCCACGGGTGCTGCTGGGATCGATGGCAAGCACGGCGATGCGATGACCTGCTTTGATCATATGGCTTCCCAGTACATCGATCAACGTGCTCTTGCCCACGCCCGGGATGCCGGTGATGCCGATGCGCACGGAAGGTCGGCTCTCCTGAAGGGCCGAATGGATCAATGCCCGGGCCAGCGGCCGGTCACTTGCACGGGTGCTCTCCACCAAAGTGATCGCCCGGCCCAAGGCCACGCGGTCCCCTTCGCGCAAGGGATCCAGCAGTTCGTTCACTTCAGATGATAGCTGGTCCTTCATGCCCCGCCGCGATAAATATTGACCCAGTCACGATCGCCCATGTCCCGCAGCAAGCGGAACATCTCAGGCCCCACGATCAAACCGGTGGTGTATTTCAGTCCGTAGCCGTTGAGGATCTCCATTTGGCGTGGACTCGGTGACAAGGGTTTTTCACTCCATCCCTTCGCCATCCGCTGGCCTTGATCCACCTTCAAGGGATATTCCCAGTAACGCAATTTCCACAGGTCGTCCAGTGTGCTGCAATCCGTAAGGTATCCCATGGCCGCACTATCGGGCGGAAGGGTACACTGTTTCACATTGTACTTTCGGAACAGATCATCCGCATTCGGATTTGCCGGACTGAAGGCACGGCCCTGTGCTTGGCGGATGAAGTTCTCCCGGCTGATGGGCCTGCTTTCCACCACTTGATCATCCCGCACCTTCACCAGGAAGAGACAAAACAGCTGCCCATCCGTGGAAGGGGATAGGCTGAGCGCGAATTGCCGTTCCGCCGGGTTTTGGGCGCTTCCTATGAGCGAAAAGCAGATGGAAAGGATGAGGAGGAGAGTGCGCATAATGCTCGCGAAAGTACCGCTGCTGGCCTTGGTGCAAGGCAAGCGGAGACTCTATTCCTGCGAGATCCGCTGCAATTGCAGCGACGAGCGTTTCCCCTTTGTGTTGATGACCAGCCAGTAGGGGCCGTTGGATAGATCCGTTGGTAACTGGATTCTTTCACTTGTAAGAATCGAGCGTTTTACTTGCGTCACGACCTGGCCTTGTGAGTTAAATAGCTGGATCAGGGCCTCTGTATTCGAGGGGCTCTCTACGTTCAATTGGATATGGTCAGTAAACGAAGTTGGGTAAATGGACCAGCTCGCATCTTCCCTGTCCGGCACTCCAGTGCTGCAAATGAATACGACTTCTGAGGTATTAACCGCAACCGTGTCATAAACTCCCGATCCGCCTTGGATCGCAAAGTAATCCACGGACAAGATACACTGGCCTTCGTCCAAGGGCGAGATAACCACAGTGTCATAGCGGTCGCATCCGGCCCATGGCCATACACCTGAGACATCATAGTAGGCACGTAGATGCACGGTGTCCTGTGTAAGAGCTGTTTCCCAAGAAAGATCAGGACAAGATTCTCCTATGCCATATACAAAGGAGGCATGAAGCATAACAGAAAGTGTTCCATCATCGAAATCTGTCGAGACGGGATGAGGCATGAAAGTCTGTGCGTTCAGTTGAGAAGTAAACACGAGTGTTGCTGCGAGAGATATGAGTACGCCCTTGGCCGTCATGACAGATCAGGTTTAGAAAAAGTGAAGGTACGTGTTGATCCGGGCGGTTGATCGCTTGAACGAGCAACGGTAACGTTGCATGAAGGAAGAGCACAAGAGCTATTGCGAAGCATTGGTCCTCATTTCTTTTTTCCAACACCCTTCACATCCTTCATGGCACCTTGTGCACTCTTCAGCGCGCCGGGCAGTGCTGTCTCCATCATTCCTTCGCGAAGCCCACGCCACATATAGTTGAAGATCTGCTTGTCCTGCACGCGTTCCACTGTGAAGTCACCATGCCGGAAGTTTCCGCTATCGCGCAGGTTCTTGCTCCGGATCACTTGGTTCGCCAAGAAGGTCTTCAGTACGTTCTTGTCGCGACTTCCATCCCGCTTGGCGATGCTCAGTTTCAAGTTGGCGTATTCGATATCCACCCGGCCATGACCTCTTTTATCATTGGCCTCGAACGTATAATCGATGCCACCAATGGTTCCGCCGGTGGTGCGCACCAGCAGCAGGTCATTGGTCATGGCGTTGAAGACGGTGAATGGTAAAGGGCCGATCTTGGCCTTCACACTGAAATGGTCGGAGCTGTCGAAAACGGCTGTCCGGAAATCGAAATGGACCGGCGCATTGCCATAGATCGTGGCGGTGGCCACCAAGTGCATCACCGGGTTCTCTTCCGGATGTTCCGTGCAGATCCCGTGTGCCACGGAGTTGATGTTGGTGAAATTCACCTTCCCGAATTCGGAGGTGATGGTGTCCTTCTCGAAGTATTCAACATTCAGGCGCTCCACAACCAAGCTATCCACGCATACTTTTAAAGGACTGGATCGCAGGAGCCGTGCGGGCATCGGCTTATGCTTGAAGGGTGCATCCCGCATGGTCTTGTCGCGGAAATCATGCAGATCGGTCCCGCTGATGCGAAGTTCTCCCGCACGCAAGGAATGTTCGTTGAGCAGTGCCGCCAAGTCCAAGCCACGGAAGCCGATGAAGTCGGAAGTAAAGGTGGTGAGGTCCGTCTCAAAGGGAAGCACTTGGCCATATTCGTGAGGGCCCTTTTGGGAAGTGAGCGCGATGTTGCTCATGAACAACATGCTGTCCGGATGACCGACCTCCAACCGAGCGACCCGAAGATCGTAGAGCGGAGGAAGGCTGGCGTGGATGCTGTCAAGCTTGGCTCTGGCGAAGGAAAAGGTGAGCGTGAAGGGGTGCTTCCCGTGGGGAAGTTCTGCCCGCAGCCCACGCGCATGCAGGTCGAGTTGTTGCAGTTCCGCACTGGGCCGATCCGGCCGGACGTTCCGCCATTGGAGCGAGCTATTGTCCACACGTAGGCTATCCAGCCGAATGCTGTTGACCAGGTTCTTTGCCTCATCCTCGCTTTGGTCAGCATCCATGTCTTGCGCCGCGCGGTCGCTGGTGATCAGTTGCAGGTCAGCTCCGTGGATCGCAAGGGTTTGTACATCGATGGTCTTCCGCATGAGGAGCTTCCAGATGGACAGGCCCTTTACCGCGATCCGGTCCACGGAACCCGCGATCAGCACTTGTCGCCCGTAGGTCCAAGAGGTATCCGCACTGTCGATCCGTTGTTCAATGCGCAGCTCGCTCCAGGTGATATCGCCCGGCAGCAGCTCGATCCCCACGTTGCCGATGACGATACGGCTTCGAGGTCCGGCGGCCTGCTCCATGATGTGTACGCTGCGGTCACGGATGATCCGCGCAAGCAGGTCCGGGCCGAAGAGCACGACCACGCCGATCAACAGGAGCACGAGCGTAAGGATGTACCAGCGGGTGCGGTGAGCGGATGCCATGTGTTGGGGTTGACGTGCGAGCTTCACACGGCACGGAGACTTATTTGGTGTCCTTCACGGGGGTGAGGCGCGAGTAGATCACCGAATCAACGAACACGCCATGAGCGCGAAAGTTCTCCTTGAAGTGGCCCTCCTTCACAAAGCCGTTCCGCTCAAGCACATGGATGGAACTGAGATTGTCCGGCGTTACGGCGGCCTCCACACTGTGCAGTCTCATTTTGCGGAAGCCATGGTCCATCACGGCAGACAGTGATTCGCTCATCAGGCCTTGGCCCCATAGGTCAGGGTGAAGTGCGTAACCGATCTCGGCACGGTGGTGTTCCTTGATGATCCTCCAGAACCCGATATAGCCCATCACCTGCTTCGACCCCTTCACTGTAATGCCCCACATGATGGCTTCGCTCCGTTGAGATGCCTGACGGAATTCCCGCACCATCAGCCGTGATTCATCCGTGCTCGTGTTCAGTGGTTTAGGGATGAAACGCATCACGGCAGGGTTGGAGCGCAGTTCGAATAGCGCAGGCGCATCCTCATCCACGAGTTCACGCAGGATCAGACGAGGAGTGGAAAGCTTCGGAATGTGCGTCAGGTCCAAGCGCAGCATAGCGCGCAAGGTAATTCGTCCGGTGCCGCGGGAAGAAGTAGAGGCACTCGCTACCAGCAAGCGCCGGTTGTGGGGGGCTGGCACCCGAGACACACGAGCGTCGACCGAAATTGGCAGTTGCTACAAGCGAGCGCTGGCTGAGGAACGCGAGCACCTTCACACCCATTCTCGGCAGTGATCAGTAGCTTGGCCGCTATGATTCGATCGACCGGAGCGATGCGCAGAAGCATCATGGTATTGGCTGCCGTTTCCACTTTTGCGAGTGCCGTACAGGCCACGGAGTATATTGTGCCGGCCACCGGCGATGTAGGTAGGTGGTTCGCCCAATTGCCAGCGGATGCCACCTCGGTGCTGTTCTCTTCCGCGGAGAAATACCACAGCAGCGGGGACATCGTGCTTCCTCTGAAGCAGCTGCTTGTGATAGATGGCAAGGGTTGCAAGTTGACCTTGGGTCCCAACTCCAATGGCTTCACCTATCCGATTGCGAACATGAAGGAAGCCATGGAGCGCACCAACTGCCGGTATGTGATCAAGGATTTCGCTGCGATCACCGGTGGGAAAAAGGCCATCGACCTGAAGGCCACCTTAGGTAGCATCGTGGAGAATTGCGAGCTGGCATCACAAAGCGAGGCGGCCATTGACCTGCGATTCTGCCTGTTGGCGCGCCTGAGCAACATCCGGGTGACCAATCCGCGGGACAAAGGGATCGTGCTCCGCCAAGGGGATTGGCCGGGGGCCACAGGCACCAATAGCCAGAGCAACAGCAGTGTGCTGGAGCAATGCCGTGTGTACTGCATGAAGACCACCACGGCCGCCTTCACCGTCCTCAACAGCGGTGGGGTGCGCATGACGGACTGTGTGTCCGAAGGCTCCCCGGCGGACTACGACATTTTTCTCAGTGCTACTTTGGATGGTGATGAAAGTCGCCCGGCAAGCAACCCGGTAGTGAAGTCCTTTATGCTTTCGAACTTCCATGTGGAGCATACGGCTCGGAAGGCATCCATCTATGTGAACATGCCCTCAAAGGCGACGGTGAATTTGTCCAACGTGTATTGGAACGGTCCACAGAAGGCGCCGGTGATCCTATACACCTTGGGGCAATTGAACATTTCCGATATTGGCTGGTGGGGAAGCGGGTATTGGATCGGTACCCGCATTAGCGCACCCAGGATCAACATCGAGAGGGCTGCCAGCGGGATGGAAATCGGGGATGGTAAGTCCGTGAAGGATAACCGGGCGGGAATCCTCCGACTGGTGGATCCCATGCCCAACAATACCTTGCTGAAACTGAACTACGTGCGGCTCAGGTCAAAGTCGATGTGATGCTGTGAATAACCGTAGACCCAACAAGTTCCGCAGGGACCGTGAAATTGGCCCCTGAGGCACTCAAAGGGCCAGTTCCCTTCCATGGTCAGATGAGCTATTGTTTGGAGATCACGGCCCTTCGAGAACCTCAGGGAACGTGATCCCGAAGCCTTGGTCGGTCACAATACGCTCACCCGTGATAGACCCGCGAGCTTACGATCAACCCGGCACGTACCTCCAGCAATTCCCCTATTGTAAGGTCCGCTTCGCCTTCCACATGGCGGATGTACTCCATGAACACCGCCTCCTCATCCGCCAACCAGTAGGTCCGTTCGTACCATAAGGTGGGCAGTTGATCGAACGCATCCTGCCACCATTCCCGCAAGGCTTCCTTCCCCACGATGTAGCCATTCGTTTCCGGGCGCCGCACCTTCAGCTTCGGGCTGTAATGGCGCGCATCGTCGGCATAGAGCGCGAGCAGCTTTTCCAGGTCGTGTGCATTGAAGGCATCGAACCACTCTTCGGCGATACGGATCTGTCCAGTACGGCTCATGTTGTTACTTCTTAATCTCTCTACCTAGCCGTGAATTCGGCGCTTCGAGCGCCTCAAGGGGCCAAAGCCTCAGGCACGAGTGCGGGTGTGTTGCAGAGCCAGCCCCTGGCTGAACGGGCATCATTGTAAAGCAAACCGGGAAGTATGGTGGAACAGGCGTAGGCAAGGTAAAGGAAATTCGAATAGGCTGAAAGGCTGACCCGATGGCATCAGGAGGTAACCGGTATTGTGGCCAATTTCGTATGTATCACAAGCCTGATGCGAATTTTCAGCAGTAGGGACAACTTGGGTGAGGTACGAATTACTTTCACCGCTGGATAGATTAAACCCAACCCCATGGCAACCAAGTCCAAAGTGATCGCCGTTGCGGTGGTCGAGCGCTGTCATTCCCCGCTTAGCCAACCGAAGAACGGGGTAAGAACCGCAGGCCGCTCCGAGATCAGGTGGACGCTCAAAGGCACATACTCCGCAAATAACCAATGCGTGGTGGTGGTGGAAGCAGAAAGGAAACGGAACAAAAGAACGGCCAAGGTGAACGGGGCGGGTTCAGGAGGTGTGTTCTCTGCTGGGACCGACGGTACCTTTTGCGAGCTTACTTTGGAATTGAACGACCAGGACAACTGGACCGCCTCCGTGGCTACGGACAAGGACGTTGATTCGCATGACGAATACATATTCACGGCTGGCACCGGATAGGTCGGCCATTGAACTGAATGGTGTGGGGAAGGCGATGCATTCTGGTCTTGTGGGCGATCTGTGCCATGGCCACGGGTCGTGGGCAAGCCATAGTGCCCACGCATAACGAGGCATGGGCGGACAGCATCCTTTCCGTCCTGAAGAACACCTTGGCCCGCGATCCGTCGAGCACGATCGCCATGACCGATCAGCTGGTCAACATTTATTCCAAGTCGAGGAACGCCTGCGCGTTGGCGGAGGTGAACGGCTTGAGAAGCACGAGCTTCTCGGAACTTGGAAAACTGGATTCGTCTTTGGCCTGCGTTCACCGGGCCATGGCAGGATTCAGGCCGGATTGTGATAGCCTCATCCTTATCCGCACCTACGTGGCCTCCAGCTATCTGCAAGTGAAGTTGAAGGATTTCCAGCGCGTGGATTCCATCTGCATGGTCGGCCTGAGCTTGTGGAACCCGACATGGCGGCCCACGGTGCTGCGCAATGCGTTGCTCACCAACCGGGCCATTGCCGCCGCCCGGCAAGGTGACCTTCCCAATGCGGAAGCCCGTTTCAGGACCATCCTGCAATTGGCCAAAGCAGAAGGGGCCCAGCAGGACATCGATGATGCCATTGCGAACATCGGTGCGATCAAGGGTATGCGAGGTCAGTTGGACAGCGCGGAATACTACGGGCGGATATCCTTGGCCAGAGCGATCGCCACTGGCAAGAAAAGCCGCATCGCGAGTTGGTATACGAACCTGGCGGTCAATGCAAGATCCCGAGGGAACTACCAAAAGGCGATCGTGCTATCGGATTCGGCATTGATCTATGCGATACTGACCAAGGACCTTTCCGTCCAAGCGATCATTCATGGGAACTTGGCCAGCTACTATCATTCCATAGGGGATCTGGAGAATGCCTACAAGCAATCAGTACTTCAGTACAATGTGAACGACAGCCTGCTGAACGAGGAGAAGGTGCGGGCCTTGGCCGAGATGCAGGCGAAATATGAGAGTGTGAAGCAGGACAAGGAGATCAGCGCCCTACGTGCGGAAAATCTACAGGCGGAGCTGGACAATGCAAAGATGATGCGCACGCGCAACGTTTTCCTCTTCGTGGCCTTGGCCGTGTTGGGTGTTGTCTTCGGGCTGCTCAGTCGGTTGCGATACATCGGCCGGTCACGCAAGGCCATGCAAAAGGAGAAAGTGATCTCCGAGGAACTGCTGCACAACATCCTGCCCGAGGAAGTGGCGGACGAGATCAGGGCGAAAGGCTATGCGGACGTGCATGAATTCGAGAATGCGACCATCCTTTTTACGGATTTCAAGGATTTCACGGTCATAAGTGAGACGATGAGCGCGCCGGAGCTGGTGGGTGAGATCGACCATTGTTTCAAGGCGTTCGATGGCATTGTGGAGAAACATGGCATCGAGAAGATCAAGACCATCGGCGACGCCTACATGGCAGCGGGCGGGCTTCCGGATAAGCGCCGGGGCAGCCCTCTACAGACGGTGCATGCGGCCTTGGAGATGCATGATTTCATGCAAGCGTACAAGCAACAGCGGATCGCGGAAGGCCGCCAATATTTCGTGATGCGTACGGGCCTGCACACCGGATCGGTGATCGCCGGTATCGTGGGCGTGAAGAAATACGCCTACGACATCTGGGGTGACACGGTGAACGTGGCCAACCGCATGGAGACCTCCGGTGAGGTGGCCAAAGTGAACATCAGTCAGACCACGTACGACCAGATAAGGAATGAACCGGGCCTGCGCTTTACCCCGCGTGGGGCCGTTCCGGTAAAGGGGAAGGGCATGCTGAACATGTTCTTCGTGGAACGGGTGTGAGCATCGGGGGAAGGCGCAATAGGGAACGCCAGTCCTTCTGTTGCAGTTAATTCGGTGAAAATCCTATGCCGCTTAATCCTATGCCCTTTTCTTTGCACCCCGAAAAATGTAAAGTATGGCCATTAGTTGGATCTTTCTTCTCATCGCCTCGCTCAGTGAATCCATCTGGCTTTACGCAGTAAAGGCCATGGACGTAGAGGCGGTAAAGGAGATGGGCTGGGACGGACTCCTCAGTGATCCATTGCACGCCAAGTCGTTGTTGCCTTTCCTGGGATATGCCGTCTTCGGCGCGGGCAACGTGATCTTCCTGTCCATGAGCATGCGCACCATTCCCGCCAGCACCGCCTTCGCGGTATGGATGGCAGTAGCGTTGATCAGTTCCAAGATGATCGACACGTTGTGGTTCAAGCAACCTGCGAATGGCATGCAGCTTCTCTGGTTCGCGCTGATCATCATCGGCGTGATCGGCTTGAAGAGGAGCGTGTGATCCAAAGGGCTTTGTTTCGCCTTTGTTCTGGAACGGGCGATCAAATTTCCACGCGGAACACCATGGCCGGCGTGCCGCGATGCACGGTGTCCTTCTCATAGCGCATGCCGTTCCGCTTCGCCACCCCTTGGCTCTTCAAGTTCCCATGGTCGATCAATGAGATCACCGAAGGAGCTAATTCGTGCTCCCGGGCGAACTCCTTGCAAGCCATCGCCGCTTCTGTCGCATAGCCACGGCCCCACGCAGAAGGCAGCAGGTGGTAACCGATCTCGAGTTCCGTAATATCGTCCACTTCCTGCGTCAGCAAGCCGATCATGCCTACCGGCTTGTTGGAGGCGCGTTCCGAGATCACGTTGAGGCAAGAACCATCACGGGCGATGCGGTCCAGCGAGCGTTGGATGAAGGCAGCGCAATCAGTTTCACTCCCCACCGTGAACGGCATAAAGCGAATAGCCTCGGCGTTGTTCATGTATTCCATCCACCAGGTGCTATCCGCTAGCACCGGCTGCCGGAAAACGAGTTGCTCGGTGGTCAAGCCTTCGAGGGAGGGAATGTGGAGCATAAAGCCAGGATGGTCCAAAAGCTTGGTCGGGGGCGGTTGTGCGGATCCGTTTTGGCGTGTGACGCAACAAGCTGGAGGCCATCAACAAGCACGCACATTCGCGAAAAGCGCACTTGAAGAAAAGATACACTTGTATGGTCCTAGGCTCACCTCCACGGGCCGATCAAAAGACACGGGTGTGAGGTGGCTACGACGACACCTCCGTAGCAGCCTCTTCGGAAGCAGCAGGGGCCGCTCTCCGGGTGGGCATTCGGCTGGCCGCCCGGTTGAAGGTCCAATCGTATTTGCCACCGCTGCGGGGCATTGCGGTGCATTGCGGAATGAGGTTGAGCATGTTCGCTTTCACCAGCTTCTGCAAGAAAAGCCTGAAGTGGTTTCCATGGCCCGGGTCACGCTCGATCAGATCAAGGTCCGCGAGCATACTGTAGAGATCAGTGCTGTTCACGTTCACGGTCCGGATATGCTCAAGGTGCGCTTCGATGGCCTTACTGATGCGAAGGGCTTGTTGGATCTCGGCGGTTGTGAGTTGCATGAGGGTAAAGGTCGGCGATCCAAAAAGAACAAAATGAGAAATGGTCTTAATGAGATGGTGTTCAGAGGGGGCAGGTGTAGCGAGGACCAGTGAAAGCTACCTGTTCTTCTGCTTCCTGCGTCGTTCATGCCAAGCATCAAAACCAGTGCTCAGCCATGCGCCGGTAGGTATAAAGGCAAAAAGTGGAACTGCGATCAGTACGGTAGGCAATTCGAGTTGGATGATAAGCACCACACAGAGTACGAAGACGATCATGCCTACTACGAAGATGCCTAAGCATCCCAGCATCTTCGGGCCATAGTAGCTCACGGTCTCGGAAAAGAACTCCTTATCGAACCGCTCGTAGCCCATCTGGCTATATGCTGCGGCGCGCCTTTCCGCTTGCTTCCGGCTGCGGCGGAGGTCTTGCTCATGCCGATGCTGCGCTCGCGGAGTGCTGGCTTGCCCCTGCTGCGCTTTCAACAATTGATCAAACCGTGCGCGCTTTACGGGATCACACAGCAGGTCATAGGCTTGGGTGATCAGGATGAACCGTTCATGCGCATCCGGATGTTCACTTACGTCCGGGCGGTACAGCTTGGCCTTGGAGCGGTATGCATCGCGGATCGCCGCTAGGTCAGCGTTATGTGGGATTCCGAGTGTGCTGTATGGGTTCATCCGGGAAGCACGAGCCCACGAATGGACAATGCAGCTCGCAAGATGCGATGAACATGCATAATAGGGGAGCGATGGATGGAGTCCAAGCTAGAAGACTCTTGAGATGACGTTAGGCTTTCATCCTTCAGCGCATGCCGTACAGATGGAACACATCCTGTTTTCGGATGTGCTCCAGGATCTCAGAGGAAACATCGATGCCTCCGCGTGAATTTGCAATGATGGATGAGATCGTTCTGATCGGGCCAGTGATGAACCACCAACCGAGCACTGCGGAAATGATCGTGAAAGGAACACCATTAAGCACAGCGCTCATGCGACCCGATGAAACATACACTTTGGTCGGACGGGTCACTGAATAAACGAGGGCTGAAAGCGTGTAGCGATAGATAATGAAACGCTCACCTTTTGAAACGCGCGCCTTGAATTCCGCTTCACTCATTCGACTGAAGCGATGTAGGTCCAGATCATTGTCCCGGTCGCCTTCGGGTATATTGAACATAATGCGGTGATTGCCTCCGCAATATAATGGACCGGACCCTGCGGTCGACACCTTATGCACCGACCGGACAAAGGCCTTGCAGGGGTTTCACACACTCGCCATAAATACGAGCGTGAGGGTTGTGTTTAGGTCGATCTAACCCTTGCGCCGCTCCAACTCCGCTTCGATCAATGCCGCGATGTTATGTCCGGAAATGGTAAGACCCTCGATGTTCGCGTCCTCGATGGTAACGTCCGATAAGTGGTGTCAGCCACCATTTAGCAGGACCGCCACCTTTCTCCACGTGAATGTGTGGTGGTTCATTTTACTCCAGACTGAAGAAGTAGAATCGAAATCCGTCAATATCCTGGATCGCTCGCGGACTCATTGCGCTCAGGAAAGTCCCGCTTCCCGCATCATCCCCAACACCGTCTCCACCACATCCTCGAAAGAGGGCTTGCTGAAGTAGTCGCCATCGGACCCATACGCCGGGCGGTGCGCCTTTGCGGTAAGTGTTACCGGTGCGCTATCCAGCCAGCGGTAGCCGCCTTGCACTTGCAGTATTTGCTGCAGGATGTAAGCGCTGGCGCCACCGGGCACGTCCTCGTCCACTACCAGCAGGCGGTTGGTCTTCTTCAGGCTTTCCACAATGCGGTGCTCGCGGTCGAAGGGGAGGAGGGTGCGTGCATCCACCATTTCCACATCGATGCCCATTTCATAAAGCCGCTCCGCTGCTTGTTTGCAGATGTGGAAGGTGCTACCGTAGCTCACCAGCGTGAGGTCCGTGCCTTCACAGACGATTTCCGGAATGCCGATGGGTACGGTGAATTCGCCGAGGTTGCTGGGCAGGTGTTCCTTGGTCCGGTAGCCGTTGAGGCATTCGATCACCAAGGCAGGGTCGTCGCTTTGGACCAGCGTGTTGTACATGCCGGCAGCCTGCTGCATGTTGCGCGGTACACAAACCACAATGCCTCGCAGGCTATTGAGGATCATGCCCATCGGGCTGCCGCTGTGCCATACACCTTCGAGCCGATGCCCCCGTGTGCGCACGATCAACGGAGCTTTCTGACCACCCTTGGTGCGCCATTGGATGGTCGCCAGATCGTCGCTCATGCCTTGCAGGCAAAAGAGCAGGTAGTCCAGATACTGGATCTCCGCCACGGGCCGTAATCCACGCAGTGCCATCCCGATGCCTTGGCCCAAGATGGTGGCCTCGCGGATGCCTACGTCACTCACACGCAGTTCGCCGAAGCGGGTCTGCATGCCTTCCATGCCTTGGTTCACGTCCCCGATCTTGCCGGTATCCTCCCCGAAGGTGAGCAGCAGTGGCTCTTTCTCGAAAAGCGCCGCGAAGTTGTCGCGGATGATGATGCGGCCATCCACTTCCTCTCCGCCGGCATATTCCGCAGGAACCTCCGCCACGTTCAAGCAGCTTTTCGCACTCTCGCTGTACAGATGGCTGCCGTAACGTTCGGTATTGTCGGCCATGGCTTGTTCGGTCCAGGTGCGAAGCTCCGTGCAATCCACTCCGGCGGTCCGGGCGAGGAGCAAGGCGCGGCGGGCCGTGCTCAGGATCTCCTTCCTCCCGGCGTCCATGGTGTTGAAGAGCTCATTGGCCAGTGCTTCGCCACCCTCCACATCCAAGGCTTTCACCAAGCTGATCACCGCTTGGCGTTCTTCCTTGATGGGTGCCAGATAGGCGGCCCATGCGGCTTTTTGAGCGCTGCGTGCATCGGCCTTGGCCTGGGCTTGGATCTCATCCAATTCCTCTGCCGTGGCAAGGGGCCTTCCACCCGGCTTGAAGGCCAGGATGAATTCGCGGAAACGCACGTTGCAGTCGGCGGTCTTGTACCACTCCAGCAGTTCCTTGCTCTTGTAGCGCTCGTGACTGCCGCTGGTGCTGTGCCCTTGCGGTTGCGTGATCTCTTCCACATGGATCAGGCAAGGCACATGTTCCTCGCGACACTGCCCGATAGCTTGCTCGTAGGTCTTGTTCAGCGCGGGATAGTCCCAGCCCTTCACCTTGTGGATACGGATCCCGTTGGTGTTCTCCTGTTTCTCAAAACCTTGGAGCAGCTTGCTGATGCTGCCTTTCGTGGTCTGGTATTCCTTGCTCACGCTGATGCCCCAGCCATCGTCCCACACGCTCACGGCCATGGGCACTTGCAGCACACCGGCCGCGTTCATCGTTTCCCAGAAAAGCCCTTCGCTGGTGCTGGCATCGCCAATGGTACCGAAGGCCACCTCATTCCCCTGGTCGCTGAAGTGGGTATAGCTCTGTAATCCCTTGTTCTGACGGAACATTTTGCTGGCCTGTGCAAGGCCGAGAAGCCGCGGCATTTGCCCGGCGGTGGGGGAGATGTCCGGACTGGAGTTGTACTGCTCGGTGAGGTTCTTCCAATTGCCGCTGGCATCCAAGCTGCGGGTAGCGAAGTGGCCGTTCATCTGGCGGCCAGCGCTGGAGGGTTCGGCCTCCACATCGGCGTGGGCGTACAGCTGCGCGAACCATTGCTGCACGGTGAGCTCGCCGATGGCGAACATGAAGGTCATGTCGCGGTAATACCCACTGCGCCAATCACCGGGGCGGAATTGCTTGGCCATGCATACCTGCGCAAGCTCCTTGCCGTCACCGAAGATGCCGAACTTGGCTTTACCGGTAAGCACTTCCTTGCGGCCCAGCAGGCTGGCTTCACGGCTGAGGCATACCAATGTATAGTCACGAAGGATCTCTTCCTTCAGCTCGTCCAAGGTGATGGATCCTTCGGCAGTGGATGTTCTGGTAGAGGGCATGGAAATAATAAATGCGTTCGTTGCGAAGGTAACATGTGACCCCGATCGGGGTCGGCGTAATGCGGCACTTCCGCATCTTTCACATTTGCGAATGCACCGGTGAAGGACGGAAGAAGCACGTGGTCATGAACAGGAAAAGGGGCTGTGATCGCCCCTTTCCCTTGAATTTCATGTGAAGTGCTCAATGTGCTTTCAGTAAAGGCTTTTGCGCCACCATGTCCGAAGTGGTGACCCGGATGATGTACAGGCTCGCGGGCAACTCCATCCCCAGGTCCAGCCGTACGGAGTGGCCTCCTTCAAGCATCAGGTCACGCTGCAGGAGTACACGTCCGTCCATGGATAGCAGTTCCACCTGTGCTTTCCCCGAGATACCCTTCAACGAAATGTTCACCGCATCGCTGAACGGGTTCGGATACACATCCAAGTTGGCATTCGCGGAGGCCACTTCTTCGATACCCACGGGGCTGGCCGCTCCCTTCGCCGCGTTCACACAATACCGGTTGGCCATGGAGATCGCATGCTCCAATACACCGATGAGCTGCAGATCACCCAACTTGAAGGTGGGCGGAACGGTGTAGGTATAGCTCGTGGTGTAAGGCGTACCCACCACCGGATCGTTGGGGACTACACCGCTGGTGCCGGAGGTGCCACCGAGCATGGCGCGCACCACCTTGTTATGCAAATAGCCGGCAGGGGCGTTGCTTTGGGCGCCCGGGACCGCATCCTCCAGCACGTAAACGTTCAGGTTGAACGGACCGGTGAAGGCATAGGTGAAGTTGGCAGTGATCGACACGGTCAATTCACGGGTATTCCAGTTGAGTGAAGAGGTCATGTTCAAGCTGGCCGGTGCCACACCATTGGCACGCGCGGTCATTTCATCGTTCCAGGCCCCCGAAGCATAGTTCGCAGGGTAATCGCCGTACTCACCCATGTCAATCACTCCTGCAGGCGTGAAGTTGACGTTATAGCGACTGTTGTAATAGGAAGTGCCCTCCGGGAATGCAAAGGCATCACTGAGGTGGAATTTGGCCACGGCGAACTTGGGGTTGAGCGCAAGCGTGTTGGTGGCGGTATTCGCAACTGGGCACTGGGGACACCAGGTCTCGGTCCGACCCTCCAACAGCACGAACTTCTCCGCCCAGGTGTTAATGGCCGTGAAGCTCACCGTGAGGGTATTGTTCGTCGGGTCGGAATCATTTGATGACAAGACTTCCACCTCCAGCGTATGGACCCCTTGGGTGGCGTTCAACTGGATCGGATGTGTGACAGGCATATAGTAACCTCCGTTCTGTAGGCCCGGTGAAGCGACATTGATCGTAGTGCCATTGTTCCAAGCACCGCCATCCAATCGCCAGCGGACCGAAAAGCTGGGAAGTGGAATGGAACTTTGGTTCTTCACCTTTACCGAGACCGGATAGTTCACGTTCGCCTTGACATACCTCGGGAAGGAAAGTCCATCCAAGAAGGCATTCTGGGCCTGGACCGCAAAGGCCATGAGCCCCATGCAGAATGCTGTGAGGGCTAATTTGAGGGTAATGTGTTTCATGAATATGGGGTTTGACTCCGCAATGTATGAGAAAGACCTTGTGATGAACATTTGGTCAGTTGTGCAGGATGTTTCAGGCCATTCGTGAAACCGTGCATCTCCCGGGGCAATTGCCTCTTATTTCCATGATCAAGGAACGGGCCCACGGCGATCACCTTCGGGCTCGCTCCTCCATGTTTCGGAGCCACGGGTGGAGGTTGCCTTACACCGCTTTTGCGCTGCCCGACTAGCAGCGGGAGCGCAGAAGGTAGCCACTGCTGAATGAAGATGCACACACACGAATACGGTGCTTTCAAAAGCTGATCGACCTCGTGCATCTCCACCCTAGGGAACCAAATGGTTGTAAACTTGTTCCCCTCCGAAACCACCGGTCCCATGAAGATGAACAAACTTCTTTTGCTCTCGGCACTAGTAACCTTCGGTTCCTGTACGAGCAGATCTGTTTTCGATGAACCCAAGGCAACCAACCCTGATGCTTTGCCCCGTGTACAGCAGATCATGGTCCCTCCACCGGCCCTGCCCGAGCACGATCAAGTGGCGAAAGGAGGACCTGTAGTAGTGGAGGTGCGATTAACAATAGAGGAAAAGAAGATAAAGATCGATCCCATCACCTCGTTCTGGGCACTTACATTCAATGGCTCAGTACCCGCCCCGATCATTGTAGCGCACGAGGGTGATTATGTGGAGGTGACCGTGGTGAACCCGAAGACCAGCAGCATGATGCACAATGTGGACTTCCACGCAGCCACCGGCGCCATGGGGGGCGGAGACCTTACCGAAGTGGCCCCGGGGCAGGAAGCCACCATTCGCTTCCGGGTCACAAAACCGGGGGTGTTCGTGTACCACTGCGCTCCGGGTGGCGCCATGGTTCCCTTGCACGTGGCCTCCGGGATGAACGGCGCCATCATGGTACTTCCCCGCAATGGTTTAACCGATGAGAACGGTAAGCGGGTCACCTATGACCGCGCTTATTACGTCGTGGAACAGGATTACTATGTTCCCAAGGACGATCAGGGGAAATACAAGGACTATGACACCCCGGCCGAAGGCTTCGCCGATATGATCCAAGTGATGAAGACCTTAACGCCCACGCACATCATGCTGAACGGCACGGCAGGTGCGCTCCTGAACGAGAACGCCATGCTGGCTGATGTTGGGGAGAAAGTGCTTTTCATCACAGCGTCCTGCAACATCGATGCGCGATTCCACATCATCGGTGGCCATGCCGACCTGGTCTGGAACGGAGGATCGTTCAACGATCGCCCGGCCACGAACTATGAAACCTGGGATGTGCCCGGGGGGGCGGCCGTCGCTGCCATGTACAAATTCCGCCAACCGGGCACCTATGCTTTCGTGGACCACGAGTTGATAAAGGCGCTTGTGTTCAATGCTGTTGGCCATGTGAAGGTGGGTGGAGATTGGAACAACGACCTGATGGAACAGGTGGCCAAGCCGCATAGTTCACAGTGAGTTCGGTGGAGAACAGATGTAGCGTTCAACTGTTTCTTTTGCGGGACGAGGAATTTTCAGAGAACTTCGCCCCGTGGGAATCACCCCGAAATACATAAATCCATCATCCCTCATGTACACATCATTCTCTCTCGGTCGCGCCTTTTTGCCCTTGAGCTTCGCGTTGCTGGTAGCGGCCTGTGGCAGCGATACGCCCAAGGAAGCAGCATCTTCCGACACGCCCAAGGCAGCTGCACCAGTAGCGGACAAGGCACCGGCAACACCTTCCTATCCGGCGGGATTCATCACTGCGGATGATATCACCTTGGGCAAGGATATTGACCAAGGCATGGTCACTGAGGCCAAAAAGATCTTTGATGCCAAGTGCCATGTATGCCACGGCCTGACCGAAGAAAAGGTCATTGGTCCCGGCTGGAAGGGCGTGATCAACGAACGTAAGCCCGAGTGGATCATGAACATGATGCTCCACACGCAATGGATGGTGGAGAATGATCCCGACGCACAAGCATTGGTTGAAGAGACCAAGACCGTGATGCCTGATCAAGAGCTCACGAAGGACCAGGCCCGCGCGATGCTCGAGCTCATCCGCTCGCTCTGACCACACCGAACATTACCATCTGAAATGGGCCGGTCCGCATGGCGGGTCGGCCCTTTTCCATTGAAGCCTTCTACCGTTCAGTGCCAGGTGGCGAGAGCTCCTTCGCCACGAATCGGGCATCTTGTCATCACTCCCGCACACGCATCAACCTTCGGCGGTTCTTAATGGAATGGCCCAGCAGCACGAATACGCCGATGGGCAAGAGCAACGAAACCCCCAAGATGATACCGTAGTAACCAGGCATCATTCCCCAGCCGAACCAGAAAAGGCTGCCTTGCAGGAAAATGATGCCCTCACTGAGCAGAAAGCCCGTGGTGAATACCGATAGGCCCACCCGGGCCACCGTTGAGGTACTGACGAACCAGCCGCTGGTGAGGGCCATGGCGAAGAGCATCATACTGATGGCACCGAGCGTGTTGAGGTGGATGAAGCCGATGACATAATTACGCACGGTAAAGGCCATGATGGCCAACTCGGGGATGGCCACGGCGGCCTGCATCACCACTTTGAGGCCCATGCCGACGAGCGAATAGGTGACGCAGCGCCACGCCCACAGCGGGGCTTTGTCATGGAGCATCCGCTGCGCTTTGAGGATGGCCTTTGCCGTACGCCAGCCCGCCCAGAGCTGTAGCACCACTCCTATGGAATTCACCAAGTACACGGACCAGTGGTGTTCGCTCCATGCGATGGCGAGCGCGAAGGTGAGCAGGACCGAACTGAGCCAGAGGCGAATGGTGAAGCGGTCCAGAACGTGGCGCGCTCCATGCGTCTCCGCCCAGCGGCTCCACAGTGCCAGTGCACCGAACCAGAACCAGCCGTTGAGCTGGAAGTGCAGGTAGAACTGGATGGACCAGTAGTAGAGCTCCGTGCCGAAACCGCCGCTGGAGATGATCGGGCCCATCGCCCACACACCGATGGTGGAAATGTACATGAGCACTACGGCCAAGCGTACCAGCAGGCGGCTGCCGTTGGCCCTCCAGGTGCGTGTTCCCTTCCATATTTGCACACCTAGCGCATATCCTGCCAGCATATGCAGCGCGGAAACCACAATGGTGAAGGTGCCGTAGCTCTGTACCGGAAAGCCTAGCAACATGCCCAGTACAGCGACCTGGGCGGCCACTAACAGGAACAAGCTTGTCCGTGATGGACCCTTGGCCGTTTCATCACGAAGAAGGAACACCACCATGGCGATGAAGGCCCAGCCCAGCATGGCCACATGGGAGTGGGCATTCAGAAGGGCCTTGAACCGGAAGAAGGGTATCTCCCAGATGTAGAAGGCCCGTAGCACGCAACCGATCACGGCTGCAATTCCGAAATTGATGAGGGCGATGTTGAACCAACGATGCATGGGGCCGAAGGTCTGACATAAACCGGAAAGTGATGGCGTTGATGAATCTCATGGCGGGTCCTGACAATGATCAGGTCTATCTTCGCCGCGGTCACGACTTTTGAACCCGAAAACAATGCGATTCATGTCAAACTCAAACTCCACTCGTTCATTGAAGACCCTTAAGGGCTTCGGCTTGGTAACCATTCTCGCCTTGGCCATGGCCTGTGGCGGAAGTGATGCCTCCTCTGATAGCGCCAAGACCACCTCGCCGGTTCCTGGAGCGACCCCTGCGGCACCTGCGGCAAACTTGATCACCGCCGATGAGATCCAACTTGGCGAGATCGACCCGGGAAGAGTGAAGAAAGGCGAAGAGATCTATGATGTGAAATGCCAAGCCTGCCACAGCAAGGGTACCAACCGAGTGGTAGGACCAGGATGGAAGGGGTTGTTGGATCATCGCAAGCCTGAATGGATCATGAACATGATCGTACACACGGATGCCATGCTCGAAACCGACCCCGAGGCCCAGGCCATGCTGGAGGAGTGCTTGGTGCGTATGCCCAACCAGAATTTGAGCGTGGATGACGCACGCGATGTGCTCGAGTTCATCCGAACACTATAAAAGAACACCCGGCCATAAACAAAGGCCATACCACTGAAACCAACCAACAATAAATGAGAAGGACCCCGCTAACCACCGCGTTCCCGCTGCTCCTCGCCGCCGGCATCGCAATGCCCTTGGTACAAGGCTGCAAGCCTGCCAATACAAAAAGTGCCGTTACCGGCGACGCAGCCTCCAGGGTCTTCGTTCCGCCCGGACAGTATGACGAGTTCTACAACTTCGTCAGCGGCGGTTTCAACGGACAGATGTCCGTGTATGGTATTCCTTCTGGCCGTATGCTCCGCAACATCCCCGTGTTCTCGGTGAACCCCGAGAGCGGCTGGGGCTACAGTGAAGAGACCAAGCCCATGCTGATGTCCACGCATGGATTCATTCCTTGGGATGACTCGCACCACGTGGAACCTTCCATGACCGATGGCGTGCCCGACGGGCGCTGGATGTTCATCAACGGCAACAATACCCCGCGTATCGCCCTGATCGACCTAACCACCTTCCGTACCAAGACGATCATCGAGATCCCCAACAGTGGGGGTAACCACAGCTCACCGTTCATCACTCCGAACAGCGAGTATGTGGTGGCCGGAACACGCTTCAGTATCCCCTTGGGTACCGATGCCGAGCGCGACGTGCCCATTGATACTTACAAGAAGAATTTCAAGGGCAACATATCCTTCGTTCATCCTGATAAGGAAACGGGCAAAATGTCCATCGCCTTCCAGATCGGGACCCCTGGTATCCACTTCGACCTGAGCCATGCCGGCAAAGGACCAAGCGATGGATGGTTCTTCTTCAGTACGTACAACACGGAATTGGCGCACGAGTTGCTGGAGGTGAACGCCAGCCAGAACGACAAGGACTTCATCATGGCCGTGAACTGGAAAAAGGCCGAGCAATATGTGAAGGAAGGCAAGGGCAAGATGGTTCCGGGGAAACACTACATGAACCACTATGACGATGCCACACACATGGCCACCAGCGAGGTGATCGAGGAGGTGCTACAGCTGGATCCCAAGGAACTCACGGACCTGCTCTACTTCATCCCCTGCCCGAAGAGCCCGCACGGCTGCGACGTGGACCCCACTGGCGAGTACATCGTGGGTAGCGGTAAGTTGGCCGCTCTGATCCCGGTGTTCTCCTTTGCGAAGATGATCACGGCGATCGATAACAAGGACTACGAAGGTGAGTTCGACGGGATCCCCGTGCTGAATTACGAGAGCGTATTGCACGGCGAGGTGAAGCGTCCCGGACTGGGACCCTTGCACACGGAGTTTGATAACAACGGCTTCGCATATAGCTCCATGTTCGTGAGCAGCGAGATCGTGAAGTGGAATGTGAAGACCCTGGAAGTGGTGGACCGCGTGCCTACATACTACTCCATTGGTCACCTGAGCATCCCCGGTGGGGATAGCCGCAAGCCATGGGGCAAGTATGTGATCGCCTACAACAAGATCACCAAGGACCGCTACCTGCCCACCGGGCCCGAGTTGGCACAATCCGCACAACTGTATAGCATCGATGGACCCAAGATGGAATTGCTGTCGGACTACCCGTCCATCGGCGAACCGCACTATGCACAGAGCCTGCCGGCGGACCTGATCAAGGATAAGTCAGTGAAGTTCTTTAAGATCGAGGACAACAAGCACCCCTATGTGACCAAGGGCGAGAAGGAGGCCCGCGTGGTGCGAGATGGCAAGAACGTACACGTGTACATGACCTGCATCCGCTCGCACTTCGCACCGGATAACATTGAAGGTGTGAAGATCGGGGATGATGTCTACTTCCACGTGACCAACCTGGAGCAGGACTGGGACGTACCGCATGGCTTCGCCATAAAAGGTGCCAATACGGCCGAACTGCTGATCATGCCAGGTGAAACGCAGACCCTGAAGTGGACACCCACCAGCGTAGGTGTGAAGCCCTTCTACTGCACGGACTTCTGCTCGGCGCTCCACCAAGAGATGCAGGGCTACATCCGGATCTCCCCCGCAGGAAGCAACGTGCCTCTTAGCTCCAACACGAAATCCGCCGACGCCGGTCTTTGACCAATCGCGAACATGAACTGTAACCGCCTGGTCCCAAGCGCAACACTGGCGCGAAGGACCGGGCGGTCCAGTTTAACACAAACCCCATGAGGCCGATATCCAGGATCATCATTGCATTTGCAGCCTTGCTGATGCTCGTACTCCTCGTCCAACCCATTTGGCGAATCGATCTGTGGGCTCCTCAGTATCCCGAGGGCCTCGTTCTCCAGATCTTCCACGACAGCTTTACGGGGAACGTGGACCAGATTAACGGATTGAACCACTACATAGGGATGGCCACCATCCATAATGAGATGTTCCCGGAGTTCGAGATCATGCGGTACGTGATCGGTCTCTTGGCGGCATGGGGCGTGATCGCCGCATTGATCGGGAGACGCTGGGCCTTAGGTAGCTGGCTTTTCGGATTGCTGGCCTTTGTGCTCTGGGCCATGTGGGACATGTATTCCTGGGGATGGAACTACGGTCACAACTTGGATCCGAAGGCAGCCATCCAGATCGAGGGCATGGTATACCAACCGCCGCTCTTCGGCCATAAGACCTTGCTTAACTTTGAGGCGTGGTCATTCCCGGATGTTGGGGGCTATTTCCTCTTTGGTTCGATCGTACTGGCGGTGCTGGTCTTCCTCTATGAGTGGAGGAAGCCGTACACGGGGCCACACGGAAAAACAATGAAATGAGAAACATCGTGATCGCAGCAACCTTGGCCGTATTGGCATCAAGCTGCTCTGTAGGGCAACCGGAGATCAAGTACGGCTCTGATGAATGTGCCCATTGCCGGATGAACGTGATGGACGCCAAGTTCGGTGCCGCCATCCAGACCGTTAAAGGGCGCAGCTACGTCTTCGACGCACCTGAATGCATGGTCCCTTTCGTGGGGCATAACGGCCACTTGGTGGAGCAGGAAGTGAAGGGATGGTATGTCGCTGATTTCGCGCATCCCGGTACGCTCATCGATGCAACAACCGCATTCTACCTGCACGCACCCACGTTGAACAGCCCCATGCGCGGCAATGTGGCCGCTTTTGCCACGGCTGCCGATCGGAAGGTGGCCGAGGAACATTTCCCCGGCGAAGAGATGGATTGGGCCGCAGTGCAGAAAATGTTCACGGACGAATGACGGGAATCCGGACCTTGCTCCGCTTGGTGGTACTGCTTCCAGTGCTGTGGGCGACGGGGTCGGTGGTGGCTGCTACTTGGACCGTAGGGCCTGACGCTGTCCACAAGAAATTGGCCACGGCCTTGGCATCGGCAGCCTCGGGCGACACGATACGTGTATTGGCCGGTACCTATGCGGAAGGCACGCTCACCGTTGATCGGCCGCTCACTTTGCTGGGCATCGGAAAACCCGTGATCGATGGTGGAGAACAGGGTGATGTACTCGTGATCACCGCACCTGATGTGACCGTTCAGGGTTTCGTGGTACGTGGCACCTTGGTTAGCAACATCAACGACAATGCGGGCATCAAGGTGAAAAAGAGCGACAATGTGACGATCGTGGACAATGTGCTCCTGCATTGCTTTTTCGCCATCCACGTCACCAACTCCCGCAATACCACCATCGCACGCAACGAGATCTTGGGTGATCCCCATGTGGAAGAGACCCGCCAAGCCAATGGGATCCACCTCTGGCGCTGCTCGGGAGCGGAGATATTGGACAACCTGTCCCAGGATCATCGCGATGGCATCTATTTCGAATTCGTTACCGACAGCCATGTGCGTCGCAACAGGAGCTTACGCAACAGCCGCTACGGGTTGCACTTCATGTTCAGTCACCGCGATACCTACTCGGATAACTTCTTCCGGGATAACGGTGCCGGAGTGGCCGTAATGTTCAGCAAGGAAGTGGAAATGCGACGTAACCAATTCATCCGTAACCGGGGGGCGAGCTCCTATGGATTGCTATTGAAGGAGATCAATGACGTTGTGATCGATAGCAACACCTTCATCAATAACACCACGGCCATGTTGGTGGACGGTTGCAATAGGGCCGAGGTGAACGGCAACATCTTCCAAGCCAACGGCTGGGGCCTACGGCTTTTTGCCAATTCCATGGACTGCCATTTCGTAGGCAATAGCTTCACCGGGAATACCTTCGATATGAGCACCAATGGCAACCCGGTATACAACAGCTTCAGCGGCAACTATTGGGACCGCTACAAAGGTTATGACCTGGATCATGACGGCATCGGCGATGTACCATTCCGACCCTTGAGCTTGTTCGCCATGGTGAACGAGCGCATGCCATATGCCGTGGTGCTTTCGCGAAGTTTGTTGACACAATTGTTGGACCAGGCCGAACGCTTGGTACCCTCCATGACACCCGAGGGCTTGGAGGATGATAAACCCTTGATGAAATCACCGCATGGCACGCGTAGTCTTTGAGAACGTCGGCAAGAAGTACGGGAAAATGTGGGCGTTGCGCGAGTTCAGTGCGCGTTTCGAACCCGGCGAGACCGTTTCCGTGATCGGACCCAACGGATCGGGCAAGACCACCATGATCAAGTGCTTGCTCGGGCTGGTACACTCCACCACCGGCACCATCATGGTGAACGGCGAGACCGTTGGCCCTGACCCGAGCTACCGCCACCATGTGGGGCACATGCCGCAGATCTCCCGTTTCCCGAATGAGTTGAAGATCGGTCAATTGATCGACCTGATGGATGATATCCGTGGCAAGGACCAAGGCAGGGCGGAAGGCCCTCTGGTACGTGACCTGGGTGTGGATGCGATGATGGACAAGCGCTTGGGGACCCTTTCCGGGGGGCAACGCCAGAAAGTAAGTGCCGTGCTCGCGTTCCGCTATGCCCCGAGCGTGCTGGTGTTGGATGAACCCACGGCCGGTCTTGATCCGCTGAGTTCGGAGATCCTTTTGAAGGCCGTGCGCGATATCAAGCGTACGGGCTGCACCGTTCTGATCACCAGCCACCTGATGGAGGAGGTGGAAGCCTTGGCCGATCGCGTGGCCTACCTGCAGGACGGCACCTTGAGATTCCTGCTTCCTCCGGAAGAACTGTTGTCCGCCACGGGGGAACGCCGTTTATCCAAGGCCATTCCCGCCATGCTCATCAACCATACCCGCTCGCATGTGGAAAGTCTATAAGTACACCCTGATCGACCTCGCCCGCAATAAGTTCGTTGGGGGCTGGATGCTGCTCTTGCTGGCGATCAGCTTGGGCTTGTTCCAACTTGAGGACCAACCCGTGAAGGCCATGCTGAGCCTCTCGCAAGTTTTGCTCGCATTGGTACCCTTGGTGTCCTCGGTCTTTAGCATCGTATACATATACGATGTAATGGAATTCACGGAACTGTTGGCCGTACAACCGTTGCGCCGATCGAAGATCCTTGGTGGGCAGATGCTGGCCTTGGGCACGGCCTTGGTGCTGGGTGTATTGCTCGGTGCCGGCATCCCGCTGATGCTATTCCTGCCGAACAGCGCCTCGCTCACCCTGCTCCTTGCCTGTGTAATGCTCACACTCGTGTTCGTCGCCATAGGCTCGCTGATCGCCATCAAGAACCGGGAAAAAGCACGCGGTGTTGGGCTGGGTCTTGTGGTCTGGTTCCTCTTCGTGCTCGTGTATGATGCGGTACTTCTTTGGATCATGTTCGCCTTCAGCGATTACCCCATCGAGCCATGGATCGTGCCCTTGGCAGCGTTGGACCCGATCGACCTGGGCCGCATCATGGTGCTGCTGAAGGTGGACCTTGCCGCAATGATGGGTTACAGTGGTGCGGTATACGAAAAGTTCTTCGGAAACCTGCGCGGTATCCTTATCGCCTTGGCGGCACTTACCGCTTGGGTGGCGTTGCCTTCTTCTTTTGCATTCCGCGCATTCCAGCGGAAGGATCTTTGAACGGAGGTGGTGCTCGCTGGTTGGTGATCGGAGCAATGCTTTGCTTGAGCTTTCAGCGCTCAAGTCCCAGCTTTTTAAGGACGGTGACACGTTCATGACAAAGATCATCGTCATGCCTGCCATCCGTCAGCTCTCACATCCAACTACACATTCACCTTTGGCCATACAAAACGCCCCGCATAAAGCACCCGACCATGAACATTAAGCAATTGACCTCGCTTGCCTTGGTAGCCCTGATCACCGCGTGTGGTGGAAGCGCTGATACAGCACCGACCCGTACATCGGATGCGGGAAGCACCGCACCTAAGGAAGGTGGACAATCCACCGTGGTGGATACGGAATCGCAGCCGAATGTGGTAGGTGTGGCCGTGGGGTCCCCGGATCATACCACCTTGGTTACCGCTGTCACTACTGCAGAACTCGTGGATGCCCTTTCCAATGCGGGACCGTTCACCGTTTTCGCACCAACGAATGCGGCTTTTGATGCGCTCCCTGCAGGAACCGTGGATGGCTTGCTGAAGGCCGATAAACGTGATGACCTGATCAACATCCTGGAGTACCATGTGGCCCTGGGCGTCTTCAAGACGGAGGATATGCGCGACGGACAAGTACAAGGTGTGGTGAACGGAGGAAACGTCACCTTTCATGTGAAGGATGGCAAAGCCATGGTCAACGATGCCAATATCGTGGCGAGCGTTCCTGCAGCGAATGGACTGGTCCTGGTGATAGACAAGGTCCTGCTGCCCAAGTGATCATATTGCCATCGCCCTACATCCTTGGGGCATGGTGAAAGTCGGTGAAGGCGTCCGCAAGGGCGCCTTTGCTGTTCTGGAACTCTTGGCCGGTTGCCGTCCTTTCTCCACAGGAAAGGAAAGGGGAGGAGGAGGTAAAGTTCCCGCTGTATGGTATGGTGTCCGGGTGCCATTGTAGAGGAAAACGCCAACGGGTTTATGAAGCATTTTGAAGTGTGCGAAGCTGATCAAGGTCTGGGTCATGATCTTTTTGACCGATTGGATCGATCCGGATGTTGAAATCGGAACGATGAATGTGTCGGGTGTGAGGACAGCCCGAGTTGGATCACGTCGGCATGTTTTCACCGGTTGGTTTGGTAATCAAGTAGTTGCCTCTCGGTTCGCTTCTTAATTTTGAGCGGCAACCATCGATCGTTCAAAACGATGTGGATGATCGGTCGGGAAACTGATCTGTATCATGTGTAGGATGGTGGAGCTTTGGCCTTCCCGATCCGACAACCATACTACCATGCCACAAGCCATCCTTTTCGAAGAAGCCCCCGCCATGCCCGCCGCCGCAAGTACCCGAGCCAGCTATACACAAGAACAAGTGCTGGCCGCCGCCCTCGATTATTTCCACAATGACGAGCTTGCGGCTACAACGTGGATGAACAAATATGCGTTACGCAATGCAGAAGGCGAATTACTGGAGCTTACGCCAGCCGACACGCACAAGCGTATGGCCCGGGAGTTCGCCCGGATCGAGCGCTCCTATAAGCCGCTACCTGCCGAGAAGCAGGCGTTGCTATCCACATATGGCAAGAAGCGCAAACCCTTGGATGAGAAGCGCATCTTCGACCTCTTCGATGGCTTTCGCGACATCGTGCCCCAAGGCAGTGTGATGGCTTCACTGGGTGATCCCACTCGTTTGGCATCACTCTCCAATTGTGTGGTGATTCCAGCACCCGTGGATAGCTACGGAGGCATCTTCCGCAACGACCAACAACTCGCCCAACTCTTTAAACGCCGATGTGGCGTGGGCTTCGACCTGAGCACCCTGCGCCCCGAAGGCGCCAAAGTGAGCAATGCTGCCCGTACCAGCACTGGAGCTGTTTCATTTATGGAGCGCTTCAGCAATACCACCCGCGAGGTGGCGCAGAAAGGAAGGAGGGGAGCGCTGATGCTCACCATGGACATAGCCCACCCCGATGTGGAGGAGTTCATCACCATCAAGCAAGAGCTTACCAAGGTGACCGGTGCCAACGTGAGCGTTCGCGTGAGCGATGAGTTCCTCCAAGCAGTGGAGAACGATGCTGAATACACACACCGTTGGCCGATCGATAGCAGGGATCCGAAAGTGACCAAGACCGTGCGCGCGCGTGAGCTGTGGAACACATTGATCAAATGTGCACACAACAGCGCCGAACCCGGCATCATCTTCTGGGACCGCCAGCATAAGTATTCCACCTCATCCATCTATCCCGGTTTCAAGAACGAGAGCACGAACCCGTGTGGCGAGATCGCCATGCAGGGGGGGGATAGCTGCCGCTTGATCGCGATCAACTTCTACTCCTTCGTAACGGATGCATTCACGCCGAAGGCCCGTTTCGATCACGAACGCTTGGCCAAGGTCACCTATGAGGCCCAGCGCCTGATGGACGATCTGGTGGACCTGGAGCTGGAAGCAGTGGAACGCATCCTGGTGAAGATCGACAATGATCCCGAGCCCGATGCCGTGAAGCGCGTGGAGCGCGAAACTTGGCAGTTGCTGGGAGAGACCGGTCGCAAAGGACGCCGCACCGGACTGGGCTTCACCGGCATGGGCGATGCACTCGCCGCCCTTAACCTGGCCTATGACAGTGAAGCTGCCGTGGAAGCCGCCGAGCACATCATGCGCACCAAATGCGAGGCCGAGTTCGATAGCAGCATTGACATGGCTATCGAACGCGGATCCTTTGTCGGCTTCGATCCCGCCGTGGAGCGTACCTCGGAATTCACCACCATGCTCGCTCAGGAACTGCCCGAGCTGCATGCCCGGATGATGAAGCACGGCCGACGTAACATCAGCATCAGCACAGTGGCACCCACTGGCACGCTCAGTTTGCTCACTCGCACGAGCAGCGGCATCGAGCCGGTGTATATGCTCGGCTATACCCGCCGCCGCAAGCTCGGCCCTAATGCTGACCCCGCACTGGTCACATTCACTGACGCCATGGGCGATCAATGGGAGGAATTTGTCGTACATCACCCACGGCTGGTGGACTGGATGAATGCCACGGGCAAGAGCGACATTAAGGAGAGCCCATATGCCAATAGCACCGCCAACGATATCGATTGGCATCACCGCATACGCCTACAGGCCGCCGTGCAGAAATACACCACACACAGCATCAGCAGTACCATCAACCTGCCTTCGGACGTGAGCGCCGAACTGGTGGGGAACATTTATCGCGAAGCATGGCACATGGGCCTGAAGGGGGTTACCGTGTATCGCGATGGTTCGCGTAGCGGAGTGCTCATCTCCAATGACAAGAAGGAGGATGCCACGGTACCGCACATGAAGCGCCCGGAAGTCCTGGAGGCCGATGTGATCCGCTTCAACAATGAACTTGAGCCGTGGATCGCCGTGGTGGGCCTACTTGATGGCAAACCGTACGAGATCTTCACGGGTAAGGCCGAAGGTGTGTTCCAACTGCCCAATTGGGTGGAGAAGGGATGGGTGAATAAGCGCAAGGACAAGAAGAGCGGAAAGAACATTTACGACTTGGAATATGCCGATAGCGATGACTATCGCGTGACCATCCAAGGCCTCAGCCGCAGCTTCGACAAGGAGTACTGGAACTACGCGATCCTGATCAGCGGCATGCTGCGCCAAGGAGTATCCGTGCCACACGTAGTGGACACTGTAGTGAACCTCAACCTCTACGACGCTACACTGAACACGTGGAAGAACGGTATCGCCCGCGCACTCTCACGCTACATCGCGGACGGCACCAGCGCCAGCGGTCGCAAGTGCAACGACTGCGGCGACAGCGAAGGCGTATACTACGAGGAAGGCTGCCTGAAGTGCAGGAGCTGCGGGAGCTCGAAGTGCGGGTGAGTTTTTTCGGTACAGGGTATTGAGTACAGGGTAATAGGTACCGGGACGTGCTACGGCATCGTACCCGGTATCCATTACCCTGTACTCTGTACCGTTCATATCACATCGAAATTTAATTAGTTAGGAAACCTTACTATATTTGTCGCCGAACCAATTAAACCCCAACACCATGAACAAAGCAGTTTTCTACCATGCCGGATGCCCCGTTTGCGTGAACGCCGAAGAGCGCATCACCGAGATCGTGGATCGCAGTAGATACGACGTGGAGATCGTCCATCTCGGTGAAAATAAGGGCCGCATTGCCGAAGCGGAGGCTGCCGGCGTGAAGAGCGTGCCCGCGCTTGTGCTGAACAGTGATGTGCTCCACATCAACCATGGTGCAAGCATGGCGGAAGTGAAAGGCTAAGCCTCACCCTTAAGTCCTCTCTCCGTTTCGGAGAGGGGGCTTAGGGTTTCGGTGAATGAAGAGCGTCAACCGGTCGGATCTTTGTGTACGCTACCTTTCCTGCCAGATCAAATGGCCGTGAACAAGGAACCTGGGTTGGACGCACATATCGCGAAAGTGCTGGAACGCATTGGTGAGGTTTCGCTCGCGATGCGAAGGAAACAGGCCACTGACCTGAGCTTGTTGCAATTGCGCATCTTGGGTTTCGTGAAGGATCATGCGGAGGAGCAAGTAGGTGTGGCCCGATTGGCGGAGGAACTGCAAGTGAGCAAGCCCACGATCAGTGATAGCGTGAAGCTCTTGGTGGATCGAAAGCGTTTGGTGCGCATTGCCGATAAAGGGGATGCAAGAGCACACAACTTGAAGATCACCACTTCAGGTATGAATGAATTGGCCCCGCAGTCGCCATTGGACAAAGCCGTTTCAGTCCTTTCCGCGGACGATAAAAAGGCCATGATGCTCGGTCTGCTCGGCATCCTGGAAGGCTTGTTCAGCACGGGTGATATGAATGTTCAACGGATGTGCTGGACGTGCAAGCATTACCGGGGTGACAAGAAGAACAAGCATCGGTGCATGCTGTTGCAGCAGGATTTATCCATCGCTGAGCTGCGCACGGATTGCCCCGAACACGACCTCGGAAGATGATCGCTATTCGGACGGGATAATTGCCCCACATGGAACTCCGAATAATCGATCCACCGTTCACCTTGAAAGATCAATTCTGCCAAGGACGCTCCGGGCTCCAATAGCTTGATCCCGGTAGGTGAACGGATCTCATCGGAGATCGGCATCTCTGATGACCTCGCTGTAGGAGCAATTGTTTCCGTGTTGCGAGCTGAGCGAAACCTACCGATGCCGGTAGGCAATGTGAAGCTCGAACCGGAATGGACCCCGCGCTCACCCACAGCGCATGATGCAACACAAGCCAGGTCATTAGGATTGCTTAGCTCTCATATGCGCGCTCCGGATGACCCCTTCCGCGCTCACCACCAATCGTCCTGCCGCGACGGCCTTGTCGATCACGCACTCGATGCTGTCTGGAGAGGCATCACATGAGGCGGTCAGATGGTCAAAGAGATCGCTGCGCGTTTTTCCGATGAACCGGACGAGGTTGGTATGCCGCAGCAAGTGGCCAGGTACGTTCACACGAGGGGAAGGAACATGGTCGTAATGCTTCCGGGCAAGGCCTACATACCCACCTGGAAAGAAGCAGAAGGTCCCGGACTTGTCCAATTTCAGGTTGTGTATGATCCCGAGGCCCGTTACACGTGGCCGCTCCCGTTTTATCGCCTTCGCCAGATCGTCCCGGTTTAGCGGCATCGGAGCGGACCCTAATAATGCTGCGACCATGGAACGGATACTTCCCGCGTTCAGCCCCGGCCGTTCCTTTTCCCAGTTCCGGAGGGCATATGTACTTGTATGCCCAATGGACATGAAGAGCGCTCTCTTATGCGCTACCATGTTGCTGATCGCCTGGGCGGTTATGGAGTGGGTCGGGAATCTTCGCTCCCACGCCTCCAAGATCACACTTACGTGGCTCGGTTCATTCAAACTCTCCAGAAGTTCCTTAAGGCGATCATCATTGGATTTCATCCGGTTTGCCGGAAGGATGAATTGATGATCCCTGATTTCCAGCTCAGGCCATCGGACAGCAACGAGCTGCTTGAACAAGCTCAAGCTCCGGGAGCGTAACGATGGGTCAAGTTCCGGCATGAGCTCCTCTGCATGGATCCCTTCCTGATTCTTGCGCTTCCTTTTGAGCAAATTGGAGAGTGATGCGATCATCCTTTGAACGGGTTCCACCATGTGTGGGTCGATCAAGAACAACTTCTCATTATTCAGTGCATTGGAAACCTTATCATGGCCGAACAGTGCTGTCCAAGAACCGATGACAAGCCCTTGTGGATCTACCGCATGGGCTATGTGTAACACAGCCACAGGGGCGAATTGGGTTTTATCCCGTGCATTGAGCCCATCGATCAACTCCTCGGTCACCATGAAGATGGGGCCATCCGTAAGCAACTCCGGGTAGTGGAATTTTACATCGGGTAGGTCGGCGATCACTTCGAAAGGCGCCCGAAGCCGCGCTTCCTCTGAGGCCAGGATCTGCCTGACCCGTTCGGGTGTGAACTCGAACCGCCGAGCCAATTGAACAGTGCTGCAGGCATATCCGTCCTTGTGTAAGCGATGCAACAAGAGTCGATACGCCTTGTGGTCGTCGAATTGCTCCAAATAGTGATCCATGAATCGAAGCAGCGTCATTCTTCCATCATGCGCGAACAGTTGAGAACGGGCGAATTCCGATAGATCATGGAATTTGAACCACTGATCAAGTGTAAGACCTGCGGATTTCAATTTCTCCACCCGAAGCGCATGCCTCCGGTGATCCAATTCTTGGAACAATGTTCGACGCATTTGTCGTAGTTCCTTCCGGACCGGGGAAGGCTGATCCTCGAACTCACGCAAGGCTTCACCGGCGCGAAGGAACAGGTCAATACCTGCACGAGCTGCAGGAGGACCGGTCAATGCGGTCAATGCTTCCCGGGACCTTGAACCCAGTTGCGAGAAGCATTGCAGGTAAATCTGCTGGATCTGCTCAGGGGATAGAACTTCTTCCGTGGAGCTCGTTGAGATGCGTGCGTCCGGATGGCATTGCACAAGAAGATCTTCCAATTCCTTCATTGTCTTCGTGCCACAATTCCGTAACTTATGGAAGCCGCCATGGCGTTCCTTGAACTGACGTATCGAAGAGAGACGATCGAGCTGTGCTGTTCTACACACGTTGAATGCACGTATGGACAAGCCGTACATGACAATAAGCCCGGCAAGGTCAAGATCGGACCCCGGGTCTACTTGCCTAGTTTGGGTCCGTGACCTCGAAGGCAGTGGAGTGGACTTCGGCCCTGTTTGATGAAGATCCTCCATGGGCATCGTTCATTGGTCGAACCAAGGATTAAATGTAAAAATATATTGATATCTGGGTCGGATTTGTTGATAAAACTTGGAATAAACAAAAAAATATTCTCCGGATCCGAATGAAGAAACAGGGTTCACTGCGAAGATCGAAAGCGCTATAGCAGCAATGCTTTCACTGGGAAAGAATACCCCAGGACGTTCCTCCGCATGGAAAGTGGGAGAAGGGGATGATGCCACGGCGATTTCGGACCGTAATAAAAACCATTGCATCCTCCGTGATGAATGCCTGTGCAACGCGGATGCACTGGACGGTGAGCATGTCGGTACCTCGATGAACCTCGCTCCGGTGCCATCTGTCAGCCGTACAACGGCCGGTCCTGCGGGCAAGCATTCTCGTTCGGTCATCCGGCTCCCATCAATACGGGATGTGCCAGTTACTCCTCATTGCACCATACACGGATAACTGCCTTGCGTCGCACCTTGTCTGCCCTGAACGATACGCGCTTGCGTCACCCGTTCGAGGTTCTTCGAGGTACCCTTTAAGCAGCAGTGGATGGAGTGGGAAGTGTGGAGAAGACAGCGGAAATTGGTCCAGCCCTGGAATCCACCGTTCCTGGTCCTACGGCATCTCAATGCGGACTTTCTCTACTACAGAACCTTGGGTTACGCTTCGCTCCTCGAAATAGGCATTGCCGTTCACATCCACCAGCACCACAGTGCTGCAGCGGGTGCCGTAGCCCGGTGATCGGATGAAGATGGACGATGCCGCACGTTCCATTTCCAGTGGGAGCCCAGTATCCGGTAACGCCTCGTCCGGTGCTGTTCCATCATCGGCGAGCAGACTGAAGAGTCCATTCACGATCTCGGCCTCCGGCGAATCCAGCAATCGCTCCATCTCGTGCTTTGCTTTCACGACCTTGGGCCACGGGGTATCCAGAAAGTGGTTGCTCAGGCCATGGATGCCAGATTGGAGCGCAATGTCAATGCCTTGGATGTTGTTGTGATAGCGGAGTGCATCAACGGTTCCATGGAGCAGATTGAACCCGGCATACACTCCTGTGGTACTCGTATCGATACCCTGTTCCAAGGCCTGGCGAACCAAAATTCCCCGTGAAGGTCCCGGAGGAAAGCTCATCCGCATGTCCCTGTAGTTGGTGATGGCGGCGAACCTCCCGGTACGGGTAATGCCAAGCCAAGTTCCACCGGCACGCTTGTCGCGACCGGCCAGGATATCAGGTGCATCTTCCCAGAAGTGAGCAGGTTCCGCAGGACGATCGAGAAACTCATCCCGGTTGGCCGCAACGATCAGCAGATAGCGGGGGTGGGTCTTATAGGCGAGAGAGATGAGGCACATACGGCAAAGTTACCCTCTCGCGAATGGCGCTGATGTATCGCTCTCGCCGTTCAGCCGTCACGCGCCCTTTCCGGTATGAGGCGCGATCTTCCAGCAGGGGTAGCACGAAGTGTGATATATCTCACTCTTTGTGGGTCAGTTCCGGGGCACCTTGCACCCGGAACGGTGGACGTACCACCAGCCCATTAAATCAAAATGATCATGACACACGAAGTGGAAGCAGTATGGATGGGGAAGATGCAGTTCAACGCACTGGTTGGCGGCCACACGGTGGTGATGGATGCACCGGAACGAGCAGGTGGGGAGGACATGGGGCCTATCCCCAAGCCTTTTGTGCTGAGTGCCTTGGCCGGGTGTACCGGCATGGACGTGGTGGCACTCTTGCGTCGTGCGGATATCACCTTGGAGCGTTTTGACGTCGGGGTAAGTGGCGAGATCAGCAAGGCACCACCGATCGCATACACCAATATCCACGTTACTTACGATATTCACGGGGATGACGAACATCAGGAACAGGCACTGAAGATGGTGCAACGTTCGCAGAACGAACTCTGTGGAGTAAGTTATATGCTGAAGAAGGTGGTGCCGGTGACCTGGGAGGTGCAGTACAATGGTAAGCAGGTCTTCAATAACAAGCCGGAGGTGGTGGAAAGCGCGTAGCACTACCGAACTATCCGGAGCGCCATTGGTTTCACTGATAAGGGTCAGTTATTCCGGGCGACCCGGTGAGCAACTTTGGGGGCGCTATGAAACAGCAGAACGGTTTACCGCGCGGATCGCAGGTCACGGCTGGTGTATTGGGCCTGTTCGGCCTCATGACCTTGGTGGCCAGTGCCTCCATCATTTTCAACATCGGCGGGATGGGGGAAGAGGCCGGCCACTACGTTCCCGTGGTGGTCTGGATGAATTTCTTCGCATCCATCCTGTACCTCATCGCCACCTACGGCTTCATCTTCCGTCAGGCATGGACGCCAACGATCCTCGCCATTGCCCTCATCCTGATGGCGATAGCCGCCATCGGCTTCTATTTCCACGTCCGCAGTGGGGGCGAATATGAGCCTCGCACCATTGGTGCGCTTGTTTTCCGCATCTTCGTCACCGCCATGTTGTACGCAGCGGCGCGTTACTACGTGCGGACCTTACCACCGAAATAACCCTTACAAAAGAACTTGAACATGAAGCAGAACACCATCTTTTCCTTTCTTCTTATCGCACTGATGGGCACAGCCTGTGGCACCTCGGGGAATGCCAATGAAGCCCAGGACCACGATCATGCGGCAATGGAAGCCCCGGAACAGGACGAGCACACCAGCGCCGATGGCAGTGCCGTGCAGCTGGACAATGGAAAGACCTGGGAGGCCAATGTGGAAACCACCGAAGGAGTGAAGAGCATGCAGGCCATCGTGGCCGGCTTCGATCCCGCAACCGGGGATGGAGCCGTGTTCAAGGAGGAACTCGAGGCGGAGTTCAAGGACATCTTCGCCAAATGCACCATGACCGGCGAGGCGCACGACCAGCTCCACAATTACCTCATTCCGATCCATAAGATGTTGGACAAGCTGAGCCCGGAGCCCTCCGCTGCCGAACTTGCCGAGCTCGGTGATTACTTGAAGACCTACCCGAACTACTTCCATTGAGCCTGCCCGGCAGCAGGCCGGCAACACTGTACAAGGTCCCCGTTGGATGCGATCGCATCCAACGGGGACCTTTTTCATGGTGCTCAGGAGCGGTGAGGAGATCTCCGAAGGTCAGGGCTGAACCCCCGAACAGCCTGTGTGATAAAAGTCACATTCAATGTTAGTTAGTAATCACTAACTTTGTTCATATCAAAGGATGATATCATGAACGGCAAGAACAACATCGCGATCGGCTTTCTCATCATGGGCGGCTTCATGCTTTACGGATTCCTCTTGATCTGGCTGCGGGATTTCGCACCCGACAAGGAGGCTTGGGTGGACAGCTACTCGGTGGGGAAGCACTTCGAATCGCGATTGGCGCACGTGCATGGCAACCTCTTCGCCGTGCTGAACGTGATCATCGGTTATCTGCTGTTGCACTTCCATGGGAAGCTGAACCATTCCAAAGCGATCTCCTTGTTGGCCATGGCGGGCTTGCTGATGCCCGTGGGGATCCTCGCGGAGGTCTACTTCGGTGTCCCGCCAGCATTGGTGCTCGTGGGAGCCATTGCCATGACCGCCTCCGTGATCTGGCTCGGCATTTCGTTCTACACCATGAAGCTCACCTTGAAGGAGGCGAACTGATGATCAGTACCGACATGCGTCGGAACGCTAAGAACCATTCAACGATGAAGACGGACATCACCCCGAGACAATTGGAGATCATAGAGGCCGCCGGGCGCTTGATCACCGAGGACGGATACGCGATGCTGACCACCAAGCGGTTGGCCGAGCGCATGCAGTTCAGCGAAGCCGCCCTCTACCGCCACTTCGCCAGCAAGGAAGCGATCCTGGTGAGCATGATAGAGCACCTCACCGCATCGGTGAAGCAGCGCATGGAGGAAGTGGCCCGGAAGGAGGAACTGCCCGAGCCGCGGCTGCGGGCCATGTTCGACAGTCACTTCAGCTACTTCAAGGCGCACCCGGAGTACCTGATGGCCATTTTCGCCACCAACTTCATGGAGTCGTCACCGGCCAGTGATCGGGCGATAAAGGAATTGATGGAAGTGATGCGGCAGCACCTGCGGGCCGTGGTAAGCGAAGGGCAAAAGAGCGGTGTCTTCACCAAAGCCATCCCGACCGATATGCTGGTCCATATCGTAATGGGAACCTTCCGGCTGCACATGCTGCAATGGCGCATCAGCGGGCGTGGTTTCGACATTACCCGGAAAGGTCGAAGCCTGATGGATGCGGTGATCTCCCTGATCGGTACTTCCCGATGACCGCACGAAGGAGATCCATCATCCGCTACGCTTTGGCTGCGATCCTGATCGCCTTCGGAGCGCTCACGCTGTTCCTGAGCAGCGCCGTGATCCTCGATCTGTTCGGCATGCGCGCCAAGGAGGGCAACTACGTGAACTTCGTGGTGTGGGCCAATTTCATTGCATCGTTGGCCTACCTGTTGGCCGCCCTCGGTTTGCTGAGGAGGAAAACCATCGGGCCGGGCCGACTCTTGCTTTTTGCCACCGTGATGTTGATCGTTACCGCAGTCGGCCTCGCTTTCCACATCAGTGGCGGCGGGATCCACGAGCAACATACCATCGGAGCCCTGGTCTTTCGCACTTCGCTTACGGCGGTCTTCTTCCTGGTCGCGTACTGGCTGGGGAAACAGAACCCAACTCCCGTAGTGATCACATGAGCACAGCCACGGGAACTATTTCAAATCGCAGGGAACATCGGCCATGAACAGCATCGCGCACATCGCACACCACGCATGGAAAGGCGCTGCCTTCCTTGTTTTCCTTGGATCCGCCGGGCTTCTCCATGGACAGGCGCGATCGTTGCAACAGTGCATCGATTCCGCGATGGTACATGAGCGCCGCATCCAAATGGCGGGCACGGATGAGCGCATCGCCCAGGAACGGGTGCGCGAGGCCCGGGGCATGATGATCCCGAAACTGCGTGCCGGTGCCGAGTACAAGTATTTCGCCGACCTGCCTTACCAGCTGATGCCCGCCTCCATTTTCGGCGGACCTGCGGATACCTATCGCGCCATCCAGTTCGGCACGCCGCAGAACGTATCGGCCAACTTGGCGTTGCAGGTCCCGCTGTACGACCCCACCGCGATCGGTGCCATCCGCGTCAACAAGGAGGCTGCGGCCTTGGCCGGGATACAAGGTGAACGAACGCGCGAGGATGTAGTGCTTGAAGTGAGCGCGGTTTACTACAACGCTCAGATCCTCCAAAGCCGTGCAGCCTTTCTGGACAGCAACCTGGTGAACGCGGAGGAACTGGTGCGAACGATGACCCTGTTGCAGGAACAGGCCCTCGCGCGCGGTACCGATGTGGACCGCATGAAGCTGCAGCGGGACCAGTTGCGGACCAAAAAGGCACAGGTGCTGTCCCAGCAGGAGCAAGTGCTTGATGTGCTTCGCATCCTTACCGGAATGCCGGCGGGAACGCCGTTGGCCGTCGAACCCGTGGAGCCGACCATCGTGGAACCGGTCGCCGACGCCGGCACCACTACTGCGATGCGGTACGCCGATCAAGCACTACGTGTACGTTCCGCGAAGCTGAGCCTGATGCAGCAGGCGCGCCTGCCGAGCTTGAGCGGGCAAGGGTTCTACGGCACCACGGGCTTCGGGCCCATCGGTACGGACGACCACTTTGACTACTATCCGATGAGCTTCCTCGGCCTGCAATTACAGGTCCCGATCTTCCAGGGCACCGTGGTGCAGCACAAGATCAGGGCGGAACGGCTCGAGATGGAAAAGGCGGAGCAGCAGCGCGAAGCCTTGAAGGACCGCGAAGGGATGGAGCTGCGAACGGCGGAGCGGCAGTTCACAGTGGCAAAGCAGACCGTGGTGAACGCCGAGGCACAACTGGACCTCGCGAGCCGCATACGGAGCAGCACCGTGGCCCAGCATCAGCAGGGAACAGCCGCCGTCACCGATCTGGTAATGGTACACCAAGCCCACTGGGAAGCCCAGCAGAACTACCTGGACGCCTTGGTGGACCTGCGCAAAGCACAATTGGAACTGCAACGCCTGCAAGGTGAACTAATGAAATGAACAGACCATGAAACGCAGCATCGTATGGATCATCCTCATCGCGCTTCTTGCCTTGACGGTTTGGAAGCTTGCCAGCAACAAGAGCGTTCAGAAGGAGCGCGTCTACCGGCATGATCGCAATGCCGCCGTTCACGTAACGGTGGACTCCGTGCGGCAACGCGCATTCACCGACGGCGTGCGCTACAGCGGCGCCATCAGCTCCCTGCGCGAAGGCAAGGTGATGGCGGAAGTGCCCGGCAGGGTAGTGGCTTTGGAAGTGAGTGAAGGCCAATGGGTGGAGAAGGGTCAAGTAATGATGCGCTTGGACGGCGACCTGTTGCGCTTGCAGCTGGAAGCCGCGCAAGTGCAGTTGGAAGGCTTGGAGAAGGACCAGCAGCGCTACACGGTCCTCACCGGAGCCGATGCCGTTCAGGGGATCCAATTGGAGAAAACGGAACTGGCGTTGCGTGGTGCGCGGATCCAGGTGAACACATTGAAGGAGCAAGTGCAGCGCACCGCCATCACTGCTCCGTTCAGCGGCCACGTCACCCAGCTCGGCGTGGAAGTGGGTACGGTGTTGAACCCCTCGATGCCGGTGGCCATGATCACCGATGATCGCGCCTTGGAACTGGTGGTTGCGGTACCCGGCACGGAACTGGCCGCTTTCACCAAGGGGCAATCCGTACGGGTGAGCCTGGAGAGCGAAGCAAGCCAAGTGTCCGGAACGGTGGAAAGTATCGGCAGTCGCGGCGACATGGCCCACAATTTCCCGGTGCGGATCACGCTTCAGGCCGATCCCGACCACAGGGTGAAACCCGGCATGGCTGCCACGGTCCTCTCTATTCCGGATAGTAAAAGTGCATCGTTGACCATCCCTTCCAGCGCGATCATCGGCTCCTCGTTGGATCCCGAGGTGTACGTGGTGGAGAATGGCATCGCGAAGCGAAAGCGCATCGGAACAGGCGACAGGGATGCAGGCATGGTAGCGGTCACCGAAGGGCTGGCCACAGGCGATGTGGTGATCACCAGTGGCTTCATCAGTCTGGCCGATGGCGCACCCGTGAAATTCCGCTGAACGATGGAAGTCATTGATCAAAAAACACGCATAGCAGGATGACCATCACAGAGCTCGCGATCAAACGCCCCTCGTTGATCATCGTCATCTTCGGCGTGTTGCTGTTGGGCGGCATTGTGGCCTTTAGGGGGCTCGGCGTGGAGTTGATGCCGGACTTCAACCAGCCGGTGATCACCATCCGCACGATGTACCCCGGTGCCGCGCCGGAAGAGGTGGCCAACACGGTGACCCGCCCGGTGGAGGACGCGCTGAGCGCCTTGGAGCACGTGGACTACATCGCGAGCCGCTCGGTGGCCAACGCCTCCATCATCATCGTCAACTTCAAGTACGGTGCGAACCTGGACCTGGCCATGCAGGATGCGCAACGCCAGATCGACAACATCCGCAAGGACCTGCCGGATGGCTTGCAGCCCCCGGTGATGACCAAGGTGTCCCCGAACGACCTGCCGATCATGAGCGTGACGGCGTTGAGCAAGCTGCCCGCGCCGGAGTTTTATCAGTTGATGCACAATGAGCTGCTGCCCCGCTTTCAACAGCTGAAGGGCGTGGCGGAGATCACGCTGCTCGGCGGCGAACAGCGCGAGGTACAGGTGCAAGTGGACCAAGCGAAGCTGATGCATTACCGCGTGCCGCTGCCCCGGGTAACGGAGGCCATCCTGCGCGCTGGAAGGGAAGTGCCTGCAGGCAACGTGCGCACGGAGCGCGACCGGATCACCGTGAAGCTGGCCGGCAAGATCCACACCGTGCAAGAGTTGGAGAACGTGGTGGTGGCCATGCCCCAACCGGGCTCCGTGGTTCGGGTGAAGGATGTGGCCACCGTGGTGGACGGCATCGCAGAGATCGGGTCGGTGAACCGATATAACGGCGAGGAGGGCATCGGCCTGCTGATCAAAAAGCAAGGGGACGCCAATGCCGTGGAGGTAAGCCGTGCCGTGCGCGAGGAGTTCACGCGGATCGAACAGGAGCAGCAGGCCTCGGATATGCGCTTCATTCTGGCCGATGACAGCACCGACATCACCATCGAAGCCGTGAACGGCGTGCTGTTCGACCTGGGGCTGGCCGTGCTGCTCGTCTCCTTCATCATGCTGATCTTCCTTCATAGCCTGCGCAATGCGCTCATTGTGCTGGTGGCGATCCCCGCTTCGCTGATCAGCGCCTTCCTCGCCATGGGCCTCTTCGGCTACACCTTGAACCTGATGACGCTGCTGGCGATGTCGCTCATCATCGGCATCCTCGTGGACGACTCCATCGTGATCTTGGAGAACATCCAGCGCTACTTGGACAAGGGCCACGACAAGGTGACGGCCGCGATCGAAGGACGTGCGGAGATCGGCTTCAGTGCGCTCTCCATCACCTTGGTGGACGTGGTGGTCTTCCTGCCCATCATCTTCGTACAGGTCTTCGTGGCCGACCTCTTGAAGCAGTTCAGTGTGGTGGTGGTGGTGAGCACGCTGATGAGCCTCTTCGTCAGCTTCACCCTTACGCCGTGGCTCGCATCCCGCATGGGCAAGAAGAGCGAGCTGAAGCCGACCAGTCTCTACGGACGCGTGCTCATGCGCTTCGAAAGGGGTGTGGAAGATCTGAGCGAATGGTATGAAGGTGCCTTGCGCTGGGTGCTCCGCCACAAGCTTGCATTCATGGGTATCATCCTCGCGCTGTTCGCTGGGACGGCCATCATGATGCGGCAGGGGATCATGGGCAAGGAGCTCATCGCCACCGGCGACCAAGGAAAGTTCATGCTGGCCTTGGAGTTCGACAAGAGCACCGCCCTGAAGGAGAACAACCTGCATTCACTTGCGGTGGAACGTTACCTGCTCGCTCAACGCGAGGTGGCCTCCGTGTTCAGCAACGTGGGCGGCCCCAGCACCGGCATCGGAAGCATGGGCGTGGGGGCTGAGAACAAGACCGAGCTCACCATCTCCTTGGTGCCGAATGACGAACGGGAGGGCATCCGCACCGACGCCTACATGAAGGATGTGCGTGAGGCTTTGCAGGACAGTTTTCCGGGGATCGACTTCACCATGTCCGCCATCGGATTGATCCCCCGGACAGCGCCGGTGGAGATCACCTTGAGCGGCGCCGACCCAGCGCAGTTGATGCGCACCGCGAACACCTTGAAGGACACGCTGATCGGCATTCCCGGCGCGAACAACGTGCGCCTGAGCATCGAGGCGGGAAGCCCCGAACTGCAGGTGGAACTGGACCGCGACCGCATGGCCCGGCTTGGACTGGACGTGGCGGTGGTAGGGGCCACCCTGCGCAATGCCTTGGCCGGAAACGATGATGCCAAGCTCTTCGAGGGAGGCACGGAGTTCCCTATCCGCATCCGGTTGGACGGCATGGACCGTCGGCACGAGCAGGATGTATCCAGGATCCGCTTCATCACATCCACCGGCTCCTCGGTGCAGCTGGACCAGTTCGCCGAGGTGGTGCGCCGCGAGCCGCACGCGATGGTGGAGCGCATGGACCGGCAGAACGCCGTGACCCTCACCGCCGATGCCTTGGGCAGGGGCAGCGGGACCGTGGCGGATGACGTGGTGGCGTACGTGAAAAGCAACCCTTTGCCACCCGGCGTCCACATGGCATGGGGCAGCGACATCAAGCGGCAGAACGACAGCTTCGGCGCGTTGGGCGGGGCCTTGGTCATCTCCTTGGTCCTGGTCTACCTGATCATGGTCGCCTTGTACGACAGTTTCCTCTATCCCTTCGTGGTGCTCTTCAGCATTCCGGTGGCCATCATCGGTGCCTTCCTCGCGCTCAACCTTTCCATGTCCACGCTCAGCCTGTTCACCTTGCTGGGCATGATCATGCTGCTGGGCCTGGTCTCCAAGAACGCCATCCTCATCGTGGACCGCACCAACCAATTGAAGGCGCAGGGGATCCACTTCAGCGAGGCCTTGGTGGACGCGGGGCGCACGCGCTTGCGGCCCATCATGATGACCACCTTCGCCATGGTCTTCGGCATGTTGCCCATCGCCTTGGCCACAGGCACGGCCAGTGAATGGAAGAACGGACTGGGCTGGGCCTTGATCGGCGGCCTCACCAGTTCCATGATCCTCACCGTGTTCCTTGTGCCGGTGGTGTACTATGTGGTGGATGCGCTGAAGGAGAGGCTGGCCAACTGGAGCCAAAAGCGAAAGGGATCGGAACTGAAGGAAGCGTAAGCGGATCCGGTTGAATGGGGATCTGTTCCGTCATTCCGCTGGAAAAGCCGAAGGCATCCAATCGCTCCTGAATATGACCTGTGTCAGTATTCAGGACAACAAGGTCCGATACGTTTGTGGTTCATTAGATCGAACCGAATGATCGGAACCGTGGAGTCCCGCACAGCGGAACTTTCAGATTATGAGCTCGTGGAGGCCATCCACCGCCTGAAGAAGGAGCGCAACGCCATCATCCTCGCGCACTACTATCAGCAGCCGGAGATCCAGGAACTCGCTGATTTCGTCGGCGACAGCCTCGGCTTGGCACAGGCCGCGGACAAGACCGGTGCGCAGACGATCCTCTTCGCGGGCGTACACTTCATGGCGGAAACGGCGAAGATCCTGAACCCGAAGCGCACGGTGCTGTTGCCCGACCTCAATGCCGGTTGCTCACTTGCCGACAGCGCCCCACCGGAGAAATTCCGTGCCTTCCTGGACCAACATCCCGATCATGTGGTGGTGAGCTACATCAACTGCAGCGCCGAGGTGAAAGCGATGAGCGACATCATCTGCACCAGCAGCAATGCCGTGCGCGTGGTGAACAGCATCCCCGCCGACCGCAAAGTGATCTTCGCGCCGGACAAGCACTTGGGTGCCTACGTGCAACGCATGACAGGGCGCGAGCTCGTGCTGTGGGACGGCGTGTGCGAAGTGCATGTGGACATCAGTTTGGACAAGATGAAATTCCTGCTGGGAAAACATCCCGATGCCAAGCTGGTGGCGCACCCGGAATGCCCGCCGCACATCCTCGCGGAGGCCGATCACGTGGGCAGTACCACCTCGCTTTTGGACTTCGTGCAACGCGATCCCGGCACCACCTTCATCGTGGCCACCGAAGGCGGCATCCTGCACAAGATGCGCGCGGCCGTACCGGGAAAGAACTTGATCGCCGCGCCTGCCAATGCGGAAAATTCCTGCGCGTGCGCCGAGTGTCCGTACATGAAGATGAACACGCTGCAGAAGGTGCATGATGCACTGCTGAACAGTACGCCGGAGATCGTCTTGGAGGAACAGGTCCGTGCTCGCGCGGAGATCGCCTTACGGCGCATGATGCAATTGGGATGAAACGAAAACTGAAAGTGATCGTCGTGGGGAACGGCGTGGCGGGCATGTCCTTCGCACTCCGCTTAGCGGACCGGATGAAGACCGAAGGCGTGGCTATTCACATGTTGTCCAGGACCGGTCCGGAATACAGCAACTCCAATGCCGCGCAAGGAGGCGTGGCTGCGGTGATCCACCCCCTGGATTCCTGGGAGCAGCATCGGGACGATACCTTGGAAGTGGGTGGTGGGCGCTGTGAACCAGCGGTGGTGGAGCTGGTAGTGAAGGAAGGTGCGGCGTGCATACGCGAATTGCTTGACCAAGGCGCACGCTTTGATACCGATGATCGCGGAGGGTTGAATGCCGCCAGGGAAGGCGGCCACAGTGCAGCGCGGGTCGTCCATCGCGGCGACCGCACCGGTGCCGAACTGGTACGGGTGCTACAGGCCCAAGTGAAACTGAACCCCAACATCTCCGTGACCGAAACGCTTATGGCGCTGGACCTGTTGGTGACCGATGATCGGCTTGGCAGGCGCTGCAATGGCATTCGTACCATCGACGTCGGATCGGGGGAGATCAAGCTGCACCATGCCGATGTGGTCGTGCTGGCCACCGGCGGCGCAGGGCAGGTCTATCGCCATACCACCAATCCCGCAGGTGCCACCGGCAGCGGCGTGGCGATGGCCATGCGGGCAGGCGTACCCCTGCGCGATATGGCCTTTGTGCAATTCCATCCAACGGCGTTGTATGCGCCGGAGCAGGAGGCTACCTTCCTGGTCAGCGAAGCCGTACGTGGTGCAGGGGCCGTGCTCCTGCAACCCAATGGCGAACGGCTGATGGACGGCGTGCATCACATGGGCGATCTGGCCCCTCGCAATGTGGTTGCCCGGGCCATCCATGCGGTGATGCGCCAGCAGAACGCACCACATGTATGGCTGGATGCCACGTTGATCCGTGAAGCCCGTTTCGCCCGGGAATTCCCCATGATCCAAGCGCATTGCTGGTCCCTCGGCCTGGATCCGGCACGGGAGCCGATCCCTGTGATGCCCGCAGCGCACTACATCTGCGGAGGTATACGCACCGATGCACAAGGACGCACGGGCCTGGATGGCCTGTATGCATTGGGGGAATGCGCAGGTAGCGGCCTGCACGGAGCCGACCGCCTGGCCAGCAATTCCTTGTTGGAGGCCTTGGTGATCCCGAAGCATGCAGCCAACTCGGTGATGAGCTCCGGCGTGCAAAATGCCTTGCCGCACGATGCCGTGACGGGGCGTTATCACTTCACCGGACCTTCATTCCTCACCATCACCACCATGAAGACCTTGCGCGATCGCATGATGGACCAGGTGGGCATCGTGCGTGAGGACGCCGGACTGCACGCTGCATGGAGGGACCTGAAGAAAATACGACAGGACATGGAACGGGCATGGGCTTCTGGAGAGCGCTCCATGGAGTTGTTCGACCTGCGCGACCTGGTGATGGTGGCCCGTGCCATCTGCGGGCAGGCCATAGAGGAGCCCCGCAATGCCGGAACCCATTGGAACGCCGATGCAAACGACGATCACTCACTGGCTACCGTGCGCATGAATTGAACGATCCAACAACGTTTCCGTTCCCGCTCCTTCGGAAGATCCGGGAGCAGCACCGCGAGCGTTCGGATCCACAGTGAAAATCGTGCGCAGGTATGGGGCCTCACGGCATTTCCTGATCTGTGTCACCTCTCGGAACTCATCATCCCGGTACATTTGATCGGATGTTGTGGCGCGTTCCGCAGCACAACGGATGATCCAACCCCTTTGACCGAACACTACATGCCTCAACCCTCCCCGCATACCTTCCACATCCCCGTGATGGGCCTTGGATATACCATCGACACACCCGTGAAGGTCGCCCATTTCGGCATTTCGTCCGTGATCTCCATCATCGAGGATGAATTGGTGGAACGCATGCGCGAATTCCATAGCAGGAACGCCGGTGAACCCTACACGGAGATCCCCTTGACGGAGATCGACCACCGGGCCCAGCGGATCACGGCCTATCTGGACCTGGTACAACGGATCGTCACCCGGAATACCGAAACCCTGCGCGCTGAGGCGTTCACCGAAGGTTCTGACATCGAGAAGTATTTCCTGCTGCTCCCCGAGGAACATCCGTTGCGCATCGAATTCGAGCTGATGAAAGCGTGGCCCGAAGGCGAAATGCGCCGCCTGATGCAGGAAGAGCTGCGCCAAGCGATCGTTCCGGGGGCCATTGACGTGAACATCATGGCCAAGATCGATCGCGAGGTACATGCCAAGGACGGCACCAAGTTGCCGGTGGAATACGCCGAGGGCATGGCCGCGTTCCGTGGGTTTGCATTGAGTTCGTTGCATTCCTCCATCGTGATCAGTGCCGGCTACAACCCCCGGATCTACAGCTATATCGCCACGTTCCCGGACTTCTACCCGGACGCGGATGGACAGATCCGTAAGCGGGTGATACTGAAAGTGAGCGACCTGCGCTCGGCCTTGATCCAAGGAAAGATCCTGGCCAAGAAGGGCATTTGGGTCTCCGAGTTCCGCATCGAATCCGGATTGAATTGTGGTGGGCATGCGTTCGCCACGGACGGCGTGCTAATGGGGCCTATTCTCGAGGATTTCAAGGATAAGCGGGAAGCGGTGACAGCGGAATTATATGAGCTGTGCAGCAGCTCGCTCGCCGAAAGTGGACACCATCCGCTGCCTGCTTCCCCGGAGATCCGGGTAACCGTGCAGGGTGGTATCGGCACCGCCACGGAGGATCGGTTCCTGCGCGAGCACTACGGTGTGGATGGTACGGGCTGGGGCAGTCCCTTCCTCTTGGTACCCGAAGCCACCAATGTGGATGACAAGACACTCCAGCAGATCACCGTGGCGAAGAAGGACGACTACTACATGAGCTGGGCTTCCCCGCTGGGGATCCCGTTCCACAACTTCCGGCCCAGCACCTCCGAGGCACAGCGCAAGGCCCGCATTGCCAAGAACAGGCCCGGAAGCGCGTGCTACAAGAAATTCCTGAGCACCAATACCGAGTTCACGGAAATTCCCATTTGCACCGCCTCGCGCCAGTACCAGAACCTGAAGCTCAAGCAACTCGATGAGCAACAACTCGACCCGATCAGCCATGCGGTGGCCGTGGCGCGCATCACCGAGAAGGACTGCCTGTGCGAAGGGCTGGGGGCCAGCGTGCTCCTGAAGAGCAATATGACGCCGGCCCATAAGCTGGAGGCCGTGGCCATTTGCCCCGGGCCCAACCTCGCCTACTTCTCCAGGATCGTTTCATTGAGGACCATGGTGGAACATATCCAGGGCCGCATTTCCCTGCTGAACGAGAACGACCGTGCCCACATGTTCATCAACGAGATGAAACTGTATGTGGACTATCTCAAGCGGGAGTTCGAAGCCGTGAAGCACGCTGCCACGACCAAACAGCGGCGGTACATCGAGACCTTCAAGGAGAACATGCTCAATGGTATCCGGTACTATGAGGAGCTCGCGCCGGTACTGCACCAGCAGGCAGTTACACAGCTGCAACGGTTCCGGAAGGACCTTGAACATCATGCCGCCGAAGTGAAGGCCATGCTGCTGCCGGAGCCGGTGTTGGCCTAACAGCAACGATACCGCTGAACCATCCGTCCGTGGCTGCCATGGGCCGGGGGGTAGCACGGCCAAGTGCCCGGATCAGCCGCCGATGGCCTGCATGGCCCGGTTTCCCGCATGGTTCTCCGGCTTGCGGAATTCCTCCATGGTCTCCATTCCGCCGCGTGCCTTCTTCTTGTGCAGCACCGTATCGCGGATCAGTGCGGTGATGTCCTTACCCTTGCGGAACGCGGTCAACAGATCGGTCTCCGTGCCGGAGAACAAGCAGTTCTTCATGCGGCCGTCGGCGGTCAGCCGAAGCCGGTTGCACGAGTCGCAGAACGGGTTGGTCACCGTGCTGATCACCGCGAAGCTTCCCTTGTGCCCGTGGATCCGGTAGTGCTTGGCCGTGTCGTGCGGGCCGTCGATCATGCGTTCGATGTTCCCCGCTCCGAACCGCGCACCCACCGCGCCGAGGACCTCCTGCAAGGAGATGCCCTTGCTCCAGTCCCACTTGTTCCCATCGAAGGGCATGAACTCGATGAAGCGGACGTGGATGTTCTCCTGCGCCGTCCATTGCACGAAGTCGCCGATCTCATCCTCATTGGTGCCGCGGATCAGCACCGTGTTCACCTTCACATCGAAGCCTTCGCGCATGAGCAGGCGGATGTTCGCCGTGATCTGCTCGAAATGGTCGCGCCGTGCGATCCGGTTCATGCGTTCGGCATCCAAGGAATCCAGGCTGACGTTCACGTTCCGGAGACCCGAACGGTGGAACACGTCGATGAAGCGGTCCACCAGGACGCCGTTCGTGGTGATCGCGAGCTCCACCGGCAGCTTGGACAGGCCCTCGATGATCGCGGCCGCATCACGGCGCACCAAGGGCTCGCCTCCGGTGAGGCGGATCTTGCGCACGCCCATGGAAACGAAGGTGCCGGCGATGGAAAGCAGTTCCTCCTGCCGCATGAATTCCTCCCGGGGCCGCAGCGGTATCCCTTCCTCGGGCATGCAATAGAAGCAGCGCATGTTGCAGCGCTCCGTGAGCGAGATGCGTAGGTAATCGTGCTTCCTTCCGAAGGTGTCCGTCAACGCGGTGCGTGGCTCATCCATCGGGGGTCAGTTTGCGATCCGGTCGAATTCCTCCGTGGTGATCAGTTTATGCGCCAGCGGGAACAGGATATTGTCCTCGCGATGGATGTGGAGGCGGAGCATTTCGGTCAATTCCCTGCCCGTGTTGAAGGAGGTGTCCAGCACGAAGCCGGCCGAGCGGGCATCGGGCAGGCGTGCGGCAAGTCCGAGCAGATTGAAGCAGAGCGAGCCGAGCTGGATGAATTTCACATGGTCGTCCTCCATCAGGTCGATCGCCGTGCGCGGCTTCTTGTCGATACTGTGCTCGCCGGAGGCGACGAGCTTGTCGTGTAACAGGGGAAAGAACTGCCTTTCTTCGCGCCGGTTGTGGTCCAGCAGGTGGTCATCGAAGTACTCGAAGAAGTCGTGGAACGCGCCGTTGGTCTCCTCGTCGATCCGGTACTGCTGTTCCTTGAATTTCGAAAGGGCCTTGTCGAACCGTTCGATCATCTCCACCGCCTTCTTGTGGTCGTCCATGTAGCGCTGCAGGAACGGGTGCATGGCCTCGTAGGGCACATCCTCGATCACCGCCCCGCCATACGCGTCAGGTGGGTCCATCGGTGAACTTTCCTCACCCTCCATGCCCTTCTCCGCATTCAGTTTCAGCGGGTCGGTCTTTTTCAGGCTCGGGTCCAGCTTGGGGCCTTTGTTGTCCAATCGTTTTCCGGTCTCGGGGTCGATGATCTTCATGGCTCAGTGAGGGATAGGGAAGGGATCATTGCGGATATGTACCGTATAGTGTCTAAAGGACAGTGATCGCGTGCAGAACGCAAATGATGAATATCATTCAACCGCGTTCGGCATCGTGGCTTGGGACCTCGTACTTCCTCTTGGTCAGGAAGTGCCTTGCCACAGCACGGAGGAAGCCGATGAACGTGAGCCCCCATGCGGCCAATGCCGGATAGATGAAGAACCGCGGGATGGGGAGCAGGAATTCCAGGTCCATGGCCTTCGCCATCTCGAACGTGGCCGCCGTGTACATGCCCAAGGGGAAAACAGCTCCCCAGTACAGCGGATCATACGTGAGCGGGAAGCGTTTGTAGCCGTGCCGCCAGATGGCCAGGATGAAGAGCATCGGGATCCACCATGTGCCGGTTACCCAGTAGAAGATGGTGAACCCCTTGAGAAAGGGGAGGGTGGAAAGCAGGAACGGCGCGTGCGGGGTATTGAGGATGAGCAGCGAGCCGGCCAAGGTGGAAATGGCCATGGCGCCCATGTTTATCCAATAGGGCGGGGTAAGGTCGCTGGGCGCGAATTTGAAGAACGTGTACCGATAGAAGATGAGGGAGATCATCCAGATGTAGAGCATGCCGCCCCACAGCCACATGGAGAAGCTGAAGAAGTTCAGCATCAGCTTGTAGTCCACGTAATGCATGGACAGCTTGGCGCTGAGCACCGCCAAGCTTTGCGTGGAGACCACCGACAAGAGCCAAGCGCCATTGAGCCCCTCCGAGAAGGAGGGTTTCTCAGCCTTTACCGTGAGGTTCGTGAACACCGTGAACGTGATCACCGTCCACAGCAGCACGGAAACGAACCAGAGCACCAGCGCGATCCCGTGCATATCCTCCAAAAGGATGAACTGCGCCCCCAGCACGGCGGTCGCGGTGGGCGCGGTGAAGAAGCCCATGCCCCGCACGTGATCGAAAAGGTCATCCATCACCCGGGGGAGGAAGAACAGCAGCCTGAGGATCGCAAGCACGCAGAGCACCACGTAGAAAAGAACATTGACCACGAACAGGGGATAGGCGATCCATTGCAGGTCCAGAAAGAAGGAGGCACTGGACACGATGCCGGTGGCCATCACCATGGCGAAGTATGCCGGGGACAGGTCGCGGACCGCTGCGATCAGGAGCCTTTTCATGGCCTACCCGGTCTGAGCGGTCTTGTTGATCGGGGCACGGTCGGGACCGGGAGCATTCCGTGCAGGAGCGAAGAGGCTGTTCCCCGGCTGCAGGCTTCCTTGGCGCGGCTCATCGGGCGGCTCATCCGGCGGGTGGCGGCTGTGTTCATTGCGGGCTGGTCGGGGCCGTGGCCCGCGTGGAACGCCGGATGGCCAAGCGCATCCAGATCAGGGCGAGCAGTGCAACAACAAAGAGCAGCGCCCAGCAGCTGGTCCAGACGCCGGTCGCTTTCAGCAGGTAACCGAAAAGGATCGGACCAGCGAATCCGCCGAGCCCGCCCAGCACGCCCACGATGCCACCCACCGTACCCACCTCATCGGGATAGTAGGTCGAAATGTGCTTGAACACCGCAGCGCCGCCCAGCCCCATCATGGCACCGATCAGGAACACCAGCGCCGAAAAGATCCATTTGTTCGCCTGGAAATAGATGTGGGTGGTGCCCTTCGCCAGCAGGTCCCCCTTGCTCACGCGATCGCCCACGCCCACTTGCGGCTTCTGCCACTCGGCCGTGGAGGGCATCGGCTGGAATCCTTCGCCATCGGAATGAATACCGAACCGGATGTCCGTGTGCTCGGCGGCGAGCAGCGTGTATGTGGTCCTGTCGGAAGGGTCCGTCCCGTTGGCAATGATGATCTCCGTGCTGGTGATGGCCTCCACGATCCCGGACCTGGAAGCCATGACCCCCTGCCCGGGGGTTTGCAGCTCCACCCGCGGGGGCAGCAGAAAAAGCAGGCCTACGAGCGAAACACCGAAGACCCGGTAGAGCACCATCCGCGCACCCACCTTGTCGGAAAGCACGCCGCCCACAATGCGCAACAGGCCTGCCGGCAGGTTGAACGCCGTGGTCATCATCCCCGCGCTCACGATGGAGAGCGAATAGACGTTCACGTAATACGGGATCAGCCATTGCGAAAGCGCCACGAAGCTGCCGAAAACAAAGAAGTAGTACAGGCCGAACCGCCAGACCCGGAGCTCCTGCAAGGGCCGGAGCCGCTGCCCAAGTGTCTTCACAAGCCCGGGGGTCCGGTTCTCGGCAAAGAGCAGCATGATCACCGCCATAAGGACCAGGAGGGCCGCATAGAGCTTGGGAAGGTGCCGCCACCCCTCCAATACCGTGTTCCCATCCGTCAGCCAGGTGAGGATGCGCGGAGCGAACAGCGTGGTCAAGGCCGCCCCGGCGTTGCCGGCACCGAATATGCCGAGCGCGGTGCCCTGCTTTTCCTTGGGGTACCAGAGCGATACATAGGCCACCCCCGCAGCGAACGAACTTCCGGAGATACCGAAAGCGAAGCTCAGCAACAGAAAAGCGCCGTAGCTATTGGCCCAGGACAGGAAATACATCGGCAGCGCGCTCAGCAGGAGCAAGGCGATCATCACCCGTTTGCCGCCGAACTTGTCCGTGAGCATGCCCACGGGCAAGCGGAACACGGAACCGATCAGCACCGGCACCCCGAGCAGCCAGCCCGTCTGCACCGGGGTCCAGTTGAAGATGCCGTTGTTCGTCAGGTAGGTCACCAGCACGCCATTGACCATCCATGCGGCGAAGGACATGGTAAAGGCAAGCGTGCTCAGCAGGAGCATCCGATGCGACTTGCCAGTGGCCTTGTTCATGGGGTGAAGCGGTTGATCGGTCGTCAGGGATGAAGAAGGCCACGTTCCATAAGACAATGTTAGAGATCACTGGAAATGATAATATGACGTAAATCATACAAGTGGATCTACGAGGAGGTATACGCCTCGACTTCCGCAGTCCACCACAACACCCACCACATCGCACGGCATTGCGAGGAAGCCCGCAACCCGAAGGGGGGCGGGCTGCCGAAGCGACCCGATAGATAGCGGGGTCAGGCCAGTAGGCACGGTCTGGTAGCCCGCACTGCCGTGCGCCCCAACGCCCTCGCAATGACGTGCGCTGAAGGGACCCCCGTTCGACCCGCAGCCCCGGCCCGAACGCAAAAGCCCCCGGTTTCCCGGGGGCCAGTGCTTTGCAGAAGGATGTATCCAGTGCGCGGTGTACCGCTCCTACTTCCAATATTCGCTCCGTAGCGCGGGCGAGGGTGGCCGCTCATGTGGCTGCTCCCCTTGCAGTACAAGGGAGAGGTATTCCACGCCTACGATGCCGCCTTGCGCATCGGTATCAAAAAGCAACATCCCGAGCACGGGGCAGTGCAGGAGGAAACCGCCCGCGCAGTGGCTGCGGTCCGGCGCATGGGGGTCCATGAAATAGCTGTAGAACTCGCTCTCCACCCACTGCTGTGTGCAGCGGGCCAAGGCCTCGGCCACCTGCGGGCTCCGGGGCAATTGCTGCTGCGCCAACACCACCAGATCCGAGGGATCAAAGGGCAATTGCTCATAGCGCGAGGTGAAGTAATGCTGCTCCAGCTCAGCCAACAGCGCGGCGCGGGCTTCCGGGGTCATCCGGGAGTAATCGGTGCGAGGGAGGTGTTGGCGGTTTGACATTGTTGATTGGTGATTGGTGTCCCGCCCCGATACATATCGGGGTGTATCGGGAGGTGACCAGAGAACTCGGACTCAAGACTCAGGACTCACGACTCAGGACTCATAGACTCAAGACCCAAAAAACCGGTTCTCTCTAACGCCCCGTCCCCGCACACCCCCCGAGCGTATCGGGGTGGTGGCGGGGCAAGGGCCTGCGGATCGTGGCTGCTTCAAGCTGCCTTGCTGGCGGCTACGTCGCTCAACTTCCCTGCACCGGCGGTGCTGTTGGCACGGACGCGGAAATAGTATTGCTTATCCGTTTCCAGCCCGGTGAGGGTGTAGGTGTTACGCGTGGTGCTTGCGGCCCACCTCCAGTCTTCCTCCAGCTTCGGGTCACCGGAGTTCACCTGCAAGCTGTACGTGGTGCGGCCGCGCTTGGCACCCCAGCGGAGCACCACATCGCCGCGCTGCTTGCCGCGTTCGGCGCGCAGGTTGGGGGGCGCATCCAGTACACCCACGGGCTGGCGGGGCTTGCGCAGGTCGAAGCCTGTGCTGAGGATCTTCTCAGCAATTCCTCCGCACTGCACCTCCACATGCTTGGCCAAGAGCCGGATGATCGCCTCCAGCTCCGTCACTCTGGCGGCGCGTCGGCTACGGTCCTGCTTACCACCGTTGTTCTGCACGGCGATGTTGGCAGCATCCAGAGCATCGCAGGCATCGCCCAGCTCCTTCAGAAAGTCTGTGGGCAGCGTTATGTCCGGATTCCCGGTGCAGCTTTCCACATGGTTCCGTCCCTTTTCCACCAGGGCCGTTGGGGTGAGGCTTGCGAGGCCTAATTTCGCATTCTCCTGTTTCTGCATTTTACTGCGTGTTAGTGCCGTTAGTTTTATGGCACGACCCCTTATTCGTGACTCGAAAGGAAAAGGTGACACTTTCATCATTTTAGTTGTGTGAGAGGATCCTCACACAAATGTGTGATAAAACGTCTGTAATGCATGATGCTGCTTGATTAATTCAAGATCCAAAATATTTAATGCAGGACTTATTTTCCGTGCAGACCGATGGAAAAACAGTATTTCATGTGCCGGATCCATGCACTGGCAGTGGATCGGAATAGCGGCCGGAAGCCTATTCCATAGCTGTGTGGGACGGCCGCGGGACCAGATGCGAGCACTGCATCATGCCATTGTCAGCTCCTGATCATGCGTTGTCAGCTCCTGATCATGCGTTGTCAGCTCCTGATCATGCATTGCCAGCTCCTGATCATGCGTTGTCAGCTCCTGATCATGCATTGCCAGCTCCTGATCATGCGTTGTCAGCTCCTGATCATGCGTTGTCAGCTCCTGATCATGCGTTGTCAGCTCCTGATCATGCATTGCCAGCTCCTGGTCATGCGTTGCCAGCTCCTGATCATGCGTTGTCAGCTCCTGATCATGCGTTGCCAGCGCCTGATCATGCATTGCCAGCACCTCAACATGTATAGCCAGCGCTCTAGTAACAGTCAGCACCCTATGCGCAGGGGGCAGCATGGCGCACCTGAGCACTGCCCTTCTTCCAGCCTTGGATCCTTCGTGCAACTTGGATGCGACACGACTCCTGACCGGCCGGGCCAAAAACGGCTGCACCTATACCTTATATATATAGGGTGCACAAAATGGCACTCCGGGAGGCTTCAGAGACTGCCTGCCCTATGCCTGAACCTTGCCTGGTAACAGCCCAAGACGCACCGCCTCCATTAGTACGCCGGGCTTAGACCGCAGCTTGAAAAGCTCGTATAACCGTTTGAGATGGGAATCCACCGTGTTCGGCGATATACCCAATTGCCTGGCCAGCCTGCCCACCGTGTGGTCCGGAAATTTCCCCATGGCCTGTAGCACTTCCAGCTCCTTCCGGGTCATCCTCGCTTTCAGCCGCTCCCGCTCCCGTTCCTTCTCCGTTAGCCCATCCGGGTTCTCCAGCAGCAGCTGCTGGCTCACCGCCGAGTGGAACACCCCGCCCACCAAGGCCGCGTTCAGTGCGCAAAGCACCGCATCGCCCTCCACCGTATCGTGCAGGAACACCTGCACCCCCTTCCGGTATACCCGCAACATCGTCAGCTCATCATGCCGGTGGGCATAGGCCACACAGTACAGGGCGGGCCATTCCTCACGCAACCACTTAACCGCCAGGTGGCCTTCATCCTCCCCGATGGCCACCGCCACTACCACCAGCTTCACCTGCAGGCCGGCGTCCAGCGCTTGTTCCAGCTCCGCCCGCGTGTTGCCTTTCCAGACCACTTGGTAGCCTACGCATTCCTTCAACCAACACCCGATGGCTTCGCGGATCAACCAGTGCGAATCCAAAAGGGCCACCGCCACCGGTGGTGGCTTATCCAGTTTGCTCTTTGCCATGATGTTACGAGGGGTTTGTTCATGTTCCAGAAAGATGGCCGCTTTTCCCTTCACCCGATCCATCACTACCCCACAGGTTATCCACATAGGCTTGCCGGATCAGCTGTGTTTATTCATTTGTCAACGGCTAAAAGCTGCAGGGGCATGGCAAAGGGCTTGCGGCCCAAAGCAAGATCCCTGAAGGGTTGGAAAGGCCTTTTGGCTCTTCGGCGTTTCAGGCTCTTCGGCGTTTTTCGGCCCAGGCGATTCCAGGCCTCTTGTTGTGTTCGGCCTTCAGGCGAATACAGGCCGTGCATTCTTTGGCTTAGGCCATCGGCTCTTGGCTCAGGCTATGTGGGACCGGCGGCATGACAGGCCTTTTGGTCGGTCAGGCCTTCAGGAGCATTCAGTCAATTGGCTCATCGGCCTTAGGCTCAGCGGAACCAATGCGTCCAAGCCCCCGAACAAGTCCGGGGCAGGCGGACAACGGACAACTGACAACCCGCTCAACTCCGGGCAGGCTGACAACTACCCAAGTTACTCACAAGCCATTCTCCTCACCCCCGTACTCAGGCCTCATCTTATATCCCGCATCCGGCCGAGCCATATAGTGCGTGATGTACGCATCGAACGAAGTGTTGCTCGGCATCAACAGGTGTACCGCGATGAAGCATTGCGCCCACGGCTCTTCATCCGGCGCGGTGTACACCACTTCGGCCTCCAGCAGCAGGCCATAGTCCAACATGTAGGCCAGGCAGAGGTTCTCGCCCATGGGCAGGTAGCCCAGCTTCTGTCCCTCCCAATACACGGCCACAGCATTGGGGTCGTGCGCATTGTCGTGCTCACGCACCAGGTCCAAGGGGTCTTCGGCCTTTATGCGCGGCAACAACTCCGGCCCCTTGTGGAAGCGGAAGCCCTTCACAAAGGCATCGAAGACGAAGACGCCGTGGCAATCCTGCGTCCACGCCAAGCGGTCCGATGCCTATCGGACTTGCTCCTTGGCGTTGAGCATGGCCCAAGGGGGCAGGGTGAGCAAAGCGGTGCTGCCCAGCATGGTTTTCAGGAAGGTGGAGCGGTCCATGGGGGGAAGGTAGCGGATGGGAGGATGTGAGGAGGGTTTCTTAATGAACGTGCGCATGACCAGTGTGGACGCTGGTGTGCATTAAGAACCTAACCTCACCAACGCCTGCACCAGCGGGTCAGAGCTTCCGTAGCTCACCACCCGCACATCCAATGGCGTGTTCCGGAATTGCGCTAACGCCCTGCAAAGGGCGTCCATGATCCAAGTGGGGTCATTGCCGAACGCACCGCCACCCACCAAGGTGAGGTATAAGATGTTCGAGCCGCTCATCTCCATGTTGATCAGCGCCGCGTAAAGTGTTGCCTCGTAGGTGGCCTCCAGTACCAGCCGGGCAAAGGGTTCCCAACGGTCTGCTGCCACATGCGAATAGGCAACCGGCAGTGCCGAGCAGTAGGCCTGTGAAACGCGTTGCCCGTTGCCTATCAGGGTCACTTCCGTGTCCCATTGCAAACCGATCTTCAATTTTCCTTTCACCTGTTCCCTGCCGTACGGCCCCATTTCGTTGAGCCGCTTGCCGATGTGCTGCAAGCCCGCTTCATTGGACATCACGTAGCCATTGCTCATTTTCCACAACGCAAGCTGCTTGTTGCCCAGCGCCTCGCCGATCAGGTCCAGGCAATCGATCTGCTCGTCCTTGGTCTGCCCCAGTTGGCCATTCACGGGCACGAAATAGTTCCGGTAGGCCGTGCCCGCCCCACAGGCGATGGCACACGCAGGCCCTTGCGTCCGGTCGTACCCGTAGCGGCCTATGCCTTGCTCCGGGGTCACCTGCGGACTGACCATTTCCAGCAGGTTGAACTGGGAGGCCGCTTGGAACAAAGCATGGCGGCTTCCTTTGATGCAGTGCAGGTCCTGCACATCGCCCACGAATTCCCGGACGCGGATGACATCAGTGAAACTCGCTGGTCGTGGTGCCTTGGCGCTCAGCTCTTCCAAGGTCGCTATCTCCAAGGTGCCACATTGGAAGCTGCGCCCGTTCACGTTGGAATGTAGCACTTCACCTCGCAGCACCAAGTTCTCCCGGACCTGATCGGGTGTTTCTTCCTCGAAGCCGAAGAGTTCTTGGAACCACATGGGTTAGCAGACCGGTTGGACTCCAGTTCTCCCTTCACTCTCTGTCGAAGTACTTCTTATAGGCATAGCCAGATCTGGGTTCGCCGGTGGCGTTTTCCACGTAGCTGATGTAGAGCCACTTTTTCTTCACGGTGATAACTACTACCTGTTGTCCTTCCTCGATCAAGGCGAGGACTTCGCTGTGTGTGCTTGTTTTACTGCGTAAGCGGACATTATGATTGGCAATGCGCGTGTTCCACCGAAAATCACGACCAGACACCTGTACAGTCGACGCAGCTAATACTAAAGATTCGGCATAGAGCTTTGTTTGCTCCAACACCTCTCTATTGGTAATGTCGCTTTTCGTCCAAGACATTTCACGCAGTTGCAACGCAAAACTGATAAAGGTGATCAGCGCAAGTATGACTTCGATCGCTATAGCAGTCTTCGAGCGACTCACTGCTGCTACGAGTGCATCCACCACCTCCGCCTTGAATTTTTCAAGATCACGTATTGTCACCGGTCTGTCCAATCCAGCTTGTTCTGCTGCAATGGCCTCGAGACCTTGGACGATTTGGTTCAGTTCCTCCACTTCATCCTGCGAGTGATCCACCGAAAGCCGTCTGTACGCTCGATCCGATATTCCAAGAAAGGCGGCATTCAGCACTGAGAAAGGGTTATACAGGGGTGTCGTATACTGCTCCGCAAGTGTCTTCAAGCTATTCTGTAATCCAAGTTGGCTTAGAAATGCCGACCGACCCAGATCCTCACTGATCGCCTTTGCGGCTACGAGATGATTTAGAGAACCTGAAATTCCAGTCCATGCGGACTGTTGGTCAAGAAGCTGCTTTTGGAAGCTTTGCGCGAAGTTCATTGCTCCCATCATCCCGCTCATTCCACCAGTCATCATCCTTGCGATGTTGTTTTCCAATATTTGGTTCCCAAACGACCGCGCGATATGGAAAGGCAGCTGCGTTCCACTCAATTTTTCTATCATACTCTGTTGCCCCCGAATGGAAACGAGCAGCTTTTCGAGATCACCCAGCATGCAACATTTTTATTTGTAAGCAATGTATCGATACCGAAGGATGCGCTTTCCGCTTTCGTCAGGAATGATACCAAAGTAGAACGTCTCCTCCTTGGGGCTAAGAATGACACCTACTTGGCCTTGCCCACGATCGGGGAAATATTTCCATCCAAAGATGTCGAAGTGCTGGCCGTTCTCCAGATGCCGCTTAAAGTCATCCGTAAACTCCTCCAAGGTTCCTATCATACCTTGTCTTCTGTATAGTTCTTCTGTCACCCATGGAATAGCCGCATCATTGATCTCTACACGCAAGATCCGAAAACTACCCTTTGGTAGATTTTTCTGGATTTCGGCCAAAACGCTGTTCACTGCCTCCACTTCCTTCAAAACAGTTGTATGTGGGAATGTGTTGCTTTCGCTCATGGACTTGGGTGTTAGGCTATTTTTCATGTCAGCATTTCTGTCAAGCATGCGTCGGTAATATAGATATCGAGCGTGATCCGATTTCACCGGTTCGAATGCGTTCCGACATGGCTATAGCCGAGATTATAGTTTCACGTTAGAGATGTTCATCTTTGGGTTGAAAATCGTAGAATACACATAGAAGGTCTTCGATTTCTTTGACGGAGACTTCCGGGTGTTCCTCGTTGATCCACTTTCGTAACTCCTCGCAATGTGCGTCAATGGTATCTGACACAGCGCGTTCTCGTTTCTTAGTGTCGAAGATTTGAACGTGCCGATCCAGATCGGTTCGTGGATGCTCATGGATTCGGTGTCGTATGATGTAGCCGACCACAGCAAAGAGGTTGTCATAGCGTTGATGCTCGGCGTCTATTTTCGCCAGACGCCGATTCAGGTAGATCAATACTATGAGTGTACATCCACCTGCAATTGCCGCTATCATAAAGGCATGTTGGAGTACCTCGGATGTCACCTGCGTTGACATCGTTGTTGCTACCAGCCCTAACATGGCCACGCCGCCAGTGACTAGTTTTTCCACGATGGATTGGCCGAACCAACTACGGAGTTCCTTTTTCATCCTTCCTTGCTTCTGAACTTTGTGAGGGGGCAGCTGCGACAGGTCGTGCGCGACGTGCATCATACACTCCAGCCAGGTGATTCTTTGCGATCTCGTCAATTATCCCCATCTGTAGATGACTCTGTAGCATCATCTTGTCCAAAGCTGCGATCATTAATTCATTCGAGCTTTGCAGAACATAGTCGCTTAAACTCAACAAAGCCCTGGTCAACTGTTCTTCTTCCGGAAGGGAGTGTTCTTGTGGGAAGGCCTTCAACAGCTCCTTGGGTTTGACTTGCGTGAAAGACATGCATTCAACCATTGTCCGTGCGTCATAATTGTGCATCATTTGGTTCCTGAGCTGCATAAACCACAACAGCTTGGTTTTGTGCTCTGGACCCCATGCACGCATCTCCATGAGAAGCTGCATTCGTGCATCAAAGCTTAGTGATCTCGACGTGTTGCCGCATACGACCGAATTATTTCTATCCACATCTAGTAGGATAGCCAGCATTCGCACTGAATACCACTCAAGTTGAAGCGCTGTATGAAGCACGAATGACCGCAGTTCCATACCGGCTTGGGTCATCATGCGCTTCGTCGAACTGTTCAACAGCCCTTTTAGCGGACGTTTCTGTTTTGCACCAACTTTTGTTGCCATGGTCACTTGTGCTTTGGTACTATTAAGTCTCTGATCAGTTAGCAAAGCTCTTCACTTCCCCTCCACAACCCCCACCTCATCCGCCGTAAGCCCATACACCCCATACACCACCGCATCGATCGCTGCCTCCACGATGGCAACTTCTGGGCTGTCATCTTCTAACTTGAGCCGCTGCTCCACCAATGCTTCCAAATGGTCCTTCGCCACGTTAGACGGTATTCGAATAGGCAATCGTTTGCAGTTAGCTATAAGGAACTTTTGGAACGTGACTTTCTCCTTGTCCAAGAACCGTTCTTGATGATAGTAGTTCATGAGCGTGGAGTTTAGCACCCCTAAAAGATACTTCAGTCCGAGGTCAACTTCCGGCTTTGGTATTATCGCAAAACCGATCTGGGTATGATAGACTTCCGCATCGGTGTAACCAACATAGATCCGAGGCGGGTCACCCGAGACTATTTGCCGCGCGATCAACCGCTCGGAAGTAAAGAACCTCCGTTCGCGGGGGGCACCAAGCCACGGGCCATATTTCAACCATTCTTTTGGAGTCGTCTCTATCCGATAGCGTGTGATGCTTCCTCCGTCTATGAGAGGCACATACTCCTCCGTAAGCTGAGTGCTGGAATGAAACCCTCGACTTCGAATTAGCTCTTTGCTCTGGTCTCGTGCCTTATCGTATGGCGTTATTCCTAACGTAAAATCACAGAGCGTTCCGAGAGGAATCGACTCTGCCTCGATTTTCAAGCATACGGCGGTGGACGCAGCAGTTGCATAAATCGCAAAGCGGTGTTCGGGATCTTTTTCCCAAACTCTCCGGTCGAAGGCACGGAAGGCAATATCAGTGAACACCGGCTCCTCGTCATTTGCGAAAACTTTGGCTTGTATTGGACCGTCTGCTCCTTTTTGAACGAAGAGCAACATCGTCTCAACTGCTGCCTCCTCGAAAATGCCATCGGGTAACTTAACAAGGCGATGAAGGTCCTTGACGAGTTTCTTGCGCAAATTGGAGTAGGATTCATTGACGAGAAGTGAATTGGGGACGATGAAGGCCAAGCGACCTGTTGGCTCAAGCAGCTCCAAGCCACGCTCAATGAACAAAGCGTATAGGTTGATCCGCTTTTGGGCCGTGGTAAAGTGCTTAAACAACATCCTGGCATCAGTCGCCGCCATCTCCTTAATGTCGATATAGGGCGGGTTGCCGAACACCACATCGAAGCCGCGGAAATCGCCGGTGTCGTCCAGCACTTCCGGGAAGGCGTAGCGCCATTCAAAGGCGCCGCCGTAGGCCCGGCCGCCCATTTCGCGCGTCAGTTCTTCGCTTACGGCATTGATGTGCTTTTCCAGCAGGCCGATGCGCTTTTTGGCCTTTGCTTTCGCTGCTGCCGTGCTGTAGCCCTGCCCGCCGCCAAAGAGGCTCCCGGTCAGTTTTTCCAGTTCGTTCACCAGGGTGTTGCGCCGTAGCACGCGCGGGTCCCGGTTCTGGGAGTAGGCCAGGAATTGCGCCTCGATGCCATTCAGGATGGTCTTGAGGCCGGCCCGCTCTTCGCGGTTGCTGGCCCCCTTGTAGTCCTGCACGAAGCCCCGGTACTGCTCTGCCGTATAGCTGGTGCGCTGCATGATGCGCTCGATGTTCTCGCTCAGTGCGAAGCGGGAGTAGAGCGAGTTGCCGCGCTTGATGTTGATGTCGATGTTGGGCAGAGTGCGCAGGTCTTCTCCGTCGGCCTTGAGGTAGTAAGCGTTCTTCAGCAGTTCGATCCACAGGCGGAGGCGGCAGATCTTCACGCTGTTGGGGTTGATGTCCACGCCGAAGAGGCAGCCTTCGATCAGCTTGCGCTTCTGCTCGAAGAGGGCGCGTTGCACCCGTTGCATCTCCGCCGGTATGGGCTTGCCGTCGGGTGGTACCAAGTATTTGAAGGGCGCGTCCGTGGTGCGGTCCGTTACGGTGATCTCGTCGTTCGCCAAGCTCACCGTCCAGCCGTGCAGGGGTTTGCCTTCCACATCGGTAAGCAGGCCCAGGTCGCTCTTGATGCAGAGCAGTTCGTTGAGCGCGCTTACCAGGAAGTGGCCGCTGCCTACGGCCGGGTCGCATACCCTTATGCTATCGACCACGGCCTCGGCGGCGGCGATCTCTTCGTGCTCGTTCAGCTTGGCGCAATGGTTCCGCAGTGCCTCGAAGCCGGAGAGCGCAAGCCCGAAGCGCTCGTTGTAGCGCTGCACCACGGCGGGGCGCAGCGTTTCGCCGCACATGTACATGGTGATGAAACCGGGCGTGTAGAAGCTGCCGTCCTTGTATCCGTTCAGCTTCTCGAAGATGAGTCCGAGCACGCTGGCGGTGATCAGGGGTCGGTCGTCATCGGTAAAGACCTCACCGGGTTTGCTGCCGAAATCGTAGGTATCCAGAAAGCGCAACAGGTAATCCAGTGCTTGCAGGTCCTGCGTGAACAGTTTCCGCTGGATCAGGATGCTTTTGGGGTGCAGCGGTATGCGCAAGCCGTCCCGCAGGCCGTTGATGCGCATGGTGCGGCCTTCCAGTTCGCTGGGTTCAAAGAGCGTGCTGTTGAGGTAGGGTACATGGCCGAACTGCTTGCGCACTTCCGGTTCGCGCTCGCTGTTCTCGCGGGCCATCACATCGAAGAAGAGCGTGTTCAGGTAATCGTATTGCTGCCCTTCATCGGTGGGCGCGAGGAAGGCGTGCAGTCGGTCGCCATCGTGATAGCGCAGCAGTTGGGCTTCCAGCAACTTGAGGAAGAGGATGCGGTCCAGCCACGTGATGCACAGTTCCATGGCGACGGCGAAGAGCTGCTCGTCCTCCGTATCCCCATACTGCTCCTTATGCTCCAGCCGGGCGAGGCATCCGTCGTTCTTCAGGCGCACGATGGTGTTCTCGATAAGCATGCCTTGATGGCGCTTATCCTCGGGCAGCCGTTTGATCCGCTTCACGCCCTTCTCCTTGCTCTCATGCAGGCCAAGGATGTGCAGCAGCTCATTGTAAAAGCCTTTGTTGAGCGTGTTGTTGTCCTTGCCGGTGCCTTCCTTCAGCAGATAGCCGGGGCTTAGGAAACGGTAGAGCTTCAGCAGCTCGGTGAGCGCCTGTTCATCGTCGCGGTCCAAGTACTTCTTGAACGACCAGAGGTCCACATGCACTCCGTGGAGCACATCGTCCCCGTCGCTGAGCAGTTCGGCGATGCGCTTGTGCAGCGCGGCGGTGGAACTGTTGTCCCAATTCCCCTTGTTCCAGCTTTTGAAGGCATCGCGGACCTTCGCCTTGCCGTGGGTGGCGGCCCGGAAGTCCGCCGCATCGAACACGTACCATTCGCGGACGTTGGTGACCACCACGTGCTTCATGTGGTCGTTGTGCAGCACATCCTTCTCGAAGCAGTAGTAGGCCACCGCTTCCAGAAAGGCCTTGCCCAAAAGCTTCTCGGGCGTGGGCATCTCCTCCGGGTTGTTCCCGGCCTTGCACTCGAACAGCACCAAGGTGTTGTTCTTCGCGCTGCGGATGGTAAGATCGGCCCCGGTGTTCCCCCGGTAATTGAGGTTGCCCACGCTCAGGTGCTTATAGAAGGTGTCGCGCAAAAAATCCTTCAGCAAACCCTTCTCGGTCTCCTCCAGCGCACCGCTGGAACTGGTCTTGCGCACCTCTTCCGTCTTGCTGATAAGCTGCCCCAGGTTCCTGCGGAAGAGGTTGAACTCCTCCTTGGTAGGCCGCAATTGCTGCAAGTGGCGGACAGCTTTGGAGATGGTGGAATATTCAGCGCGCATGAACAGGTGGAAGGGTTGCTATAAAAAGTGGCAGGCGTTGCGGCTCAAAGTAGGAACTTGTGGTTCATATATTCATCGCCTGCCTCCACGAGTTTCAACCACCAAATGTCCTTAACCTTTGCATACGCCCAAGCCCGCAGCGCCCTGTATGAAGCGCTGGCCGCCAAGGGCTGTATGGATGTGGAGAAAGTGCTGGAGCAGCACGGCTTGCAATGGCCCGACCTGGAAAGCGCCGGGCTATTGGAGCAGAAGCCCTTGCAGAGTACGGCCGAAATGCTGGAGTACCAACCCACCGCCGCAGGCCGGAAGCTGCTGACCTACTACTCCTCCTATGATGTGATGGTGGTGAAGGAGGGGAAGGTGCAGGCGCTGCTGGCAGCGGTGAGGGGGTAACCCCAAGGTTGCCTGCCGGGCGGAGACCCGGCATCGCAACAGCACGTGACGGAGTACGAACAACGCGAATGCCGTCTGTGTGTGCCCCCCCCATCCGGCGCTCGGTTGTTTCCCGAGCCTGCATGCCGTAGGGTTGTGCCCGCTACCCCATCCGCCTCCCATTCCGGCGCTCGGGTGTTTCCCGAGCCTGCATGCCGTAGGGATGTGCCCGCCACCCATCCGCCTCCGGCTGTCTCCCGGCTATTTCTTTCGCATCCAATGCCGGTCAGTCGTCGGTTCTAGGAAGCCTCCGCAAGGTGGCGTGGTAGCGGTGAAAAGAATGGCGAGGCGCGGAACAAACATGTGCTACAGCTTGATGAAACGGGTGTAAGCACTGCGCCCCGTGCCTGTTGCCCGAATGATGTATGTGGCAGCAGGCAGATGCGCCACATCGATGCGTACCACACCTTGGTGTAGCGGCAGGGACAGCATCAACTGACCCAACGCATTCAGCAATTCTACCCGATCCAGGCCCATAAGCTCGGTTCGCACGCTCAGGATATCTTTCGCGGGATTTGGGGAAAGCAGGAGCGGTGAACGCGCAGCATGTTCAACCATCCCTACCACCGGTACGCTCACACAGGTGTCCGGCACAATACTTTCCAAAGGCTGCTTGACGATGAACTCTTGGTAGAATGGCCCGGGGAATATGGTGGTCATTCCAAAGTAGAGATCACCTTTGAAAAAGGCAAGTCGTGTGTTGTCCGCTTCCATGGGACCTCCAATGGCGCATAACTCATGTCCGTCATACCTCAGGATACCATATGTAGTGGATCCTCCGGCGAAACGGTAGATGCCCACGATGTATAGCATACCTTCATGCACCTGCAGGTCTGTCACTTGGCTGATAAACTCAACCTGAGGAAAGAAGGGCTTCCATGCCTGTCCGTCCCATAGCTGGATATGTTGGGACTGCACCTGCGGGCCTGGCTGAAAGAAGCCCCCTGCGTACAGCGAATCCCCATAGCCTCGGATGTGGCTGGTCCACAAGCCACCCACGCCTTCACCCAGAGCACTCCACTGGTCCACACCATCGAAGCGGATCACCCCCAAAGCATCGTCCACCGCGATGGAACCCGAGAAATAGTAATCGCCCTGCCAATAGGTGGCGTCATAAATGGTACCCAGCGTGCCGAACGGCGTATTGGGAAGTGCCTGCCATGCCCCGCCCACCCATTCCTTCGGCCCCGGCATGTACATACCATACAGTGTATCGGCCCGTCCCCCGGCAAAGAGCCGTCCGTTGGCCTTCATTACAAAGAACCAGTTCTCCGGGCTTCCGCAGGGATGCCATTGGTCATTCACCAAATAAGCCCCTAGGCCCATGGCCGGGTCATAGTGCCACATCGTATAGCCTGTCCCCACGAACAGCGTGTCATGGAACAGGGCGAGGGAATTTATCGGGTTCGCGCTAGTGATGGCGGAGGTATCACCACTGCCGTTGCCCAGCCCTTCGGTGCTCCAATTTGTACCATCCCACTTCGCCATTGAATTGGCCCTTAGACCGCCCGCATTGGTATATACGAATGGACCTGCCACGATCAACGCAGTGGTATCCGAATCGTACTCGAAACAAAAAACACCACCATCCACTCCGCCGCCAACGGACTGCCACTGCCCAAAGCCACCAGCCGCAGTCAAGCTGGCGATGAAAAGAGTGGCGAGGCGCGGAATAAGCATGTGCTACTGCTTGATGAAACGTGTGTAAGCACTGCGCCCCGTGCCGGTTGCCCGAATGATGTACGTGGCAGCCGGCAGATGCGACACATCCATGCGTAACAGACCTTGGTGTAGCGGCAGGGACAGCACCAACTGACCCAACGCATTCAGCACTTCCACCCGGTCCAGGTCCATAAGCTCGGTTCGCACGGTCAGGAAATCGTTCGTGGGATTTGGGGAAAGAAGAAGCGGCGCCAATTCCTCCGTGACACCCAGTTCCTGCACACCGATGGTGAAGTCGAACTTGATCTGTGCCAAAAAGGCGTCCAGGTCAGTGGTGGCTGCTGATGGCGTGGGGTTTAGATAAGGCGTGTAGCCAGTAAGTACCGGGGCATGCGTTGGGAAATTCAAGGCCGAGGCCGTGCTGCCGCATATATAGACCCGGCCGTTGAACGCCTCCACGGCCCCTGCATAATCGTTGCCCCAGCCTCCGAAATAGGTGGAATAGAACAGATCGCCTTCGGGTGTAAAGCCCCCGATATAAGTATCCCACGGCAGCACCGCCGCGAACGGTTGCGGAGCATCTGCGTGGCCCCCTTGGTCGTAGAACAAGTTGTTGGACACCGGCGGTAGCACCGGAGCTTCGGGGGGATACACAGCGGAATTGCTGGAGCCAAAGAGATGAACGTTATCGTTCTCATCGCATGTTACACGCGCTCTGCTGAGGTTGCCATAATACTCGGAATGCTGCCCACCGATCAAGGTGCCCCAGGTCATCTGTTGATACTCGTCGAACCGGTAGATGAAATGGGAAGCACCGTATCCGTTGGGGGAAGCATTGTAGTACTGCCCGTTTTCGCAACCGGTGAAATGCGTGGGCTCCCAGATGCAATAGTTGGTACACCAACCCATATTGGTAAATCCTGTGATGTAAACACTGCCCTTCGCATCCACCGCCACATCAGTTGCGCTTTCGATCTGCGCCAAACTGCCCAAGTAGGTAGACCATTTCATATGTAGGTTATTGAGGTCGAAGGCCGTGACGAAGGCATCTTGCTCGAAATAAGGGTCGTTGACCCCGTTCAGGAGATCTTGGTAATAACCATTCACCTCGTTGCATAATGGGAAATCGAATGAACCGGAGGACGGGCAATCAGGACGGGATAGATCATTCGGCGTATTTGTTGAACCCACTACGTACAAGGTATGCGTATAGTGGTCCACTGCGCAGGCTCGGCCCGTTTCATCACCCGGACCGCCCAAGGCCGTGCTCCAGGTCAGGTTCATTGTAGCGCTATAACGCCGGACAAAGGCATCAAAGTACAATCCTCCAGGGGTCTGCGGACCTTGTTGGGCCGTGTAGTCATCGTTTCCGGATGGATCAACGATCGGGAATCCCGAGTCGAACAGCCCATGGCCCACTACATAGGTATTGCCAGCTTCGTCCACGTCCAGATCGTTCGCGTCCAACCCAGGGGTTGCCCCGAGCCGGGTACTATACGTTCGGTGGCCGTCCAGGTCGAAGAGGGCAACGAGGCCGGAACCGTTCTGAGGAGTGCTGTAGGTTCCTTGAAAGATCAATTGGCCGGCCGGCGAATCCGACGTGCCGCAGGTCACCAACCGCGCGTTCGCCTGATCGTATGCAATCGCGGTGCCCGCATCAGCATTACTGCCGCCATAGTATGTCATCCAAGTCTCTGGCGCTTGGACTTCGTAATGGGGGTTCACGCGTCCCAAAATAACGTCTAACCATCCCGCCGGAATTTGAATCAATCCTGGAGTGGTCGGCAAACCGCTTGTACTGCGCGAAGCTCCTATAAAATACAGGTTGCCGTCCTGATCATGGGTCATATCGTTGATCATATCATCGTATCCCGTACCTGCCATGTAGGTGCTCCACTCCGGCGGGGTGACTGCTTGGCCACCGCCACCGCCGCCCATTCCGGCCAAGGGTTGGATCAATATCATCAGGGGCAGGTCGTGGTTGTAGGCTCCCAGTTCCAGCTTTACCGTTGTTTGTGTTTGCAGATCATAATGTGCGACCCATGTTATGGGGATCACTGTCTGGTCCTGCTGCTGATAGACCAATCCTTCCGGAAAGACGAGTACCTTATCATCAGCATGCAGTTTCAGGAAACCGTCAATGTCCACCTTCAGGCTGTCCTGCCCACTGAAATTGAAGACAATGTCTTCCGGGTCCCCATCCTGATTGACCACGATCAGGAACTTGGGACCGTTCTCGTTGCTGAAGATGTGGTAGTCGATGGCAGGATAGACCTCCTGATAAATTATGCGCTTGCCGCCTGTAACATCTGTGATGCCATCAGGCGTGTACTGCTCATAAAAGTTATAGCGCATGGGTACTGGGTCCTTCAGAACAGGCGGCTTGGCACTCGAATTTTCCAAGGACATGTCAATGCGGATCAACCGGTCCAACGTGCTGTCCTCCGCATGGATATCCGGGAACGTGATGGCGGTCCTTGCATTCCTTTGCATGTAGACCGTCGGCATCGTACCCACACTGTGGTACATGACATCCTCGCGATAATTACCATCTAGATCAAAGACCTGCCCATTGTTCGGAACGTAGGTCCACGCGTGAGAATAAGGTTCATTGTTCAAGTCCTTGGGGATGTAAGGCTCTTGTGCCATACAATAGTTGCTTGTGCCGAGCACAAACAGGACATAGCCTGAAAGGGTCATCTCTTTTCTCATCGCCTCCTGGGTTTTGCGTTACACCTACAAATGCCATAGCCGAATGTAGGCGGTTCGGCATACCTCATCACTCCTACTTGCGGATCTGCGGAACGAACCTAGACTCGGCTGATTACCCGATTAGGCGATTTGGTGCAAACAATCGGGCATCCTTGCATATTTTTGGGAAACCATGCATGAAACATCCCCTGCACGCGGGCAAGTTGCTTTACGAAGCAATAAGCTCTTGACCCTTCGGCTGGAACGGCACATGACCCAGCAATACGTGGCGGACTCCTTGGGGGTTGATGCCTCCACGCTCAGTCGGTGGGAGAAGGATGATGATAAGATCTGTATTGGGAAACTCCGCCAGATCGCGGAGTTCTACCATGTGGAAATGGAGTGGTTACTTAGCTCTGATCACGGTTCGCTACCCATGCATGGTACCAAAGTAGTGAAGGTCGCTAACAATGTTCACAACAATATGAATGGAGTTTCCGAGGAGTTGCTGGAAAGGCTGAGTGCGCAATACAGCGCACATATAGAAATATTGCACAAACTGACGGATCGTTTAATCGATCTGTTAGACGAACGGCCTGATAGATCTCGTCAATAGAGAAAAGTTCAGGTGGCACTTTAACGGCGGGAGGTATGACGCCTGTCCTTCCGGTGCCAAGGCTTCACACCGACCGAGTGCATTTTTCGGGTTTTGACAGATCCAACACCCATTCGCCACCCACCCAACGACCTCGGACACTTCGCATCCAATGGCGGACAGTCGTCGGTTCTAGGAAGCCTCCGAAAGGTGGCGTGCTCCGCCGAAATGAGGACCGTCATTGCTGCTGTGATAGGTGCCAGCGTTTGATGCCTCAATGCCGATGACCTATGCGCTTGATCGCTTAGAGGCCTGAAGAAACCAAGAGGCCTGAAACCACCTGAGCCGATACGCATCGCAACTACCGAAGCGCCTGAAGAGGCGAAAAGCGAACCCGACTGAAGCGGACTGGGCCGAATGCCTACATGTGCCGAGGAGCCGGAACAGCGCACACCTGTCCATCCATACCAGAGCGAGGAAGGCCATAGACATTTCTCTCCATGCCGCTTGTTAAAAAACAGTAATCATCAAATATCCGGTTACATTCGTTTGACCAAACCCAAACCATCATGAGATACTCCGTACTTCCAGCATCACCCTGTTCGTTGCGTCGGCCTTCTCCCAGTACATCCCGCCGGACCCCTATAATGATACACAGAAGGAGACCTATGGGATCTGGCCCAATGTCGGACAGGTTGTAAATGATCTCGGCAACCCCGAGCCCGATATCATGTTCTATACATCGGGAGCATTGCCCAGGGCCTTTTTCCGAAAGGATGCTTCCTTCTCACTCGTTGTTTCCACTACTGACACCTTGGCCGGCATTGATACCCTGCGGCGCCTCGATATCACCTGCGTGGGACAGAACGCCAATTATCCGGATCCGATATCCTGGATGATGAAGAACCAGTACGCGAATTTCTACCTGCCCCAGTGTGGCCCCACGGGAGCACAGAACGTGCATCCGTATCACCGGGTGATCTATCCGGAGATCTACAACTACATCGACATGCACGTGTATAGCGGTAGCATCAGCCAAAAGCTCGCTTTTGTGATCAACCCCGGTGGTGACCCCAAGGACATTACGCTCCAGTTCGAGGGCCAGGACTACATGGATGTGGATATCTACGGCAACCTCAAATTGCTGATCGATGGCAAGTGGGTGGTGTTGCCGGAGGCCATTGCCTATCAGGTGGAACCCAGTGGGAGCATCTTACCCGTGAACTGGACGGCCAGCTTCAACGCCTACAATAACGTTGGCAGGGTCTATTTTGATTTTGAGGCGTTCGACCACACCCGGCCGCTTATCTTCCTCATAGGCCCACCCGCCATGGGTGGCCAGAGCTACGACGAGAATGGCCTTTGCTGGAGCACGTACTACGGTGCTGAGGATTTTGATATGCTCTCTGATGTGCAATCGGACATGAACGGTAATTTCTACGTAGCAGGAAGATCGGAATCCGGCTGGGCGAATTTCCCTCACTTTCCTGGGACTTCCACATCTGTCGCCGGTTCAAGCGTGGCGACCCTGACGAAATTCAGTGCCTCGCACGTATTACAATGGACCGTCTTCCAAGGGGGTGGCCCGGAAGTGGACTACAGCTACACGGCCGCTGCGGCCATTGCGGTGAAGAACACACCCACCGAGATCTACATGGTGGGCCGCACCAATGCCTTCGACTTCTTTACACAGTTCCAAGCCGGAGCCTATAACGAACTGACCAATGAATTGGAAGGCGATAAGGGCTTCATCAGTAAGTATGGTGCATCCGGAGAATTGCTCTGGTCCACCTATGTCGGCATGCTCAACGTGCAGGTGCAAGCGATCGACGTTGTACCCGGTGATGAACAGTTCGTAATTGCCGGCATTATGCAGGATACCTTGCTTTTGCCCAACCGATTGCCTCCGGCCAATGGCCAACATTTCTATTACCATGGAGGTGGGGATGCCTTCGTGGCCTTGTTCAACCCTAACGACAATGTGGCGTGGAGCGCATGCTATGGCGGTCAGGACCGGGAGCATCGCGCCTTGGTCCGTGTCGGCACGAACTACATCGTACTGGCCGGGAACACCGAAAGCACGGATATTCCGTTGGTGGGATCGACACCCTCCTTTGTTGAAGCATATCATGGCGGTACGGATGTGTTCATCGCCCAGTTATCATTGACCGGGCATGTACAGTGGGCCACATACTTCGGCGGGGAAGAAAATGACACCCTCGCACCGCAAGGGATCGATGTGAACAAGGACCTGTTCCTGGTGGGGAAGTCAGGTCCATTACCCAGTCTGGAGCCGGGTAATTCAGGTTGGTTCGATGGTGTAACGGCCACCAGCGGTGATAATGGCTTTCTGGCCCGCTTTGATGATGAGGGTCGGCCCATGTGGATCACCTACCTGGGGGAGGGCACCAACCATTCTCCTTATTGCATTACAGCGGACAACCATGGCAATGTTACTGTTGGAGGCTACACCAATGATCCCGGTTTCGATGCGCTACAGTGGCCCGGCTACTACTTCCAACCGGACTATGAGCCGGACCTGGGCAACTTGGACCAGGACGCGTTCCTGGTGCGGTTCGACCAAAATGAAGAGCGCGTTTGGAGCACGCTCTTCGGCGGTAACGCGGGTGGTTTGGCACAGCCACAGAACATCCGGGCACTGCACGAAGCCGGTGGTTCCATCTACGCGGTGGGCTATACCACCATGCCGCCCGATGCGCCCACCAACTACTTCCCGCTGGATGGCATGATCAATGCCGGTTACTTCTTCAACCCGAACTACAATTACAGCGGGCAGCAGGGGGATTTCTCGGATGGCTTCATCACGGAGTTCTGTCACGAGATGCCCACCGGTACGCCTGAGGTGCACCGGGAACAAAATGACTTTCGGGCATCTTGGTCCGTTTCCGGTGAGCTCACGCTGTGGGGTCTCGCGAATGGTTACCATCAACTGCGGATCATGGATCCCACCGGTCGCCTTGTGCTAAAACAAGAAGTGAGTAGCCAGGGAGGTCGCAGCGAGGTGGTGCGTTTCGCGGACCGGAGCATGGCCGTGTACCTGCTGAACGTGGATAACCAGATGACCACGCGGTTGATCCCGACGCGATAAGCCATGAGAGCCGTGCTCAAATGGGTCTTTGCTACCCAAGTGCTACTAATGGCGCAACCTGCATCCCCCCAATATTGGGAGGATGCAGGGCTGCCACGCTACACGCCATCGCCCACGATCTGCTTCGCCGATACTGTACATGATAGGCTGATCCTTGCGGGTCAGGGACAGTACTTTGATAGCCTTCCTCCACCCTACCAACTCCATACCTATTGTCCCTTGTACAGCTACGACGGTACCAGCTGGGACACCTTGGGCCTGTTCGGGAACAAGATCCTTTCCGCAGTGGTGTATAACGATACACTGATCGTGGCGGGTGCATTCAACACCGTGCACGACCAACCCATCGCAGACATAGCCTGCTACGTGAACGGCCAGTGGCTACCCTATGGTGTGTTCGATTGCGGTAATAATGCAGCGAAGATCAACCGGCTGCGCATACTGGACGGCGAACTCTATGCCTTGGGCGCGTTCTGCAACGCAGATGGGCAGCCATGCAACGGGGTGGCCAAGCGGGTAGGCGGGCAGTGGATGCCCGTGCCCGGGTGGCCTTCCTTGAACTTTATGGGAACCCCTTGGGTAACGGACATCATCCGATTTCAAGGTAGGCTGATCGTGTGCGGAAATTTCAATTCACCGGACTTCGCTCAAAAGGACATCCTGCAGTACGATGGTACAAACTGGGTCCCCGTGTGCGATGGATGCTTGGGCGGGGGTATGGATAGCGCCACTGAGTTGATCATTTATCAAGATCAACTATACTTGGGAGGGAGATTCGTATATGGCGGTGGTAGCGCGGGCCAAGGGATCATGCGCTGGGATGGAGAGCAGTGGTATTCACTGGGCCCCATAGGTGGTGGGTTACAGACCATCAATTACTCAGACCAATACTCCCCCAGCATCCTGAAAATGCTGGTCCGTGATGGGCTGTTGTTCATCGCCGGAGGATTCAGCTTCGCCAGCCACATGACCGCCTCGGGTATCGTTACCTGGGATGGCACGGATTTCTGCACATTGGAAGGCGGGGCCTTTACCGATGCGTGTAGCGGAATGGATTTCTACCACGACACGCTCTATGTGGGCACTTCCCCCTTCGCCCAAGTGGGCCAAGGGTTGGTGCGCTACCTGGGCGAATACCAAGTGGAGTGCAGCACGCTGGCTGTGCCGGAAGCAGATGGGGAGGAAGCCGGTTTCCAAGTAGCATGGGATCCTTCCGGCGAGATCACGCTCTTGGGCTTGGGCGATGGACACCATCAACTACGGATCATGGACCCGTTAGGTCGCCTTGTGCTACAGCAACAGGTGCGTAGCCAAGGAGGGCGCAGCGAGGTGGTGCGGTTCGCAGACCGGAGCATGGCCGTCTATCTGCTGAACGTGGATAACCAAATGACCACACGGTTGGTCCCCACTCGATAAGCCATGAAGAAAGCGATCAAGTGGTTTTTAGCGGCGCAAGTAACACTCATGGTGCAGTCCGCATCCTCCCAGTACTGGGAGGATGCGGGGCTGCCCCGCTACACGCCATCGCCTACGGTATGCTTTACCGATACCCTACATGATCAGCTTATTGTAGCCGGGCAGTCTCCTTTATTCTTGGACAGCTTACATGCCTACATGCCTCTGTTCCGCTACGACGGCTCCCACTGGGACACCTTGGGCCTGTTCGGGAACAAGATCCTTTCCGCAGTGGTGTATAATGACACCCTGATCGTGGCGGGTGCATTCAACACCGTGCATGATGCACCCATCGCGGACATAGCCTGCTACGTGAACGGCGAGTGGCTGCCTTATGGTGTGTTCGATTGCGGCATTAATGCAGCGCACATCAACCGCCTGCGCATACTGGACGGTGAACTCTATGCCTTGGGCGCGTTCTGCAACGCGGATGGCCAGCTTTGCAACGGGGTGGCCAAGCGGGTGGGCGGGCAGTGGATGCCCGTGCCCGGGTGGCCTTCCTTGAACTTTATGGGAACCCCTTGGGTAACGGACATCATTCGTTTCCAAGGCAGGCTGATCGTGTGCGGGAATTTCAATTCACCGGACTTCTCCCAAAAGGACATCCTGCAGTACGATGGTATAAACTGGGTCCCCGTGTGCGACGGATGCTTGAGTGGAGGAATGGATGGCGCCTATCAACTGATCATTTACAAGGACCAGTTGTACATGGCCGGGCGGTATTTCTACAGCGGTGGCAACGCGGGCCAAGGGATCATGCGCTGGGATGGGGAGCAGTGGTATGGGCTGGGCCCCGTGGGAGGTGGGCTGCAGACGATCAACTACTCGGACCAATATTCACCCAGCGTGCTGAAGATGCAGGAGCGTGCCGGTTTACTGTTCCTCGCTGGGGAATTCAGCTTCGCCAACCACATGACCGCCTCGGGTATCGTAACCTGGGATGGCACGGATTTCTGCACCTTGGAAGGTGGGGCGTTTACCGATTGGTGCACCGGGATGGATTTCTACCACGATACACTGTATGTGGGCACTTCCCCTTTTGCCCAAGTGGGCCAAGGGTTGGTGCGCTACCTGGGCGAATACCAAGTGGAGTGCAGCACACTGGCTGTGCCGGAAGCAGATGGGGTGGAAGCCGGTTTCCAAGTAGCGTGGGATCCTTCCGGCGAGATCACGCTCTTGGGCTTGGGCGATGGACACCATCAACTGCGGATCATGGACCCGTTAGGTCGCCTTGTGTTAGAGCAAAAGGTGCGTAGCCAAGGAGGGCGCAGCGAGGTGGTGCGTTTCGCGGACCGGAGCATGGCCGTGTACCTGCTGAACGTGGACGACCAAATGACCACGCGATTGGTCCCCACGCGATAGGCCATGAGAGCCGTGCCCAAATCTCGAGCGTGCGTCCGATGCATATCGGACCACGCCGCGTCCAGCTTGCACGCGATGCTGCCGACACCACTGAGCCGAAAGCCTGAATAGGCCGAAGAGCCAAATGGCCTGAAGAGACCAAAAGGCTTGGGATCGTTGGGGCAGTTGTCCCGCCCCGATACATATCGGGGTGCATCGGGAGTTGTCAGTTGCTAGTTGTCAGGCTGACCGCGCTTGAATAGCGTTGATGCCTGGAGGCCTGAACAGCCAAGAGGCCTGGGACCGCCTGGGCCGAAATACGCCGAAAGCGGCTGAAGCCCTTCGCCTTTAAAGCCAAAGGCCCGGAAACACGAACGCCCATCGGCGAGGCCGACAGGCGTTGTGAAAACCAACATGAAAAATGGAAGCTTTTGTACTGCGGTGGGTGGTGGAAGGTTTCAACCCCACGCTGGCGGGAGCCTCCTTGCACTGTGCGCCTTTCAACCGCGGCGCTCGGCTTGCCCCGTGATCTCGATGGACTGCCGAGTGCCAGCAAGCCGGTGCGCCTCCGGCGGTTTCCAACGCGCATCAAAATGCGCGTTGTTGCGAGGACGCCCGCAACCCGAAGGGGGGCGGGCTGCCGAAGCGATCAAGGACGAGCATGCACGGTGTGGGGGTAGGCACCGCCATGCAATGAGCGCGGAAATGACGAGGGTCATATGGTGGGAGTGCCACCCGGAATACTTTTCGCCTTCGATCGGACAGGGAAACCCTCGGTGCTATCCGCCAGCGGACGTACCATTCCTCCCTGTACGCACCGAACAAAGCATCCGGACCAAACAGCCCACCAACCATGACGGAAGCAAAAGAGCAGGTCTCCATGGAGGCCGTCCGTGAGAGCCCGGCGCTTCAAGAAACGATCGCGTTCTGGTTCAAGGACCAGGACCATTTGCGGTCGCCGTTCCCGCCAGCGATCAAGGAGGCGTTGACCGAGCAGGCCGCATTGCGGTTCCACAAGTGGGTGAACCTGCTTGATCCCAAGGCCCAGGGCGAGGTGGACAATGAGGTGGTCGGCGAAAAGATCGAGGAGATCATCTTCACCTGTGCCATGGAACTGGCGAGCGATCCCGAGCAGCGGATCACCATCGGCTATCCCTTCATGCCGCGGCCGGGGGATCCCATCCGGTCAGCGGACGGCGCGGCGTCCACGGTGATCGCGCGGAAGATCGAGAAGGAGGGCAAGGATGCCTTCCTGATGGTGCTGGCGCGGGAGACGGTTTCGGGGAAGGAGTGGAGCACGCGCTTCGAGCTGCCCTGAACCTCCGGGTGCGGCCCGACCCGGCTTCACGGGGCCGCGATGGTGTCGGTCTTCACCGGCACGTCGTTCACATAGCGGGTGCGCGAGATCTCCTTCCCTTGTTCGTTCCACATGGTGTATTCCCCGTTGAGCCGATCGTTCACGTACAGGCCTTCGCTGCGCTTGGTGCCGTCGCTGGCCCAGGTGGTCCATAGGCCTTGCCGCTTTCCCCGGTCGAACTGGCCTTCCATCCGGCGCTTGCCGTTCTCGTAGTACCAGGTCCATCGGCCATGGTTCTGGTTGTCCACCAGGCTGCCGCTGTACTTGGCCTGGCCGTTCGGGTAGCGGCCGGGGTCCTCGTTGCGTGCGGTGAAGTGGAAGGCCGCCCAGAGGACGATGATGATCCCGATGATCACCTTATGGGAGCTGTTGTAGCTGAACATCGCCTTCCGGGAATGTCGGTCACTCGTGCCGTGCGCCGATGAGGATGTTGAACACATGGAGCAGGTGGGGGAACACCGCGTCCATGGATTCCGCCGCTCCGCGCGTGGATCCCGGCAGGGCCAGCACGAGCGTGCCGCCGATCACGCCCGAGACGCAGCGCGAGAGCATGGAGTAGGGGGTGCGCTGCTGGCCGTAGGCGCGGATGGCCTCGCTGACCCCGGGGATATCCCGCTCGATCAGTGGCCGCAGGGCTTCCGGCGTTACGTCGCGCACGGACAGGCCGGTGCCTCCGGTGAAGATGATCATGTCCGTACCCCGCGCCACGGCCTCCTTCACCTTCGCCTGGATCCGTTCCACTTCATCGGGGATCACCACGTATTCCTCGATCGCCACTGCACTCTGTTCCAGTTTGGCCACGATGGCCTTTCCCGCGCGGTCCTCCTTCTTGCCGGCGGCGATGGTGTCCGAGCAGACCACCACCATGGCCTTCAGGTCGCGCCGGAAGCGGTCGGTGTAGTCGCTCTTGCCACCTTTCTTTTCCAGCAGTTTGATGCTGTGGATCTCGATGCCCTTGTCGATCGGCTTCAGCATGTCGTACAGGGTGAGGGCCACCACCGAAGCGCCGTGCATCGCTTCCACTTCCACGCCGGTCTTGTAGATCGTCTTCACGTACATGGTGATGATCACGTCCAGGCCTTCGATCGCATAGTCCACCTTGGCGCATTCCACCGGCATCGGGTGGCAGTCGGGCAGCAGGTCGGCCGTCTTCTTCACGCCCAGCAGCCCGGCGGCCTTGCCCATCTCGAACACGTCGCCCTTCGGTACGGCCCTGTTGCGGATGGCCTCGATGGTCGCGGCGGAGCTGGTGCGCACGATCGCTTGTGCGGTGGCCTCCCTTAGCGTGCTCACCTTATGTGTGATGTCGATCATGGTTCTTCGGTCTGCGCGGGATCATGCTTGCTGCCCAGCATCCTCGCTCACTGGTTCTCTTTCCATTGGTGCCCGCCCGCAGCGAACAATTCCTTGCCAAAGATCGGTAGGCGTTCCTTGATCTGTTCCACCAGGTATCGGCAGGCATCGAATGCGGCCTGCCGGTGCGGGGAGGAAGCGAACACGAACAGGCAGATGCCACCGGCCGGCACCGCCCCAATGCTATGGTACACATGCATGCAGGTGAGCTCGAAGCGCGCGAAGGCCTCCTCGCGGATCTCGGCCATCACGGCGTTGGCCATCTCCTCATGCGCGCTGTATGCTATGGCGGCCACCGTGGATGTGCCGATGGTATCCGCACGCACCTGGCCGAGGAAGATGTCGTGGGCACCGATCTCCGTCTTGCTCTGGTGGTTGGCGATGGAGGTGGCGATGCGCTCGGGCGTTATCGCTCCTTGAACGAAGATGTTCCTGATCTTGATGGTCTTCATGTGCAACTGATGGTGCTAAAGTTCGGTCCTTCGCATTACCTCGTCCAGGAAGGCGCGGTATTGCGCATCGATGGCACGGAAGGTAGCGATCATCTCGCGGCCCTTCGGCGTCAGCACCGTTCCGCCGCCGCCGGTCCCTCCGCTGGTGCGTACCACCAAGGGGTCGCCGGCCAGCTCGTTCATCGCCTGCACCAGCCGCCACGCCTTTTTGTAGGACATGCCCATGTGCCGTGCCGCCTGGCTGATGGAGCCGGTGGTGTCGATCTCCTCCAGGAGGGAGACCCGGCCCCGGCCCAGGAAGGCGTGGCCGTCGCACACGATCCAGATGCTGCCCATGATGGCATAGCTGGAGGAGGGCGATGAACAAGGTACCGTCATAGCTGTACGGGAATAACGCTGCAAAGTAGGATCGGGAACGGTGGTGTTCCATGAGCTTGGTCAGCTTCGGGAAGGAGGGATGGCCGGCTGCGAACCTTCCGAAGGCCTTGCTAATAGCGGGTCCAAGCGTTCTCCTTTGCGTGCGGCATGGCTCCATTGAGGGGAGCGGACGAGGGGTTGGACCGGGCGATGAGCGATCGGTTTGCACCCGACGGACCCCGGTGGATGTGACATGAATATGACATATATCATATACCGGTTTCCAGCTGCCCCTGAACATTACGGCAACAAAGCCCAGGGCCGACCACCCGGGCGGATGAAGGACCACGGATACGGATCGATCACACCAACCACCCACCATGCAACACCTGAAAAAGATCTTTTGGCTCCTGTTGATCACACAGCCGCTGGTCCGGAACCCGGCGATGGCACAGGAGGGTGAGAAATTGTTCAAGCAGAATTGCGGGGCCTGCCACCAGATGGGGAAGCGATTGGTGGGGCCGGACCTTACCGGGATCACCGATCGGCAGCCGAAAGCGTGGATCGAGTCCTTTGTCAAGTCGTCCCAGACAATGATCAAGGCGGGTGATCCGGAGGCGGTGGCCCGGTTCAAGGAGTTCAATGAAATGGTGATGCCGGACCAGGACCTGAGCGTGGCGGAGATCGATCAGATCATCGAATACCTGAAGGGTTTCAGCGCACCGGCGGCCACGGCTGCGGAACCGGCCGCTCCCGAAGCACCGATGGTGTTCACCGATGCGGACCGCGAAACGGGGCAGGCACTTTTCACGGGCCGCACACGCTTCGCGAACAAGGGCGCCGCATGCATTTCCTGCCATAATGTGACCAACGACCAGGTGATGCTGGGGGGCCATTTTGCGAAGGACCTTACCGGCGTGTACGGCCGGATGGGTTCCGCCGGCGTGGCGGGCATCATCGGGGCGCCGCCCTTCCCGGCCATGGCCACCAGCTATGCCAACGCGCCGCTCACCGAGCAGGAGGTCCATGCCCTTACGGCCTTCCTGGAGCATGCCGACAAGGTGAGCGCGGACCAAACCGCCAGATCACTCTATAAGCCCTTCGTCATCTATGGGGGAGGGGGGCTGATCGCGCTGATGCTGGTGATCGGCATCCACTGGCGCGGGCGCATCAAGCAGCCCGTGAAACGCGACATTTTCGCTCGACAACTGCGATCCAACTGAAGAAAACCGGAACACCATGAGCTGGATAGAAGACATCATTTCGCCCAAGTCCCGTCAATGGGAGGAGTTCTACCGCAACCGCTGGCAGTATGACAAGGTGGTGCGCAGCACGCACGGCGTGAACTGCACCGGCGGCTGTTCCTGGAACATCCACGTGAAGGACGGTATCGTCGTGTGGGAGATGCAGGCCTTGGATTATCCGTTGTTGGAGGAAGGGATCCCGCCCTATGAGCCGCGCGGCTGCCAGCGGGGGATCTCCTACTCATGGTACCTGTACAGCCCGATCCGCGTGAAGTACCCGCTGATGCGCGGTGCGCTGATGGACCTGTTCCGCAAGGAAAAGGAACGCACAAGCAACGACCCGGTGCAGGCCTGGGCGAACATCCAGGAAGACCCGGAGAAGCGCAAGCGCTACCAGCGCGCCCGGGGAAAGGGCGGTTTCCGCAGGGCGCATTGGGACGAGGTGCTGGAGCTGATCGCCGCGTCCAACATCTACACCGTGAAGAAGTACGGGCCCGACCGGATCGTCGGCTTCTCGCCCATCCCGGCGATGAGCATGTTGAGCTTTGCTTCCGGCGCGCGCTACCTGCAGCTCATGGGCGGTGGGATCCTCAGTTTCTACGATTGGTATTGCGACCTGCCCCCGGCGTTCCCGGAGGTATGGGGTGAGCAGACCGATGTCTGCGAGAGCGCCGACTGGTTCAACTCCAAGTTCTGCGTGAGCATGGGCGCCAACCTCGGCATGACCCGCACGCCCGACATCCACTTCTTCTCCGAGGCCCGGCACAACGGCACCAAGACCGTGGTGATGTCGCCGGACTTCAGCATGGTGGCCAAGCACGCCGACCAATGGATCCCCTGCCATGCCGGTAGCGACGGCGCGTTCTGGATGGCCGTTACCCATGTGATCCTGAAGGAATGGCACGCGGACAAGCGCACACCCTATTTCCATGAGTACGTGAAACGCTACACGGACATGCCGTTCCTGGTGGAACTGGAGCCCAACGGGGAGCACTTCAGGCCCATGAAGATGGTGCGTGCCAACCGGCTGGGGCAGTTCAAGGACATCAGCAACGGCGACTGGAAGTTCCTCTGCCTCGATGCGGAAAGCGGCCGACCGGTAACGCCCAAAGGCACGATGGGGCACCGCTGGGACAAGGAAAAGGGCAACTGGAACCTGAAGTACGAGAGCGGTACGGACAATGCGGCCTACGACCCCGAGCTCACCTTTCTGGAGAACTGTGACGAAGTGCTGCAAGTGGAGTTCGTGGAGTACGGCCTGAAGAAGAAGGTGATGCGCGGCATCCCGGTGAAGTACCTCGCCGGTGCGGACGGCAAGCGGATCGCGGTGACCACCATCTACGACCTGACCATGGGCCACTATGGCGTGAGCCGCGGTCTTTCCGGTGAGTACCCGCAGGACTATGAGGACAAGGAGCAGGCCTACACGCCCGCGTGGCAGGAGATCTTCACCGGCATCGGCAAGAAGACGGTGATCAAGTTCGCCAGGGAGTGGGCCACCACCGCGGAAGCCACGGAGGGCAAGTGCATGGTGATCACCGGTGCGGGGATCAACCACTGGTTCCACGGCAACCTGATGTACCGCTCGGCCATCATGGCGCAGCTGCTCACCGGTTGCAACGGCAAGAACGGCGGGGGCATGAACCACTACGTGGGCCAGGAGAAGCTGGCACCCGTGGATTCCTGGGGAACGATCATGGCCGCGAAGGATTGGGTAGGCGCCAACCGCTTGCAACAGGCGCCCATCTGGCATTACATCAATTCCGATCAATGGCGCTACGACGGCTGCCACGCCGACTACAACAGCATCCCCGAGGATGCCAACCCGATGACGCGGATGCACGCGGCGGACTGGATCGTGAAGTCCGTGCGCAACGGCTGGATGCCGTTCTACCCGCAGTACAACAAGAGCAACCTGGAGATCGCCAAGGAGGCCCAGGCCGCCGGTGCGAGCACCGCCGGAGAGATCGCCGACCACGTGGTGGCACGCCTGAAGAGCGGTGACCTGCAGCATTCGGTGGTGGACCCGGACGCCCCGGTGAACTTCCCGCGGATGTGGTTCATCTGGCGCGGCAACGCCCTGATGTCAAGCGCCAAGGGCCACGAATACATGCTGAACCACTACCTCGGCACCCACCACAACGACATTGCCGACGAGGTGGCCGGTCCCATGGTCAAGGACATCGTCTATCGCAAGGATGCCCCCTCGGGCAAGTTGGACCTGGTGGTGGACATCAACTTCCGCATGGACACCTCCGCGCTCTACTCGGACATCGTGCTGTCCACGGCCTCCTGGTACGAGAAGGCGGACCTCAACAGCACGGACATGCACTCCTTCATCCATCCGCTCTCCGAGGCCGTGCCCCCGGTGTGGGAGTCCAAGACCGATTGGCAGATCTTCCAGCTGATCGCCAAGAAGGTCAGTGAGCTCGCGGAACGCCACATGCCCTTGCCCGTGATGGACCTGGTGAACGTGCCGCTGCAGCACGACAGCGCGGATGAGATCAGCCAGACCCACATACAGGACTGGAGCAAGGGGGAATGTGAGCCGATCCCCGGCAGGACGATGCACAAGATCGTGCCCGAAATGCGCGATTACACCAAGATCTACGATAAGTACATCTCACTGGGCCCCAACCTGCTCACCAAGCCCCTGGGTGCCCACGGCAATGCCTACATGGCCGATGACGAGTATGCCGCGATGAAGGAGGACAAGCGGCACGTGCAGCAGATCGACGGCCATGACCTGCCCTCGCTCAAGGAGGATGTGGAGGCCGTGAACGCCGTGCTGAGGCTCTCCACGCTCACCAATGGAAAGCTGAACTACCGCGCCTACCAGAACATGGAGGTGAAGGCCGGCATGGTGCTGGCCGATCTCGGTGAGGGCAGCAAGGATGTGCGGATCGACTACAAGGACCTGCAGGCCCAGGTGCGGCGCTACAACACCTCACCCTTGTGGTCGGGCCTGATGAACGACGGCCGTGCTTATGCCGCCTATACCTACAACGTGGACCGCCTGATGCCCTGGCGCACGATGACCGGGCGCCAGTCCACCTACCTCGACCACGACGGCTATATCATGTTCGGCGAGCACTTCACCACGTACAAACCGTCACCGTTGCCGCAGGTATACGGCGACCTGCGCCAGACGGTGAACGACGGGAAGGCGAAGATGCTCAACTGCCTCACACCGCACGGCAAGTGGCACATCCACTCCACCTACGGCGATACCCTGCGGATGCTCACCCTCTCGCGCGGCATGGAGCCGTGCTGGATCAATGAGAAGGATGCGGAGGAACTCGGCATCAAGGACAATGATTGGGTGGAAGTGTACAACGACCACGGCGTGTACTGCACCCGCTCCTGCGTCAGCTCGCGGATCCCGCGCGGTGTCTGCATCGTGTACCACTCACCGGAGCGGACCTACTCGGTGCCCAAGTCCCAGGAGCGGGGAGGGCGCAGGGCCGGTGGGCACAACAGCTTCACCCGCGTACACCTGAAACCCAGCTTGCTGGTGGGTGGCTACGGCCAATTCACCTACCACCACAACTACTGGGGACCGGTGGGTGCGAACAGGGACACGCACGTGCTGGTGCGCAAAATGGAGAAGGTCGAATTCTGAACCACGATAATAGCGAAGACCATGAACGTCAGATCACAGATAACGATGGTGTTCCACCTCGATAAATGCATCGGGTGCCATACCTGTTCGATCGCCTGCAAGAACATCTGGACCGATCGTCGCGGTGCGGAATACATGTGGTGGAACAACGTGGAGACCAAGCCCGGCACCGGTTACCCGACCAAGTGGGAGGACCAGGACATCTACAAGGGCGGCTGGGTGAAGGACGGCAACTCCGTCTCGTTGCGCGGTGCCGGCAAATGGAAGGGCCTGAAGAACATCTTTCACAACCCGAACATGCCCGTGCTGGAGGATTACTACGAGCCGTGGACCTACAAGTACACGGACCTCTTCACCGCACCGGAGGGGAATGACCAGCCCACGGCACGCCCCGTTTCCCTGGTGACCGGCGAGCATATCGACGTGAAGGCCGGTCCCAACTGGGACGATGACCTGGGCGGCTCGCCGGACTACGCGCGCAACGATGTGAACTTCAAGGACCTTTCACCGGTGGAGCAGGAGAGCATGTTCCAGCTGGAGCGGATGATGATGTTCTACCTGCCGCGCATCTGCAACCACTGCCTCAACCCGGCCTGCGTGGGTTCGTGCCCATCGGGCGCCTTGTACAAGCGCGGTGAGGACGGCATCGTGCTGCTGAACCAGGAGCGCTGCCGCGCATGGCGCATGTGCGTTACCGCGTGCCCGTACAAGAAGAGTTACTACAACTGGAGCACCGGGAAATCCGAGAAGTGCATTCTCTGCTACCCGCGATTGGAATCCGGCCAGGCCCCCGCTTGCATGCACAGTTGCGTGGGCCGCATCCGCTACCTCGGCGTGATGCTCTATGATGCGGACCAGATCGAGGCCGTGGCCGCAGCCCCGGAAAGCGAGCTGGTGGACCGCCACATCGCCATCTACCTGGACCCGAACGATCCGCAGGTGATCGCGGACGCCAAGGCCAACGGCATCGCCGACTCCACGATCCGCGCGGCACAGCAGTCACCCGTCTACAAGTTCGTGAAGGAATGGGGCATCGCCCTTCCGCTGCACCCCGAGTACCGCACGTTGCCGAACCTCTTCTATGTGCCGCCGATGCTGCCGGCCATGGCCAGCGTGAACAGCGATGGCACGTACGACTCCACCACGAAATCCTTGTGGGGCGGGGTGGAATCGGCGCGCCTGCCGATGAAGTACCTCGCCAGCCTCTTCACGGCGGGCAATGAGGAGAAGGTGCGCGAGGTATTGCGCAAGCTTACCGCGGTGAAGATCCATCGTCGCGATGCCACCGTGGGCGACCTCACCAAGGAGGAGGTCGAAGAGGCCATGGAACTGGGCCGTACCGACCCCGCCCAAGCGGATGCCATCTTCCGCCTGACCTCCCTGGCCACCTTCAACGAACGCTTCGTGATCCCACCCGCACACCGCGAAGAGAGCATCGAGATGATCGAGGCCACCGCCGATGTGAAAGGCGAGACCGGGTTCGGATTCAAAATGAAACCCGCACGCGGGCTCTGATCATGAAAGCCGAACGCTATGCCGTGATGGCCGGACTGTTCCGCTACCCCGGGCCCGCGCTGCCCCAGGCCGTGCGGGATTGCCGTGCGATGCTGCATACCGACTGCCCGGAGGCACTGCCGGACCTGGAGCGTTTCGCCCACTGGGTGGAGCATACATCACTGTACGACCAGGAGGAGATCTTCACCCGCACCTTCCACGTGCAGGCCATCTGCTTCCCGGACCTCGGCTATGTGATCTTCGGGGAGGATTACAAGCGCGGCGAGTTCCTGGTGAACATGCAGCGCGAGCAGGCCGAGGCGCAGAACGACTGTGGCGGCGAGCTACCGGACAACCTGGTGAACGTGTTGACCTTGTTGCCCTTGATGAAGGATCACGCCCTCCGGGACGAGCTCTGCGTGCGCATCGTGCTGCCCGCGCTCCGCATCATGCTCAAGGAATTCGATCAGGGCCGCTTGGACCTGCGGGAGAAGATGCTGATGCGCAAGCACAAGGCCATCGTTCTCCAAGGGACCAAGGATGGGAACATCTATGGCAATGCGCTCAGCGCCCTGCTCACCCTGTTGCTCAGCGAGCACATCGAAGTGGAAAACCACGTGAACGAACTTCCGGCATCACAAGCATTCATCCATGGGGCTGCCACGTGCGGAACCTGCAGCACCCCGCATCACAAGACCCTCAAAACGACCTGACCATGTATATGCTCACCGCGCAATTCGAAGGTTATCTCCTGCCCTTGGCGATCTTGGTGGGGGCCGTTGTGCTGTATTTCGTCATCACCACCTATTTCAAGGCGAAGAACACCATTCTGGAACTGGGGATCGCACCCAGGACCTCAAGGCCCAATTATGTCATGGTGTTCCTGGTGATGCTGGGCGTGGCGCTGCTGGTGGCGTGGGCGCTCAAGGTCGGTTGGGATGCGGGCGGCGCGGTGATGAACATGTTGACGCTCGTTGCGTTCCCGTACATCGCACTGGCGATCTTCCTGATCGGTTCGATATACCGGTACAAGAACCGGGGCTTCCAGGTCTCCTCGCTTTCCTCCGAATTCCTGGAACGCAAGAAGCTCTTCTGGGGGAGCCAGCCGTTCCACTACGGATTGATGTGGCTCTTCTTCGGCCATTTGATCGCGTTCCTGTTCCCCAAGAGCGTACTGGCATGGAACGGCGAACCGGTGCGGTTGTTGATCCTGGAGATGAGCGCCTTCATCTTCGGCCTGGCCACCTTGCTCGGCTTGGTGCTCCTGATCCGCCGCCGGCTAGGAAGCCGCAGGGTGATGATGGTGACCAACCGCATGGACATGCTCGTATATGTGGTCCTTCTGGTACAGATACTCACCGGATTGATCGTCGCCGTGGCCAATAACTGGGGCTCGTCCTGGTTCGCTTCCGCGATCACGCCCTACCTGCGCTCCCTCTTTGCGTTCAATCCCGATGTCGCGGAGGTCAGCGCCTTGCCATGGACGGTGAAGATGCACATGTTCTCGGCGTTCTTCATCGTGGCGATCATTCCCTTCACCCGTTTCATGCACTTCCTCGTGGCCCCGGTGGACTACATCTGGCGCGGTTACCAAGTGGTGATCTGGAACTGGAGCCGGAGAGCGATCCGTTCCTCATCCAGCTATTTCCCCGGCAAGAAGGGGGTGAACCACTGAGCTGGCGCAGACCAGTCGCCGCTTGCCCGGTGCCGGTATGTCGCTGAAGCGTGCGGATAGGTCGAATATGATTTTCGACAGGATTTGCCTCGGTGCATAACCGCACTTTTGCGCGCCGTTCACCATTCATGCCTTGAACGCTTCATACATACATCCATCATCCATTCCATGACCGAACCGCGTATTTCCTGGGCCGAGCCCTACAAGATCAAGATGATCGAACCGCTCTTCATGACCACGCGCGAACACCGCGAGAAGGCCTTGGAGGAAGCCGGTTACAACACGTTCCTGCTGAAGTCCGAGGACGTTTACATCGACCTGCTCACCGACAGTGGTACCAGCGCCATGAGCGATCGCCAGTGGGCGGGCATGATGCTCGGCGACGAGGCCTACGCGGGCAGTCGCAACTTCTATAACCTTGAAGCGGCCATCCAGAAGTACTACGGCTACAAGCATGTGATCCCCACGCACCAAGGACGCGGGGCGGAGAACCTGATCTCGCGGATCCTGATCAAGCCCGGCGACGTAGTGCCCGGCAACATGTACTTCACCACCACGAGGCTGCACCAGGAAATGGCAGGTGGTACCTTCATTGACATCATCGTGGACGAGGCGCATGATCCCAACAATACCTTCCCGTTCAAGGGCAACGTGGACCTGAAGAAGCTGGAAGCGGTGATCAAGGAGCACGGCGCCGCGAAGATCCCCTACGTCTCCATCGCCACCACGGTGAACATGGCGGGTGGCCAACCCATTTCCCTGCAGAACATGAAGGACCTACGTGCGCTCACGGCGAAGCACAAGATCCGCATCATCCACGACATGACGCGCGTTGCCGAGAACGCGTACATGATCAAACTCTTGGAGAAAGGTCAGGAACAGCGGTCCACGGCTGACATCGTGAAGGAGCTCTGCTCGCTCACCGATGGCGCCACCATGAGCGCGAAGAAGGATGCGCTGGTGAACATCGGCGGTTTCCTGGCGCTGAACGAATGGGATATTTTCGAGGAGGCGCGCAACCAAGTGGTGATCTTCGAGGGCCTGCACACCTACGGCGGATTGGCCGGGCGCGACATGGAGGCCATGGCGATCGGCATCTCGGAATCGGTGGATGAGGACCACATCCGCGCGCGGGTGGGGCAAGTGTTCTATCTCGGGCAGAAGCTGCTGGACGCGGGCATCCCGATGGTGAAGCCGATCGGCACACACGGTGTTTTCCTGGATGCGAAGGCCTTCCTGCCCCACGTGCCACAGGTCGCATTCCCGGCCCAGGCCTTGTCGGCGGAGTTGTACTTGGATGCGGGTGTCCGCGCCATGGAACGCGGCATCGTAAGTGCGGGACGCAATAAGGATACGGGTGAAAATTACCTGCCGAAGTTGGAGCTCGTCCGCCTTACCATACCGCGTCGCGCATACACCCAAGCGCACATGGACGTGGTGGCGGAAAGCGTCCAACGGGTATATGAAAGGCGCAACGGGATCAAGGGGCTACGCATGACCTATGAGCCGAAGTACCTGCGCTTCTTCCAAGCCAAGTTCGAGAAGCTGTGAAACGCCCCATCACACCGGGCTCTACCGCCGGAACGCCAAGGGTAGAGCGTGTTGCGAAAGCACCGTCATCGAATGCACGTCGCGGCAATGGCATTTCATTTTCCGATCATCCTCCTTCGCTAAAGCTTCGGCGGAATCATCTGATTTTCTGATCGTCTGATCCAGACAGATCCCCGACACTCAAAAAATGCAACACAGAACCATCATCGAACCCTTCCGCATCAAGAGCGTGGAACCCATCGGCCTCAGTACCGAAACCGAACGGGTGAAGCTGCTGAAGGAAGCACATTACAATCCGTTCCTGCTGCGCTCGCGGGATGTGATCATCGACCTGATGACCGACAGTGGCACCAGTGCCATGAGCGCCCACCAATGGGCCGGCATCATGGAAGGAGATGAGGCCTATGCGGGTTCCCGCTCCTGGATGCGGATGGAAAATGAAGTGCAGGACCTTACCGGGATGCAGCACATACTACCCACCCATCAAGGGCGAGCGGCGGAACGGATCATCTATGGGCACCTCGGTGGGCCGGGCAAGGTCTTCATCAGCAACACCCACTTCGATACCACGCGGGCCAATATCGAATTCAGCGGCGCCACGGCGATCGACATCCCCATCGTTGAAGGGCAGGATACCGCGCTGCAACATCCCTTCAAAGGCAATATGGATGTGGGTGAACTGGACCGCCTGCTGAAGGAGCACAAAGGGCACATTGGCGCGGTGATCCTTACCGTGACCAACAACAGTGGCGGTGGGCAACCGGTGAGCATGGCCAATGCCGAAGGCGTCTCCGCCATCTGCAAGCGCCACGGCGTGATCCTGATGCTGGATTGCTGCCGCATCGCGGAGAACAGCTGGTTCGTGAAACACCGCGAGGAAGGGATGGAAGGCTTCACCTATCGCGAGATCGCACAGCGCATGTTCGCCTTGGCTGATGGTGCCGTGATGAGCGCCAAAAAGGATGCCTTCGCCAACATCGGGGGCTTTCTTTCCTTCCGCGACGAAGCGCTGGCCGAGGCCTGCATCAACCTGCTCATCATCACCGAGGGATTCACCACCTACGGCGGATTGGCCGGGCGCGATATGGAAGCCATCGCCATCGGCCTGGAGGAGGTCTTCGATCCACACTACCTGAACTACCGCATCCGGAGCACGACCTTCCTGGGTGAACAGCTGCACAAGCTGGGCGTGCCGCTCATGCTCCCCATCGGCGGCCACGCGGTATACATCGATGCGAAGAAGCTCTACCCGCACATACCGCCCTCCCAGTACCCCGGCCAGGCCTTGGTGAGTGAGCTGTTCCGCTTGGGCGGCATCCGCAGTGTGGAGATCGGATCGGTGATGTTCGGCACCTATGCCGAGGACGGTTCGCTGAACCCTTCGCGTATGGAACTGGTACGCTTGGCCATCCCCCGGCGAGTGTATACGCAGAGCCACATCGAGTACGTGGCCGAGACCTTTGAAGGCATCATGAAGGAGCGCGAAGGCGTGAAAGGAATGCGGATCGTGAAGGAACCGAAATTCCTGCGTCACTTTACCGCACACTTCGAAACGTTGCCATGAGCTTCAACCAACCTGTTCGCGTCACCAAGCGGTTCCACTTCGAAATGGCCCACGCGCTCCGATGCCATGATGGCCTCTGCGCACGCATCCATGGGCATTCCTACATATTGGACGTTACCCTGATCGGCCGTCCACGGCAGGAAGAGAACCATCCGAAGAACGGGATGGTGATCGACTTCTCCGAGCTGAAGAAGCTGGTGAACAAGAGCGTGGTGGACCATTACGATCATGCGCTGGTGCTGCACGAAAGTGATCGTGACCAAGCCTCTTCGGGCCATGAACTGTTCGGCCGGACGCGCTTTACGCCGTGGCAGCCCAGTTGCGAAAATGTGCTATTGGATATTGTAGAGCGCTTGCAGAACGCCTTACCGGAAAAGGAGGCGCTCTATGCGGTGCGCCTGCAAGAGACCGCTACGAGTTGGGCGGAGTGGGGACGTTGATCAAATCCTAGGTATCGGGCGTTGGGACTGCGCGAGTTCCTTGTATAGGGTGGTCATTTCCTAGTTGAACGCTGTTCCGTGCTTTCGCGGAATAGCGTTCAACGTTTTCGGGCTTTGCGTTCGGGCGGGTTTCGGAGCACAAAGCTGTCAACCTGCACTACACTTGAATAGAAGCACAAAGCTTCAAGTTTGCACGTCAACCCGCCTGACGCAAAACCCGTGTGTGTGCCCAGCATGGGTCAAGAAGTCTACTGCAAGGTAGCATCGTTCTTTGAATATCCAGAGGGTGCAAGTCCCTTACCGGCGAGTTGTCGAAGCCGGTCAGCAAGGCGCAAGGTGGTAGGGGGCGACCCCTGCACTGAAGGAAGCGCGACTGCAAAGGTCCGTACCGACGAACAGGAACCGCATACCGAGGCCGCATTGGGTGGGTAAGCTGGCACAGCACAGCAAAGCCCGCAGGCAACAAACCCAGAGCGGTAGATGCGGCGGGGATGGACCGAAGGATATGACCCTTACCCGGGGAGATCTCCATGGCCACGTGTGGCGTAGTGGAGAGGTCAGCAGAGGTCGTAGTAGTGGGTGGATACGAGCCGTCACCGCAAGGATAAAGGCGGAGGTCTCACAAGCCCATGAAGGACCGAACGTTGAGGTGTTCCAAATGCCGCTGGGATCGCCCTCCGTAAGGCGGGGAAGCCCAGTGATAAGCGGAAGGTGAAAGCCATTACGCGCAAAACGGCTCCGCTACCGCTGGCCGAGCGCATTACCCGCCTGAAGACCGTGCAACGCGGCTGGTTGAACTACTTCCGCTTGGCAAGTATGACCGGCAAACTGCGCGATGTGGATGGCTGGGTGCGCAATCGGCTGCGGTACTGCATCTGGAAGGACTGGAAGAAGCCCGAACGGAAACGGAAGAACCTGATCCGCTTGGGTGTAGACCAGCACCATGCCTATGCTTGGAGCCGCACGCGCAAAGGTGGCTGGGCCATCGCCCAAAGTCCCATCCTAAGCACCACGATCACCTTGTCCCGTCTGGCGAAACGCGGCTACGAAGCCTTGCTCGATCACTACCGGAAAGTCGCTCCACATCTCAACGAACCGCTGTATACGAGGCCCGTACGTACAGTGGTGTGAGAGGCGCACCCGGTCGCTATTTTGCGGCGGGGCCGCCTACTCGATTATGGGCTGGTGTTCTGTTTTCAGTCTGCATTTTCGTTAATTAATATTCTTACTTCATCTATTGTCAAAGGTGTTTTTTGTCGGTGAATTATTGAATGACAGTTTGGGCAAACAGGTCGTAAATCCTTTATTGGGTCAATTTCATAAGTCTGTCCAACAGTTGTAACTTGTGTCAAATGATGAACGTGAATAAAACCTTTTCCTATTTGTCCGTATGTTTTCTCAAAATTGAAGTCGAAAACGACACAAGCGTAACCGAAATGCTCTAAACACTTTTTTCTTGCGAAAGGATTTCGTTCATATTTTGTTACTGAAATTTGATTTGGTGTTCATTCGGTGTAAGTCTTTTGAGAGTTATTGTCTGTCGGAATAAAAGGGTTGTGTCTAATTTTTTGAGTTGTCAAAAAGTCAAACCAAACAGCTTCAAGTTCGTCAACAAGTTCAGGTCTAACGGAAATTCCAGAAGCCATAGGTCGCCAATTTTGTTGAGCTAAATTTCCAGTTTTTAATATGTCAACTGTTAAGATTGGTTCTTGGTCTGGATTGAGTAAGACTTCAAAGTCAACGTCAATGTATAATGTGTCTTTATTTTCTCCACTCCAATGTTTTTCGTAAAATGGTGTCGAGGTCGAAAATCCTGCTGCAATAATACCTTTTGGTTCTGTCCCAACTTTGAGTAAAAAAATTCTGTCGCCTGGTTGAATTGACTTTGTATTTCCACAACGTGTTGCAGCTATAAGAAGTTGGCGATTTCGAAGCACAAAACTGTCAACCAGCACAAAAGTTTGATTGAAAAACTGAACTTCATTTAACCACTGAACCGCCAATTTCTTATAGGTGC
>JAHBUL010000012.1 GCA_019638085.1 Flavobacteriales bacterium | reverse complement strand
AATCGCTCAGTCCCTTCACCCGCCGCGAGGCCAAAACACCGATGAGAAATAGGATCGCGAAGTAGATCCCGAGGATGACCAGCTTGGTGAGCATGCCGAACAATAGTACGGGTTCAGGGATGGTCCGTTGGGTATTGTCCAGATTTTTTTCGGCGGGTCGCAGTTGCAAGATCCCGCAATTTCACTGCGAGTGTCCACGCATGTGCTTTTGCGGCATCACACGGCAAACTTGTGACGGAATGGGGGCTATAAGAGCATTTGTTGCATACCCGGAAAAGAAGGCCAGCACATGGGTCAGGTGGGCAGATGGTCCTTGCACCCATGGCTATCTCACGTGGCAAAAATCCGAGTACGTACGGAGGTGGCGGAAGCCTCACTCCAGCGTGGGTGTCCTATTGGATCTTCAACAGGTACACCACTCTCCCATTCACCGTGCCCGGTGTGTGCCAGTCATCATTTCGGATGCCGTTATACACCACTGCCGGCGACGTACGATCCCCTTGGGTGATCACCAATTCACTTAGGAAATTGCTGGGCATCAGATGTCCTCCGCTGCCTTCGGTCACCTGGAAGAACTCGGTGGGGTGCCGGGCAGTACACTATCGGCCAGCAGGACCACCGGCCCCCAGAGGCCCACTGCATGTATGTGGAGCACGGTGCTGGTGGCATTCTCAACAAGATAACTGCCGTGGCTCACGTACTCCACGATCCTGCTCTGGCTGCGGCAAGCAAGCAGCAAATACAAGCAAAGAATGACCAAAGTACCCGCACGTATCCGCATCGGACCAAGATAGACGAAAGCATGCTTGCCCTAATCGGCGCGGGAGTCAAGCTGAACCGTACGCGCGTGGGATAACTCGTGAGGTCAGTCAATCCACATTCGCCCCGATCACCGCCAGGAACTTCTCCGCGTACAGTTTCGTCTTGTGGTCCCCCACCCCGTTCACCAAGCGGAATTCGTAGACGTTGCGCGGCTTCTTGGTGGCCATGTCAATAAGGGTAGCATCGCTGAAGACCACGAAGGCCGGCTTGCCGATCTCTTTTGAGATGCTGAGGCGGAGTACTTTTAATTGGGCGAGCAGGTCGGCACTGGCCGGTGCAACTTCGGTGGCCTGTGGCAGCTTGGCCTTTCGAGTACGCTCTTGGCGCTCTTTCACGGTGTCCGGTGTCACCAGTTGTACGGGATGTTCTCCCTTCAGCACCCTGTGCCCGAGTGGGGTGATCTTCAGGTGGTAGCGGTCCTTATAGTCGATCTCGATCAAGCCTTGCTGAAGGAACTGTTGAATGAACATCACCCAAGCGAAGGCACTTACATCCGCGCCTGCGCCAAAGGTCTTCACCGCGCTGAGCCCCTGCTGCTGCACCTCTTGGCTGTGGGTGCCCTTCAGCACGTCGATCAGCACGCTCATGCCGATGCCTTGGTGGCAGCGGAACATGGCGGACAGCGCCTTCTGGGCGAGCAGCGTGCCATCGAAATACTTCGGTGGATCCTTGCAGACGTCGCAGTTGCCGCAGGGCTTCACCACCTCCTCGCTGAAGTAGCTGAGCAGTACCATGCGTCGGCAGACCTGCGCCTCGGCGTACTCCTTCATGCGGTCCAGCTTCGCGCCCATGATGGCCTTGTACTGTGCATCCGCCACCTCTTCCATGAAGTGCATGTGCGTCTGAACGTCCGCATAGCTATAGAAGAGGATGGTCTCGGCGGGTGTACCGTCCCGGCCCGCGCGACCGATCTCTTGGTAGTAGCCCTCCAGCGTGCCGGGCATGTTCCAGTGGATCACGAAGCGCACATCACCTTTGTCGATGCCCATGCCGAAGGCGATGGTGGCGCAAACCACGTGGAGCTTTCCGGAAATGAATTCATCCTGAACACTATCGCGATCGGCGGCATCCATCCGGGCATGGTAGAAGTCGGCACGGATGCCGATGCCTTGGAGCTGGGCGGCGAGCTTCTCCGTCCCCTTGCGGCTGTTGCAATAGATGATACCGCACTCGCCATCATGGCGTGCCATGATGCGCTGGAGCATCGCCCAGCGATTTTGCCCGGGAAGCACCGCCAATGAGAGGTTGGGCCTATCGAAGCTGGAGGTAAAGAGGCGCTCATTGCGCATACCGAGGTGCTGTGCAATATCGCCGCGTACGGTCTTGTCGGCAGTGGCGGTGAGTGCGATCAAGGGGACCTTCGGAAAGACTTTTTTCAGGATGTCCAGCCGCTTGTACTCCGGGCGGAAGGCATGCCCCCAACTGCTGATGCAGTGCGCCTCGTCAATGGCGAAAAGCACGGGGTTCCATTCCGCGACGCGATCCAGGAAGTTCTGGGAAAGCAACCGTTCAGGAGAGACGTAGAGCAGCTTCATCGCGCCGCATCGTAACTGGGTCTCGATGGTTTGCTCCTCGGAATAGGTGAGTGTGCTGTTGAGGAAAGCAGCCGGGATGCCATTGGCTTGAAGCGCTTGCACCTGGTCCTTCATCAGCGCGATCAACGGTGATACCACCACCGTTAACCCATCCATGGCGAGAGCGGGTACTTGATAGCAAAGGCTTTTACCACCGCCGGTGGGCATCAGCACCACTGCATCATTGCCGGCAAGCACATGCTCGATGACCTCTTCCTGCCCGGGACGAAAGCTCTTGTAACCAAAGTGCTTCTCGAGCAACTCCAACGGGCTGGCATTCGGCTCAGCGACAAAAGGACCGGCGGTTTCCGGTGTGACGTATTCCATGGCGATCGAAAGCGAGCAAGATACCCGAACGATTGAAGGGATCTTTGCTTTGTCTCGGCAAGTTTTCAACCCCGGCTTGCCTGACGGAAGATCAGACCAAGGAACCTCCTATCGCATTCCCCCTACTCATGGAGGCCCTCTTCCGTAGGAGCATATGCTACGGTCACCCCCGGTGAGAATACCCGCATTCCGCAGCAAGATCGGTCTACCCGATAACCGGTATTTTGCCCCTCGTTAACCGTAACCTGAATCGGCTGGTCTACATTTATCGTAGCCTTAGATCCATCGATCATGAACAATATCCTTTGCCCTACCGATCTTTCCGAAACGGCCCAGAAAGGCGTGAACTATGCAGCGGTCATGGCTAAACGCTTCAATGGCTCCATCACGTTGCTGCATGTTTTGGAGAAGCAGGAGACCAAGGGTGATGGCCCCTCCAGAGCGAAGATCGCATTGGAAGGTGAGCGAGCGATGGTGAAGGATGCCCCTTTGAACGTGCATCTGCGCGAGGGCGAGTTCATGCACGAGATCACGGAGGAAAGCAGAAATGGTCATGCCCTGATGGTATGTGCCACACATGGTCTTCGCGGCCTGAAGCAATCTCTCTTTGGTGCCCATATACTTAAGCTGGTGAGGAAGGTTGAAATACCCTCGATGGTGGTGCAGAAGAACAGCCCGGACAGCAACGATTTCGGTACGATCGTATTGCCGGTGGCCGGCCATAGCGGGATCGATCATCTTCTGAACGCTGTTTGCTTGGTGGCGAAGCACTTCGGCAGCATGGTACACATCTATCAGCTCAACAGACCCGGTGAAGAGGCCAGTGAGGAGTTATTGCGCAACAAGAAGCGGATGGTGGATCGGCTGACTACTCAGGGTATTCCGCACAAGCAAGTGGAAGAGCCCAGCCGTTCCTTTTCCGTAGGTTTTTCCGTACCAACGATCGAATACGCAAAACGTGTTCATGCTGGATGCATTGCGATCATGTCCGTGCCATCGGAGGAGTATCGCTACATCGCCGATGCGGAAAAGGAGCGCCTGCTCACCAATGACGCAGGGATCCCGGTGTTGTGCGCGCATTGAGGTTTCGTCGGAGATACATGCTGTCCTGTGACCCGAGTCCTATGTCCTGTACTCCTGCCGTACGAGCATAGGACATAAGAGCTCGGACACTCCCGGGATCACCGAACTTCGCCCCATGGAACTGAATGCCGACTTTTGGGAGGAGCGCTATGCCACGAGCGATACCCGATGGGACCTGGGGGCCGTGAGTACGCCGCTGAAAACATATTTCGATCAGTTAACGGATAAAAAGCTGGAGATCATGATCCCCGGTGGCGGGCGCTCCTATGAAGCGGAATACCTGCACCGGCTTGGTTTCGGCAATGTGCATGTGGTGGACCTCACCGGTGCACCATTCGCGGACCTTGTTGAACGTTGCCCGGATTTCCCTAAGGACCACCTGCATGTGGCGGATTTCTTCAGCCACGCGGGCCGCTATGATCTGATCATCGAGCAGACCTTCTTTTGTGCTTTGGACCCGAAGCTGCGCCCCCGCTATGTTAAGCGAATGCATGAGCTGCTCCATCCGGGCGGGAAACTCGTCGGGGTGCTCTTTGATGACCCCTTGAACACGGACCACCCTCCCTTCGGTGGGAATGAGGCGGAATACCGGAAACTCTTCAGTCCGGTATTCGCCGACCTTTCCTTGGAGCGCTGCCATAATTCGATCCCGCCCCGGGCAGGCCGTGAACTATGGCTCAGGGCAGTGAAAGAGACGTAGCTTGCGGTACGTCTTCCCCATGCTAGTAGTAGCTTTACCACGATCTGTGATCACCCCCGCGAAATTCCTGCATTTAGGTCTGCTCACCGTGCTGCTGGGCTGGGCATCCTTGGTCGCTGGCCAAGAATCACATTTCAAGATCTTCAAGGGTGATTCTGAAGTTGGCAGTATCCAAGCTCATCGCTCTACCCATGCAGGGCGAACATCCTATGTGATCGTTTCCTCTGCGGAGGTGCGAATGATATGGATGCAGGCGGTCCGCACCACGATGTATACCGAATATGAAGGTGGCCTACTGAGGAAATGCTTCGCCACGGTGAGCCTGAACGGCAACATGCGGGATTCCAGTAATCTGTCCACCCATCAGGGCGAAAGGTGGGCGTATGTCCATCCTCAGGCGCCCTACCGACTGCGCAGCACCAACGATTGGACCACATCGCGGATGTACTACGAGGAGCCCATCGGGCAATCCACGATCCTTGTGGAAAGCGTGCTTCAGGATTGCCCGATCCGCCGTACGGGCCCCAGTAGCTATGAAGTGACCCTGCCGAACAACGACCGCAATAGATACCGCTATAAGAACGGCCGGTTGATGGAAGTGCAGGTGGACCGACTGCTGGTGAACCTGGTGTTCCGCAGGGTCTGACCCCGAGGTCACTCCGTCTCGAGGAACGCTGCTACTTCCCGGTGAGGAACAGGTAATCGGCCAGAAGGGTCCGAAGAAATTCCTCAGGCTGGGGGCGTTGTGTAATGGCCAGCTCATCCTGAAAGCGTCCGGCAAGCTTCGTAAGCGCCATCGGCCTGGCCCTGCTCGTATTGCCGAGCACCTCCTTGATCAAGCGGGCATGGGCATCTGTGAGCCGTTCAGCTTCGGGATACTTCACTTGGTGTCCTTCCGGAACGTTCATCAGCAACGTATCTGCAAGGGAGAAGCGCTGCTTCAGTGAGATCACCGAAGTACCAGCCGCCAGATCACCCAAGCGCTGGCCTTTGCCGTTGAAAAGGATCACGACTGCACCAAGAAAGAACATGGAATCGATCAAACGCAGCATCCAGCGCAACAGGTAATGGCCAAGCCCGGGTTGGCCTCCGTCCAAGCGGGTCACCTTGATGTTGCGCGACCGTTTGCCGAGGCTTTGTCCATCCATCAGCAACTCGCTGACCAAATGATAGAAGGTCCATGGCACCCCGAACAGGATGATCGAACCCCATTGGGGGATGCGAATATCAAATTGGCCCATCAACATCACTAAGGCGATGGTGTAGCCGGCCAACAAGATCCAATCGATCACCACCGCCAGTCCGCGGTCCACAATGGTGGCCACCTCATAATGAAGCGAAACGTTCTGGCTGGTCTCGATGTGAACAGTTTCCATGGTGGGCCGCAAAATAGCGAAGCGCCGCAATGGTATGTTTGCTGTAGGATATCCAGCGCGCCTGGCCTCACCCAAATTTGCAAAAGGACACCTTGAAACTCCTTTCGGCAGAATGCTAAGTTTGCTGAAGCCGAATGACCCATGCGTGAAGCAGCCTTCGTAAAATGGAACAAGGAGAAGTGGCGACGGCTGGAAGAACTGGTCGCGCGCCGAGGTGCGGACATCACGCCGGACGAGGCAAGCGCGCTCTATATCGAATTGAACGACGATCTTAGTTATGCACGCACCTTCTACCCCGGCGCTCAGGTAACGGCTTATTTGAACACCTTGGCGGCAGGGATGCATCGGCATATCTACCGGAACCAGCGCACGGGTATGGGTCGCTTCATCACCTTTTGGAGCACCGAGCTCCCGTTGTTGATGGCTGCCACAAGAAAGCAATTGGCGATCTCAGCGGCGGTCTTCGCTGTGGCGGTGATCATCGGCGGGCTCAGCGCGCGCTTTGACACCACCTTCACGCGGTTGATCATGGGCGACGGCTATGTGAACATGACCTTGGAGAACATCAAGGAAGGTAAGCCCATGGCGGTCTATGGTAACTCGCCGATGATGGACATGTTCTTCGGGATCACCTTCAACAACATCATGGTCTCCTTCTATGCCTTCGCCATGGGGCTGCTGCTGAGCTACGGCACCTGGCTGATCCTGGTGCAGAACGGCATCATGCTGGGAGCCTTCCAATACTTCATGTATGAGCAGGGCGTATTGCACGAAAGCCTGCGGAGCATCTGGTTACATGGCACTATCGAGATCAGCTGCATCGTGATCGCCGGAGCAGCCGGGATCGTGATGGGTAACAGCATTCTCTTTCCGGGCACCTACACACGCCTGGCCAGTTTCCGCCGTGGCGCAATAAAGGGGGTGAAGATCGTGATGGGCCTGGTGCCTTGCTTCATCCTTGCCGGCTTCATCGAATCCTTTATCACCCGGCGCAGCGATACCATGCATCCTGTGTTGAACATTGCGATCATCGGAGGCAGCATGGCCTTCATCATCGGTTACTTCATCCTTTACCCCTATCATGTCGAACGCACCCACCGAATACATCGAGCTACGCCAACAGCGTGATTTCAGCGCCGTGATCAGCACCGGCTTCCAGTTCATCCGCCAGAATTGGAAAACGCTTTATAGGCCCTTGATCTTCATCTGCCTGCCGATCTATTTGGTGGCCTCATTCTTTTTCGGAAGCTTTTTCCGGACCATGTACGGCAGCCAATTATCAGGGGATCTCGGCGGGATGATGTCCAGCATGGGCAGCATGTTCCTGGGCTATGTGCTCATGGGATTATCGATGCTACTGCTATACACCATCGTATTCGAGTACATGCGCTATTACATGGTGAACAAGGGCCTGAAGCCGAGCATGAGCGACCTATGGAAGGAGGTGAAGGGGCAGTTGGTCGCCTACTTTGTGATCGGACTCCTCGCTGGCCTGATCACATCCGCAGGGGTGGTCCTGTTCCTTGTAGGGGCCATCTGGCTGGGTATCGTTTTCGTAATGGCCTTTCCACTGCGCGCCTTCGAACGCGCGGATATCGGCGACTGCATCGGTCGCTCCTTCACCATCATCAAAGGCCATTGGTGGCGCACATTCGGCCTGGTCATCGTACTTGGGATGTTGATCAGCTTCATCGGCTATATCATCTACCTGCCCTTCATCATACTTACCGGTTTCGGTGCCATGAGCGGGGTGGATAGCATGAATGACCCTTCGGCCATGGGGGAGCGTATGGGTTGGCTAATGACCGGAATGATGATCATGGGTGGTGTGATGAACGTGCTGCTCATGCCATTCATGCAGGTACCCATCGGTCTTCATGCCCTCTCCTTGATCGAGGAAAAGGAGGGTCGTGGGTTGATGGACCGCGTGGATGAATTGCAGGTGGATCCCAAGATCTCCTGAGCACAGGAGCAGACAGCAACCGCATTCGTGGTCCGTTCCCTGATCTTCATATCCTGCTTGCTGAGCATGGCTTTCACGGCCATGGCACAGCAGGGTGTGGACACCTTCGAAGTGTCGATCGATAGCATGGCGCCTGAGGTCACCGTGGAGGAGAACGCCGGCTCCCCCACGCAAACCAAAACCGACTGGGCCGCCGTGGGTGATGATACAGTGGCCGTTCGGGAAGCCCGATATGACAGTTCCGCAATAGCTGAACTGCAAGCGAACCCGGAGTACGACTACGACCGTAGTCTCCACGTAGAGAACCTGCTGTGGGACCGTTTGATGCGATGGCTGCAGCAGCTGCTGCGCAAGATCTTCGGAAGCGAGGCCGGATCCTGGGTCTTCACCAACCTGCATTGGGCCATCCTCATTACCGCTCTGGTATTCCTGCTTTTCCTGCTGCGCAAGCGGCTCTTCCACAACGTTCTCACGCCGGAGGCGGGCACTCCTCGCCAGGTTACCGCCATGGAAGAGGACATTGAAAAGCTGGACCTCGACCGGCTGCTGGCCAAGGCGGAAGGTGATGGGGATTGGCGTACCGCGCTGCGCTATCAATACCTGAAAGTGCTGCGACGATTGATCGACGAAGGTCGGATCCACTGGCAACCCCGCTATACCGACAGGGAATATCTGGACCAACTGAAGGATCCGGCCATGCGTGCATCCTTCTCGGGGATCAGCTTCCTTTTCAAATGGGCCTGGTACGGCAATGCGCCCATGGATGAAGCACGTTACCGCAGGCTCGCACCTGAATTCATTGAACTTCATAGCCCGCAGGGCAGATGAGCCGCGCGGAAAAAGCCATCATTGCCGGCACCGTTTTCGTGGTGCTGTTGATCCTGGTGCTGGACGCCTTGACCCCGCGCGAACCGAACTGGTACCCCAGCTACAGCCGCTACAGGACCGATCCATATGCCTGCGGCCTTACCTACGATCGCCTCGGTGACCTCTTTCATCAAGGTATCACCACCGTACGCGACCCTATTTACTCCACAGCGCAGGAGCGCTTGGCCTTGCCCGAGAGCGATCCACGGGTGAACCACGTCTTCATCAACAGCAACTTCCAAGTGGACGAGCTTGATCTACGCCACCTGCTGCTGATGGTGGAGGCCGGGGATGATGTCTTCATCGCAGCCGAGAACTTCGGCGATAAATTGGAGGATACCCTCCACTTCAGTTCGACCTACCACTGGCAAATGCCGGACAGCCTATCGGTGAAGGGCATGCAACAGATCCTGCGCGGCGATACTGATCTGGTGCGCTATACCGCATGGCCGCTGCGGGAGGCGGGTGACTTCCGTTTCGCTCGGGGCGGCTTCGATTTCCATTTCAGGAACTTCCGCGTGGACAGCGTGCAAGTGCTGGCTGAAAATGAGCGCGAAGAACCCGTGTTGATCAGGATGCGCTACGGCAAGGGTTGGATCTACCTCTGCACCGTACCACTCGCCTTCACCGACTACTACTTGCTGAAAGACCAGGCTCGCGGTTTTATGGAAAATGCCTTCAGCCTGATGGAGGACAGACCTGTGCTCTGGGACGAATTCTATAAGAGCGGCAGACCCGGCAGTAGTACGCCATTGCGCTATATCCTATCCCAACCAGCGCTGAAATGGGCCTATTGGACAGTGATCGCCCTGCTCCTGCTCACCGTGCTCGTATACGCCCGTCGCCGGCAGCGGGCCATACCCATCGTAGCGCCACCGCGCAACACCAGCCGCGATTTTGCGGACACCATCGGCAGGCTCTACTACTTCCGGGGTGACCATGCGGACATCGCCCGGAAGCTCGTGAGCCAGTTCAAGGACGAAGCGCGACGTAAACTGCGCTTGCATCACACCGCTTGGGATGCTGAAACGATACAGGAGATCGCCATGCGGACCGGTATCCCTAAAGAAGAACTCGAACATGCCAACCGCTTGATGGAATACTACACCGGCATGGTACACGTAAGCGAAGAACAACTACTAACCCTGAACAAGGCCCTAAGCAGCCTGCGCAGCAGGCTGTAAAGCGTGTAAGGGCGATGCATGCATCGCCCAACACGCCATCGCCCCAACACGACCTAACTGCCAGGACGATACATGCACAGCCCCAACAACATGGAAGAAGAAAACCCAACCAACCCGGCTCCGGAAGGAACGGAGCCCATCCGCCCTGACAGCTACATACCAACCCTGCCACTGGGCGAACTGCGCGACGCAGCCAATCGGATCCGCACTGAGGTGCAGCGCGTGATCATCGGCCAGGATGCCGTGATCGACCAACTGGTGATCGCCCTGCTCAGTGATGGGCATGTGCTCATAGAGGGCATGCCCGGCGTGGCGAAGACACTTGCCGCGAAACTCCTTGCACGTACCGTGGCCACCGGCTTCAGCAGGATCCAGTTCACACCGGACCTGATGCCCAGCGACGTGATCGGCACCAGCATCTTCGACCCGCGCACCAACGCCTTCACCTTCAAGCCCGGCCCCATCTTCAGCAATATCGTGTTGGTGGACGAGATCAACCGGGCACCGGCCAAAACGCAAAGCGCGCTCTTCGAGGTGATGGAAGAACGGCAAGTGACCGTGGACGGGGTCACGCATCCTGCGGGCGTTCCCTTCATGATCGTGGCCACGCAAAACCCGATCGAGCACGAGGGCACCTACCGACTGCCCGAAGCTCAGTTGGACCGCTTCCTCTTCAAGATCGATATGGGACATCCCAGCGTGGACGAGGAGGAGCAGTTGCTCTTGCGGGCGCAGGAAGGGATCCATCGGATGGAAGTGGACCAGATCAAGCCCGTGATCACTCCGGAAGAACTGGCCCGCCTTCGGGAACTGGTGTTCCAAGTGCGCTGTGATGCCAAGCTGGTGCGCTACATCGCAGAGATCTCCCATGCCACGCGGAACGACCGGGCGCTGATGCTGGGTGCCTCCCCGCGGGCCAGCCTCGCCGTTCAGCGTGCTGCCAAAGCGGTGGCCGCCGTACAAGGCCGCGATTTTGTTATCCCCGAGGACATCCAGCAGGTACTTCCCGCCGTACTGCGCCACCGCATCCTACTAACACCCGAGCGGGAAATGGAAGGGATGCGGCCGGATGAGGTCGTAGCACAGATCATCGCGAAAGTCCCCGTACCCCGGTGAAGAAAGTGCTCCGATCGCTTTTTCTGACCCGGCGCTTTTTCGGCATCGGATGGGCCGTTGTGGCCTTGTTCGTGGTGGCCTATCTCCTACCCGTACTGCTCCCGACGGCCATTCTCGCAACCTGCTTGTTGGGGGTCGGGGGCCTGTTGGATATCGCACGATTGTACAGCCGGAAGGATGGCATCCATGCTTCGCGCCACACCCTGGCCAAGTGGAGCAATGGCGATGAGAATCCGGTGACCGTGGAGGTGCGGAGCAACTACTCCATCCCCATCCGCGTTCGGGTGCTGGATGAACTACCCGCCCAGTTGCAGGAACGCAACTTGGTGCTGAACAGCGGCATCGAACCACGGGGCAATGCACAGCTCAACTACATGGTGCGCCCCCTCGCACGCGGCGTGTATGCCTACGGTGCCATCAACGTGCTGGTGAGAACCAGTTTGGGCCTGGCGGAAAGGCGCTTCAAGCAGGAACAGGGCCGGGAGATCGCGGTGTACCCCAGCTACCTCCACCTGCGGAAATACGAGTTGATGGCCTTGGCCGACCCCTTCAGCATGGCCGGTGTGCGCAAGGTGCGGCGCAGTTCCCAGCGCTCCGAGTTCGAGCAGATCCGGGACTACATCCCCGGTGACGACAGGCGCACGGTGAACTGGAAGGCTACGGCACGCCGCGGTAAAATGATGGTGAACCAATACCAGGACGAAAAGGCGCAGCAGATCGTCTCATTGATCGATACCGGGCGCACCATGAAAATGCCCTTCGACGGCCTCACTTTGCTGGACCGTGCCATCAATGCCACGCTCATGCTTAGCGATATCGCCATCAAGAAGGACGACAAGGCCGGCGTGATCACGTACAGCAACACCGTACACAACGTGCTCCCACCGGCCAGGGATAAAGGCTGGATGCACCGTGTGATGGAACTGCTCTACGCCCAGAAGACCGACTTTGCGGAGACCGATATAGAGGCGCTCTTCCCCCGGGTGAAACGCGCCATCTCGCAACGCAGCCTGTTGTTGATGTACACCAACTATGAAAGCCTTTCGGCGATGCGCCGACAGCTCCCCTACCTGCAGCTAATGGCGCGCGCGCACTTAGTGGCCGTGGTGATCTTCCGCAACACCGAACTGGATCAGCTCCTGCAACGGCCGGACACCAACACCATGGATGTGTACATAAAGGCCATCACCACCAAGTTCATCAACGAAAAGGAATTGATCGCCAAGGAACTGGAGCGCCATGGCGTGCTCACCATCCTTACAGCACCCCACCAGCTCAGCGTGAATGTGCTGAACAAGTATCTGGAGATCAAGGCGCGGGGGATGCTTTGAACATAGTTCCAGCATTAGGGACCGGAAGATCTGGTCTTGCGGAACAGCATGGTTTGGCCATGGGCTGCTCATCAGGGATGGAATGAAAAAGTTCGGAAATCCGGACCTATTCGAATGAAAGAAGCCCCGGTACTACTGCTTGACAAAACGTTGCTGGCCACGTTGTCCGTCGCCTTTCACGGACAGCACATACACACCGTCGGACAAGCTGGATACGTCTACCTTACCGCTGCTAAGAACTCCCTCCAGAACAAGTTTCCCAGCCACATCCATGATCTGGAAGCGGCCATTGCCCTCACTTTCCTGTCCGGTCACGGTCAATACATCCAACACGGGATTGGGGAATACTTCCATGGCGTCCAAAGCGGGACCATCAGCTATGCTGGTACTCATGGTCATGCCTTCAGTGATCGTGATGGATCCATCAATATCGGCTGTGGAAAGCTCATCCACGATACCGGAAGGCCAGCGCACCGTGATCCCAGTGATCACCGAGTCCGTACCAAGGCCGAAATGGGCATTGAGGCTGCTCATGTACTTGAAGCCGTCACCGCTCCGGATCTCCCGTATCTGGGAACCCAGCGCGCTGACAACCTGCACGCGAGCACCGATCCCATTGCGGTTGCTCACCGTACCGATCAGGTTCACGGTGAGCCAATGGTTATCATTTCCGAGGTTCATCCGCGCCGTACTCCCGTTGATGATGTCCAGAAAACCATCATTGTTGAGGTCTCCGATGGGTCCATTCACAGGGGCAGTATAGTCTGGTGAAAAGGTAAGGTCGCCGTTGTTGTACATGATGGCACCGCCCCCGATGATGTCCAAGTATCCGTCATTATTGAAGTCACGGGTGTTCCACTCGATGCTCTGCCCGTTCAAGCCGTCGAAACCGGAACCGATGGTGATATTGGTGAAGGTGCCGTCCCCATTGTTGCGCATCAGCTTGTGGTAACTGCTGGAACTGGAGCCCACCAGCACGTCCATGTCACCATCGTTGTCGAAATCTCCCCACGCACTTGACCAACTCTGGTGATTGTCCGCAAAACCCAATTGAGATGCCATGCTGGTGAAGGTCCCGTCGCCGTTGTTACGCATGAGCAAGTCCACCGGGTCGCAGCCGCACTTGGCCACGAAGAGGTCCATATCGCCATCATTGTCATAGTCCACCCAAATGCTGCCGTAGTTACCACACGTAGTACCGAATTGCCCTTGCTGGAACGAGAGCGAACCCGTTCCGTCATTGATGAAGGCGACATTGGCATCGATATCGTGGCACATGAAAGCGTCCAGATGGCCGTCGTTGTTGATGTCGATCATATTGCCGCGCTGGCTGAAGATATACCCGGATGGACTCTGCTCGATGTAGCCGGTTCCGTCCTCATTGGCCAGCATGAAGGTGACACCACCGTTCTGTCCGTACTGGAGGTCATTGAACCCATTCGCGTCGATATCACCGGCGGCCAAGCTCCAGGATGCCGGATGTTGCACAACACCTGTAAAGTAGTTGTGGGCCTCCCAACCCCCACCTGGCAGCTGCTGGACAATGTTGATATTGGAACTGGTGACGGAGACCACATCATCCAAGAAATCGCCGTTCATATCCACTGCCGCGTATGTGGAGCCGGAAATGCCGGGCAGCCCTTGAGTGTTGAATGCCACCGTGCCTTCAGCTGGGGGTATCACAACGTCAGGCACCACTTCCTCCAGGGTGAAGTTGAAAGGAACGGAGCTCCACTTATTGTCAAAGGCGATGATGTACGTGACGCCCTGAACAACATCAAATGTGGCGAGCGAGGTCAGGCCGGTTCCGCTATCATCATCACCTGCATAGCACAGGAGTGCGCTGCAACCACCGATATACACGTTGAAGCGCGTGTCCAAACCGCTTGCCTCGGTACTTACTGTCACTGCAGTATCCATCGGTGCGGTGAAGCTGTACCATGCGCCCATGGAAGCACCCGCCCCAAATTGCGAGCAGATCGGTGTGGGCACCTGTGAGCCGCTCTGAAAGCTCACGGAGTGCGGTCCGGGTGTGATCGGCAATGCCGTGGCACAAGTGGTCTGGGCCTTGGTAACCAATATACCAACGGAGAAAAGCAACAGGAGGAGCGTCTTTTTCATGGAATGGTTCCAGGGTGTTGGTTCGATCTAGGCTGCCCGAGCAGCGAGCAACCGAATCATGACGGAAAACTGAATAAACTCGTGGCTTGATTCCGAAAATAATTCAACTTTTCTCGTGCACCGACGTTAAAACCCACTCTTTCCTTCAGATTGAAAAGCATGTCGAATCCTCCCTACCTCAAGTGGCTCCACGAAGTTGAACTCAGTGACATCCCATCAGTAGGTGGCAAAAATGCCAGCCTCGGGGAGATGATCCAAAACCTCGGAAAGCTTGGTGTGCAGGTGCCAGGCGGGTTCGTCGTGACCGTATCCAGCTACGAGGCTTTCATCGCTCACAATGTACTGGACCAGAAGATCCGCGACATTATAGCAGGCTTGGACGTGGATGATGTGGAGAACATCCGCCGCACCGGCTTGGCCGTGCGCACGTTGATCAAGAACGGGAAGTTCCCGGAGGAGATCTGGAAAGGAATCATGCAACGGTATGATGAAATGTCGCAGAAGTATGGTCAGGAAGCAACCGATGTGGCCGTCCGATCCAGCGCCACGGCGGAGGATTTGCCTGACGCGTCATTTGCCGGGCAACAAGAGACGTTTCTCAATATCCGCGGGCACCAGGACCTGATCGCCGCCGTGCGTAACTGCTTCGCATCACTCTTCACCGATCGCGCAATCGTGTACCGCGAGAGCCGTGGATACGACCACTTTCAGGTGGGTCTTAGTGTGGGTGTCCAAAAAATGGTGCGCTCCGATGTGGGCAGTAGTGGCGTTGCCTTCAGCTTGGACACCGAAAGTGGATTTAAGGATGTAGTGCTCATAAACGGGAGCTACGGCTTGGGTGAAATGGTAGTGCAAGGCGCGGTGAGCCCGGACGAATGGCTCATCTTCAAACCCACGCTGGCAGAGGGCTTCACGCCCATTATCGAAAAGAAGCTCGGCAACAAGGATCGCAAAATGGTATACGGCGTGGAGCCGGGAAAGCCCACGCTCACCATTCCCATCGAGCGCGCACAGCGAAACCGCTTCTGCATCACCGATGACCAAGCACTGGAGATCGCGCGCAGCGTGGCCACCATAGAAAAATACTACAGTGACAAAAAGGGCCACTGGTGCCCGATGGACGTAGAGTGGGCGGTGGACGGCCTCAGCAAGGAACTCTTCATCGTGCAGGCGCGGCCGGAGACCATTCACAGCCGCAAGGCCACCGACCGCGTGGTCGAGTACAAGATCGACAAGCCTGATGACGCCAAGGAGGTGGCGCGCGGCATCGCCATTGGCGACCGTGTGGGCGCAGGCAAGGTCCGCATCCTATTCAGCTTGGACGGCCGCGGGGGTGACGGTGATGGCAAGGATTTCAAACAGGGCGATGTCCTCGTGACCGACATGACGGACCCGGATTGGGAGCCGATCATGAAAAAGGCCAGTGCCATCATCACCAACAAAGGAGGGCGCACCTGCCATGCCGCTATCGTGGCGCGCGAAATGGGCGTACCCGCCATTGTAGGCTGCGGCAACGTCACCGACCTGCTGGACACCGGCATGGAAGTGACCGCGAGCTGCTGCGAAGGCGACACAGGCATCATCTACCATGGGATCATCCCCAGCACCATGGAGGAAACGATGCTTGCCGATATGCCGGATACGAAAACACCGATCATGCTCAATGTGGCCAGCCCGGACCTGGCCTTCAAATTCAGCGGCCTACCCAACGCAGGCGTGGGATTGGCGCGTGAGGAGTTCATCATCAATAATTACATCCAAGCGCATCCCCTCGCTCTGTTGCAGCACAAAGAACTCGGCGATGTGGCGCTCAGTGGTAAGATCAGCTACCTGATCAACGGCTACGAAGATGAGGAGACGTTCTTCGTGAAGCGCCTCAGTTACGGTATCGCCAAGATCGCAAGTGCCTTTTATCCCAACAAGGTGATCGTACGTTTCAGCGACTTCAAGAGCAACGAATACAAGAACCTGTTGGGCGGCGAACACTTCGAGCCGACCGAGGAGAACCCCATGATCGGCTGGCGCGGCGCCAGTCGCTACTACAGCGAGGTGTACAAGGAAGCCTTCGGTCTGGAGTGCAAGGCCATCCGCCGTGTGCGCGAGAAAATGGGCCTGAAGAACGTGGTGGTCATGGTGCCTTTCTGCCGCACGGTGGAAGAACTCCAAAGCGTGACGGCGGTGATGAAGGAATATGGGCTGGAACGAGGCAAGGAAGGCTTGGAGCTCTTCCTGATGGCGGAGATCCCCAGCAACATCCTCATGGCCGAGGAGTTCAGCGAACACATCGATGGATTCTCCATTGGGAGCAACGACCTCACCCAGCTTACACTCGGTCTGGACCGTGATAGCGCACTGGTCAGTCACCTCTATGACGAGCGCAACCCGGCCGTGAAGCGCATGTTGAAAATGCTGATCGATACGGCCAAACGCACCGGTACCAAAGTGGGTATCTGCGGCCAAGGACCTTCGGACTTCCCGGACTTCGCACAGTTCCTTGTGGAGCTGGGCATCGACTCCATCAGCGTAACCCCGGACAGCCTGCTGAAGACGAAACGGGCGATCGGGGAAGTGGAAAAGAAGATCGCTGAGAAGAAGGGTGTGAAGTCGGCAGCATGATCGGATCGTCTGATGGCCGAATGACGTCTCCGCGTACGGGAAACTGCCCTGAGATCCCCTATGGTGCCTGATGGATCAACATCAGCGATTCGGCCACATCAGTTCATGTACTGGTCAATCCTGCCCCAGTGTCTTCATGTCGATCACGAAGCGGTAGCGCACATCGCTCTTCAGCATGCGCTCGTAGGCGCCGTTGATCTGGTGGATCGGGATCAGTTCGATATCACTGAACACCTTGTGCTTCGCACAGAAGTCCAACATCTCCTGGGTTTCCTTGATGCCTCCGATAAGTGAACCAGCTAGCTGGCGGCGCCGATGGATCAATGATCCGGCGGCGATCGGCGATGCCTCCGGCAGGCCCACAAGAACCATCGTGCCTCCCCGGCCCAACATGCCCAGATAGGCATTGTAATCGTGGGCTGCGGAAACCGTATCCAGAATGAAGTCGAAGCGTTTCGCGTTCCTCTTGAAGACTCCTTCATCCTTGGTCAGAAGGAAATCATCGGCACCCAAGCGCTCAGCATCGGCTTGCTTGCTGGCGGAGTGGCTGATCATGGTGACATGCGCGCCCATCGCCTTGGCGATCTTCACGCCCATGTGGCCCAAGCCTCCAAGGCCTACGACACCCACTTTGGTTCCGGCCTTGACCCCATGGCGATGTAAAGGTGAATAGGTGGTAATGCCGGCACAGAGCAAAGGTGCTGTGCGGTCCAAAGGCATCCCTTCCGGAATACGCAGCACAAAGTGTTCATCCACCACGATGTGGTTGGAGTAGCCTCCCTTGGTCACCGTGCCATCGCCATGCTTATCGATGGAGTTGTAGGTCGCGGTCATGCCGGTTTCGCAGAATTGCTCTTCGTGTTCTTGACACGCCTCGCAGGTCCTGCAACTATTGACCATGCAGCCAACACCCACCGTTTGTCCGACCTGCCACCGGCTTACCTCGTTGCCCACTGCGGTCACGGTGCCCACGATCTCGTGTCCGGGAACGATCGGATAGCGCGTACCGCCCCAATCGTCCCGCACGGCGTGCAGGTCCGAGTGGCAGACCCCGCAGAAGGCGATGTCGATGGCCACGTCATGCGGGCCGGGATCGCGGCGTTCAATGGTCACCGGCTTCAGGGGTGAGGTGGCGCTTTCCGCGCCGTAGGCTTTCGTTGTTGACATGGGGGTGCAAAGTTCGCCATAGGCGTCAAGAGATACTGACCCTGAATTCGCCAAGGGTGCAATGCTATCGAACAGGGCGGCTGAATGCCGTGGAAGCTGGCCATTCCGTCTTCTACCTTTGTGGCATGACCGAAAAGAAAGCGCTCACCATGAGCAAGGCGTTCGCGGCCCTATTGAGTGATGATGATGCCAAAGCCCTGGATGCCTTGGCCGTGATCCATGAAAAAGGGGACGCCAGTTCCATTTTCCCGCTCTTGCATGCCTTGGCCTCCACATCCGACCCGGCCCGTCAACGCAGGATCCAGGGTCTTCTCTATGAAGTGAAAGTGAAGGATGCAGCCGCCGAACTGGGCCGTGCATTGGATATACCCGAATTGCTCGATGTGCGGAAGACCATTATCGCTGCATTCTGGAACGCCGGACTGGATGCCCAGCCCTATACCGAACGCTTGGTGCAGATCGCCGTGGAAGGCGATGCAGGTGAGACCTTCGAAGCGCTCACCGTGATCGAGAACCAGGAACTGCTCCCGGAAAAGGCCGCTCGAAAAGGACTGGCCAGCTTGAAGAAGGCCGTAGCAACGGAAAAGGACGACTACAAAAAGGCTTTGTTGGAAGATCTGGCGAGCGTGCTGAAGGACAGGCTCGGCGCTGAGTAGTGCGGAATAGCGATCTCCAACGGACCGAGCATGGCGATCCAGCCAGTGATCAAGAACATGGCGCCAGAGAAGCGCGAACGGCTTGCCTTTACCATTGTGGGCGTACTCGCCGTATTGGCGGTGCTCTGGGGTATCAACGTCTACTATCTGCCGGAGCAACGGCTGGAGCGCGCCAAAGCCGGAAAAGCGCAACGAGCCTTGCTGAAGGAGCTCAGGAACGGCGACCTCATCTTCCAATCTTCCTTGTCGGGCCAAAGCAAGGCCATTCAACTGGCCACCCGTTCAAAGTACAGCCATTGCGGATTGGTTTTCCAAGCGGACTCCGGGCGGCGCGAATGGTATGTGCTGGAAGCGGTGCAACCCGTGAAATGGACATCTTTGGCAGATTGGATCGCCCGTGGCGAGGATGGCCATTACGTGGTGAAGCGACCCGAAACGGAACCTCCGCTGGACGATCAAACCTTGGCCGAGGTGAGGTTAGCCGGAGAGCAATTCGTGGGAAAAGACTACGATCTGTATTTCGATTGGAGCGATGAGCGTATATACTGCTCCGAGTTGATCTGGAAAGCCTATCATCAGGCCACAGGACTGGAGCTCGGGAAATTGCAGGAGCTGCGCGAGTTCGATCTTTCCGAACCCGCAGTTGCGGAAAAGCTCAAGGAGCGCTACGGGAAGAAGATCCCGTTGGATGAGGTGGTGATCTCACCGGCGAGCATTTTCGAAAGCCCGCTGCTGGTTACCGTAGCGACGCGTTGAGCGTGCCCCGGATCGCTAGTCCAATATCCTTATAGGACCGGATGCTATTTCCTCCGAACCGTTCTACTTCAGCCATTCACTCAACGCCTGCTGGATCCGGCCATTGATATCCGCACTGTCTGCTGGCACGAACTGCTCCCCGGTGATCCGCTCAAACAGGTCCACATAGCGTTCGGTGACGCTTTGCACGAACGCATCATCCATGGCGGGGACTTGCTGGCCCTCCTTGCCCATGAAGTGGTTCGCGATCAACCATTCCCTGACGAACTCCTTGCTCAGTTGCTTCTGTCGCTCCCCTTTCGCTTGGCGTTCCGCGTAGCCTTCGAGGTGGAAATAGCGTGAGCTGTCCGGCGTGTGTACCTCGTCGATCAGCAGGATGCGGCCATCCTTGGTGCGACCGAACTCGTACTTCGTATCCACTAGGATCAGGCCGCGCTCATTCGCGATGCGACTTCCTTCAGCGAACAGCGCCAAGGCGTACCGGCTCATGGTCTCCCACTCCTCCGGTGTGCAAAGGCCACGTTCCAAGATCTCCTTCGGTGAAATATCCTCATCGTGGCCCACATCCGCTTTGGTGCTTGGCGTGATCAGCGGAACGGGGAAACGGTCGTTCTCCTTCAACCCCTCTGGCATCGAAGCTCCGCACAGCGTGCGCTTTCCTTCCTGATACGTACGCCAGGCGTGTCCTGCAAGGTATCCGCGCACCACCATCTCCACTTTCACGGTCTCGCAGCGGTGGCCAACCACCACATTGGGGTCTGGTGAAGCGATGGCCCAGTTCGGTGCGATGTGCGCGGTGGCCTGCAACATGTTCCAGCTCAGCTGGCTGAGGACTTGGCCCTTGTGCGGAATACCGCGCGGAAGCACCACATCGAAAGCGCTGATGCGGTCCGTGGCTACAAGAAGGGTGCGATCGCCGGAGAGGTGGTACACATCGCGGACCTTGCCGTGATAGACCTCCGCGATACCGGGAAGGTCCAAGTGGGAACGCATGAGGGTATTGGACATCGATCCTGTGATTTGGCGATTAGCTGATGATAAAGCTGCGAATGGAGGTCGGTGACTGGTGAATGGCACACAACTCTGTTGGTTTGTTTCAACTTTCAGCTTTCAACCTTCACCTTTCCTAAAAGGCGGTCTGTTCTCCTCGATATCCTTGAAAGCCGCGATCACACGGGTCACCAACTCATGGCGTATCACATCCTTTTCGTCGAGTTCGATCACAGCAACACCCTTCACATCGCGCAAATGATCCACGGCAGGCACCAAGCCGGAACGCACCCGATCGGGCAGATCCACCTGGGTGGCATCGCCCGTGATCAGGAACTTGGCATCACGGCCCATGCGCGTGAGGAACATCTTCAGCTGAGGCAGACTTGCATTCTGCGCTTCATCCAGGATCACGAAGGCATGGTCGAGCGTGCGTCCACGCATGAAGGCGAGTGGAGCGATCTGGATCACACCGGTCTCCAGGTATTCCACCAGCTTTTGAGGAGGGACCATATCCTTCAGCGCATCATAAAGGGGCTGTAGGTACGGGTCCAGTTTCTCACGCAGGTCGCCGGGAAGAAAGCCGAGGTTCTCCCCCGCTTCCACAGCCGGGCGTGTAAGTATGATGCGGCGGACCTGGCGCTCCTTCAACGCACGCACGGCAAGCGCTACGGCCGTATAGGTCTTGCCTGTTCCGGCAGGTCCCACAGCAAATACCATGTCGTTGGTGGCCACGGCATCCACCAAGCGCTGCTGGTTTCGGGTACGGGCCTTTACTCGGAGTCCGGAGTTGCCGTGTACGATCACATTCGTGGCATCCGCACTGTCCTCCGCGCTCTCCCCATCGCCGCTGCCCATGATCTCGTCCAGCACCTTGCGAGGCAGTTCATTGTACTTTACTACATGGCGCTGGAGTTGCTCGAAGCGCTCCAGAAAGACATCGACCTGCTCACCTGGACCGATCACGCGGATCTCATCGCCGCGCGCTATTAGGCTCAGCTTGGGGAAGATCTCCCGAATGGCACGAAGATTTTGATCATTGGGACCGAGCACGGCCACCGGATCGACGGTCGTGATGTGGATGGTGCGTTCGCTCAAAGGAGATAGTATCTGGCCTGATCACCTTGATTGGCCTCAGGCGGTTAAATTTGACCGGTCGAAGGTAATTCGGCAATTTGTTCCCAACGTTAATATGGCCATTATCACCCTGATCTCCGATATGGGCACGCGCGACCATTATGTGGCCGCCGTGAAAGGGGCGATCCATACCCAATTGGAGAACGCCGTGATCGTGGATATCAGCCATAGCATCGCACCGTTCAACAACATGCACACCGCCTTCGTGCTACGCAACGCGTGGCCCGAATTCCCCAAGGGCACCATCCATATCATCGGGGTGAACCCCGAAGCGGATAGCCAAACACCCCATGTGGTAGCGTTCTACAAGGGCCATTACTTCATCGGTGCGGACAATGGCATCTTCTCCTTGCTGTTCGACGGAAAGCCCGACGAGCTTTTTGAGTTGACATTGAAACTGGATACCGATCATTTGGCCTTTCCCACCAAGAATATTTTCGTGAAGGCCGCCTGCCACTTGGCACGCGGGGGAATCCTCGGCGCACTGGGCAGAAAACTGCCTGCCGTCCGCGAACAGATCAATGTGCGTCCGGTGGTGATGGACAATACGATCAAGGGCGAAGTGATCCATGTGGACCATTATGGCAACGTTGTGACCAACATCACCAAGGAACTATTCATCTCGGTGGTGAAGCATCGCGACTTCCGTATTTCGTTCGGTCGGGCCATGAACGACATCAAGAAAATCCACAAGACATACTCCGGAGTGCCCCCAGGCGAGCGGGTCGCCTTCTTCGGCGACTCCGGCTATTTGGAGATCGCCGTGAACAAAGGCGTAACAGGTGCGGGTGGCGGTGCCGCCCAGCTGCTCGGCCTCAATGTCACTTCCGCTATTCGCTTGGAGCTTGACCCCGTGCCCAGCCGAACCCCGGCGCATACATGATCGTCCGTTTCGTAAAGATGACCTTTCGGCCGGAAGAGGTGGAGCACTTCCAAGAGCTGTTCGAGGGCTGGCGCCATCGCATTATAGCCACGCCGGGATGCCGGGAATTGGAACTTCTGCACGATATCAGCGAACCTGGCGTCTTCTTTACCCGTAGTGAATGGGAGTCCCAAGACGATCTGGAAGCATACCGTGGATCCGAAGTGTTTGCTGAAGTATGGCCCACGGTGAAATCACTCTTTGCCGCCCCTGCCGAGGCATGGTCATTGCACGTGGAACATAGGATGAACGCCCTTAACGCCTGAACACGACATCCATCACAGATGAAGATCCTGACCACTGTATTCTTATCCCTGTTCCTCACTCCGTTATTCGCCCAACAGGATGCCCATGCGTACATGGAAGGCGCAACGCGTGCCTATTCCACGGGGAATCTGGATAGTGCCTTGGTGAAGGTGGATGAGGCCATCTCCTTGGATCCGTCGTTGGCACCAGCCTTCAAATTGCGCGGCGATATCCATCAGCACATGCGCGAGTTCGATGCTGCCATGGCGGATTACAAAAGCTCCGAAAAGCTGGACAATACCGATCCACGCCTCTACGTAAGCCGCAGTGCGTTGCACATAACCGAAGGCAATGCCAAAGGCGGCTTACGTGATGCCGATAAGGCCTTGGCCCTCGACCCGAAAGATGCCGATGCATGGTATAATCGGGCATGGGCGCTCTATCAGGGAGGGGATCTGGATGCCGCATTGAAAAGTGTCCGCAAAGCACTGGATTTCAATCCCACCTTTCCGGAAGCGCTCTATCTCTCCGGTGTGATCAAGGGTGCCCGCTACGATGAAAAGGCCGGCGTGGAAGAGATCACTGAGGCATTGAGCATGAAGCCATCGATACCGGGTGGCTTGATGAGCTTGGCCATTCTGCTCTATGAGGACAAACGATACGAGGATGCTATCTCCAAATTCACCGAGGTGATCGCATCGGATACAACGGAGTTGGCTGCTGCCTACTACTACCGGGCGGATAGCTACTATAACAGCGGGGATAAGGAAAAAGCCTGTTCGGATTTCCTGCGGAGCATGCGCTTGGGCGATAAGGGTGCGGCCTTTATCAAGAAGAACTACTGCGATACCGACGCTACCAAGATCCCCAAGAAGCCCAAGCGCCAACCACGCAAAACGACCATCCAGTTCTGATCGCCGCGCGACCCGACCCCAGGGATCACGCGAAAGGACTTCATAAACTTTTCCAATGGCCTTTACCGTTGCTCGTTGGAGACGTGCCTTCCCGGTAGGGCGATGCTACCTTCGGCCCCCGCATCCGGCCCCACCTTTTGAGGCCGCGGTTGCAAGAGGAGCATGCGTGCACTGATCGGTAAGGAGATACAAGGCTTTCTGGGATCGCTGATCGGCCACATGGTAATTGTGGTCTTTCTGTTGCTCACAGGGCTTTTCCTATGGGTATTCCCGGGTAATATCCTGGACGTCGGCTATGCCGACCTGGATGTGCTCTTCTACATTGCCCCATGGGTGTTCCTCTTCTTGGTGCCGGCAGTCACCATGCGTAGCTTCAGTGAGGAGCGCCGCACCGGCACCATCGAGCTCCTGCTCACCAAACCCATCACCGAGATGCGCTTGGTGTTGGCAAAGTACTTGGCGGCAGTGGTACTTGTGGTGCTGGCATTACTCCCCACCTTGGTGTACTGGTACAGCGTGGGCAGCTTGGCCGTTCCGGCGTGGAATATCGATAGCGGAGGCATCTGGGGCAGCTACATCGGATTGTTCTTTCTGGCTTCCACCTTCACCGCCATCGGCATTTTCGCCAGTTCACTCACCGAAAGTCAGATCGTGGCCTTCCTGATCGCGGTCTTCCTGTGTTTCATCCTGCACGTGGGCTTCGAGCTGATCGCCGACTTCAGTTCATTCGGTGCGCTGGAAGGGCCGATCAAAGCAATGGGCATCCAGCAGCACTATGACAGTATGAGCCGGGGCGTGATCGACCTGCGCGACGTACTCTACTTCCTGGGCGTGGATGCCATCTTCCTCTTGGCCACCCGTACCGTGATCCAAAGCCGTACCTGGTGATGAAGTTCACCAAGCATACCACCAGAAAAGCGGCCGGGCTCTTGGAACTGGGCATCGGCATGGCGATCGTGTTGCTGATCCTTTTCATCGGTTCCTTCATCCGTGTACGCGCCGATCTCACCAGTGAGAAGCGCTATACCCTCACTCCTGCCACAAAGCAATTGGTGGACAGCTTAAGCGACGTGGTCTTCGTGAAGGTATACCTCAGCGGTAACCTGCCCGCAGACCTCCAGCAGCTCAGCAGCAGCATGCGCGACCTGCTGGATGAGATGCGGGTCCGTAATCCTGACCTCCTACAGTACGAATTCACGGACCCCAGCGGCAGCTTGGACGAAAAGACCCGCAACAAGGTGTATGAGCAATTGCAAAAGGAAGGTTTGCAGTATACCAGCATTCGCACCCGGGATAAAGGTTCGCAGAGCGAAGTGATCGTTTGGCCGGGTGCCATCATCACGTACAAGGAGAAGAGCATGCCCGTTCAATTGCTGAAGTCGCAGTTGCGTGCCACCGATGCCGAAGCGGTGAACCGTTCGATCAACAACCTCGAATATGAATTGGCGAGTTCGATCCGCCAGCTCACAAATCCGCGTCAGGCAAGGGTCGCCTTCGTCGAGGGGCATGGCGAGTTGGACCGCTTGGCCGTACAGGACCTCACCAATGCATTGAGCGAACAGTACGATGTGAGCCGGGTGCGCCTGGATGGCAAGATCGATGCGCTGAGCGAGAAGGCGGAAGGTGTGAGCTTTCGCATGAACACGTTCGATGCGGTGATCATTGCGAAGCCGGACAGTGCGTTCTCCGAAAAGGATCAAGTGATCCTGGATCAATTCGTAATGAATGGAGGCAAAGTGCTTTGGGCGGTGGATGCCATGGATCCACACTTGGACAGCCTGCGCACCAACCAATTCTCCATGGCCACCCCGCTGGACCTGGGCTTGGACAACCTGCTCTTCGCATATGGCGTTCGCATCAACAAGGACCTGCTGCTGGACAAGCAATGCGCGCCCATACAGATCTATACACGACCGTACGGGGAACAACCCAAATTGGAAACACTCCCCTTTCCTTTCGAGCCTTTGGTGCTGGCATCCACCGACCATCCCATCGTGGCCAACATCGATCCGGTACACCTTAAATTCGTTAGCAGTATCGACACCATCGGACTGGACAGTGCCCACAGCACCATCCTCCTCACCACTTCACGCTATACCCGCGTACTGCGCAATCCGGTACGAATAAGCCTCTCCGTGGTGGACATGGACCTCGGTTTGGAAAAGAACAACACGCCTTACCGCCCCGTCGCTGTGCTCACCCAAGGGAAGTTCCGGTCCGCCTTTGCGGACAGAATGGCCATGCCGGACAGTGTGCTGAAGGCGATCGGCTTCCGCGAATGGAGCCGCCCCACCGCACAGATCGTGATCAGTGATGGGGATGCGATCGCCAATCCCGTGGACCGTGAAAGGCGTACCTACTACCCACTGGGTTACGAGAAAGGTGCCCGCGCCAAGATCTTCGGCAACCGGGAGTTCTTCATCAATGCGTTGAATTATCTCCTCGACGACAAGAGCCTGATCAGCATCCGCTCACGCACCATCAGCCTGCACCAGTTGGATCCACATCGCATCGAGGCTGAGCGTGCGCGTATCCAAGCCGCCAACGTGGTGTTACCCATTCTCATCGGGCTATTGGGGGGCGCTATCTTTTACCTGCTGCGCAAGCGGCGCTATGCTCATTCCCGATGAAGAAACGCTGGTTCCCTGTCCTTCTCCTGCTCGTTCTGGTCGTAGTGGCTTGGTGGCTCTGGAAGAGCAATACCGGAAGCACCCTGTCCGGTCCGCTCACCGAATTCACCATTGCCGACACTGCATCCGTGGATCGCATCTTCATTGCGGAAAAGACCGGTGGCACGGCCGATCTTCGTCGCACCCCGGAGGGATGGACCGTTAACGGGATGCCCGCCAAGGATTTCCAGGTGAACCTCCTGTTGCGCACGTTCAAGCTCGTGGAAATCCGTGCACCTGTACCCAAGAGCATGGAACCCAGCGTGCTGCGTGTAATGGCGGGAACGGCCCGAAAGGTGGAGATCTACCAAGGCGGAAGCAAACCGTCGAAGATCTGGTGGGTGGGCGGATCCAGTGCCGATCATTACGGCACATACATGGTCCTGGAGATCCCCGGAAAAGGGCGCAGCAGCGTGCCTTTCCAAATGGGGATGGCCACGTTCACCGGCGTCCTGAACACCCGCTTCCATACCAATATCGATGATTGGCGCAGCAGCCGGGTGACGTACTACCCCAAACTATCGGAAGTGAGCAAGGTGCAAGTCGACATTCCCCTTCGTCCTGAGGATGGCTTCAGCATCACCTATGGCGGTGGCGAGAACCTTACCCTTTATGATATCCACGGCAAGGAAATGCCCATGGATACGAGCCAAGTACAAGACCTGATGTTGGCGCTACGTGCCGGAAGTTTCGAGGGATTCGAGCGCAGCCTGACCCCGGAAGCCCAAGACTCCGTCGTCAACTCCACACCTTGGTATGTGCTCAGCATCACCAGCACACAGGGTGTGCAGCGGATACCGTTTTGGCGCAAGAACCCGAGGGAGGGAGAGTTGGACTTGGATTTCAATCCGGTGATCGAGGATAGGGATCGCCTGTACGCGATGGTGAACGATACCTCTTTTGTCGTGGTGCAACGCTATTGGTGGGACCGGATAGTACGGCCACTAAGCTCGTTGGAGAGACAGTAGGCCAACGCCTTTGCAACAATTGGATTTCCTCAGCGCATGTCTTCGTCCGGCAGTCGTTCCATGCGTTCGAGTGAATCCTGTGGATAACCCTCCAGCACTGTTGATAACCCAAAGGCTGTGCAGCGCGAAGCACGGATATATTTGCCGCCCGTGCGGGCCTCATTTCCTATAGGGTCGGCATCAACGCATAAAAGAACAACTTCTCGATGAAATTCATTGTCTCCAGCAGTGCCTTGCTCAAGCAACTACAAAGCCTTCAAGGCGTTCTCGCCAGCAGCAACACCCTGCCCATTCTCGACAACTTCCTCTTCGAGATCGACAACAAGAAGCTGACGGTGACCGCCAGTGACCTGGAGACCACCATCACCGCCACCATGGCTGTGGAAGGCAAGGAAAAGGGCAATGTGGCCATTCCGGCCCGGCTGCTGCTGGACACCCTGAAGGCTTTCCCGGAGCAACCTCTCACTTTCGGCGTGGATGGCAAACACTTCGGTATCGAGATCAGCAGCGACCAAGGCAATTACAAGATGACCGGCTTCTCCGGGGCGGAATTCCCCAAGAGCCCGGTGTTGGAGGATCCCACCAGCATTACGATCCCCGCGGGCACCTTGGCAACGGCGATCAACAAGACCATCTTCGCCACCGGTAACGATGACCTGCGGCCGGTAATGAGCGGCATTTTCTTCGAACTCTCCGAGGAAGCCATCCGCTTCGTGGCAACTGATGCACACAAACTGGTTCGCTATACGCGCAGCGATATCAATTCACCGAAGGCCACAAGCTTCATCGTTCCCAAGAAGCCGCTCACGCTGTTGAAGAACTCCCTTGCCGCTACGAACGCCGAAGTGAGCGTTGATTTCAATGAGAACAACGCATCCTTCAGCTTCGATAACACCCGCGTGGTATGCCGCCTGATCGATGGGAAATACCCCAATTACGAGGCGGTGATCCCAAAGGTGAACCCCAACAAGCTCACCATCGATCGCCAGAGCTTCCTCAACTCCATCCGCCGGGTGGCCTTGTTCAGCAATAAGACCACCCACCAAGTGCGCCTCAACATCGCAGGCAGCCAATTGGCGATCAGCGCGGAGGACCTCGATTTTGCCAATGAGGCGAATGAGAAGCTCACCTGCCAGTACGAAGGTGAGGACATGATGATCGGCTTCAACTCCCGCTTTCTCATGGATATGCTCGTCAACTTGGACAGCGAACACGTGATCATGGAGATGAGCGCGCCGAACCGGGCCGGCATCCTGCTACCCAGTGAGGGAAGCGAGCATGGTGAGGATGTGCTGATGCTGGTGATGCCGGTAATGCTCAACAATTAAGATCCGGCAAGGCATTTGCACATACGCCAAGCATGAAAAAGCTTCACCTCTCCCTCTCAGCTTTGGCCATAGGTGTGATATTGAGCGCCAATACCTGTTCAGATAGGGAAAACGGTATGGCCGGTGAGAACTTGGACATGATCAAAGGGAAATGGGAGCTTCAATCGCTTGAAGGAACCCCGGTAAAAATGCCGGCAGGCATTGAACAACCGTATCTCAGCATCGACAGTACCGGGAAAAACCTTTCGGGGTATGGTGGTTGCAATCGTATTTTCGGTGAGTTCAAGGTATCGAACGATTCCATTTCATTTCCGGGATTGGCCGCCACACGGATGTACTGCGAAGCGACACAGAAGATAGAGGACGGCTTTCTGAAAGCCCTGAATACTACCCGCACGTATACGCTCAAAAAGGATGAGCTTGTGCTTATGGGAGGCAAGGAGTTGGCAGTGCTCCGCCGAATTTCGAAGTAAGGACCCATCCTTTTCCTCCAAGGATCCTATAGTGCGATGGGGATATCCGGGACGCCATTGACCGCGTACGGATATTCCCATACCACTTTCTTGCCCGATCTGATGGCCCCACTTCGATCAATGTGGGCGTGGAGGAGTGATGCAGCTTCGCGTTGATAGTGCGTAACCACGACTTGTGTTGGACAGCATGCTCGGATGCTCCCGTTCCTTGTACTTGTATCGCAGGCAGTTGGAACGGGCCAATTGGGGGCTCTGATATGGCTATTGTAGACTAAATGGCCCAGTTTCCCACCGGATAACGATCGGTAACAGGGGATGTGCTTGCACCCGGACCGTACCTCACAGGTGCTGTTCCGACCAAATGCCAACCGGAAGGCCAGCCAAAGCATCACCGTGGCAGATCCGGTCAGACTACACGAAAAAGCCCCCGATCTCTCGGGGGCTTTTCCAACTGGTGGGTTTTTACCTATCGGATCACCTGCAACTGCTGGGACTTCACCCAATCGTTGGTAGTAATGGTTACCACGTAGTTACCGCTTTGGAGTTTCGCCAGATCAAAGGTCTTCACGCCACCCGTGCTGGTGAATGTCTCGTGGTGAACGGAGCGTCCGGATAGATCCACTACACGCATATCCACCGAGCCGTGGGCAATTGACGGAAGCTGTAAGGAAAGCTCACCCGTGGTGGGGTTCGGATACATGGAGAAATCCGTGCCCATGTTCTCACCAATGCCCACCGTTCCGCATTGCATTACCCAATGTAGTGGTGGGAAGGCCTCACCGGTTGCGCAGGAATAGGCGGAGTTGGATACGATGCGCAAAAGCATCTGATGGTTGTTGTTCGTGGTGTTCACCGACCAACCGGTCATATCACCGTTCATGTTCCCTTGCCAGAGCAGATTAGCTGGAATGGGGTCCCACCCATTGAAGATCTGCACGAAGTCATCCGCCAGTAGCTGCCCCCAGAGAAATTCAATGGTCAGTGGTGTGCCTACATCGCCTTGGTAGGCAAACCAAGCCGTATCTGAGTTGGAGTAGCAGTATTCAAAAGCCGTTGCGGCACAGACCGTATCCACACAGGCCGTGGAGGCCGAGGTGAATTCGGGGCTAAAGATCCGGCAGAGGTCGTTGGTCTCGTTCAGTACCGTAAGCGTTACAAGGCTATCCATCGGGAAGGGACCTACGAGTGTGATGCCTGCAGGCACGTTGGTAAGCGTATCGGTGGACAGGGAGTTCGCGATTCGTGCGAATGCTCCACTACCGAGCGAATCGATGTTGACAGCAATGGAGAAAGCATGGTGAATGCAATCCTCCACAATGCTGAAGGTGGCACCGGGGTTGGTGCAATCCAAGCACCCGATCTCCCAGGCCCATTCAGTTTGGCCCCCACTTTGGCAGCTGCCGGAACCGTCGGACGTATTCTGCATATAGATGCTGGGACCAGTTGAGATCACCAACAGACCGGCCAAGTTGAACTGGCTCGTTTGCGTATGATCGAAGAGCAATGGCGAGAGGTTGTCCGGCCCATCATAGATCCGGAGATGGTCCCAATTTGCAGACTCGATGGTACCTGCGGAAAACTGGAGCGCCAAAGGTTCGCCACCGGATGACTGCCAATGCCAAGTATGGCTATCGTTGTTGATGTAGCAGTAGGTTTCCTCCAGCGTAGCTCCACCGCATTGGATCACTGTGGGGCAAAGTGGATTCACCAATGGGTTTGATGAAACATTGCAAAGGACATTATCCGGGTTCTGCACGGTGACGATCACCGGGATATTCGCTGTGAACGGACCCACCGTGTATACACCCGGGGTGGTCACCGTTAAGGAATCGGCGCCCCCATTGTTGGTGATCGTTGCATCGGCCCCACTACCGATATTGGTAATGTTAACCTCCACGCTGAACTCAAAGTTGTCACAGTCGGTAACCACGGTGTAGGTGGCGGTAGCCCCGCTGCAATCCAAGCAACCTACTTGCCAAACCCACTCCGTTTGCGATCCGCTCTGGCAGCTCACAGAACCTTCGGAACTGACCTCCATGTACATGTGCCCGGAAGGCGCGATGACCTGTAGACCTGCCAGCTGAGTGGTGCTGCCTGTCGGATTCACGTACAGTAATGGCGAAAGGTTGTCAGGACCATCATAGATCCGAATTTGATCGAACGTGGCCGATTCAATGGACCCGGCCGAGAAGATCGCGATCAACGCATCGCCAGTGCTGGATTCCCAATGCCAGGTATGCGAATCGTTGTTGGTATAGCAATAGGTCTCATCCAATGGAGCGCCACCGCATGGCACGGGTGTGGGACACAACGGGTTCACCAGCGGACTGGAGGAAACGTTGCAGAGGACGTTATCAGGGTTTTCAACAGTAACGATCACGGGGATGTTCGCTGTGAAGGGTCCTACAGTGTATGTACCAGGAGTGGTGACCGTCATGGGGGCGGCACCGCCGTTGTTGGTGATCGTAACATCTGCCCCGCTACCGATATCGGTGATGTTCACATCCACACTGAACTCGAAGTTGTCACAGTCAGTAATGACCGAGTAGGTGGCTGTTGCTCCGGTGCAGTCCAAACAACCCACCTGCCATGCCCATTCGGTTTGTGATCCACTTTGGCAACTCACCGATCCATCGGAGCTGTTCTCCATGTAGATCTCACCTGAGGGAGCAATTACCTGTAACCCTGCAAGCTGCGTAGTGCCCGTCGGGTTCTCGTAGAGCAGGGGCGAAAGGTTATCCGGTCCGTTATAGATACGGATATGATCGAAGGATGCCGATTCAATGGACCCGGCAGAGAAGATCATGATCAAGGCATCTCCAGTGGTGGATTCCCAATGCCAAGCGTTCGCATCGTTATTGATGTAGCAGTAGGTCTCATCCAGCGGAGCACCACCGCATGGCACGGGCGTGGGGCATAGAGGATTCACCAACGGATTGGAAGAAACGTTGCAGAGAACGTTATCAGGATTTTCCAAGGTCACGATCACGGGGCTGTTCGCTGTGAATGGACCTACCGTGTACACACCAGGTGCTGTGGCTGTAACTGGGGCGGCACCGCCATTGTTGGTGATCGTAACATCGGCGCCACTTCCGATATCGGTAATGTCCACATCCACACTGAACTCGAAGTTATCACAGTCGGTAACCACCGTGTAGGTGGCCGATGCACTGGTGCAATCGAAGCAGCCTATCTGCCATACCCATTCTGCTTGTGCGCCGCTAGCACAGCTATTGGAGGCATTCGAGCTGTTCTCCATATACATATGACCGGAAGGCGCGATCACCTGTAATCCGGCGAGTTGGGTGGTACCAGTAGGATTCTGGTAGAGCAAAGGCGAAAGGTTGTCCGGGCCGTCATAGATCCGGATATTGTCCCCGGTGTTCGATGCTATGGACCCTGCCGAAAAGAGCATGATCAATGCACCTCCAGTGGAGGATTCCCAATGCCATGCATGAGAATCGTTGTCGGTGTAGCAATAGGTCGCATCCAAGGGTGCCCCACCGCAAACCACGGGTGTTGGACACAGTGGATTCAACAGTGGGTTGGATGACACATTGCAGAGGATGTTATCAGGGTTCTCCAAGGTCACGATCACAGGGCTATTTGCAGTAAAGGGACCTACCGTGTACACACCAGGTGTTGTAACAGTAACAGGCGCGGCACCTCCATCGTTGGTGATCGTCAGGTCAGCACCACTACCGATATCGGTAATGTCCACATCCACGCTGAACTCGTAGTTGTCACAATCGGTATTGATCGTGTAGGTCGCCGATGCACCGGTGCAATCCAGGCAACCTACCTGCCAAACCCATTCAGCAAATCCGCCACTTTGGCAACTACCGGATCCATCGGAGCTGTTCTCCATATAGATCTCACCCGAGGTCGCTATCACCTGTAATCCGGCAAGCTGAGCAGTACCACTTGGGTTCTCGTACAGCAAAGGTGAAAGATTGTCCGGACCGTTATAGATCCGGATATGATCCCAAGTATTGGATTCGATGGACCCGGCCGAGAAGATCATGATCAAGGCATCCCCAGTGGAGGACTGATAGTTCCAGTGGTTATTGTCGCTGTTCACATAGCAATAGTTCTGGTCCAAGGGAGCACCACCACATGCGATGATCGTGGGGCAAGTATTTCCGGATTGCAATCCGGGAAGGATCAGGTTGCAAAGTGGATCGCTGCTGTGCGCCACAGTGAGGTTGACAACTTCACCAACTGTAAAGGGTCCAATGGTCACGGTACCCACTTGCTGATCAGCTAGCGTCTGGTCCGCACCGCCATTCACGTTGTAGATCAGGTCCACATCGGTTGCATCACCCAAACTGGTCACGTTCACATCCAGCGAGAACTGGTTGTTAGCGCAGTCATCCGTGGCCACCACTGTGGCCATGGGCGGTGTGCAATCCAGAAGGAACTGGACCGTAGTGGTCTGACATCCCGTAGTTGTACCACAGCTGGCATCCGTGTTCCAGTGGGCATACAGGTTCCCTGCGGAGGTAGCCGTAGCCGTGACCGGTGAGGTGCCTTCAGCGATCACCGGACCGCTTGCCGTCCCTTCCCGAACGGTGATATAACCTCCACCAGTAACCGTGAATTCATAATTACCATTGGCCATTACCGGACCTACAGCCGAGTATTCCTGCAGATAGCTGCATGTGGAGATATCGGTTATCGCACCCAAGCTGTTGGGGGCAATGATGTTGCCGGGATACATGGTAGCATTCTCGCAGCCTTGTGCGATCGCTTCCGAGGTACCGAAGGATAGCGCAAGCGCTATGGCGGTGATCTTCAGGGGTAGTCTTAAGTTCATCGAGGGGGCTTTTGAGCTTTTAGCGTGGGAAAGGTAATGGATGAAGATCATGTAACCATGGGAGACCTTGATTTTGATTCAAGGTGATGGACGTCGTCCTCAACGGCTACGGATGCCACATCAGCATTTCGTCCCATTCCTGTAGGTTTTGGTCTGTTCCGAACCCTGTACCCGCCCTTGCGTATGATGCCCTTCATGAGAACCGCCCTCTTGACCGTATCGTTGATGGCCTGCTCGGCTTTGGCGACAGCGAGCGCCCATGTGGACAGCATCGAACCCGATTACCCAGCTGGGGAACTCGTGCGTGTGCGTGCTGGGGTTCATTTGGCCGAGCAGAACGAACGAACGGATCTGCTGTTGGTGGAACTGCGTCGCCTACGGGACCTTCAGATCCAATTCGGGGCGGTGGATTCAGCCTTGAGCACATGCCTACGAGTAGTGGGCATCAGCGGTGTGTCTGAAGATCGGCTGGCCATGGCCAACGATTGGCGTGCGCTGACCGCGATTTCACTTCGGGCAGGAGATCTCTCCGGCGCCGTAGCTGCATGCAAGCGTAGAGTGATCATTCTAAAGACCATAGGAGACCCCGAACTGGAATCCCTGGCCAGCTTGGAACTCTTGGACCTTTTACTCAATTCCAAGCGGTACACGGAGTTCAAGCATCAGAGTGATGCGCTGCTGAGCACTTTTGAGCGAGAGGGGAATGCAACTGGAAAGATCAGGGTACTCTATCGACAAGGAGAATACCTAACGGCGAAGAACCGTGCGGCTGATGCCCTTTCCTTGCTACACTCGGCTTTGCGAAGCCGGGAAATGCTTGCGGATGACCGGGAAGTTGCACGCATCCTGTTCGCCCTGGCAAAAGCCAATGTGGAGGTGGAAAACTGGACCTCCGCCCGTACGGCCTTCGACGATGCCCTGAAATTGACCCCTACGGCCCCGGATAGCGCCTCGGAACTATATGGCCTGCTTGCCCGGATCCATGAAGGAATGGGTGATCTGGAAAGCGCATTGCATTATACGCGGAAGAAGTCACTAACCAAGGATTCGCTCTTCTCGGCCACGGTGGCCGATCGTGCCGCACGGATGCAGCTGCTCTATGCCATGCAAGCAAAGGATAAGAGCATGGTCGACCTGAGTGAAGAGAATCAAGCCATGGCGTCACTGCTCGCTGCGGAACGGTTTAAGACCCGGTGGACCTTGATGGCTTGTGCCGCGCTGTCCGTGGGCATGCTCCTGCTTCTGCTCCTCAGGCTACACCAACGAATGACCATTCGACGTACCCGCTTGAAGAACGTAGTGATCACCGGCAGGGCCAAAGAGGTGGAAGCCAAAAGTTTGGAGTTGGAGCGACAGAACCTTCAGCTTTCACAAGCCCTCATGCAGGCCAAGGAGAAGCGTGAGGAAATCAGCAACCGTTCAGCCACAGGTGTGGGTGAGATCCATTTGCTGGACCTTTTGGTGAGGACACAGATCCAACATGCCGAGCATGGAGTACTGAACACAGCTCTCGTTGCCTTGCTCAGCAGGATCAAAACGATGGACCTTGTCAATAAGAACCTGACCAAGGCCGAAGCAATGGGAACCTTTCATTTGAAAGCACATTTCATGGCCTTGGTGGATGCCTCGTTGCGGGAACGGGATATGTCGGACAAGATCGTGGTACGATGGGACCTACTGGAAGAGGAAAGGGATCTGATGGACGATCTCCTGCCCTTGAGCCTATTGATCAATGAGTTGCTACAGGTCAGCATCGACCATGCTTTCACTCTTGGCCAAAGAGTACATATTTCCATCGCACTGCGGCGACTGGGCCATTATCAATATGAGCTGCTCTATACGGATGAGGCGGGAGCCATCAGCGGGGAGGTCCTGAACAATGGACGGTTGAGTACCGAACTTGTGCTCGCACTGGCCAAAGTCATGGGGGGTGCCGTCCGTTTGCTGAAGAGCGAATCAACCAGTTTCCAGTTCACCTTCGAGCCCAGTGTCGACGTGGCCATGCGAAGAGCTTCCTAAGGAGTGCGATCACGGATGAACTACATTCGCACCTCATTTGCCGGATCGGCTTTTTTCAGAACATCACGTTGAAAACATCACCTCCCGTTACCGATTTTAATGTCCTTGGCCTCGACCCCGGCCTTCTGCAAGGCCTTCAGGCCATGGGCATCACCACTCCCACCCCTATTCAAGCCCAAGCCATACCCGCGGCGCTGGATGGCCGTGACCTGATCGCGTGCGCGCAAACAGGTACAGGTAAGACCGCAGCCTTTTTGCTCCCGCTTATCGAAGTGATCTTCGGTTTCAAGCCCAAGGTGGAAGGATCGATCCGCGCACTGGTCGTAGTACCAACGCGCGAACTCGCTCTGCAGATCGATCAGCAGATGCAAGCGATCGCATACTTCACCCCTATTACTTCCATGCCCGTTTACGGCGGAAGTGACGGCGCTTCCTTCGATCAGCAGAAGGCCGCGTTGAGAGGTGGAACGGAGGTGATCGTGGCCACACCAGGTAAGCTACTGAGCCACCTCAACCTAGGCTATGTTTCCATTGAAGGATTGGAGTTCCTGGTGCTGGACGAAGCCGACCGGATGATGGACATGGGCTTCATCGACGACATCAACCGCATCATAAAATTCCTTCCAAAGGATCGGCAGACGCTGATGTTCAGTGCCACTATGGCCCCTCCCATTCGCGAACTGGCCAAGAACATCCTCCATGACCCCGTGGAGATCAGCATAGCCTTAAGCAAACCAGCGGAAGGTGTGAAGCAGGAAGCGTTCGTGGTCCACGAACCCCAAAAGGCTCCTGTTCTGGAGCAGATCCTCAAGACCAACGAGGCCTCCAGCATCATCATTTTTGCCGGCCGTAAAGTGGAGGTGAAGAATCTCTCACGTCACTTGCACAAGCGGGGCTTCGATGCCAAGCCCATGCACAGCGACCTGGACCAAGGGGAACGCGAACAGGTGATGTTGGATTTCAGGAACCGGAAGCTCCGCATCCTCGTAGCCACCAATGTGGTAAGCCGTGGCATCGATATCGACGACATCGACCTGATAATCAATTACGATGTGCCACAAGACCCCGAAGACTATGTACACCGGGTGGGGCGTACGGCAAGGGCTTCCAAAAAAGGGCAAGCCATCACCTTCGTCAGTGAGAAGGATATGCGTGAGTTCGGCAAGATCGAGCAACTGATCGGCTATCCGGTGGAGAAGATCCCCCTACCCGCTGGGTTCGGGGAGGGACCCGTATACCGCGCCGAGGGGCTAAAACGCAGCAGCTCCGACGGAAGCCGCCGCGGTCCCGGAGGCGGGAATCGCGGCGGAGGTTCCAATAGGAGAAGTAAGTCTAGCGGCAGCGGAAGTGGCCGCAGGCACTGATCAACGGCTCTGGAACTTGGCCTTGTTGGCCTCCAAGACCTGCTTCTCGTCGAATGCCATGGCGGCCTCGCCATGGGCTCTGATCTTCAAGGACTTGATGCTATCCCCTTGCTGGATCGCATTCACCACATCCTGACCACTCACTACTTTTCCGAATACGGTGTGCTTACCATCCAACCATGAGGTGGGTACATGGGTGATGAAGAACTGGCTGCCGTTGGTGCCGGGGCCAGCATTCGCCATGCTCAGGATACCGGGACGATCATGCTTCAAGCTTCGATCGATCTCATCAGGGAAGACATATCCGGGTCCTCCACTACCTGTCCCTGTGGGGTCGCCACATTGGACCATGAAATCGGCGATCACCCGGTGAAAGACGATACCATCGTAGTACGGTTCGCCTGAAGCCTTTGCACCGTTCTTGCGTTCGCCTTTGGCAAGCGCAACAAAGTTGGCCACGGTCATTGGTGTTTTCTGGTATTCCAGTTCACAAAGGATCGTGCCCTTTGTCGTATTGAATTCTGCGAAGAGTCCTTCGCCGGGTTCGTTGTTCTGCACGTTGAGAGTTCTTTATGGTGTAATTCGGTTCCTGGATCCGCCGCGAGCGGCGAGCGATGGGTGATGCATCAGCATTGCCCGAGGAGACATGGCTTATCGCGGGATGAACTTGGCCTTATTGGCTTGAAGTACTTTCACTGCATCATAAGCTTTTGCCGCCTTACCAACCGCCTTGATCTTCACGGTCATGCTCACATCCTCATTGGGACGGTCCCTGGGATTACGAGGAAGCGCGGCAATGGCATCCACGGTTTCCATACCCGAGACCGCCATGCCGAAGATGGAATAGTTATGCTGTAAGCCGTAATCCTGATGCATAATGAAGAACTGGGAGCCGTTCGTGTTCGGGCCGGAATTGGCCATGGCCATCGTGCCGCGCACATAACCCGCCTTGTATAGTTCCGTGGAAGGATCGAGTTCATCCGGGAATTTGTATCCGGGACCTCCACTACCGGTACCTGTAGGATCTCCACCTTGGATCATGAAACCGGGAATTACCCGATGGAAGATGGTCCCGTCATAGAAGGGTGTGCCATCCGGCTTCGCCGTGTTGTGCTGTTTGCCTTCCGCCAAGGCAACGAAATTCCCCACCGTTAGGGGCGAGCCTTCGTAATCGAGCTTGCATGTGATGGTTCCCAAGCGCGTGGTGATGATCGCGAAGAGGCCTTCTCCCAGGTCGTTGTTCACCGTGGCCTTTACTGGCTCTTGTGGTTTTTCCACGGCCTTCTCGTTGACCAACACTTCAGTCTTCGTGGGGGCCGGGCTGCTACCGCAGGCAAGCATCAGGGCCATACCTGCGAAAATGGTGGGGACGTGAAAATTGTTCATGTTCTGTTTTGAAGTTGGCGAAGTTAAGATGTACGATCCAGCTCACTTGAGCATGGGGGCTTCCAAAGCATCAAGCCGATCCACGGAAAAGGCACCTGAGACCCGCTGAAGGATCTTTCCGTTCCGGTCCAGGACGAAGAAGTACGGGATGTCCTTATCGGTCATGTCCAATGTTCTTATCAGATCCCGGGGGTCATCCTTCACAAAGATCACCCGCCGCGCGATCTCGGGGTCCACTTCCTTCCGCAGCCTGTTCATGGAACCATTATACGCGGACCGGTTCAAGCCAACGAAGATCGGTACCAAGTATAGCTCTGCGTGATAGGTGGCCGCAAAGAGACCGTTCTTGGCAATGAAGCGCGAATAGGCCGGGCCATACCACCGCTCCAATAAAGGTTCCGCTTTCTTGCCGTAGGCCAGAGCAACAATGGTATAATCAGATCCGGAATTGTCCGGAAGGGTAACCGAATTTCCCTCGGTGGTCTCACCCACGATCTGAGGGAAGCTTGACTGTGCCTGTAATGTGGACGAGACCAACCCACAAATTACAAGATTGAAGAACAGGTTGTGCATGAAAATGGATCTGGAACGGGGCAAAGCAAGAACGGGGCCATCACCCACAAGCGTGCCTCAATTCGGATTTTTTCCCACAAAAGGTTTAAAGTACTCCATCAGCTCCGCGATGTCCTTCTCCATGTCATCACCCACGTAATACGGAGCGCTGAGGGTCACTTCCTTCTTACTGTAGTCGAACGAAGTGAGTATCAAGGGAACCTTGGCCTTATGCGCGATCCGCCAAAAACCGGTCTTCCAAGCATCCACTTTAGAGCGTGTACCCTCAGGCGTAATGGCAATGGAAAAATCCGGCACCGTATTGAAGTACTCCACGATCTGGTCCGTGATATTGGTGCTTTTCGTCCGATCTACCGGATACCCTCCCAAACCCCGATAGAAAAAGCCCAAAGGGGAATCGAATAGGGACTTCTTGGCCAAGTAGTTTGCCTTGATCCGCTGGGAACTCCGGGCTAACAGGCCCACGAAAAAGTCCCAATTGCTGGTATGGGGTACCACCAAATAGATGGCGCTTCCCATATCCGCTGGTCGGTGATCAGTGACGTGCCAGCCGAACAACTTGAGTATGCCCCGGGATAGTGAACTGAACATGCGGCGGGCAAGATAATCGTGGATGCCATCCAAGGAGCAAGAACATCGTTCCGCCCCAATAAATCGATACCCACCACATACGAAAGGCGACCAATTGGCCGCCTTTCGCATGTGATCCATTTCGGGCTTAGCCCTCCATGTCGTCCATATCCTCCATGTCCTCGTCGCGACGGGACTTGCGCTTGGTGGACTTACCACCGCGCTCGCTCGTCTCCATCGCGCTCTTCAGGTCGCTCAGTACACTGAGGTCACCGAGCGTGGACTTCTCCACTTTCTCGTTCACGCTGCGTACGCTTGGGCTTTGGCCTCCGCCATGTTCGTCGGAACCCTTACGTCCACCACGCTTGGCCGGTGCATGCTCCGCGCTGTCATCCCCTTCCTCGAAGGTGCGGGTATGGCTCAGCACGATGCGACGCGCCTCGGAGTTGAACTCAAGCACTTTGAACGTGAGCTTGTCCTCCACATTTGCCTTGCTTCCGTCCTCCTTCTTCAGGTGCTTCAGCGCCACGGTTCCTTCCACGCCGTATGGCAGGGCCACCACAAAGGTGCTACCGGTGCGGCTGGTGATGGTTCCTTCGTGAACGCTGCCCACTTGGAAGGTATCGGCGAACACCTCCCAAGGGTTCTCCTCCACTTGTTTGTGGCCAAGGCTGAGGCGACGGTTCTCCTTGTCAACCTCCAGTACCTGCACTTCCACCTCGTCACCGATCTTGCAGAAGTCGCTCGGGTGCTTCACCCGCTTGGTCCAGCTGAGGTCACTGATGTGGATCAATCCGTCCACGCCCTCCTCCAGTTCAGCGAAGATACCGAAGTGGGTGAAGTTGCGCACCTTGGCGGTGTGGCGGGAGTTGACAGGGTATTTCTGCTCGATATCCTCCCAAGGGTCGGCAGCGAGCTGCTTCATTCCCAAGCTCATCTTGCGCTCCTCGCGGTCGATGTTGAGGATCTGCACTTCCACCTCTTGGCCTTCCTTCAGGAAATCCTTCGGGCTGCGCAGGTGTTGGCTCCAGCTCATTTCGCTCACATGCAGCAAGCCTTCCACGCCGTCGGCTACTTCAACGAAAGCGCCGTAATCGGTGATCACCATCACCTTACCGGTGACCTTGTCACCAGCGTTGAGGTTGGCATCCAGGGAGTCCCAAGGATGCGGGCTGAGTTGCTTCAGGCCAAGAGCAATGCGGCGCTTCTCGTCGTCGAAGTCGAGGATAACTACGTTGATCTTGTCGTCCAGCTTCACCACCTCTTCCGGATGGCTTACGCGGCCGTAGCTCAGATCGGTGATATGCACCAGACCATCCACGCCTCCAAGGTCCACGAACACACCATAGCTGGTGATGTTCTTCACGGTGCCTTCCAGCACTTGGCCCTTCTCCAAACCACCGATGATCTGCTTCTTCTGGGCTTCGATCTCGGCTTCGATCAAGGCTTTGTGCGAGACCACCACGTTCTTGAACTCCTGGTTGATCTTCACCACCTTGAACTCCATGTTCTTGCCTACGTACTGGTCGTAGTCGCGGATCGGCTTCACGTCGATCTGGCTGCCTGGCAGGAAGGCCTCGATGCCGAACACGTCCACGATGAGGCCGCCTTTGGTGCGGCACTTCACGTAGCCCATGATGATCTCATTGGTCTCCATTGCTGCGTTCACCTTGCCCCAGGCATTGTGAACACGTGCGGTCTTGTGGGAGATGATCATCTGGCCGGCCTTGTCCTCCTGCTTCTCGATGTACACCTCCACTTTATCGCCAATGGCCAGGTCCGGCTTGTAACGGAATTCACTCAAAGGGACCACACCCTCGGACTTGTATCCGATGTTGATCACAGCCTCCTTCTTGTTCATGCCCACCACGGTGCCCATCAGGACTTCCTTCTCCGTGATGCTGCTGAGGGTATCCTCGTAACGCTGCTCCATTTTGGCGCGCGCTTCCGTGGCTGCCGGAGCTGTACTCTCGAGGGCGTCCCAATCGAAATCGGCAGGTGGTTCAGCGAATACGACCTTGTTGTTCTCTACTGATGACATATAAATGTCGGTTTGTATCGCGGGCCAGGATGGCACTGCCCGTGAGGGTTTGTTGTGGTTGGCCCGCAGTGCCATTGTGCGGACTTTCCCGAATTGGGGGCGCGAAAGTACTAAGAATATCAACGTGTTCCATACTTTTCGATCAAAATCCCACCCAGATCTGGATCTCCTCTTGTTCAGTGTTCCAGTTCCGAAGGTCAACCACGCACTACTCCTCGACCTTCGAGCCCCAAAAAAAGGAGCGGACAGGGCACTGTTAGAGTGTTTTGTGGTTTACGGCAAAGCGTACACCCCGCCGGAAAGGGAAGGTTAACTTTGGCGGACAGAAAATGTATCCCCGATATGGCTGTCGGAAGTTCCCATGAAGGAACCTCATGACGCAGCCCCTACAGTCCATCATGCGCACCTTCGACATTCCTGCCCACTATCGCTCCAACCTCATTGGCCGCCTGAAAGCCTTCCGAAAGGTGCAGGACCCACGGAAAAAGGACTTCTCTCCCACTCTGCTGGACCTGGGAGCCGTTCGCTTCGTGCTGGCGCGGCATTTTGGCTTCTGTTACGGTGTGGAGAACGCCATCGAGATCAGTTACAAAGCCTTGGAGGATAATCCCGGCAAACGGATCTTTCTTTTGAGCCAGATGATCCATAACCCTGAGGTGAACGAGGACCTGGAGAGCCACGGCCTCCGCTTCATCCAGGACACCCACGGCCAGATGCTCATGGATTGGGGCGAACTGAAGAGTGATGATATCGTGATCATTCCCGCTTTTGGGACCACGTTGGAAACAGAGGCGCGCTTGAAAGCACTGGGCATCGACCCGCTGCTGCACAACACCACCTGCCCTTTCGTGGAGAAGGTGTGGAAACGCAGCGCACAACTGGGGGAGCAGAAGCATACCGTAGTGATCCACGGCAAAGCCGCTCACGAAGAAACCCGCGCCACATTCAGCCATACGGCCAAAGGATCGCCGGCTGTCATTGTAAAGGACATGGTGGAAACCGAGGAGCTAGGGCGCATCATCACCGGTGAATTGCCGGTGGAACGCTTCTTTGAACTCTTCGGTACCCGCTGCACTCCGAACTTCGATCCCGCTACCGACCTACAGCGGATCGGCGTGGTGAACCAGACCACCATGCTGGCCACTGAAACGCAGGCCATCGCCGACCACCTGAAGCAGGTAATGCTGAAGAAATACGGTGAAGCCGATCTAAAGAACCATTTCGCGGATACGCGCGATACCCTTTGTTACGCTACCAACGACAATCAGGACGCCACCCATGAACTGCTGAAGGAAGAGGCCGACCTGGCCTTGGTTGTTGGCGGATACAACAGCAGCAACACCAGTCATATTGTGGAATTGCTGGAAGGGAAGTTCCCCACCTACTTCATTAATGGCGAGAAGGAGCTACGGAGTGCCAGTGAGATCGAGCATTTCAACTATCCAGCACACAAGCTGGAACGCACCACTGATTGGCTACCCGCGAAAAGGCCCATCACCATTGTCCTCACCAGTGGTGCCAGTTGTCCGGATACCCTGTTGGACCGGGTGATGTTGAGGGTATTGGACTATGTGGGAGGTGCAAAAGATCCCGAAGTAACTGTTACAGCGTTGGTGGAATGACCCCAATTGGCGCATGAAGCAGGGTATTCTTCTGCTTGGCTGCCTTGCAGCGGGGTTCATGGCCAAGGCTCAAACGCCCAAAGAGAAGTTTGTTCAGTACGGCTTGCTGATCGATCGGGCCAAGACCACTGCTGCCCATGGTGATCATGGGCGGGCTTTGGCCATTTACGATTCGGCCTTTTCGCTGGTGCCCTTTGTAGGCTACGACTATTTCGATGCGGTGTTGAACGCCTTGGCCGCAGGAATGGATGACAAGGCCAACGATCTTTTGATACAGGCCACGGAGAATGGCTTCAAGGTTGAAAGCCGATATGATCCGGACCTGCAAGCCTTTATGCTTTCAGAACGTTGCATGCCTTACCTGAACATGCGTGACTACATGAAGGCCCGCTGGCTCGCGCATGCGGATACCGCTGCGATCCGCAAAAGGAAAGATATCGGTAGTTGGGAAGTGCTGATCGTGGACAGCATGGGTTCGGTCACGAAGGGCACCGACCCAGAAGCTTTCGATAGGCTCCTCGCCTTCACCAAGGAATATGGCTGGCCCACTCCGCTAAATGTCGGCAGCGATTTCTACCATACCCAAAGTCTCTTGTTAAACCAATTGGATGGATACCCGGACGACCCAAGGTGGCAACAGATACTCCCCTACATCCGCTCCGCAATGGATCGTGGTGCATTGCCGCCGGATTACCTCGCACCGTTCCAGGATCTGTCGGACGTAGCGCATGACAGACCGATGACCTACGGCGAATTGCTTCCGTTCTACAGCAATGACCCGTCGAAATGGTATTTCGTTGATCGTGAGACGCTCAATTCCAATCGAGCAGCGATCGGAAGAGGTTCCATAGAAGACTTGGCATTCCGTTTAAATCTGGACCTTTCCTTGGCGCGGTTCGCGGAGCCTTGATCAGCGATTCAGAGGCTTATATTACCTGACGAGGCCTTTTGCCTGAAGTAATTCCAGCCCGTCGTGATCTCCTAGATTTGGGAGGTTCAACGCGCTAGGTGAGAACATTTCTTTGTCACAAGGATCAATGAAATTACTTGAAACGTATGATCAAATGGCTGCTGTGAAAACCATGGTCAACTGAAAACAACATGCGCCCCACCATCATACTCCTCGTCCTCTTGTACGCGCAGTTTCTGTTTGCACAAGGCACTCCTACCGCTTTGCGTCCGGACATCCAAGTTGAACATTACCTCGACGTGCAACCCGAAGCAACCCGCATGGCATACGATGCGTTGACGGGGCAACTGCACTACCTTACGAACAATGGGAATGTGTACCGGGTGATCGACAACGGAGTCACCGCACCCTATGATTCCTTGGTGAGTACCAGCAACGACCATGAGATCACTACCGCACAAGGACTCGTATTCCACGACAGTGATATGTTCGTGGTGGGCAACCAAATGGCCGGGGATCTATGGCATGGCATCGTTGCGCGAGGCCACTTGCTCAACTCCGGCTTGCGTGCGTGGACCGATGTGGCACGCACCACTTACGCACGCGGTGGAAAGGACCATGGGTTCAACGCTGTGGTGGTCACCCCGGATGGACTCACGCTCTTGGTGAACAGCGGCGCACGGACCGACCATGGTGAGGTGCAGAGCAGCGGCGGCATTTTCCCCGGAAAGCGGGAAGAGCCTGTGTCCGCGAAGATCCTTCAATTGCCGATCGATGGGCTGGACCTGATCATACCAAATGATGAAGTGACCTTGGCTGCCAGTGGTTTTGTATACGCAAGTGGTGTGCGGAACACGTACGATCTGGCGTTCAACGCGGAAGGTGATCTATTCGGGCCGGAGAACAGCGGCGACCACGATGATCCGGAGGAGTTGAACTGGTTGCAGGAAGGCGCTCATTATGGCTTTCCATGGACCGCCGGTGGAAACCCCAACCCCACGCCCATTGCCGGATACGATCCCGTCCTCGATCCCCGGCTCAATCCCGGTTACCCCGCGGCCGACACCGACTTCACTTATGACCCGGGCTTCCCCGCTCCACCCAACGACGTTGTTTTCACCGAGCCGATCGCCAATGTTGGACCCGATGCGGACAAGATCCGGGACCTCACGGGAGGTATCATCGATGCCTCCGACAATGGTATCACCATCGGCACCTTCACATGCCACCGGTCCCCGCTTGGGCTGATCTTCGATGTGGATCAGGTTTTGGGTGGATCCTATACTGGAGATGCCTTCCTTACCAGCTTCACCCAAGGAGGGGATTCCGCAGGCTTCAACCCGAATGCGATCTGGGGTATTCCGGTAGTTCCAGTGGACCCGAGCGAGGACCTTCTGCACTTGACCCTTTCCTTCGATGAGTTGGAGAACCGGTATTCGCTGAGTGCTGAACGGATCGTAAGTGGGCTGTATCTGCCGGTAGACGCAGAGTTAGTGGGACATGAACTCTACATCATTGAATACTGGACGAGCACGCAACGTTCCATGTGGAAGGTGACCATGCCCCTGGCTAATTCGATCGAAGAGCCGGACGGGGGAAAAGCAGTTGGAATCACCTTGTTCCCGAACCCTGCCCGTGATGTTTTGGAGTGGCGTACGGAAGGAGGCGTGCTCACCGCCCTGGATGTCTTCGATGCACTAGGCCAATTGGTTCGATCCTTTTCGCAGTCGGGAATAACTGGCCATGTTCCCTTGTACAACTTGGCACCTGGACCATACATCGTCCGGGCCCGTATCCATGGCTCATGGATCACAAGGCCACTGGTGGTCGTCCACTGAGTATCACGCCTCCGCCACCTCCCCGATGGTCTTCACTACGAATCCCAAGGCCAAGTTGAACTGTTCAGTGGCGGTCATATCACTGTTGTCGATCTCCATGGCATCCGGAGCTTTCAGCAGGGGGTCCGCTTCGCGTTTGAGGTCATCGTCATCACGGCGTTCGATGTTCTCCAGAACGCTGGCATAATCAACCTCTACTCCTCGGCCAACCAATTCCAAGTAGCGGCGCTGAGCACGCACCTCCGGCCGCGCCGTCATGTAGAATTTCACCTCCGCATCGGGAAAGACAACGGTACCAATGTCGCGACCATCCATCACTACTCCCCCATCCTTACCCAAGGCCTGCTGCAGTTGCACCAACTTAGCACGCACCTCGGGCACGGGGCTTACCAAAGTAACATGCCTGCTGACCTCCATTCCGCGGATCTTGGACTCCACGTTGCGCCCATCCAACCAGGTCTCGCTGCGTTGGCTGGCATCATCGTGCCTGAAACGGATATCGATCTTGGGCAACACGCGCAACAAATTTACCTTGTCCAGCTTACCGTCGATCACCAAGCCGTTCTCGATCACATATAGAGCGATGGCGCGGTACATGGCTCCGCTGTCGATGTAGGTATAACCCAAATAATGCGCCAGTTGCTTGGCCAGTGTGCTCTTTCCGCAGCTACTGAAGCCGTCTATGGCGATGTTGATGCGGCGCATGATTCGATCTGGTGCGCGCTAAAATAGGGCTTGAGAGATGAGGAGGTCAGCCTCGCAGGCGCAAAGGCCTACCCTTCCACCTTCCTCTTCAGGTCCGCGAAACGCAGGGCCAATGTGAACGTATTGCTGGCACCCGCAGGATTGAACTGTGCGTAGCTATAGCTGACGATCAGTCGGCTCACCTTCAAGCCGATGCCCATGCTCACTCCGGAAAGCCCGGGTTTAACATCCACAGCAAGTTCTTGCCTCCGGCGATAATTATAGCCGAAGCGCAACATGAAGTTGGGGCCGAACAAGACCTCTACGTTGGGTACCACATGCAGCATGGCCTTGTCCACAGTGGTCACCTTCTTCAGGATCGCTTCCCCGGTGGTGGGGTCGATCTGGACTTGTTGATTGGGGTCATCATAGGTGAGGTCCCATTGCTGCAGATTGTCCACTGAAAGGCCTAGCCGAAAGGGTGCGTGACGAAACTTATAGGTGGCGGCCAATTGTGCCTGAAAGGGCAGCTTCTCTTTGGTGCTCGTATAACTGCTGCTAACCACCCCAATGTTGCGCAGGGTAGCAGCAACGGTGAGGCCCAGCGCTTTCTTCACATATACACCGCCAATATCCGCAGCCCAGCCGGAGGCATTGTACGCATCCAGGTTTGAGGTGATGAACTTCAGGTTCACGCCCATGCTGAAGACGCTGTCGATGGCCCGGCCCGCACCCACCTGCACCACGTATTCGCCTGCCTTGAATTCGCCTTGGTCCAAACCGGTTTCATCCCGGCGGGTGAACGTGCCATAGTCGACGTACTGCATGGAGCCGCTGAGTGTGATCTTGCTGCTGTCCAAGTGGTGTGCGTATGCTGCATAGCCGATGTTGATGCCATCCACATACGGTAAGTAGCTCAACGAGACCTGCTTGGCCATGGAGGCATTGAGCAGCGCCGGGTTGAACAGGCCCAGATTCAGGTCGTTATCGTACACTGCAACCGGCGAGCCTCCCAAGCTGGATATCCGGGCGGAACTCGGGATGTCCAGCACACGGAACACCGTGGACCCGCCCAGCTGGGCTTCCGCTGTGGCCAGTACGAACAGTAGGGGAAGGAGAACGGAAAGGCGTGAGGTTCGGGGCATAGAGGATCACGTATCGCGGAAGGAACGCAAGATATGCGCAGGTAGTATTCCGGTGTGCTTTATCGGATGGAGTTACTGACTATCGATTACAAATGGCGATCATCCCTTGCGCCACAGCAATGAACCATCGCCATAACTAAGGAAGCGATAGTTGTTCTCCAATGCATGGACGTATACCTCCCGCCACTGCGGACCGATGAGCGCTGCCACCAAGAGCAGTAGCGTGCTGCGCGGCTGATGGAAATTGGTGATCAAGCCATCGGCAAGCCGGAATTGATAACCAGGGGCGATCAAGAGTTTGGTGGAACCGATAACAGCATCCTCCTCGTGGCGATCCAACCAAGCCAAGACCGCATTCAAGGCCGCTCCCACGCCCACCTCGGGCTGAGCGGAGTACGGGCGCCATTGCTCCACCATCAGTTGCTCCGCTTCCATCCCGTTCACCAGGTCGGCACCGAACCAATACAAGCTTTCCATGGTGCGCATGGCCGTGGTGCCTACCAGAACGATCGGTCCCTTCTTCCATTGGCGAAGGAGCTGCTCAACTGCGGTCCGTGGTATGCGCACCTGTTCGCTGTGCATGTCGTGATCGGCCATCATTTGGCTCTTTACCGGGAGAAAAGTACCTGCCCCAACATGCAAGGTCACACGTGTGGCTCCCACGCCTTTGGCGTTCAATGCGGCCAGCACTTCGGGTGTGAAATGCAAACTGGCCGTAGGGGCAGCAACGGAACCGGGGCGTTCACTGAAGACGGTATTGTAACGCCTGTCATCATCATCTTCGGCCGCCCTTCGCATATACGGTGGAAGCGGTACGGTACCGTACCGATCCAATTGTTGGAGGAAGGCTTCATCATTCTCCCAACGGAACTCCAGCAGATGTTCACCGTGGAGTTGATCGATCCGTGTAATGGACAAGCGGTGCCCATCCTTTTCCAAGGTGAGCTCCTCCCCTTTCCAGCGCTTGGCATTGCCGAGCATGCACCACCATCGCGAGGTCCGCTGATCGTTCAACGCGTGTTCGATCACCCTGCCGCTTTCCGGGGTCAGCACCATGCACTCGATCACCGCGCCGGTAGCCCGCTTAAAGGTGATCCGAGCATGCACCACCCGGGTGTCGTTCAGGACCAGCAGTGCATTCCCCGGAAGTTCATCCGGCAGGTCCTTGAAGATCCGGTCCGTAATGTGCCCGTTGCGATGGACGAGCAACTTGGAGGAATCGCGTTCGGCCAAGGGGTGCTGGGCTATCCGCGCATCCGGAAGCTCGTAGGTAAGCTCTTCGATGGAAAGTCGACGGGGATCCATCATCTGCTTGTGTCCATCCTCCATCATATCCCGAATTCCATTTGGAACATCACTGCCAATAGGTTGCCCGGTTTCCCGGGTTCGATCTCTCCGTTCAGCCAATTATACGTCAATGCGGATTGTAATTTGATCCGATGCCCATTCAGGTAATACGAATACCCGAGCGTCGCCTCGTCCCGATCACTGTATTGCAGCTCTGCCGGTCCTTCATACCTCACCATGGAATAGCGCGCCACCACTTGGGAGCGTTCACTGTTCATTCGGCCCATTTGGCTGGTGAAGCCCCAGCCTTCATTCACCGCGGTCCAAACCAGCGTGGCGGTATCCTGAACAGCAGGCGTACCGTCCACGAAACGTTGATTGTACTCGCTTTGCCAGGACCATCCCTTGTGCTTGAACAGTGCATCGATAAAGAACCTACCGATGGTGCGGCCTTCATCATCCGGGAACCGAGGGCCCGATTGTGCGCGTGCCCGGCGAGCATTACGGTCGCTGCTGTATGCAGCGGCCAGCGAGAATTTGGGTTTGGGCTCACGATACAGATCTCCTTCGGCGTGGTCGCCTTCCTCGGTAAATTTTCCCAATGGGAGCCATTCCAACCGGCCGGTATTGCACAGGCCGGGATCTGACCCACCTGTGGCCCTGCCTTCCCCGTGGGAAACCGAGCCGTGCATGCGTACGTGCTGCTGATCAGGCGCAAGTTCTTGCACCAGGAAGTAACCGATATCGCGGTCCAGCGCGAACGCGCTGTTGGCCAACGGTAGCTTCGGTAGCTCCATTTCCCCGGAGGAGACAATGGCTTGCCGACCAACCGGCAACTTGCCTTGGCCAAATCCGATCGTGATATGGGGTGCCAGTTTGTAGAACACCGATGCATCCAGCATTGTATTGGGCGGAGAATAGCCATCACCCACATTCATGTCACGCTCGGAAAGTCCCAGCTGGAACTTGTACTCCAAGCGTGGCGTAAGCGTGTACCCCTCCAGTTTCAACCTGAACCGCCTGATCTGGAATTGGCTGGTATTCTCCTGAGTCCTTGCTCCGGCCGTGTGGAATAAGCTCGCCCGGTCCTGCATCCGGAAACGAAAAAGAAGCGTGAACGTGCTGTCGCGCTCAAAGAGCAGCCCTTCTTCCGGATCAAAGACCACGGATGTTCCCTGTTGAGCCTTGGTCACTATCCCATACGGGACGTGGTAAGTGCGAGGAGCAAGGCGGGCGGGACACGCATGGAAATGATGGGGCGGCGGCAAAGATGAATGCGGTGTGTTAAACCGGGATCGCCGGAATGGAAAAGGCCGACAATAAATGCCGGCCTTTCCTTGGGTTCTGAAATACTGATCGAATGCTCAAGCTACCTGCAAAGCATGCTCCACCTTCTCTTTCAGCAAGGCATGTTTCACCACATCGATCATCTCCATCACATATCGGAAGCGCATGCCTTTTACATAGCGTGCATCGATATCCTCGATGTCCTTGCGGTTATCCTCACTGAGGATGATCTCCTTGATACCGGCACGTTTGGCCGCCAGGATCTTCTCCTTGATGCCACCCACGGGCAATACTTTTCCGCGGAGAGTGATCTCACCGGTCATTGCCACGAATTTGCGCACCTTCTGTTGTGTGAAGGCACTGGCAATGCTGGTGAGCATGGCGATACCTGCTGATGGTCCGTCCTTCGGGGTGGCACCCTCGGGCACGTGGACGTGTACATTCCAGCGCTTGAAAACCTCTTGCTCCAGGCCGAAGATGTCGCTGTGCGCCTTCAGGTACTCCAAGGCGATCATGGCGCTTTCCTTCATCACGTCCCCAAGATTGCCGGTGAGCGTGAGCTTGCCTTCTCCTTGGGTAATGCTGGTCTCCAGGAAGAGGATGTCGCCACCGGTGGGTGTCCATGCAAGGCCCGTGACCACACCGGCCACATCGTTGCCTTGGTACTTGTCCCGTGCATGGCTGGGTCCATAGATCTTCACCAGGTCCTGCACGTTGATAGTGATCGCGTATTTCTCTTTCAGAGCGATCTGCTTGGCACGATAACGCACCAGCTTCGCGATCCGCTTTTCCAACGTGCGCACGCCGCTTTCGTCGGTGTACATCTCCACGATGGCCTCCAACACTCCGTCGCCAAGTTTGAACTGTTTGGGCTTGATGCCCGAACCCTTCAGCTGCTTGGGCAACAGGTGGCGGATGGCGATCTCCACCTTCTCCTCCATGGTGTACCCGTTCACCTCGATGATCTCCATGCGGTCGCGCAAGGCAGGGTGTATGGTGCTCAGGGAGTTGGCCGTCGCCACGAACATCACGCGGCTGAGATCGTATTCCACCTCCACATAATTGTCGTAGAAGGCGTGGTTCTGCTCCGGATCGAGCACTTCCAACAGGGCGCTGGCCGGATCGCCATGGAAATCCTTGCCCACCTTATCGATCTCGTCGAGAACGAAAAGAGGGTTACTGGTACCGGCTTTTTTCAAGCTTTGGATCAGACGTCCCGGCATGGCACCGATATAGGTCTTACGGTGGCCGCGGATCTCGGCCTCGTCGTGCAGGCCGCCCAAGCTCATGCGTACGTACTTCCGGCCGAGGGCCTCCGCCATGCTCTTGCCCAAGCTGGTCTTACCAACACCCGGAGGTCCGTACAGACATATGATCGGAGCCTTCATGTCGCCTTTCAGCTTGAGGACGGCCAGATGCTCGATAATGCGCTCCTTCACCTTGTCCAGGCCGAAGTGGTCGCGATCCAGGATCTTCTGGGCATTGTGCAGGTCGAACTTATCAACGGTGAACTCTCCCCATGGCAGTTCCAATAGTAACTGCACGTAGTTGTACTGCACACTGAATTCAGCCCCGGCGGGATTCATCCGCTGGAGCTTCACCAATTCCTTCTCGAAGAGGTCCCCGACTTTCTTGGTCCACTTTTTCTTGCTCGCCGTGGCGCGCATCTCTTCGATCTCCTGCTCAATGGGGTTGCCCCCTAGCTCGTCCTGGATGGTCTTGATCTGCTGATGCAGGAAGTACTCGCGCTGCTGCTTGTCCACCTCCGTGCGCACCTTGCTCTGGATCTCGTTCTTCATCTCCAGCATCTGTAGCTCCTTGGTCAGGTGCGCTAGCAGCATGTTTGCCCGTTCACGTAGGTCGGCCACTTCCAGCATGCGCTGTTTTTCGGCCACCTCAGCATTCATGTTGCTGCTGATGAAGTTCACCAGGAAGCTGGGGCTGTCGATGTTCTTGATCGCGAAGCTTGCTTCGGTAGGAATGTGCGGGCTGGCCTTGATGATGTTGGTGGCCAGATCCTTCAACGAGCTCACAAGCGCCTCGAATTCCTTCTCGCCTTTTTCGGGGCGCTGCTCGGTGAACTCCTTCACCTTGGCGGTGAAATAGGGTTCGGTGCGCACGATCTCGATCATCTCGAAGCGCTTCTTGCCTTGGATCACAGCGGTAGTGCTCCCGTCCGGCATGCGCAACATGCGGATGATGGTGGCAATGGTGCCCACCTTGTTCAGGTCCTCCGGATTGGGTTCCTCGATATCGGAATCCTTCTGGCTCAACACACCCAAGGTGCGATTCCCCCGGTAGACCTCTTGGATCAGCTTGATGCTGCGGTCGCGGCCAACGGTAATAGGGATCACCACGCCCGGAAAGAGCACGGTGTTCCGCAAGGGAAGAATAGGAAGCTCTGGCGGTGTTTGCTCCGCGTTCATCAACTCCTCATCCTCCGCAGTGATCAACGGGATCAATTCGGTCTCGTTGTCTATCACTTCGGAAGAGAATAAGGGGTCGCTGCTCATAAAAGTATCGCTCATGCGAGTGGTGCCAATGTGTCGGTTTCAAAAATACATCGCTTCTTCTACGCCGGAACGATGTGGATCGAGGCCTTGGGCAAGGTCCATGCCGTGTACGACAACCTGCGAACTTGTCAGCGTCGGAATGTCCCCGTCATGCTGAAGACGTGCTCGATGATCAATCTGTCTGCCTGCGTGAACGGAACTTTCCGGCGCTCCATCACCTTCTCACAAGTGGCCAATGCCTTGTCCAGCGTGTAGGTCCCGTCGTTCCCCCATGCAAAGGATGGGATGTGTTTCGGTGGGAAGCCACTGCCGAAGATGTTGGCGCAAACGCCTGCCACTGTGCCGGTATTGAACATCGTGTTGATGCCGCATTTGCCATGGTCGCCCATCACCAAGCCCAAGAATTGCTGGCCGGTGGCTTCCAGTGCTTCCGTGGCGTAGCTCCACGCTTTCACTTCCCCGTAGGTGTTCTTCAGGTTGCTGGTGTTGGTGTCCGCGCCCAGATTGCACCATTCGCCCAGCACACTGTTGCCTAGGAAGCCGTCATGCCCCTTGTTGCTGTAGCCCAGGATCACGCTGTTGTTCACTTCGCCCCCTACGCGGCATTCCGGCCCGAAGGAGCAAGCCCCATAGATTTTCGCGCCCATTTTCAATTGGGAATGATCGCCCAAGGCAAAAGGGCCGCGGATCATGCAGCCTTCCATCACTTCCGCGTCACGGCCTATCCAGATGGGGCCGTTGGTGGTGTTGAGGATGCTTGCTTCCACCTTGGCGCCTGGTTCCAGGAAGATGAGCTTCGGGTCGCCGATCACGGTGTTCAACGCGCTCAGCGCTTCGCTGCGCCGCCCTTCGGTGAGCAGTTCGAAATCGTTGGCAATGGCCGCGCCGCAATGCTGGAACAAATGCCAAGGCCGCTCGATCACGGGAATGCTTCCCTTGAATTCCATTTGGGTGAAATAGGCCGGAGGCACCGTCCAGTCCATTTCCGCAGCGTGCGCACCGCCTTCGGTGCAAAAGGCCAACGGCCTGCCGCCGTGCATCAGCGCCTGCCCCGGCTCCAGGTCAAGCACTGCCGCCGCAAACGCGGCGGTGGGCAGTACGCCGCCGTGTACTTCCCACAGCCTTCCTCCGGCAACAGCAGGGAATTTGGCTTGCAGGTAGTCTTCCGTGCGGAAGCCTACCGGCAAGTCGGTGAGGCGCTGCCAGGACCCGGCAATGGAGAGGATGCCCGCATGCAGCGCGCCCACGGGGCGGGTGTAGGTAAGCGGGAGCAGATGGCGGTGCAGACCTGCATCGGAAAGGAGGATGGCCATGGTGCGAAGATCGCGGTTCTTGTCCGAGCAAAAGCAAGGGGCGGCACTTGCGCGCCGCCCCCAGCATGTTCATTCAGCCACCGGCTAGGCAATCTCCACCATAGCGGCTTTCGGCGCAACTTCCCTTACGTAGGCACAAGCATTTATCACCTCTACCAGGCCCGTGGACACGTCATACATCGCGCCGGCTAAGCCCACTTCCCCGCTGACCAATCGTTCGCGCACGATGGGGCTTTTGGTGATGATGTCATCAATGGAGACGCAGACATTGGCCGCCGCAACGCGATCCTTGTATGTGGCCGGTTCACCGGTACCGCCGGGCACCCGCGCAATGGCGGGCTGGATGCGGTCCAATGTACCGGTCAGGTTGCCCATGCGCACCTTGTCACAAGCCCCGGCCACTGCACCGCACGCCGTGTGGCCCAAGACCATCACCAGTTTCACGCCTGAAGCGGCCACGGCATATTCTATGCTTCCCAGGATGTCCTGGGATACCACATTCCCGGCCACTCGAATGCTGAACAGGTCGCCCAAACCTTGGTCAAAGACCAGTTCCACGCCTGTGCGGGAGTCCATGCAGCTCAAGATCACGGCACCTGGGAACTGCCCGTTTGCGGTGGCTTGCACCTGTTGCTGGAAATCGCGGTTGGCCTTCAGGTTTGCCGCAAAGCGGGCGTTTCCCGCAAGCAGCATGCGCAGCATATCGGCCGGGTAAAGCCCGGCACGGGATTCTTGGGTGAGCGTCCTCATGCTTGTGCGGTAGATTGTCCGTTGGAGGCATAACGGAAGGATTCCCTGACATGCCTCACGCTCATCCACGCTGCGGTGCGGTGCCTGCGGTGTTCACGCTGCCCCACCACTTCCACCGTGGAGCCCTTCTCTGCGGCACGCAGGCTGCCATCGGCGAGGATCTCATGGATGTCGGGATCCAAGGCCACGGCACGACTTACGTCGATGACGATTCTGGATCCGGGCGGCAGTTCATCCAGCGTGATCTGGATACTGGCCTTGTTCAGGAAGCTGGTCTCCTCGCCCAAGGCGATGCGAACAGGAGTACCTGGTTCAGCAGAGCGTTCCAGCAGGTGGAACGGCACTTTGTAGTTGTTGCGCAAAATGATGAACAGGGCTACCGCCATGCCTAAGCCCACACCTTGGAGCAGGTCTAGGAAGACCACGCCCAGCACGGTGGCCAAAAATGGTACGAAGCGCTGCCAGCCGCCGGCCCACATCTCCTTGAAGAGCAATGGCTTGGCCAGTTTGTATCCCACCTGCAGGAGTATGGCGGCCAGAGCGGCCAAGGGAATCATCCCGAGCAGTCCGGGAAAGAGCACCAGGGCTAGCAGGATCCACAGGCCGTGGAGCATGGTGGAGAGCTTGGTCTGCCCGCCGGACTGGATGTTGGTGGAACTCCGCACGATTACCTGCGTTATGGGCAAAGCACCCAACAGGCCGGCCAACATGTTTCCCACGCCTTGGGCCAACAGTTCACGGTTCTTGGGGGTGGTGCGGCGAAGGGGATCCAGCTTGTCCGCAGCTTCCACCGAGAGCAGCGTCTCCAAACTGGCCACCACGGCCATGGTAAGAGCGGTGGTCCAAACTGCGGGATTGATCACGCCGGACCAATCCGGGCCCGGAAACAGGTCTGCCAAAGCAGTGCCGGTGAGATCAGGCAGTTGGACGAAGTGCGCAGCGGTCAAGGAGCCGCTCCACGCACCCATTGCCACCCCAAGCACCACTGCCACCAAAGGGCCCGGCACCATGGCCAAGATGCGATTTCGCTTGATCACCGGCTGTTCCCACAGAACCAACATCGCCAGGCAGCATGCAGCAATGGCCACTGTACTGAAGTTGGGCACAGCTATGGCCATGGAGAGTTTGGTGAAGACCCCGCCTTCCAACTTTCCTTCAGCTATGAAGCCAAGGGCGTTCGGCACCTGCGTAAGGGCGATGTAGATGCCGATACCGGCCAGCATGCCTTTGATCACGGATGATGGGAAGAAGTAGGCAATGGCCCCGCCCTTGGCCAGGCCCAGCAGAAGTTGTAGAACACCAGCCAGCAGCACGGCCATCAGGAATAGCGGGAAAGAACCCAATGCGGCCACGCTGGTTACAACAATTGCAGCAAGACCCGCAGCAGGCCCGGACACGCCCAGTTGGGAGCCACTGAAGGCGCCAACGACCAGGCCGCCGACCATGCCGGCAAGCAGGCCGGCGAACGGTGGCGCTCCCGAGGCCAGGGCAATGCCGAGGCACAATGGAATGGCCACCAAGGAAACAACCAAAGAGGAAGGGAGGTCGCGGTTCAGCGACCCGAAAACGGTTTTCATGTTCTGAAGTATGGACTGGGACCCGCCATGGCCAGGCCAAAGCGCACCGGGTCCCGGATGGTGCGCGTCAACAGGCTGGCAATAAAGCGCCACAAGGGCGCGGGGCATCACACGGTCCGGGGAGGTTGCAGGGGCACTTCGGCCACCGGTCCAGCAGGAACGGCTTCATCGCCGAGGCAGAAATAAGTCTTGACGCACTGGTCAAGATGTTGGGTACTACCTGCCCAAGAGCGGTGGTCATGCAGCAACTGCTTCAGCACCTCACGGCCATGTTGATGCTCTTCCTCAACCGGCGTTTGGGTGGCGATCACCTTGCCGGATGCGACGCCCAGCAATGTGGGCAATGCGGCAGTGGACAGCAGCAAGCCCGAAAACAAGGTGGCAAGTGCCACCAGGTATAATGAGGGTTTGCGTTTACGCCCTTGCATGATGCGCAAAGTTAACTGGCGCTGGGAACGCATGCCTTGAAAAAATGTTGCACGGTCAAAGGCCGAACAGCGTGCAGCACCAATACGTGATGGCCGCCAACAACGCGCTCACCGGAATGGTGATGATCCACGCCCAGAGGAGGTTGATGGTTACGCCCCAGCGTACGGCGCTTAAGCGCTTGATCGCACCCACCCCGATGATGGACCCCGTGATGGTATGGGTGGTGCTCACGGGAATACCCATTTGTTCGGTCAGGTAGAGGGTGATGGCACCTCCGCTTTCAGCACATACTCCTTCCAAGGGGCTCACCTTGGTGATGCGCGTGCCCATGGTCTTGATGATCTTCCAGCCTCCGCTCAAGGTACCTAGGCTGATCATGGTGTAGCAAGCTAGCGGAACCCAATTCGGCATGTCCTTGAAATCCGTGATATTCCCATTGGCGATCAAGGCCGCAGCAATAATGCCCATCACCTTCTGCGCATCGTTGCCTCCATGACCGATGCTCACTGCTGCCGAAGATGCCAACTGCAGGCGTTTGAACATCTTGGCCATACTGTATGCGTTGGGCGTGCGTACTTTCTCCACGTAGATATACGTAAAGCAGTACAGGGCAATGAAGAACATCAGGCCGTAGCGTATCCAACGATTGTCGCCGTTGGCAATGGCACGCTCCAGCTTGGTCTGGTCCAAACCGGGATCCACTTCCTTGATGATGAGCCTGGCCACGCCCTCCGCACCTTTTTTGGGATACATGGCGAGGTAAGGCTCCGCCTCCTCGAACTTATACCTCGCCGAATCGAGCTCCGCTTGGTAGGACGGGTCCAGGAGCACTCGCTCTTCCAGATCGTGAACCCCCATGGCAGCCGACAGGTTGCGGTGCATCTTTCCGTCCTGCAGATGTATGAACAGGAACCAAGTGAAAACGCCGGTAAGTACGATGAGGCTCACCCTGAACCACGTGTTCTCCACTAGAGTGACCAAAGAAATGAACATGCTGATCGCCATGCCCAGTACAGGTGCAAGAAAGATGAAGGCGACAATGATCAGGATCATCTTGCTCTCCACCACGTCCGCGAACGTGAGCCCACTGTTGTTCATGAGCGCATGCGTGAGCGCTGCACCCGCAAAGCCACCGATCAAGGTGTGGGAGCTGCTGCTGGGGATGCCGTACCACCATGTCAGCAGGTTCCAGATGATCGCGGCGATAAGGCCGCTCAGGATCACCGGAAGAGTGATGTACTCCTGATGGACCGTTTTGCTGATGGTATTCGCCACCGCATGATCCTTGAAGATGAAGTAGGCAGCGAAGTTGAACATGGCCGCCCACATCACCGCTTGGAACGGGGTAAGCACCTTGGTGCTTACGATCGTGGCAATGGAGTTGGCGGCATCGTGGAAGCCATTGATGTAATCGAACACCAAGGCCAGGATGATGACAGCCACCAACAGGCTCATGCTGGAAGAGCGGAGTTTGAGTTAAGGATCAAAAAGACACCGATAGGGGTTGACGGACCCAGTTGGCGCATGCACACAGGATGGATACAAGGCATCCAATTTCCCTGAGCGGTACCACACCTGATTTCCATCAAGCGTACTTGAGCATGATCGATTCGATCACATTGGCCACGTCCTCGCATTTATCTGTGGCCATTTCCAGCATCATGTACGTATCACGCATCTTGATCAGGTGAATGGCATCCTTCTCATTGGCGAAGAGATACTCAATGGCCGCATCATGCACCTCATCGGCCTCGTTCTCCATGCTGTTCACATCGATCACGAACTGATGGTGCGCATTGGGCTTGTTCAGGTCGCGTAGGTGGTGTACGGCCATCTGCACGATCTTGGCGCCCTCATTCACCAACCGGGCCAGTTCACGGCAGGTCTCATCGGGCTTTTCAATGTGGAAAAGCTCCAAGTTCTTCGCGCTGGCCAAAATGTAATCCGCCACATCATCCAAGCTGCTGGCCAAGGAGTGGATGTCTTCCCGATCGATCGGAGTGATGAAGTTCCGGGCGAGTTCCTTGAAGATGGTATGGGTAAGATCGTCGTTGGCCCGTTCCTGAAGGACCAGCCGTTCCAGCAAGGCGGTGCGGTGTGCCCCGGGCTCTGATGCCATGATCAGCACCAGATCCTCGCTCATTTTCAACACGTTCGCTGCCGAAGCCTCGAAGTGGTAGAAGAACACTTTATCCTTTGGTTTGAACAGGCGGAAGAAAGCTCCTATCGGCATATGTACGGCTGATTGTCGCCGCCAAATGTAGCCGCATCACGCCAGTGCACTACCCTTGAGCAGAACCTTAACGTAAGGGTAACATCAGCGGTGCACGCTGCCGATCCGTAGGTTCGCAGCATGTTCTACGCATTCAATGGTTACCGGCCCGTGGTCCATCCCTCCGCCTTTGTGCATCCGCTTGCTGCGGTCACTGGGAATGTCATCATCGGCCGCGATGTCTATATCGGTCCAGGTGCTGCATTGCGGGGCGACTGGGGCGAGATCATTGTGGAAGATGGCTGCAACGTGCAGGAAAATTGCACTGTACACATGTTCCCTGGGGTTACCGTACGGCTGGAGGCGGGCGCGCACATTGGCCATGGTGCGATCATCCATGGTGCCCATGTGGGGCGCAATTGCCTTGTGGGGATGAATGCGGTGCTGATGGACCGCGTGAAGCTGGGTGAAGGATGCATCGTGGGGGCCTTGGCCTTTCTGCCCGCTGATTCCATTTGGGAACCCCGTAAAGTGATCGTGGGAAATCCGGCACGGGTCGTGAAGGATGTGAGTGATGAAATGCTCGCTTGGAAGACGGAAGGCACCAAGCTGTACCAAGGCCTGCCTGCTGAACTACAGGCCACTTTGGAGACCTGCGAGCCCTTGACCGAAGTGCCCGCCGATCGCATCCCGATCACCTCGAAGTACCGTACTTGGAACGAAACGAAGGAGTGAACCGGAAAGGTCAACTCCGAAAACGTGGGGCCTGACCGAGATCCCGGACTACTGGATGTGTCCTCCTGTGTTGCTGATCGTGCTCCAATGATCAACATGGGCCGGTTGGTGGAAAATGAAGGATCGCACGCACTGTTGACAGGCTGCGTTGGAATTTCGCGGCATGCGCGGCTTCCTGAGCATTGGCCTTCTTGTGTTGAGCAATACATTCATGACCGTTGCATGGTACGGTCACCTGCGCTTCAAGGACCATCCCGCATGGGCCAAATGGGGGCTTTTCTCCGTGATCCTTCTAAGTTGGAGCATTGCATTCTTTGAATATTGTCTACAGGTACCCGCCAATCGCATCGGTTTCGCAGGCTACGGCGGCCCGTTTTCCTTGGTACAACTGAAGGTGATCCAAGAGGTGATCACGTTGATCGTTTTCGTCGGATTCACCACCGTCGCCTTCAAGGACCAGGTATTCCGCTGGAACCATGCGTTAGCTGCAGTGCTTTTGGTGGCCGCGGTTTGGCTGGTCTTCAAGAAATAGGATGCACGACGGTCTCTACAAGGAACTGGTGGTGGTGCTCGCCTTGGCGGTGGGCATCATTCTTCTTTTCCGCAGATTGAAGATGCCCGGCGTGCTGGGGTTCATCATCGCCGGCATGCTGGCCGGCCCGCACATGCTTGGTTGGGTGGACGAGCCGGACCGTGTGAACGAACTGGCGGAATTCGGAATGATATTCCTGCTGTTCGTGATCGGCATGGGCTTCAGCCTGAATGACCTCTCCTCCATCGGCATCACGGTGTTCGTTGGTGGTTCCCTCCAGGCCCTGTTCACTATTTCACTTACTACAGGCGTTTGCAGGCTTTTGGGTATGGCCATGCCCGAGGCCGTGTTCATCGGCTTTCTCGTCACCCTCAGCAGTACGGCCATCGTACTGCGTGTGCTTCAGGAAAAAGGCAAATTGGATTCACCCGTCGGACGAGTCACGTCCGCCATCCTGATCTTCCAGGACATCCTCGTGGTGCCCATGATGCTGGTGATGCCCATGATGGCTGGAAAGAGCAGTGATATCGGCGCGGACCTGCTCCAGTTGTTGGTGAAGGTCCTTCTTCTCCTTACGATCGTTTATGTGTGTGGAAGATGGGCCGTTCCGAAACTGCTCCGCATGGTATCGAACGGCCGTAACAAGGAGCTCTTCATCATCACCGTGGTGCTGCTTTGTTTCTCCGCCGCATGGGGCACGGCCGCCCTTGGCCTTTCCCTGGCCCTCGGGGCATTCTTCGCGGGCCTTATCATCAGCGGCACCGATCAGGTCCATCATGCTTCAGGCATCGTTCAGCCGTTTCACCAGTTGTTCATGAGCTTCTTCTTCGTCAGCATCGGTATGCTGGTAGATCCCGCCTTGTTCATCTCTTCACCGCTCACGATCATCGGTCTGGCCCTCTTGGTGATGCTGGGCAAGACCATTGCAGGCTTCCTTTCCGTATGGCTGCTCCGGTATCCCGTGCGCACTGCCCTGCAATGTGGCTTAGCCCTGTTCCAAGTGGGTGAGTTCTCGTTCGTGCTCGCGGTTTCGGGGATCGGATTCGGGCTGCTTTCCCCCGATCATCATCAGCTCTTCCTGGCCGTATCCATCATTACGATGGCAGCCACCCCTTTGGTGATGGCACGCTCCAACCGCATTGCGGGAGGCACCTTCAATACACTGCTTCCACGCACCGGAGAGGCATTGGATTCCCTGTTGAATGTAAGTTCCGACCCGACCGATGTGGAGCGCCCTTTGCTCAAGGACCATTTGGTGATCATCGGTTTCGGGCTCAATGGGCGGAATGTGGCCTTGGCCGCACAGAGCACGAAGGTGCGCTGCGTGGTGGTGGAGGAAGATCCAGAGCTCGCCGATCTGGCCGTCCAGCGTGGCATACATACGGTGCAAGGCGATGCAGCCCATACCACCATCCTGGACAAGGCACATGCAGCAAGCGCGAAGGTGGTGGTGGTTGCACTTGCGGAAAGCGGACAAACCAAGCGGGTTTTGGCCAATCTTCGAAGTATCACGAAGGCCCATGTGATCGTGCGATCCCGAACAGCTGCTGACGAAGCGGCCATGTATATCAAAGGTGCCAACGAAGTGATCTCCGAAGATCTCGAAGGCAGCCTACAGGTAGTGGATCGTGTATTGCGTGCCTATCAGGTACCAAGGACCGCCATCAACGAGATCGATCAGCATTTGCGCGACCTCCAACAGAGCTCGGTCTCTGAGGCCAAGGCCGGTTGAAGATCATTGGAATGTACAGTATGGGCAACCATTCCCACGACTTGGCGTATGAACCGCTATGACCCCTCAAGACGTGTTGCCTGAACCGGATGCCACCTCAATGCATATCATGCTGGTGGATGATGAAGATGACTACCATCTGATCACGCGGATGATGTTGAAGAAAGCCGGATTCCGAGGTCGCTTTTCCTCGTTCCTTGATCCTGCGGAAGCGATTGAACATTTGCGCAATTCCCAGGACCAACCGGACCTTCTTCTGGTAGACATCAATATGCCCGCAACGGATGGTTTCCAATTCTTGGAAAGCTGCAAACGGGACACATTGATCAAATGCGATGGCACAACGGTGGTGATGTGCTCCAGTAGCAACCGCCCCGTGGACATGGAAATGGCCCGTCAGGTCCATTGCGTCCGCGAATACATCGAGAAGCCGTTGACAACGGAACAATTCACACGTATCGCGATCGATCATACCCAGCGCAAACAAGCGCGCCAATAAACATGAAAAAGATATTGATCATTGAGGATGAGGCCATCATTTCCTTCGGCTACAGACTGCAGCTGGAACAAATGGGCTTCCAAGTAACGGGTAGTGCCGCAAGTAGTGCAGAGGCGGAGCAACTCATGCGCGAGGAACATCCGGACGCCATCATGATGGACGTTTACCTGAAAGGTGAAAAGACCGGTCTGGACTTGGCCCGCGAGATCCGTCACAACGATAAACTGCCCATTGTTTTCCTCACCGCAAGCAATAAGCCGGAGATCGTGGAGGGCATTAAGAACCTTGGAGGTTGCCATTATTTGTTGAAGCCGATCGACCCTGACGGACTGAACCAGGTGTTGCATCGCATCATGCAAGGGGATGCCTGAAGAGCGTGCATCATTCAACCCCGATGATATCCCGCAACGCGAAGAGCGTTTGCACCGGTTCTCCCATGAGTTGAAGAACCGGTTAGGAAGCATGTGGCAAGCAGCCACTTTGTTGCATACCGCTCAGGATGGGCCTGAACGCGAGCAGCTCTTGGCCATGGCCGAGACGAACTACTTCAAAGGCGCCCGGGCACTGGAGCAATTGATGGAGGATTTCATGGTGCCCCGAGGGATCACACGCATCCAACACGTTGCCGTGGAACTACGGACTGTGTTGGCGAAATGCATCGCGAACATCAACTTCCGCGTCGTGAAGAAACAGCAGGAGCTCCGATTCCAACCCGGGGAGGATATAACCGTAATGGGTGACCCGCAGGTGCTGGAACAATTATTTGAGGCGCTGCTCTCCAATGCCAGTAAATTCGCTGCCAAAGGCACCGTGATCGAGCTATCCGCGCAGAAGCGGGAAGAGGTCGCCATCATCGAGGTCAAGGACCAAGGCTCCGGCCTGACCGAGGACGATCTGAAAGAGATCTTCACCCGGTATGCGATCCTGAGCACGCGGAGCACGGATGGTGAATCCCAAGCAAGAGGAACCTTGGCAAGGGCCCAGCAATGGGCCCAATTGCATGGTGGCGCAGTGACGGCCACCAGCGCCGGACCGGGTCACGGTTCGCAATTCAGCGTGTCGTTACCACTGGCCTGAACCCGTTCAGTCCTCCGGAGCCCTGCTGATGTTCTTGGCCACGCGTTGGCCGCGACTGTTCATCGCCACGTTGAATTCCAACATGGTACCCACCGACAATTCGGTGAACTCGATCCCATCCAGATCATCGTGCAAAAAGAACACGTTGTTGTCGGGGAATCGTATGAAGCCGTACCCGTTGTGCAAGCTCATTACTTCACCGAGGTAGCGCTCATCATCGGAATAATCAGACATGCTTATCGTGGGCTTCTCCATCTCCCCTTCACGCATCGACGTTTCCTTCAACACGAACATGTCCTGCACCACCTCATCCCCGTCCCGGAGTCCTTCCTCCACCAAGCTGGCCATTTCCAACGGGTAGCTTACCGTATTCCACAGATCGGTACTGGTCTTCGTGGTCTGCTGTTCACCGGTGGTCTCATCAGTATACTCGTAGTCCCAGCCCAAGAGCATTGTCTTGCAGCCCAAAGCATGCAGCTTTCGCACCAGCGGCACATGGTCGCCATCGCTGGCTATGAGCGCAACCACATCATAGCGCTTGTGCATGCAGAGTTCAAAGGTCTCCAACGCCATCAATACATCGATGCCTTTCTCGCGCTTTCGCCCCATCAGGTCCTTTACGGGCAAGTAATGGGTCTGTACCCCATTGTACATCAACACATCATCAAAAACCCGATCGTAGTACAGTTGGTTGGCCTTTTCGTTGGCATCCTTGGCGCTGAACCGCCCCCGAAAGAAATGCGCATCAATGATGTGGCAGAGGCTCGGCGGGGTTCCTTCCCGCTCGGACACCATGTGCTTAATGAACTCGTGTACGCCTCCGATATGCAGTCTCCGATGATGTGGATGAACGTAGTTGTAATAATTGCTTACGTGTGTGAAATAACTTCCGTCGTAGAACACACCGACCTTGAGTGCCGGATTGCGCGGGTGGTCCGAATTCATGTTGAATAAGTTGATGAAGGTGGTTACAAAGCTATCAGACAGCATTTTATCGGAATACTTGGGTTCAAGTATTTTCACATGATGCTCCACAGATCCCATTTACCTTTCGGCCATGCGCATGCCTTGCACCATTTTTTTGCTACTCGGTGCACTGATGGCAAAGCCTCAAGAGGGTTCCTTGGATGGGCCGCGCCCATTGGTGATCACCGAGGCAGTAGCACTTCCGCTCTCCGTAGCCCAGGTGGAATTGGCAGCCCGGAATGCATGGCCGTACTCCTTCGGCCAGGAACCTGGAGCGAAAATGGTAATGGAGGACATGGGCTCAGGAAGGCTTGAAGGTTATGCACGCTTCAATTTCAGAAGTGCGCAATTAGGAAGCCGACAGCAAACCCTGGGGGTGATCACCTATAAGATCAGTATCCAAGCCGAGAATGGCCAATGTCGGATACGCGTAAGTCATTTCAGCCACACCGGGAACAAGAATGCCGTTGGCGGTCCGATCGATCTGGGGACCATCTATGCGGGGGCGCGGCCAAAGGAACGGGTGCCCGGCATCAGTTTGGGCACGGCTGAACGACTGCATGAGGACATGCGTACACAAGTGACCGCCCGAGTGCGTGAGGTCGTTAAGAACTTCTCCTCGCGCATGAGACAAACCGTTGAGCAGCGGTAACGCTTTGCATCCCTCCTCCGTTGAAGGGTGACCAAAGCACCCCTTTCCGTGAGAAATCCCATCTGGCGATACCTTCCCGTAGTAGCCATCCTCTTGGCAACTTCCTTCATTGTTTGGGACATCACATTGATGTCCCGCTCATCCCAAGCCCAAAATCGCTTGGACGGTCACGTGGCACAGCTCGATGGACTCAGCCGCCTCAGCACCGTAATAGATGAGCTCGCCGCAGTACACGGGGAAGACATACGGAACAATGAGCGGAACTGGGCGAGCCAGATGGAAAGGACGCGGACCTCGGCAAACTTGGAACTTGGAAGTATTCCTTCCGTACCCGGGATCGCCGAGCTCCGAGGGCAACTCGAGAAGGACCTTGCCGCATGCGATTCGATGCATTGGGAAACCGAACGCCTACGGAGCATACCCCAAGCAGCCGAGATGGCCGAGGCCATTTTCGGTCTGATGGTACAACGCACCAGAAGCCATGTGGAGAACACTGTGCGAACGGTACATCGTGATGGGCTCGGAAAGGAGACGATGGCCTTGAGCGGAAGATGGAGCGAGGCACAATTGCTACTTGGCTTGGCCAGCTTGTTCGCATTGATCTGCGCTGTCCTGGTAAGCTATGTCGCCGAGCTGCTCGCTCACAGCCACGAACGATCCGCACTGCTGGCACGTACGGGTGATGAATTGGAGCGTAGCAACAGGAACTTACGCGAGACAATGTTAAGCAAGGAGGAGAAGGAAGTGATGCTGAAGGAGATCCACCACCGGGTGAAGAACAACCTGCAGATCGTTCGCAGCCTGATCCGCTTCCAGACCGACAAGGTGAGTGACCCACGGACAATGGAACTCTTCAACGAATGCGTGAACCGTGTGGGGGCCATGGCCTTGGTGCATGAGCAGACATATATGAGCAAGGACCTCGCGAACATCGACGTGGGCAACTATCTCAACAGCCTTATCAAGGACCTGGTTTCCGCATACAACATCCGCTTGAAACTGAAATTGGATGTGGACATCCAAGTGAAGACCTTGGGCGTGGATACCCTCACCCCGCTCGGCCTGCTGATCAACGAGATCATCAGCAACAGCTTCAAGCATGCCTTCACCGGTCGCGATGAAGGTACCATCATCGTTCACCTCAGCGGTACGGAAAAAGGTGGACTGCACCTACGTATCGGGGACGATGGTGTGGGTATTCCCGACAGGGGCAAATGGGATAAGCCTAACAGCCTAGGCATGGAGTTGATACAGACGCTCGCTGGGCAGTTGAATGCCACGATGGAACTGCAACCGGGGCCGGGCATGGTCTATGAACTGACCTCCGTGCCGGAGATGGAAGTGCGCAGGCGGGCTTGATCGGCAGCGTTTGGCTGAATCGCTCGTTCCATGTCATGGCGGCCACCGATCCGTCATCCCGGCTTGTTGAGGCAACCCTTGATCCCACGTCTGCATCCTTTGCAAGGAGCCGGGACTGCGGGTCAGGCCCGCAGTGACGACACCCATTCCTTGATCTCTGATGCTGGCTACTTTTGGCCCCCATTCCCCGCACCATGCAAAAACTATTGCCTGCCGTCATCGTGCTGTTCGCAGCTTGTGGTACCGCTTCCGAAACCGCCAAAGAACCCATGCAGAAGATCGCCTACCCGGAAACCCGCAAGGACACCACCGTGGTGGACGACTACTTCGGAACCAAGGTGGCTGACCCCTATCGCTGGCTGGAGAACGATACCAGCGCCGAGACCGCGGATTGGGTAAAGCGCCAGAATGCGGTTACCCAGGTGTACTTAAGCAAGATCCCCTTCCGGGACGAGATCGCCAAGCGCTATGAGGACCTCTTCAACTTCCCGAAGGTAGGCATGCCCATGAAGGTGGGTGAGCTCTTCTTCAGCTACAAGAACAGCGGCTTACAGAACCAGAGCGTGATCTATGTGCGCAAGGGACTGGATGGCGAGGATGCCGTGTTCATCGACCCGAACGCCGTGGACCCCAAGGGTACCACCAGCATTGGGCTGATGGGTGCCAGCAAGGACGACCGCTACATGGCGGTGAGCGTGCAGAAGGCCGGCAGTGACTGGCAGGACATCACCCTGTGGGACCTGCAGACCCTGAAGCCCATGGCCGACACCTTGAAATGGGCCAAGTTCAGTGGCGTGGCCTGGTACAAGAACGGCTTCTTCTACAGCCGCTACCCGGCACCGGTAAAAGGCACCGAACTGAGCGCGGCCAGCCAATGGCAGAAAGTGTATTACCACAAGCTCGGCGACCCACAGGACAAGGATGTGCTGGTGTGGAAGCACGACACCGAGCCGAACCTATACGTGGGTGTGGGCACCACTGAAGGTGAAGAATTCGCCTCACTTATGATCAGTACCGGCACCGATGGATTCGAAGAATACTTCTTCGACCTACGTAAGGGAGGTATCCCGAACCCGAGTACCAAGTGGACACCGCTCCAAGAAGGTTTTGACCACAAAACCTCCATTGTCGATTTCGATCCCAAGACCGGTCACTTTCTGGTGATGACCGACGTGGATGCCCCGCGCTATCGCCTTGTGAGCGTGAACCCGACCAAGCCTGCCAAAGAGAACTGGAAGGACCTGATCCCCCAGAAGGATGATCTGCTCCAAGGCGTGAACACCGGCGGCGGAAACCTCTTTGCCAGCTACCTCAAGGATGCCACCACACGCATCTACCGTTACGCCATGGATGGAAGCAACGAACAGGAGATCGAACTACCGGGACTGGGAAGTGCAGGCGGTTTCGGTGGCCTTCGCGAAGACACCTACTCCTTCTATGCCTTCTCTTCCTTCACGGATCCGGGCAGCATCTATAAGTACGACTACGCCACGGGAAAGAGTGATCTGTACTTCCGCCCGGAACTGAAGTTCGACCCCGAACTGTTCACCACTGAACAGGCCTTTTTCACCAGCAAGGATGGCACCAGGGTCCCGATGTTCATCGTACACAAGAAAGGCCTGGAGAAGAACGGGAAGAACCCTGCGCTTCTCTATGGATACGGCGGATTCAACATCAGCCTCACGCCTAGCTTCAGCACCAGCCGGATGATCCTGTTGGAGCAAGGCGGTGTATTCGCCATGGCGAACCTGCGCGGCGGTGGCGAATACGGCGAAGAGTGGCACAAGGCCGGCATGAAGGAAAAGAAACAAAATGTGTTCGACGACTTCATTGCTGCTGCGGAATACCTTGTGGCCCAAAAGTGGACCGACAAGGCGCATCTGGCCATTGAGGGTGGTAGTAACGGTGGCCTCTTGGTAGGTGCCGTGATCACACAACGCCCCGACCTCTGCGCTGTGGCCTTCCCCGCCGTGGGCGTGTTGGACATGCTGCGCTTCCAGAAGTTCACTGCTGGTTTCGGATGGACCCCGGAATACGGCAGTGCCGACAATAGCAAGGAGGAATTCGAATACCTCAAGGCCTATTCACCCTTGCACAACATCAAGCCCGCGAGCTACCCGGCCACCCTGGTGATGACGGCCGACCACGACGACCGCGTGGTCCCGGCGCACAGCTTCAAGTTCATCAGCACACTGCAGCCCGAGCAGCAGGGTGATGCCCCAGTGCTGATCCGCGTGGAGACCAATGCGGGGCACGGTGCCGGTAAGCCCACCAGCATGATCATTGATGAGCAAGCCGACAAGTGGGCGTTCTTCTTCAAGAACATCGGCGTGGTACCGCAGTACCCGATAGCCGGAACGGTGAAATAAGCGTCTTCCTTCCGAACCTTGCCAGAGCCCCGATGTTAACGCATCGGGGCTTTGTTCTTGGAGTTGAAGACCCATGATGGCACACAGCATCCATGATGCGCTCGTGGCACCATCTTCACCAGCAATCGCCTATCCCCGTAGCGGTTCCGAACACGTCGCCCCGGAACGTTCCACCCTCATCGTCAACGATAGTCGTATCTTCAGCGAAAATCAAACCATCTACCGCCTCGTACCAACATGAACTGCCCTGAATGCCTCGCCCGGAACAAAACATCCATCGTATACACACGCAGCAGCGTCCGGACGGACATGGGTTTTACAGCATCCGCCCCCGGTCCGGGCGGACCGCATCTGCACGACCCGAATTTGTTGACCGAATCCTTCGAATGCGATAATGGCCACCGTTACAAGCGGGAGACCCGCGTGGCCTGCCCCAAATGCGACTATGGCCATGGGGAACCCGTGATCACCATCCTCACGCCACGCGCCAAGTTCCAACCGGGTGTAACCGAGTAGATCGCGGAGTATCGCAACCTCAAGCACTTCCCTGTACCGATCACCGGCCACTCTTCACTATTCAGCTTGGTGACCGGAAACCATGCGCTCTGCAGTTTTCCACGATCGAGCATAACTTAACGATCCGGCAAGGTCCATACCCCAACAGGTTGGTTGGATAATGACGATATTTGTATGAGAAGATGGGAGTCTCCCCCTATATCACCCGGCTTGGGCGTACTGTGATTGCACGGTGCGGAGGGTGGTTGCATGCGCTGCTTCATACCGTGACCACGGCCTGTCTGTTGATGATAGGACACGTGGGACTTGCGCAAGGCAATGAGAACTTCGAGAACATACCAACATCACCTAACCCCAGTAGTTACCTGAACAGGTCTTGGACGGGGACTGATGGGGTCACATGGTCAGCAACCTTAGCACGCGTCGATCAAACGCTAAATACAAAGGCGATCTGTACCAACGGTTCAGGGTCTGTCACCTCGCCCGCATATGCAGGAGGAATGGGGATTCTCCAGTTCAACTATGTGCGGGCCTTCACGGGCACTAGCGCGCGGACCATCCAGGTTTGGGTGAACGGCAGCCAAGTGGGGAGCGATATTACTGTCAGTCCGAGTTCGAATACAGTGGTCGCGTACAGCGCCACGATCAATGTGGGTGGTATCGTCACCTTGGAACTTCGCACATCAGGTGCACAGATAAAGATCGATGATATCCAATGGACGGCCTTTACGGCTGGTCCCACCGTGCGCTTTGGCGCGGCCACCAGCTCAGCCTTGGAAAGCGCGGGTACGGTTGCGGTGAGCATGGCCATCAACCCGGCTGCAGTGGCGGGCACGATCACCATCACCATAAACGGATCAAGCACGGCCACCTACGGAGTGGGCAATGATTACACCACCTCACCCGCTGGCCCCACCACCATCTCCGTTCCCGTTACCGCCGGTGCCACCGCCGTCAACTTCAACGTGATCATCAATGATGACGCGATCACCGAGGGCGATGAAACGATATCCTTCACCATAACAGGAGTAACCGCAGGCTTGTACATCGGGACTCCCGCTACCCATGTCTTCACCATAACGGACAACGACAATACGCCCACCATCAACTTCAGCACGTTGAACATCACCGTACTGGAGAATGCAGGGACCCAGATCTTCACCTTGAGCTTCCTGCCGACCGCACACCCACCGGGCAACATGACCATCCAGATGACGAACGGTCCGGGTGCAACATATGGCCCGTTGCCTAACGATGATTATACTACAACTCCGACTGAAAGCACACCTGGGTCCGGGATTTTCGTCCTTGGCTTCGGCCCCATGACGCCCACGGCGAGCTTCCAAGTCCATGTGAACGACGATCTACTTCCGGAGTCCACTGAAACCGTGACCTTCACCATCATCGCAGTGTCCGCTGGTTTCGCTATCGGGGCCAACAACACCGCCACGTTGGTGATCGGTGACAACGACTCCCCACCTGCGGTATTGGCACCGGGTGATCTGGCGATCGTGGGGGTGAACGCCAACGACAACGCCTGTGATGGCGGCTCCCCGGAGGATTACGACTATGTCAGCTTCTTTTGCTTCCAGGAGATCACATACGGTACCGAACTCATCTTGACGGACAATGGATATGAGCGATGCTATCCCGGGCAGTGGGGCAACGTCGAGGGTACCGTACGGATGAGGCGCACAGGCCCTGCCATCCCGGCTGGCCAAGTGATCACCTTCCGGATCAAAGGCACGGGAGGCCCCAATGTGAGTTCGGTGGCCCCGGACGCGGGATGGAGCAGTACCTCGATCGGGATCGGGGGCACCAATATCGCCCTCAATGTGAATGGCGACCAGCTGTTCTTCATGCAGGGTGGCGTGTGGTCCCCGGGAACCACGAACGGCAATAACGCGACCTATACCGGCACGCTGCTCTATGCATTCAGCACAAACCCCACCTATCCGTGGGTCGCATCCTGTAGCAGTACTCCCAACCAACGCAGCAACTTACCTCCCGGCGTGGAATGCTTCAGTACGTCCCCCACGCTCGCTTCGGACTTCAACAAGTATACGGGACTCACCACCATGGCGAGCCAGCGGGATTGGATCATCCGGCTCGACAACACGGCCAATTGGAATTCCTATGCGACTTGTACCGACTATTACGCGAATGGCTACAACTGGCTTTCGGCTCCCATCCTTCCGATCAATTCAACACCGATGACCCACGGCCTATGGCGTGGTGCGATCAACACCGACTGGTTCGAGTGCAAGAACTGGGATGATGCACGGATACCGGATGCGGCCACGGATGTGGTGATCACGGAAAACGCCACGCGACATTGCAGTGTAGGGTTGATCTCGGGAAACCAGCCCGGAGGCACCGCAGTATGTGCTTCATTGACCCAGATCACGAACAACAACGTGCTTCGATACCTTACAGTGGAAGCAAACAGTACGCTTACGGTGGGTGGCCTCTTCCGGATCCAGAACACCGTTGGGACCGGGCTTTTGGGTACGGATGTGCTTGCCAATGCCACATTGAATGCCGGAACCGTTGAGCTATCCGGTAATACCGTTGGCAGCAGCACCGCCCGGTTACGAGCCAATGCGACAGGCTCCCAGGTCCATGTTTCCGGAGATCTCACGATCGGGATCGGTGGGGTATTGGATCTTCAAAGCTCCATAAGTGCTTTCGGTACTCTACGACTGGGCGGGGACTTCACCAATCTGGAGGATGAGTTCCACTTCAAGGACATTTACAGTTCGGTGATCCTCAATGGGGTGGTTGACCAATACATCCTGAACAGCGATCCCACTGAACTATTCGGTGATCTGAAGGTGGATAAAAGCGGAGGCGACGTATACCTCACCTCACCGATAACCATCCGGAACGAGTTGGACCTTACCCAAGGTCGCATCTTCTCTTCGCCCACAGAGTTACTTACGCTCAACGCCGGTGCCGCAGTGGTGAATGCCAGCAATGCGGGTTTCGTTCACGGCCCGGTGAAAAAGTTCGGCAACACGGACTTTACTTTCCCCATCGGAAAGAACAATACCTACCGGCCCGCATCGCTTTCCTCCATCAGCGGAGCAGCTGGTTCTGCTTTTACTGCTGAGTATTTCAACGAGGCCATGCTGCCCCCGCTCAGTCTTGCACATGAACCCGCACTGCACCATGTGAGTGATTGTGAGCATTGGCAGATCGACCGTAGTGGTGCATGGACCCCGAATGCTTTCGTCAACCTCAGCTGGGAAGACCCCGTGAGCTGTGGTGTCACCCTCCTTGCGGATCTTCGCGTGGCGTATTGGGATGATGTGGCGGGCCTGTGGATGAACCGTGGCAACAGTGCCACCACGGGTACCCCGGCATCCGGCACCGTCACATCCGGTACATTGCAAACCTCCTTCACATCCGCAGCGAACTACTGGACCCTGGCCTCTGTATCCTCGGAGAACCCGCTACCCATCGAACTCCTCTCCTTTACTGCAGTGCCGAAGAATAGCAAGGTGGATCTCCGCTGGAGCACGGCATCGGAACAGAACAACGATCATTTTACTGTGGAGCGCAGTGCGGATGCAATGAACTTCCAGGCACTACTCCAAGTACCGGGTGCAGGAAACAGCCAACAGATCGTTAACTACGCCGATGAGGACCGCCAGCCCCTGAGCGGCTTGAGCTACTACCGCCTTCGCCAGACTGATCTTGACGGCACCTCAGAGGTGAGCGATGCAGTACCGGTGTTCTTCAGCAGTAGCAAAGGCCAGCCGCTGCAAGTGCTCTATGGTAATAACGGCCTCTTTGTGATGCATGACTTCGCCCCCGGGAGCACGCTGGAGGTGATGGACCTCACCGGGCGCGTGGTGAGCAGCACGGGCATTACCGGCCAAGGCTTGATGAAGCTGCCATTGGACCGCATGGCGCATGGGGTATACCTGATACGCTTGTCTGATGGCGTCCGAACGGAGAGCACGCGGGTGGCTTATTAGCCAATTTACCCGTTGCTGAGGGCAGCGAGCTCGTTGGTCACATGAACGAATGAAAATAGAGGCGCTCATCCTGTTGCCCCTTGTTCTTCTGCTACAGGGCTGTTCCAGGCAGGAATATGTCGTGGTGACCAACCGGACCGGGGCTGACATCGCGATCGAATATGAGATCGAACTGCCGATGGATGGCTTCCCGATCTTCAACGATGTTCCGCGCGTTTACGATCTGGAACCCACTGACGCCATCCGTTGGGACAGAACGCGTCCGATCGTCGATCTCGATACGACGAGGTCGCGGGTCCACTTCATCCTTCACCCGGACAAGGGCCTCATGATCGGAAGTTTATCCAATGACACCTATGCCCGCTACGATCAATACTTCATCAATGGGAGGCAGTTCAACTTGAAGCGCCTTACGGTCCGGAAGGGTAGTACGACCACCGTGATAAAGCCTGAGCATTTCGATCAATACTTCACCAAGCAAGGGAACCTGATCATCTTCAGTATCAGATGACCACCGTTGCCGGGTCCTACGTGTGGATCACCCCTTCTCCCGCAGCACCAACAGCGGAACCGTGGTATGCAATGCCATGCGCTTGGATGTACTGCTTTGGAAGATCCGTTCCCAGAAGCTGCGTTTCCTGCGGAGCACGGCCACGAGTTGAATGTCCTTTTCCACCACCGCACGCTCCATGGCGTCCGTAACAGCATGATCCTCCACTGTGGTGAAGGAATGGGGTATACCGCTGAAACTACTGGATAGTTTTCGCAGCTGTTCCTTGGTCCTCGGGTCATTGGCGGTGCTCCCTACGTACAATACGGTGATATGTGCTCCGGTGCGTCGGGCGATGGCCAACAGCGGATCCAAACTGGCCCGGGGGATCGCTTGACCATCATCGGCGAACAGGATGTGTGCGATGGGTGCCGGCTCCCATTGGGCCGGCACGGCGATCACTGGCGGAAGGGCGCTGGTGACCACTGAACTGGTGTTGCGGCCCACCCGACCGTAGTTCCCCTCACCTTGGGTGCCCATCACCACGAGATCTATTGGCTTGGCGGCGTCCAGGTCGTTCACGGCCTGCACCAATTGTTCAAAACTGGAGCGCAAGGCGATGTATACAGTGCCCGCATGCTGGCGGCAGCGCCGTTCCATGCGGCGCAGGCCGTTGCGCGAAGACCGCTCCGTATCCACGGTCAGTGGGATCAGGGCATTCCGGTAAGCCGGTTTCAGGTAGGTGTTCAGCAGCGTGTATTGCACCCCCTCTGTACCAAAAAGGTCTAGGGCGAATATGGCGGCCCTCATGGAGGTATCGCTGAAATCGGTGGGCAAAAGGATATTCTTCATGGCGTGCATATCGTCTGGCGCAAAGTTCGTCCAGAACTCGGGTCGAAAGGAGACGATCGTCACATCACACGGAGGATGTTAGGGGCATCTTTGTTCTTTAACCAATGCATTCCGGCACCAGCCCGGAATGTAACACCTGAAAAAACGCACCGATGAAGGACCAAAAGCAAGAAGTATACGCAGGCCTCGGCCACCTCTTTTATAGCATAGCCGCCAGCGATGGCCATGTGGCACCCGCTGAAACGGAAAAGCTCAAGGCCTTGGTAAAGCAGGAATGGATGCCGCTGGAACCACAGCGGGATTCTGTCGGCAGTGATCTGGCCTATTACATCGAGATCGGTTTTGACCATGCGAACGCTGGCGGGATGAAGCCAGCGGCAGCCTTCGATCGTTTCGGTGAGGTTTTCCACAAGCACCCAACAGAGTTCGATCCCAGCACCCGTAACATGATCGTGCGGACCAGCAAGTCCATTGCCCGTGCATTTGAAGGCAAGAGCAAGGAGGAGCAGAAGGTGATCAAGAAGCTGGAGGCGCTGTTCGGATAGGTGATCCGATCCGGGGTTCCGACCTCCGGCGAACGAAGCCGTTTAAACCATTTCTTAGTTCAAATTCAGCCAAAGTGAATTTGGACTTGGAAGTGGTCAATGCGCGTGAAAGAAGCTGTTTCGTCCGATTCTGCATTCGAGAATTGGATGATTACAGATCGGGAAACGGTATTATTCGTCCCCGGACTCCCGAATGGTCTGCTCCACCTCCGCATGGAGCGGGAGTATGCTGAAACGGGGGTCCATGGGATCCAGGTCGCTCAACAACCGATCGAAGAACGCTGGCCCTTCCCGCACATACCACGGCATGAAGTTCTCGCGCCGTTCTTGTAATCCACCACCGGGGAAGACGTGTTCGTGTACCAAGGACAACTGCTCGAGAGGTGCCTGCTGTTCCCGTTTGGCGGCACGCACCAGTTTTTTGCCAAAGGTGTCCAAGGCGTTCAGCGCCCGCTTAGCAACGGCACTGACCGCGCCTTCCAACGTGGGGTCGGCCGCCATGGCCCGTGCCTTCAGCCCTTCGTAGAATCTCGTGGCAGCGGCCTTCTCCTCTTCGATGGAAGTGGGAAAAGATGCATTCTTCAGCGCTAACTGCGCCTTCATTTCCTCCTGTGGGCGGAAGAGATCGGCGAAGGATAACCCCAGGCCTTCAAGGCGTTGATGATCTTTGTCACTGATGAATGCGGCTGAGGTGCGCAACAGCAATACGGGCATGGGTACCTGCATGGCTTGGAAGAGCCACTTGAGCTGGAACCAATAGGCCAGCTCTCCCCCACCACCCACATAAGCGATGTTCGGTAGGATACGCTCCTGATAGAGCGGCCGCATCAATACGTTCGGCGAGAAGTGCTCGGGATGCTGGCCCAACTCCGCCAGCAATTCATCCAAGTTGAAGGAGGGTCCATCATCCAGTACGTGGTAGCGATCCCCTTGGAGTTCGATCCGGCTACGATGTCCCGGGCGCAGGTGGAAGAGGTTGATGTCGCGGGCGAAAGCCTGGGTGCGCCAATGCTCCGCAAGCTTGCCATCGGCATAGTGAACGCTGCGCACGGTTACTTGGTTGATCAGCTCCTCGCGCATCAACGGCACGAAGAGTTGCTTCAAGTTGGCATCATCGCCATCCAGAATGATCACGCCGAACCGGCCAAAAAGGGCGTCCACGAACATCCGGGTGGCTTGGGCGAGATCATGTTCCGGACGATAACATCGGCGGAGCAGCGCGCGCAGGTCATCGGCATGGCTACCGGGTCCGAGCAACACATCCACTTCGGCCAGTACGGCATCGATGCCTTCCATCGGCAAGCGGCCCACGGCTCCCGCGGTCTCCCCCGGCCAGCGCACTTGTGTCCCATTGATCCAGGTGTGATCGATCTCGGGCCGGTCGTGGTCTTCGGTGGCCATCCAGAAAACGGGGACCACCGCACGTTGCGGTGTGCTTTGCTGCCGTGCCAACCGCACGATATTGAGGATCTTGAACGGTACGTACAGCGGCCCGGTGAACAGGCAGAGCTGGTGGCCGGTGGTAACGGTGAGCGTGTTCGGCTTGCGCAGCAGGTCCAGATTGGCACGGACTTCCGGATGCAGCTGCATGTTGGCATACTGCAGATCCAGCGCATCACAAAGCACTCGGCGGGATGCCGGATCGAACTCACGGGCCTGTGCAGCAGCGTGTAAGCCATCGGCGTCCGCGCTCCACCGGTAGAAATCGCGCAAGCCCGGCGCTGCGTCCAGGTAGTCCGTTACCAACGGTGAGAACCGGCCCGTTTCCCGGTACGGAATAGCGATACGCTGCATGGGCGACGAAGGTAGCAGCCAACGAAATGCCGGGCCGGCTTCCATCGGGTGCTTCTTGCGATCCCAATTCGGGACTGTACGGACAAGCGTACATTTCGCCGACACAATACCAGCACGGATGCCGATACGGATGACCCCGGACGAGGGACGAGAAGAACGCCGGTCCACACCACAACGCGGGCGCAGTGGAGGCGGTGGTGGCGGTGGCGGCTTGGGGAACATGCTGCCCCTGCTGATCGGCTTTTTATTCAAGCGTCCGAAACTGCTGCTGATCGTGGCGGTGCTCTTCGGTCTATACTATTACTTCGGTGATGGTTGCGCCGGTTCATCCGGTGGGAACCAGATCACCCAAGTGGTGAACAACTTCGTTACCGCGCGCGGTGCCGACTTCGATCCGAAGTTGTACGACAAGGCGGAGGTGTTCGAGCCGCTGGCCGACAATGTGAACGCACCACTACCGGAGCGCATCAGTTTGGAACAATTCGCTCCCCGCCGCTTGAACCAAGGCCAGCAGGGCTCCTGCGTGGCATGGGCCAGCGCGTATGGTGCCCGCACCATTGTGCAGGCAGAGGCCACCGGGAAGGACCCCAATAGCACCGCCTTCAGTCCCAGCTTCCTTTACAACCAGATCAAGCTCGGTAACCAATGCCAAGGCGCATACATCTTCAAGGCCATGGAGAACATGCAGGCCGGTGGTGTACTGCCCTTGAGCAAATTCGCCTACACCGATGAAAGCTGCCAAAAGCAGCCTTCCGGAGCCGACAAGCAACAAGCACAACAGTACCGCATCAAGGGTTTCCAGCGGCTGAGCTATAATGGGGACGACCAGCGCACGGATATGCTGGCCATGAAGCAGCAGTTGAGCCAAGGTTCCCCGGTAGTGGTCGGCATGATGGTGGGCGGCAGCTTCATGCAGGATATGGCGGGACGCGAGGTGTGGATGCCTTCGCAGAACGATTACCGGATGTCCGGCTTCGGCGGCCATGCCATGTGCGTGATCGGCTATGATGATTACAAGGAAGGAGGGGCCTTTCAGATCATGAACAGCTGGGGCCCCGAGTGGGGTAAGAACGGCATCGCATGGGTGCGCTACGCGGACTTCGACTTCTTCGCGAAGGAAGCCTACGCAGTGTACCCCCAAGGTGAGGGCGTGGATGTGAAGCCGACGGAATATGATATCCGATTCGGCCTGGTACAAGTGGATGCGAAAGGTGTCGCCACCGGAAAGCACATCGCGCTGCAACATACGGAGGGACGTGTTTTCCGCACCACCTCCCCTATCCGGAAAGGTGATCGGTTCAAGATCGAAGTGACCAACAACGCGGAATGCTACACCTACCTCTTCGGACTGGAAACGGACGGCAGCACCTACGTGCTTTTCCCCTACACGCCGAAGCATTCCCCCTACTGCGGCATCACCGGCACTCGTGTGTTCCCGAAGGACCAAAGCCTGACCGCGGACGAGATCGGGAACACGGACGTAATGGCGATCCTGGTGGCCAACCAACCGTTGGATTATCCGAAGATCAACGAAGCGATGAAGGCCAGCACTGCCCAAGGTTTGGATGCCAAGCTGACCGCTGTATTGGGCGATGAGCTTATCGATGCGGGGACCCCAGCTTACAGCCAAGGCGAAACATTTGGTGCCAAGGCACCTGCGGTGAAGAACACGTTGGCCATTGTACTACAGATCGATAAACAGTAGAACAAGGACGTATTGTAGAAAAACTGACCTGCGTCACAATTGAAATTGGCCTACGGTTCCATATTCGTACTACAAGACCAAGCCCATGAAAAAGGTTCTCCTGATCCTCCTTGCGATCTTCCTCATCGCCCAGTTCATCCGCCCACCGCGGATCGCGGAACCTGTGGACCCCGCAAACGACCTGATCGCAGTGACCCGACCCGATGCGGAGGTGGAACATATCCTACGGACTTCCTGTTATGATTGCCACAGCGGGCAACCGCACTACCCTTGGTACAACTTCATTACGCCTGTGAACTGGTGGTTGCATGATCACATTGTGGACGGGCGGAAGCATTTCGATGCTTCCACGTGGGGTAGTGTGCTCGGCTATGACAGGGACCATCAGGCGAAGGAGGGCATGGAAATGATGGAGAAGAAGGAAATGCCGATCCCGGATTATTTCTACATCGGGCGGCACGCGGACGCCAAGATGACGGAGGCACAATACGACAAACTATATGCCTACTTCGAAAGCTTGCGGGACGGCTCCTGGGACATTGAGAAGGCACGCCGTAAGGCTGCGGGGGAAGGCAAGTAGACCTGTTCATCACTCGTCATGAACATGCGATCACGTTCAGACTGAGCACTGCCGTTCCTACTTCACCTCCTTCGCGGGATCCAGCTTTTTAAGAATGGAGCTGGCCATTTCACCGGTGAGGCGGTCCACAGTGGGTGTGCCATCCTTCCCCACTTTTATCAAGTAGACATCGGGATCTCCGCCTGTGCGACCGGTAACGATCTCAATGCCGGTCGGTAGCCCTTCCCCCACTTGGATCTCCACCGGTACGGGACCCGGACGGGGGACCAGGCTCACCACATGGTATCCTTCCTGCTGAAGTGCGGTTTCCAGACCACCGTAAACGAAAATGTTCACCGTGGTATCCACCGGGCAATGGCGGCTGTACAGAAAGAGGTGATCGCTGGTTTCTTCCTTCTTGGCCCCTTCTCCTCCATGGTGATCGGCGTGTACCAGGCTACCCGTTAGCATATCCAGCCTTAGCGGGATCATCTCCGACCCGGATGACATGGCATAGTACAAACCCACACCGATGAGACCAAATGCGACACCGACAGCTACCGCCCCAGCGACTTCACCTTGGGTTGAACCTGTATGGTTGTAGTTCGCACTGAATTCATTCCCCGCGCGATCCATTCGCAGGAACCGATTCCCCACGTTGATGTACAGGTATCTCCCATCGCTCACGCCCCACAGGTCATTCGGTGCAGGATCATCGCGCGTCGTTTTCAATTTGAACAGCTGCTCATTCTTGCCCACGGGTTTCAATGTGAAATTGAGGGAAGTGTCCACCTGCTGATCGCGGAGCGACATGAAGTCGGGGTAGCTCCCACGGGCAGGTGCACTTACGGTCAACACAGGATAGGCCCTGTCCTGTCCATCGAACACGCCAGCTTTGGGCGGGTGAACAATCACCGGTACTGGGAGCGTTCCGGCTTGTTGCATCCGGCTGTATTCAGCGAAGCCTTCAGTAACCCCCGTGGCGATGTTCTCTGGCTGTTTGCCCGTGGCATCCAGCCCACCCCCGACAGTGCTGGTAGCTGCATGATCGAAAAACCGTACCCAGCCGCTATCCGTCCGCGTGAGCAATTCGAAGTTCAATCCGCAATAGCACCGTTCGGAAGTACTTCCGGAGACCTCCGAGATCTCCAACGCATTCACGCGCATGGTGCAGTGCCGCACGCCCTCATCCCCTGGCGGATTCACCAAGATCCCTTGGATCCCTTTGGCAACCCCTCCGGCAAGGAAGGCGGGCACAGCTTTGTTGCCCAAGCCGCGCATTACCGTCCCGATACGCGCCGAATCACTGAAGGAAGCAAGAACTGAATCGATGTAGATACCCTCAGGTACCACCACCGGCGTGGCTTTGGAGAGATCAATGAGCCGTTGCGCACACGCATGTGAACCACTGCCTATAAGCCAAAGCAACAAGCATAGCTGCAACGGCCCTATCAAGCCCGATCGGAACAGCTTTCCCATCCGCCCCAATGTAGAGAGTAATCCGAATAGCCTTTACGGCATCTCACACTGGCATTGCCGAAAGCTCATGCTCACGCGCCTCAGTGATCCGCACCTCCGCAAAGTCACCGATGCGCAAATGACCCGCAGAGGTCGGGATCAAAACATCGTTGTCCACCTCCGGTGAATCGTGCTCGGTGCGGGCGAAGTAGAAGCCTCCTTCGGCCTTGTCCACCAGCACGCGGAAGGTCTTGCCCACCTTTTCTTGATTGAGGTCGAAGCTGATGCCACCTTGCAATTCCATGATCTCTGTGGCACGTTGCTGTTTGATGTCAGCGGGCACATCGTCCTCCATGGTGTGGGCATGCGTATCCTCTTCATGGCTGTATGTGAAGGCACCCAATCGATCGAAGCGCATGCGTTCGATCCAACGGAGGTTGTCGGCGTGATCGGCTTCCGTTTCACCGGGGAAGCCCGCGATCAGCGTGGTGCGAATGCCAATGCCAGGCACCTTCTGTCGAATCGTATCAACTAACACTTCGGTCCTTTCTTGCGTGATGCCGCGCCGCATGCGCTTAAGCATGTTGGTGCTGCCATGCTGCAAAGGCATATCGAGGTATTTGCAGATGTTACTCCGCTCGTTCATCACATCGAGGATCTCCATCGGAAAACCACTAGGGAACGCATAGTGCAGGCGGATCCAATCGATGCCTTCCACATCACTGAGCTGTGCGAGCAGTTCGTGCAGATTGCGCTTCTTGTAGATGTCGAGCCCGTAATACGTCAGGTCCTGCGCGATCAGGATCAATTCCTTCGTGCCGTTGGCGGCGAGCTGCTTGGCACTCTTCACCAAGGCCTCGATGGGCGTGCTGATGTGCTGGCCACGCATCAATGGAATGGCGCAGAACGAGCATTTGCGGTCACAGCCCTCACTGATCTTGAAGTAGGCATAGTGGACAGGCGTGGTGAGCAGCCGCTCCCCTACCAATTCATGCTTGTAGTCGGCCTTCAAGGTCTTTAGCAAGCGGGGCAGGTCACGCGTACCGAACCATGCATCCACCTGGGGAATGCCGTCCTTCAGTTCCGGTGCGTAGCGTTGGCTGAGACATCCGGTCACATATACCTTCTCCACCAATCCTTGATCCTTGGCATTCGCGTAGTTCAGGATCATGTCGATGCTCTCCTGCTTCGCATTGTCGATGAAGCCACAGGTATTGATCACAACAACGTTGTGGTCACCGCTAGCGGACTCATGCTCCACCGCGATGTCGTTGGCCTTCAGTTGGGCCATCAGCACCTCGCTGTCGAACGTGTTCTTCGAACAGCCGAGGGTGATCACGTTCACCTTGGTGGGCTTGAGGGTCTTAACTTTCATTTAGTTCCACCGGCTGGTGTGGAGGGGCGCAAAGGTACGGTTCTTGGATCCCGTCCTGATCGCCCATACCACTACCCTACCTTGGGAACCTCGCCTTAGTTGAAGGCGTTCTTGAACCACTCTTGGTATTTGGCTCCCAGGATAGGAGCGGGCTTCATCTCTCCGTTCACTGCAGCGATCAAGCCCATGATCCACATGATCAAACTGATGATGCCCAAGGCTGCCATGGCCAGCCAACCGAGAATGGGGATGAACACCAGAATGTACGACGCAAACCCAACAACCACGATCCCGAGCATTTGGCGGAGGTGGAATGCACCAAGCGCCGTTTTTTTCTGCCCATGCAGGATGATCGCTATGATGAAACCGATGAGAGTGATGTATGCAATGATCGCGGTGGTCTTATCCTCCATTGCAGTATTGATGATCGGTTCAGTGATCGGTTCCTGTGCTTCCATGGTCGGGTTCAATGGTTGGTTTAAGCGAATGTAGAAGGAAACATCGAGTCGCTGCTGACCTCAACGCATCATTTTTCCAACAACTGAACCAGATAGTATCCGCTCAATTCAGATCAAGTAGATGATCCCTTCTTGCTTTCGGCTGCAACATTCCGTCGGCGGAGCACCTCTGCCAGGTCCTCCGCATGCAGTTCGGGCGTGAACCAAGCATGCTGTTCGAGTTCGTGGAGCACGGGCGGCGTAATACCGGTCAGGTATACCGTACGCTTTCTCGCATGCATGCCCTTCACGATGTCTTCAAGCCGCTTTATGCCCGTGGCATCGATCAAAGGCACATACTTCATGCGGAGCACCACCACGCGGTGCTTGTCGTTCATCTCCGCGAGCACTTGTTGGAAACGCAAGGCCGCCCCAAAGAATAAGGGTCCGGTGATCTCGAAGACCTGGATATCCTTGGGTAGGTGCTTGAGCTCTTCGCTCACCTCGCGCGTGGTGGAACCGCTGCCTTCTGAAATGGCCGGCTGCAGGTCCGTCACATCGGCCATGCGTTTCATGAAGATGAAGGCCGCGAGCACCATGCCCACCTCGATGGCCAGCACCAGATCGAAGAGTACGGTGATCCCGAAGGTGACCAACAGCACGGCCAGGTCGTAACGGTTGCCTTTGATGGCGTTGCGGAAGTAGCTCCACTCGCCCATGTTGTAGGCCACCACCACCAGGATGCCCGCCAAGCAGGCCATGGGCACCAGCCCTGCAAGCGGCGCGGCCACGAGCATGATCACCAAAAGGGTAAGCGCATGTACAATGCCGCTGATGGGTGTGCGTCCGCCGTTCTTCACGTTCGTGGCGGTACGGGCAATGGCTCCTGTAACGGGTATCCCACCGAACATGGAACTGAGCACATTGGCACCACCCTGGGCCACCAGTTCCATATTGCTGCGGTGCCTGCCCCCGATCATACCGTCGGCAACCACTGCGGAAAGCAAGGATTCGATGCCACCCAAAAGGGCAATGGCAATGGCGGGTTGGATCAACTCGCGCATGGTGGCCATGTCCACGAAATGGAATTCCGGCATGGGAATACTCGCGGAAATGGCCCCGAAACGGCTACCGATGGTCTCTACTGGCAGATCAAGGAAATAAACGGCTGCCGTGCAGATAAGGATCGCAGCCAAAGGCCCGGGTATCACCTTGGTGAAACGGGAGAGATAAAGCGATAGAACCATGGAGACGATCCCCAAGGTTGTGGCGACGGGATCGATGGTGGATAAGTTAGTAACGAGCACGACCCACTTCTCCACGAAATCGGCAGGTACGTCAGCGATATCCAGACCGAAGAGGTCCTTCACTTGGGTGGAAAAGATCACCACGGCAATACCTGCGGTAAAGCCTACTACCAGTGTGTGCGGGAAGTACTTCAATAGCTGCCCGGCCCGTAGAAAACCCATGAGCATGATGAGGAAGCCGGCCATGAAGGTGGCAACCGTCAGCCCCTCGATACCATATTTCTGTACGATGCCGAAAACGATGATGATGAAGGCCCCGGTAGGTCCACCGATCTGCACCCGGCTACCGCCGAAGAGGGATACTACAAGACCGCCGATGATGGCGGTGATCAGGCCTTTTTCAGGGGATACGCCCGAAGCGATGGCAAAGGCGATGGCCAACGGAAGGGCCACGACGCCTACGATCAATCCCGCCAGTATATCCTTCCTCAGCTGTTCCTTGGAGATCCCTTCCTTCAGCAAGGAAAAGAATTTCGGCATGAACTCACCCATGATGCTGTTCCTGCTCGGATCGGATGAGGGGTTCATTGACATACGTGGTTGAACATCGCGCCCCGTTCAAGAAACGACATCTTTCGCATCATCCCTGAAAGTGTGTTGTGACTTGCTGCGAGCGATGCACTACCGGTGGAAGGAGGGTCATTGGCATTCTCAGCACGAAGTCCGCTCCCCTTTAATGGTATGGTCAAGGGGGGCACGCATGCCGCGAATGTACTTCACCGCATATTGTCTTTCAGCATCGTCAGCAGCTCCTTTGAGCTACCATGTGGAGGTCAGCCGTACGAATTAACCGTTCTGGAGATCTGTCTGGAAAGAGGCAGGATACAAAATCAGCCTTAGCAATAAATAGCACTTGAATAACCGGCCAGCACGGACGAACGCTACCTTTTGACCGACGAGCCGATCAAGGGAAGGAGCGATGGCCAAGTGCCTCAACCGTCCTAGGATGTACTTCCTTCCCTCCTTCACCACCGATTTGTTCGCGGGATCCTTGGCGCTCCTGAGCGCACAGGCATGGACTGGGACGTGAGAGGTGCCATAAAATAGACCTGAAGGATCGATGGAACCGAAAGCACCGCGCCCATGTGCGGCCCATTCAGGTTTTGAACAGCGCCTCCACGAATGCCTCCTTGTTGAACACTTGGAGATCTTCCATTCCCTCTCCCACACCAAGGTATTTGATGGGTACTTGGAACTGATCACTGATGCCAATGGCCACACCTCCTTTGGCCGTGCCATCCAATTTCGTGAGCGCCAGTGCCGTCACTTGCGTGGCCTTGGTGAACTCGCGGGCTTGCTCAATGGCATTCTGGCCCGTGCTGGCATCCAGAACAAGCAGCACCTCGTGCGGCGCCTCAGGGATCACCTTGCGCATCACTTGCTTCACCTTGGTGAGCTCATTCATCAGGTTCACCTTGTTATGCAAGCGGCCCGCTGTGTCCACGATCACCACATCAATGCCTTTGGACTTGGCGCTCTCCACAGTATCGTAGGCCACGGCTGCGGGATCGGCACCCATGCCCTGCTGCACCAAGGGAACCCCGGTGCGTTCACTCCAGATCTTCAACTGATCCACGGCTGCTGCACGGAAGGTGTCCGCCGCGCCAAGTAGCACGGTGTTTCCCGCTTGCTTATATGCATGGGCCAGCTTGCCGATGGTAGTGGTCTTACCTACCCCGTTCACGCCAACCACAATGATGACATGTGGTTTCGGTCCGGTTATCCTGAACGGTTCGCTGCCCCCATCCGCGTCACGCATCAGCGATGCGATCTCAGCGCGCAATAACCCGTTCAATTCGGATGTACCCAGATATCCGTCCTTCTTCACCCGTTCCTGTACGCGCTTGACGATCTTCAATGTGGTATCCACTCCGACATCGCTGCTGACCAAGGTCTCCTCCAGCGCATCGAGCACTTCATCGTCCACAGTGTTCTTACCTGCAATGGCTCGTGTGAGCTTTCCGAACAAGGAGCTGCGGGAACGGTCCAAACCGGCATCCAGTTGTTCCTTCTTCTGCTTACTCCCGAATAATCCGAATAGGGCCATGGATATGATTAGCTGATGGTGTGGATTGGCTGATCTGCTGATGAGGCGCCCTACACGGACGCAGGAGTCCGCCCCGGATACATTCCCTCAATGCTCCCAGCGCAAAAAAGGCCCCCGCCGAGTCGGTGGAAGCCTTTTCAATGGGTTGAGGTTAAGGTCACTTCTTTGTGGCCAGTGCTTTGTCCACGTCTTCCGCAGGCATCACCTGCTCGTTGAACTGATAGCCACCGGTCTGATTGTTCTTCACCATACGGATGACCTTTACGAACACTTTGGCGTCCGCTTTCTTGAGTGATGCAATGGATTTCTTTGCCATGGCTTACTTGATCTCTTTATGAACGGTCATCTTGCGCATGATGGGGTTGTATTTCTTCAACTCCAAACGCTCGGTGGTGTTCTTTCGGTTCTTGGTGGTGATGTAACGGGAAGTGCCCGCAAGACCGGAGGTCTTGTGCTCGGTGCACTCCATGATCACTTGTACGCGGTTTCCTTTCTTGGCCATCGCTTATGGTAATGGGGCGCGAATGTAATACGATAATGTCCAGTAGCAAAATATATTGCACTTTACAGTTAACCCACCGGCAGGATCCGGGGGGATCTTGTCTGCCTCAGGTGAGGAATAACACCGGCCATCACCTTGTCCCGCAATAGCTGTTGCAGCCTATCCTTTACGGAATGGCGATAGGTCACCAGACCGATCTCGCGCACCGGGACAGGTGACTTGAACTCGCGCAGGCGAGCACGTTGTGTGGGCTCCATGCCCAAGGTGGCCAGCTCCGGTACGACGGTGAGCCCGCCTTGCACATCCACCATGCGCATCAGTGCTTCAATGCTGCCCGACACATAGGAAAAGCGACCTGCTCCCTCGCGTTGTTCGCGTATCTCGCAGAGGTCCATCACCTGCGAGCGTAGGCAGTGACCTTCCTCCAGCAGCCAAAGCCGATCCGGCTGGATCTCCGATGGGAGCACATACTGCTTCTTCCCGATGCCTTCATCCGGGGATACATATAACAGGAAGCGCTCATTGAAAAGGGGATCTTCTCTCAAGCCCGGCACTCCTAACGGGGTGGCCAGAACACCCACATCCAATCGGCCGTGCTCCAAATGTTCGATGATGGCCTCCGTGGTGAGTTCCTCCACACTGACGTTCAATGCCGGATGCTTCCGCAGCAACTCCCCCAGGAATAGCGGAAGCAAGTAGGGAGCCAAAGTGGGGATCATTCCGATGCGCAACTCGCCTGCGTGCTCATCCCGGCTGGCATCCGCCATTTCCTTCAGGATCTGTACCTCCTTGAGCACTACCCGGGCCTGTGCTACCACGACCACCCCTTCGGCCGTGGGGACCACGGGTGATCTGCTCCGGTCGAATAGCACCAGCCCGAGTTCCTCCTCCAGTTTCTTCACCATACTGCTCAACGTGGGCTGCGTAACGAAGCACGCCTCGGCCGCACGTGCAAAATGCCGGTGCGTATCGATCGCCACGATGTATTGGAATTGCTGAATGGTCATGAGAGGACAAAATTACTCATTCACTCCATCTATCAGCACATTCATACATTCAGTTTGATAAATGAATCAGGATCACGATCTTTGCACCACGAATCAAAACGGCCCTTCCGGGTCATCATCCCTATCATTTTTAAACATGGAAACGAAAGGACAAGTACAACTCGCCCAGCAGCGCATGGTGGGCCTCGGGAGCAAGTTCCCGATCTTCAAGAAAACCGCATGCGTAAGCATCGACAAAGGCAAGGAATTCACCGAGATCACCAGTGACGACCTCACCAACACACCCGGACGCTGGACTGTGATGTTCTGGTGGCCGAAGGATTTCACCTTTGTATGCCCCACGGAGATCGCCGCCTTCAACAAGGCCTTTGGCGAGTTCAAGGACCGCGATACGCAACTGATCGGTGCCAGCACTGACAGTGAGTTCGTTCATGCCGCATGGCGCCGCGACCACGAGGACCTGCGCGACCTGAAATTCCCCATGTTGGCCGATACCAGCAAGAGCCTCGGTGAGGAACTCGGTATCCTCACGGCCGATGAGAAGGTAGCCTACCGTGTCACTTACATCATCGATCCGGATGGCATTGTGCGCTGGGTGAGCGCCTATGACCTTAGCGTGGGGCGTAGCGTGGATGAAGTGCTGCGTGTGCTGGATGCCTTGCAGACCGATGAACTCTGCCCTTGCAACTGGACCAAGGGTGAAGCGACCTTGAACTAAGCATGAGCGAACTATCGATATCAACTTATGAAGAAGGTACCCTATCTCTTCTCGAAGAGGTAGGGGTGGCCACCGATCATGCCAACAGTGCGCTTCGGTTCTTGGGTTCGGTGTCTTCCCGTTATGCACGCGACATGAAGCTCAACTTGAAGGCTGTGCTGAAGAGCGCCCATCTCACCGAGAAGGAAACAGCTTTGCTGGCCTTGAGCGTTGCGGCGAACCAGAAGAACGACCTGTTGACCGATCACTTCGGCGAAATGGCGACCACCGCTGGTGCGAACGATGAGGAAACCGCAGAGGCCGTGGCTTGTGCGAGCCTGTTGGCTGCGAACAATGTGCTATACCGCTTTCGTCACTTCGCCGACAAGGAGAAGTACAACGAACTGCGTCCTTCGCTGCGCATGAACATCATGATGAACCCCACCACGGGCAAACTACTGTTCGAGCTGATGAGCCTTGCAGTAAGCGCCGTGAATGGTTGCGAGCAATGCGTGAAGAGCCACGAAGCTTCCTTGATGGGCCTTGGTGCCACCGAGGAACAAGTATGGGATGCCATTCGCATCGCATCCGTAGTGGCCAGCTATGATCGCGTAGTACACTGACGTTCGAAATAGATCAACAACAAAGCCGCCTCCAAGGGCGGCTTTGCTGTTATTGGCCGTAGGAGGAAATACCTCGATCGTGGTATGGTATTGCCGCTCAGCACCAAGCACCTTTGTTCCATATCTGAACAAACATGGTGACGACCAGCAAAAAATTCACGAAGCGCACGCAGGAGCCCACCGCAGAACGCGTGCTGGATGCCCGTAGTCGGGCTGTGCTCAACGCCATACTGAAGGAGCCGCCAGGACATGCGCTGGAGGCGTTCCTACGCAGCCAAGGCAAGCGCACCAAGAAAGCGTGACCCACGATCAGACTGGAAAACCAGAAGGGCCGCCAAACCGGCGACCCTTCCTCAGATCCCCGGTCCCGGATCAAGGCAACGGCTCTACCACCACGTTGATCGGATCCATCCCTCCAATACTCTGCAAGATCAGGTCGCGATCATTGTTCGCACCCGTGTACCGGACCATACCGTCCATATTGGTATCCTCAGAGTGGTAGCCTGATTGCGAGGACGTGGGCACAGTTCCCACCTTCAGGAGAATGGCATCCCGGTCGTTCATGAAGCCGGTATATTTTATCCGTCCATCATTCACCGCATTACCTGCCCGTAATGTCATCCTATCATATGGGACGGCGTTTCGGGCATCGTCCCCATAGGTTGGTGTGGAAGGCTTGGTGAAATCCACAAGGGCGGTATGCCTTTTCATCTCCGATTGCGGGGTCCTCAGAGCACCCAAATGATTCCGGTGACGAACGGAGATATAATACATGTCTTGAGGGAGGTTGAAGATCAGCGTGGTGAAACCATCCACTCCGATCACGTCACCGTCCCGTTGAAGCAATGCTGCTCTAGTGTCCAGTAGTTGGGACGGATTCTGCTTGTTCCGAACCTCCACCAGTACCCAATCCACTATGGCGTTCTTGCCGATCACATTCAGCATGGCCGGTGAAATGGTCTCCCCACCGCCATCACCTGCTTGCGCAAAGCCCAATGCCGTGTACGGCTCCTGTAATGGGATCGCACCGTTCGCACGCAGATCATCATTCATCAAGCCCGTCGTCTTATCGTACGGACCATCCAAGGCCATTCGCACTTTCACGCTTGGGCCGCAGTCCTGCCACCGCGCAACATATGATCCACCCACAACAGTCAGTGTGGGATTGTCAGGCCTGGTCCAGCGTACCGTCATGTGGTCGCCACCGCTCCCTTCCTTTTGCAGGAATTCAAAATAGTAATACTTCCCTGCCACTAGCGCGATGGAGTCACTTTGCTGCCTTGGGTATTTCGCATATTCGTTGTCGTTGGTCCAACCAGGGACCTCACAGATCAGTTCCTTCAGCGCTGGATCTGCATTGAGGCTCAAATAGAGCACCGAAGCATCGTCCGAAGTGGTATTGAAGGTATATTTTCCGGTGATGGCCGGAATGATGTACCCCCGCATTCGTGTTCCGTAGTTGTTGGCGAAGTTCACGGGCCCTTGTATGCTTGTAGGGTAGGTGGTGCCATTCGGAGAGTCCGGATAGTTCGGACTATTGATCAGCGAACTGATGGTGGAACCAGATATACCTGTCCAATATTCGCGCAGCACACTTCCGGCCGCACCCAAGCATTGAGGTGGATCCATGTTATAGCCTCCGATCACCTTGGTGATGGAGGCCGTTAGTCCATCGTTATCGGTAACCGTAAGCGTAACATAGTTATCCCCAGGCTCAGTAAAGGTTTTGGCTACCACCTGCCCCGTAGCAAAGGTTCCGTCCCCGAAATTCCACTCGTAGTACTCGATGGTGCCATTATCCACACTCCCCCCTCCGTCGAATGTAACTGCCAAGGGAATTAACCCTTGAACTGTGGACGCACTGATCACTGCAGTGGGTGGTATCCTGTCACAGGCAGGCAAGAGTTGATGCACCACCGTTGTGGCCAGTCCACCGGGATCCTTCACTGTTAGTTTTACTTCGTAGAAGAACTCCTCTCCGTAACAACCCACACCGGATATCACCGTGAAACTGCTCACGGCATGGTCGACCGGTTCAGCGTGGACATGGTTGTTATGATGAAGCACGGTTTGCCAGGAATAGGTCAGCTGCGCAGCAGAATGCTCGGCATCACTTACTGAAGCTTCCAGTGCAAAAGTGGAATCGACACCTACGGGATAGAACTGCCCGTCCGGGAAGCTGGTGATCGCCACCTCGGGAGGTGTATTGTTCACGTTCACGAGAATGGTGGTCGTGTTTGGTTGATTCTGATCGTCCCGCACCGTCAGGTTGACGGAGTATACCGTTGGAACTCCGGGAGGTGCGGTGAACACATGTGATGGATCCGTGGAAGTACTGGTGGTACCATCGTCAAAATCCCAGAAATAGGTAAGTGCGCCATTCTCCGGATCAGTGCTATTGCTTCCCGTGAACTGCACCGTGAGGGGGCCAGGCCCGTAGAGCACGTCCTGCTCTGCAACAGCCACCGGTGGCAGGTTGGTTACGCCTAGAGGTGAAACCTTCCGGATCTGCCCATTCTCGTACCGCACATACCACAAAGCTCCATCCGGTCCTTCGTTCACATAGACGACCGCCCCCATGTTGGTCGCGAAATTGTACACTTCCACAGGTTTGTTGTCCGGTGACATCTTCACCCGCCGGATCCACGCACCGGCATAATCCGCCTGAAAATAACTGTCTTGGTAGCCCGCAGGCCACCCTACGCCGGCAAGGAAGGTACCACCAACAGCCGCGTTGCCCCCGAAGCGAGGGCCCGGAACCGGGGAGGCCGGATCATCCAGGTCATAGGTCACGGCAATGTTGCCGTTGAATGCTGCGCAACGGGAGCGGTTGCCATGAATCCAATCGATCACCGGCCGATCATTGGTGAAAAAATGGATGTTCGGCGGGATCATTACCGATGGATCGCACGGGTTCGGCAAGCCCGCAGGGTGAGTGAGGGTTTCTTGCACCAGAAGGTCTTGGAAGTCGAAGTATCTTTTGGTACATCCCCCTTGCCCGTAGAGTGGATTCGGTGCGGTAGTATTCTGCGTCCGTGCATTGAGATAGGATGTGTTCTGTTCCATCCCTTCGAAGATCGGCCAGCCGAAGTTCATCCCGCCCGTATAGCAAACGTTCATTTCCTCGAAGGTGCTCCAACCTACATCGCCGATATAGAAAACCCCGGGGTCCCCTGCGGCAGGGTCCGTGCTTCCCGTACCCGGCCTTCGAGTAAACCGATAAGGGTTCCGAAGACCCAAAGCCCACACCCGACTTTTGGCAGCCCGTGGTTCATTGGGATCATAAAATGGGTTACTCGGCACACCATTCCCGGTGGCGGGATCGATCCGAAGCATCTTACCATTCATGCTATTGAGCAACTGCGACCGCATGGCGCCCACATTCTCTTCAGGCCGAAGAATGCTGTCGGCAAGTGCTTGTGCATAATAGGTCTGAGGGTCACTTCCTACGTCAACAGCGTTGTAGCTGGCAGCATCCCCGGTGGTGAGCAACAGGGTGCCATCGTTCCCAAAGACCAGGGATCCGGTACTGTGTGATTCATGAAGTAAGGGGACGCCCGTGCTCTTCGACTCTCCGATGAGTACGTTCCGGCTTCCCATGTCCACCGAATTGAAATTGGGGCCGACCGCAGTGTATCGGGTCACCCGCATGATCGTGGCGCTATAGTACTCGTTCGTTCCTGCATTGTATTCCGGTGTGCCGTACTTCATCAGGTAGTGCCGATCCACCGTGTAGAGCAAATAAATATAGCCGTTACTGAGGAAGTTCGGGTCCAGCGTGAAACCGAGACAGCCATGATCACGCCAGTTGCCTACCTCTTCGCTGATATCAATCAACGGGCTGGGCAAGCGCACCCCATTCTCCACGATCCACACTTTACCCTGCTTTTCCCACACGTACATGCGACCATTCGCATCGAAGGTGAATCCCACGGGCGCACTGAAACCACTGATCACCACCGCATCATTGAAGCCTGACGGCACGCTTTGAGCCATCAGGTGCAAGCCTGTGCCACATAGGGTCATCAGCAGCCCGGCGGCCACGCACCGGAGAGGGCATTTGAACATATTCACTTATCTTTAGTCAGGTGAAAACAGTCACTCGTCCGACAAAAGTGCCCATTCGTATGCGAAATGTCAACTCCTAGCCTAATTAACTATCAACAATGCCTCCTATTGAACCAGTTCACCTTCGCGTTCGCGTAACAGGCAGGGTACAAGGAGTTTGGTACCGCAAAAGCGCCTTGCAGGAAGCTGAGCGCCTAGGCCTTACAGGCACGGTGAAGAACCTACCGGATGGAAGCGTATGCATTCATGCGCAAGGCGAGCGAACCCCGTTGGACGAATTCCTGGCATGGTGTGCGAAAGGCCCTCCCAAGGCGAGGGTAGCGAAGGTGGTGGTGGAAGAACTACCGACAGTGGCCTTTTCCGGCTTTTCAATCGAGCGATGAATCAACTGAAAAGATCGAGCTGACCCTCCGGAGGCGGCCTGAACTGGCTGCGGTCCAGGGTGGGCATTTCCCGACCTTTAAAATAGCGATCGCGAAAGAGACGGAAGACCGAGCCAATGTTCTCGGCGAAAGCACCTTTCCCCTTTATCCTTCTGCCGAAGGTGCTGTCATTCATTGTTCCTCCGTGCGCGTGCGCTATCTGGGCGATCACTTTGGATGCCCGATCCGGAAAGTGCTCGTGCAACCAAGATCTGAAAACCGGCTGTACGGCACCATTTGTACGCACAACGGTATAAGCTGCCTGCAACGCACCAGCACTTGCTGCTGCCTTCAATATAGCTGGCACCTCGTGGTCGGTGAGTCCGGGAATGATGGGGGCCACCATTACCAGTACCGGTACTCCAGAGGTGGCCAATGCTTCGATGGTGCGTAGTCGATTCATGGAAGTGCTGGTGCGCGGCTCCATCACACGGCGGAGTTCCTCGTTCAGCGTGGTAAGACTGATGGCCACATGTGCCAGATTGTGCGCCGCCATTTCCGCGAGTATGTCCAGGTCCCGCAGAACCAAAGCATTCTTGGTAATGATGCCGATCGGTTGCCGGAAGCGTTGTGTTACCTCCAACACGCTCCGCGTTATGCTTTCCTTTCTTTCCATCGGTTGATAACAGTCCGTATTGCCGCTGATGGAGATGGTTCCCACATCCCATGAAGGCTTTCGCAATTCCCTTTCGAGCAAGGCCGGTGCTTCGCGCTTCATCAAGATCACTCGCTCAAAGTCCAAGCCCGCTCCGTACCCCCAGTACTCGTGCGTGGGCCGGGCATAGCAGTACGCACATCCATGTTCACAGCCTTGGTAGGGATTCAGGCTCCAATCCATGCCCAAGTCCGGGGAAGTGACCCTGTTCAGTATCGTACGTGGGTGGTCCACTACATACTTCGTCGGTTTCTCCCGTTCATCCTCCGGTTCATCGATGCCTTCCCAATGAACTATGCCCATACTGCGCTTTAAGAAACGATTGGGCACCTGGATCTGGGCACCCCTTCCCTTGATGGGTTTCCCGTCAATTTCCATCCTCCCAAGATAGCATTGCTTAAGCCTGACAATTGCCAAATTCCGTCAGGATAGTTTCGCGCACTTTCAAGATCATGAAGCAAAACATCGTTCTCCTTCCCCTCATTGCCCTCCTTGGTTGCGGCAGTTCCACGGATCCACAAACCACGGACACACCCAAGGCCGAAGTCTCCACACAAATTCCTGACAGCTTGTTCTGGAATGCTGATTCCCTGATCGACCCGATCGAAAGAAAGCATTTCGAGCACCTGCGCCAGATCACCTTCGGAGGTGACAATGCCGAAGCCTATTGGAGCTTCAACGGAAAAATGCTGTCGTTCCAGGCCACTGTACCCGCTTGGGGAGAAGAGTGCGACCAGATCTATGTGTTCAACCCGTTCACGGACGACCTAAAGAACAACAAGCCGCAACAGATCAGCCTCAGCGGAGGCCGCACCACGTGCAGTTACTTTCTCCCGGGCGACAGCTTGGTCCTGTATGCGAGCACCCACTTGGGAGATACGGCCTGCCCTCCGGTTCCTCCTCACGTTCCCGGTGGCAAGTACATCTGGCCGATCTACCCCAGCTTCGATATTTTCGTGAGCGACCTGAAGGGAAATATCCGCAAGCGCCTAACGGATAGCCCCAGCTACGATGCCGAAGCAACCGTTTCGCCCAAGGGTGACCGGATCGTGTTCACCAGTACCCGTAACGGTGACCTGGATCTGTACACCATGAACATCGACGGAAGTGATGTGAAGCAGGTAACACACGAATTGGGTTACGATGGCGGCGCCTTCTTCAGCCCTGATGGCAGTAAGTTGCTCTGGCGTGCCTCCCGTCCGAAGACACCGGAAGCAGTGAAGGAATACAAAGACCTGCTCGCGATCAACCAAGTTCAGCCAACCAATATGGAACTCTTTATCGCCAACGCCGATGGAAGTGATGCCAAACAGATCACCAACTTGGGTCAAGCGAACTGGGCACCGTATTGGCACCCGGATGGCAAGCACGTCGTTTTCGCCAGCAACCACAAGTCGGAGCGTGGCTTCCCCTTTACACTGTTCATGATCGATACGGACGGCAATGGCTTGGAGCAGCTCACCGAAACGGACATGTTCGATGCGTTCCCTGTATTCAGCAAGGATGGCAAATACTTGATGTTCAGCAGCAATCGCGGAGGAGTGAACCGTGAGACCAACCTCTTCATGGCCAAGTGGAAGGAGTAACTTTTCGATCATTGTTGAACAGAAAGAGCGGGACGAAACTTCCGCTCTTTCTGTTTTCCTGCGAGCCCTCTCCCCTACAAGACCGATCTTCGCGCCCGAAATGAATGATAAAGGCACCCCTGAGCGGATGGGATGGATGCAGCGCCTGGGCAAGCATTGGGGCGTAGGACCGGGCCGGGTGGTACTGATCCTTTTGGTATTTGCATGTACCGGCACCACTGTCATGTTCCTGAAGCGCCCCGTGGTGAGCCTCTTCACGGAGCATGGCGAACAGCCTCTGCTGTTCTCGATCCTGTACTACATCCTGATCCTTCCTGTGTACAACCTGATCTTGTTGATCTATGGTGCTTTGTTCGGGCAGTTCAAATTCTTCTGGGCCTTTGAGCAGCGGTTCTTCCGCAGGATGCTCGGCAGGAAAAAGAAGTGAGCAGCTTATTGCACGGAGCGCTGAGCCTCTCGTGAGGGTGGTCCCAGAGCCTCTCGAAGGGCCACGCTCACACCCAAGAACAAGACAGGACAGATCAGCATCGAACCGCCCTATCGCTCGATCGGCCCTGCTTCCAAGGCTTTCCGCACGCGGCGCACTTGTGCTTCCGGGTCCTTCTTGAGCCGGCACTCCCAAACGGTTACCACCCGCCACCCTGCTTGCCTCAAGGCCCGCTCCTTCTGCCGGTCGCGCTGGATGTTCCGGTCCAATTTCCGGTCCCAGAAGTCGGTATTGGTCTTAGGTCTCGGAAGTTGACAGTTGGGGCAGCCGTGCCAGAAGCAGCCGTGTACGAAGACCGCGACCTTCCTTCCCACAAAAGCAATGTCCGGCTTGCCCGGCACTTTGGCGTAGTTCAATCGATAGCCCCGGATGCGGTGAGCGCTTAATGCTGCACGCATAGCCTGCTCCGGCTTCGTGTTCTTTCCACGGATCCGGCTCATTTGTTCGCTCACCCGCGAATCCTTGGGTACGGGTGCCCGGCCATCGCGGAGATAGGTGCGCTCTGTCTTCGTTCCCACGGCGTAAAGTTGTGCAGGATGCAAAAAGACAACGGATCAATAGGAAGGTTGTTCGGCTGGCGTCGCCCGGGAGCGATGCAGTGTCGAGCCGCCCTTCGGCCTTTCTTTGCCCTATGAACTGGATCATTCTCATTATTGGCGGACTCTTTGAAGTGGGCTTCACCACCTGTATGGGTAAAGCACAGGGATCCACCGGCACCACTGCGTTGCTCTGGTGGATCGGTTTCGTCCTCAGCGTTTCGCTCAGCATGTACCTTCTCCACCGCGCCACGCTCACCATACCCATGGGTACCGGCTATGCGGTGTGGGCGGGTATCGGAGCCATCGGCACCGCTATCATGGGTATGATCGTCTTCAAGGAACCGGCTGAGTTTTGGCGGCTGTTCTTCATTTTCACTTTGATCGCCAGTATCGTGGGGCTCAAATTCGTGACCGACTAAAGCTCACTTGAACGCTCCATTCGCATGAAGATCACCATCATCGGTTGCGGCAACATGGGCTTGGCTTATGCACGCAGCTTCCGCAAATACCACATTGCCAAGCAGGATGAACTGCTCTTGGTTGTCCGCGATCCCGCCAAGCGTGTGGCACTGGAAGCATTGGGCCTGGGGCAAGTGCTACCGTTGATCGATGTGCGGATCGCTGAAAGCGAGATCGTGGTAGTGGCCGTTAAACCGCAGGACTACGGTGCCATCGTTCCAGCATTGGCTGGAGCGTTGCGCTCCGACCAGATCGTGCTCTCGATCATGGCGGGAATCACTTTGCAGCGCTTACAGGATTCCCTTTCCCACCGCATGGTGGTGCGTGCGATGCCCAATTCCCCGGCGCAGATCGGCATGGGCATTACCGCATACACCACCGCGCACGACCTCACGATGCGGCAAGTGATCACCGTGGAACGCCTGCTCAACAGCACCGGTCGTTCCATTCACCTGGAAAAGGAGGATCAGCTCAACGCCGTAACAGCGCTCAGCGGAAGTGGTCCGGCCTACATCTTCCACATGGCCAAAGTGCTGCTGGAGGCGGGCCGTTCCATGGGGCTGGAGGAGCATGTGGCCGCAGCCCTGGTGCAACAGACCATGCTGGGTGCGGTTCATCTGATGGATCATTCCGACCTTTCACTGGATGCGTTGGTGCATGCGGTCACTTCCAAGGGAGGCACCACGGAAGCGGCCTTTGCCGTGTTCGCACAAGGCGACCTTGAAGGTGTGCTGATGCGAGGGATCAAGGCCGCCGAACAGCGCTCCAAGGAACTCTCTTCTTCCTAGCACCGCTCGTTACTCAGCCTTCCGTTCCTTCCAAGCCTGCTCCAAGGCACCGAGGAAGTGCTCGCTGGATTGTGCCCCGCTCACGGCGTACTTGTTATCGAGCACGAAGAACGGCACGCCGCGCACCCCGATCTGTTGCGCTTCGTACTCATCGGCATGCACTGCCTCCGTGAAGGCATCCGAGGCCAGCATCGTTCCAACCTCTTTTGCATCCAGTCCGATCTCCGAAGCGATCTGCTTCAACACCTCATGGTCGCCGATGTGCTCACCGCGCATGAAGAAGGCTTGGAACAAGCGCTCCTCAGCGGCATCCCCTTTTCCCTTGGTTTTGGCGTATTGGATCAACCGGTGTGCATCGAACGAACTGCCCAGAACGGCTTTTTCCATGGCGTATTCCAAGCCAACGGAGCGTGCTCTCTCCACCGTACCGGCCACCATGGCCTTGGCCTCGTCACGGGTCTTCCCGTATTTCTTGGCCAAGTGATCGAACATGTCGTCCGGGCTGCGAACGGGTGCCTCGCGGTCCAGTTCGAAGCTTTTCCATTCCACTTCCACTTCATCCTTATGTGGGAATTGCGATAGAGCCTTCTCGAATTCACGCTTACCGATGTAGCAATACGGACACACAACGTCCGACCATATCTGCACTTTCATTTCACAAAGGTCGGCATTGCATCCCACGGAGGCGAGGTGCCCCAACCAACCCACTGGCTACAACACCGTGACCTCGGTGCGCCGGTTCAATGCGCGGCCTTCGTCCGTATCGTTGGTGGCCACGGGTGTGGTGGCGCCGTATCCCTTGGCCACTATGCGGTCACCTGCTATTCCATGGTCCATCAGGAAGTCGCGTACCGCATTGGCGCGTTGCTCGCTGAGCACTTGGTTAGCCGCATCCTTACCCACATTGTCGGTATGGCCGCCCACTTCGATCCGCATCTCCACGTTGGTCTTCATCAGTTTCACCAGCTTATCCAGTTCCACCGTGGAGGTCGGCAATAGGGCATAGCTGGCCGTTTCGAAGAAGATGTTGCGCAGCTCGATCTTCCCGCCCTTTTCGATCCGTTCCAAGCGCACATCGAGGTCCAAGGGCTTGGCCGTTTCGCTTTGCGCCACGCTGTAATTCTTGGAGAAGAACAGGTAGCCTTCTGCGGATGCATTCAAGGCGTAGTCGAAACCGCGCGGCAAGCAGACCAGGAATTCACCGGTGACCGGATCACTGTATGCTGCAGTGGCCAGTTTGCCATTTGCCAGTCCGAACAATTCCACATCGGCCTCCAACGGTTTGCCGGTGGCCTTATCGGTCACCTTTCCTCGGATGTAGCTCACGGCCATTGGTCTGGCCTCCGGATAGAGCTCGAAGCTGTAAAGATCAAGCTCACCGAAGCCCCCTTCGCGGTCACTGGCGAAGTAGGCCAAGCGGCCATCGGCACTCACCAGCAAACTGTTCTCGTCGCCGCCGGTGTTGATGGGATAGCCGAGGTTGAGCGCCTGTCCCCATGTGCCGTCCTCCCGCATGCGGCTCATGTAGATATCGAGACCGCCCATTCCCGGGTGTCCATCGCTGCTGAAGTAAAGCGTTTTCCCATCGGGGTGGATCTGCACGCTCTCTTCCTGCCCCGGCGTGTTCACATTATCGCCCAAGCGTTCCGGCGTACCGAAGGCACCTTCATCCCCGAGGCGGGTCACATAGATGTCCATGTTCTTCTGCCCACCAGCGCCCTTGGTGGCGCGGATGAAGTACAGCGTGCGTCCATCGCTGCCCATGGAGGGTTGGCTTTCCCAATTCGCGGTGTTCACCGGTGGTCCGAGGTTTTCAGGCTTGGTCCATCGGTCGCCCATGCGGCGGCTGATAAAGAGATCACAACTGCCCATACCCTTCACGCCCTTGCCATAGGTGCCATCCATACCGGCACACTTGGTAAAAACGATAAAGCGTCCATCAGGTGTGAGCGTGCCGGCACCTTCGTTGTCGACAGTGTTGACAGAAGTGATCGGTCGGGCCGTGCCCCAGGCTCCATCAGCGGTTCGGTGGCTCACGAAAAAGTCCTCCTGCTTGCCGTATGATGAACGTTCATCGGGGATCAGCCGAGTGAACATCAGGGTGCTATCATCCACAGTGACACATGGGAAGTATTCCGGCTCTTTGGTGTTGACGCCCGCACCCAGATTGATGGGTTCGAACGGAACGGGTTGTTTTACGGCGTGCTCGGCAAAATCAGCGTTGGCCATACCTTTTATCGCTCGTTGCTTCCGCTGTGGATCGCGGTCCAGCTCTTTGGCCATGGCAAAATGCTTGCGTGCCTCGGCATACATGCCTTGCGACAATTCCAGCTCGGCAAGATGCAGCGTGGCCGGGGGAAAGTACCCGGGGTTCACCGCCACCACTTCCGCATACATGGCCATGGCCTCCTTTGGCATGCCGCGTTGCTCGTACATCTCGCCCAAGTAGATCCGCGGTTCGATGAAGCGTGGATCCGCCGCTGCGGCCTTCTTCAAACCACTTTCGGCACAGTCCCATTTCCGCAGACGCATGCACTCCGCCCCACTTTCATAAAGCTTGATGGCCTTCTTGTCCGTGGTGGTGTACTTGGTGGATTGGGCTTGAACAGTTGGTAGCTGGATGAGGCAGTACACAACAAGCAGAAGGTTCCGAAGGCCCCGCAGGTACAGTGATGTCCCCTGAGAAACCGCCGTCGCAAAAGCGCTTTGGCGTGGGAGCCTGACAACTGGCAACTGACAACTATTTAGCGTCGACTGCATCAGGGAATGTTCATGTATTTGTGCGTCTGCAAGGAGACCCGCCAACGCGGATGCTCCAACACATGGTTCACCACCAAGGGCATCATCGTATCGCGTTTGCTCCATTCCGGTTGTAGGTATACTGCGCACTCGGGGCGCGTAAGTGACGCATGTCCTTCGGCCCATTGCAGATCGTGCTTGTTGAATACCACCACTTTCAATTCATCGGCCAGTGCATGAAAGCCTGAAACGGGCGCCTTGAATTTTTTAGGACTGAAGCATATATGATGCCACTCACCGCTGAGCGGCGATGAGCCACTTGTTTCGATATGTGTACGAAAACCAGCCTTGCGCAAGGCGGTTGTAAGTGGAAGCAAATTGTAGAGCAAGGGTTCACCTCCTGTGACCACGGCTATGCGGGCCGGATGGCGCGAGGCATCCTCCACGATCTGCTCCACGGAATGGACCGGATGCTTGGAGGCATCCCAACTGTCCTTCACATCACACCAAGTGCAGCCCACATCGCAACCCGCCAAGCGGATGAAGTAAGCAGCCTGTCCTGTGAAAGCACCCTCGCCTTGCAGCGTATGGAAGCTCTCCATCACAGGCAGATGTTGGCCATCAGCAGTCATTGCACGAAGGGATGTAGCGGGGGAAGGTTGGTCCACGGGAGGACAAAAAAAGCCCACACAGGACCGAGTTCAAAAAACCCATGGATCACATGAGCGGGGGGGACAGAAAGGGGTCGGTAATCCTCGACGTTCCCGAAGGATACCACCCGAAGGTGGCGAGGCCCGCCCTTGCCCTTTGGATCTTCCCTCCCTGAGGTAGAAATGTTGGTTTTGAGAACCTATGGCCTATGTGGGCTGTCTGTTGATCAGCGCACGGCTGAGAAAGAACGTGTCAGTGGGTCGAAGGTAATGCGATCCTGTGGGAATGCAAAATGTTGCGGGTTGGCGAGTTGACCGGTTGCGGGTTACGAGTTGACCGGTTGCGGGTTGACGAGTTTACCGGTTGCGGGTTGACGGGTTGACCGGTTGCGGGTTGACGGGTTCACGGGTTGCGGGTTGCGGGTTGTGCCGGGAGCAACTCGTAACCCGTACCATTTTCCAACTCGGTAACCTACATTAAGTTCCCACTACCCTATCCCTTCTGTCCCACAAAGTGGTCCTCTTTGTCCTCGAAGAGAATATTGAAGGTGGTGAGGCTGCCATAGCATCGGGTGATGTACTGCTGCAACTCCACTTTATCCTGATCGCTCAGGCCTGTGTGGGAGTTGATCCGCTGTTCCAGCACACGGAAACGGTCGCGCATCATCACGATCTTGTGGAAGAAATCCTCGATGGGGACCTCCTTGCTTTTCAGGCTGGGATCGGCGGACTTCATTTCCAGCATACCCTTCTGCCAGCGACGCGCCAGAGGCACCGGTTTCTTCAGGCTGTTGTCCTCGTCAAGCACTTCGCGCAGTGCGTCCTTCACGCTTTCAATGTCGAGTTCCGGCGGTTCCACCTCCACGCCGGGAGCGATCACCACCAGGTCCTCGAAAGAACGGGCGATGGGCTTCTCGCCGTGCTCGCGGAAGAAGATGTGAATGGAGCTTGGGTCGATATTGTAGACCACTCCCAAGCCCAACGATGGGTGCTTCACACGTGCGCCGATGCCGATGTCGTAGAGTTCCATGAACGCTTTGTTATTCCGCAATAATACGTGCCGTGATCATTCCACCACACGAAGTACAGGATGCTTCCGCCAAGTGGGCTCCATCCATGGGGAGCGCCGGTAAACCCAGATAAGTTGTGCGTCAGCATCTTTTGCGAACAGGGGGTCGTTGGCACGTTTCTCTTCAAATGCAGCCATCAATCCGGGATCATGCGCCAATAATCGTGCGGCGAGATCCTCGAACACGTAGCCATCGAACCACTCCTTTTGCTGCAGGATCGCATCGAAGAAATTCCATGCGAAAAAGCCATCTTCGGCACGGCTTTCCAGTGCTTCGATCACGTAGCGGTCCGTAGTGCGGCCCATGGGAATGAGCACATCCCCCGCATGCACGGGCACCTTCTTCAACTGCCGTGTCGCTTCGATGTTCTTGTGCAGGTAATGGCCCTCGTAGGCCATGGGCACCGTATTGAATTCGCCAATGCTGTCCTGTTCCACAAGCAACACGGTGTCCTTCGCCAGCATTCTCATTTCCACGCCGTTCAGGCGCAACCGGTCGATCGCCTCGTGCCACTGCTGGGGAACGATGTAAGCCTTGGGCTTGGTGCCGGTGAGCGATGGCCGGTAGGTATCCCGCCAAGGAACGCGAGTATCCGTGGGGGCATCGTGATCATAGCGGAGCCGGAGAAGACCTGTGACGCTGCTGGTATCCCTGCGGGCAGTGTACCCCTTCCATGGAATACTGTCCACCACCGTGGAGTCCAAACGCCAATTCATCCTTAAGGATGTTTGTGTGCGTGTATGTTCCTTGGCAGCTACGCGTGCCTCCTGAAGTTCTTTAGGATGCCGGTCCATTGCAGCCAGTGTACCCAAAAGCAGTTGATACGTGGCGTTCACACGTTCCGCGTATGGTTTCAACACATGGCTTTCACTGACGATCCCGATGCGGTCGAACAGCGCATTGTAGCCTGTGCTGTAGCGGGGGCTGTCGTAGAATCCGCGCAATCCCTGCTCCGGAGCCTTCCCTCCTGTCTCGAAATAAGGGCACATCAACAGGCCCTTCTCCCCCATCCATTGGTATTGTTCCGGCACCAGCACTTGGGTCATGAACTTCGCCAATGAGGGAGCAAGCTTATCCTTCTGTGTAGCCAACAATGCCATGATGTACTGGTGGTCCGCGCCATCGCTTACGTGCGTCTCGAAGTAGACATCCGGATCCCAGCGCGAGAGTGCGCTTACGAGAGAACGGGCATTCTTCGAGTCCATTTTCATGAAATCGCGGTTGAGGTCCAAGTTCCGGGCATTCCCGCGGAAGCCGTATTCCAGCGGTCCGTTCTGGTTTGCACGGCTGTAGCTACCCCTGTTCAAGGCACCGCTCACATTGTATACCGGTACAATGCATACGGCTGTATTCACCAACAAGCCCATCAGCTGATCACTATCCAACAGGGTTTGGGCCAGCATCAGGCTGGCATCGATGCCGTCCGGCTCTCCCGGGTGGATCGCGTTGGTGATCCAAAGGATGTTCTTTGCTGCCGCGCGGATGCTGTCCGGTGTGAAACCGCTGCCGTCACTGAGGATAAAAAGATGAATGGGCTGGCCACCATCATCCTTGGCGATCACTTCGAGCTTGGCTCCGCGGTACAGCGAATCCATGCGCTGAAAGCGCGAAACAGCCTCCTGCCATGTAACCGACGCATTGCCCTCAAATGTCAATTGTGCTTGGGTGGCCACACCGAGCAGCACTGCGGTAATGAACAGAGGCAGACGATAGGAAATGGGCATGCGCAAAGATGGCGCGCTCCCCCGAAAATGAGGAAACCCCAACGCAGCAAGGAGCGTCAGGGCTTCCGAAGTGCCGGCAACCAACGTCGCCGGTCCATTATGTTCAGCAGTCGACCGTGGCCGCCTCGGGCCATTGGGCGCAAGTCTCCTCGGGAACCGTGGCCGGCGCAACCTGCTCTTCCACTTGTGGCTGTATCACAGGTAGCTTCTGTTGGGCGAATAGTTGCTCTTCGTCGGTGAGCTGGAGCAGGAGGGTGACGGTCAGTACGGGCCACATGTTTCTTTGGATTGAGCGCCGCAAGATGGGGGTCGAACACCACCGATGTCAAGACGAATGACGAATTTTCATCGACGAACATCGATATGCGCCAAGAAATGATCATGCTGACAGATGCTTCAAATGCAGATCATTGTCAATTGGCATGGCTTTCTCGCCCCGTGTTGCATCTTCGTCCTTTCCTTGGACCAAGATGAGATCCTGCCTTCCTTTCAGAGCGAATTTGATCGCTCTCCTTTTGCTACCGCTGACGGTTGCCGCCCAGGAATCCCGTAACGGTCCGAAGATCGGTCTGGGTATCTCCACTCAAACTGCGGGGCAGTTCTTGGCGTGGAGCGGTTTACCAAAGGTGGGCCCAATCATGGGCTGGAGCTTTGAAGCACCTGTAACCTCACAGGTGAGCCTACTGATCGAGCCGATGTATATCACCAAGGGAAGCTTAACCGTGAACAGTCAGTACAAAACCCGGACATCGATCACCCTGAACTACCTGGAAATGCCGATACTGGTGAAGGTGAGCACGAACCCGGACCCACAAGGATTGTTCATCAGTGGCGGCCTGATGTATGGTTATTACTTAGGTGGAAGGGTCAAGAATTTCGAATATGGGCAACTGGTCAGTAATGGCACCTTCAGTGCGGAAGGAACGAACCGGAGCCAATTCAGTGCGGCCCTGGGGCTCGGCCACGAGATCGGGCACTGGATGTGGGAGCTTCGCGGACAGAGCAGCTTGAACACGTTCCAACCGGTCGTGCGTTCGCATAACGTGGTGTATTCAGTCCAAGTGGCGTGGCGTTTTGCCACCCAAGCGGAAAAGGAACAGAAGCGGCTCGATAAGGAGGCGCAGGACTGAGCGCGGCTTGGTATCACAGGCCATCATCCCGGAAGAAATCCAGGTTCTGGAGCTTCACCAAGTGGACATTGGCAAAGTAGTGGTGCAGGATGTCCGTGTAGGTGTACCCACCTCGTGCCATGTGCATGGCCCCTTCCTGGCAGAGGCCGACTCCGTGGCCAAAGCCCCTGCCATTCAACACCACCATATCGCCTTCCGGATGGATACTGAAGTATGCGGAGCGGAGGTGAAAATCCCGACGCAAGCGCGTTAGCGAAACCTCCGGGCTGATGTTCGCCAAGAATATTTCCCGGCATTCCGGCACGTGCTCGGTAACGCTGGCCACGATATTGCTGTCATCGGTGTTCACCCCGTATTCCTTGCGCAAGTAGTTGAGCCACTTGGTGCGCGGTACGGACTTGGTCCATACTGAATGCGGCTCGTGCAGGCAGAAGGTATCGATGGTGCTTATCAGGTACGGTTCGCTCTTGCTCCACACGTCCTCTGCATTCATGGTCTCCCCGCCGCAGTTGCTGTGGAAGGTGGCGTGGATCAGGCGGATGTCGGAATCAACCACCACCAGATCCCGTGTGAGTGCCACGGCCAGACGGATGCTGTCCTGTTTGTTGCGACCGTGGAATACTTGGCAGTGCGTTGCATCGCAGACCTCAAAACCTTCCCCCGCATGGCGGCGCTTATTGGCCAATGCATATGTGCGACAGCTCACCGATTGCAGCTTGTAGTACTCCAACCAATGCCCCTTCCCAGCCTCGGCCTGCACCACACCCCCCACGTACTCTTCCAGCGGTACGGTGGCCACCATCTTCAAATTGCCGCCGGCCTTGCTCAACTCCAAGGAACCGGGATAGGCGCGCTCGGCGGTCTTGGGTGCCATGTTGCGGAGGCGGAAGCCTCTTCCCACCGGCGAACGGAAAGTGATGGTCTTCTTCGCCGTAAGGTCCAGCAGCAAGGATCTTGCATGAATTCCGGCATCGGTGTACTTCAGCACCAATCCATCCGAGGAGGACAACTCGGCGGCCTTCTTTCCATCCACCCAGATGGTCAACGGACCACCATCGCCCATCACCATCACTTGGCGCGTGGGGGTTTCCCACAGAAGGCCCACCCGTACATCCGCATACTGGCCGGATGCCATGGACGAGCACAAAAGGATGGTGAAAAGAAGGAGGTTACGTTGCATTGCGCCGCGAATCTACCGGCTTAGGCAGCCCGCCTATGGCTGTTCGTGCAGACTTTTCCACACCTGATCGGCCACATGTGCGGAAGCGCCGGGGCCACCCAGCTTCACGCGGAGTTCACGTAGGTCAGCTTTCATCCGCTCGCGATAGGCGGTATCGTTCAGTAATCGGTCCAGTTCCTTGCGAAGTTCCTTGGGTTCCAGCTTGTCTTGGATGAGCTCCCGCACCACCTCGCGCCCCATGATCAAGTTGACAAGGGATATGAACGGGACCTTGATGAAGCGTTTGGCAAGCCAGACATTCACCGCGCCCCCACCGTAGCACACCGCTTCGGGCGTTCCGATCAGGGCGGTCTCCAAGGTAGCCGTGCCACTGGTGACCAAAGCTGCCTTCGCCTTCCGGAGCAGGCCATAGGTGCGGCCTGTGATGAGTTCCACCGGTGCCGAGCCGATGTAGGAGCGGTAAACTTCCTCAGGTATGGAAGGCGCGCCGGCCACCACGAAGCGATGATCGGGAAAGTGCTTCACCACGGAGAGCATTACAGGGAGCATGCGCTTGAGCTCTTGCATGCGGCTGCCGGGGAGCAATGCCACCACCGGACGCGGATCAACGTTGACGTTCGGATCGTTCAGTTCAAGGTGCTCCCGTTCAATGGCATCCAGCAAGGGATGGCCCACGAACTCCACTTCCACCCCACGCTCCGCATACCAGTCCTTTTCGAATGGCAAGATCACGAACATGCGGTCCACCACACGTTTGATGGTCTTCACCCGACCAGCCTTCCAAGCCCAAACTTGTGGACTGATGTAGTAGAACACCTTGATGCCTTGGGCATGTGCGAAGTCGGCGATCCGCAAGTTGAAGCCGGGATAGTCGATGAGAATGATCGCATCCGGCTTGAATGAAAGGATGTCCGCCTTGCACGCTTTGATATTGCCCAGGATCGTGCGCAGGTTCAACAGGACTTGCGTGAAGCCCATGAAGGCGAGTTCGCGGTAGTGCTTCACCACTTCCGCACCGGCTGCTTGCATTTGGTCACCACCCCACGCCCGTACCATAAGCTCCTCCCCGCCCGCTTGATCATTCAATGCGCGGATCAGGTTTCCCCCATGGAGGTCGCCACTGGCCTCTCCGGCTATCACATAAAGCTTCTTCCCCATAGCAGCAGGAGCAGCACGATCACCGCCCCATACACCAGCATTGCACCAATTACGCCGCGCATGGCCTTGAGCATCCGGCGGCGATCCAACGCGAAGAACAACACCACGTCCGCTAACAGGCTCAGGGAGAGCGTGGGTGCGATGTTGCCACGGATGCCGAAGAGCATCCGCTTGAGCAGAAAGCCCAACTCCAATTCAGGGCGCAGCACGGTGACGGCGAACGTTGAATAAGCAAGCAGTCCGACAGCAGGAGCCAAGATCCCCAGAAGGAATCCGAATCGAACGGTATCAAAGCGCATGATCCCAGGTGTTGATGATGCCCACTTCATGATGAGCCGTCATATCGAACTGCACCGGTACCAAGCTGGCATAGCCATGGTCGGTGGCCCATACATCGGTGTCCTCGCCCTTGTCGTTGGCTGTGAACATGCCCTTGAGCCAGTGGTACTCGTGGCTTGCTGGATCCTTGCGTGTTTCCACCGCATCTTCCCAACGACCGAGCGCTTGACGGCATACCCGGATCCCCTTGAGCGGTCCGACAGCAATTGACGGAATGTTCACATTCAGGCAGCAACCTTTTCCCAAACCGTTCTTCAGCACGTTGGCGGTGACTGAACGGACCACAGGGCGAGTATGATCAAAAGAAGCCTCGGGATCGTAGTCCATCAAGGAAAATCCGATACTTGGGATCTCTTCCAGCGCACCTTCAACAGCGGCGCTCATGGTACCGCTGTACAGCACGTTGATGCTGATATTACTGCCATGGTTGATCCCGCTGACCAACAAGGCCGGACGACCCTTGATGATGTGGTACACCGCGAGCTTCACGCAATCCACGGGTGTTCCTGTGCAGCTGTATGCCTTCACCCCTTCCATGAACTCCACCTCGCGTAGGCGAAGGAAATTGTGGATGGTGATGGCATGCCCCATGGCGCTTTGCGGCTTGTCCGGCGCTACCACGAGCACGTCGCCGAAATTCTTCATCTCTTCGGCAAGGGTCTTGATGCCCGGTGCAAAAATGCCGTCGTCATTGGTAACGAGGATCAACGTTCGATCAGTCTTCTTCATGCGGCGCCAAAGCTAAGAGGGCGCTCAGGACTATAGGATCAGATGAGCAGATGACGGTATCGGCGATGTCCTTGTCCCGCCTTTCTGCCGAATGAGCAGGCCAAGCATTTTCTGATCATCCAATTTTCTGATCGCCTGATCCATCCCGATCTTTGCCTCATGAAAAAGCCCATTTTCCCAGTCGGTGGAGCGAAACCGCTCGCACCTTACTCCCCCGCTATCGAAGCGAACGGCATGGTCTTCCTGAGCGGCCAGATCGCCTTGGTGGGCGATACGGGTGAACTACAGATGTCCAGTATCGCAGCGGAAACGAGGCAGGTAATGGAGAACATGGGCCTGTTACTGCAAGCGGCAGGGCTTGGCTTCGAGCACTTGGTGAAATGCACCATCTTCATGAGCAGCATGGATCATTATGCCGCAGTGAACGACGTGTATGGCACCTATTTCAACGATGCCCCCCCGGCTCGTGAAGCGGTTGGTGTAGCTGGCCTTCCGCGTGGCGTGAACGTGGAGATCAGCGGGATCGCCATGCGGTGATCATTCAGGATCCCGGAGCTGTGCCTTGAGCACTTGCGCCCTATTTCAATGCCTTGCGGTGGATGAAATAGAGGTAGCACCAATTGATCGCAAGGATGAAACCCACGAAGTTGATGGTGATGGGGCCTGCGATGAGGATGGGAATGAGCATCCCAAGCAGCTGGGCACTGGTGTAAATGTGAAAACCGTCCTTCCAACCATGCCACATGCGGAAGGTTCCGATGAAACGGGCCAAGGTGCGGAGGGCAAAAACACCCATCAATGCGACACCGTGTACTTGGAGCATTTTCAAGTAGGTGATCATTTGCTCGCGCTGATCAGGTTGGATGAAGACCGCGTAGGTCTTCTCCACCATTTCATGAAGCTCCTCGGTGGTTGAATCACGCAGGACATAGGCCACGAGCATACCCATCAAGTACAGTGGGAACACCACTCCTTGATTGATGAAGCTGGCCACACAGAGCCACGTGAGCATGCGTGGCCGGGTTTTCACCGTCGTCACGTTCTGATCTTGTTCCACGGTGCTAAGCAACAAAAAGCCCCCGACACTGCCGGGGCTTTTCCGTGCAAGTAAATCTCACTTAATGCATGTACTTGAGGTTCACGGCGAATAAGATGATGAAGACCAGCGAAATAAATCCGCCAATGCCAACGGACAGTATCGCGAGGATGCTTCCACCCAGAAAAACAAGCGGAACGATCAGTCCTCCCACGGCTGCCAGGAGATACAGCCAGAACCCGCTCTTTCGCATGTTCCACATTTGCCAAACTCCAAGAAGGCTTATCAATGCCAGAATGATCCCGGCAACGCCGATGGGGACTGCATTAGCAACGGCCTTTTCAGTGACCTCCATGGCCGAATCCAAGAACCGACCTGCCATGCCCTCCGCGTTATCACCCAGATCAGCCCGGGCCTGCTCCATGTCGGCCTGCGCCTTTGCCATTACCTCGATGGGATCTTGGGTAATGGTCCTGACCCCACTGAATATGCCCCATGCCCCTAGGATGAATGCTATAATGCAGATCACCGTCAATAGCGTGGGGCGCGGCGTAGCTACAGGAGGTGGAATGGCGTTGATATCGTTCATGGTCAGGTATGTTTTTCGGTACGAAGCTATTGGCCTGGGCGAACGATGCTCACGGAAAGTACACAGTTTTCGACATCCCGTTGTTCGATCCAGGATTTCCATTACACTTGCCTTAAACAATCCCACCATGGATACGATCACTCCTACTTCCGCACGACCCAAGAACTGGCTCGTGGAATCCATTCTTGTTACCATCTTCTGCTGCCTTCCGTTCGGCATCGTTGGTATCATCAACGCTGCCAACGTGAATTCCAAGTTTGATTCGGGTGACATCGCAGGAGCGGAACGCGCCAGTGCGGATGCCTCCAAATGGACCAAGATCGGTTTCTTCGTAGGGCTCGCCGGCGTAGTGATCTACATCCTGATGGTGTTCGTCTTCGGCATGGCCGGCTTGGGCATGGGCATGGGCATGTGACCGAGTTCCAAGGGGAGCATGCTTCGTTGGCAATGGGCGGTGCTGCCAGTTCTGGCAGGGGCCGTGGTCGTGTTGTACTTATTCAACCCCAGCGCGGGGGGCTTTCCTGCATGCCCGTTCCGCAGCCTCACCGGCCTGCTTTGCCCGGGCTGTGGATCCCAACGCGCTATACATGAGCTACTGCATGGCCATATCGGTGCGGCTTTCGGTTATAATGCATTGTTGGTCGTGAGCATTCCGTTCCTCGCGCTACATGTGGCTTGGGGCAGGCTCCTCAAGGCTGTTCGCCCCCTGTCGTCCTACAATCTCGTTGTACTCATCTGGGCCGTGGCGATCCTCGGTTGGGGCGTTCTTCGGAACACCTGACCGGACTGACCATGGCTTTTCCAACCATCGGCATACCTTCGCGCCGCAGTCCCTACGGGTGCCATTTACATTCCATCGGGATCCCTGACCAACAAAATCCTATCCTTTGAAGATGACCTATGATCTGATCGTTCTCGGCAGCGGCCCCGGCGGCTATGTGGCCGCCATCCGTGCCAGCCAACTGGGCCTTAAGACGGCCATCGTTGAAAAGGAAGCCCTCGGCGGCATCTGCCTGAACTGGGGCTGTATCCCCACAAAGGCCCTGCTGAAGAGCGCCAACGTGTTCGAGTACATCAACCATGCGAAGGACTACGGGATCACCGTGAGTGAAGCGAAGGTGGATTTCAAGGGCGTTGTGCAGCGCAGCCGTGACGTGGCCAAGGGAATGAGCAGCGGCGTGCAATTCCTGATGAAGAAGAACAAGATCGACGTGGTTATGGGCACCGGTGTGCTAAAGCCCGGAAAAAAGCTGGAAGTGACCGGCGCAGATGGGAAGAAGCAGACGCTTGAGGGAAAGCACATCATCATTGCCACGGGTGCACGCAGCCGCGAACTACCCAACTTGAAACAGGACGGCAAAAAGGTGATCGGCTATCGTGAGGCGATGTCATTACCCGCCCAGCCGAAGAGCATGGTGGTGGTGGGAAGCGGCGCGATCGGCAGTGAGTTCGCGTACTTCTACAATGCGTTGGGAACGAAGGTCACCCTGGTGGAATTCCTTCCCAATGTGGTACCCGTGGAGGATGAAGAGGTGAGCAAGCAACTGGAGCGGAGCTTCAAGAAGCAGGGCATCGATGTGATGACCTCCAGCGAAGTGACCAAGGTGGACACGAGCGGCAAGGGCTGTAAGGTCACCGTAAAAACGCCGAAGGGCGAGCAGACCATCGAGTGCGACATCGTGCTGAGCGCGGTGGGCATCGCCTGCAATATTGAAGGCATCGGTCTGGAGGAAGTGGGCATCGTGACCGACAAGGGCAAGATCACCGTGGATGGCTTCAGCGCCACTAACATCCCCGGATACTATGCCATCGGTGATGTGACCCCCGGTCAAGCGCTTGCCCACGTGGCCAGTGCGGAGGGCATCATCTGCGTGGAAAAGATCGCGGGCAAGAATCCGGAAACGCTGGATTACAACAACATCCCCGGCTGCACGTATTGTTCACCGGAGGTCGCCAGCGTGGGCTATACCGAGAAGGCTGCCAAGGAAAAGGGCTATGAGCTGAAGATCGGCAAGTTCCCCTTCAGCGCCAGCGGAAAGGCCAGCGCCGCCGGGGCCAAGGACGGTTTTGTGAAGCTGATCTTCGATGCCAAGTACGGAGAATTGCTGGGCGCCCACATGATCGGAATGAACGTGACCGAGATGATCGCCGAATGCGTGGCCATGCGCAAGCTGGAGACCACCGGACACGAGATCATCAAAACGGTACACCCCCACCCCACCATGAGTGAAGCCATCATGGAGGCGGCAGCGGCGGCATACGGTGAAGTGATCCACCTGTAGGGGCGCAAGAACATTCGCCCCAAAGGGTGGATAGCAGGATGTGTGGAATAGCCGGCTCCTTCCAGCTTGATACCGGGCAGCCGGTCACCGGGGAGCGGATCGGCTCGGCCTTGCAATGTTTGGCGCATCGCGGACCCGACGACGAGGGCCGTTATGTACAAGGGAGCGCGGTACTGGGGCATCGCAGGCTCAGCATCATCGATACATCGGATGCGGGGCACCAGCCCTTTACCGACCAGGACGGCAGGCATACCATCGTTTTCAATGGTGAGGTCTTCAACTTCCAGGAACTCCGCGCCACCCTTGAAGCAGAGGGACATCAGTTCCGGAGTGGCACCGATACCGAGGTGGTACTCCGCCTCTACACATTGAAAGGGCCGGATTTTCTGCATGATCTGAACGGCTTCTTCGCCATGGCGATCCATGATGCCGAGAAGGACACGCTGTTCTTGGCCCGCGATCGCTTCGGAATAAAACCGCTGCATTGGGCTGAAGTGGACGGTCGTTTCCTCTTCGGGAGTGAGTTACGCGCCCTTGTGGCCTTGGGAGCTGGCACGCAACCGGATCTCCTCTCACTTCGCCAGTTCTTCACCTACCTCTTCATTCCCGCGCCATACAGTGCGCTTATGGGTGCTCATAAGCTGAGGCCCGGCCATTCGCTCTTGGTGGATGCCGATGGAGTTACGGAGCAGCGTTGGTACGATCTGGTGCAAGCCAGTTCGAAGGTTGCACGCCCTGCAGATCCGCGGAGAAAGCTGCGCGAACTAATGGAAGATGCAGTCCGCTTACGACTCATTTCGGACGTTCCGGTTGGGGCCTTCCTCAGCGGTGGCGTGGACAGCAGTATTGTAAGTGCGTTGGCAGCACGGCACCATAAGCATCTGCACACCTTCAGCATAGGCTATTCGGACGACCCCTTTTTTGATGAGACCCGCTATGCGGAAGAAGTAGCGCGGCATATCGGCAGTGAACACAGTACCTTCAAAATAGGCCGGGAAGAATTGGCGGATGGCTACATACGGATGCTGAAGGCACTGGATGAGCCGTTCGCTGACAGCTCCGCCCTGCCCTCCTTTCTCCTGTGCGAGCGCACACGCCGCCAAGTGACCGTGGCGTTGAGCGGTGATGGCGCGGATGAGGTCTTCGGCGGATATCGGAAGCACCAGGCCGAACTCCGTTGGCGCGATCCCGGAGCTGCGGAGAAAGCCGTTGCCTTGCTCGCTCCGTTGTGGCGCATGCTTCCGCGTAGCCGCAACAGCCTCGTACAGGACCGGGTAAGACAATTGGACCGGTTTGCACGAATGAGCAGTACCGATGCAGGACATCGCTTCCTGCAACTGGCCGCATTCATTCCACCGGAAGAGGCGAATGTGCTGGTATCCGGACCGAATAGGGCCGATGATCTGAAGAAACGTGACGAGCGGCTCATGGAGTCCTTCCGACAACTGCCCGGAATGAACGCGGTACTGCTTGCAGACGTAGCCTCCACACTGCCCAACGACATGTTGTATAAAGTGGACCTCACCAGTATGGCCCACGGCCTGGAGGTGCGCACCCCATTCCTGGACCGTCGTGTGGTGGAATTGGCCTTCAGCCTTGCACCAGAGGAGAAACTCAGGAAGGGTTCGGGAAAGCACATTCTCCGGGAAGCTTTCGGAGATCTGGTCCCCAGCACGGTAATGTCGCGCTCGAAAAAAGGATTTGAGGTACCGCTTTCAGCCCTGCTCCGAGGCCCCTTGCAGCACTTGGTGGATGAGCTTCTTGCTCCGGACCTCGTCACCGAAGCCGGTTTGGACAAGGAGCGGGTGGCGATCGCCGTGCGGCAGCTGCGTTCAGCAAATACCGGCCATTCGCAGGCAACCGTCCATGCTTTGCTCGTCTATGTATCGTGGTGGAGATCCCATTGGAACTAGTCCGCTGCGGAACACCTACTTTCGTCCCGTCCCAACCCATGCCTCGCGTCCTCCGTATCATCAATCGCTTCAATCTAGGTGGCCCCACGCACAACGCAGCCTACCTCACGCGATACCTCCCATCCGATTTCGAGACGCTTCTTATAGGCGGTCCAGAAGGTGAGAACGAAGAGGGCAGTGGACATATCCTATCCTCCTTGGGCATCGAAGCGACGATACTTCCTGAAATGCGTCGTGAGGTTTCGCCTTGGCGGGATCGTTCCGCATATCGGCGGATCAAGAAGATCATCAAGGATTTCAGGCCCGATGTGGTACATACCCATGCTGCCAAGGCCGGTGCGGTAGGTCGAATGGCTGCTCATGAGCTCGGTGTCAAGGCTGTGGTACACACCTTTCACGGACATGTGTTCCATAGTTATTTCGGTCCTGTACGCACTTCGGTATTCAAGGGTGTGGAACGCTATCTCTCACACCGTACGTCGCGCATCATTGCCATCAGTGAGAAACAGAAGAGCGAGTTGGTGGATGAACATCGCATCTGTTCTGCAGATAAGGTCTCAGTGATCCCGCTGGGCTTCGACCTGTCCAAATTCCGAGAGGGCCAAGCCGAAAAACGCGCCTTGTTCCGCCGGGTATATGGTGTGGCCGACGACGAGATCGCGATCGGGATCGTGGGCCGCTTGGTGCCGGTGAAGAACCACGCCCTATTCCTAAAAGGCCTGAAGCATGTTCAAGAACGGACTGGCAAGAAGGTCCGCGCCTTTATCGTGGGCGATGGTGAGGAACGGGAACACATCCAACAGCAAGCATCCGCTCTGGGCCTGTCCATGGCCCATGCCAAAAGCTTCAATGGACATGGATTCGGTCATGGCGTGAACGGCAAGCCCGTGGTTGGCCGGGCCGACATCACCTTCACCAGCTGGGTGAACGAGATCGACATCGTACATGCCGGTGTGGATGCGGTCGTATTGACCAGCTTCAATGAAGGTACGCCGGTAAGCCTGATCGAGGCCCAAGCGGCTGGCCGACCAGTGGTTAGTACTCGGGTAGGTGGAATCGAGAATGTTGTGGAGAATGAGGTGACCGGCTTGCTCAGCTGCAACAATGATGCGATGGCCTTCGGCGAGAACCTTTTACGTGTGGTGGAGGATAGTGACCTGCGCGCCGGTATGTCCGCTGCCGGATGGCCCCATGTGGGCGAGCGTTACCACTACTCGCGCTTGGTAAGCGACATGGCAACTCTTTATAAGGGGTTGATCGCTTGAGCGGCGGGCGGCGTCAATGGTTACTTTTGCGCGAAATCCGAAGGGAATGGGGAAGGTATCGATCGCGCTGGTGTTGGCAGTTCTCGTGTTCACGGGTTGTACCCTGAACCGGGACATCATGTTCAAGACCCCGCGCGGCTATCAGTTCGATACCGTATCGGATACATTGGACCAGGAGTTCAAGATCCAGCCGAACGACATGCTGACGTTCCGCATGTTCTCCAATGATGGTTTCAAGATGATCGACCTGATCAACGAGAACCAAACCAGTTTGGTCTCCTCCAATAGGATACAATTCAATTACCCTGTACTTCCGGACGGCACGGCGAAGCTCCCCGTGATCGGCACCGTGCATGTTGCGGGCTTGACCGTCCGAGAGGCGGAACTCCTTTTGGAGGAAAGATATTCGCAGTACTATCAGAAGCCCTTTGTTCTGCTGGCAGTGGGAAACCGCAGGGTCGTTGTCTTTCCAGGCGGTGGAGGCGATGCCAAAGTGGTGTCCTTGGAAAACAACAACACAACGATGTTGGAGGTATTGGCCAAGGCGGGCGGTATGGCCAGCCGTGGCAATGCCCACAAGGTGAAACTATTCCGCCGCGAGGGTAGCACACGGAAAGTGATGCAGTTCGATCTTTCGGACATTGCCAATCTCAAATATGCAGATGTGGTCATGCAGGCGGATGATGTTGTCTATGTGCAACCAAACCCGGAGATCGCCCGAGGCGTCCTACAACAGATCGCCCCGATCATCACACTGCTAACCACCACCATACTCGTGGTGGGCATTGTGCAATCGCTGAAATAATCGGGGCATGTTGAACGATGATGTGAGCAATCAGGCTGCCCAGTTGGACAGCTATCGTGATCGCATCACCAACTTCAGCAATGAGTTTGATCTCGGCCTTTTCGTTTATATCGTTAAGCGGACCTTGGTTTGGATCGGCATGTGCCTCGTATTGGCATTCGGAGCGGCCTATCTTTATTTGCGCTACACGGCCCCCACATATGCCAGCAGCGTAGTTCTCCAGTTGGGGCAGAGCAACAACGCCCAGACGGTCCTGAAGGTGAACAACCTGATGGAGGACAACAACTTGCAAGCGGATGTTCAGCTTCTGCGTTCCAAGTTCTTCATCGCCAAGGCTGTGGAGCGGCTGCCATTGGACGTGAGGTATTTCTTCCGGGGGCAGATCCTTACCGAGGAGCATTACAAACAATCCTTCTATTCGATCACACATATAAAGGTGACCAATGTGACCGTACGTGGACGGCCCATCACTGTGTCACGGATGGACGATGGGAACATCCAACTCTCATATACCATTGGTGCTACGGCATTCAACTTTCCGGTCGTGCTTGGACGTGCATTCACTACCCCCCATTTCAGTGGTGAAATACACTATTCGGGGCGGGGTAATTGGCCCATAGGCCAAGATCGTGGCACGTACTATTTCACCCTTAACGATACCCGTTCGCTCACCGCTGAACTTGCCTCTCAGATCAGTGTGTCCATCGCTGACCCGAACGCGAAGACCATTGTGATCGCCTATAAGGACCACAACGCGATGCTGGCCCGGGACCTGTGCCAGGCTATGGCGGACGCATACATCCTGTACGACCTGCAGCGCAAATCGGAGAGTGCCGAGAGCATCCTTCGCTTCATTGAAAACCAGAAAGACACGGTATTTGCCGAACTCCGCGACAGCGAGCTAAAGCTCGGAATGTTCAAGCGGGACAATCGAGTGGCGAACATGGAGCAGCTAACTCCCCTACTGCTGAAGCGATCCGACGAGTATGAGGATGAGATCCTGAAGCTGCGTATGGAGGACAATCTGCTGAAGGAGATCGAGGCCGCCGCTAAACAGGAGGAAGGCCATTTGAACGTATACGAATTGGCCCCTTTGATGGCCGGGACGGATCTGGCACCTTCTCTTGAGGATGCGATCGCCGTGCTGGGCACGCTTTTGCAGGAACGGGAGGGGATGGCATTCGAGGTGACACTGGAGAATGAAAACCTGCGGGTACTGGACCGGCAGATAGAACTCCAGCAGGGCCTTATCATGGAAAGCATCACCACCATGCGCGAACGGATCGCCTCGCGCATGGCGGATTTCAATGCCAAACTGAACGAATACGAGGACCGGTTCAGCGAACTTCCGGAGAAGGAATTGGCCTATGCTCGCATCGAGCGGTTGTTCAATATCAACGAGAAATACTATACCCAGTTATTGGAGAAGGACATCGAATACCGGATCAGCAAGGCAGGGTTCGTTTCCGAGAACCATGTGCTGGAATCTGCAGTACTGCCCACACAGCCGGTATCGCCCAACCGGAACATGGTGATGCTCTCGTATATCCTGACCGGCCTGATCCTTGGCGTGCTGATCGTAATGGTGCGCTACATCCTGCACAACAACATCACCTCGCTGAATGACATCGCCAAGGCCAGCAATGCCTCGGTCGGGATATTGGGCATGGTCCCCAAGTACAAGAAGGAGATCCCTGTGAGCCAGCTCTTGGTGGACAAGAATCCGAAATCGTTGATCGCGGAGAGCTTCCGCAGCGTGCGAACGAACCTGCAATTCGTGGATAATACCCCCGGTCCTAAAGTGATCGCGGTTACGAGCACCATTTCCGGTGAGGGCAAGACCTTTGTTGCCATCAACCTTGGAGGTATCATCAGTTTCAGCGACAAGCGGGTGGTGATCCTCGACCTGGACATGCGCAAGCCCAAGATCCACCTCGGTTTCGGTGTGGAGAATATCCGGGGCATGAGCACCTTGCTCATCGGCAAGGACCAGGTGCATAGCTGTATCCAAAAGAGCAACCTCCCCGGCCTGGACTTCATTACGGCCGGTCCTATCCCTCCCAACCCGAGCGAACTGATCATCAGCTCGAACATGGACCGGATCCTGGAAGAGCTGAAAAAGGAATATGATGTGGTGCTCATAGACACCCCGCCTGTTGGATTGGTCACCGATGGCATCAAGATCATCCAGGAAGCGGACATCCCCATCTATATCTTCCGGGCCGATTATTCCAAAAAGGCCTTTGTACAGAACGTGGATCGCTTAATGAACGAGAACCACATCACGAAGTTGAGCGCTGTGCTGAACGGTGTGGATGTGGATCGTAACAAGTACGGCTATTCCTACGGCTACGGCTATGGATATGGCTATGGCTACGGATACGGTTACTATGAGGATAAAGCCAAGCAACCAGTGCAAGGCAATTGGTTATCCAAGCTCTTCAATCGCATATGATGGAGGTTTTCCCAACAGGTCTGGAAGGGGTATTACGTCTACGTCCCAAAGTTTTCGCCGACCCACGCGGTCACTTCATGGAGACGTTCAATGAAGCAGCATTTGCCAAGGCAACCGGGGTGAAGCCACACTTCGTGCAGGACAACGAGAGCCGATCCAGGGCAGGTGTACTCCGAGGACTGCACTTACAGGCAGCCCCACACGCGCAAGCCAAGCTCGTGAGGGTCATACAAGGAGCTGTGCTGGATGTCTGTGTGGATGTCCGTACGAACAGCGCCACTTTCGGAGAGCATATCAGCGTGCGACTGGACGCCGTGGACCATGAAATGCTGTATATTCCCGAGGGCATTGCCCATGGTTTTCTGGCCTTGGAGGATGACACGGTATTCTCATATAAATGTTCCGCGTACTATGCACCACAGGCAGAACGCACGATCCTCTGGAACGACCCCGAGCTGAACATCCAGTGGGGCATCAATGAACCGATCGTAAGTGGAAAGGACCTGATGGGAACAAGATTGGCTGAAAGAGCGTGGGAGCAGTAGCGATGTATTCGGACAACCAGTTGTTCTTCCTGCTCTCCGGTCTGTTCTTTCTGGCCTTGGTGTTCACTCTATTGGTGAATTCGGTCTTCATGCGGTTCTTCCGCACCTTCGGGATCCGGGAGAACGCCCCTTCCATGGTGCGCTGGAACGCCTCGTCCAAACCGGCCTTCGGAGGCATCGGTTTCTTCATCGTCTTTCTGTTCGCCTTTTCAGCCTATGGTGTATTGTTCCCCAAGGAGTCCGACCCGTTCCAACCGGAACTGGTGGGTCTGCTGGCCGCCACGGGGCTGGGGTTCCTCATGGGTTTGGCCGACGATGCTTACAATACGCGACCGTTGTTGAAATTCCTGATACAAGTGGTCTGCGGCGTGTTGCTCTTGGCCACTGGCACGAGCATCCAGATCTTCCATATCCCCTTGGTGGACCATACGCTTACGATCCTATGGGTGGTAGGCATGATGAACGCGATCAATATGCTTGACAACATGGATGCCATTACATCCGTGGTATCGCTGGCCATCTTCATCGCGGCCCTGCTCTCCCAACTGCTCACCGGTGCGGCCGCAGATGTGAACTCGGTGATCATCATCGCGGTGTGCGGTGCCATCGGGGGCTTTCTCTTCTTCAACTGGCACCCTTCGCGCATGTACATGGGAGATACGGGCAGCCAATTCCTCGGTGTTTTGTTGGCCTACATCGGTATCCGCTACTTCTGGAACGGCACTTCCCTTACCGGCGCCATCGAGCCGTGGCGCCAGATCTCGATCACCCTCGTGATCTTCATCCTCCCCCTAGCGGATACCACCACTGTATCGATCAATAGGATGCTCCGGGGAACTTCCCCATTCGTGGGTGGAAAGGACCACACCACGCACTACCTCAGCTATGTGGGCCTTACAGACTCCCAGGTGGCCATGGTGTTCGGCGGACTGGGTCTGATGTCCTGTTTCCTCGGTTTTATCTCCCTGCGTTTCATCCCGGTGTGGCAACCTTTTCATTCCATCCTGTACCTTGGATACGCACTGGTGATCTTCATCTTCCTTTTCAGTTTGACGAAAAGGTCAGGGATCGAACGACCTTTGTAGTCCCATGCGGAATCCTTCCCTCATCAGCAAAAGCTTGTTGATGCTCCTTTTTCTCAGCGCGGCAGCACTCGCTTTACATGTCCTCACCTTCAGCACCAGCAGTAGTGAAACGGACCTGGACCACCAGCGCCGTTTCAATGAGAGCTATAACATCTTCAGTCTTAACCTGCCCTCACAGCTCACCTTCTGCAATGAACCCGTCCCCTTGGAACTGATCGATGTGCGGGAACGATTGGACCGTGAACTACTGGTGAACACCTACTGGCAGAGCAGTTCTCTGCTAGCCCATAAGCGGGCCAATCGCTGGTTCCCCTTGATCGAATCCATACTGAAACGGGAAGGAGTGCCGGAGGACATGAAGTACATCCCTTTGGTGGAAAGCGGCCTTACCAATGTGGTGAGCCCCGCTGGTGCAGTCGGCTTTTGGCAATTCATGGAGCCTACCGCCATTGCGGAAGGATTGGAGGTGAACAGCGAAGTGGACGAACGCTACAACGTAGTACGTAGTACGGAGGCCGCTTGCATCTTCCTGAAGGAAGCCCATGCGCGCTACGGTTCTTGGGCCATGGCAGCTGCGAGCTACAATTTGGGCCAAGGCAATTTGCAACGGCAACTGGAGAGGCAAAAGGAGACGGACTACTTCGCGCTCTTGCTGCCGGAGGAAACATCTCGTTACGTCTTCCGGATGCTTGCCATGAAGTTGATCATGACCGACCCGGATCGCTACGGCTTCCATTTGCGCCAGAAGGACCTCTATCCACCCTATCGCACCTATTCCGTGGAAATGACACCACCTGTGGATGACCTGAATGAATTCGCCCGGGTGAACGGCACGAACTATAAGACCTTGAAATTGTTGAATCCGTGGCTCCGGGACAATGTGTTGAAGGTGCAGAAGGAACATCGCGGGAAGACGTATACGGTACTGTTGCCGGATGAGGGCTTCGACAAGGCCATGGCGGACGATGAGCAATAAGGGCAAGATCCCTACGGGAAAGGAGGTCGCGGAGGTGGTGGAGCAGATCCCCTTGGAGGCGGAATACATCGAGGTGCTCGGTGCACGTGTGCATAACCTGAAGAACATCGATGTCCGGATCCCCCGCGATCGCTTGGTTGTGGTGACGGGCTTGAGCGGCAGCGGAAAAAGTTCCTTGGCATTCGATACGATCCATGCTGAAGGTCAGCGCCGCTATATCGAGACCTTCAACGCGTACGCGAGGCAATTCCTGGGAGGGATCGAACGACCCGATGTGGACCTGATCACCGGCCTTAGTCCCGTGATCGCCATTGAACAAAAGACCATCAGTCGCAATCCACGGAGCACAGTGGGCACCATCACCGAGATCTATGACCTGCTGCGCCTGCTCTATGCCCGCATCGGCGAGGCATACAGCCATGTGACCGGGGAACGCATGGTGCGATATACCGACAAACAGATCACGGACCTGCTGCTCACTGAACACGTGGGCCAGGACCTGCTGATCCTAGCCCCTTTGGTGCGCGGGCGGAAAGGCCACTACCGCGACCTCTTCGAGCAATTGATCCGGCAAGGCTTCCTACGTGCCCGGGTGGATGGCAAGGTGATCGACATCACAGGCCGTCCCCGCTTGGACCGTTACAAGATCCATGATATTGAACTGGTGGTGGACCGGCTGAAGGTGAGCGCCTCGCAGGCCAAACGACTACGTGAGAGTTGCGCCACGGCACTGAAGTATGGCAAGGGCAACCTGATGGCATTGAACGCTGACGCCGCTGCAACCCCGCGCTACTTGAGCCGTCATTTGATGGATCCCGTGAGTGGCATCGCGTACGAGGAACCAGAACCGAACCTCTTCAGCTTCAACAGTCCCTATGGTGCTTGCCCCCGTTGCGGAGGACTGGGACAAGTGACCGAGGCCGCACCGGACAAGATCGTTCCGGATCGCACGAAAAACCTGAAGCGTGGGGCCATTCCGGCGTTGGGCAACTACAAGCCCATGGGCATCTTCCGGCAGGTGGAAGCCCTTCTGGAGCACTTCGGCCACGATGCGAACACCCCCTTCGAAGAGATGGAGGAGGAAGTGCTCACCGGCATCCTCAACGGCTTGGATGAACCGCTGAAGATCGTGAGCAAGGCGGGGCTGAGTGATCGCTCGGTCCGTTTCGACGGCATCATTCCTTTCATCCTGGAACAGGCGCAGGACGGTCCTCAGAGCGCACGGAAATGGGCGGGGCAATTCACCCGAATGGTGGAGTGTCCCTTGTGTGAAGGCACCCGACTGAAGAAGACCGCGCGTTGGTTCCGCATCGCTGACAAGGACATCTCGCAGTTGGCGCAAATGCCCATTGATCAGCTGCATGCACACATGCTGGACTTGCCCGAAAGCCTCGATGACCGCCAGCGCTTGATCGCGCATGAAGTGGTGAAGGAGATCGCTTCGCGCAGCAAGTTCCTGTTGGACGTGGGCCTGGAGTACCTCACGCTGGACCGTAGTGCACGCACCCTCAGTGGGGGCGAGGCACAGCGGATCCGCTTGGCTACGCAGATCGGGAGCCAGCTCACCGGTGTGCTCTATATCCTCGACGAACCCAGCATCGGCCTGCACATGCGCGACGACCACCGCTTGATCGACAGCTTGCGCGATCTCCGTGATGGAGGCAACAGCGTGCTGGTGGTTGAGCACGATAAGGAGATGATGATGCACGCCGATCACATTATCGATATCGGGCCCGGAGCTGGTATCCATGGTGGTCACATCGTGGCACAGGGAACGCCGCAGGAACTGATGAAGAGCGATTCGCTCACCGCGAAATACCTCACGGGAAGAAAGCGTATTGAGATCCCCGCTGAGCGGCGAAAGGGAAATGGACACACGTTGCACCTCAAAGGGGCTACTGGGAACAACCTGAAGAATGTGAATCTTGCTCTTCCCTTGGGCACGTTCATCTGCATCACAGGTGTGAGCGGCAGCGGCAAAAGCACCTTGGTAGACGACACCCTCTATCCCATTCTCAGCAAGACCTTCCATCGGGCGCAGTCACATCCATTGCCCTATAAGACGATAGAGGGATTGAAGTTCCTCGATAAAGTGATCGAGGTGGATCAATCACCGATCGGGCGCACACCGCGCAGCAACCCGGCCACATATACCGGATTGTTCGATCATGTGCGCCAGCTTTTCGCCGCGTTGCCCAGCGCCAAGATCCGAGGGTACAAGGCAGGACGCTTCAGCTTCAATACACCGGGCGGGCGCTGCGAAACATGCAAGGGCGCCGGTGTGCGCACCATCGCTATGAACTTCCTGCCGGATGTTGCCGTGCCTTGCGAAACCTGCCGTGGCAAACGTTACGACCGTGAAACGTTGGAGGTCCGGTTCAAAGGAAGGAACATCGCCGATGTGCTGGCCCTTAGTGTGGAGGAGGCCATGGGCGTATTCAGCGAGATCCCCAACATCAGCATGAAGTTGACCACCTTGCTTGACGTGGGCTTGGGTTACATCACACTCGGCCAGGGAAGCACCACCCTGAGCGGAGGCGAGGCGCAGCGGATCAAGCTCGCTACCGAATTGAGCAAGCGCCATACAGGAAGTACATTCTACATCCTGGACGAGCCCACCACAGGATTGCACTTCGAGGATACCCGCCAGCTGATACACGTGTTGGATAAATTGGTGGAGCAAGGGAACACCGTACTCACCATCGAGCACAACATGGACATCATCAAGGTGGCGGATCATGTGATCGATATGGGGCCGGAAGGTGGAGGTGGCGGCGGGCGCATCGTGGTACAGGGCACGCCCGAAGAGGTGGCCTTGTCCGGAAGGGGCTATACGGCCAAATTCCTGGAAAGGGAGCTCTATGATTGAATCCGTGGTGAGCGCACGCAATATGACCCGCTCGGCATAAGTCGGGATCAACCGCCGAAAGAAGGGCATCTATCAGGATGCTCTTCAACACGCCGTTGTTGGAAGATGCATGAGACGTGCGGCGTGCATGCATAGAGGTGCGGATAGTTTTGCTCGCGTAGGAAAAAGCATCCATTCGCGAAGCACAACCCCATGATCAAGCTCTTCACTCTTTTCAACCTCGCCGGACTACTCCTTTTCAACTTGATCTTCGGAAGTGATGTCAGTATCGTGCAGGACATGCCCTCCCATTTGGATCCCGGAACGGAAACACGTGTAACCGTCACCGTGAACAAGGCGCAGGTCTCCGGGTTTGCCAAGCTACAGATCGACCTGCCACCAGGGCTCACGGCCACCGCGATCGATACACGTGGTGCATCCTTCACATTCGCCGATGGCAAGGCCAAGTTCATCTGGATGGCCCTTCCCACCCAAGCATCCTTCAAGGTAAGCTACACCCTTACCGCTGATGCCAATTTGAGCGGAAGCCTCCCGGTAACAGCACGGCTATCCTATATAGAAGACAATGAACGGAAGACCGTGGACATGGCTCCCGCAACCTTGATCGTGGGTAGCGGTACAGCCGTGGCATCCACTCCTGCCGACCACCGGAGCGATGCAGCCGAGACCAGCAGTACCAACACCAACAGCGAGGACCTTGCCAGTGCAGCCGGATCGGCGATCCCCGATGCACCCATTACGGAAACGCCCGGACTCCCGTCACTGAATGGCCCAGGCGATGTGAGCGCTACACGTATAGTTACACCGATCAGCGGGACGGAGGTGCTGGTGGAGGTGACCATCAAGAAAGGAACACTGCGTGGGTTCGGAAAGCTGCAGGAGAACTTGCCTGTAGGATTCACCGCAGTGGTGAAGGAAAATGATGATGCCATCTTCAGCGTGAAGGACCGCATTGCGAAATTCGTCTGGTTGAACCTGCCGTCGAAGAGCGATGTGAAGGTGAGCTATCGCTTATTGGCACCCACTGGATCCACTGGAACTTTTACCGTGAATGGCGAATTCGGCTATCTGGTGAACGACCTTACCCAACGCGCCGTGGTGGGAAGCTCCAGCTTTACCTTGGACGGGGAGGCGCTCGCCACCCAAACTCCTGTGACCAAGGAGGCACCGGTGGCAGAAAAGCAACCTGAACGCACACCGGAAGTAACCAAGCCGGTAGTGACCACACCTGACCAGCAGGACATTGCACAAGAGAAGGATCGCACCAAAGAGAAGGAGACCAGTACCACCGTTGCGAAGGTCGCACCGCCCAAGGCCACCACCACCCCCGCTCCCGAGGCGGGTATCACATACAAGGTGCAGATCACAGCGGCGCACCGCGAGGTGGGACGTGAATATTTCATCCAGCGCCACCGCTATGACGGCCCCTTCAGCATTGAGCATAATGACGGTTGGATCAAGTATGTCACCGGCATGTTCGATCGCTATCGTGCAGCGCGTGAACAACGCCAAGCCTATCTTGATGCCAATTATAACTTCCCCGGTCCCTTCGTTACAGCATACAACAACGGCGAACGGATCACCGTGCAGGAAGCCTTGATGATCGCCAAACAGAGTTCGGCCCAGTGATTTGAACCCACCCCCACCCTTGGATGCGCATCCCGGCAACGCCCCCCCTGCTCCGCTCCATGGTAATGGGTGCCGCGTTGGGTGTGGGTACCCTACAATTGGCGCACGCGCAGGCGGATTCCTCCGGCTTCGAATTGAAGCCTACGTTCTCCTTGGGCACGGGTATGCTGGGATTTTATGGGGATGTGGGCTTCCAGAGCAAAAACTTCAGTCCATTGGTCTCGCGCATCGGCTATGAACTGCGCGCATCTGCTCCGGTAACGGAATGGCTCGATGTGAGCCTTTTCGCATTACATGGACGATTGAGCACCAATGAGCGCAGCATCACACGCAACCTCAACTTCGAGTCACGCATTACCACTGGAGGATTGCAGTTCAGCTACAACTTTCACCACTTAATGAAACCGGGCCGCACGGTGGAGCCTTGGGTGAGCATCGGCTTCGAGAGCTTGGAGTTCCTGAGCAAGACCGATCTGATGGACGCCAAAGGTCGCAGCTACAATTATTGGAGCGACGGCACCATCCGCGACATTGCCGAAGATGCCACCAACGCGGAAAATGCGGTGGAGATCCAACGTGATTACACGTACGAAAGTGATATCCGTGAAGTGAACGCCGATGGCTTCGGAAAATACACGGAACAAACTTGGGCGATTCCAGTAGGTGTAGGCGTGAAGATGAAATTAAGCCATGGGTTTGAAGCACGCATCGGGGCCACCATGCACTTCACGGGTACGGACTTCATTGATGGGGTATCCAACAACAGCATCGGCACTCGCCAAGGAGATGGACGCAACGACCGCTTCCTCTTTACCTCTTTCTCCGTAGGTTATACGATCAGTACCAAGCCCAAGAAGAAAAAGTTCAAGCCCACCCTCACGCCTGAGCAGATGGATGTGATCGCCATGAACGATGATGAGGATGGCGACGGTGTATCCGATTGGAACGACCGCTGCCCGCATACGCCGCCGGGTGTGGCCGTGGATCAATTCGGTTGCCCGCTGGACAGCGATGGCGATGGTGTTCCGGACCATAGGGATGATGAGGCCGGCACCTTGGCAGGAGCAGCGGTGGACGACCGCGGTGTAACGCTTACGGATGATGACCATCTCCGAGCTTGGCTCAACTTCAAGGACTCCGCGAACATCACCATGATCTATAGCCGGGTGGAATCATTCGGACCGATCGGCAACCCGAGAGTGACCCGTCCGGCCACCCCGGCCAAGCGCACCTATGTCGTGAAGGTGGGCACACAGGTGGAGGGCATCAGCGAGGAACTGATCCAGCGGATCCTGAGCTTGCCTGATGTGCGAACGATCGAGCGTGGTGACACCACATTCTACATCGTTGGCAACTACGATGAACTTCCCGATGCGATCAAGCGCGAACTGCAATTGAAGGGACAAGGATTCGATGGTACGGTGATGATGGAGCAGAACGGAAAACTGCTCGACCTGCCCAGCGGTGGCATCACCCCGCGTGAAGAGGAGGTGCTTACCAACCTCACACCCGGCACGCCGGAGAAGCCGGGTCAAGTGGTAGTGCGGGTGCAGTTGGGTGCCTTCCGACACCGACTCTCCCAGAACATCTTCGAGGGCATCAACGATCTGGTGACGCTGAAGGGCAACGATGGGCTCACCCGTTATTATACCGGCTCCTTCACCGACATCAACGAGGCGGCCAAGCACAAGGTGAACATGCTGCTGAAGGGCTTCGAAGGGGCCTTCCTGGTGGCCTTCAAGGATGGAAAGCGCGTCTCCATCACCGAAGCAGGAGCACAGCTCACCGGGCCCGAGAACCTGAACAACATCCCGTTGGGAAGCATCAACACGGACAATCTGCACTTCCGCGTGCAGGTGGGTACGTTCGCCGGTAACGTGCCGATGGAGACCATGAGCAAATACGTGGACCTGGGCAACGTGAAACCCGTGGCCAGTCAAAGCGCCGTGCGTTATCTATACGGAGAGTACTCCTCCCGTGCCGCTGCCGAACTGGCCCGCAAGGAACTGCAGAACCTCGGCTTCGAAGATGCCTTCGTGGTGGGTGAGATGAACGGTCGCATCATCCAAGCGGAGGACGCCGAGCGGTTGCAGAAAGGCCAATAGGCATCACCCGTATCGGATCGTGCAGGTAGTGGGCGGAATATCCGCAACCATGAGCCGTTACCTTTCAGCCCCAATCCACCCAAGCCCATGCTGAAGCAGTTACGTCCATCACGTGCTACCTTCATTCCTATCCTTGCTATTCTGTTGGCCTTTGGCTGCAAGAGCGACAAAACGCCCCTTCGGCCGGATGCCTCTTTCACACCGTACGTCACGGCCTTTACCGCTGGACATATTTCGGCGCGGGCAGCGGTGCGTGTGCGCATCGCTGAAGGGTTGGCATTGAAGGACACCACTGACAATGCGCTACAGGAACTCTTCTCGATCAGTCCGCGCGTGGAAGGCATCGTAAGCTGGCAGGATGCGCATACCCTTGCCTTCCAGCCACGCGAGCGCTTGCAGCAGAACACGGACTACATCGTGACTTTCCACTTGGGCCAATTGGCTGAAGTGCCGAGCGATGTAAAGGACCTCAAGTTCACAGTAAGCACCTTTGAGCAAAGCATCGACCTGAAGGTGAGCGATCTGCAGTCCCTCTCCCCTTCCGACCTCACCTGGCAACGGGTGATCGTGAGCGTATTCACCAGTGATGATGCGACGGGACAGGACCTGGAAGGCACCGTAAGCGCCACGCAGGACGGGAAGAAGTTGAACATGACCTGGGAGCACGAACCCGGGGGCACCTTGCACCGTGCCATGGCGGACAGCGTGTTGCGCGGTGAAAAGGCCAGCACGGTGATCTTCAAATGGAACGCGGAAAAGATCGATGGCAAGGGCGATGGCCAACTGACCTTCGATGTGCCGGCCATTGGCGACCTACAGCTCATAGCCACCGAGACCTTCACGGAAGGGGAACAATACGCCACCCTCCTCTTCAGCGACCCACTGGATGCCGGACAAGACCTCAGCGGACTGGCGGGTATTGCCGGTGCTGATAATGTGCGCCTTGCCGTAACCGGCAACAAGCTGATGATCTATCCCGAGCAGCGGCTCACCGGAGATCAAACGGGCTTTGTGGCTGCTGGCTTGAAGAACATCAACGGCCGACCGCTCGGCAAGGACCTCAGCGTGGACCTGCTCTTCCAGGAGGTGAAACCCAATGTGCGCGCGGTTGGCACGGGTACCATCCTGCCCAGCACGGACGGACTGCTCTTCCCTTTTGAAGCGGTGAACCTGAATGCCGTGGATGTGCGCGTGGTGCGGATCTATGAGGACAACGTGCCGCAGTTCCTCCAAGTGAACAACTTGTCCGGCAACGATGAATTGGTGCGCACGGGTCGGTTGGTGCTGAAGAAGACCGTACCGCTGGATGCCAAGGAAAAAGTACGTGCGGGACAGTGGCAACGCTACTATCTGGACCTGGACAAAATGATCAAGGCCGAGCCTGGCGCGATCTATCGGATCAGCTTGGGATTCCGGCAACCTTATTCAAGCTACCCATGTGGAAGCACGCCGGTAGCACCACCGCTCACAGACCAGGAACCCGATGACCTGGATGAGGACCAGTGGGATACTCCCTACAGCTATTATTACGACGATGACTACGGATACTTCTATGAGGAGGAATACAACTGGAAGGATCGCGACGATCCCTGCACAGCCAGCTATTTCCGGAACAAGGGTAGCGTGGTGCAGCGGAACATACTCGCCTCTGACCTGGGCATCATTGCGAAGCGCGGCAATGATGGCTCCTTGTTGATCGCAGTGAGTGATCTGCGCACTACGGATCCCGTCCGTGGTGTGGAGGTGAAGGTGCTGGACATGCAGCGCCGCACCATGGCCAAGGCCAGCACCGACAAGAACGGAATGATCACCCTGAACGCGACCGTCCATAAACCCTTCCTGTTGGTGGCCTCCAAGGAAAAGCAACGCGGTTACCTGAAGCTCGATGACGGCAGCGCGCTCAGTGTGAGCGAATTTGATGTGAGTGGTGATCATGTGGACAAGGGCTTGAAGGGATTCCTCTATGGCGAGCGCGGTGTATGGCGCCCCGGGGATTCGCTCTACCTCACCTTCATCCTGCAGAAGGCGATACAGAATCTGCCGAAGGACATTCCCGTAACCTTGGAGCTCACCGATCCGCAAGGGCGGTTGGACCAGCGCATGGTGCGCACATCGGGCGTGGAGGGAACCTACGCTTTCCGCTGTGCAACCGCCCCGGATGCACCCACCGGGGTGTGGGGTGCGCGCGTCATCGTGGGTGGGACCACCTTTTACAAGCCCATCCGCATCGAGACCGTGAAGCCGAACCGATTGAAGATCTTATTGGATCTCGGAGGCGAACGACTGACAGCGAGCAGCACCAAGCTCGTTCAATTGCAGAGCAACTGGCTGCATGGTTCGCCAGCCAAGGACCTGACCGCACGCGTTACCGTGAGCCTTACGCGATCAAGCGCCAGTTTCAAGGGATATGAGAAATACGATTTCAATGACCTGAACAGTGACTTGAACACCGAAGAGACGCCGATCTATGAAGGACAGCTGGATGCGAATGGACATGCCTCTTTTCCATTTGACCTGAAGCTGAACGGGCGAGCACCGGCGGCAGTAAAGGCCAACATTGTAACACGCGTGTTCGAGGCAGGCGGCGATGCCAGCATGGATCGGACCGATGTGCAGTACTACCCGTACACCAGCTACACCGGGCTGCGCGTACCGGAGAGCAACAGCTACTGGGGCAGTTATTTCACCGATACCACGTACGCGCTCGGGGCGGTATCCGTGGATGCGGATGGCACACCACTCCCCCATCGCATGCTGAAAGCGCAGGTGGTGAAAGTGGGATATAACTGGTGGTGGAGCGGAAACATGGATGATCCCTCCAACTACATGACCGCACCCAGCTCCCATGTGATCAGTGAGCAGGACGTTACCACCGACGCCAGTGGCAAGGCCATTTTCAACTTCCGAGTGGATCGGCCACAATGGGGCCGCTTTATCGTGCGTCTTTCAGACCCGATCAGTGGCCATGCTTCCGCAGCACAGCTCTATTTGGACTGGCCGGGATATGGTGGCCGCAGCCGACGCGAGGACAGCAAAGCCGCGGCCATGCTACGCTTCAACAGCGACAAGGAGAAGTATGCAGTGGGCGATGAGTGCGAACTGACCATCCCCAGTTCGGGCCACGGCCGCGCCTTGGTCAGCTTGGAAACGGGCAGCCGCATCATCGAAGCGAAGTGGATCGAACTGAAGAACACCGAGACCAAGTACAGCTTCGCCATCACCGAGGCCATGGCGCCCAACATATATGCACACGTCACCTTGGTACAACCCCATGCCCTCACTGCATCTGCCGACACGTCGATCAGCACCGGCAACGATCTGCCGATACGCCTTTATGGCGTGATCCCCATCCTGGTGGAGAATGCCGCAACGCACCTCTCACCTGTGATCGGCAGTGCCAAGGAATTCAAGACCGATGAAGCATTCAGCGTGGACGTGACTGAAAAGGACGGGAAGGCCATGACCTATACGCTCGCTATTGTGGACGAAGGATTGCTGGACCTCACCCGTTTCAAGACGCCCGATCCGTGGAACCATTTCTATGCCCGTGAAGCATTGGGTGTACGCACGTGGGACCTGTATGACGATGTGATCGGTGCGTTCGGTCAGCGCTTGCGCCGGATCCTTGCACTCGGAGGAAGCGACCAGGCCGACCCTGCCGAAGCCGCCAAGGCACAACGTTTCAAGCCGGTGGTCCGATTCGTTGGTCCGTTCACCTTGGCCAAGGGAAAGAAGGCCACGCACAGCTTCACCATCAGTAACTATGTAGGCAGTGTGCGCATCATGGTGGTCGCCAGCACGCCGGCTGGAGCTTACGGCAATGCGGAGAAAGCCGTGCCTGTGCGCAAGCCATTGATGTTGCTGGCCACGTTGCCACGTGTGGTAGGTCCCGGCGAGACGGTGGACCTGCCCGTGACCGTATTCGCCATGGACGCCAAGGTAAAGAACGTAAAGCTGAGCCTCGCCGCGAACGCGCTGTTCACCGTGCTGGGCAGCAATGAACAAACGCTCAACTTCCCGAAGACCGGCGAACAAGTGGTGATGTTCCGCGTGCAGATGAAGGAGCGCATCGGCGTGGGCAAAGTGACCTTGACCGCGGAAGGTGCCGGAGAAAGATCAACGCAGAGCATTGAACTGGATGTGCGGAACGCCGGACAGCCGGAGACCGAGGTCACCGAAGCGATCTTGGAGCCGGGCAGCACATGGGAAGGTACGCCCGAGGCACTCGGCATCACAGGTACCAACAGCGCATACCTGGAGCTGAGCACACTGCCCCCCGTGGACCTGGGCCGTCGCTTGCAATACCTGATCGACTATCCGCACGGATGTTTGGAACAGACCACCAGCAAAGCGTTCCCGCAGCTCTACATCGCTGATGTAATGGAAATGAGTGACATCATGGAGGATGAAATGCGCCGAAATGTGCAGGCTGGTCTGGCACGGTTGAAGCAGTTCCAAACAGCTGGTGGCGGTTTCGGTTACTGGCCGGGCGACCGCGATCCAAATGACTGGACCACCACGTATGCCGGGCACTTCATGGTGGAAGCCGAACGAAAAGGCTTCGCCACACCTCCGGGTGTGAAAACTGCTTGGCTCTCTTATTCCCGCCGGGAAGCGCGCGATTGGGCACCAAACGAGCATGATAAATGGAGCCGCGGGCGGAACCAATTGGCACAGGCCTATCGCCTCTACGTGCTGGCCTTGGGCGGCAGTGCCGAAGCCGGTGCCATGAACCGCCTACGCACCACGCCCGGGCTGAGCGATCAAGCGCGTTGGATGCTTGCTGCTGCCTTTGCTTTGAACAACCGCAAGGATGTGGCGCGGGAGATCGTGAAGGACCTCACCACCAACGTTTCGCCCTATCGCGAGATGGCGTGGACCTATGGCAGCGACCTACGCGATGAAGCCGTGATAGCCGAGGCCTTGATGCGTATGGAAGACAAAGCTGCCGCCGCCGGTGTGGTGCGCCGCATTGGCCAACGGCTCAGCAGTGGCGGGTGGTACAGCACCCAAAGCACGGCTTGGGCCATGCTTGCCGTGAGCCGCTTTGCGGCCGATCACGATCTCGATAAGACCATGCACTACACGTCCACCATTGGTGGCAAGACAGAGAATCGAGTGAGCGCAAAACCCATCGTGCAAGTGGAATTGCCCGCACCAGACGGCAAGCGACGGGCCACCATCGCGAACACCGGCAAGAACCTGATCTATTTACGCGTGGTGCGTACCGGCACACCCGTAGCAGGTCAGGAAACTCCCGCCAGCAACGGCCTCGCCATGGAAGTGCAGTATCGTACGATGGATGGTCATGTGATCGATCCGACCAAGCTCGACCAAGGCACGGACTTCCAAGCGGTGGTGACCATGTATAATCCCGGTACCCGGGGCACCTACCAGGAGCTCGCCCTCACCCAGGTATTCCCCAGTGGCTGGGAGATCCGCAACAGTCGGCTGGAAGAAACCGAAGGGGTGCTGCGCAACGGCCCGTTCAATTACCAGGACATCCGTGATGATCGGGTGATGACCTACTTTGATCTGGCTGCCGGTCAATCGGTGACCTACCGTGTTCTCCTGAACGCGTCCTACACGGGCCGCTTTCACCTGCCCAGCACGACTTGTTCGGCCATGTATGACAACACGGTGAATGCGAGGAACGGCGGGCAATGGGTGACGGTGGTAAAGCCAGGGGAGTGAGGGTTGCGCCGGTGGTGCGGCCTTGTCTTATGTCCTATGTCTCATGCTTCCTCCGGCATAGGACATGGGACATAGGCCAGGATTTAATTCCAGTAATTTCGCATCACTATAGCCCTATCCCATCATGCTGTTCATTGATAACAAAGGCAATCTCGATGCTTCACTAAACTTGGCGTTGGAGGAATACTGCCTGCTGAACCTGTCGATCGACGAGAGCTACTTGCTCTTCTATGTGAATGCGCCTTCGATCATCATCGGCAAGCACCAGAACACCTTGGAGGAGATCGATACCGACTTCGTGGAGGAGCGCGGGATCCGGGTGGTGCGGCGCATCTCCGGCGGCGGCGCGGTGTACCACGATCTGGGCAATCTGAACTTCAGTTTTATCAAGCGCTTCGCGCCGGAGCATTTCAACAACTACCGCGAGTTCACCGGGCCGGTGGTGGCTGCGCTGAACGAGTTGGGCGTGAAGGCTGAATTGACCGGGCGCAACGACATCCTAGTGGACGGTCGGAAGGTTTCCGGCAATGCACAGGCCGTGCGACGCGATCGCATGGTGAGCCACGGCACCCTGTTATTCCGCTCCGAACTTGAAGATGTGGTGCATGCACTGAAACCCAAACCGGGGAAGATGATCTCCAAAGGGATCCAGTCCATCCGCAGCCGTGTGGTGAACATCGGCGACTTCCTGCCCGCCACGGTGGACATGGAGGAATTCCGTGCGGCCTTGCTAACGCACCTCTTTCCGGATACAAGCACACCACCGATGGTACAGCTTACCGATGCCGACTGGGAGAAAGTACACGCCTTGGCCGCCAGCAAATACCGCACATGGGATTGGAATTTCGGGGAATCCCCGGCCTTCAACCTCCAGCGGATCCAGCGCTTCCCGATCGGCGAAGTCGATGCGCGTCTGCAAGTGGAGGATGGCTATGTGCGAGGTGTGAAATTCTATGGGGACTTCTTCACCCACCGCGACATCACCGAACTGGAGAAAGCGCTTACCGGTGTCCGCTACCAGCACGAGGACATTCGGGCGGCCGCAGGATCGGTGAAAGCCGACGAGATCTTTGACGGCGTAGGCATTGACGACCTGGTGAAGTTCCTGTATTGAACCTTGCCCACCTACCTTCGCGATATGCTTTCTCGCTCCTTCTTGTTCGCATTCCTGCTACTGCTCTCAACAGCCATCAGCGCCCAAGGCTTCCAACTCCAATATGGCGGTACCAACCTGCAAGAGGCCGTGGCCACCGTGAGCGATGCCCAAGGCCATAGCACCTTGGTGCGGGAGACCTTCACCACCGGGGACCGGGTACGCATCCGCCTGCTCCGCACCGACCTTCAAGGGCAGAACCAGCAGTGGTACGACGTAG
>JAHBUL010000011.1 GCA_019638085.1 Flavobacteriales bacterium | reverse complement strand
ATTTACCTATGTACTGACGACGTTTACCTATGTACTTGCCACGTTGTCCTATGTACTTGCGGCGTTTACCTAGGTACTTGCCGCATTGTCCTAGGTACTTGCCGCGTTGTTAGAGGTACTTGCGGCGATGTTAGAGGTAATTGCCGCACGGACCGACGCACACGGGGTCACCCACCCACACGAGGCGCATGGCACCCGGGGCGCGAGGCACCCTGCGCAGGGAGGCTCCCGCACGGTCCGGCCACCTTTCCGGCACCCCTCAGGCAAGCTGCATTTATACCTTATATATATAGGGGCATTCCAAGGGCGGCATGAACCCCTCCGGTAAGGGCGCTCCAAGGGGCCACGGAAGCTCGCGCTGCAGACACGCAACCGGGAAAATCCCTACAAGTGGGTATTGTACAGCTTCGGGCAGCTCGGGATCTTCGGCCCATGTGCCTCAAGGAACTCGGGGCGGAACTGCCGATGATGCTCGGCACCCGTCCATTGGTCTTCGCTTGGATACTGTACGACGGGGTACGTCTATTCCGCTTGGCCCTGCACCGCAACAACCTCCCGTTGCGCGTACCGATGACCCCCGAAATGAAGGCCTTGTTGGAGCAGGACCGCCGCAAGCGCGGCGAGCGCCGCCCCAAGCGCCTACACCTGGGCCCCTTCATCCGCGAGCCCTACCACTTCTTCAGCGCCAAATTGCCCAACGGCGGCCTCCATCTGCCCCACGGCAACCTCTGCGGCCACCTCGGCGTGGAGCTTTATGTGGATTCCCCCCAGCCGCTGTATTCCTATCCGGTGCTGCTGCACTTCAAAGGCAGCGAACCCCGCCACCATCCCTTCGGCAACCACCTCCGCTGGGTAGCCCACCCGCACTGGGGCCTCGCCGAGCAATGGGCCCGCGTGGTCCGCTGGCGCGGCGAAAGCCCCTGCGGACGCTACCTCATCAAGCGCTTCGGCTTTGAACCCCACGCCCCCCGGCCGGACCGTTCGCTGAAGCCGAAGTAGGAGAGCGGTGAGCTGCGGGCCTTTGGCTTGCGGACCAGAATGGAGCTCCGGTTCACGCGGCATTCCAGGCCTTCCGGTGCATTCGGCCATCAGGTGCATTCAGGCCCTGCGTTCCTTGGCTCAGGCCTCGGCCCTTGGCTCAGGCTGTGGGTGGCCTCTCGTACGCTTGGGCTTTTGGTCTTCGGCCTTCAGGCGCATTCAGGCCGTGCGTTCCTTGGCTTAGGCACCCGGCCCTTGGCTCAGGTTGTGACGGACCTCTGGCATTCTTGGTCTTTTGGTTGGTCAGGCCTTCAAGCGAGTTCAGGCAAGCTTGCGGCCCCGGGCTCCGACCCGGGGGAAGCTAAAGGCTTGTGGCCATGAGTGACCTCCGGCACACGCGGCACTCCAGGCCTCTCGGTGCATTCGGCCATCAGGCGCATTCAAGCCAGTCGGCTCATCGACCTTAGGCCAAGCGGAGCCATCGCGGCCAAGCCTGACAACTGAGAACGGACAACTGACAACTGAATCGTCATATCAACCCCAAACACTACTTTGCCAACGAATGCCCAAGAACATTCCACTGCTTAATTGAACCAATGACCAGCATCCAACAGAACGACGAACTGAAGAAGCGCATTTGGCAGATCGCCAATGATGTCCGCGGCACCGTGGACGGATGGGACTTCAAGCAGTATGTGCTCGGAGCACTGTTCTACCGTTTTATCAGCGAGAACTTTTCCCGCTACATCGAAGGCGGGGATGAAAGCATCGATTATGCCAAGCTTGGGGATGATCTCATCACCAACGCGATCAAGGATGATGCGATCAAGACCAAGGGCTACTTCATCTACCCCAGCCAGCTCTTTGAGAACGTGGTGGCCCAGGCGAAGGACAATGAGAACCTGAACACGGACCTGAAGGCCATCTTCACCGCCATCGAAAGCTCTGCGATGGGTTATGCCTCTGAACAGGACATCAAAGGGCTGTTCGGTGATTTCGACACCACCAGCAACCGCTTGGGGCAAACGGTAAAGGACAAGAACAGCCGGCTCGCCGCCGTGCTGAAGGGCGTGAACGAGCTCGACTTCGGGCACTTCGAGGACAACCAGATCGACCTCTTCGGGGATGCCTATGAATACCTGATCGGCAATTACGCGGCCAATGCCGGTAAATCGGGCGGCGAGTTCTTCACGCCGCAGCATGTGTCCAAGCTGATCGCGCAACTCGCCATCCATGGGCAGAAGAGCGTGAACAAGGTGTACGATCCCGCCACGGGTTCCGGCTCCCTGCTCCTGCAGGCCAAGAAGCACATGGCCGACCACTTGATCGAGGAAGGCTTCTTCGGGCAGGAGATCAACCACACCTCATGCTTGCGGTTGCATTTGGGGAAAGCCAGCTCCTTCCGTGTTTTCATAGTCATGGGCGCGGATCTTCCAATAGGATCGTACGGGCAAGATGGATGGAGCGCCGAGACATAGCAATGGCGGTTCCTGATCCGGAATACTTGTGGTGGCATCTACAGGAACGATTTGTTGGCTGAGTATACCGATCGGCCACTTCTTCTGCGGAGTATAGCCCCACCAGTGACCCCGGCCTCTTCATTCAGGAACGCAGTTCCCGCTATGGCCGGAAACACTGGCGGGAGCAGGGGGGAGCAGGGGGTGGGCGGGCGCGGGTAAGGCTAACGGCTACCGGCTGGGTAGTACCTCCGGCATACGCGGCATTTTGGCCTCTGGTGTAGTTGGCCTTCAGGCGGGCTCAGGCCAGCTTGCGGCTTTGGCTAAAGGCTTTCGGCCGCTCAGCGCCTCCGGCAAACACGGCATGCAAGGCCTTTGGGTCGGTCTGGCCTTCCGGCGCATTCAGGCCAGCCGGCTCCTCGGCCTTAGGCTGGGAGGAGCATCGCGGCTACCTGCCGGAGGCACGGGCCAAGCCGGACAACTGACAGCGGAGAACTGACAACTGAACCATCTTATCAACCCATTTGGTACTTTGTGCGGCGTAATGCCCACCAGCAGTACTTCCCTCACCCCCTATCACGCCAAATACTACGCCCATGAGCTTACCCGCCGCTGGCCAAGCGATAGTGTGGAGAAGTTCGCCGCTGCCTTGGTGGATGCACGCGTACACCTGAACCCGCACCAGGTGGAGGCCGCGTTGTTCGCCTTCCGATCGCCATTGAGCAAAGGAGCACTTCTCGCCGATGAGGTCGGCCTCGGCAAGACGATCGAAGCCGGACTACTTATTAGCCAACGTTGGGCCGAGCGCAAGCGCCGTATTCTCATCATCGCTCCGGCCAATTTGCGCAAGCAGTGGCATCAGGAGATGGGCGAAAAGTTCTTCCTGCCTTGCCACATCCTGGAGGCGAAGAGCTTCAATGCCGCATTGAAAGCAGGGAAGGCCAACCCCTTCGAGGTTCCGGAGATCGTGATCTGCTCCTACCAGTTCGCAGCAGGAAAGGACATCATGCTGCGCAACGTGCCATGGGACCTGGTGGTCATCGACGAAGCGCACCGACTACGCAACGTTTGGAAGCCGGATAACAAGACGGCCAACAAGCTGAAGAACGCTTTGGCCGGTTGCGACAAGGTGCTGCTCACCGCCACTCCCTTGCAGAACTCCTTGATGGAGCTGTATGGTCTGGTCAGCTTCATCGATGAGAAAGTGTTCAACGATGACAAGAGCTTCCGGGAGCAGTTCGCTTCGGTGAAGGACGAGGATGTCTTCCTCCATTTGAAGGCCCGGCTCAAACCGGTCTGCCATCGCACATTGCGCCGCCAAGTGCTCAGCGTGAAGTTCACGGATCGGCATCCCTTGGTGGAGGACTTCATCACTTCGGAGAAGGAAGATCAGCTCTATGATCTGGTGAGCGCCTACCTGCAACGCGAGCACCTCGCTGCCCTGCCTAAAGGTCAACGCGCACTCATCACCATGGTGCTACGGAAGCTGCTGGCCTCCTCCACCTTCGCCATTGCCGGTGCGCTGGACAAGCTCATCATGCGGCTGGAAGGCGTACTGGCAGCCTTGACGCTGAAGGATCTGGGCGATGAGCTCGATGACGATTTCGAGGCGCTGGACGAAAGCAGGGAAGAATGGCCGGAGGAAGAACCTTCGCTTACCGAGGAAGACCGTGCTTTCGTGGAAGCTGAAGTCGTCGAATTGCGTTCATTCCGCGACCTGGCCTTGTCCGTGGGGCACAATGCCAAGGGCGAGGCCCTGCTGAAAGCCTTGGGGCGTGCCTTTCAGGAAACAGCCCGGTTGGGCGGGGCCCGCAAGGCCATCATCTTCACCGAGAGCCGACGCACACAGGACTATCTGCTGGGCCTGCTGGCTCAAACCGAATACGCCGACGGTCTCCTGCTCTTCAATGGTAGCAATACCGATGAACGCAGTAAACGCATCTATGCCGATTGGATGGTGGCCAACAAAGGTTCCGACCGCATCACCGGCAGCCGTACCGCTGACATGCGCAGCGCGTTGGTGGATTATTTCCGCGAGAAGGGAACCATCATGATCGCCACCGAGGCCGCAGCAGAGGGCATCAACCTCCAGTTCTGCTCGCTGGTCATCAATTACGACCTGCCCTGGAACCCGCAGCGCATTGAGCAGCGCATTGGCCGCTGCCACCGCTACGGCCAGCAGCACGATGTGGTGGTGCTCAACTTCGTGAACCGCGCCAACGCCGCAGACGAGCGCGTGTTTGAGCTGCTCAGCGAAAAGTTCAAGCTCTTCAACGGCGTGTTCGGCGCCAGTGATGAGGTGCTGGGCGCACTGGAAAGCGGCGTGGACATCGAACGCCGCATTGCAGACATCTACCAGAAGTGCCGCACCAAGGAAGAGATCAAGAAATCATTCGACGATCTGCAGCACGAGTTCCAGTTCCAGATCGACGAGGACATGAAGCGCACACGCCAACAGCTTATTGAGCACTTCGACGATGAGGTACGCGAAAAACTCATGCTTAATGGCAGCCGCACAGAAGCCAGCATGGACCGCTACCAAAAAATGCTGATGCGCCTCAGCAGCTACGAGCTCGCTGCCTTTGCCACCTTCGAGGATGACCGCCGCTTCACCCTGCACACCAAACCTTTCGGGCTGGACATGCCCTTGGGCGAATATGAACTGCCGCAAATAGCCCCCACGGCCCATGACTACCGTATGGGCACACCGCTTGCAGAAACCGTGGTAAATCGCGCCCTTCACCGTGCCACGCCCATGGCCGACGTGGTTTTCGACCTCACCGGGCACGTGGGCAATGTGAGCGTACTCAAGCCATACACCGGGCAAAGTGGCCTTTTGACCCTGCGCCGCGTGACCATTGAAAGCATGGACACCGCCGAGGACCACCTGTTGCTGGCCGGCCACACCGCCGTGGGCGAAGTGCTGCCACCGGACGTGCTGAAGGAGTTCTTCCGCCTGGACGCTGCCGCCAAGGAAACCACTGCACCGCAGCACAGCGACTTGCTCACCACGGAACTGGAGCGGGCCAAAGAGGCCGTGCAGCGCGAAGTGGCCCAACGCAACCTGAGCTACTACGAGGCCGAAGCCACCAAGCTGGACGGCTGGGCCGATGACCAGAAGGTGGCCTTGGAGCGCGACATCAAGGAGATCGATAAGCTGATCAAGGACACGCGCCGCACCGCCGCCGCCTCGCTCACCCTGGAAGAGAAGCTCCGCTACCAAAAGGAAATGCGCGAGCTGGAGCAGCAGCGCAACACCAAGCGCCGCGCGCTCTTCGAAGCGCAGGACGCCATTGACCGCCGCCGCGATGAACTGATCGCGGGGATCGAGGGGAAGTTAGAGCAGCGGGTGAAGGAAGAGGAGGTGTTCACGATAAATTGGCACATTCGCTGAACCACGGTTATGAAAACGAACATCGATTGCTGGAATCAGCTTTAAAATATGGGTACTCAGAATTCAATAGCGATTTGTTTCCTTGCGATCAAGCCAAAGGACTTTAGCTACACGATCTATCGCCGCTTCCTCAGCGATCAAGAGGAGGCCGTCGCAGGTACACGCTACCTCCCAACCGACTTGTCTAAGCCCGCTGACCGAAGTGCGAAACGCGGACGCTATGCAATATCGTTCGTGGAAATGGTTGGTTACGAGAAGGTCACGGTACAAGCATGGACCAACACACAGCTCACAGTGGAAGTGCTCCAAAACGCCCTGCTGGCCAGAGTTCAAAATCCAGACCTAAATCAAGATGTCGAAATAAGCGAAAACCTTGTGTATAGAAATGTTGCTTTCGTCATAAAACGACATGAAGAGGGCATAAGAGAAGTAATGCGCCTTAATGCATACAACTTGAAAATCGCAGGTGCACTTGGCTTTCGATGTGGATTCCATCTGTCTGTTCCTCAGACTGCTGAAATAACGGAGCGTCGTCGATTGGAGCTTGGGCTTACTCTCAAAAATGGGCGGACCAACGAGTCATATTACCTTGATCAATATCAAAAGGTCGGAGATTTTTTGGACCAATACCACGCAAAGCTTGCCACGTTGGAATTACATGATGGAACGCGAATTTCGCTTGACAGGAGATTGACATTGGTGCCTTCATTCACTTTACAGAACCGTACCTATGTGTTTGCAAACGGGAAGGAGGCTGGCAACCGGTTCTTTGGGCTGCGCGACAATGGACCATACGAGGATATAAAAGAAAAGGTCCGACTCGCCTTCTTGTTCACTCCCGAAGATCGAGGAAAATCACAGGAATTGTACAAAGCACTACGTGGTGACACCTACTCGACTTTTCCTGGTATGCATAAGCTATTTCGCACACCTATAGGGAATGATAACGTTACCGGTGCTGAAGTGGTGAGTTTTGAACCTGCTGATCTGAACCGAACATGTTTGGCATTGAAGGATGCATTCCCAGATGAAAGGTTGGTACCGATAGTAGTTGCCCCGTTCACCAAGCATCAATCGGCCGAGGAGACCATGCGCTACGCACGTGCTAAGCATGTCTTCCTTACCGCAGGACTTGCGAGCCAATTCGTGGATAGGACAAAGACCATGGGGGACCACAATGCACTGAAATGGTCCATCTCTAATATTGGCCTAGCTGTGTATGCCAAGATGGGAGGTCAACCGTGGAAGGTGAAACCTTCGACCGAGAATTGCCTTATCGTTGGTATCGGACAAGCGCATCGGAAGGTGGGCGACCGTATAGAAAAGTACGTTGCTTATTCTGTGCTGACAGATTCTTCCGGCACATACGAGAACATTCGTGTTCTTGGCAGTTCCACGGATCATGAAGAATACGTTGCGAGCTTAAAAGCAAACCTTAGGGAGGTGCTTACCTCACATCAAAATCGTTACTCTTCCTTTGTCCTGCACGTTACCTTCAAACCCCGAGATGCTGAGATCCATGCGATCAAAACACTACTCGACAAACTGAGGACAGAGAGCGAGAACCATGAGTTCGTTGTAATCAAATTCAACGACCAAAACGATTTTTTCGGATTCTCCACCGAACACAACAGCAAAGTACCACTAGAGGGAACCGTCGCACGATTATCCAAGCAGGAGTTCCTAGTCTGGTTCTCCGGCGTCAGCACCGGTGATTCCTCGGCACCCAAGAAGTCTGAGCGTCCTGTCCACGTGAAAATCCTTTACCCTGATACCCCACTTCCGGATGACACACTTCGACGCTTATTACAGGACACCGTGAACATTGCGGGCGCGAACTGGAGAGGATTCAATGCTAAGTCAATGCCCATTTCCGTTTACTATGCGAAGTTGGTTGCGGACTACTACAGTCGGTTCCGGGAAGCGGGACTTGAAGATGTGAGCTTTGATAACGTTTCGCCATGGTTCCTATGATGTCATCAAACACCAATTTCAAGAACAATGAAGTCCTTGTGCTATTAGGCGCAGGAGCATCGGTGGATGCGGGGATTCCGCATTCTGCACAAATGGTAGAGAATATAGAAGGGCTCATCGAAAACGGATGGGCTAAGTTCGGCAAGCTGTACAACTATGTCCGAAGCGCAATTTTCTATGCGGATGGCATTAGAGGGCAGTTTGATAGGGATGTATCTTATAACATTGAACGCCTCGTTGTAGCTCTGGATGAATTGGCCCGCCTCGAAGAGCATCCGTTGTACCCATTCATTGGCGCTTGGAATCCGCGACTGACCCAAGTTGCCGGCAATGACTTCAGGCTGGTTCGGGAGTTGAAAACAGAGATCCTTAAGATGATGAGGCACCATTGGATCGAGATACCGAACTATGACCGTGCCGACTATTTCCGTGGTTTGGTCCGGTTTCAGAAGGAGTTGCAGTTCCCACTACACGTTTTCACGTTGAACTACGACCTATGTGTCGAAAAGGCGTACCAAGCGGAGCATGGGGAGTATCCGGAAAGAGGCTTTCTAAAAGGTGAGCGCCGATGGAGCCCAGGTGCTTTTGAAGGTGGGTCACCCGAGAACAGCGCCATGTACCTCTACAAACTTCATGGATCCATTGATTGGGTTCGGGATGTGAACCAGAACTTGACTTACAATGATGGAACCTCAACAATAAATGTGGATGAAGGTCAGCTCATCTTCGGCACTACCTATAAGCTCCAGTATGTCGACCCGTTCCTATTCCTTGTGTACCAATTGAGGCGGCTGTCCCTCGAAGCGCGACTTATCGTCTCCATCGGATATGGTTTTGGTGATGAACACATTAACGGCATCTTAAAGCAGGCGTTGAAAGGAAATGAGGACAAGCGACTTGTCGCTGTGACATACTTCGGTGAAAACCTGACCACCGACGATGCATCGAGGGCAAAGAAGAAATTCCTTGCTTATGTCTCAGGTCAACTTGGGTTAAAGGAGGGTGGAGGGGATAGGGTCCATCTAGTCGTGGCAAGCGCCAAAAACTTTCTTACGGACCAATTGACCTTGGCAGAAATGACAAAATATTTCCCTCAAGAACAAGCGATCTTTGCCAATGAAGTTGCTGTAGTGGATTCCAAGGACACAGAAGGGATCGAGCCTGAATAAAATACGGTCCATAGCGGTCGCCGCCGCGCAGCACACGCGTCCTCTTCCAAGCCCCACTTTCGCATGCTCAAACCGGAATAAAGCCCATGCCGTAGCTTTGACCAAACACCCCCAACCTCTTCACCACCACCAACAACAACGCCACTTTGCAGTATGAATTGATCATACAGGATGCCCTTGAAAAGCCAGGGGCCATCAGCCTGCGTCGCCTTTCATACATCACGCGGAGCATTACGCGCGTGGCCGAGGGGGCTTTGCAGTTGCAGCTGCGCGGCATCAGCTATGTGCAGGGCCGTCCTTCCAAAGAATCCCTGGGCCTGGAAGCAGCCGTGGAAATGAACCTGGTGGGCTTGGGCAAGAAGGGAAACGTGTTGAAGATCGAGTGCGCCACCTTGGAGGACACCCTGCCGAACGTTCAATTGGATGCCTTCCGCCAAGCCCACCAGATCGCCTTGACGAAGAAGACGCCCATGGGCCTCTTCATTGAATCCTACCACCGTGCCTTGGACGGGGGCGGTGCCGCCAAGGACTTGCTGGACAAGGGCCTGCTGAATGAGCTCCGCGGTATCCGTCATGCGTTCCGCGACCCGAAAGAGCGCATGATCATCCAGAACCAAGGCAGCGTGCCTCCATTGGAATTGGACCAGGCGGACCTGAAACGGATCCGTTCCATGGAAGTGGCCATTCCCGCACCGTTGCTCACCGTAGTGAACGGAAAGGTGGACATGTTCCGGCACAGCAAGGCCCTTATCGAGATCCATACCGCGGATGGCAAGCGGGTGGAAGGCTTCTTGAACCCCGGCCTGCACACGGACCAAGTACGTCCCTATCTCGGCGAAGAGGTCACCGTGAAGGGCCTGTTGCACCGGCGTGCCGGCGGAAAGGAGATCGTTGAAGTGCAGCAGCTCTTCGCCCCCTCCGAAGGCGATCGTTTCTTCAGCCGGAAACCGGAAGTGAACTCGGTGAAAGAGCAGATCGCCGAGTATCGGCGCAAGGCGGGAAGCACGAATCCTTTGCCGGACATCAAGGGCAAGTGGCCCGGCGACGAGGACCTGGATACCATCTTGCGGATGTTAAAAGGATGAGGGCCTTCGTGCTGGATACGAACACGTTGGTATACTGCCTTCGCAAGAACCCGCTCTATGACCGGATGGAAAAAGACCACGGCCTGGACAAGGAGGATGCCTTGCCCATGGTTTCCGTGGCTTCCGTCGCTGAAATGCATGCCTTGGCATTGAAGCTGGGTTGGGGTGTGCCCAAGACCAAGGAGATGAACGCCCTATTGGCCCGTATGCTGGTGGTGAATATTTCCGGCACCAACACCGAACTCATACAAGCCTATGCCAAGATCGATGCCTTCAGCCAAGGCAAATTGAAGAACAAGCCTTTAGGCATGTCAGCCCGTAACATGGCCAAGAACGACCTATGGATCGCCGCCACGGCACATGTGGCCAAGGCCACCCTCATCACTGCTGATGGTGACTTCACCCATTTGGACGGGCACTTCGTGAAGCTGGCCAGCTACAAGTTCCCATGACCAAAAAGCACCCCAAACTCGAACTCACCTGGATCGGCAAGGAAAACCGACCCAAGCTGGAGCCCCGCATCCTGCTGGAAGACCCCGCCAAGAGCTACCACGCCAAGCAGCGCGTTACCGACCACGACCTCTTCGACAACCGCCTCATCTTCGGCGACAACCTCCTTGCCCTCAAAGCACTTGAACAGGAGTTCGCAGGGAAGATCAAGTGCATCTACATCGATCCGCCCTATAACACGGGATCAGCCTTCGAGCACTACGACGATGGGTTAGAGCATTCACTTTGGCTCTCTCTGATTCGGGAGCGGCTTGAGATTCTTTGGAAACTTCTTAAGCAGGATGGGGTCATTTGGCTCAGCATTGATGATAACGAAGGACATTACTTGAAAGTGCTGTGCGACGAAGTGTTTGGCAGAAAGAGCTTCGTGACAACTGTCGTCTGGGAGAACTTCTACGGAAGAAGCAATGCAGCCGCGATTTCACCAGCACACAACTACAAGCTGGTTTATTCCCCCATGGGATTGGATTGGAAAAAGGTTCGCAAGCTTCTTCCTCGCGACGAGAAGAGCGCCAGTAAATACACCAACCTCGATAACGACCCAAGGGGTGCTTGGAGGCTTGGGCCAATCTTCGCTGCGGAAGAACGACATGAGGGATTGATGTACACAATCAAGACCCCATCTGGCCGTGAAGTGAAGCCACCCAAAGGAAGTCATTGGCGAATGGATGAGCCCAACTTCTGGGCTCTTGTGAACGACAGGAGAATCTCCTTTGGTGTCAGTGGAGACAACATCCCTGCAGTTAAACTCTACTTGAACGAGGTACAACAAGGACTCGTGCCTAGGACATGGTGGCCACACACTGAAGTCGGACACACACAAGAGGCAAAGCGCGAAATACAAGCTCTGTTTCCAGAGGTTATCCCATTTGACACACCAAAGCCTGAGCGGCTCTTGCATCGGGTTATTGAAATATCTAGCAGCGAAGGCGACATCGTCCTCGATTCCTTCGCCGGCAGCGGCACCACCGGTGCGGTAGCCCACAAAATGGGCCGCCGCTGGATCATGGTGGAGCTGGGCGAGCACTGCCACACGCACATCATACCCCGCCTGCAAAAGGTGGTGGACGGTACCGACCAAGGCGGCATCAGCAAGGCCGTGGAATGGAAAGGCGGCGGTGGCTTCCGCTACTTCAAGTTGGCGCCCAGCCTGCTGGAGCAGGATAAGTGGGGCAACTGGGTGATCAGCAAGCAATACAACCCCACCATGCTGGCCGAGGCCGCGTGCAAGTTGGAGGGCTTCACCTACGCGCCCAGCACCGAGCACTACTGGATGCACGGCCATAGCACCGAGCGTGACTTCATCTACGTGACCACGCAGCACCTCACCGCCGCGCAATTGCAGAACCTGAGCGATGAGGTGGGCGAGGAACGCAGCCTGCTGGTGCTGTGTACCGCCTTCAAAGGCAAGGCCGAGCGCTGGCCCAACCTTACGGTGAAGAAGATACCCATGGCCGTGCTGAAGCGCTGCGAGTGGGGCCACGATGACTACAGCCTGAACGTGGAGAACCTGCCGATGGCCAAGCCGGAGAAAGCCGCACCCCAACAAGCCACCCTGGACTTCGAGGCCAAAAAGCCAATGGCCAAAGCCGCCAAAGAGCCAAAAGGCCAGAAGCCGAAACAGGCCGACAAGAACCCAGAGACCATAAAGACCAAGAAGCCATGAACCGGCACGTGAACGCCATCGCGGGCCGCTTGAGCCTTCGCCCACCGCAACGCCGCTCACTGGAGATATTGGACCGCATCACCGAACTGATGCCGCCGGGGAAAGACGTGGACATGAAGGCGGTGCTGCAAGCCATTCAAAGCGAATACCCCACCGTTACCGATTTCGAGCGCGAGTTCCCCTCCTTGTGCTTTGCGCTGGCCACCGGCGTGGGCAAAACGCGCTTGATGGGCGCCTTCATCAGCTACCTGCACCTGGCGCACGGGATCAACAACTTCTTCGTGCTGGCACCAGGGCTCACGGTGTACAACAAGCTCATCGCCGACTTCACGCCGAACACGCGGAAGTATGTGTTCCAAGGCATCGGGGAATTCGCCGTCAACACGCCGCACATCATCACCGGCGATAACTACGCCGGGCAGGCCAACACGCTCTTCGACAGCCTTACCCGTTGTCGGGTGAACATCTTCAACATCAGCAAGATCAACAGCGAAGTGCGCGGCGGCAAGGCACCCAAGATCAAGCGCCTCAGCGAATACATCGGCCAGAGCTACTTCGAATACCTCGCCGCCCTGCCCGACCTGGTGCTGCTGATGGACGAAAGCCACCGTTACCGTGCCAGTGCCGGGGTAAAGGCCATCAACGAGTTGAAACCGATCCTCGGCCTGGAGTTAACGGCCACGCCCTTCGTGGAAACCAGCAAGGGCAGTGTGGCTTTCACGAACGTGATCTACGACTATCCGCTGGGCAAGGCCATGGACGATGGTTTCGTGAAGGAACCCGCCGTGGCCACGCAGAAGGATTTCAATGCGAAGCAGTTCACACCCGATGTGCTGGAAGGCATTAAGCTGCGCGACGGCATCCGCATGCACGAAACCGTGAAGGTGGAACTGGAGACCTACGCACGGCAGAACGACAAGCCGATCGTGAAGCCCTTCATGCTCATCATAGCCCGCGACACCACGCACGCTGGCCAGTTGATGACCCTGATCAAGGGTGATGAATTCTTCGGCGGCCAATACAAGGACAAGGTGCTGCAAGTGGACAGCAGCCGCACCGGTGCCGAGGAAGAGGTAATGGTAACGCGCCTGCTTGCCGTGGAAAGCGCGGACGAGCCCACGGAGATCGTGATCCACGTGAACATGCTGAAGGAAGGCTGGGATGTGACCAACCTCTACACCATCGTTCCATTGCGCGCGGCCAACGCCCGCATCCTCATCGAGCAGAGCATCGGTCGCGGCCTGCGATTGCCCTACGGCAAGCGCACCGGCGTAGCGGCCATCGACCGCTTGAGCATCGTGGCGCACGACAAGTTCCAGGAGATCGTCGACGAGGCGAACATGGCCGATTCGCCCATTCGCCTGAAGCAGATCATCCTGGAGCCGGAAGGCAAGGAAGAACGGATGACCACGGTGATCGCCCGCTCCAACATCGAGGAGATGGTAAGCGACCCCGAACCGGGTACCACCGACCCCGGTGCAAGTGTGGTGCAGAGCCCCTTTGCCAATTCAACGGAGCGGCACATTGCCCGCACGGTGGTGCGCATCATCAAACAGCATGAAGGCTTGCCCTCATCAGCCCACCTGCTCACTGCGGATGTGCAGGAGCAGATCGCTGCACAGGTACGCGAAACGCTCACTGTCGCCCAACTGGAACTGCCCGGTCTTTCCATCGTGGCGGATGTCAACGCCATCGTGGAGAAGACCACCAAGTTGCTCATTGACCAGACCATCGATATCCCGAAGATCAACGTGTTTCCGACGGGCGAGGTCACTACGGGCTTTCATTCCTTCAAGGTGGACTTGAAGAACATGAACTACCAACCGGTGGAGCGCGACATCCTGGTGAAGCACCTGCACGACCAGAGCACGCACGTGATCACCGCCGGTGAACAAGGCACACCCGCTAACCGTCTCGAAGATTATGTCGTGCGCGGTCTATTCAACTTCGACGACATCAGCTACGACGACCACGCTGATCTGCTTTATGAGTTGGCGGAACAGGTCGTAGACCATTTCCGAAGCCGTCTCGACGAGAGCGATACGCGCAACGTATTGCAGTACTATCAAAAGCCCATCGTGGAACTCGTCCACCAGCAGATGCTGGACCACGCGTGGGAAAAAGCCGCCGGTTACGAAACGGTGGTGCATGCGGGCTTCAGCGAACTGAAACGCAGCGCCTTCAACGCGGACTACAAGAACCCGGTGCGCATCTTCCGCGAAGAGCCGAAGCCACTGAGCACCATCACCAAGTATGTCTACGGCGGCTATGCGCGTTGCCTCTACCCGGTGGTGAAGTTCCAGAGCAACCCCGAGCGCCTCCTGTCCATCATCCTGGACCGCGACAGCCAGAAATGGCTGAAGCCGCTACCCGGCCAGTTCCAGATCTTCTACAAGCGCGCCCACGAGCAGCACCCCTACATCCCGGACTTCATCGCCGAGACCAAGGACCACATCTACATGCTCGAACCCAAGAAGGAGAGCGAGATGACGGATACCGAAGTGCTCGCGAAGAAGGACGCTGCCCAGAAGTGGTGCGCCTTGGCCACGGAGCACGCTACTGCCAACGGTGGCAAGCCTTGGACCTACGCGCTGATCCCGCACAATGTGATCGCGGAGAACATGAGCTTGGAGGGGTTGGTGAAGCAGTTTCATACAAAACCTTAATTCAAACCGGGAAAGTGTGTTGCGGTTACTAGGTGAAAAATGAATAACATGAACATTTGGATGGTCCGCGCTGATGGAGGCGCACATACACAAGAGTTCCTTGACAAGGGGTATGCAGGCATTGGTTGGCCTGAGATCGGCCCCCTTGGATGAAGGTTCGATCTGGGAAAAGATCGAAGAAGGATACCTGAAGGCATATCCTGACCACGCGCGTATGCGGCGGGCTATCAACGTTGGGCAGCTCTATCGCTTCCTCTCCGACATCAAGGACTTCACGGCCACCTTTTTCCAGAAGAAGACCCTGTTGGAAGTGCTGCTGAAGTACTCCGTGTTCGACACCAGCAACACGCTGCTGGTGATGCGCCCCTACCAGATCGCGGCCACCGAACGCATCCTGTGGAAGATCAAAAGCGCCTACAACGCCAAGCAGTGGAACAGCACCGACGGCGGTGGCTTCATCTGGCACACCACCGGATCGGGCAAGACCCTCACCAGCTTCAAGGCAGCGCGGCTGGCCACTAAACTGGATTTCGTGGACAAGGTCTTCTTCGTGGTGGATCGCAAAGACCTCGACTACCAAACGATGAAGGAGTACCAACGCTTCTCTCCGGACAGCGTGAACGGGTCCGAGAACACGGCGGGCCTGAAGCGGAACATCGAGAAGGACGACAACAAGATCATCGTAACCACCATCCAGAAGCTCAACAACCTGATGCGCGGGGAGAGCGACCTGCCCATCTATAGCAAGCAAGTGGTCTTCATTTTCGATGAGTGCCACCGCAGCCAGTTCGGCGAGGCACAGAAGAACCTGACGAAGAAGTTCAAGAAATACTACCAATTCGGCTTTACGGGCACGCCGATCTTTCCGCAGAACGCCTTGGGTGCTGAAACGACCGCAAGCGTCTTCGGTCGGGAACTGCATTCCTATGTGATCACGGATGCCATCCGCGATGAAAAGGTGCTGAAGTTCAAAGTGGACTATAATAATGTGCGTCCACGGTTCAAATCCATCGAGAGCGAGCAGGACGAGAAGAAGCTCAGTGCCGCTGAGAACAGGAAGGCATTGCTCCACCCGGATCGTATCCGGGAGATCACGGGCTACATACTGAAGAATTTCCCCCTGAAGACACATCGCGCCCACATGGGGGCAAAGGGCTTCAACGCCCTGTTCGCGGTGAGCAGCGTGGATGCCGCAAAGGCCTACTATGAAGCCTTCCGCGAGCTACAGGCGGAGCTGGAGGAAAAGAAGCGGCTGAAGGTGGCCACCATCTTCTCCTTCGCGGCCAACGAGGAACAGGATGCCATCGGCGACATCGCGGACGAGAGCTTCGAGGTGAGCGCCATGAACAGCAGCGCCAAGGAATTCCTGGGTGCCGCCATCGCCGACTACAACGCCGCGTTCAGGACGAACTACAGCGTGGACAGCACGGGCTTCCAGAACTACTACCGCGACCTGGCCCAGCGGGTGAAGAAGCAGGAAGTGGACCTGCTGATCGTGGTGGGCATGTTCCTAACCGGCTTCGATGCCCCCACGCTCAACACGCTCTTCGTGGACAAGAACCTGCGCTACCACGGGTTGTTGCAGGCCTATTCACGCACCAACCGGATCTACGATGCCACCAAGACCTTCGGCAACATCGTAACCTTCCGCGACCTGGAGCAAGCCACGATCGATGCGATCACGCTCTTCGGCAACGCGAACACCAAGAACGTGGTGTTGGAGAAGAGCTACAAGGAATACATGGAAGGCTTCACCGACCTCGCCACAGGCAGGGCCTGCCGCGGTTACGCGGAGGTGGTGAAGGAACTGCAAGCCCGCTTCCCCGACCCCGGTGCCATCTTCAAGGAGCAGGACAAGAAGGACTTCGCGAAGCTCTTCGGCGAATACCTGCGGGTGGAGAACATCCTCCAGAACTACGACGAGTTCACGGGGCTCAAGGCCCTGCAAGGGGTGGACCTGCAAGACCCGCAGGCGGTGGAGGAGTTCAAGGCCAAGCACCACTTGAGCGATGCCGACATCGAAGCCATGCGGACGGTCGACGTGCCTTCGGAGCGCCTGATCCAGGATTACCGGTCCACCTACAACGACACGCGCGACTGGCTGCGACGCCAGAAGGACGGTGCGGAGAAAGAAGCTTCCACCTTGGATTGGGATGATGTGGTCTTTGAGGTGGACCTATTGAAATCCCAAGAGATCAACCTCGACTACATTCTGGAACTCATCTTCGAGCACAACAAGAAAACGAAGAACAAATCCGATCTCATTGATGAGGTCCGGCGGGTGATACGGGCCAGTATCGGCAACCGCGCCAAAGAGAGCCTGATCGTCGACTTCATCAATCAAACAGACCTGGACGCTATCGGCGACAAGGCGAACGTCATCGACGCCTTCTTCAAATTCGCCCAAGAGGAACAAAGGCGCGAAGCCGAATTACTCATCACGTCCGAGGGGCTCAATGAAGAAGAAGCAAGACGGTACATCAAGGCTTCACTGAAGCGGGAATACGCAACAGAGAACGGCACGGCGCTCAATGCCACGCTGCCCAAAATGAGCCCGCTCAATCCGCAGTACAAAACGAAGAAGCAAACTGTGTTCGAGAAGATCTCCGCCTTTGTGGAGAAGTTCAAGGGTGTGGGGGGGCAGATCTGAGGAAGAGTATGACGGGGGATCTCAACCGCGCTCGATCATGTTGGCGCTTTTGTAACATGGCATCATAGGCATCGCAACAGGATGCTGGGACACGAGCGTGGACGCTCGCGTTAGTTTTGGGGAAGTATGGGAAGAAGCGGAAGTAATTATGACGGATCATTGGCGGAACAGAGCCACTCATTTACAAGAAGTTTCGTAAATCGCAAATCCCGTTGTTCCATGAAAATCGTCATGGGTCATACGACCATTGTTTGGTAGGGAACTCAAAAAAACATTAGACCATGACCGTGACCACATTTTCCCTTGTTATTCATGCCATCCGGAAGAAAGCCGGTGTGAATGAGGCGTTCGTTAAGGAGTCTGCTTCATGCGTACCTGCCGATGAGAACCGGCAGGATCTTTGTCAGCGACTGAATTCGGCATTTAGGAAAGACGAACGCGTCATTAAAACCGAGTTTACCCAAATGGAAGAGCCTCGGTTCAAGCCGCAGTTTGTAGCACTCCAAGAGAAACTCAACGAAACTACATTCCTTAATTTCAGCAAGCGTGTCACACATCACCTTGCACAGCGTATGCAAACCATACCATTGGCTGTCGGTGGTTACATGGTCTATGGTCAGTATGATGTTGAGGGGCGCACTTATCTGGGCTTGTTCTTGGTGCGCGATGTGGAAGAAATTGCATTCAACGATGAGGAAGGCGCATTCGAGATCAAGAAGATGGTTGTGATCAACACAAATCGTCTTGCCATGTCGGCGCGGTTGAATCTGGGGGCAGACCTAACTGGCGATCTTCGGTATTTGGAGATAACACACAGCCAACAGCATGAGTCTGAGTATTTCATGAACTGGTTGGAAGCGAACCTACAACCAAAGAGCAGTGAGGACACCAAAGCTTTGGTTGCTCTGATCAATGCTATTCCGACTGAACGCCTCCCAATCAACCCCGAAACGAAAGCACCATACGACGCAACGGAGTTCAGAGGAAAAGTATTTGACTATACGCAGTCTGTGGGCAAGAATGTGGATCTAAAGCAGCTCGGTCTCGCATTCTATAACGATGAGGATTTCTTCATTCACTTGGCAGAAAAAAATGACATTCAGGTCAGCACTCAGTTCGCAGCAGACAACAGGATACTCAGGAAGCTGAAAAAGTATGAGGTGAAATCCGGCACACTAAAGCTGGTCTTCACTCAGTCGGATGTTGATGATGGCGTGGTCAAACAACATGGAAAGAAGGCGATAGTGATCACATCAGAAAAAATGAGGGCTGCATTTGACACGAGAAATCAATGAGCCAAGCGGAGAGTTGGTTGCGATTTGCTGCTCACATTTCAGAAGTGCAGGGCCGGTATGATACTCAGGTCAAGGAAATTGTGCTGCCCGCCCCACTTGAGCGGAGTTCAGCATTGCTTGAGGAGTTGAGTATTGCAAATGAAATCCAACAAGGTGAGGTACACATTGAAAAGGAGAGCCTGCTCGTTTCGTTCTTTTGGGATAGGGAAGAACTGAGCGCAAACATCAGTTCGGAATCATTTGAACGGGACATACTTGTAAAGGACTACGGCGATGGTAAGCCCTTGTACTATGTGCATTCAACGGCTCAGGTTGAGCGGCTACCAAATTCGCCTCCGGCCGATGTACTCATCGAAAATGCGCGTTGCTATTTTCGCTTGAAGCATATCCTCAAAGAGAATTCGGAAACGAGTCCGGACCGATTCAATCTGGTGGACTATTTCTCGGAAGAACAGCAGCGACTCGTTTTATTATCCTCGGTCGATCAGCGAAAGGCGATTCTCAACTTGCGCTTGGCAGGTATCCCAAAGCTTGACACGACCCAGGCCTTTAAAGCCAATTTGGATGCGTTCGAAGCCTTACTTGGAGATGAGGGCAGATATATGTCGCCCTTTTTGAAGGCCGCGATCATTAAACAGGTGTTGGATCAGCCGGAAGATGGCTGGAATAGACTGTTAGCTGGTTTGGGTGCAATTATCAAAGAGGCCAGAACGAATCTCAATGTATTCTTGTATGGCCTCTCTCTGGCGAAGATCAAGGACGAGTATGTAGATTACAAGAAGCGCTACTTTGATGAGATCAGCGCCTTGGCAAAGACATTCGCCGGGCAGGTGGTCGTATTACCAGTGACCATGATCGGGTCCATCTATGCCGCCAAACAGCTTGAAGGGAATGTGCTCGGCATGTTCGCGTTGCTATTGGGCCTTATCCTGTACCTAGCTTATATCACGGTACTTATTCGCGGGCATTCAAAAGATGCGACGGTGATCAAAGGATTCTCTGAACGTGACTTTCTTCGCCTGAGCAGCAATGAGTTTTTCAAGCATGAACAAAGCGAGATCAACGAATTCAAAAGCGCACATGTGTGGATAGGCGACAAAGTGAAATTCTTGATCCTTCAGCTACGCCTCTATTACCTTATTCACTTAATCGTAACAGCGGCCATGTTTTGTTATGGACTCTACTTGATAAAGATGAGCCCATCTGCACCGTTATTCTGGGTGCTGCTCATTGGAGCGTGTGGAGTTGGGTACGTGCTAGCGTTCCCCACAGAACGAGAGAAGCAAAGTGGCGGGGTTTAGCTCGGCGTCCAACATTTGTTGAAACCATTAGGACATGCTGATGCACGGGCAGATGCGGGTGCAATCAGATGATCAGACGAGCGGGCGATCGGATGATTCCCCCATCCCGGCGCTCGGGTGTTTCCCGAGTGCCCGCCACTCATCGGCCTCCGGCCGCCTCTCGGCTATTCCTTGCCGATCCCTGGTTCTCAGGTGAGCGTCCCACGCTCGTTCTTTCTGCACGATAGCGTACGACACCCTCTCAATGCACCTCCCCCGCATCCACCCCCGCCTCCAACGCCGCCTGCAACGCCACGGGCAAGGCATTGAAGAAGTCCAAGCCCGTAGCCGCTTCGATAGCATCCACGCTGGTGCGGTAATCGTACCATGGCTGGCTGTTGGCGTACTGGGTATTGGGCATATCCACGGCGATCACACGGGTATCGCTGGTGACGCGTTGGGTCGTTATCGCCCACGGGGGGGAGTATTCCGAAATGTGTGTCAAGCTGCACTGAGGCACGGTGATGTTGCCGTTGGCCGGACTTCACTCCGTGTATCTATCTCGTTCCGTGTTCTTCACCATCCCCGCTCACTCAACCTCCTCGATCTCGATCCGTCGCTCCTTCGCCGCCCCAACGCTATACACCGAATTCCGCAGATCATCCAAGCGGTCACTAACAGAGGCATCCGCAGTGCTCTTCCCGAAGGGTGATCGGATCACGGTGAGCTTTCCACCATTCTTCGCCGTGCCGTTCAGGTAGGGCAGCAGCGCCCCATCCTCCGTGCGTTCCAGGTAATGCACCAGCGTGGCGATGCGGCGCAGCGAGAGGTTCTTGTTGTAATCGCTCTTGGCCAAGGGGCTGGCGTAGCCGCGCACCTGCAGGGTGATCTGCTGGCCTTCGTCCAGTGCCTGTTTCAGCAAGGCGATGAAGTCATTGAGCTGCGAAAAGCCTGCGTCCACTTGCTGGGAGAAGAACTTGTCAATGGCGGTGCTGCCTGCGGCGGTGGCTGTCCAGGCGGAATCGTAGGCCGGTTTTTGGGCGGAGTAGCTCCGATAGGTCTCGGCATAGTCCAGCGTGGTGGTGGTATCCCAGCTGCGCGGGTCGGGCTCGTCGTTGTGGAAGTAGAGGCGGATGGGCAGCTTTTCGCGGAGCGAGGTGATGCGCTTTTCGCGGACCTCCTGCACGGCCGCGGTGGTGGCGGTATCCGGCGCGGGCGGTGGCACGGTGGCCTCACTTCCGGGGTAGCTGAAGCGGTAGAGGTCGTTACAGCAGGTCTCGCCTTTTTCCGCGAGGGAGCCCGCGCGGTTGCTGGTGAGCCAGCCGGAAGCGGGGTTTCCGTACACGGCGGGATAGAGGTCGTTGGCGGGGCTGTTGAAGGGCACGCCCATGTTGATGGGAAGGCCGGGAGCGTTGTTGTCCAGCTCGCTTTTGAAGAGGTCGTAGCCGCCCATGCCGGGGAGGAAGTCGGAGCTGAAGTAGAGCGTGTTGTCGCGGGCATCGAGGAAGGGGCCGGTCTCGTTTCCGGGCGTGTTCACGGGTGCACCCAGCGGCTTTGTGTCGAAGAGCTCAGTGCCCACGATCTGGCCCCACCAGATGTCCAGGCCGCCTTGGCCGCCGGGCCTGTTGGAGACGAAGAAGAGCACCTCGCCGCCCCCGTGGTTCGCCACCATCGGCTGGGTCACGGTGCTGCCCGGCACGCGCAGCACCACGGTGCCGGTGTCGCCGGGGTTGTGCAGGTCCAGCGCGTGGATGCTGAACTGGCCCGGTGCGTCCTCCCGGGAGAAGTAGAACCAGCGCCCATCGGTGCTCCAGCTGCTGTTGGCGTTGTTGCGCGCGTTGTTCACGTTAGCGGGCAGGGGCATGGGTTCCGCCCAGCTGCCGCTACCTTCCTGCGTGCGGAAGATGCGGGCGTGATAGCTGGCGGTGTCCTGCACTTCGCCGTCGGCATTCACTTCACCGCGCAGCGATGTGAAGTAGAGCGCGCTGTCGGGACCGGTGCGGGCGCCGAACTCGCTGTCGAAGCTGTTCACGGGCATGGGCAGGTGCTCCATGCGGACCACCGTATCCGGGTCCGCCAGCAGGGCCTTGGCCAAGCGGCAACCTTCCAGGCCGTTGTCCGCGCGCTGGGCAATAAAGGAATCCTTCTTGCGCTCCTTCTGCTTCACCTTGGCCCAGGTGGCTTCGGCCTCGTCGTAGTGGCCGGTGGACATCTGCATTTCCGCCAGCCAGCGCAGGGCTTCCGGATGCTTGCGGGCATGGTCCTTCCGCTGCACCTTGTCGTAGTATTCCGCGGCGTCGGCGTACTGGTTGCTCAGGCGGCAGGCCTCGGCATAGTTCCATTGCAGCTCCATGGTGCCGGGCGTTTGCTTCAGCGCTTCGCCGTAGTAGCGGGAGGCGCCGTAGTGTTCGCCCGCGGCCATCGCGCGGTCGCCCCAGGTGATGAACTGCTCGGCGCTTTGGGCGGTGGCGGCCAAGGCCAGCGCGGCCAGCAGCAGCGCGAGGAGATAGCGGGATATGGACAGGGGAGCACGCATCACATCTGGTCCGGGCAAGCTTTGAAACGGACGGGCACGGGCGGCCGCTTGCGGAACACTTTGATGGCGGTGACCTCGAAGCCGCCCCTGTTGCGGCTGGCGGGTTCCAAGCGGCTTAGGTTGATGTCGTAGCTGAGGCCGAAGGTCCAATCGTCGTGCTCCAGACCGGCATAGAGATAACCGGCATCCTTGGCGCGCATGAAGAGCCCGGCCTGCACGGTGCGCAGCAGGCTCCAGCGGTCCAGCATGATGTAGCGGACGGCGCCGCCGATGTTGAGCTCGCGGAATTTCCCTTGGGCCTGCCATTGCAGCTGGGGCAGGATGTCCAGCTTGGCGCTCACCGGGAATTGCCCGCCCGCGTGTACGAGGGTGCGGGCATCCAGCGGAGAAGGGGCGCCATCGAAGAGGGAGGCGTTGGGCGTGGTGAGGTTGAACAGCGCGAGGCCGCCGGTGAAGCGGTGGCGCGCATCCGGCGCGTAGCGGTAGGCGGCGCCCGCATGCACGTCCATGCGCGAGCGCGCACTGCGGGTGAACTGCTCGGCGTTCCCCAAGGAGGGATCGTAGCTGAAGCCGTTGTACTGGGCATCGAAGCGCAGGGCGTTGTAGTTGATGCTGGAGTTGGTGAAACCGAGCTGCGCCCCGGCGGTGAGGCTGTGCTGCTTGGCATCGCCGAAGCGCTCGGTCCAGCTGGCGCCGAGGTCCGCGTGGAAGGTGTTGAGCTGCGAGGTACCGGCGCGATCGTTGTAGATCCAAGCCCCAAGCCCGAGCTGTTCCACCCCGGCGAAATGCGTTGCATCGCCTCCGATGCCGAAGGTGCTGTACGGCGTGGTGACGCTGCGCCACTGCTGGCGGTAGATGGCCCCCACGCGGTAGTCGCCTTCGAACTGGCCGATGTTGGCGGGGCTTTGCGCATAGGGCGCGTTGAAGAATTGGGAGAAGTGGATGTCCTGCGCATGGACGCTCGCACCTATGGAAATGGACACAAAGGCGGCAAGAAGCCATTTGATATGCTTCGAAGATGTTCGGGGTGATGGAAGAGAGGGAAGAGAGGGAAGAGAGAGAAGAGAGGGAAGAGAGAGAAGAGAGGGAGGTGAGGGAAGAGAGAGAAGAGAGGGAAGAGAGGGCAGAAAGGGAGGTGAGGGAAGAGAGGGAAGCGAGGGAAGAGAGGGAAGAGAGGGAAGAGAGGGAAGAGAGGGAGGTGAGGGAAGAGAGAGAAGAGAGGGAAGAGAGGGAAGAAAGGGAGGTGAGGGAAGAGAGGGAAGCGAGGGAAGAGAGGGAAGAGAGGGAAGCGAGGGAAGCGAGGGAAGAGAGGGAAGAGAGGGAGGTGAGGGAAGAGAGAGAAGAGAGGGAAGGAAGGGAAGAGGGAGAGGTAAGGGAAGAGGTAAGGGACGGGAGGGAGGAGGCGCATCCATTGCCTCCCTTACCCCCCTTACCCCCCTTACCCCCTTCACCTCCTTAACCCCCTTAACCTCCATCACCTCCATCACCTCCATCACCTCCATCACCTCCATCACCTCCATCACCTCCATCACCTCCATCACCTCCATCACCTCCATCACCTCCATCACCTCCATCACCTCCATCACCTCCATCACCTCCATTACCTCCATCACATCCATTACCTCCATTACCTCCATCACCTCCATCACCTCCATTACCTCCATTACCACTTTCATCTGATAACAGTAACGTTCCCCTTCGTGAAGTACTTCTGCCCATCCACGCAATGCGCGGTGAGCCAATAGACGTACACGGCGGGATCCACGGGCTTGCCCTTGTAACTGCCGTCCCAGCCCTTCGCTTGGTCCTTCGTCTGGAACACCACCTCGCCCCAGCGATCGAAGACCTTGAAGTCCAGGTCCGTGATGTGACGGCCGCGGACGAGGAGCAGGTCGTTATTGCCATCGCCGTTGGGCGTGAAGGCATCCGGGACGAAGATGTCCGGGTCGGCGCAGAGGAGTTCGTGTACCCGCACCTTCACCGAGTCCATGCGCGAGCAGGTGCCGTCGCTCACCGTGACATAAAACGTGGTGGTGGCATTCACCACGGCCGTGGGTGCGGCGATGGTGGGGTCGCTCACCGCGCTTACCGGTTGCCACGCATAGGTGACGCCGCTACTCGGGGTGGCCAGCAGTTGCACGGTGGTGCCGGCCAGCACCACCTCTTGGTCCACCGTGGCGGTGACGCCGCTGCCGCTCATCAGGGAGACATCCACCAGCGCACTGTCCGTCCACGCGCAACCCGTGGGGCTGGTAACGGAGGCCACGAACCAGGTGGGCACGGGCGGGCTCACCTCCACCTGTGCCGTGCCTTGCCCGCTCAGCACGAACGCGGCCGGTGACCATACAATGGTGGAACCGGCATCGATGCCGCTGAGGGTGATGGAGGTGGTATCATCCGAACAGATGGAGACGTTAGGCGAGATGGCCGCCTGGGCCAAGGAACTGCTCACGGTGACCTGCCCGGTGGCGGCGCAACCACCGGGGTTGGAGGCCTGCACGTAGAACGTTCCCGGGGTCACCGGGGCCAAGGTGGCCGTGCTGTCGCTCAAGGACGCGTTCAGCGTATCGCCAAAAAGCGGACCGGTGGACCAGATCCATTGGCTGGCGGTACCTAGTGCATCACCCACCAGCAGCAGGCTGGGCGTGGTGCCGCAGATAACGATGGGGTCCAGCGGCTGGAGCAGCGGCGCGGCCGGAAGCACGGTCACCTGGATGCTCGCGGAATCCTGGCCGTTGCAGGCATTGGGATTGATCGCCGTGAGCGTGACGATGTAGGTGCCGGGCGCGGCATATGTGTGCGTGGGCGCTTGGGCGGTGGAACCGTTCCCATCGCCGAAGGTCCAGATCCACGTGGCCCCCAGGTTGCTCTGGTTGGTGAACTGGAACGCTCCACCCGCGCATAGCGGCGCGGGCGCACCGGGATCGGCGATCACCAGCGGTGCTTCAAAATCGAACTTGAACACGCCGAGGTTGCAGTTGAAGGAGTTGTTGGTGCTGCTGAGGGCATTGGGGGTGGTGGGGAAATCATCGTGGCTTCCGCAGCCGGCGCACACCGCGCCGTAGACCCGTCCGCGCCGGTCGAAGCGGCTGGTGCCGCCGTCCACGTGCTCGAAGCTCTGGCTGCCGCCGAAGTAGGTGGCGTAGGAGAGGCCCGTCATGTTGATGTCGAACACGGCGAGGTAGAAGTCGTTGCCGTCGGTAGTGGTCTGGAAGGCATCGGGGGTAACGGGCAGGCCGTTGGTGGTGAGGGTGCCCAACACGGCGCTGCCCCAGCCGCTGATGTAGATCTTGTCGCAATAGTCCACCAGGAAGGCCGTGGGCGAGATGTTCGGCACCCCGACACCGGGGCCGGAAAGCGCGCCGAAGCGCGAGCTCCAGAGCGTGGTGGTGAGGTCGTTGGAGAGCTTCGCCAGGAGCTGGCCGCCGGTGGAGACGAAGTAGCTGGCACCGCTGATCAGGTCGCCCGCCGGGGCATTGGTCTGGCCGAAGAGGTAGATGTCGTCATCGCCATCGATCCCCACGAAGTAGAACTGGTCGTAGCCGGTGCTGCCATAGTAGGTGGAGGCGAGCAGCGTGCTGCCGTTGGGACTGAAGGCGGCCACGAAGGCATCGGCCTGCCCGCCGTTGTTGGTGGTGGAGACCGTACCGGGCGTCACCGGCAGGTTGATGGAGGTGGTGCCACCGGCGATGAAGATGTTGCCGTTGCTGTCCTGCTCCACGGAGTACGCGGCATCCACCTGCGAGCCACCGAAGTAGGTGCCCCAGACCATGGTGGTGAGGGCGGGATCCAGCTCGAAGAGGACGGCATCGTGGCTGCCGCCGGTGAAGAAGGTGCGAAAGGCACCGGGTGTGGTGGGGAAGTCGGTGCTCTGGGTGCAACTGGCCACCAGGATGTTCCCGCCGGGCGTTAGCTCCACTTCGCCGCGCATGTCATCCGCATAGTTGAAGTGCAGGGCCACCGCGTTGTTGATGCCGTCGTTGGCGGATCCGCCGATGTAGGTGCTGCCGAGCAGCTGGGCGCCATCCGCGCTCAGCCGGGAGATGATCATGTCCGTTCCCAAGGGGTAGTTGGTACCGATGCCCTGCGGCGTGAAGGGGGTGCCGCCGGCGAACGCAGGTTGGAAAGCGCCTGCGGTCGTGGGGAAGTTCGGGGAGCCCGTGGTGCCGAGCACCACCAGTTCCCCGGCAGGGTTCACGATCAAGCTGTGGGGGAGGTCGTCGCCGCTGCCACCGAGGAAGGTGCTCCAGATAAGGAAGGAGCCGGTGGTGTCCCACTTGCTGAGGGCGATGTCCGTGCCGGGGTTCTGGCTGCCCACGCCGCCGTTCCACGTCACATCATAAGCGCCCACGGTGGTGGGGTAGCCCTGTCCGAAGGCGCTGCTGCCGGAGTAGAGAAAGCCTTGGTCGTCGAAGGTGGCGGAGTAGCCGAAATTATCCGAGGTGGAACCGGAATAGCTGCTGAAGGCGATGGTGGGATCGATCACCAGCTCCAGCTGCGGATCGTAGGCGCCCACGACGAAGGAGACGATGCCAGCCTTCAGCGCATAGCGGCAATCCACCCGCTGCTGTTGGCCATCCTTCAGCTGGTAGGCGAGGGGCAGCTCATCGATCAGATCGCCCAAGGAGGTGCCGATGATGAGCTTCCCATCCTTCAAAGCCACGCTTTCCGCGCCATCGTAGGTGAAGCGCGCCTGCGCCGGATCGGCACCCGGTGCCACCACCAGGTCGTACTTCAACACTTCGCCGCCACGCCGGAGACGCAGGTCGATACCGGGGTAGAGGTCGTGCTGCACCACGGCGGAGAAGGCATGGGCATTGGATGCCCAGCGGCTTTCATCCTTCCCGAGGAAGTAATTGTAGCTGTCCTGTTGCACGCCGATGCCTTCGCTGCGCGCAGGGCCTGAAGCATCGCGGAAACGCAGGCGAAGCGCATGGTGCCGGATGGTGCGTGAGGCATTGGGATCATAGGTGTCCCCATGCCCCGCATGGTGCTTCGCGATGGCCGCTGCATCAAAGCGATCGATCAGAATGGCCCCCGGTTCGATCCAGAGCATGGCATCGGGCGCCTCCGCACGGAAGGCCACCTCGGCGGGCCATTGCCCTCGGTTCTCAATGAAGCGCAGCGCAGGTTGTGCGGCCAGCTCAAGGCACGGCAGCAGGGCAAGCAAAAGCAAAAGGCGGGAGGGACGCATCGGTAATGAGACGCCCCAAAGTAACCAAGCGTTGTCACATGGTGGAAAGGCCCTTGCCGGGCGGGCTTGTCGCCCTGCGGGCGGACAAGCTTTAGTTGCTGGTCCGATATGTATGGGACCACGGATGGACACGGATGCACACGGATACCGGAGCTTGTCAGAGAAACGGAGGGGTCGCAGCCATTCTTTCCACTTCGCTTGGTCCAAGCCACCGAACTTGAAAGCGGGGTAAGTCGATCCAATAGGAATTGGCCGCAGAACGGCATTTATCCGTGTGGGCCCGATACGTATCGGTCCGTGTACATCCGTGGTTCCCCTTTCAGAAGTCCTGTGCGCCGCCAGGCGCACAGCTCCACCCAAAAGCCCTTTCCGCAGGAACCCTAAACTTCAATGCCGATCAGGAGCACATCATCCACTTGGGCCTGCTCGCCGATCCATTCCTCGAAGCGGAAACGCAGCAAACTGGCCTGTTCATCCATTGGTAGGGGTGCGGTCTCCTCGATCCATTCGGTGAGGCCGGAGATCTTCAACTTCTTTCCCTTCGCGCCTCCGAATTGGTCCGGCATGCCATCGGTGAAGAGGAAGATCCGGTCGCCCGGTTCCAACGGGATCTCGAACCTGTTGAAGTGCTGCTCAACACCTTCCTCCATCACCCCGCCGATGGAACGCCGGGTGCCGCGCTCGCGTAGCAGCTTGCCATTGCGCAGGATCAACAGGTCGTGCATGGCGGCGGAGGACCGCAGCAGCCTTGTCTCCATATCGATCTCGCACAGGCTGATGTCCATGCCGTCATGGTTGTATTGGTTCTCTCCCTGATACCGGAGCACTGCGCGCAATTCATTGTCCAGGTTGGTGAGCAGCACATCGGGTGAGTTCACCTCTTTTTCCGCACTTACTTCCCGCAGGAGCATGCTGCCGATCATGCTCATGAACGCGCCGGGCACGCCGTGGCCGGTACAGTCCGCACAGGCCAGGATGAACTTGGTGCCGAAGCGGCGGAACCAGTAGAAGTCGCCGCTCACGATATCCCGTGGGCGATAGAAGATGAAGGAGTTGGGAAAGTGCTCGGCGAGGATGTCCTCCTGCGGAAGGATGGCCTGCTGGATGCGGCGTGCATAGGTGATGCTGTCGGTGATGTCCTTGTTCTTCTCCTCGAGTTCGTCGGACTTGGCCTGCAGCTCCTTGGTCCGCTCCTTCAAGCTTTTCTTGAGGAGTTCGCGGTTCTTGCGTTGCCTGCGCTCGCGCAAGCGGATGAAGCCGGAGATCGCAGCGAGCAAAGCGATGACGCATAGCGCGATGAACCAATGGCGCTTCCACACTGGCGTTTGAACGGTGATCGCCAACCGCGCCGTGTTGCCGGTGAAATCACCACCGATCATGGCCGCTTGTACCTGCAGCGTGTAGTTCCCTTCGCTGATGCGCATGTAGTGGGCCGAGCCCAAGGTGGTCTCGGTCCAATCCAGGTCGTACCCTTCCAGCTTGTAGCGGTAGCGCACCCCATCGGGGTTGGCCAAGCTGATCCCGAGAAAGTCGAACTGAATGCGATAGATGTCCGGCGGAAGGTCGATGGACCGGTCGGGCGGCATGTCCCGTCCGGAGACCTTCACGCCCGTGATAATGGCCGTAGGGGTACGCACGCTGTGTACATCCTTCATGGAGGTATACCGCAACAGCCCCTTGTCCGTAGCGAACCACATGTGGCCGTACGGGCCTTTGGCAATGGCGTTCATCCGCCGGTCCGGTTCGATCCCGAACTGGTCGGCGAAGGCCATTACTTTATGGTCGTCGCGACCCACGCGGCTGGCTCCCCCGCGATGGGCGGCCCAAATACCTCCATGTCCGTCCGAGGCGATGGCTTGGACGTAGTCGGAATGCAGACCATCCGCTTTGCTCACGCCCAGCACCACACCTCCTTTGATGTAGCGGACCCCATTGCCGTTCGTGCTGAACCATAGGGTACCCAAGCTATCCTGGGTGATGCCCGTAACGTGGACCGAATTGCCCTGCTCGGTAAGCGTGAAGCTCTTCACATCGTCGCCGCTGATCACGCTGACGCCACCGTTGTTGCACGCTGCCCAGATGTGGCCGTTCGCTTCCAGGTAAAGTGCATTCACCTCGTTATGCAGCAGCCCGTTCGCGGTGGTGAGGTGGCGGTTGCCACGCGGGCTGAGCAGGTACACGCCATAGCTGGTGCCCACCCAGATCTCATCCCCTTTCACCACGATGGCGTGGATCTTCCGGCTCATCAGGTCGTTCCCGATGGCCACGGGCATGAATCGCCCGTTGCCATCCTGCCTGTAGAGGCCGTTGTTCGCGGTGCCTGCCAGGATGCGCCCACTTGTATCGGTGGCCAGCGCACTGATCTCCGTATCCGGCAGGCCGTTCGCCACGCCCAAGGTGTCCATGTGGCGCATGTCGTTGCTGTTGGCATGCAGGATCTTGCCGGTAATGGAGAACCAGATGTCGTTTCCGCTGAAGGTGATCGCCCGCACATCCTGTGCAGCAGCGCCGTCCGCGGCGTAGTACACCACGGCACGGTCCAGCAGCCTCGCCAAGCCCATGCCGAAGCGCCCGAACCACAGGTTGTTCTCGCTATCGGGCAGCACCACGCTCACGTTGTCGGTGCCCAAGCCGTTCTCCTGGCTGTAGTGCAGCAGTGCGGTGATGCTGTCACCCTGCAGCTCGATCTCGTAGGCGCCATTGCCGAAAGTGCCCAGGATGAGCTGGCCATAGGTTCCGATCTGCATGTCGCGGATGCGCAGTTCACCCAGGCCCGCAGCGGTGCCGAGCTGGGCCACGTTGCTTATCCGCCCGTCCTTTAACCCGAAGGTCATTACACCCGCACCTTCGGTACCGGCGTGGATGCGCTCGCCGTTCTGCTCCATGAGCAGGCTGTGTACGGGAGCGGTGGTCACCTCGCTCAGGACGGGGGAGATGGAGAATGAACCGCTCTTTTCACGTTGAAGCAGATGCAGGCCATCGCTGGTGCCGGCCAGCAAGCTGTTGGCGTTCAGGACCAACAGGCTGTACCACTGGATGTGGGTCTTGGCGACCACTACGCGGCATTCATCATGGGCATCCACGTGCAGGATGCCTTTGTTCTGCGCCACCGCCCAGATGCCGCCTTGGCCATCATCCACGATCGCATTGATGCTACTGTTGCTGTGTTCCTCCGTTCGGACCTTGCGGAATACGCCGTTCTCGTAGATCGAGATCCCACCTTCGCTATGGCCGAACCAGATCTTGCCATCAGCCCCGGGATGAATGGTGGATACGAAGTTCTCCGCCAAGCTGTCCGCCGTGGTGAACATGGTGACGCGCTGCCCATCGTAGCGGCCGGCACCATCGCCCGTGCCGATCCATAGGCGCCCCGTGGCATCCTGGGCCAATGCGTGTACGAAAGGGTTGGTCAAGCCTTCCGCAGGCCCTACGGACTTCAGTTTATAGGTCTGGCCTACCGCAAGCCCCACAAGGGCCGCCGTGCATGCCGTAAGGATGATCCGAGGAAGGGGCGACCTCATTTGATCTTGGTGACCGCGATGGTGGGTTTGTATTGCGGCACGCCACCAATGGGCACGGTGAAGAAGGGAAGCAAGGCACCGTATTGGTTACGGATGTAGAAGACCACGTTGTTGTTCCGCACCGCCCCGTCGGACCGCTTGATGAAGCGGATGTCCAACGAGGTGTTCAGCTCCTGTTTCACGATCGGATGCACGCTGCTCACCCATTGGTCGTCCCCGCTGGTGGTCACGGCATCACCCTTCTTCGCTACCGAGACCAGACGGACCGAGCCATCGCCATCCCAATCGAAGTTGCTCTGCTTTACGCTGATCACGCGCTCATCCACATAAGGGTAGATGTGCGACACTTCTTTCGGATCGTCGTGCAGCCGGAAGCTGTATTCGAAGGTGAACGCATTCCCCCCCTCGATCGCTTCGTTGGCATCCGGCCTGGAACTCATGAAGTAGCGGTACAAATTGCCATCGTCACCGCTTTTCCCTTGGGCGATCACTTTGAAGACTCGGCCGCTGTATTCGGGCATGTCCTCCCCGGAGTTCGGGTCGAAGGGGCCGAAGGTGTACCACTTCTGGTCGTACTGGCTGTCCGCACCGAAGTCACGCGTGGCGAGCAGATTGCCGCTTCGGTAGTTGCCTACGGGATCGGTTTCGCGCGCGTCCGGATCGGAGATGCAACCCTTGCCGCCATACACGGAGAAATTGGTGACGGTGTTGAATTCGCCCTTGGCTTCATCAATGGCACCCGAGCAATCGGGATCGAACACGCGGATGTAGATCGGCACGACCGTGCTCTTGGGCACCACGAAGAAGAAGGTCTGGCAGAAGTCATCGTCACCCCAGGAGGTCTGGCTCCGGGCGCCGAAGGTGACCAGCCAAGGAATGTTCTCATCACTGGCCGGTACGGGCTGTGCACGGCATAGCCAGGCTGAAAGTGCCATGACGGCCAGGAGGATCAGGCGTCGTATCATGGTGTGGGAGGGGTTGAGTGATCGCGTACGGAAATGTGGAATTCCACCCGGCGGTTCCGCGCACGTCCGGCTTCGGTGTTGTTGTCCGCCACGGGGTGTTCCTCGCCATAGCCGATGGGCACCAAGCGGTCCGTGGTGATCCCGTGTGTGATGAAGTAGTCCGTGATCTTCTGTGCGCGGGCCTGCGAAAGGGCCAAATTGGCCATGTCCTCACCAATGGCGTCCGTATGGGCCTCTATAACCAGTTCCACCTCCGTGTACTTCTGCAGGATGGCCAACACGCGGTCCAGCGTGGCGTTGAAGCTGGGGTCGAAATTGCTCTCGCCGGTGCGGAACCGGACGGTGGAGAACTTCAGGAACCCTTTGTTCAAGGCTTCCACCGGCAAGCTTTCCGCCTGTATGAGTTCCAGGTCCTTTTCCACTTCCAAGCCCTTCACCACGCTTTCCGTAAAGCCGGAACGGCGCGCCAGTTGATACGCATTGTACACGGACAGCGGTGTGGTACCCGTGCCGATGGAGTAGGTGTATTCGCGCACCGAGGGCAGGAAGCGTTCGGTGATGGAGTAGTACGGGCGCACCGGAATGAAGCGCGCGTCGTTCAGCCCCAAGCGATCCTTGGAGGCCAGCAGTTGCACGGTGTAGGTGACGTCCTGCGCACCCTGCGCTCCGAGGTGGGCATTGTCGAACGGCAGTTCGCTGTAGGTGAATGCGCGCCCGCCACCATTGCCGCCGGCGGATGCATTGATGTATCCAGGTGTCGCGATCAGCCCATCGATCACATGTACCGTGCGGGTGACGCAGTGGTTCACATATCCGCCCTTCCCATCGGGTCCGCCGATCAGGTCGAGCCGTACGGTATAGCTGCCCGCTTGCGCGAAAACATGGGCCACCTGCTCGCCCGTTGTGAATGTCCCGTCGCCCAGGTCCCAATGTGTCTCCACGGGTTCGAAGCCGGGAAGGTTGGTATGCTGCGTATCGAATACCACCGATGTACCCGTTCCGATGCTATCAGGCGAATGGATGTGGGCCTGTTCCTCGTCCAGCACCTCCAGCTCGTAGCTCACTTGGTTGAAGTAGACGCTCTGGCTGAGCGTGTCGATCAGGTTCAGCTTCACGGTATAGATGCCATTGTCGCCGTAGCAATGGTTGGTGGACAGACCGCGCGCGGTGTTCCCATCGCCGAAGTCCCATTCGTAGCGTAGCGGTAGTGAATCGGTCCCGGTGGATCCCACATCCTCGAAATGGAAGCAGTAACTGTTCGTTTCCTGCGGCACGCAATCGTGGAAGGGCTGCGGCTTGCGCGCAAACCGGTGGATGCGGTCGCGACCGTCGCGGTTGGAACTGAAGAAGCCGGACTCGCCGTCGGCATAGGTGGTGTAGCCGAGGTCATTCCCTGCGGAGTTCACGGGTGCAGGAAGCGCCACCGGTACCGCGTATTCACCGTATTCGAAATGGGACGTGTAGATGTCCAACTGCCCCATGCCTCCGGCCCGGTCCGAAGAGAAGAAGAGCTCGCCGTTCCCGCCGATGGAGGGGAAAGCCTCGTTGGCTGTGCTGTTCACCTCCGGCCCCAAATTCTTCGGGGCGGACCAGCCATCGGGTCCTCTTCGGCTTTCATACAGGTCCATGCCGCCATGGCCTCCGGGGCGGTCGGATGCGAAGTAGAGCGAACGGCCATCCCGGCTGAAGGCGGGGGCCATGGTGGAGAAGCCTGTACCGTTGTGCTCGAATGCAGTGACCTCGGACCATTCCTTTTCCTGCTTCACGGCGAAGAAGAGCCCCAAATGATCGGAGGAACGGCGGCCCACCGGAAGGTTCCGGGTGAAGCAGATGGTATCGCCACTGGCCGTGAAGGCCGCCGGCCCATCGTTGAACGGGGTGCACAGCGTTCCGTCCATCAGGCGCGGTGTTCCGGGTTTCCCGCTGCGCAACGGGACCAGGTAAATGTCTGCCAAGGGCAGGTCCGAACCGGCAGCGGTGTAGGCGATGGCCTGTGCCCGCTGGCGTATGGAGGTGATCACCAGGTTGCTGTCCACCAAGGTGGGCGCATAGTCCTCGCCGGCAGGGCGGATATCCAACGGCTCCACCATGTACAGCACTTGGGACGCCGCCGGGAAGGCCGACAGCAGGAGCAGGAGGAAGAGGTAGCGCGCCAGCATCAGAAGTAGCGGGGGTCCTTGGCCTTCACCGCAAAGCCGAATTCATATTGCAGCATCACCTCATGCGTGCCGTGCTGATACCCACTGATCGCGCTGGTGGCCATGTCGTACGAGTAACCGATGGTGAATTGCTTGTTCGGCATTACTTGCAGCGAGAGGCACACGGCATCATCCGTCCGGTAGCTGGCACCGAGCCAGAACATGCCCTTCCAGATCATGTTGAGGTTGAGGTCGGCCTGGGCCTCTTCACCACCCGCTTTCCGGATCAGCACCGAAGGCTTCAATTTGATATCGCGGTCCACCTCCAGCAGATAGCCCGCCGTGAGCATGGGCTGATACTGATCCACGATCTTGGTCATTTCCCAGCGGTCATTCCCGATGTCGCGGCTTTGGCCCAGGAAGTACGGCAGCGAAAGCCCGGCGAACCAGCGGGAATTGGAGTAGTAGGCACCCGCGCTGAACTTGGGTTCCAGTACACTGCGGCTGTCCGTCGCGAATTCCACATCGCCGGGTGTTACCGTGCGCACGGCCGTCCAATCCGCCTGCATCATCTTCAAGCCCAGACCCAAACCCAAGGCCAGCTTGCCGCTACCCAAGCGCATGCGATAGGCGTAGTTGCTCATCACGCCGCTCTCGCGGCTCACGCCGATGCGGTCGTTATGCACCACCAGCCCCAGCGCTATTTTCTTCGCGTTCAACGGGGAATGGATGCTGAGGATCTGTGTGGTGGGCGCGCCCTCGAAGCCGACCCATTGGTGGCGATAACTGAGCGTGGCCGTGAGTGCCTCACGGCTACCGGCATACGCCGGATTGATCAGCAGGCCATTGAAGAGGTACTGCGTGGTCAGCGGTGTATGCTGCCCGAAGGTCACCGCTGCAAGCAGCAAGGTGCAACATGTCCATATGAAGCGTTCCAGTTTCATCGCTTGATGATCACCTGTCCGTTATACGTGGCGTCCTCGTTGAACTTCAGCACATAGAAGTAGGTGTCGTCCATGAGCGGCGAACCGTTGTTGGCCTGTCCGTTCCATTGGTTGGCATAGCCCACGGCCTGGTACACCACCTGCCCCCAGCGGTTGAAGACCGTGAGTTCATTGTCGCGGTACACATCGATGCCGATGATCTCGAAGTTGTCGTTCACGCCATCGCCATTGGGCGAGTAGCCGGAGGGGATGAAGAAGTCACGGATCACCAGCACCACCGTATCCATTTTGAAAGGACACACGCCAACGCGCGCACTGAGCATGAAGGTGTTGGCACCGATCGCCAGGTCGCTTACTGCAGTGGCAAGTGCCGCCGGGTCGTGGATGTACCCCGATCCGCCAAGCAGTGTCCAGCGCGTTTCCGTGGCACCCTCGGCAACACCCTGTAGTTGGGAGTCGCGCTTGATGTTCCAGCTCTCATCCGGACCAGCATCCACTTCGCCCAGTTGTTCAGGCACGTGGAAGGTCACAAGCACGGGATCGGAATTGCTGCATTGGCCATTGGTGACGGTCCAGTGCATTTCATAACTGCCCGGTGCCGTTACGTGGGCCACTGCGTCCGAGGCATTCACGTCACTGAAGACCACGTCGCTGCCGGCGCTCCAGTGTCCTGTGCCGAAGTCAAGGGAAGCGTTCAGAATTGCAGTAAGGCCGCAAGCGGAGTGGTCATCACCCGCATCTGCAACGGGGGCTGCCAGCACGGTGATAGGGCCCGTGGTACTGGCGTCACATCCATTCTCCGATGCGGTGTAAGTGATGTCGAACAGGGTTGATGCTCCCTGTAGGGGTAGGCTTCCGGGATCGAACTGCGCGCTTCCAGCCGTTATTCCCGGACCGCTCCATGTGCCACCGGCCACTCCGGTAACGAGTGCATTAAGATCGATCGCAGCAGCGGAGGAACAGATCGGGTCCGGTGTGCTCCACGCCGCGGAAGGCTGTGAGGTCAACGCAATGATCACCACGCTGCTTGCTTGTGAACAGGGGGCCATGCCGCTCACGGTATACGTGTAGGCACCTGCGCCCATCGTGGCCGGGTCGAAGACCTCGCTGATGGCCTGGCCGCTCGGGTCCGTCCATTGTCCACTTGCATCCGGGTTTCCCTGTAAGGCGGAGAAGAGGCTTACTGGATCAGCAACCGTGCAGAGCGTCAAGCTGCTTCCCGTACCCGCATCGGGTGCCGCATTCACAAGGATGGAGACAGTGGCCGTGGCCGATGGGCATCCGACCGGGCCATCCACCGTGTAAAGCACCTGGCCAGAACCAGCCATGGCCGGATCAAATAGGCCGGTTCCGTTGCTCCAGACCCCACCGGGATCGGCGCCCGGCAAGAGGGTGATGAGAGATAGGGTGGCGTCATTACAGCAGACCGTGATGCTGGTATCCTGTCCGGGATCGGCCGTGGTATGGATCACGGTGGTCACTATTGCGCTGTCCACAAGGCAGCCACTGGTGTTGGTCACCGTGTAGAGATAGGCTCCCGGTGCATCCACCGCCGGATCGAACTCCCCGGGAACGGGTTGGCCTTGGAACCACCAACTGCCTCCAGCTTGTCCATCAGGGCCCACGTAAGGGAATAGCGATGTGGAGGCACCCACGTTGCAGAAGTCCGCAGTGCTATCCGCTCCGGCATTCACCGGGTTGGGATCCATCACCGTAACGGTGGAGATACAGAAGGAGGTGTTGCCACTGCCGTCGGTCACAAAGAGCGTGTCGCTGTTCACCCCAAGATCGGCGCAGCCGAAAACCAACTGGCTGGCGGCCCAATGGGTGATGCTGTCGTTGTCGCTGGATCCGCCGTCCAGGTCCATCGCATAGAGGGTGGCCGTGCCGGAAGAGCCGAGTTGAAGAAGCGTGTCCCGGCAGAGCGCTACGGGTGCGATCGTATCCAGCACAGTGACCACTGCCGTGCAGGAGTGGCTGTTGCCCGAACCATCGGTGATGAACAGTTGTACGGCATGGTCGCCAGCACCTTGCAGCACCGACGGCACTACCTCGCGCGTGCCGATGGCGCAGTTGTCCGTGCTGCCCGCATCCACATCCGAAGCTGAAATGGATGTGAAGCCGTTCGCATCCAGATAGGCCGTTGCGGATTGACACAGCGACACGGGGGCGATGGTGTCTTGTACGGTAACCTGTGTGCTGGCAGTGGAGCTGTTGCCACTCGCATCCGCCACCGTGAGCAGGAGGTCCACGATACCGATGTCCGCGCACGTGAACGTGGTGTTTGAAGCACTGAAGGTGAGCGGCCCACAGGCATCGTTACTGCCGTTGTCTAGTTCGCTGGCAGCGATAGTTGCCTCGCCGGAAGCATTGAGGAATGCATCGATGCTCTGCCCCTGTGCCTGCGGTGCTACGGTATCCAGCACGGTGACCTGTGCGATGCAAAAGCTGGTGTTGCCTCCGTTGTCGGTCACGAAAAGCGTGTCAGCGAATGTGCCGATGTCCGCACAAGTGAACTGTGTTGTGCTTGCATCGTAGGCTACGATGCTGCCGTTATCCGTGCTGCCGCCATCCAATTCCTGTGCATCGATGGATGCTTCCCCGGAAGGATCCAAGTGGACGGTGAGGTCGGAGCAGATGGCCGTGGGCGGAGCGTTGTCCACTACGTGAACAAGTGTCGTGCAGGAGCTGCTGTTCCCCGCCGCATCCACCACCGTAAGGGTGACCGTATGATCTCCCAACGTGTTGAAGTCCGCGGGTACCACGCTCATCGAAGCCACGCTGCAATTGTCCCAGCTTCCATTGTCGATCACGTCCGTGGTCACATGTGCCCATCCCGTTGCATCCACGTTCACGGTGGCCTCTTGGCAAATGGCAACAGGGTCCGTTTGATCGATCACCGTTACGGTCTGGCTGGAGGTGGCGCTGTTCCCGCTGGCATCGGTGGCCGTCCAGGTCACCGTGGTGATTCCCAAGGGGAAGGCGGAAGGAGCGTCATTGCTGATCGTAGTGCCCGTGCAATTATCACTGTAGTCGGGTGTGCCCAGGTCCACGCCGGTAGCGGTGCAACCCGCATTGGTAGCTATTTGCACAGCTGCAGGACCGCTGATCAACGGTGCGATCACGTCGGTCACCGTCACCGTTTGTGCGCATGTTGCGGTGTTGCCACTTGCATCCGTTGCTGTCCACGTAACAGTGGTACTACCGATCGGGAAGATGGCCGGCGCATCATTGGTCACGGTAACGCCAGTGCAGTTATCGGTGGCGGTAGGCGTTCCCAAGTCCACCGCCGTAGCCGTACAACCGGCATTCACGTAGACTTGAACAGTTGGAGGGCATGCGATGGAGGGAAGGACATTGTCCGTCACCGTCACGGTCTGCGTGCAGGTTGCCGTGTTCCCGCTGGCATCGGTGGCGGTCCAGATCACTTCGGTGCTTCCTATCGGGAAGGCTGAAGGGGCATTGTTCGTTACGGACACACCAGCACAGTTGTCGCTTGCTACAGGTGTTCCCAAGTCTACACCAGTGGCTGTACAACCGCTGTTGGTCGTGGCCTGCACGTTCGCAGGGCAGGCTATCGTGGGTGTGGTAGTATCCGTAACGGTCACGGTTTGTGCACAGGTGATCACATTGCCGCCGGCATCCGTCGCGGTCCATGTTATGGTGGTCGTTCCAAGTGGGAAGGCGGCAGGAGCGTCGTTCGTCAGCGAGGTCACCTCGCAGTTGTCCGTGGCTACGGGCTGGCCAAGGTCCACCCCGGTTGCAGCGCAGCCGTTGTTGGCCGCCACCTGAATGGCCGCAGGACAACTCAGCGTCGGCGGCGTGATGTCGATCACCGTGATGCGTTGCGTGCAAGTGCTGCTGTTCCCGGAATTATCCGTTACGGTCCACGTCACCGTTGTGATCCCCAAGGTGTAGGAGGATGTTGAATTGTTCGTCACGGAGGCGATCGCGCAATTGTCCGCGGTCACCGGAGTTCCAAGGTTTACGCCCGTTGCGGTACAGCCGGCATTGGCCGAAGTGCTCTTGTCCGCAGGGCAGGTAATGCTGGGTGGCGTGTTGTCCGTTACGGTTACCTGCTGTATACATGTTCGGCTGTTCCCGCTGGCATCCGTGGCGGTCCACACCACATGGGTGATCCCTAATGGGAATGCAGCAGGAGCATTGTTCGTCATGGTGATCGGGCCACAGTTGTCGTTGGTGACCGGTGTCCCCAGTACTACGCCGGTAGCCGCGCAACCGGTAGTGGTGCTCACCGTTACCGCTGGCGGACAGGATATGCTCGGCCTTATCGTATCGACAACTGTTATGGTGAAGCTGCAACTGGACACGTTCCCAAAGCTGTCCGATGCGTTTATGGTCACTGCGGTATTCCCCACCGGGAATTGCTCGCCGGATGCATGCGCGGGATCCGATGGCACAATGCTCAGCGTGCCGGGGCAATTGTCAGTTGCGGTGGGCAGAGTGTAATTCACCGTGGCGGTACAGCCGTTGGCCGGTGTGTACACGGTGATGTTCCCCGGGCAGCCGGCAAGGACCGGGGCGGTATTGTCCGCAGCCACCACCTGCACCGTGTTACTTATGGCGGCGGCACAGCTTCCACTGATGGAGCGGACCCGCACCCGGGTGGCCGTGAGCATGGCCGGAACATTATAGGTGGCTTGCCCCGTGGTGTCCTCGGACCAGGTGCTGCCACCATCGGTGCTCACATTCCAGATGATTGTATTTCCCATATTACCCGTGAGGGATAATTCCATTTCCGTCCCGAGGCAGGCGCTACCTCCTCCGCTCAATGTTCCGCCCACTGATGGAGGGTCTATCTGGATCACCTTGGTGGTGCTGTAGCAGGAAACCGTGTAGGTGATGACCTGCGGGCCGATAAGGCCGGCCGGGTAGAATGTGGAACCTGAAACGCCGGGGCCGCTCCATGTGCCACCAGTGAGTGCACCGGTCTTGAATTGGAAGGCATCAAGAACGAAGGCGGTGGTACTGATGGCATCGTCTTTCTGCACGCGGACGTAACGTGTGGCGATAGGCAACACGAAGTTCCCTCCGGCAAAAGTTTCGGTCGTGGTGGTGGGAGGGGTCGGCACGGTGGTCCATGTTAGGCCGTCCGCTGAAACTTCCACCTTGGGAATAGCGGTTCCTGATGCGCCGGTGGACTTTCGCCAGATGAGTTGTACCGTGCCCCCGGTATCCAGTTCTTCACCCAGGTCCACGGTGAGTGAAGCACCGTTGGAGCTGAACTCGGTTCCCGCGCCATCAGGCACGCCAAGAGCACCGGCGATGTTGGAGAGTCCCACTTGAGCGGTGACGGCCACGGCATTTCCACCATGCAAGGGCACCAAGAGTGAATGCAGATCCAAGGGACCTAGCGATGTGCAATGCGAGGCGGGGAGTTTGAAATTGGATGGGTTCGTGGGCCACAGCGAAGTACCCGTATCGGATACGCGCCCCAGAAGAAGGTCGTTCGTATTTGCATAGCCGCCCACGAAGAGTGCACCGTTCTTTCCTGCTGCAACCGCTTGCAGCACATCATCATTCGCGCCGGTGATCGGCAGGAACCACTCCCGCTCGCCATAGGAAGTGAACCGGGCAGCGAACATTTCCTTTCCCGAGGTACCGCTCGCTGTGGTTCCGTCGTCCCATGTGATCTGGCTGGTGTAGGTGCCTGCGAGATACACTTCACCCTTCGGGCCAATATCCAGGTCCAAGCCCGTATTCGCATGGTTTACCGGACCAGTGGCAGTGCGAAGCCAAGCCGTGTTCCCGTTGGTCTTATTCAAGGCGGCCAAGAACAGGAAGTCGTGCGGGTTTCCGGGGAGGGTCGTAGTTCCGTTGGAAGGGAAAATGCTATTGTTGTGCGTGGCACCGGCGATGTAGATCTTGCCGCAGGCTCCGGCTCCAGCAGCAATGGCCCCCACAGTGAGGTCCGAACCTACTGGATTCAACATGTAGTTCGCCCAATTCAGTACGCAAGAGGAATTGACGCTGAGCACAAAAGCGTTGTTCGAGGTGGCCAAGTTGTTCCATTGCACGACCAGTGAAGAATTCGGATTGCGCCAACGAGCCTCCACACCGTCATTGAAGATGCCAGTGGTGTAGATATGGGTGCCGTCGGTGGCCAGTTTCCCTGCGAAGTCGTCATTGTTCGTTCCCCCGCTGCAACTGGCCATGAACGTCCCGCTCAGGCTGTACTTGGCAATGAAGACGTTTTGGCTGTTATGGATCTCTCCAACGGAGTTGCTGCTGCCGTTGAAATAGATCTGTCGGCGATAATCTCCGGTAATGAAAACGCCTGAGGGCAAGGCGACAATGCCGGTGCCGCGATCATTGCCGTAGCTCCCCGAAACTGCTTTGATCCAGTTCAAGGAACCATCAGAGGGCGCGTACGAGGCCACCAGGATGTCGCTTCCTCCTGCAGAGCCCAGATTGAAAACGGCATTCAACACGCCGGTAAGGCTTAAACTGTTCTGATAGGACCCGGTAACGTAGATGTTCCCATCGGGACCGATGGCCACGGCATTCAGTTCGTCGGAACCGGTGCCTCCCAAGGTCTTGGCCCACACGGGGGAGCCATCCAGGTTGAGCTTCATCAGGAAGCCATCACGCCGGGGAGTTTGTAGCAGCGGAGGTATGCCATTGTAGGCTTGAAGGCCGTATGGTCCGTTGCCATGGACCACACCCACGGCATAGATGAAGTTGTTCACCGTGTCCACCGCAATATCCCGCACATCATCACCAGAGATGTTGTTCGCTATGGCAGCGGAGTGCCAATCGAACGGAACGGGCTGGGCCTTCAATCCGTCGCTATGTGTACCCAGGCCCAATAGAAGGACCAGAGAGAAGGGAAGGGTATGTGTAGGCCAAGGGGGTATGGTCATTCGTCGATGCCTATTGGAGCGTAGGCTGAATGAAAGTTGGTTTCGTCGCCCCTCATTACGGTGAATCACGTAGCTGGTTTCAGCACATGGCCTCCACGAACATGATTTTCCTATCGATGAAACGTCTGGTCGCGGTGCCGAGGGGAGGCCGATCAACTGCGCGTATCGGCGGGCATGCACACTTTCAGGCACCATCGGACTCGCCGTCCGATGCCTGTGCGCGCCGGCGTGCCTCCACACGCTGGCCGAATACATAGAAGCGGTCCAACTGATCGCGTAAACGGAAGAACCGGAAGAAGCCGACCACCACGAATAGCACACAGAGCAGCAGGGCCAAGTAACCTACATAACGCAGGTCGCCATAACCCTCGATCTGGATCAAGGCGATGCCGCCGATCAATAAGTACAGCGAGGAGCGGATGTAGCTGAGCAAAGTGCGCTCATTCGACAGGCGCGTCCGTTCCAAGGCCAAATGGTCGCGCAGGATCAGCGGTTCCCGGTTCCGGAACTGGGGGTGCTTTAATCGGAGCATCCGCTGAAGGCGGTACATGCGCGTATCCATGGCGTGAAATTAAGCAGATGTTCCGCGCCGACCGGCCAGCGGCATTGTGGGTATATCGGACACAGGCCGGGACCGTAGGATGTGACAGCAAAGGTGATGGCCGGCCTCCGCGCCGTCAAGCTCCAACTTCAGTATACCCACCTTAAGGAAGAGGGCTATCTTGTCGCGCCCGATCTCCAAGTGGGCGATCACCCCATACTTCAAGTCCTTTTGCATGAGCCGCTCCCGTTCGTCAGTCCTTGTTCTTTGCCTGTCCTTGGTCCTTCAGCCCTTTATGCTCCGTGCACACGAGGGCATGTGGCTCCCCACGCTGCTGAAGGCCATCGAAGGAGACCTGCGAACGGCAGGCCTTCAGATCACCGCTGAGGATATCTACAGCATCAACTCCAGTTCGATCAAGGATGCCGTGGTGCTCTTCGGAGGCGGTTGCACGGCTGAGGTGGTGAGCACACAAGGGCTTATCCTCACCAACCATCACTGCGGCTACAGCGTGATCCAGCAGCACAGCTCCCTCGAGCACAACTACCTGCGGGATGGCTTCAATGCGGCCACCTTGGCAGATGAGCTGCCCAGTCCCGGGCTATCGGCCACCTTCATCGTGCGTATGGAGGATGTTTCGGAACGCATGCTGGCGGCCTTCACGCCGGAAATGACCGAGGCGGAGCGCGATGCAGCAGCGCGAGAGTTGGGCGAGGCCATCAGCAAGGAAGCTACGGAAGGAACAAGCCACAGCGGTGTGGTGCGCCCGTTCAACTACGGCAACAGTTGGTACCTGATCATCAGCGAGACCTTCCGCGATGTGCGGATGGTGGCTGCGCCGCCCAGTGCCATCGGCAAGTTCGGTGGCGATACCGATAACTGGATGTGGCCCCGCCAGACCGGGGATTTCAGTGTGTTCCGCATTTATGCTTCACCGGAGAACTACGCTGCGGAATATGCACCGGAGAACGTTCCCTACACGCCCAAGCACAGCCTGCCCATCGCCTTGGGTGGTGCCCAGGCCGGGGAATACGCCATGATCTTCGGTTTCCCCGGGAGCACCCAGCGCTACCTGCCCAGCTTCGCCGTGGACCAAGTGATGAACGTGATCGACCCGCTGCGGATCGAGATGCGCACCGCCAGCCTGAAGGTGATCGATGCCGCCATGCTCTCCAGCGAACATGCCAAGCTGCAGTATGCCAGCAAGCAGAGCCGCATCAGTAACGGATGGAAGAAGTGGATAGGAGAGGTGCGCGGATTGAATGAACTGGATGCCATCAATGTGAAGCTTGCACAGGAGCAGGAATTCACTAGCCGGGCTGCCGGAAAGCCGGAGTACACCACAGTGCTCGGCGAACTCTCGGGACTGTATCGGGAATATCTTCCATATGCCGTTGCTCGGGAACTCTTTGTGGAATTCGTTTACGTAGGGCCGGAGTTCCTACGCTTCGCGGAAGGCTACACCAAGCTGATCACTAAACACGCGGAGCTGAAGCAGGAGGGCAAGCTGGATGCTGAGCTGGAGCGGCTGAAGAAAGCGGCCGAAGGTTTTTACAAGAACTACATCCCTGCAGTGGATCGGGATGTTTTCAAAGCCTTGCTGCCCATCTACCGCCAGCACGCCGATCCCCGCTTGGCACCCAAGGAACTGGCCGTGATCGATAGCCGCTATGGTGGCAACACCGATCGCTATGCCGAGGCCATCTTCGACAAGAGCATTTTCACCGATCCGGGGCGCCTGTATAAGGCACTCGACCATTTCTCAGGCAAGACGGCGAAAAAGATGGCCAAGGATCCCGCCTACACCTTGGTGAAAGCCTTTTCATCCAACTTCTTCGATCAGGTAAGGCCGAGGCACAGCGAGATCAGCGATAGCTTGGATGCGGGCATGCGCACCTATTCGCGCGGCCTGATGGAACTCTTCCCCGAGAAGACCTGGTGGCCCGATGCCAACAGCACCCTGCGCCTCAGCTACGGCAAGGTGGAAGGAGCGGAGCCGCGCGATGGCATCATCTACAAGCCGTTCACCACGCTGCAAGGCATCATGGAGAAGAACAATCCCAACGATCCCGACTTCGTGGTGCCTCAGAAGTTGATCGACCTCTATGAAGCCAAGGATTTCGGACCCTATGCCATGGATGATGACGTCCCCGTATGTTTCCTTACCTCGCTGCATACCACGGGAGGCAATAGCGGTAGCCCCGTGCTCAATGGCAAGGGCCAGCTCATCGGCATCAACTTCGACCGCACCTGGGAAAGTACCATGAGCGATATTCTGTTCGACCCCGCCAAGTGCCGGAACATTTCCGTGGATATCCGATACGTCCTCTTCGTGATGGACAAATATCTTGGTGCCACGCGGCTGATCAATGAGATGGAGCTGGTATCACGTGCGGATGAGCCACGTGTGATCGAGCTGCCGTTGCATCGTTAAGGGTAGTTGTCAGCTGTCAGTTGTCAGGGTGACCGCACCTGAGGCGCCGGTCCGCGCTTGTATCGCTCAACTGAACAAACAGCAACACCAAAGCGTCAGAGCTATTGAGCACACGGATCTGCCTCAACTGCTGAGGTGATTTCCGGACCTGACAACCGACAACTTCCGACGCATGTCGGAACAACTGACAACTGAGAAATGTGGAAAGAAGAGAACAACAAACTGCAGCGCAGCTTCAAGTTCAAGGACTTCAGCGAAGCCTTCGCCTTTATGACCCGCGTGGCCTTGGCGGCGGAAAAGATGGACCATCACCCCGAATGGACCAACGTGTACAACACCGTGGACATCAAGCTATGCAGCCATGATGCAGGGAACAAGGTCACCGATAAGGACAGGAAGCTGGCGAAGACGATCGATGGGATCGCTTGATCTAGTTGTCAGGTTTTAGTTGTCCGTTGTCAGGTGCACTTCGTGGCTAGCTCCTCCGATTATTGCCTTCCGAAAAGCCTCGGCATGGCTGTATCAGGAACGCAAGCGCAGTAGCGGGAGGGGGATCCGCACTCGCGATACGCGTGCGCTAGCTGAGGTCTTGAAAAAAGTTGATCTTGTTCGTGCTGGAAGTTCGGCTACGATGCGTGGTGTGTTGAGCGCGACAGCGATCTTGCCCACGCTACCCGTTTATTACCTAACCTTGTTCAAAATCAAAGCCTATCATGAAACTCCATGTGATCGCCCTTTTTGCTGGTGCCCTGCTATTCACAGGATGCAGCTCGGATAACGATGATAATGCGACACCATCAGGTGGCGGTGGCGGTGGCGGGGGTACGGGTGGAACCACTCAGCTCACCCCCACCACACCGTGTTCGGTACAAATGACCGTGAACGGCACGGCCGTTTCTGTTACTGCTGACTTTGTGGCCTACGAGTGCGGAACGTCCAGCGGAGGTGAAGCATCTGCCAAGGAATATGGGGGCAGCGTAGTTGACATCAATAATGATAACGATGTCGTCCGCCTCAAGTTCGGGAGGTTCTCCACCGGTCAATCCGTGGGCCTGCCGACCGATTCCGCCTTTTTGAGTTTCTTCCATACAGGAACTTGGCCATACGGAGATGCGATGGCATTCAATGTGGCCACAGTGTCCACGAGTGAGTTTTTAGGCAGTAACTACTTGACCTACTCCACCGCATATGGCGATCAGACCGGCTCCACCTTCGAGATCACACAGATGCTACCCGTCACCTCGCAGTTCTTTGGTACTAGTTTGGTGGTGCGTGCCACGTTCAACTGTAAGCTGTATTCAGAAGGAGGCACGCTCATTAAGACCATCACCAACGGAACGGCCGTGGTACATCTGGGTAATATCTGATCCGGCGGTACACGTTCCCTCAGTACTTGAGCTGTTGTAGCATGGATACGGTAATGGTGGAACCAGCTCCGGCCGGCGTTATCCCGCTGTCCTGCACCTCGGCATGCTCTCCATTCGATGAGGAATTACTTTGGCCGCAACAAAGGTCTTCGCGGATCCTGGGCTATTTGCCGTGCTAAGCATCGGGTGGTCTGAACTCTCCGTATGACAAAAAAGCGTAGCCGAAGCACAGGGCCCTGCCTCTGCTGACGCTCATGCAATGCCATTATGCTAAGCAATATCGACACCGCTTCCTCCCTCACAATGACGCTCGGAGTATCGTCATTGCGAGGGAGGAACGACCGAAGTAATACCACTTCGCAATAGAAGGTCGTCCAAAGAGCAAGTAGATCGGATGATATTCTATTGCGAAATGGTATAATCTGCATCCAACAGGTCAGTGCCCATATCCGCACTGGCGACCATCCCTGTGGGAGGCAGGCACGCGAACGCTAGCTGACTTAGTTATCAGTTGTTCGCCTGCCCCGGACTTGAGCGGGGCTGTCCGTTGTCAGGTGTGCTTGGTGGCCTGATGGTGCGGTCTTTGGCCTCCATTCCGAATGGCCTGCTCGCATGGCTGAAACCAAGCAAGCGACCACAGTAGCGGGTCAGCACTGAACTTATTCCCGGACCTGACAACCGACAACCGACAACTACAGAACTTACTTCTGCACGTCAGCCAAGATCCGCAGCACGGTCTGCGAAGGCTCCGTATTGGCGGTCACCGTCACGGTCTTGTTCTGTTGACCTTCCTGCATCCCGGGCTTGTATTCGATACGCAGCTCACCGGTCTCGCCGGGTGCGATCGGATGCTTCGGGTACTCAGGCACCGTGCAACCGCAGCTGCCTACGGCATTGGTGATCACCAAGGGTTCCTTGCCGGTATTGGTGAATTTGAAGGAGTAATGATTGTCACTGTTCTGCTTGATCTTGCCAAAGTCGTGGGTCGCGTTGACAAAGCCCATTGTTGTGGTGGGACCAGCGACCTCCGGCATGGGCGCCGGTGGGACCAAGGGGTCGAAATTGTCCTTTGGTGCCTTGGTGACCGCTGGTGTGGCTGCCGTCTTGGTAGGAAGTGGTGCAAACGTGGCAGGTGTTGAAGTTGCCGTGCTACGTTGGTCAACGGCCATGAAAATGACCGCTGCTGCGATCACTGCCAGTAATGCGATCTTGATGTTCTCCTTCATTTTGGTGGTCTCTATGTACGAGGGCTAAAATAGGGGGTGCGAGTAACTCTTGCTGAGCTGACGGCTCTCCTTTAACAGGATTTGATCCTTCTTCGGCAGATCGGAGGGTCTGGCCATTTGTTCAACGCTCGGCCAGCTTGGTGCGTTGAAGCTCCGGGTCGGTGATCACGCGGAGCGCTTCATCGTAGCTCCGGTCCACAGGGTTATCTGCATTGATGATCTGCCAATAGGCCGATGTGTTCCAGAGGTCCCGGGCGATCAGGGCCTTCAATCTCAGGTCCACCAAGGGCTTGGAACGGGCCATGCCCGCGCTGTCAGGTTCGATCTTGGCCTCCTCGGCCAATTTCATCAGCATATCGTCCAAGTCCTTTTCCACTTTGAACTCCTTGCGAAAGGCTTCCACGTCCTTGTATTCGCGGAGCAGCTCCGTGCGTTTCTTGTCCACATAGTTGATCGCGGTGGTATTTGTGATGCCTTTACGCACCAGCTGCCCGAACCAAGCCGAGCTGAGCGTGGTATCGATAGGTACGAAAACGTCCGGCATGATCCCGCCACCACCGTAGACCACGCGTTTGTTGTTCGTGAAATACTTTACCGTGTCCTGCAGGTGGATGCTGTCCTGGTTGGTGAGTTCGCCTTCGCGCAGGCGGTCCATCCGCTCATGACGGTAAGCCTCCAGTCCATCCGCGTACGATTTTTGGATGCAACGCCCACTGGGGGTGTAGTAGCGGGAAACCGTAAGACGTACTGCGGAGCCGTCCGGCAACATCACGGGCCGCTGCACAAGTCCTTTCCCAAAGGAACGTCGACCGATCACCACGCCCCGGTCCCAGTCCTGTATCGCACCGGAAACGATCTCGCTGGCCGAGGCACTGCCCTCGTCGATCATCACCACCAAGCGGCCCTTTTTGAACTTACCGCCTTCCGTGGCATAGGTATCCTCGCGAGGAGTGCTGCGCCCGTCGGTGTAAACGATCAGCTTGCGGTCGCCCAGGAACTGGTCCGCCATCTCGATCGCTGAGCGCAGATAGCCGCCACCATTGCCTTGCAGGTCCAGTACCAGGTCCTTCATGCCCTGCTTCTTCAGCTCATCCAGTTTATCGGAGAACTCCTTCGTGGTGGTGGCACCGAAGCGGCTCACCTTGATGTAGCCCACGTTGGGTGCGGCCATGTACGCGGCTTCCACGCTATAGATGGGGATCTTGTCCCGGGTGATGGTGAATTCCAACGGGTCTTTCTCCCCATGACGCACGATACCCACATTCACCTTGGTGCCTTTGGGTCCGCGCAGCAGGCGTATCACATCCGAGTTCTTCACGCCAGTGCCGGCCACTGTTTCACTATCCACGGTAATGATGCGGTCACCTGCCCGGATACCTACTCGCTCACTGGGGCCGCTCGCGATGGCATCAACCACATAGATGGTATCACGCACAATGTTGAATTGGATGCCCACACCTTCGAAGTTGCCTTTCAAGGGTTCGTTCACCTCTTCCAGATCTTCTTTCGGGATGTACACGCTATGTGGATCGAGCTCGGCCAGCATGGCCACAATGGCCTTTTCCGCCAGCTTGTTATCATCCACGCTGTCCACATACATGTGGTCGATCTGGTACAGCAGGGCTTGCAGCTTGGTGGCGGCGGCGGAAGGCTGGGAGAATGCGGGAGCAGCCGCAAGAACGGCGAGGGCGAGCAGAAATTTTTTCATCGAGGAGCAGTCCGGTTGGATAGTGGAAGTGGCGAGGGCCTTGCAATGGCCATGCCGCACAATGCGCGAGGACCAGCACGAAATTAACGGATGTCGGCGGAAGAGGTTGCCTTTGACCGGTTAAGTGCTGTTAAGGCCAAAGAACGTAGTCCGAATAGATCACCTGATCGTTTGATCGATCACAGGCCGAACAGGAACGTACCGCCCTGCTTGATCGTGCCTTTGCGCCATTTCTCCTTGCGCACCAACTTGCCGTTCTCGTAGTACTTCCAGCTACCGTTTTTCAGGCCGTCCTTGTAATGGCCCACGATGCCTTGCTCCCGAAATGCCCACGTGCCGCTGCGTTTGCCCATGCGGTACTGACCTTTCACACTGATGCGGCCCGTGGGATCGTATTCCACCCAGTCGCCGTGAAGGCTGCCCCAGCCGTATACAGCGAAGATCAGTTGCTTGCCATCCGGATAGAAGGCGCGGTAAATGCCGCTGGGTTTGCCGCGCTTGTAGTCGATCTGCACGGCCACGCGGCTGGTATCGAAGGCGTATTTACCCTCGCGCCGAAAGCGTTCCACATTCTGCACCGGCTCATAGACCACGGCGTATGCGACGGTCTCTCCGTTCTCGGGGATATAGAGGGAGTCGGGTTGTGCATATAGCAGGGTGCCCACCAACAGGGTAGCATGGAACAGGAGCTTACGGAGCATTCGGGGAAGGAGCATTCCGGGCACCTGAAACGATGGTGAAGGTGCGATGTAAGACATGCCCGGAGCCGTCCGTCAAAGTTAGGCGATGCATCCCTTCCGCCGGGGAAAGCGCCATGCGATGTTCACCTTGGGTGGTGCCGATAAAGGTGCCGTCCAGATCCCAGAAGAGGGTGGTCCTCGGGTTGCGGTGTGCCACCTCCACCACCATGTTCCCGCGACTGCCATCCAGTTGTACGGGGATCAGAACGGTGGCCGCGGCATCCGGATAGAGGATCTCCATGGGCTGGTCGTTGCTCTGCATACCCGGTCTCCATGGAGGAAGAGGGCGGTAGTTTGGGTTGCGCTGGGCGTAATAATGTTCCATGGCCGGTGGAAGCACGAACCATGGAGCGGAAATGCCTTGGCCACCGCTGATGCGCCAACTACCGGTGGGGTCGAGCAGTATCCTGCGGTGATAGGGGCAGGTCGGTGTACGCATACCCTCCGGTTGCACCCACGTGGTATCCACCTGTGGGCAATCCAGTCCGGCACGGAAGCCAGTGATCCGGCACAAGGAAGTCCGCACCATTTCATCGTAAGGGGGCGCGAAAGCCGGACTGTTCGGCAACAGGCTGAAGAGGTCGAAGAGGAGCGGAGCTGCGGCCAAGGTGCCTGTAAGGCCGGGTCGCCCTTCGCCGCTGGCATTGCCGGTCCACACCGCGATGCAGTAGCGGCTGGTGAGGCCGATGGCCCATGCATCGCGGTGCCCGTAGCTGGTGCCCGTTTTCCAGGCAATGTGCTTCTGACCCGTGAAGTGGCTCCAGCCCTGCTCATCGGCAGGACGGGCCACTTCGCGCAGCGCCCGCAGGGTGAAGTGGATGGCACTGGCACTGAGGACCGGTGTACCATCCAACGCGGTGGGCTTCTCTTGCAGGTCGTCCTTCCGCTGCAGTACGTGTGGTGGGTGGATATCGCCTTTGCGGTACGGCATGCCCAAGCGACCGAAGTGCTCCAACACCCGCCCCATGCTGGAGTATGCTCCGGCCAGTTCCCAAAGTGTGGATTCCGCTCCACCGACGATCAACGACAGTCCGTAATCCGCCGCGCTTCGATCGATGCTGTGAAGGCCCATGCCGTGCAGCATGCGCAGGGTGCGCTCCACACCATGGCTACGGAGCGACCGTACGGTGGGTACGTTCAGTGAGCGCGCCAAGGCTTCCGAAGCGGGCACTGCCCCGCTGTAATGCTCATCGTAGTTGCGGGGTGAAAAGCCATCGTAGCGGGTTGGTACGTCCGCTAGCATCATGTCCGGCGTGAGCTCGCCGCTCTGCAGCATATCCGCATAGAGAAAGGGTTTGAGCACGCTGCCGGTGCTGCGCCGGGCACGGACGATATCCACTGAGCCGGCGTGGTCACTTCCAGCGTTACCGAGATTGCCCACGTACGCCAACACTTCACCTGTGGGAACGTCCACGATGATGGCCGCCGCATTGTGTACCTCGTTGGCGTTGAGCCTGGCAGCGTAGCGGTCGGCGGCATCCGTTGCCCGGTCCTGCAACGCTCCTTCCACGGTGGTGCGTAGGAGTTTTCCATCGCCCACTTGTGCCTTTATTGTGGTGAGCAGCTGGGGAGCCCGTTGCGGTATTTCCTGTGCGCGTTCCGGTAGCGGTTCCTCTTTCGCCAGCGACCATTCCATGCTGTCGATGGCATGCACTTTCAGTAAACGGTCCAGCAGCCGATCGCGTTTCGCCTGTAACGCGCGATGACCTTTTCCCGGATAGATGGCCGAGGGTGCGTTCGGCAATACGGCGAGCGTGGCACTTTCGCTCCAGCTCAACTGGTCGGCGGAACGGCCGTAGTAACGCCATGCTGCGGCATCCAGCCCCACTACATTCCCGCCGAAGGGTGCATTCTCGGCGAAGAGTGCCAGGATATCGGCCTTGCTTTCGCGGATCTCGATGCGCAACGCCAGCAGGGCTTCCAACAGTTTCTCCCCATAGGTGCGGGGCTGGTTCCCCCGCGCCATCCGGGCCACTTGCATGGTGATGGTGCTGCCGCCGCTCACCACGCGCCCGGCACGACGGTTCTGCCTCCATGCCCTTACAAGCGACTGCGGACGGATACCGAAATGGCTGCGGAAATGGCGATCCTCGAACTGGATCAAGCAGGTTGCGAAGCGCTCAGGTACGACATGCGTGGAGGGGAAACGCCACTGGCCATCGGTGGCGACCGTGGCACCAAGGAGGCCGCCATCGCGGTCGAGCATCACGGTGGAGCGGGCTGTTCCGAACAACGGATCCATCGGCCACCAACGTGCCCATGCTATAAGGAGCAGCAGCCCCAGCGCAGTGAAGAACAGAACGCGACGTTGCCCGATGGCCCATTGGCGAAGGCGGTTCAGCATGGAGAAAGGTCGGGCTGTGGTACATGCATGCTGTGGCAAAGATGAAGCAGGAGCGGATGGTCCCTTCCGAGGTTATGCGAAGCTTGCGGTCCCTGGCTTTTCCGGCACGCACCGTGCGCGTCCTCAAGGAGTGCAGGAATGCAGTGTTTCATTTCAGTCCATCATTTCCATCGGGAGTACTTTCACACCCCAACATCATTCCATTCATGATCCGGAATATTACCATCCTCGCCTTTGCTACGTTCTCATTTTCCTTGTTCGCACAGATCTCCACTGGTGGAAAACCTTACGGGCTGCGGGCCGGACTCGACCTGCAGGAAGTACCGACCATCCATGCCGGGCCTTTTGATGCCCTCGCCGTGGCGGCCGAGGATGCCGCTCGCGAAGCCGCTGGTCTTATACCTGCTTATTCACGTTTGCTACCAGTGAATGCCGGGCCGGGTGATGCGGGCCTTTGGACCGATCTTCCCAATGGTGACCGCATCTGGCGTCTCCGGGTGATCAGTGATGGAGCATTGGCAACAGAGCTCTACTTCACGGATTTCCTTATGCCTGATAATGCCTCCCTGTATGTGTACGGAGAAGATGGCGCGCAGGTCATCGGGGGCTTTACGGCCTTCAACAACAGTGACGATGGAAGATTCGCAACCAGCTTGATCCCCGGCGAAGCGTGTATTGTGGAATACCATGAACCAGCGGCTGTAGTAGGTCTCGGACATCTTTACGTCGCTTCGATCGGGCATGCCTATCGCAATGTGGAGGATTTCATGGATGCCTCCGGCCCCTGCCAAGTGGACGTGAACTGCAGTGAAGGATCAGCTTGGACCGAGCAGCGGGATGCAGCGGTGCGTATCGGGATCGTGGATAGTGGTCTGGGCTATTGGTGCAGCGGTGCCTTGGTGAACAATGTGGCGCAGGATTGCAAGCCCTACTTCCTAACGGCCCAGCACTGTGGCGACGGTACCTCCGCATCCGATTTCAATCAATGGAAATTCTATTTCAACTACGAAAGATCCGGTTGCGGCTCGGGAGGCTCAACATCGAGCCATGTGGTAGTGGGCTGCACCAAGCGCGGATCAAGTAATGATGGAGGAGGTGACAGTGGCTCGGACTTCTTGTTATTGGAGGCCAACAATGCTGTGATCCCGACCAGCTACCATCCTTATTGGGCCGGTTGGGATGCCACCGGTACGGGTAGCTCCGGCGGGGTCTGTATCCATCATCCCAGTGGGGATCGGAAGAAGATCAGTACATTCAATGGGAATACCAGTAGTATGAGCTGGGGAGGCGTGCCCAATACCCACTGGCGCGTTTATTGGTCGGCCACCGCGAACGGATATGGAGTTACCGAGGGTGGTTCCTCGGGTTCTCCGCTGTTCAACAGCTCCCACCGTATCATCGGCACGCTCACCGGAGGAGGTTCATCATGTACGAACACCAACTACCCCGACTATTTCGGCAAGGTCAGTTACCACTGGCAGAGCAACCCGGGGCCAGCAAGTACGCGCTTGAAGGCATGGCTGGATCCTCAAAGCACCGGGACGCTCACTTTGAACGGGAGCTACGATCCCTGCGGTGCCAGCATCGGGATCAACGAGCTGAGCAATACGGTCCAGCGACTGGAGGTATTTCCGAACCCGACCACGGATGAGGCCCTGATCAACATCCCTCAGATAGCCCGACACTACGGTTCATTGGAAGTGCATGATATGGGGGGCAGGCTTGTCGCTAACGTGGCGGTGGGTAGCGCAACCAGCCATCGCTTGGACACCACGACATTGGATGGTGGTGCCTACGTACTGCGTTTGGTAGCAGAGGAAAAAGTGATCGGCACTGCGCCGCTTATCGTGGTTCGCCCGTAGCGGAAGCTTTCCGTGGCGGCGCAGCTGGCGTCTTCGGCATGGGATCCACCTCGATCATGTTCACCGGCAGCTTCCGCATGCCGTATTTCGCCTTCAGCGTTTGCCGGTTCTCTTGGCCGCCTTCGATATCCGTAAAAAAGAGCACATCGATGTCCGTGGTGTCCGTGAAGGATGCAGGCCACTGCTCCCGCACCCATTGGATCAACTGAGGCGCCGTATACATTTCCGTGGTCTCGAAAAGCGGGGAGAACTCCACAGTAGGACCATTGCGCCAATTACCGATGGCATAGCTGTAAATGGCCTTTTGGGCGAATGTCGCGGAAGTGATGAAGGCCAGCGCAAGAGCGAGTAGGATGTGCTTGGTTCTCATGGTGATGGAGTGGATCACAAAGATGGGGCCGGAGGATGGAAACATCCAATGCTGAAGTCGATCAGGATGATGCGAACAGTGGGGTCGGTCGATCAGGAACAGGCTATTCCTGACGTTCTCACCGACCAAGGGTGATCTCAACGCATCTTCAACATGCTCTTCACCTGCTGTCGGGCCTCGTTCTGCAAGCGGCAATAGTAAATGCCTGCTGGCATGTTGCCGAGGTCACAAGTGATGGTGTGCGTGCCTGCGGTCATGTCCCGGTTCACGAGGATCTTCACGGTCCGCCCTTCCTCATTGAACACCTGAAGGATGATGCGGCCTCCTGTGCTGGAGAACCGTACGGTGGTGCTTTCCGTGAACGGGTTCGGCAGAATATCCAAAAGCGAATTTCCTGAGCCTTGGTTCAACTCATGAAGGCCGGCACTGAGGCAGCCCGCAGGGTCGACCAATGTGAGCGGTTGGTAAAAGTCCATCAACACTTGGTCGATCTCGCTTTGCGGTATACAGAACCAGTCCTTCAACACCGAGGCATACACGCTACGGAAGTCGTACTGCATCGGTAGGTTCGTGTTGTACGTGGTGTTCGGGTCGATCTGGGGATTCTCGCCCAGTAGACCGGGGACCACTTGCGTGCCGAACATGAATATCGGTTCAGCCGAACCATGGTCCGTGCCGCCGGAACCATTGCTGGTGATGCGTCTGCCGAACTCGGAGAAGGTCATGCCGATCACGCGGTCCTCGAGGTTCAGCAGGTGCAGGTCGTCCTGGAACGCACGGATGGAATCGCTGACCCCTTGCAACAGGTTGGCATGTACACCGACCGTATGGTCGGCGGCGTCGGTCTGCTGAGCATGGGTGTCGAAGCCGTTCAAGCTGACCCAGTAGACGCGGGTCTTCAAACCGCCGCAGATCAGTTGCGCCACGATCTTCAACGCCTGTGCAAGTTTAGCTCCGGGTTCGTTGCCGGTGGGGTAGAGAGTGCTTTGGTTGCAGCCTTGCACGGCAGCGGCGTTGATCACATCGCCATACTGGTCGGTCTGCCGTTGCACGGTGCGGACATATTCGAGCTTTTCTCCGCGACAATCCGGAGTGATGGGGTCCACGTACAGGTTGCCGGTGAGGTTGAGCGGATCGTCGGTGTTGTTGATCGCCACGCCCATGCTCACACCGATGTTCTGTAGGCCCACCGTGATGGGGCCACCCACACGGATGGCCAAGGGATCCGGCATGGTCGCGTTGGGGAAACCGGCGGGATAGTTCGGGAATTCATTGTTGAGGTATCGGGCCACCCAGCCGGATTCCAGGACCTGGTCGGAGTGGGAGCCGGTCTCCCAGATGTCCGTGGCGCGGAAGTGCGAGTAGCTCGGATCGGGATAGCTCACGCCTTGCACGATCGAAAGCTTCCCATCGTTCCACAGGTCCTGCAGCCCTGTGAGCGAAGGATGTAGTCCTGTGGCACCGCCCGATCCGGAAAGGCCGAGTACCTGGGATTCAGGTATGAGGATGTTGTTCCGGAACTGCGACAGGAGCGGATATTGATCGAGCGGGATCACCGTGTTCAGGCCGTCATTCCCGCCATAGAGCTGTACCATTACGAGCACGCGGTCTTCCTCTACCCCAGCTGCCAGCAGCGGCGCAAAAAGCGGGCTGATCATGCCCCGCAATGCGAAGCCGCCCAGCGTCGCCAGTGTTGTGCTCCGGATGAATTCCCTTCTGTCCATGGTGCGGTGGCGTTACACGAGTTGATGTTCGGCGGCCCCTTGCATATCCAGAAAGAGTCCGAGCAACAGCGTGGGGACGAGCTGTGCCGTGGTGTTGGGCGTATTCGGGTCCGCCAGGTAGATCAGGTAGGCATCTGTCCAATAGTGATCGGCCTGTTGCCCGAAGAGCAGGTAGTTGGTCTTCAACTGATCCTTCACCTGCTGCGAAACGTCCACCTTGAACAACAGGTCCGCCGCTTGCGCCACCAAGGCGTTCGGGTCTTCCGGTGTGGTGAACTGCTGCGTGAGCGCCATGAAGTCGACCTTGAACTGAAGGCCCTGACTTGCCGGTTGGAAGAGGTTGTTCGGCGTGGAGAGACCGACGTAGGAAAGGACCTGGTACGTGTACAAACGGTAGACGTAGGAGCCGGTATCCATCCATATCCCATCATAAAGCGGCCCCTGATAGTAGGCGACCCATCCGGCCACGTTCGGTGGTTCACTGATGCCCTGCCCGGTGATGTACAGCAGGCCGAAGATGTCCTTCCAGATGTGGTATTGCGCCTCGAATTGCGTCGCGTCCGGCATGGGCATTTCCAACTCGCGCAAGGTGCCGATGATGAAGTCCGCAGGGCTGGAGATCATGCAGGCGCGCATGTCCATGCTGAAGAAATGATCACTGGTGAGCAGCGCTTGGAGCACGATACGCATTTGGTCCGGCGCGGATGCATTGTCGCGGAAGATCTGCGCCAACGGCTCGATCACATCCGTCTCCACCGTGTCCGTGATCTCGCCATGGACGAAGAAGTGGTAGAGCTTTCGTGCCATGTGCAGGCTCACCTCCTCCTTGGCAAAGATCATGTCCAGTAACGCGTTGATCTCGGTAGTGCCGCCACCCGGACCGCCTTGGCCTTGGATCACCGTGTTATTGAAAAATGCCGAGAACTGCTTGTTCGTGGCATCGTGGAGAAATGGGTAATAAGCCACGGTGGGAAGGATAGGCGTGCCGCCGTTCTGTAGTTGTACGGTCCAGCCGGTAAGCACACGCCCGGCCGTGTGGACGTCCTCCTCGGTATATCCCGTGCCTTCACCCAAGGTGAAGAGTTCCATCAGCTCGCGTCCGTAGTTCTCGTCAGGGGCCGCGTTGGTGTTGAGGTATCCATTGAGGTAGATCAGCATTGCGGCATCCACCGTCACGTCGTACATCATGCTGCGGAAGTTCCCCAGGCATTGGTCGCGCAGCAATTGGTTCATTGCATAGAGCGGCTCGGCAAGCTGCACCACCGATGCCTGTGTGGCCAAATTGGTATGCCAGAACAGCACCATCTTTTCCCGGATGTTCCGCGCCTGACCGATCATGAGTCCCGTCCACCAATGTTGAAAGCTCGCCTGCCGCTGAGGGTTAGGGTTGGGCTGAAGGGTAGGGTCACGCACCACCGTGGTCCATGTGGTGCCGAAGGGGACGTCCGGGTCGATCAGCGACGGGTCCGGCAGATCGTTGCCGTCCGGTGCGGTATAGGCCTTGATCGGAGGAGTGGTGTCATTCGTGAACGTGAGCAACTCGTCCACAACATCCGCAAGTGGCATGCCCGCGAAGTGCGCGACATCGGCATTGCTAGCACCGAAAAGCGTGCGACGAAGCAAGTGGCGCAGCTCGGGACTGCCGAACGTCCCAGTGAATGGTTGTAGCGGCATGCGGTGTGGCTTGGTACGGAAAGGTAGACTTTCTCCGTTTAGAACATCGCCAACGACCGCAGGTTTGATCCGACGGGAAGAGGAGGGCGTGAAATGAGCAGAACGATGAAAGGGTGAGTGGCGATCGCTCACCCGCTCACCCTTTCAATTACTTGCACCGGGCTACTGCCAAGTACCGGAATGAAGCCTACTTGTTGAAGCTCCCCAGCATCCAATGGTGCTTTTCGATCTGCTCGATGAAGGCCTTCACCATGCGCTCGGTACCGGCATCGGAAAGTTTCATCGCCAGTTCCACGGTCTCGTACATGTGGTCCACCAGCACCACGTAATCGGCGAGCAGGTTCTTCACCATGTTCTCGGAACTCGGCACCGTGCCGTCCTCCTTCAGGCTGCTCACCTTGAGGTATTCCGCGAAGGTGCTCAACGGACGCTCACGGAACACGCGGACGCGCTCGGCAATGAGGTCGATGTTCATCTGCGATTGGGTGTACTGCACCTCGAGGTTCTCGTGGATATCGAAGAAATCACCCCCGGTGACGTTCCAGTGGTAGTTGCGGAGCTTTTGGTAGTGTACCTCGTAGTTGGCCAGCAACTCATTCAATGAATCGGCCAAAAGCTTGCGCTCCTTCGTGGACCAACGGAGGGAATGCATGCGCACACTTCCATTGCTCGGCTTGACCTGGTTCTTTTTCTTGGTGGTAGAAGTTTTTTTCTTGGTTGCCATGAATAGGGTCTTTTTGGGATGTAACAATAAGGGTGCACTTTTGTTCGTGGTCGATCAGGAACGCACTGTGCGCTTAGGCAGTGCGAGCGTGAGCATTACAATGAAAGCGATGAGAAGGCCCAGGAATTCACGCGTCTCCTCAATGATCGGCCGTGAGTCCTCCATCTGGCCAGCGATGTTCGGAAAACCTTCTTGTACCCAGCGAAAGAAGGCCGGTGAGGCGATCAGCATCCACACACCGAAGACGATGGTAACTCCCCAAAGCCACCACTTGGGATACTTTCCAAAGGCGACCAATGCACACGAGATGGCGATGGCCAGGTAAGCGAGCACCCAATGGATCGGATCCGGATCATTGAGCTGAAGTCCGGCAAAGACCAGGAACATCACGCAGAGGATGAGGTATATGATCTTCATGGTAGCGTGGATTGGTGGACCCCGAAAGTAATGGAACTGACAAGATCCATGGCCCAACCTTGGCGCGGGAGTTAGGCCGAACGGAACCTCCGGCAGATAGCCGTGCTCCCGTGCCAAGGAGTTCAGAACTCGATGCGATAACTCAAGTTCGGAATGATCCCAAGCTGGTATTTGGTGATCACTTCTCCTTTGCGCGAGTCGTAATACCGGAACGCTTCATTCTGTGCATTCGTCACATTCTGCAGGTCCAACGACCACATGCCCGTATGGCCCTGACGGTCCTTCTTCAAGTACACGCGCAGATCGATCCGATAGAACGGAGCCAGTTGCTCGCTCCACTCCGGACCCATGAACACGGTGCCATCGATGGCTTCCGACATGCGGACATTGATCGGTGATTCACGCATCCCGCCCATCACATTCAACCGCCCGCTCACGCCCCAGGTGCGCACGCGGTCCTCCTTTACTTTCTTGAATTCCTTCCCTCCGAAGAGATTGAAAATGTACTGTCCGTTCCAGCGGGTGTCGTGCTCCCCTGAGGAAGCATCCATGTACTGGCTATTGTACAGCGAGGTGTTGACCTGGTAAAAAATACCATTCGCAAAGTGATGGTCCACGCTCAGTTCCACGCCCATGTTGGTGGCCGTGCCGGTGGAGATCAGTGGAAGGTAGACGAACTCGTCCCACACGTTCACCATGCTGAACCCATCGACGTAGCTCAGGAATTGCCCCAGGGCATATACCGGTACATCCATTAGATATTGATAATACGTTTCCACATGGAATTTCACGCGCTCATTCACCGGGTGGTCGTATCCCAGCACCACATCCTGCGAGCGCGTGAGGCCGATGGGAGCCTGCGCGAAGAATGTTTGAAGACCGGGACTGAACGACTGCCATTGCGGCAACTGGGATCTGACCCCTGCGGCCAAGGCCAGCGCACGGCCTCGCTTCATGCGCCATTGCAGCGATGCACGCGGCTCCGCGACGGTTTCCTCCGTGAAGGAGAAGTAGGAGAGGCCAATACCCACGGTAGCCTGCAGACGGTCCGTTATGCTCCATCGTGCGTTCAGCCAAGGGCGAAGAAGCCAGCCGGTGATCTCGTCATCCCGGGTGTCGGAAAGGCTCCGCTCCAAGCCACTTCCACCAATGGAGTAGCGCAGCCGGGCACCCACGGCACCATCCAGCTGCACCATGCCGGATAGCTTCCGCTCGCTGAGCGTGGCCTTGGTATGGCCGCCAACGCTGTAGTCCGGTAGCAGGCGGTCCTCGGTGCGTTCCTGGTCATTCGCGGAGATCGCCACCGCTGCACTGATACTGGTCCTTTCGCCGATCGGCATGCGGACACGTCCACCAGCAGCGCCCATCTTGGAGGAGTAATCAATGTTTCGGCTGTCCTTGTCCACCTCCCATTCCGTGGTGTCATGCACCGCCTCGAAGACGTTGCTGCTGTTGCCGCCCAGGCCGAAGAGGTGCGCCTCACCGCGTTTGCCCAACGGTAATGCTACATGGAAGGCCAAGTCCTGGAAGTTGATCTCCTCATCGCCGAGGTCCACGCCCAGCGCTCCCAAAATGCCCACGGTGGAGTAGCGGTAATTCGCCAAGTAGGAGGAGCGCCCTCCTTTGCCGATCGGCCCTTCCGTGGAGAGGTCGATGCCGAGCAGGCCCGCCTGTGCCGTCCATTCCTGCTGGTGCATGCTGCCGTTGCGCAGGTTCATGTCCAGGATCCCGCCAAGCGCATTGCCGCGGTCCATGGGGAACACACCGGTGAGCAATTGCGAAGGGCCGAGCATCTGCGCGCTGAGCATGTTCACCCCGCCACCGCTGAGCGTGGGCAGGTCGCTGGCGGTGCCGGCGTTGCCGGTATGGTTCGGGTTCACGATCTCCAGGCCTTCCAGTGTATAGGCATTGGCGTTGGGCGAGTTGCCGCGAATGATCAAATGATTGGCCTGGTCGTTGGCATTGACCACCCCGGGTAACGCGGTCACCAATCGGCCGGGATCGAAAAAAGTGGCAGGCCAGCGTAAGCTCTGCTCCACCGTGAACGGCCGCACCCCCATGCGCTCAGGTTGCTCACGGGCCATCGCACTCACGGTAACGGCGCCCAATTCACTCGCGGCAGGTGAAAGCTCCAGACGTTGCTCGGCCTGTTTACCCGCGCGCAACCACAGCTCGGGTATCTCCAACGTGTCGTAGCCCACGGCCGCCACCCTCAATGCGTAATGCCCCACTGGTATTCCCGCGATGCGGAAATGTCCGGTGCTATCGCTTGTGGTGGTCAAAGAGATGTTGCCCGGGATGAGCAATACCGCCGCCCCCGGTACGGGCTGGAAGGATCGTGCATCCACCACTTGGCCGGTCAGCGTGGCCAGCGGTGGCTGGGCGAGAGCCAGCAAGGGTGCATGAAAAAGTGGGATAGCGATGATCCGCAACTGCCTCACGAGTAGGTGGAACATGCCGCGATGTTACGAAGCGTTGGTTCTATCAAGGTCTAGTGTAGCACTTGAAGAAACTGAAACTCCTGTATCATTCATTCTGTCCTCAGGATCCCCGGCGGGAGATCGCTGAGGGAACTCATGTAACCTTCCTCCAACACCAGCATCCTATTAGCACCACACGCCACGGGCCGTTCGATGGAAACAGTGTTGCCTACGGCACCGGGCTTAAGTTCGCACCCTCATGCGCGGCATAACCGCTTTCCTCTTGCTGCACTTTATCGCAGTCACCCTTGCTCCGGGATGGATCGTGGCGGATTTCTGGGTGGAACAGGACCGCATCGCACAGGAGCTTTGCGTGCAGCGGATGGTACCCGATGCAGAACGTACCTGCCACGGCGAATGCAGCCTGATGAAGCGCTTGGATAAGTGCGCGGATCGGGAACAGAACCTGCCGAATGAAATACGAGCCGTACGCATCGGCGATATGATCGCGGACGAAAGCGAACTGGCCATAGTGCTGCCCACGAATGGGATCCGCTTCCCATGGGGCAGTTTCAGTGAAGAGCCCCTCGACGGCCACAAGCGCCCGCATGCGCCGGTGCCTTGGTGCTGAATGAACCTCCGTTCCGCGGAACGGTAGCTGCTTTTCATTCTCGTCACCAATTCCTTTTTCCGATGAAGAAGCTTTTCGTGCTGGGCGCGCTGCTGCTCGCGGTGCTTCCCAGTGTGGCCTGCGACCAATGTGGTTGCGGCCTGCTGCTCGGCGTGCAGCCACATGACCACGCCAACAATTTCGGCATGCACTGGCGGATGCGCTATCTGCAGGGCGATATCACCACGCCGCCACAGGTGAGCCTGCTTAAACACGGAGGGCACGGGGATACCGAGCCCGGCAGCACGTCCACCTACATCGAGACCTATGCCGTGGTGGAGGCACGCGGGCAGGTCTGGTTCGGCCAGCTGTTCAGCCTTACGGCGAACTTTCCCGTGCTCAGCAATTTCCAATCGGTGGATGGGATCCGCCGGGCGGACATCACCGGTATTGGCGACCCTATGGTGCTGGGTCGTTATGTGCTGTTGGGGTCCACTTCCGGTCCGGATACCACCCGGCTGCGTCACCGCCTTACTGCAGGGCTCGGGGTGAAGATCCCTGTAGGACGCACCGATGTGGAGCAATTCGGCAAGGTGTTGGATTTCGACCTGCAGCCCGGCACCGGAAGCTGGGATGGCATGATCAGCTTGGAATACATGGTGCGCGGTAGACAATGGGGGAGCAGTCTGGCGGCGATGGGAAGGGTGAACGGCACTGCGCCGGGCGGGCATCACATGGGCAACAACGCCACCTTCACGGCCGAGGTCTTCCGCATCTTTCCCATCAAGGACTTCCGATTGCTTCCCTCGGCGGGGGCATATGTGGAATTGGCCGAGGTGGATCAGATGAACGGGGTGGAGGACCCGACCACCGGAGGTAACGTGCTTTTCAGCCATCTCGGCACCCGCCTCTGGTGGAGGAACATGGGCCTCTCATTCACCTGGCAGCATGCCTTGGTAAACGACCTCGGCTCCCTGATGATCCCCAACCGGGAACGCTTCACGGCAGGGATCATTTACAGTTTTGAGCGGGACTGAAAGAACCGCTCCGTTCACGGCCGAAGCCGTGCTTGAACCACACAAACACAACGGAACATTCAATCGATGAAGAACAATTCGATCATCGCCATAATGGCGGCGCTGCTTCTCGCCAGTGCGGGATGCAAAAAGGATACGGTGGACCCACCTGCGGAGACACCCACGAACACCGTGACCGCCACCTTGCGCATGAACTACATGTTCATGAACGGTACGGAGGACTTCGCACTGAACAACTCGGTATTGCACGATAGCCTCGGTCATGCGGTACAGCTGGACCAGGTGCGCTTTTTTGTTAGCGGTGTGCATGCCATGGACAATGCGGGCAATGCCATCGGCCACTACGAAGAGGTGTACATGCTGGTGGACGCCGCACTGGCCACCAACAACTACCTGCTGGGGCAGATCAACGCCTCGCACATCCACGAGTTCCATTTCGATCTGGGCGTGGATCCCGTCGCCAATGCAGCCGATCCGGCCACGGCAGCGCCACCGCTGAACGATACCTCCATGTATTTCGTCAGCCAGCCGATGGGGTATAAGTTCTTCGTGGTAACGGGCCATGCGGACCTGGATGGAGACGGTGTCTACGAAACACCCGTGAGCTATGAATGCGGCATGGATTCCGCGCTTACGGAAGCCCATGCGCACGTACACCACGACCTTGCCGACGGCGATGTATACACCGCCATGATCCAAGTGGACCTCAGCGGGATCTTCTCCGGTTTGGACCTGATGGCATCACCCACACCCGATATGCACAGCCCTGAATGTGCCCGGATCATGATCAACCTCTCCGCTGGGATCGACGGAATGCATTGAGGATCTGCCACCAAGTTGAAGGGGCCGTTCTGATCCGCATACATGCGGTAGGGGCGGCCCTTTTCAAGATCAGCGTCCGCCCGCGCTTGGAACGCGGCGTGCGCGGTCCGATGCGTATCTGATCGCGCTTGTAGCGCGATCGGGAGACCTCCAGCGAGGAAGGCATCCGATGAAGGTCGGATCCATTGTCTGATCATCCTCCTTCGCTATAACCTCGGCGGAAGCATCTGATCGTCCGATCAAAAGAACATCCGTCGCAGTCGGCGGCCATCCTCCGCATTCGGCCAGAGGTCAATGAACCGGGAGCCGGTGATGCGCATAAAGGCGATGGTCTGATAGACGGTGCTGGTGCCGTATGCAAGCGTAGCCGTGATGGCTGCGCCTGCAAGCCCAATGGCGGGGATCAACGCCAGTCCTGCCCCGATCGTTACCACCAACCCCAGGCCGGAACCGATCACATTGTGGATGTTCCTTGCCGTACCACTGAAGAAATGGCTGTATGCCTGCGACGCGGCCATGCTGAGGATGCCCGGGATCAGCAAACCGATCAATGGGGAAATGCCCACCACCTCCGGCCCGAACACCCACTGGAAGACCGATGATGGCAGCAGTAGCAGCACAGCTACTACAGCCGTGGCACAAGCCATGGAGACCTTCAGGAAGGTGAGCGTCAACAGGCGTTGTCCCTCCATCCCTTCCGTGTTGCTGATCTTGCTGTAGAGCACCAGGGCCAAGCTTTTGGGGACCAACCATGCGCCTTCCGCCAGTTGGTTCGCCACGGTATAGATACCCAGCAGCGAGGTACCTTGGAACTTCTCGATCAGCCAGTAGGCCAAGCGGTAGTTGAGCAATTGCATGCCATTGGCCGCTTGCACGTACGTGCTTTGCCGGATCAGGAGCTTCAGGACGCTTGCGGGTGGTTTTCCCAGCACAGGCACCCGCTTGCGCATGGCAGCAAAACTCAATACCAAGGCCGAAGCAACGGAGAGATAGGCCGCTTGCACGAACGCATGGGCATCGGCATCGGGTGCCCGGGCGAGCACTGCAAACGCCACTACCAGCACCACGGCCTGCACCACGGCGATCTGGTTGTTGGCCCGGATCCGTTGCTGACCAATGAGCACACTGAGATGGATCGCATTGATCCCTTGCAGGAAGGCCAGCATTGCCACATGCATGGAGTAGCCATCCGGAACCAACCTGAAAAAGTCCACCACGGCATAGCCCACACCGGCTGCCATCAGTGCCCATAGATAGCAAGGGCGAAGCAGCCGGCCCAAGGAAACGCGCGGCACCAGATACACCAAGGCACTCCCGCCCACGAGGTCCATGGCCAAACGCACCAAGGTGATGCCCAGTACGATCAAGCCGATGGAACCCAGTCCCGAGGTGCCTAAGCGGTGCCCCGCGATCACGGAGATCAGCAGGCCCATCGCAGTTGTGATGATGCGGGCCGCGATGGTGCCGGAGATCGCCTTCAGCATGGGTCAGGAGGCGTGTGCATTTTTCTTGCGGTCCTGCTCACGTTGGCTTTTACTTCGCGCTTTGCCGCTGTGTTTCCGCATGCCATCCACCAAGGTGACATCCCCCATGGCGCTCACCGTGTGAAGACCATGGGACCAAGGCCCGGGCACGGGTTCCATGCGCTTCGCGGCCTGCTCATGGAACTGCGTTGGTGTAAGGCTGACGATGCGGTTGAAGATGATCTGCCCCCCAGGAACACTGCCGTCCTGAGCAGGTCGCCATAGTGCACCGGCATGGTGGAAGGGTGTTCCTCCCGGTCGTGCTGAGCGGATGTCCGTTTTGATGGGATTGAGCTGATGGGGTGCATAAGGCCCGTCAAAACGCTTCGAATGAAAAGCCAGGAGCAAGGTGTCCGGCATGCGGGTATCCGTACCGAATAACCACCAGCGCTCTTCATGCTGAAAAAGCGTAGGGGAACAGAGTGGCTGTTCGAGAAGCGTGCGGACAAATGTCAAGGTGGTTCCTTCATCGTCCAATAGGAAGAGGTCCACTTTTCCCGTGTGGGTCTGTTCCGGGATCACATAGATCTGGCCTTCGTGTTCCAGGATGAACGGGTAGGTGAGGTGCCCACTTGCTTCGAGCACGGTGCGTGAACGCTTCAGGTTGTTATCCTTTTTCGGACGAAGCCGTGCGATCACGCCTTCGCCTGTATCCGGCTGATATTTCTCATACAGAACGTTCAGGTTTTCCTCTTTCATCCACCCGAAAGGTGTGGAGCGCGACTGGCCGGGAGCCGGTGGTGGCAGCCAACGCACGTTCAGGTTGGGGCTCTCGTCCAAAAGGTCCTGCACGGGATGCGGGAGTACACCGATGTTCCATTCATCCGACGCCGTGCTATGGTTGCGTTGTTGTCGCCCGTTGGCGAATTCCTTCCAGAGCAATGCGAGCATATCCGAGTTGCCCGGGGTGGCTCGCAACCCGTCGGAAGGTCCAGGAGTGTCGGTAATGATCTGGCTATCACCTGAGAGAATGGAGCGGCACGCCAACGCTGGCCAGATCGCACATTCGGCCAGCACGGATTCGGCGGTCTTTACCACCGAATGGTCAAGGGTCCGGAAGAAGCCTTCGCGCAGTACGCCATTTTTCCCTGAGGCTGCGGAATGGCTCTGTAGCGATGCGCTGGTCATGGGTTCATCCTTAAGGAACTCCCATAAACCGGGGATAGGGTTTGAGCCGGAGCCAAGCCCTCCATGCATGAACTGCCAGATCCCGAATGGTATTGCTCCTTCTTCCGCATTGGACAGTTCCGCTCCATTCAACTGGAGCAGCGCGTCCATGGGATATTCTCGCAGCACCTCTGGCAAGATCGTTCCAGCCTGTGCCACCCGATGGAAGTCCGCCAGCAGGGGCGATGCATCTTGTACCATCAGCGGTCCGGCCCGGGAGGAACGCCGAAACCACCAACGATACAAAGCGGATGTGGCTTCCTGTGTTTCGGCTTCCGGTAGTTCCAGAACGGCGACCACCACCACGCCCGGTACCGCCAGGAGTTCTTGCAGGCATTTCAGCTGCCATTGGGGCAACTGCGTCCCCGAGCAGGCTATTCCGATACGCAGTGAACCTTCAGCCATGGCCAAGCACCTTCGGGAGTTGGGTGGCGGAATGCACTGATCGGCGGCCAGTGCTCACTGATCCAATTCGTGTGGTCATGCACGTAGCGCCTTTTGGTAGATCGCTTCGAATGCCTTTGCTATGCCGGGCACACTGTAGCGATCCAATGCGTATTGGCGGATCATCTCCCCGTTGTAATCCTGCTTGGTCCGGGCAAATTCAAGGAGGGAATTGACCAGACCATCCTCGTCGCCGCGTTCCAGCAGCAGGCCGCGCTCGGGAGCCACTTCCTCTGCGATGCCACCTACGCGGGTGGAGATCACTGGCTTGCCACAACTGAAGGACTCGGAGATCACGCAGGGCATGTTTTCCCAATTGCTGAACAGCAAAAGTGCATCAGACTCCGCCATGGAGCGCGCCACCTCAGCTTGCCCTACCGGACCAGCGAAGCCGATGGCGGACCGTGGGATATCCATCGCTGCAGCCATTTCCGCAGTTGCGGTCCATGCGTTCTCTCCGATGATGTGCAAGTGCATGGCAGGAACATCTTTCAGCGCCCTTTTGAAAGCGCGTAGCATGCCGGAGATGTTCTTCTGGTTCTCCAATAAGGTGGATACGTGCAAGAGCCGAATGCCACTATGGGCGAGTGGCGTGTCAGGTGGTACGAAAAGGTCGGTATTCACCACATTGGGCACTTGTTCGTACTGCCCCTTCAACCCCAGCTTGCGCATGTCCGTCCCAAGTTGCTCGGTTACCGGGCAGATCCTGAAGGCAGCCTTTGCTTCAGCCCGCATCACCAGCTTGATAGGGTAGGGCAATGCTGCAGCCCGGCCGTCCTGGTAGCCTGTCCAGTGCTCGCTGATCACCACAGGAAGTTTCAGCTTCCGTCTCGTACGCCGCAGGGGAAGCAAACTGGCATGCAATACATGTGCGTGTAGGACGTCATGTTCGGCAGCGTGCAGGTCGAGCAGCTTGGTCCATGCCTTCTTGCGGGCCAATGGACCTGGTTTGGAAGGAGGGAAGTACGCGATGTGTTCGGTGAGCATCCCTTCCTCCCGCGAGGCGATCTCCAAGGAACGCACCTCGGGATCGGATACTGCATACAATACGGTTACCGGATGAAGCGTGGCCACAGCTCTGGCATGGCGTTGGATGAAGTTGCCAAGATCGGGTTGGCCCCGGTGGGGGTACCAGCCCGGAATGAATAACACGCGCATCTATGGCGGCAATTTAGTCGGTATCCCGTTCCCCTCTATATTTGCGGCCCGTTTGGCCATCGGTTGAACGGAAATGGTGGATGTAGCTCAGTTGGTTAGAGCGCCGGATTGTGATTCCGGAGGTCGCCGGTTCAAGCCCGGTCTTCCACCCAAAACAACAAAACCCCGAACGGGGTTTTGTTGTTTTACCCAAGGTGTTGGAAGCGTGCGCTCCCTACGCACTGTGTTTCGTATTCGCTAGCACAGTGGCCAATGTCCAAGGAATGCGTTTCACGAATGGCGCTTCCCGCACCGGGCAATCCATTATCCGGCAGATCGGACATGATGTAGGGATGCATGGATCCATGTGGATGAAGAACTCCACTTCCCGTCCTGAATTCCGGTTCACCAGCGCATCCAGTTCGGAGATCTCGTCGTGCGCCCGTTCCAAGGTGAAGTACCACGGCAAGGTCACGTGGCAGTCGATATGAAGCGTACTTCCGAACTTGATCACCCGGAAATTATGGATGTCGATCCATTCGGGTCGACGGTTGGTATCGATGATCCGCACCAGCTCATCGGCCACCGCCATGTCCGTTTCGTCCATGATGCCGCCGACGCTCCGCCGCACCATCCGAATGCCTTGCCAAATGATGAAGATCGCAAAGCCGATCGCAAATAGGCTGTCCAGCCAGAGCAGGCCGGTAAGTTGGATCACCACGAGGCCCAGTACCAGTGCTGCGCTGCTCCATGCATCCGAGAGCAGGTGTACGCCCCCGGCCTCCATCGTAAGGGAATGTGCTCGTCTTCCGCGCTTACGAAGCACCAGGCCGAGGGCCAAATTGGCGGCACCGCTACCGGCGATCATCAGCGTACCGATGCCCAGCGCATGGATCTCCACACCGGTAAGCCATGCTTCGATGGCACGATAGATGATCAGCCCACCGGCCAGGGCTACCAGCGACCCCTCCAAGGCGGCGCTGATGAATTCCACCTTGCCGTGGCCGTAGGGATGTTCCCTGTCGCGGGGCTTTGCCGCGAGCATCAGGCTATACAGCGCGAAGCCACCGGCAGCCACGTTCACAATGCTCTCCAAGGCATCGCTAAGCACCGCATTGCTCTGCGTGAGATGCCATGCAACAAACTTTACCAACATCAGTAAGACGCCCGCCAGCAGTACACCGGCCTGCAATCGAACGTTTGCTCGTGGCCCCTCCATGTTGCCAAAGTAAATGCCTTCCCCGGCGTTGCTTAATCTTGCACCCCGGAACAAGCCGTGTTGGGTTTGTAAAGGAAATCCTTTATGAAAGCTATCAGTCTATTTGCCGACCTGCTGAACAATGAGCGTACTGCGGGCATGTTGCTCGTGATCTGTACGGTCATTTCCTTGACCTTGGCCAATTCCGCGATCGGGGAAGCCTATTTGGCCATTTGGCACTTCCCCATGGCCGGGCAGAATTTCGAATACTGGATCAATGATGGGCTCATGGCCATCTTCTTCCTGATGATCGGGCTGGAACTGGAACGGGAGATCTACATCGGTGAACTCTCCGATCGCAAACAAGCGATGTTGCCGCTGATGGCCGCTTTTGGCGGAATGCTGGTTCCTGCGGGGATCCACTTGCTCTTCAACCATGGCACACCCACCGCTTCCGGAGCGGGTATCCCCATGGCCACGGACATCGCTTTCGCCATCGGCATCTTGGCCTTGTTGGGCGATCGGGTTCCTTTGGCCCTCAAGGTTTTCCTTACCGCCTTGGCGGTGATCGATGACCTCGGAGCGATCTTTACCATTGCCGTTTTCTATTCCACTGGTATTGATTGGGCCTATCTGGGAGGGGCCATGGGCATCCTGTTGATCCTCTTCATCTTGAACAGGGCCAAAGTGATGAACCTGATCCCTTATTTGGCGCTCGGCGTGGTGATGTGGTACCTGATGCTGCACTCAGGAGTACATGCCACCGTGACCGGGGTTTTGGTGGCATTTGCCATTCCATTCGGCGATGGAAGCCGGAAATCCATCTCCGCACGACTACAGCATTTCCTGCACCGCCCTGTATCCTATGCCATACTGCCCCTCTTTGCGTTGGCCAATACCGGGATCATCCTCGAAAGCCATTGGTTCGAACATTTGTTGACCCTGAACGGATATGGGATCTTCTTGGGCCTTGTGGTGGGCAAGCCATTGGGTATCGGTCTTTTCTGTCTCGCGACGATCGGCCTGGGAGTGTCCACATTACCACCGGGGATCAGTTGGAAGCAATTATTGGGGGCGGCCATGTTGGCGGGGATCGGCTTTACCATGTCCATATTCATCACCATGCTGGCCTTCGATGATCTCGAGCACGTGGTATCATCCAAGACCACGATCCTGGTCTCTTCCTTTATCGCAGCCGTCATCGGGTATACATGGCTGCGCTTCGTGCTCCCTCATCAGCCTTCCCCGAAGGCCGTCTACGAGGAGAAGGTCAGTTGATAGGATCACGGCCCATCACGGAAAGTAGCGTTACCGGCCCTCGATTACATTTGAGGCCCTAGCGGACAACCATTCAAATGGAAGTGAGATTGATCGAAGCGGCCTCGGAGATCGGCGCCGGCACCCGCGGCACGAGCATGGGCATGAGCGCATTGCGCGTGGCCGCATGGAAAAAGGGAAGCGAGCTCTTCGGCCATGCCGAAGAAAGCATTCTACGTGACGAGAACGATGTGCTCTATGAGGACGACATGGATTCGCCCAATGCCCATCATATCGACGGATTGATCCGTTTTGAATCAGACCTGGCCTATGAGGTCTACAAGTTCCTACGCAACAATGTCTTCCCGATCGTCATCGGTGGGGACCATTCCATCGCGATCGGCTCAGTTTCCGGCACCAAGATGGCTTTTCCCACGGAACGCATCGGCTTGATCTGGATCGATGCCCATGCGGACCTGCACAGCCCATGGACCACGCCCAGCGGGAATGTGCATGGCATGCCGTTGTCCTTGCTGATGAACATCGAAATGAAGGGCCAGAACCGACCAAGGATGTTCACCCTTGATGTCTGGGATCGGCTTCGGAAGATCGGCTCAAGCGGTCCTAAAGTGCTTCCTGCAGACCTCGTATTCATCGGACTCCGCGACTATGAGGAGGAGGAAAGAGCGATCATCGAAGAGCACAACATCAAGGTGGTCACGGTGAAGGAACTGCGGGAGAAAGGGGCGAAGGCCGTGGTGGCTGAGACCTTGGCATATCTGAGCGCTTGCGAAAAGGTCCACGTGAGTTTTGATGTGGACAGCCTTGACCCCACCATTTCCGTGGGTACCGGCACCCCTGTGCCCGACGGTCTTTTTTTGGACGAGGCGCGAGAGTTGCTCACCGGCTTCTGCTCCGACCCCAAAACGGTGACCTTGGACGTAGTGGAGATCAACCCGGCCTTGGATTCCATGAACGCCATGGCCGAGAACGTACTCACGGTCATGGAGCCGCTGTTCCCCATTCTTCGCGCGCGCTGATCGGCATCGTTGTGAGAGCTCACTTTACACCTCATGAACAAGTCGCCCGGAATGTGATCCTGGTCAGGCCCGTCGGCTTTGGCTACTCCAAGGAAACCGCAGCCACCAATGGTTTTCAACACGAGTTGACCGTACCGGATGTCGAGTGGAAAGCCGGCGAGGAGTTCGATGCACTTCTCCAAGCACTGGTGAAATGTGGCATCGATAGTCTGTTGCTCGACCCGAAGGATCCCTCGGCACCGGACGCTGTATTCCCCAACAATTGGTTCAGCACGGACGAGGAAGGGCGCATCGTCCTTTATCCCATGGCGGCGGCATCCCGGCGGGTGGAACGTGACCCGAAGGTGGGCGATGTATTGAACACTCTTGGATCGGCGAACACCGGAACGCTCGACCTGAGCCATTGGGAAGAGCAGGGTCTGGCACTGGAAGGTACTGGCAGTTTGGTACTGGATAGAAGAACACATACGGCCTATGCCGCCCTTTCACCACGTACATCCGAGCAAGTGCTTGATGCGTGGTGCAAGGAAATGAGGTATGAGCCCATCTCCTTCACTGCTACCATGGACGGCACCAAGGAAGGGCAGGCCATCTATCACACCAATGTCCTGATGAGCATCGGGGATCGCTTTGCAGCGATCTGCATGGAAGCCCTCCCGGACCTCAATGAAAGGCACCGGGTAGCAGCCGGGCTCGCGGAGTCCCGCAGGGAACTTGTCCAGATCACCCTCGAGCAAATGCATGCTTTCGCGGGGAATATCCTGCATCTGCGAAGTGGGAAGGGCGACTTTATTTTCCTTTCGGAGCAGGCCCACCGGTCGTTGCGAGCCGATCAGATACGCCAGTTGGGTAAACACGGGGAACTGGTGCCCGTGGCCATTCCTACCATTGAGGCGATCGGCGGAGGGAGCGTCCGCTGCATGCTCGCGGAGAACTTTCTTCCTTTGCGTTCCTAGCCGATCCATCGCACATCATGTTCCAAGACCGCCTCCAAGCACAGTTGCAACCTGCGTTACAGAACGCCTTCCAAGAGCTCTTCCAGCACACACTGGAACATAAGGCCATTGCATTCCAGCCCACCCGTCCGGAATTCGAGGGGGATGTCACGATCAATGTATTCCCTTTCCTGAAGGTCAGTGGGAAAGGGCCCGAGCAGACCGCCACGGCGATCGGAGAGCACCTGCAAGCAAATGTGGAGGTTGTGGAGCGCTTCAATGTGGTGAAGGGTTTTCTCAATTTAGTGATCGCGGATAGCTACTGGCACGGCTTTTTGCGGGAGGCCGCAGAAGTTGATATCCTGCAATTCGCTTCCACCGGGGACCAGGTTATGGTGGAATACTCTTCTCCGAACACCAATAAGCCCTTGCACTTGGGCCACCTTCGGAACAACTTCCTCGGCCATTCGGTAAGCCGGATCCTGGAAGCTGTCGGCAACGAGGTGGTGCGCGTACAGATCATCAACGACCGCGGCATCCACATCTGCAAGAGCATGGTGGCCTGGCAGCAGTTCGGTAAGGGGGAAACACCGGAAAGCAGTGGTCTGAAAGGGGACAAGTTGGTCGGTAAATATTACGTCGCCTTCGACAAAGCATTCAAGGCCGAAGTGGCGGAGCAGATCGCTGCTGGAATGAAGGAGGAGGAGGCCGAAAAGCAGGCACCGATCATGATGGCAGCGCAGGCAATGCTGCGTCAGTGGGAAGCCAACGATCCCGAGGTGCGCGAGTTGTGGGCGAAGATGAACCATTGGGTCTATGACGGCTTCAATGCCACATATGCCCGCATGGGCGTTGCCTTCGACAAGGTCTATTACGAAAGCGAGACGTACGTACTTGGTAAGAAGGATGTAACGGACGGCCTTGAGAGGGGCGTGTTCTACAAGAAGGACGACGGCAGTGTGTGGGTGGACAATACGCCAGAAGGCCTCGATGAAAAGGTGCTGATGCGCGGTGACGGCACCAGTCTCTACATGACGCAGGACATCGGTACCGCCACAAAGCGCTTCGAGGAATTCCCGGACCTGAAGCGCTTGATCTACACTGTGGGCAACGAACAAGACTACCACTTCAAGGTGCTATTCCTGATCCTGAAAAAGCTCGGGTATGCATGGGCGGATGGCCTGTACCACCTCAGTTACGGCATGGTGGACCTGCCCACGGGCAAGATGAAAAGTCGCGAAGGCACTGTGGTGGATGCCGACGAGCTGATGGAGGAGGTGGTGCAGGAAGCCCGATCGGCCGGGGAGGAGTTGAGCAAGCTCGATGATTTTTCGGAGGAGGAGAAGTCCGCCCTCTATGAGCAGATCGGCCTCGCCGCCTTGAAGTATTACCTGCTGAAGGTGGACCCGAAAAAGCGGATGCTATTCGACCCCAAGGCCAGCATTGATCTGCAAGGACACACCGGGCCGTTCATCCAGTACACCTATGCGAGGATCCGCAGCTTGCTTCGCAAGGCGGAGTTGTCAGGTGCTGGTTCTCAGCTGTCAGGCGAGAAGGCATCGGCAGCCGGACAACTGACAACGGACAACTATCAACTGCTCCCAGAGGAACGCACCGTGATCAAGCTTCTCCATCAGTTTCCTGCGGTGCTGCACGAAGCCGCAGCAAGGCTTGATCCCTCTTCGCTCGCCAATCATGCCTACGACCTTGTGAAGAGCTATAACAGCTTCTATCAAACAGTCCCGATACTGAAGGAGGAAGATGCGGGGAAACTCAATTTCCGCTTGGTGTTTAGCGCTGCGGTAGCTTCAGCCGTGAAGAAATCCATGTGGTGTCTCGGCATCGAAGTGCCGGAGCAAATGTGACCGGATTTCCAGGACCCGATCAGAACTTCGGGCAAGGCACCGCCCGGTACCGTCGGTTCTTGTTGTGCCGTGGCCACTCATAGATCAAGCTGATCTCATGTGCCCCACCACTTTTCAAGGTCAATTTGGACACGGTAACATCGTAGCTGTAGATCATGCGTAATTGGTAGGGCGTTTCATAGCCGAACATGACGACCACCGCATCATCATTGGGGTATCCGGGCTGATAGGCCTTCAAGGCAGGCAGGCCACGGTACCACATGCCCATGGTGACTGAATTATGGTCGATGTATGCCCCAATGTCCAGTTGGTCCCATTTGTCCTGGGCCTTGTAGTGGGTCGCCAAGGTCATGGTGGTCTCGCTATGCCTGAAGGTGCGCCCATCCACTGCGAACCGGTATCCAACGTGAGCACTGGTACGCATAGGCAGCTTCGCATCACCATCCAAGTAAAGGCTCTGCTGCGGTTCGTTCAGATGATTCACTGAAAAGCCACCCCAGAACTGTTCGGAGTAGTACAGAAGTCCTGCGGAAAAGTCGAAATACGATACGCTACTGATCATGGCGGGCTCAATGGAGGTGGGAGCATTGTCGCGGATGATCTGGTCTGCAAAGAGCATGTTGCCCGGATCGAAGGATCGCATGGTGTAGCCCACTCGCATGCCGCCCCGTATCGCCTGTTTGCGGTTCAGCCTTGCCTCATAGGAATAGCTCAAGGCAGCTTGGGTGAAGTTCAGGCCGAAGGAACCGGCCCGATCATGCATCACCATTCCGCCGATCCCGCTGTTCATCGCAGCACTGCGATGGTCGTATGTGACAGCATAGGTCTTGTAGGCCGAACCGATGGCAGGCCATTGCAAGCGGTAGTTCAGTCCGATCCGATCTTGGTGGGTATTACCGGTCAATGCCGGGTTCAGGTACAGTGGCGCGGCATAGAACTGCGAGAGCTGCGGGTCCTGCGCGAATGCGCGCAGCGCCAAGAATGTGGCCGAGGCCAGCAGGAAATTAAGGCGATTGCACATGATCTATCGGAACAGGGTGATATCACCAATGCGTTGTACTTCCTTGTTATCCACGAAGCGTACCCATAGTTGATACACATACACATCCTGTTGGCTGATATGGCCTTTGTAGTAACCGTCCCATCCTTGGTTGATGTCGTTGCTTTCGAAGACCAGTTCTCCCCAGCGGTTGAACACCCTCATGCGGAAGTCCTTCACGAAACGGATGAAGGGGTAGAACACGTCGTTGCTCAGGTCCATTGGGTCGAAACTCCCGCCGCTCCCGCCATTCGGGTTGGGGGTGAAGGCGTTGGGTATGGTAACGTCGTATACCGGATTCACTTTCACAATGTGGTCCACGTTACTCGTGCAGCCGTGATCGTCCGTTACTTGGAGCGATACCTGCCATGTGCCCGGCTCCAGGTAATGGTATGCCGGATCTGGATCGATGCTGATACCGCCATCACCGAAGCTCCAGTCCCACGTACTGATGGAGCCCGTGGATTGATCAGTGAACTGTATATCGGCATGGTCGGCATCGGTTTCCCATGGATCGGCCGTAAAGGCGGCCACGGGATGTCCATAGGCATGTACCATGCCTGTGTTCAAGGCGTTGGCCGTGCATCCGAGTGGAGTGGTCACCGTTAAGGAGACCGTGTAATCCCCCGCAGGGTACACATGGACCGGGGACATGGAGGTGCTGGTGGTCCCATCGCCGAAGTTCCATAGGTATGAGACCGGTTGGTTGCTGAGTCCGGTAGGGAAGTGGACGGTCAGGGGTTCACAGCCTTCGGCGATCACCGATGGCAGAGTGATTGCTGGGGGTGTTTCCACTGTGATGGCGATGGTGCTTTGCAAGGTGTTGGAGCAGGCATCCGTTGCCGTCACGGTCAGGCTTCTACTCGTAGTTGCGGGTATGGAGAATGGGCCATTCCCTGTCGCCGGAAGTTGCGGCCAAGAGAGCGAAACGGTGCCGGGATAACCCGTGATCAAAGCTCCCACTGTGGCTGTTCCACCCGGACAAAAAGCCGTATCCCCATACGTATGGAGTGTCGCCAGTGAAAGATCGAGGACGGTTACGGGGAGTTCCAGCATGGGGCCTGCGCAGCCTGCTTGGTCCACTACCGATACATGTACTACTTGGGTGGCCGGGAAGGAGTACTGGAGCGAGTCCCCGGTGCCAATACCAGCCCACGTGATCGTATAGCCGCCGGCCCCGCCAGAGGCTTGGGCGGTGAGTGGCACGGGCGAGTTCACACAAACCGTGTCCTCAACCTGCGCGGTAAGGGTGATCGGCGTGGGTGCGGTCAAAGTGGCAGTAGCCTGCGACTGGCAGCCGTTGGCATCCGTTACCACCACGGTATAGGCCCCGGGAGGTAATCCAAAAGCGGTGGAGGTGGTCTGTGAGTTTGCATTGCTGCTCCATTGATAAGTATAGCCCGGGGTGCCACCTACAGGCTGTACACTGGCAGAGCCATTGCTTCCACCCACGCATGAGGGTGGAGTTGCGGTGATGTTTGCGGTGCTCAAGGCAGATGGTTCACTGATGACCACGGAGGCGGTCGTGTCGCAGCCGTAATTATCCGTTACATGCACCGTGTATGTTCCAGCCTGAAGTCCACTGGCTGTTGCCGTGGTTTGAGCTGAAGCATCATTCCATTGGTAGGAGTAGGAAGAGTTGTTCGGCGTGAATGAGGCACTTCCTGAATGATCACTATTGCAAGCAAGCGCAGTGCTGCCGAGGGCGGAACCGAAGAAACTTGTGGGCAGGGTGATGTGTACCGTATCCTGATCCGCAGCGCAGGTCGTGTTTCCGGTGGTCGTCAATATCAGGTCCACCCCATTGGCCAGGATCTCTGCTGCGGTGGGCATGTAGCTCTGTTGTAATCCAGTGCCACTGAAAGTTCCACTGCCACCGGACCAGTTGCCGCCAGTGGCGTTGACCACGCCACCGTTGAGTTGTATGGGCAGGTCGCCGAAACAGGTGACAATATCCGCTCCAGCGTTCGCCACATTGGGCTGTCCCAGTGCTTGGATCGTGGCATTTCCTTGGGCGGGAACACAACCGTTGGCATCGGTCACACTAAGCGAATATGAACCGGCACCTGCACTGATCGTGGGAGTAGTAGCCCCTGTGCTCCAGGTATATTGGTAAGGAGCCGTTCCACCGGTAACCGTCGCCGTAACGCTGCCGTCACCATTGCCGGCGCACTGTTCATCCACCACGACCAAGTTGGCAATGGCAATGGCGGCAGGCGCGGTAATGGTGGTAACGAGCGTGGTGTCGCAGCCATAGCCGTCCGTTACCAACACATTGTAATTGCCTGCGACAAGTCCGACGGCGGTAGCACTGGTTTGCGTTGCTGGATCGCTCCAGAGATAGGTGAAGCCGGGATCGTTCGGCGTGAAGCTCGCAGAGCCGGACGCTGTAGCATCGCACGTGGCGTTCACGGAAGTGATGCTGGCGCCGAAGAAGCTGGTGGGCAAGGTGAGGTGGACGGTGTCCGAAGCTTCCGGACAGCTGCTGTTCCCCGTGGTGGTGAGCACCAGGTCCACGCCGTTGGCCAGCACCTCGGTCGGTGTTGGCGTATAGGTTGGCTGAAGCCCTGGACCACTGAAGGTTCCGCTACCACCGGACCATATGCCGCCGGTGGCGTTGGTCACCGAGCCGTTGAGTTGGATCGGCAGGTTGCCGTAGCAGCCGATGATATCCACGCCTGCGTTGGCGGTATTGGGTTGCCCATTCGCCGTAATGGTGGCACTTCCCGATGCGGGGGCGCAGCCGTTGGCGTCCGTGACCGTAAGGGAATAAATACCCGCACCTGCTTGTATGGAGGCGGTGGTAGCCCCGTTGCTCCAAGCATACTGGTAGGGTGGGGTGCCGCCCGTTACTACGGCCGTGATGCTTCCGTGCTCATCGCCCGCACACTGTTCGTTCACTACGTTCAGGTTGGCGATGCTCAGTTCAGCTGGCTCAGTAATGGTCACGCTAAGTGTAGTATGGCAACCATAGCTATCGGTTGCCAGCACACTATAGGTGCCTGCAGCAAGTGAGGTGGCCGTGGCGGTCGTCTGAGCGGCAGGGTCGTCCCACAAATAGGTGAACTCGCCATTATCGGGCGCAAACATGGCAGTACCAGTGGCAGTGCTGGAGCACAGCAGGTCGTCCGCTGATATTGCAGCATTGATGAAGCTCGTGGAGAACGTGAGGTGTACTGTGTCGGTCACGGTCCCGCAAGGCGATTCGCTGCTTGTCAGATAGAGGTCCACACCACCGCTCGCGAGTTCGGCCGAGCTCGGCATGTAGGTAACATTCAACCCCGTTCCAGTGAATTCCCCGTCACCGCCCGACCAATAGCCGTCGGGAGCATTTGTCACTGTTCCTGTTAGTGAGACCGGAAGCTCACCTTCACAGGCCACCAGGTCCGGACCGGCATTAACTGTACTGATCTGGTTCGCCTCACCAATAGTGGCCGTGAGTGGTCGGCTCACGCAGCCATTCCCATCAGTCACGGTTACCTGATAATCGCCAGCTCCGGCAATAATGTCCGAAGTGGTAGCCCCAGTGCTCCAACTGTAAGCATAGGGCGGGGTGCCCACATCCACGGAGACGGAGGCACTCCCATCCTCATTCCCTGCACAGGATTCGTCGATTATTTCCGGGCCGATCAGGCTCAAACCGGGTAATACTTGAATGGAGTAGACATAGGTCTGCATCGCTGGTATGGGACAAGCACCATCGTTCGCCGTTATGATGAACGGAAAGAAGCCCGAAGTCCCGGAAATGCCGCTCCAGCAGACGTGCGCAGTTATGGGATTGGTCCCGGTGAATGAAAAGGTGGCACCGGGTAAGTTCTGTGTAATGTTCGAAGTAGCCGTTAGCACGTTGGTCGCGTTCATATCGGTGATCACGGCATCGAAACAGAAATCACCGGATTCACAGATCTGTATCGAACGGGGACCCGTCTGGGTGGCCTGCCCGCTCAAGTTTGTCACGGTACCCGTGGATGCTTCTGGCGGAATGTTCGTGCATGGATATGCAATGAATTGCATATCGCGCATCACGGAACCGATCCAATTTCCCGCATCATCGTACTGATCCACTCGCACCACTACCACCCAGTTCCCGGTTTGGTTCAGGGTGAAGTTCACTTGTCCGGATTGCGGATCCAGTGTGATCCCGGTGATCGGTGCAGTGCCCGTGAATGGCGACACGTAAGGCAGGTTCACCGCACCGGTGTTCATCGCACTGATGAAGGTGTAGGTGAGCGAATCCCCACCAGCATCATAGGCACCATAGCTGTATGAGATGGGGAATCCTGCACAGACGTATGGAATCGCGGTATTGGTGAATTGTGGTGAATTGTCGCATGGGGCCAGGACGTTGTTCAGCTTGGCCTCGATGTAAACATTCTTGTTGCCAGGCTGAACCAGGTTGGCGATGGCCCCGTTGCGCCATTGCTCGGTCCAAGAGATCGTCCAGAAATTGCAAGGCGGAAGGCTCACTGTTCCCGTATAGATGTACTGTTGGATCCCGGGAAGGTTGCCACCGTTGCAAGTACTGTTCGGCAACTGCAGGTCGCAAAGTTGCGAGATCTCCGTACCGCCCGGAGTGCTCACTGTCATTGTCTTGTTTCCACAAGGACTGTTGACATTGAGCGTGTATGAGCTGTTGAGGAGGATCCCCGCGCAGTCGCGGTAAACCACCAAGGTGATCCGATACTGGTTGTTCCCCAAGCAATCATAATAGATCTCCCCACCTGAAATGTGCGTGGCACGTGCCGAGGTGGCGAGAAGCAGGCAGAGGACAACGGAGGCAAGTAGCTTTCGGAACATGCAGGAGGAGCTTGGAAGAATTCTACGCTGCACATGATGGAAGGTTACGGCCACGGTGCCCACAGTGACCGCCCAGCGGACGCGCCGCGTAGTGCTGTCCGCATCCAAAGTCGCGACGAGACGCATTCACGCCGCAGCCATGTTCCAGTTCTGGGCTAATACACAATTGCGCCTATTCGTGCATTCCTCGCATGTGCTCCGTTCCGTCTGCGGGTATCCGATATGTAGAGGGGACGAAAAGGTGATGAGGCAGCCTGGTTTACCTTCGCAACCTTGTTCGCCGAAGCCTTGGCATAGGCGTAACCCAATCAATTTCGATGTTCGAGAATTTAAGTGACAAGCTCGAGAGAGCATTCAAAGTACTCAAGGGCCAAGGCCAGATCACGGAGATCAATGTGGCCGAGACCATGAAGGAGGTGCGGCGTGCCTTGCTGGATGCCGACGTGAACTTCAAGACCGCCAAGGAATTCACCGATCGTGTGAAGGCCAAGGCGCTGGGGCAGAATGTGCTGACGGCTGTGAGCCCGGGGCAGCTGCTCACCAAGATCACCAACGACGAACTCGCCGAATTGATGGGCGGCAAGAACGCCGGCATCAATATGGGAGGCAACCCTACGGTGATCCTGATGAGCGGCCTGCAGGGTTCGGGTAAGACCACCTTCAGCGGAAAGCTGGCCAACTACATCCGCAAAAAGGGGAAGCGCGTGCTGCTCACGGCCGCGGACGTGTACCGCCCAGCCGCCATAGACCAGTTGGAAACACTGGGAAAACAGCTGGAGGTCGATGTCTACAGCGAGCGCGGTAACACGGATCCAGTGAGCATCGCGAAGAATGCCATCGCACATGCAAAGCAGCATGGCTTCACCGCCGTCATCATCGATACCGCCGGCCGCTTGGCGATCGATGAGAAGATGATGGACGAGATCGCCGCGATCAAGAAGGCGATCGATCCGCAGGAAACCCTGTTCGTGGTGGATGCCATGACCGGCCAGGATGCGGTGAATACGGCCAAGGCGTTCAATGATCGGTTGGACATCGATGGCGTAGTGCTCACCAAGTTGGACGGCGATACCCGAGGTGGTGCCGCGCTCACCATCCGCAGTGTGGTGGACAAACCGATCAAGTTCATCGGCACAGGCGAGAAGATGGAGGCGCTGGACGAGTTCCACCCGGACCGCATGGCCGGTCGCATCCTTGGCATGGGCGACGTGGTTTCGCTGGTGGAACGTGCACAGGAGCAGTTCGACGAGAAGCAGGCCCGGGCGCTGCAGAAGAAGATCGCCAAGGACCAGTTCGGCTTCGACGATTTCCTGGAGCAGATCCAGCAGATCAAGAAAATGGGCAACATGAAGGACCTCATGGGCATGATCCCCGGCGTGGGCAAGGCCATGAAGAACCTGGACATCCCGGACGATGCCTTCAAGGGTATCGAGGCTATCATCCGCAGCATGACACCCATGGAACGCAGCACCCCCAGCGTGATCAACGGCAGTCGCCGACAGCGCATCGCGGCGGGCAGCGGCACCAACGTGGCCGAGGTGAACAAGCTGATGAAGCAGTTCGATGAGACCCGCAAAATGATGAAGATGATGGGCGACAAGAGCAAGATGCAAGCGATGATGCAGCGGATGCAACAGGCGCAGGGCATGCGGCGATAGGGCGGCAAATTTGTCGCCCGAACGCTGCACGCAACTCCCAAGGTCCGTCAAGCCGAAGTCCAGACCGGGGACCAAGCAGTGATTCAGCGGGTGAAGTTGCCGGAGCACCATGGAATATCGTTTCGCAACCAATGCTTGGTCAGTGAAGGGGAAGTGCAGTATGTCCGCAAGAACAGCGCGAAGAGCGTGAAGAAGGACTATCTGGAAAGCCGGAAGGGGCGATAGGTTCCAAGCATGTCGGCCAAACGCATTTTCCTGGATGCCAATGTCCTCGTTACCGTGCTCTGTAATGAGTATCCGAAATTTACGGTGTGTGCCCGCGTATTAAGCTTGGCGGATGACAAGCGGTTTGAGGTATACACCTCGCCGCTATGCTTGGCCATTGCAGGCCACTTAGCAGGCAAGAAGAGCGGCAAACAGGTGGCCAAGAAGAAGATCGGGATCATGTTGGAGAAGTTGAAGGTCACCCACGTGGATGGGTCTTCAGCCAAGCGGACCATCGCGAACAAGAAAATACACGATCTCGAGGATGGACTTGAGTACTATTCCGCTGTTGATGCCAAGTGCACTTGCATCGTGACCTATGACAAGAAAGATTTCTATTTCTCGGAGATGGAAGTGCTGGATGCCCGTGAGTTCCTTCTGAAGCATGCGGTGAAGTAGGTTATCATCGACGGAGCCTGTTTTTTCATCGACGGTTCAACCTTTTTCATGGTTCATCGTTCCAACCTTCCAAAATGGAGCGAACGATGCGCCTGTTATGGTCAGTGATCACGGTTTGGGCCGCGAATGCGATAGCGCAAACAGGTCCCGGAGGGATCGGTTCAAGTGCCAACAACGTCATTTGGCTGAGCGCAGAATCCGGTGTGTACAAAAATGCAGGGACTACGCTCGCGACCAGTGGCGACGCGGTGCAGCAGTGGAACAACAGCTCCGGCAATACCGGCCATGCCCAGCAACCCACATTGGCCAACCGCCCGAAATTCGTTCCGGGAGTGGTGAACGGTCTGCCGGTAGTCCGCTTCACGGCAGCAAGTGGGACCCGAATGGCCGCCACTGGCCTCAATGGGACATGTCCATTGGTGTGCAGGCGGGAGCCGAAGGCTGGGATGGCGACATCGCCGAGGTGATCGGCTATACCACGGCGCTCAATTCAGCCCAACAGGTGATCATGGCCAACTACCTCGCTGCCAAGTATGGCATCACGCTAGGCGCGGATGACATCTATGTACAGGACGACCCCGCCAATGGGAATTATGACCACGAGGTGGCGGGTATCGGGCGTATATCAGCTTCCAGTATGCAGACCTCCTCCCGAGGAAGCGGGATCGTGCAGGTCTCGGCACCTTCCAACTTGGGCAACAATGAATTCCTCATTTGGGGTCACGACAACGGTACCTTGGGTTATTGGGGGGCAGGTGTCCGGCCCGCCGGTGTGCAGGAGCGTTTGGCAAGGACATGGCGCGTGAACGAAGTGAACCTGTCCGGAGCGGCAGTGGATGTGGGAGCGATCGATATGACCTTCGACCTTACCGGACTCGGCAGCGTTACGGCCAGCGATCTACGCCTCTTGGTCGACTCCAACAACGATGGCTCCTTTGCCGATGAAGTAGCGATCGGCGGTGCCGTGTCCATGGGGGCCGGCCAGTATCAGTTTTCCGGGATCACGGCCATCAAGAACAACGTGCGCTTCTCATTAGGGACCGTCAATTCCGCAGCCACTCCTTTACCGATCGAGCTGATCTCCTTCAATGCGACGCCAATTGCTCCAGGCACCGTGGAGTTGACATGGGCCACAGCAAGCGAGCAGGACAATGCATACTTCACCGTGGAGCGCTCCGGGGATCTCGCGAACTGGTCTTCCATCATTACCGTTCCAGGTGCTGGCAACAGTTCATTCCAGTTGAGCTATGAGGCTACGGACCAGGAAGCCCTACCGGGGTTGAGCTATTACCACTTGCGGCAAACGGACATCAACGGTGAGACCACCATCTCGGATGCGGTGCCGGTCCATTCCGTTTCCTTTATTGACCTATTACCGCTCGTTTATCCCAACCCCACCGTTGGACCGTTCACCGTGCCCTTTGCAACGCCCATTCCCGTCCCCGCCCGCGTGGAGTTGATGGACGGAGCGGGACATGTGCTCTTGACCAAGGCGATCACGGCAGAGGGCACCAGCCAACTGATGGTCGACCCGAGCAGTGTTGCGCTCGGGGATCACTATCTGAGGGTGATCTCACCCTTGGGAGTACAGGTGCAGAGCATCCTCATTGTTGGAAGATGAGTGGTGCAAGCACTGCGTGATCGCTGCCGAATTCTGGATAAAGAAGTAGTTTCGGCACACCATGTCCGATACAACCTCCACCTACCGTTCGCTCGACGGTATTGAATGCGGAAAAGCACTCCGTGCGCAGATCGCAATTAAAACCCAGGAAGTGCTGAAGGACCGTGGAAGTGCGCCGCACCTTGTTGCCGTGCTGGTGGGCGAGGATGCCGCCAGCCAAACCTATGTAGGAAGCAAGGTGAAGGCCTGTGAGGAGGTAGGTTTTCGCAGCACCTTGCTCCGGAGATCAGCTGATACCACGGAGGCCGAGCTGCTGAAAGTGGTGGCCGAGCTGAATGAGGACCCGGCTGTTGACGGCTTCATCGTGCAGCTGCCTTTGCCCGAGCACATCGACGAGGAGCGCGTAACGTTGGCCATCGACCCTTCCAAGGACGTGGATGGCTTCCATCCGCAGAATTTGGGCCGGATGATGTTGGGACTTCCAGGGTATTTGCCCGCCACGCCGAACGGTATCATGGAACTGCTGAAGTATTACGAGATCCCCACCGAAGGCAAACATTGCGTGGTGGTGGGGCGAAGCAACATCGTGGGTACGCCCATGAGCATCCTGATGAGTCGTAACACCTACCCGGGGAACTGCACGGTTACCATTACCCATAGCCGTACTAAGAACCTACCGTACATCACACGCCAAGCGGACATTCTCATTGTTGCCATCGGCAAGGCCGGCTTCATTACTGCGGATATGGTGAAGGAAGGCGCGGTGGTAGTGGATGTGGGCATTCATCGGGTAGAAGATGCTTCGCGGAAGCGGGGGTATCGGATCTCAGGCGATGTGAACTTCGACGAAGTGGCCTCCAAGTGCGCTTGGATCACGCCTGTGCCTGGGGGAGTGGGACCGATGACCGTGACGAGCCTTTTGCTCAATACGTTGAAGGCAGCCACCTCGTGAGCAGTTACGTACAGGATTCAATGAAGTCCAGCCTGCTTTCCGATATTTGGGCTTTAGGAACAGCGCATTTTAACATAGAGAACGACCATGGCGGGGAACGGAGATGCATTTTACAAGCGAGTGTTCGAGAACAACCGCAAATGGATCGCGGCCAAGAAATCCCTGAACAAGGATTACTTCAGTCAATTGGCCGAAGGGCAAAGCCCCGAGATCCTATACATCGGGTGTAGTGATAGTCGCGCTACCGCAGAGGAATTGATGGGAGCAGGACCGGGAGAGGTCTTCGTCCACAGGAACATCGCCAATGTGGTGGGCAGTGCCGACCTCAATGCGCTTAGCGTGATCGAGTATGCAATAGGTGCGTTGAAGGTGAAGCGTGTAGTGATATGCGGACATTACGGCTGTGGTGGCGTGAAAGCTGCCATGGAGGCCAAGGACCTCGGGTTGATCAACCCCTGGTTGCGGCAGATCCGGGATGTATACCGCTTGCACCGCGCAGAACTGGATGCCATCACCGACGAACCCCAACGCTACCGCCGCCTGGTGGAACTGAACGTGGAAGAACAGTGCATCAACGTGATCAAGACCGCCGTGCTGCAAAAATCCTACCTCCGCAACAAAACGCCGACGGTGCATGGTTGGGTGTTCGACATGCGCACTGGTGAACTTGTGGACCTGAACTTTGACTTCCTTGGTAAACTGGAAGAGATCCGCCAGATCTACGATCTGGGGCCGGAAGTTTGACATCCTCCATGTGATTTGTTTTTCGCCGTTGACCTCTGCTTTCCATGGCTTTGTGCGGCCGACGGGCAGCAAGTGATCTTGTCGGATTGATGAAGATCAGCGATCGCCCGGAACCGATTCTTCTATATTCGCTCCCTTTTAACCAGATCCAACCCCACCATGCACCCAAGAATATTACTCCTTTTGGCCTTTCCGGTATTGGTCTCAATGCCCGTCCACGCGCAGAAGAAGACCGATATGGCTAATGTGAAATGGGGAGCGGACATGACCATTAATGACAACGGTCAATTCGACTATGTGATCGATGACGTGGACAATTCCACCTTCATGCTCGTGCATCGCAAGAAGGACGTGCTGGTCCAGCGCATGGATGGCCTGAAAGTGGCCTGGCAAAAGCCGTTGGATCTGGAGCTTGACAAAAAGGACCTGACGATAAAAGCCATTATCCTCACCAAGACCGATATATTGGTCTTCTGCAGATATTATGACAAGAAGGAGAATGAGAACACCCTCTACTTGAGCAGTTACGATCAAGCCAGCTTCAAACCGTTGAAGCGGTTTGAGAAGATCGCTACCATACCGGCCCAGAAATCATCCAATATCGGAGCATTCATCATCTCCTCATCACCGGACCGTTCAAAGGTGCTGGTGCAAGTGTTACCTCCTCTCGATAAGGAGGATGTGGAGCGGTCCAGCATGAACGTGTACGATGCGGATATGCAGCTCCAATGGTCACAGGAGTTTGCATTGCCCTTTACCGATGTGGATTACAGGGTGGAATCACAACGTGTGGACAATGATGGAAGCGTGCTTGTATTGGGCGTGAAATATGCGGACAAGAAGGAAAGGAAGGCCCTGAAACGCGCGAATAAATCCACTTATGAATACCATCTGCTGGTCTACACCGGTGATTCGCCCACCCCGCAAGATCATGCCATCGCAATTCAGGACAAGTTCCTTCAGGATATGACCCTTTCAATGGCAAATGAAGGTGATATCATCTGTGCGGGACTCTTCGGGAATAAAGGCAGCTTCAGTGTCCGAGGGGCCTTCTTTCTTCGACTTGATCGCGCCACGAAGTCCATTTCCCATGAAAGCTTCAAGGCGTTCAGCGACGATTTCATCACTTCATACATGACCGAAAAGGAAGCGAAGAAGGCAAAGAAGAAAGCAGAGAAGAAGGACGAAGAGTTGGAATTACCTGAATTCGTATTGCACGATATCATTCATCGGGATGACGGCGGTGCAGTTCTCATAGCGGAGCAGTACTTCATGCGGGTAGTCACCACCACCAGCTCCACTCCGAACGGTGGAACCGTCACCACGACCACTTACCATTATTATTACAACGATGTGGTGGTGGTGAACATCGATCCACAAGGGGATATCGATTGGGCTACCAAAGTGCCCAAGCGCCAACATAGTGTCAACGATAACGGAGTTTTCAGCGGTTGCGCCGTGGAGGTAAAGGACAACAGGATCTATCTCGTTTTCAATGATACAGGAGAGAATCTCTTCCTGAAGCCCGGCGATAAGATCAAGCAGTTCGAGTTGAAAGGTAAGGATGCCTTGGTGATCCTGGCGACCATCGATGAGGCTGGAAATGTGTCCCGCGAGGCCTTGTTCACTCCAGATCGCCGCGATGTGATCCTTCGCCCCCAGGACTGTGTGCAGCTGAAGGATGAAACGATGTTCATTTACGCAAGCAGAAAGAAGGATTATCGCTTTGGCTTGATCAGCTTTAAGTGAGCTGGCCGTAGTTGCTAACCACCTAAGTTCGGCCCGGTGCTTCACGAAGCACCGGGCCAAATGTTAGTGAGACCACCGCTCAGGAAATCCGGAAGCTGGAACCAATTGGTTACAAAGGTTCTTGACCAAACCTGATAACGCTGATCCGGCACAAGGTTGAAGGAGGCAACAACCGTAACCAGCAGGAGTGGAAGGAGATAGCTGACAACTGTGGCCTAATCTGTAAGCCTCCGGCGCATCGTCGCCATGCGGAGCAGTGCCACAGCTGCCTCCACGCCCTTATTGCCGTGTATGCCACCACTGCGGGCCCGGGCTTGCTCGATGTTGTCGTCCGTGAGCACACAGAAAATTGCCGGTTTGCCAGTTTTCAGGCCCACATCCATGATGCCTTGTGCCGTGGCTTGGCAGACAAAGTCAAAATGCGGGGTTTCCCCGCGTACCACGCTGCCAATGCAGATCACGCCATCCAGCGGGCGATGATCCAGCAAGAGCTGAGCACCAAGGGCCAGTTCGTAGCTCCCGGGTACCTGCTCTTCAATAATGTCCTTCAAGGCTACACCGTGCTTGAGCAGGGTCTCCACCGCGCCATCGCGCATGGCCCCGGTGATCTCCGGGTTCCAAGCACTTACCACCAGCCCCAAACGCAGACCGGTGCCCTTTGGGACACCGGCTGCATCATAATTCGAAAGGTCGGTGGTGGCCATTACGAAGGCTGGCCGGCCATCGTCTTCGCACGGGCCGCGTACTTTTTCGCCGTGTTGGCATCGGGTGAGCCCGGATAGTCGGATGCAACGCGCCCAAAGCACTTTGCCGCGTTCTTCCAGTCATTCTGCTGCTGGTATACGATGCCCGCCTTCATCAGGAACATCGGCGTGGTGTAATCGCTCTTGACCATGTCGGCTGCCTTCATGAATTGCGTGGCGGCCTCAGCAGGCCGTTGCAGTTCCACCAGCACATCGCCTTGGTTGCCCGTGGCCATCACCCGCAGCACGTTGTCGTCCAAGTCCGCTTCCTTGTAGTACTGTAAGGCGTTCTCGTAATCTCCTTTCTGGTGGAAGATCACAGCCATGTAGAATTTGGCCAGGTTGCCCGTGGTAGTGGAGCCGTAATCGTCGGCTACCTGCGCAAAGCCCAAGTAGTTGCCGTCGCCGTTCATCGCCTTGTCCAACGAGTCGATCTCGAAATAATACTGGGCCTTCCAGATCATTTCCTGCGCCTCTTGTGCGCGGGGTTCAGAAACGAACTTCTTGTACCCCAGCAAGCCGCCGACGATCACCAGCACTGCCACCACGGCAATGGTGACCGGTGTTTTGTTCTTTTCAAGGAACAATTCACTCTTGGTGTAGATCTCACCGATATCCAGGTCCTTACCTTCGTTTGATTTCGTCGACATGGTGTCTCCGCCGATTTTTGTGGAGCGCAAAAGTAGGCGTTCGTAACGAACACGCATCAAAGCGCTTCTTCAGAGGCCGATTTTCGCTCCCTGCGGGCCGATCTTCATGCTCCAAAGTTGCGAAGACAGCGGCTGTATCTTTGTCCACTTCCACATGAACGTGCTGCTTCGTCGCCTTTCCGTCCTTCAGTTCCGCAATCACCGCGAGGCCGAACTGGAGTTGGGAAAGCAGGTGAATTGTTTCACCGGGCCCAATGGTACCGGCAAGACCAACCTGTTGGATGCCGTGCATTACCTATCCATGTGCAAGAGCTACTTCGAGGCGCAGGACATGCACAATGTGCTGCACGGGGAGGAGTGGTTCATGGTGAAAGGAACCATGGAGACCCCGAACGGTGGTGATGAACTTTCCTGTTCTGTTCGGAAGGGCCATCGCAAGGTCTTCACCCGCAACCACAAGGAGTATGATCGGCTTGCGGATCATGTGGGCCGCTTTCCTGCGGTGATGATCACCCCGTACGATGGCCAACTGGTGCTGGAGGGGAGTGAGGTACGGCGCCGCTTCCTCGATGGGCTGATCGCCCAGTTCGACCGGGCCTACTTGGATCATTTGATGCGGTACAACCGGGCATTGGCCCAAAGGAATCTCTTGTTGAAACAGCAGCATGGCACGGTTTCACGAAGTGTAGTGGAACCTTGGGATGAACAACTGATCAACCACGCGGAGGCGGTGCATGCCGTGCGTACTGATTTCATGGCGGTGATGTCCCCATTACTGGTCCGCCACTACCAAGGCATCACCAGCGGGCCGGAAGAAGTGGGGTTGACCTATCGCAGCGAACTGGATGAAGCGGACATGCGCGAGGTCCTGGACAGGCAGTGGCAGCGGGACCGGATGGCGCAGTACACGACGGGGGGCACGCACAAGGATGACCTGCTCTTCACCATCGATGATCGCCCCTTGAAGAAGTTCGGGAGCCAAGGGCAACAGAAGACGTTTTTGATCTCCTTGAAGCTGGCCCAATTCGACCTGACCGCCGAGCGTTCAGAGATCAAGCCATTGCTCCTGTTGGACGATATTTTCGACAAGATCGATCCGCAACGCATGCGTCACTTGTTGGCGCTACTGGGGGATGGACGCTTCGGACAGGTGATCATTACCGACACCGATGCGCAACGTATGCACAAGGCCCTTGATGGGCTGGGCTTGGACACCCGCTTCTTCCACTTGGACCACCAAGGGGTCACTGCGGACAGCCCGCGCCAAGCCGTACAGAACGCATGAAGCGCAAGAACGACCTGACCCTTAAGGAGGCCATGGACCGCTTAGTGGATGCCTATGGCCTGCGTGAAAAGCTGGACGAACAGGCCGTGGCCAGCCTGTGGGATGATCTGGCCGGTGGCATGGTGGCGCGCCACACCGTGGCCATAAAGCTGCGGCGCGGCAAGCTTTACATCAAAGTGGATAGTGCCCCGCTTCGGCAGGAACTCACCTACATGCGTGAGGGCCTGATCAAGACCATCAACGAAAGGATCGGTCGGGTGGTGGTGGAGAAGATCCAGTTGGACTGAACCTTCTCCCTGACGCGATCTCCTTGTACTAGTACTGCTCGCGCGTGGTGAAGAAGAATGCGCTCTCGATAGCGGCGTTCTCATCACTGTCGCTGCCATGTACGGCATTCTTCGCCTTGCTTTCGGCAAATCGCTTGCGCAAGGTGCCTTCAGCAGCATCGGCCGGGTCGGTGGCCCCGATCAGGTCGCGGAAATCCTGTACCGCATTGTCCTTCTCCAGGATGGCCGCCAGCACTGGCCCACTGGCCATGTAACTTACCAGTTCCCCGTAGAATGGACGTTCCTTGTGGACCTCATAAAATTTACCCGCTTCCTGCTCGGAGAGCCGGGTGTATTTCATGGAGACCAAACGGAAACCGCGTGAAAGGATCATGTCCAGGATCTTGCCGGCATGGCCCGCCGCCATGGCTTCGGGCTTGATCATAGTGAACGTTCTGTTGCTTGCCATCGTAGAATGTTGAAAAACGGCCGCAAAAGTAGCCGCGTTCCCCGTGCTTCACACCCCATTCCCATGTTTTCTTCGCGAAACCCTATGGCGAACCTTGCCGTAGGCGTGACACCAGCCCGAATGATGCACCATAAATATGCTCTCCTTGCCCTTGTAGCCTTCCTTGTTTCCTGCGGCTCGCCAGCCGGGGAAAAGGATGCCAAGGCCGAAACGCTCGTGATCGGTGGCGACGATGCCTCGGAACAGACCGAGAACCTCTACCAAATGCCCACACCCAACGAACTCTTCCAGATCGTTAGGACCATGTCCGGTGAAGGGCAGAAGCGGATGATGAGCCCTGCCAAGAACGTGGAGCGCTATGCCACCACCCAGAAAAAGGCGTTGAATTTCGGTGTGTATGCCACGGACCTGGTGTATGCCAGCACGTACAAGATCACCAGCGAGGTGGTGCGTTATTACCTCACCTGCAAGAAGCTCGGCGATGAACTCGGGCTGGGAGGATCATTCAGCGATAAGGATTTCGCTAGGCTGGAGCGCAACCTCACGAGGGGGGATTCCCTGGATGTGATCAGCAACGAAGCCTATGATCGGGCGTACCGCCGCATGCAGGATGAGCGGATGGGGTCCACGTTGGCCTTGGTGCTTGCCGGCGGATGGGTTGAAAGCATGCATTTGGTAAGCCGCCAAGTGCTCCACTTTGATGCGGAGGATCCCTTGGTGATGCGCGTGGCTGAACAAAAGACCAGCCTCGACCATTTGATCGACATGATGGAACAGTACAAAGCAGATCCTGCGGTTTCGGAGATCCGCGATAAACTGCTCAAGTTGCGCGATATCTACGATACCTTTCCTGTGATCCGCAGTGAACACCAAGGTGCCTCGCCCAGTGGGCGTATGATCTTGGGCGAGGACGTGACGGTGATCGTCACCCCGGAAGGTTTCAAGGACCTCGTGGACGCGCTGGAGACCATGCGCGAAGACATCATTCGACCGGAGGATATCATTGAACCTTCGAAAATCTGACCCCATCCCATGCAGCTACGATCACTTCTCACCTCCATTGCCCTTTCCCTGGCCATAATGGCCATGGCACAGAGCGAGTGTACCGACTATTGGAAATCGGCTCCACGGGCCAGCGATACCCGTTTCAGTGTGAACGGCCAGAGTAAAGGTGCCAGCGTCCAGGTAGGTGTGCCCACCGAACTCAATATCATCATCTACAAAGGACAGGACTACCGGATCTCCTTCGTTTACGACGAGAAGATCATCGGGGATCATGTTGTGGCGCGCATCATTGAGAAAGTGCGTGGCCCCATGAAACCGGCCTCAGGCAACGTGAAGGTGCAAGGAGAGAAGCCGACATACGAGGATATCAAGAAGGTGATCTGGGACAATCAGGATCATGAAATGGCCGACGCCGTGGAATTCACCGCCACTTCCACCAAGCGGATCGCCATTGAAGTGACCGCTCCTGGTGTGCCGGAGAACCCCAAGGATGCAAAGCGGGGCCGTACCCCCAGCGATATAGGCTGTGTGGGGATCCTCATTGAGCACATGCCTACACCGGTGGTCGGATTCTGAGCGAGCCATTCGGGAGTCGCCTAGCGTACCAGGACGGCGGGCCTATTTTTGCCGCCCATGTCATATCCTTCAGCTTCTCCTGCTGCGGTGGCCGCATTGCTCCCTTTGCTAGCCGCGCCAAAGCGCATTGTGATCACCACTCATTTCAATCCGGATGGCGATGCCATGGGGAGCAGCCTCGGTCTGGCCTTCGTATTGGAAGCCATGGGGCATGCTGTGCAAGTGGTGCTGCCGAACCCAGCTCCCGGAAACCTGCGCTGGATGCCCGGCCATCAGACAGTGGTCGATCACAGCACGGCCAAGGAGGCCAGTGAGAAAGCGTTCGCCGATGCGGAATTACTGTTCTGCTTGGATTACAACCGCGCCGACCGGGTGCATGACCTGGAGTCCTTCGTCCGGCAGTTTCCGCTGAAAGTGCTGATCGATCATCACCGGGACCCAGAGGACATCTTCAATGTGGTGTTCAGTGATATCAGGGCATCTTCTACCTGCCAAATGGTGTACGATGTGATCATGGCATCGGGGAAGGGAGAACTGATCGATGTAAATGCGGCCATCTGTCTGTATTCCGGGATCATGACCGATTCGGGCTCCTTTCGCTTCCCCACCACCACACCTCACACGCTGCGCGTTGCTGCCGAGCTACTTGAGCATGGAGCGACACCCCATTTGATCCATGAAGCCATCATGGAGGACAACACCATCGATCGGTTGCGCCTTACGGGCTTCGCCCTAAGCGAGCGATTACAGGTGTTGGAAGGTGGTGAGGGCACCATCATCGCATTATCCAAGGCGGATCTGGAACGCTTCAATTATGTGCCCGGCGACACGGAAGGACTGGTGAATTATGGGCTCGGGGTCCGCGGGATCCGTTTGTCGGCGTTTTTGGCGGAGCAAAAGAATGTTGTTAAGATCAGCCTGCGTTCCAAGGGCAAAGTGCCGGTGAATGAATTTCTTGCCGAGCATTTTGAAGGAGGGGGACATGCCAACGCTGCCGGGGGGCGCTCGCTTGCAACGTTGCAAGAAACGGTGGATAAGCTAGTGAAGGAACTACCGATATTCTTGGCCAAACATCCAGTATGAAGCCTGTCGTGGTCGTCATCCTCCTACTTCTGTTCGCTTGTGGAGAAGGCCGAACACCTCCTCCTGCGCAAGTAGGAAGCCGCACTGCACCACCCGACACACGGCTTATGGATGAGAACCGACGGATGGCAGAACTTGAGGAGCGTAGCATCCAGGACTGGATCGAACGCCAGGGCACAACCATGGAAGCCACGGGGACCGGTCTCCGCTATAAACTGGTACGCGATGTCCCCGGTGATCCGGCCCGTCCCGGTCAACTGGCCACGCTGAACTATGCCGTCTTCCTGCTCAACGGAGATACGTGCTATGCCTCGGAACCCGGCAGCCCGGCCTCCTTCCGGATCGAGCATGCCGATGTGGAAAGTGGTCTGCAGGAAGGAGTGCAGCATCTTTCAGTAGGGGACAGCGCCGTACTGGTGATCCCCAGTGCCTTGGCATTCGGCCTGCTCGGTGATCGGGATAAGATCCCCATGCGCAGTACAGTGATCTATCATATCGGCTTGGTGGCCTTGGAGAAATGAGACCGGGGTATGTTGGAGTGATCATGCTGGCCCTCATCGTGGGGGCTTGTAATGATTCTCCCTTGCATGGGGGCAGTCGTTTGGCTGATGATGTGTACTGGCGATTGAACATGTTGGGCGACGGCGAACGCACACCTACGGATAGCGACAGTGTGTACGTACGGGTGCGGATGGCTGCACCGGACGCAGCCCCGGGTTCGTGGTATAGCACGGAGCAATGGTACCCCATGGGAGAAGGCAGGGCAACCAGCTCCTACTTCGGACGGATGCGACAAGGTGATAGCGCCACGGTACTGCTCCGTTCATCCAAAGCACCATGGGCCGAATTGGGCGCTACCGTGCCACCGATGCTAAATGATACCAACTGGGTACAGATGGAGCTTTCCATCCGGGAGATCCGCTCCTTGCAGGAATCCCGGGAATTGGCCCAGGCAGCTTTGATGGCCCGCACGGAAGCCGATGAAGACCGCATCCTGGCTGATTTTCTGAAGACATCTGAACTGCCATGGCAGAAGTCCATGGGAATCTGGTACGTGTTGGATACCCCGGCCGTGAATGGTCCACGTGTGCAAAGCGGCCAACTGGTGACCATGGCCTATGTCGCGTCCTTCCTGGACAACGGTAAGCTCTTCGACGAGCAAACTGCGGAGGAAGGCGGTCTCACATTCCGACTGGGCGATCCGGACCAAGTGATCAAAGGCTTGGAAGTGGCCGCACATCTCCTTCCGGCAAAGGGCGGCAGCGGTCGTTTCGTTATTCCATCTGCATTGGCATTCGGTCCCAAGGGTTCGTCGTCTCACATCGTGCCACCTTGGACACCGGTGCTGTATGCCATCACCGTGCTTCCTCAATCAGCTGTTGAAGCCGCAAAGGCGTACTGATCGCGCCGGACTGGTCCCAGCCTACTGCTTGATGATCCGCTCGGTTGCGATACCCTTGCTCGTAAGGACCGAAAGCACATAAGCACCGGAGGCCAGATCGCGGAGGTCGAGCGAGGAGGAGTTTCCGGTCAGTTCAGCTGATCGGATCAAATTCCCTGTGGTGCTGTAAATGGAATAGGAGAGGAGGTCAGCCCTGGATCCCAGTTGTACCGTGGCGTTAAATGGAATGGGATACACGGAGAGTTCCACCGGGCTCGCAGCAAAGGGCGCAATGCCAACCGACATGCTGGCCAATATTGGATAGCCATCGTTAATGGATGGATCGATCGTCCAAGGGGCGGAAGTTTGTGTTCCGTTGAGCAGGTCCACCATGGTCGTGGTTTTCATTTCAGCCGTTGTCTTACCCGTAATTTCCTGGGGCGATTCGGCACCGAGCCAGCCACCGATGCCGTTTGCCAGTCCCGAGGTTTCCATGTCCCAGTACGAATTGGTGGTGTTCATTCCCCCTACGGCACCGATGAAGCCGCCGATCAGTTCGGCACCCGTGGCGGTACCCGTGGAGTAACAATTGGCTGCGATCAGGTTGCCGTCGGCCCCTCCGTACAAACCGCCGGCCCTGCCGTTCACCACAGTGACATTGGCCCGGGAGTAGCAATTGTTCAAGGTGTTATTGCGATCCGGGAGAAAGGCGATGGTGCAATAACCGACAAGCCCTCCGGCAAGATGTTGGGCGCTCACCGTTCCGCCAGACCAACACTCAGTGATACTCGTAAGGTCCCAAGGGGAACCCACTAAGCCACCGACCTGACTCTCGCCGGTAACGGATCCCGTGGAGGAGCAGCGGAGCATGTTGGAGTTGGTCATCATGCTGCCGACCAGGCCGCCCACGTTGAATGAAGTACCTACGATGTCCACGCCGGTCGCGTGGCAGTCGGTGATGGTGCTGTTGGTAGCGCAATTGCCCATCAGGGCACCTGCAGTACCTGCAGCGCGGAGGTACACGTTATCCAGCCGGATGTTGCTAATGGTGCTGTTGGTGCACATGCCGAAGAGACCGGTCCAATCGACGCCGGGGATCACAATGAAAAGGTTGCTGATCACATGGTCATTCCCGTCCACGGTTCCCGAGAAAGGCAGGGTGTAGTCCGGTCCGATCGGTGTCCATAGATGTGCGGCGAGATCTAGGTCGTTCATGATGTTTATCGTCTTCCCGGAGAAATCATTCCCACCGGCCACCAGTACCGAAAGGCCTGCGATCTGCTCGGACGTAGTGATCGCGAACTCCGTGTCGGTACTGTTGTACCATGCTGTGTTCGCGTTGGCGGACCACTGGGTACTGGGCTGGGCGAAGACGGAACCGGTGAACAGGATCAGGAGGGAGGAAAGGAGGAGTACACGTTGCAGCATGGTTGGGCTTTGGGTTGCGGTTTTTTTCCGAGGCCTCAAAGTTCGCTGCTGCAAGTCGGGTTCAGCGGAGAATCGACGATAAGTGCGGCCATGATCGGCGGAGGATCGGAATGCTGGGAAGGGTTGATTGATCGATCTTGATCAGAGAACATGATACGTTCATTCGAACCCAACGGGAACTTTCACGTTGTTCTCCAAACCGACCGATGGACACGACAGCATTATTCGATCTGAAAGGGAAAGTGGCGGTGGTGACCGGTGGTGCCATGGGTATTGGCCTGGCCAGCTGCAGGATGTTGGCCGCGTTCGGTGCCAGCGTGGTGGTTGCTGATCGGGAGCCGGATGTGGCCCACTTGGCCGCTGAGGAGATCCGGAATGAGGGAGGTGCTGCGCTTGCGGTCGCCTGTGATGTGACCAAGGATGATGACCTCGTGCATCTGGTGACACGCACCCTGCAGGAATATGGCCGCATCGATATCCTGGTGAACAATGTGGGTGGCGGTGGAGCCGGAAAGGAAGATCCATCCAAGATCGAGCTGGCCCGGTTCATTCGTGTCTTTGAGCTGAACGTCTTCAGCATGTGGCGCCTTTGCCAATTGGTGGCCCCGCACATGAACAAGGGTGGCTACGGCAGCATCATCAACATGTCCTCCATGGCATCGGTGAATACCAGCCCGGCCATCAGCGCATACGCTTCCTCCAAAGCCGCCATCAACCACATGACGCGGAACCTCGCCTTCGACTATGGACCGGGAATTCGGGTGAATGCCATTGGACCTGGAGCTGTACGTACGCATGCACTATCCACGGTGCTGACCCCGAAGATCGAGAAGCGCATGCTGGCTCACACACCTCTAAAGCGCTTAGGAGAGCCGGAGGATATAGCTGGTGCCGTGCTCTATTTCGCGGCGCCCATCTCAGCATGGGTCAGCGGGCAGGTGCTTTTTGTGAACGGGGGCGGGGAGCAGACGCTGGATTGATACACCCGTACGGACGTATTCCGCTCAATCCACATCCGGCACAGCCCCCGGCGGGTTGAACAAGCCCCAGTCATCCCAGAAGTAGTCGGAATCCTTGAAGGTGGCCACCCACTCGACGAACAAGGGCTGGAATTCCTTCACTGCTTGGCGGAGCAAGTTGAAATGATCTTCTTCCAAGTGCCCTGCGATCTCCAATCCGCGCAGGCAAGTCACCAATTCCCGGCAGGACCTGCGTATCAAGCAGGCATTCTCCATTTGGAGATCGTACATGTTCAGCCGATACGCTCCAGCCAGCTTGGCGGTGATCGTATAGGCATGTCCCATCATCTCGTCCTTGGTGCCTTCCAACATCCTGTTCTCGAAGCGATCACGTTCGCTGCCGGTATTTATCTCATCCGGAGCTGCCTCCACGATGGCGATCGCCAAGGTCTGGATCTCATGAGCTTTCTGATAGATGGCCGTTTCACTCACATCCGGACCATCATCCATGGCACCGAAATCGAGATCGTCATCATCATCGTCGTCGAACATCGCTGTAGCTTTTATACAGTGGAATGCAAGCTGATCAGTCCTTCACCTTCTCGAACACCATGCGGTAATGCTCGAACACCTCGCGCTGGAATACTTGCAGGTTGGGCTGGATCCGGTAGCGACGCACCCATTTACGGAAGTCGCTGTTGAAGAGCTTGGGCAATAGGGTTCCGTACAGCAAGTATTTCTCCAACTGGAACTTATTGAAGGCCTTGGTCCACCGGTCGATGGTCTCGATGTAGTCCAAGCGGCCACTGTCGATGGAGATCAGCTTGAAGTGTTCCTTGGCCGGTTCGGTCATCCCTTCGCTTCCGTACGGGATCCAGGAGCCGGGGAACACGTCGCACACGAGGTCCATCAATTCCTCATTGCTGTAGTCGTGCTTCTTCTTGTACACGTTGGTCTCCCCGAACTTGATGTCCTCGAAGTTCACCATGTTAGGGCCGAAGACCATGGTCTGGCAGTAGAACCGTCCGCCAACCGGGAGCAGGTCACTGATCTGTTTGAAATAGGTCCGGTAGATCTCTTCCTGTTTGCCAGCCTTGTATTCCTCGATGGAGCAGAGATGCTCCGGACTACCCATCGCGGCCACCGCATCGAACTTCCCAAAGGTCTCCGGCGTGATGTCCTTCGAGTTCATCTGATGAACGTTCAGGCCGTTCTTCTTGCAGGCATCCGCTTGTCCTTGCGCGAGGACCACGCCGTATGCGTCAGCTCCCTTCTGATCCAAGAAGTCCACGAAGGCACCCCAGCCACAGCCGATGTCCAGCACCTTATCGCCCTTCTTGATGTTGAGGTTATCCCAGATGAACTGGTGTTTTTTCTCTTGGGCCTGCTCAAGCGTCAAACTGAAGTCGCCATCGAAGCGTGCGCCGCTGTATCCGCCTTTCTCTCCCAAGCTGAGCCGGAAGATCTTGTCCATGGTGGTATAGTGCGCGTCGAGTTCCTTCTGGTCGGCCATGTGGTTGTTTTTCGGGGGCTGAATGTAGGCTTGGGCTTTTGAATGCGATACTTTCCTTCGGAAGCCACAGGACTATGGGGGCTTACACGACCTGCGCAAGTCCTCACCGAAAATTGAACCATGCGTCGTAGAAGGGCTGTAAGGTGAGGCGGTCGGCTCATCATTGTCGATAGCCCCGCGATCGCCCCTCGGAGATCGGTCTAATCAATAATGTTTAGTAGCATGCACTTAATAACGTTCATTCAGCAAGAGGGTTGAAGAGTAGTGAGCGGACCTAGCCCAAGCCTCACGCCGGTTTCCAGCGCATCAACTGCAGGCTGGTGAGGATCACCACCAAGGTGACACCCACATCGGCGGCGATGGCCAGCACCAGATGGCTCTTGCCCATTACGGCCAGCAGCAGGAAAAGGAACTTCACCACCACGGCCAGTGCCGTATTGAAGCGGATCCGGCGCAACGTGGCCCTTGACAACAGCACGAGGTAGGGGATCAAGCGCAGATCATCGTTCATCAACGCAACATCGGCAACCTCGATGGCGGTATCGCTGCCCAATGCTCCCATGGCGATGCCCACGCTGGAAGTGGCCAAAGCAGGTGCATCGTTCACGCCATCGCCCACATGCGCTGTAGGACCAATGGTTTCCTGAAGCGCTGCGATGCGCGCGGACTTACCCTCCGGGAGCAGCGCACCATAGGCCTGTTGGATATCCACCTGTTTGGCGATCTCATCCGCCGCCTTCTGGTTATCGCCAGTGAGCATTACGGGCAACAGGCCAATGGCCTTGATCTCCGCTACGGCCTGCTTGCTGTCCTCCCGCAAGCGATCGGTGAGGCCGAAGACCCCGGCCACTTCGGAAGCGAAGCTCACTACAATGGCGGTTTTGCCTTGCGCTTGTAGGTCCAGTACGGCCTTCTCTGCTTCGGGCTGGGCTTTCCTGTCCTCGGTGATGAAATCCAGTTTGCCCACCATGATGGCATCGTGGTCGCACACCAAGCAATCCGCGTGGACCCCTTTGCCCATGGTGCTAATGAAGTTCTCCACGGCATGCGGGTCATGGCCATCCGCTCGCGAACGCGCCACAATGGCCTCGGCCAAAGGGTGCTCGCTGAAGAGTTCTGCTCCGGCGGCACAACCCAATAATTCGGCTTCCGTGGTTTGGCCGAAGGTGATCACATCCTCCACCACGGGCTGGCCATGGGTGAGCGTGCGCGTTTTGTCCAGGCTGATCACTTTCAACCCGGCCAATGCTTCGAGGTATTTGCCGCCCTTGATCACGGCTCCTTTCGCCCCGGCATTGCCGATGGCACTGTATATGGCCACTGGCGTGCTGATCACCAAGGCGCATGGACAAGCGATCACAAGGATGGTGATCGCCTGCCGGAACCAAGGGTCAAAGGGTTGGCCCATCAGGACCACGGGGATCACCACCAGCATGATGGCCATCACCAATACCGAAGGGGTGTAGATGCGTGCGAAGCGCTCAATGAAGCGCTGCGCATGGCTGCGGTTCGAGCGCGCCGCGAACGTGAGCTGCACGATACGCGCCAACGTGGTGTCCATGTTGGAGCGCGTTGTACGCACCTCCAGTACGCCTAGGCGGTTCAGCGTTCCACCGTAGACAACATCATCCACGCGCTTGTCCTTCGGTAAGGGTTCACCGGTGATGGTGGCCTCGTCCACCGCGCTGCGCCCGGCCGTCACCACCCCGTCCAAGGGGATCATCTCGCCCGGTTTTACCAGCACCGTACTACCGATGGATACCTGTTCGATGGGAAGTGTGGAGCCATCCTTCAGTGTGACCACCTTGGGCATGCTGCTGACCAGATCATCAAGCGCGCTTTTGCTCCGCGAAATACCGATGTCCTCCAGCTTTTCGCCCAGCGCATAGAGGGTGATCACCACAGCTGCCTCGGGAAATTGGTGCAGGTGGAAGGCTCCCACGACGGCGATCAACATCAACAAGTTGATGCTGCTGAAGCGCAGTTTGAACAAAGCTTTCAAGCCTTCCCAAAGCACCTCCCAGCCCACGACAAGGATGAACGCCCCGAAGAAGATCGGGGCCCATGGCATGGGCAGATCTACGCCAAGCAATGAGAAGGTCTCGAAAACCACGACCACCACCACGGCCACGAACAGGAAGAGGAATTTGCGGTCCTGCCAAACGCTGTGGCCTCCAGATGGAGCGTGCTCATGGCTGTGACCCATATGCGAAGATCGTTATTCGGTTGGTGATCCGTGCTTCCTGCGTCCATGAAGGGCGAGGATCAATTGCAGATCTTCCGGTATCTCCATCGGCCGCAAGGGCGGCACATCCGCGCCCCCTGTATTCCCTACGGGGATATGACCAATAAAGGATTTTACCCCACCGGTGAGCAGTCGTGGTAGCTGCCCCAGGATCTCACGCCAGTTCTTCAGGCGGATGCCGAAGCCCAACATCTTCCAATGAACTGCTGTGTGAGGGCGAGGCCATTGTTGGCCAAGGATGTGCGCCCGTTCCAAGTGTCGCCAGGAGGCGCGATGATCCCGGTCCAGTTCGAGTTGGCGGGATGCGAGCAGTTCCGCTTCGTAGTACGGGCGAAGCCTCGCCGGCATGTTCCAGTGTGGTGCCATGTTCCTCAATGATCGTCCTCTCCGGTGCCTTTGGTCAGTTCGCTGAGCAGGTAATATGCGCCCTTCACTACCACATTTGCTTCCGGCGCAAGGGGTTGTAGCGGGATCACTTCGGTATAACCCAATTCGTTGGCTCCGGTGCGTACGCTCATCTGTTTGTAGCTGCGCGGTGAAGCCTCCACAAAGATGTAGTGTTCGTCGCCATTGCTTACGATGGCATCGCTGGGTAGGCTCCATGCACGGGTGCTGTCGGTCATGATCAACGCCTCGATGTACATGCCCGGCATAAGCTCCTCACCGTCGTCATCCAGCTTGGCGTGAACAAGTATGGCCTGTCGATCACTTTCGAAGGCCTTGTTCACCGCGTATACCGTGGCCGTGTGCTGGCCTACCGGTTCTCCGGCATGGCCGAAGACCACCTTCTGGCCTTTGTGGACCCGAGCCACATCCTGCTCGAAGATGCTGAGGTCGATGTGTAGGCCGCTGTTATCCACAATGTGGAAAAGCGGCTTGTTCGGCTCGGCGAACTGGCCCAAGGTCACCGCGATCTGCTGCAGGTTGCCCGCGATCGGCGATCGCACCGCATAGGTGGAGCTGATGTTCTCTGCGGAAAGCCGGGCAGGGTCGATGCCGAAGAGACGAAGCTTCGCGGCCATACCCGCCAGCTTGGCTTGGGTGATGGCCTGATCCGCTTGTGCACGTTCCAACGTCTTGGTGGCGTTGATGCGCTCATCATGCAGGTCCTGTTGGCGTTTCAGGTCCGCACTGAGCGCGAGCTGGTTGGCTTTCGCCTCCAGATAATCCTGCTGGAGTTGCAGGAATTCCATGTTCTCCATGGTGGCGAGTACTTGGCCTTTCGTTATGGCTTGTCCTTCCTGCACGGGGATCCCACGCACAAGGCCACCGAACAGCACGCTCACTTGCGCACTCTTGTCCGGTGGAAGCACGAGGCGGCCGTTGGCCTTCAGCGCAGTGGACAATCCCCGCTTTTCCATCTGGCCGGTTACCAGCCCGATCGCTGCGATCTGCTCGGTGGTGAGGTGGACCTCTCCGTTTACAGCGGATCCGTTCGCGTGGTCATCGGGGGTGCCGGTAGGATCAGCCACACCGCCGCATGCGGTGAGCAATGCTGTGGCGAGAAGAAGAGGAAGGAAGTGCTTTTTCATTTTGATTCGGAGTTTTGGCGCGAGATCTCGCGCCCTTACTGGCGTTCGCGTTCTGACCGGGCTTCGCGCCCTTACTGCCCCATCAGGGCGTTGAGGTGGATCATGGTGAGTGCGAGTTCGTAGCGGATGCGCAGATGCTCGACTTCTATGAGCCGCGCTTGCTCGATGCCTTGAATGAATTCCAGATAGCCGGCATCGCCGTTGCGGTACGCGCGTTCGGCATCATTGCGGAGTGCATTTGCCATTGCTGTTCCAGAGCCTTCATAATAGGCCAAGCTTTCACGCAGTTGCTCCAGCCGGGAACGGGTCCTTGCCAATTCAGTAGTACGGCTTCGGCGGAGTTCATCCAATTGCTGCAGCGCGATCTCACTACGTAACCGTGCGGCCTTCGTGCGAGCACCTTGCCCACTTCCTGGCAAGGGGATGGAGGTGCCGATGAGATAGCCCGTATAAGGTGCTGTACCATCGATCGTTTGGTAGAAGGCCCCGCCTTGGATACTGGGTGCCCATTGGCTGCGTTCCATTTTCCATTCCTCCTCAGCGAGCTTGGCCCGCTGTTCTTCCGTGGCGAGCTGCGGATCGGTACCGCTGTCGGGAGCAGGGAGGAGGGCAGTGGCGGCTAGCGAGGATGTGTCCGGAACCGCGCCCTCCAAAGGGCCGATCCATTGTTCCAGCTCCGCTGCATGAATGGCGATGTCGCCGACGGCCCTACGCCACTGCACATGAGCTTGGTCGGCGCTGCTGCGTGCACTGATCATTTCCAAGCGGCCACTTTGTCCCGCCTCGAATTTGCGCGCAGCGACGGACGCAAGCATGGCAAAGGAGCTATCGGCGCGCTGCAACAGTCGGGCTTGCTCCACACCCATGGCCCACTGTATGTATGCGCTGGCCGCACTTTCCTTCACGGCAGCCTGGATCCGCGTGCGATCGGCCTCTGCCAAGCGCACACTTTCGCGCAGGTAGCGGCTGCGTTGGGCGATAGCAGTGGGGAAGGGGATGCCGGTAGTGGCCTGCAGTTCGATGTCCTGGATGGAACTGTTGATCTGCCCGCCCTTGAGTTGTGCGCCGAGCGGTTGAAGTTGGAACGCTGTTTTTCGTAGCGCTTCCTGTTGCCGGACCTCCAATTCCGACGCGGAAATGGCCGGATGCATGCGCAGCGCCCGTGTGACCGCCCTATCCAGCGAGAGCAGAGGAGCCTGTGCGTACGCAGGGTTTCCGAGGAAGAGCAAGGCGATCACGGATGCCGTCGCGATTCCAAGCCCTCCCTTACCTCCTTCGCGTCCTTCGCCTCCCTCACCTCCATCACCTCCATCACCTCCAGCACCTCCATCACCTCCAGCACCTCCAGCACCTCCATCACCTCCAGCACCTCCAGCACCTCCCTTACCATCTTCCTTTCGCTTGCGGAAGAACACCAAGTGATAAAGTACCGGCAGCACAGCCAGTGTGAGCAAGGTGGCAGTGATGAGCCCGCCGATCACCACCGTGGCCAAGGGGCGTTGCACTTCACTGCCTGGACTGGTGCTTATCGCCATGGGCAGAAAACCGAGCGAGGCCACGGCCGCTGTGGCCAATACGGGCCGTAAACGGGCCAACGTTCCGCGAACCACGCGCTCGGTGACATCCTCCACGCCCTCCTTCTTCAGCTGGTTGAAATAGCTGATGAGCACAATGCCATTGAGCACCGCCACGCCGAAGAGCGCAATAAAGCCCACGCCCGCGCTGATGCTGAAATCCAAGCCGCGCAGCCACAGGGCGAACACGCCACCCACAGCTGCCATGGGCACTGCGCTGAAGATGATCAGTGCCTCTTTGAAGGACTTGAACGCGAAGAAGAGAAGCACGAAGATCAGCGCCAGAGCCAAGGGGACGGTAAGAAGAAGGCGCGCGCTGGCCTGTTGCAAGTTCTTGAAGGTGCCTCCATAGCCGACGAAATAACCAGTGGGCAGTATGAGCTTGTGCTCGACCAAGGCCTGGATGTCTTTTGCGGTGCTCTGAATGTCGCGGCCGCGCACGTTGGTCTCCACCACGATCCTGCGTGCACCGTTCTCCCGGCTCACTTGCGCGGCACCGTTCTGGAAGCTGATGTGAGCGAGTTGGCCCAAGGGCATCTGCGAACCGTTGGGTAACGGGATGAGGAGGTTCTTCATTTTCTCCGGGTCGGCATCCCGCATGTCGGCCATCCGCACCACGAGGTCGAAGCGACGCTCCGCTTCATAGACCACGCCTGCGTTCCCGCCGGCCAGTGCGGTGTTCAGCACGCGGTTCAGGTCGGCGATGTTCAGCCCGTACTGGGCCATGCGCGAGCGGTCGTATTTCACCACCAACTGCGGCATGCCGGTCACCTGCTCCACCTTGATGTCCGTGGCGCCGGGCACGGTGGCGATCAACGCCGCAGCTGCATTGGCGGTCGTGAAAAGCTCATCGAGGTCGTCCCCGTAGATCTTCACGGCGATGTCGCTCTTCACCCCGGCGATCAGTTCATTGAAGCGCATCTGGATCGGTTGCTCGAAGCTGAGGTGCATCCCCGGGATCACGCTCATCTTCTCATTCATCAATTCGGCCATCTGCTCCCTGTCCTGCGTCGTCTTCCAATCCTTTCGGTCCTTCATCACGATGATCAAATCCTGGGCTTCCACCGGCATGGGGTCGGTAGGGATCTCGCTGCTCCCGATCTTGCCCACCACCTCCTTCACTTCGGGGAATTCCGCCATCAGGATGCGGGCTAACTGGTCGCTTACCGCGATGCTCTGGCTCAGGTTGCTGCCTTGCCGGATGGTGACGCTGGTGGCGAAATCGCCTTCATCCAATTCCGGGATGAATTCGCCGCCCAGCCTATCGAAGGTCCAAAGAGCGATCACCAGCAATGCCAGTGCACCCACAAGCACCGCCCGGCGATGCCGTAAGGAGGCACGCAGCTTCGGCGCATACCAGTTCTGCAAGCGGTGGATCATGCGCTCGCTCCAGCTTTCGCCTTTGGGCACGTCCTTGTTCATGAAGATGGATACCGCCCATGGCACGTAGGTAAGGCTCATGATCAGGGCGCCGATGATCGCGAAGCTCACGGTGAAGGCCATGGGACGGAACATCTTCCCCTCCACGCCGATCAGTGCGAAAATGGGAACATAAACGATGAGGATGATCACTTGGCCGAACACGGCGCTCTTCATGATACCCCCCGCGCCACGGATGGTCTCCGAATCCAGTTGGGCCGCACTCAGCCGCTGCCCTGCGAAGCGTTGGTGCAGTGCGAAGAGCATGCCTTCCGTAACGATCACCGCGCCATCCACGATCAGGCCGAAGTCCAATGCGCCCATGCTCATCAGGTTGGCGCTTTGCCCGGCCACCACCATGCAGCCGATGGCGAAGAGCAAGGCGAGCGGGATCACACTGGCCACGATGAGGCCAGCGCGCCAGTTGCCCAATAGGAACACGAGCACTACGATCACGATCAGGGCACCCATCAGCAAGTTGTGCTCTACCGTGCCAATGGTCTTGTCCACCAGCTTGGATCGGTCCACGAAGGCATCGATGTACACGCCTTCAGGTAGGCTGTGCTCCACCTCCTTCACCCGTTCCTTCACGGCAGTGACGGTAGCCAGGGCATTCGCGCCTTTCAGCATGAGCACCACGCCACCCACCGTCTCTCCTTCGCCGTTGCGCGTCATGGCGCCGTAGCGGATGGCGTGCCCGAAGCGCACCTCGGCCACATCCCGCACCCGCACCGGACTGCCACCACGCGCATCGATCACCACCTCCTCGATGTCCTTCAGGGAGTTGATCACGCCTTCACCCCGGATGAAGTACATGTTCGGCCCCTTCTCGATGTAGCTCCCGCCGGTGTTGGCGTTGTTGCTCTCCAACGCGTTGAAGACGTCGATCAGCGAAAGACCGGCACCTGCCAACCGCCGTGCATCCACGCTCACCTCATACTGTTTCAAATAGCCCCCGAAGCTGCTCACGTCGATCACTCCGGGCACGCCCAGCAAGTGTTTGCGCACCACCCAGTCCTGCAACGTGCGCAGTTCCAAGAGGTCATATTTGCCTTTGTGGGCGCTGTCCACGGCAAGGGTGTATTGGTAGATCTCGCCGGTTCCGGTGGTGGGTGGAGCGATCTCGGGTGTGCCATAACCCGGCGGGATCTGCTCCTGCACCTGCGTGATGCGCTCTGCCACCAGCTGGCGTGTGAGGTAGAGCGGCACCTCGTCCTTGAACACGATCGTGATCACGGACAGGCCGCTGCGCGATACGCTGCGCAATTCCACCACATCGGGCAGGTTCTTGAAAGCCTGCTCCAGCGGAAACGTGATGAACTGTTCCACCTCCTGCGTGGCGAGGTTGGGAGCAATGGTGTTCACCAGCACCTGGTTGTTGGTGACGTCCGGCAGCGCGTCGATGGGCAACTGGGTGACGGACCAAGCACCCCAGCCGATGAAGGCCAGGAGCAGCAAGCCGGTGATCAGCTTGTTGCGAACACTGAATGTGATGATGCGATCGATCATGGGAACGCGATCAGGAATTATCGAGATGGAAAAGGGGCACTAGATCCGTTTGTTGCATCTGTAGTGTCGACCCAATGGGTCGACTGTACTACCGATGAATTAGGGAATATGCACGGGGCAAAGCCTCATCGTGCGGGGTGCCGAAGCACCGGATCTACATGCGTGGCGGCTGCCAGACGTCATCCAATCCGTTCCGGATCGGCATGCGCTCATCCATCGAGATCAACTCAACGTCCAATCCGTTCAGGATAGCGAAGCTCAATGAAGATGTTTCGGGAAGTCGCGCCTGAATGGTTTGGGTTCCGTTATGATTGTCGGAATGGAAGGGGAGGTTGTGGTGATGATGGTCCCGGTCAGCGTGATCCCCCGCATGGAGATAATGCTCCGACATGAATTCCATCCAGCTCATGGGGCCATCCTCCTGGTGCTCGGATAAATGCTCGAACAACGCAGGCAACTTCAACAACTGATGTGCCTCCGTGGTGCTGGAGAGGAAGATCCCCAAAAGGAATATGGCGATTGAACGTCGCATGCGCTTGGTGCTCATGCAAAGGTATGTGGATGCCCACTGCTGAAAGTGATAAATGTCACTTGGATCGAACCCTCCACGTGTTGAGGAAGAAGTTCAATGGTTCCGCTTCGCGGCACTTGCCGTCGGCGTATTTTAACGACAAAGACCCCGGCTTTCGCCGAGGTCTTTGTGATCCCGCTGGGATTCGAACCCAGGGCCCATACATTAAAAGTGTATTGCTCTACCAGCTGAGCTACAGGATCAAAATGCGTTGCACAACCGTGTTCTGCGTTTTGAGGGCGCGAAGGTAAACATCCAACCCACTTCAGCAAGCAATTGTTCAATTCTTCGCGATCAACGGCAACCGCTCAAAGGGTTTGCTCCGGTCGAATAGATAGCGATAGGTGGCCAAAGTGCGGTAGTTGGTGGCCCCGAGGCTTTCGCAGACCCGCAACATCTTCGGGTTGAAATCGCCGATCCAGGTCAGCACCGTGTCGTTATAACGACCCGTTTCCATCAGCCATTTGCTGGTATGGACGATCATCACGCCCTCCACGCCTTTGCCCTGCCACTCCTTCACCACGCCGAACACAATTCCGGTCATCGTTTTCGATGTGCCCTTCCACTTGTGCCACAGGAACTTGAGCTTGCCCAGCCAGTTGAGGTTGCCGTTCACGAACCGGAAGATCTCGTTCAGCTCCGGCAGGTTCACGAAGAAGGCGATGGGCTTCTCCTTGTGGTAAACGAAAACCACGATCCGCGGATCCATCACCGGCTTCATCTGCTTGATCGTCTTCAGCGCCACCTCCTTGGGCATGGGCTTGAAGTTCTCGTGGTCCACCCAAGCGGCATTGAGCACGGTGCGGAAGTCCTCTGCCAGTTGTTCGGAGCTCATGCCGCGCACATCGCGGACCGAAATGTCCGGGTCATCCTGGAACTGCTTGTACTTGCGGTGGAAGATGGGCTGCACCGGAGTGATCGCGGAGCGTTTGAAGAAGAGCTGCTTGAAGTAGATCTGGAAGCCATAGGCCTCGAAAAGCTCCACGTAGTACGGCGGATTGTAGTTCGTGCCGTAGATCGGCAGATCCTTGAAATTCTCGATCAGCAGGCCCCAGAACATGTTGCGTTCGCCCAGGTTCACCGGTCCGTCCATCGCTTCAAGCCCTTGGGCCTTCAGCCAGTCCCGTGCCGTGTCGAAGAGCAGATCGGCCGCTCTTTGGTCCTCGATACATTCAAAGAAGCCGCACCCTCCGGTTGGCTGTTGCTTATCGGTCCAGGCCGTTTTGGGGTCGATGAAGGCGGCGATCCTTCCGGCAGCTTGCCCCGCATCATCATATAGCACCCAGCGCTTGATCGCCCCGGCCTTCCGGTCTTTGCGGGCCTGTAACAATTTGTTCTTTCCGGGGTCGAAGACCTTCTCCACATCCTGCTTCAGGTGGGGCACCCAGTTCGGGTCGTTGGCATAGATCCGCCACGGCACGCGCATCCAGTCGTGCAATGGTTTTCCTTCGCTGGCCTCAATGATCTTCATTAGCGCGAAGGTCGGTGTTCGCACGGGCATTTGTGCAGTTCAGGCTTCAGGTTCTCCCAAAGTTCCGCGGATGAAGGCGATGGCCTTGTCCGTGTCCAAATGGAAATTGCCAAAAAGAAGCCGGTCCCGTTGGTCGATCAGCAGGAACCAAGGCGTACCGCCGGTGCTAAAGTCGACCATGGTGCGGGGAAACTCGCCTTCCTCAGCCGTATCGTGTCCGAATGGAATTCCCAGTCCATATTCCTGCTGGTTCTTCAGCATGGCTTCCCAGGTGTTTTCGTGAAGGCCTTCGAAGACCGTTTGAATGGCGAGGAAGGAGACCCGGTCATCTCCCCGAAAAGCCTCCACCAGTTTTTTCAGCGTCGGAAACCCCATGCTGTGGCAGCCTTGGCACCACGCCTGGAAGCAGAACACGACTTTGAAAAGCCCCGAACGCTGGGCGAAGGTCTGCGGTTCCGTGGGGTTTCCTTCGCCATCCACCCAGCGGGCCACGCGCAGTTCTGGTACCGTGCCACCTCGCATCATGCTCGTTCGCTTTTCAAGCGGAACATTCCGCTTTTTTCATCGGCGTGGATCCCCCAAGGCAAAGGCATCCAGCGGTAAAGTGCCGTTCCTTCTGTGGCCTCCATGATCTTCATCGGGGCGAAGGTCGGGATTGGGAACGCAGATGACGCAGATCGTTAAGATCTGCGCGGATCGGAAATGAGGAATGGGACGCAGTTTCGAAGTTGGTACAGAGTACCAAGTACCGAGTACGGCGGGTCAGGTACCCGGTACTCAATGCCCGGTACCCTGTACCCAGAAAGCGGATCCATTCCTACCTTGTCACCATGCGCGTCTTCATCATCGGCTTCATGTGCAGTGGCAAGAGCATCGTGGGACGCGAACTGGCCACACTAACGGGCCGCCGGTTCGTGGATATCGACCGGGTGATCGAGCAGCGCATCGGCCCCATCCTTCCTTGGATGAAGCTCCATGGAGAGGCCAAGTTCCGTGAGGTGGAAAGTGAGGTGCTCGCCGACTTGCTGGAAGCGGAGGACGTATTGGTGGCCTGTGGCGGGGGCACCCCCATGGCTGCGGACAATATGGATCGTATGCTCGATGCGGGCCGCGTGGTCTACTTGGATGTTCCGCACGATATCCTCGTGGAACGGGCCCGGCGCTCGGGAGGGGACAGGCCCTTGCTTTTCGGCCTGAAAGGTGATGCTTTAACGGATCGGATCGGCGAGCTCATGCGCGTGAGGGAACCGGTCTATCGGCGCGCTCCGATGCATGTGGCCGGCGGGGGCACCCCTCGGGAAACCGCCACGCTCATGGCGGAAATGCTTGGATTTCAGGACAAGTAGACCGTGTCCTTCTTACCCAGTTCCACACTGATATGCTCTTGCAGTGTAGTGCTCAGCGTGAGGCCCACGATGTCGGCACGGATCGGGAACGTCCTGTGCAAGCGGTCCACCAGTGCTACGGTGGTCAGCCTTTTCAGGGGTGAACCGATCAGGTGCGCTGCAGCGTACATCAGGGTGCGGCCGCTCATCAGCACGTCGTCCACCAGGATCACAACACGGCCGTCGAGGTCCACATCGCCTTTCCCCAGTTTGGCCGGGGCCTTTACCGGAGCATCCTTGTCCAGCACGAGCTCATGCAGCTCGATCTTCAAGGGGGAGATCTCCTCCAGGTGCACTTTGAGGCGCGCGGCCAACTTGGCACCACGCGGGGCCACGCCCACCAGGACCAAGCTGGTCTCGTGGACGTTGTCCTCGTAAATGCGGAATGCGATCCGGCGCAGTTTGCGCTGGATCCGGTCGTGTTCCAATACCACGGTGCGTTCGGCGGCCATGGGCCGAAAGTAACGGTGCGGAAGGGAAGTGGGACCGGAACCGAGTGGATCCTTCATCATGGGTAAAAAGAGATATGCCGTGGTTCCCTGCTGGATAGGACCTTTGTACCTTCTTCTTCACGATCCCACATCCACATGCTCATTGTTCTTTCCCCCGCCAAAAGCCTCGATGAAACTCCCATGAAGGCCATGCGCTCGGCCACTCAACCTGTTTTCCGGAAGGAGAGCACCGAACTGGTGGAAAAATTGGAGAAGCTTTCGCCGGCGAGATTGAGGAAGCTTATGGACATCAGTCCGGAGCTGGCGAACCTGAACCATGAGCGCTACCAAGGCTGGGCCACTTCGCCGGTGTTGAAACCAGCCGCGTTGATGTTCGATGGCGAAGCCTACCGCGGGCTGGATGCCGGTACGCTCCAACGTGATGATCTTCGATTCGCTCAGCGTCATCTGCGCATCCTCAGTGGCTTGTACGGTGTGCTACGCCCGTTGGACCTGATCGCACCGCATCGGCTGGAGATGGGCACCAAGCTTTCAATGGGCCGTGGAAAACCCGACCTCTACAAGTTCTGGGGTGATCGGATCACGGAACAATTGAATGCGGATCTCCGAAAGAACGAAAGCCAGGTGCTGGTGAACCTCGCTTCGGCAGAGTACTTCCGGAGCGTCCATGCCGAACAGCTTGATGCGCGCGTGATCACTCCGGTATTCAAGGAACAGAGCGCCAAAGGCCTCCGGATGATAATGGTGTATGCCAAGCACCAGCGCGGAGCATTGACCAGGTGGATCATCCAGCACCGGCTGACGGAGGTGGAGCAGATCAAACAGTATGATGGCGACGGCTATCGTTTCGAGCCGCAAGGGAGCACCGGGGATGAATGGCTTTTTGTGCGATGAGCCTTGGTGCGCCCATCCATGGTTAGGTAATTTTGCGCCGTGACCCTCTTCATCCTCTCCACACTGGGCCTGCTCACGCTGGTCTATCTGGGTGTCTGCCTGTTCTATTGGGTCTTCCAGGAGAAGTTCATCTTCGTGCGATTCCCTTTGCCGGACCGCTACCAGTTCAGTTTTCCGCAGCCCTTCGAGGAGGAAATGATGCAGCGACCGGACGGTGCGCAACTGCACGCATTGCACTTCACCGTACCCAAGCCGGAGGGGGCGGTACTCTACCTGCATGGCAACACGGGAAGCCTGCGCCGCTGGGGGAAACGGGCACCTCGCTTCACCACCTTGCGCCACGCTGTGCTGATGCCGGACTACCGCGGGTACGGGAAAAGCACGGGTAAGCTCTCGGAGGCCGCGCTGCATGCAGATGCCTTGGCCTGGTTCGACCGCTTGGCGGAACAATACGGAGAGGAGAACGTGGTGATCTACGGGCGTTCCCTCGGGTCCGGGATGGCCGTGCCGATCGCGGCGACGCGTTCGCCGCGCACCCTGATCCTGGAATCGCCTTTTGCCAATCTGTTGGATGTGGCGAAGCACTACCTGGCCATACTTCCGTACCGCTGGCTGTTGAAATACCGCTTCCGCAGCGACGAGGTCATCAGTAAAGTGAAATGCCCGGTATTCATCTTCCATGGCAAGCGCGATCCGCTTGTGCCGTACAGCAGTGCGCTTCGGCTCTATGCCGCGATCCCGGTGGAGGTGCACCGCGAGCTGATCACCTTTGCCAAGGGCTACCACAGCGACCTGGCCGGATATGCGCGGTTCCGGCGGAAACTTCGAGCGATCCTGGCGATGCGGACAAAGTGACGTTAAGGATCTTAAAGCGCGGAGGAATCCGTTCCCTCCATGTAACTTCGCCGCCCCATAATTTGGAACATGAACATCAAACTGTCCCTCATCACCGTGCTCGCCGTCTTGCTCAGCGCATGCACCAACCAGGCCACCGGCCAAAAGGAGCGCAACGTAAAACTGGCGACCACACTGGATTCAGTGAGCTATGGTGTTGGTTCGGACGTTGGCCATAACCTGCAGATGAACCTTCAGCAGGCCGGCCTCGATTCCTTGAACCTTGACGCGCTCTTCGCTGGCATGCGCGATGCCATGGACAGCACGGAGCGCATCAGCTCCGAGAAGGTGAAGGAGGTAGTGCAAGCCTATATGATGGAAGCCCAGAAGACCATGATGGCCAAGCAGCAGGCGGAAGCCGATGTGGTCCGGCAGGAAGGCGCGGCCTTTCTGGCTGAGAACGCCAAAAAAACCGGCGTGAACACCACGGCCAGCGGCCTGCAGTATGAGGTGCTGCAGATGGGTAAGGGCCCCAAGCCTACCGCAGAGCAAACGGTGAAGGTGAACTACAAGGGCACCTTGATCAATGGAAAGCAATTCGATAGCTCCTACGACCGTGGCCAGCCTGCGGAATTCCCCGTGAATGCCGTGATCCCCGGATGGACCGAAGCGCTGCAGTTGATGCCGGTGGGTTCCCGCTGGAAGCTGTACATCCCGAGCGAACTGGCCTACGGAGAGCACGGTGCCGGTGCTGATATCCCCGGCAACAGCACACTGATCTTCGAGGTGGAGCTGTTGGATATCGTGAAGTGATCTACGGGGGAAATCCCCTCTACACAAGAGGCCCGGAGGTTCTCCGGGCCTCTTGTGTTTTATCCTTTCTTTTGGATACTTGAACGACCTATGCTGGCCCCGTCGGCAACGCCATCCAATGGCTCACCTGCTCGAAGAAGCAATTGCTGCTCCCTTCACCCAGCCAGAAATGCCGGTGCGTTTTTCTTCCGGTCTTGCTGGGGTTCTTGATGAACCAATCCTCGGCAAAACGCAGGATCACCACGTTGCGCATTTCCTTCTCCGCCAAACCCGCGAGGTGTACGCTATTTTCCGGCAGCCAACAGAGTACACGTTGGCCGTCAGCGGGCAATTGTTCTGAGCAGGAGATCCATTCCATTCTCACAAGGTCGGGCATAGGGCTCGAGGCAAGTTCACTCCTCCAATAGGTCCGGAGGTATTTCGGGGGAAAGCACGACCTCCGTCAAACGTGCCACGGCAAGCTTGGCTCGTTCCCTCTTTTCGGGTGCATGTCGGTCGAACATTTTTTCACCTTCCTTACGGATGAGGTATTTGACGACATCGGCATGGATCTCCAGACCTGTATCGGTGATGAAGCAGACCTTGCTCTGCGTCCAATGCCAGATCAGCAGGGTGGAGAGGCGGATCGAGGAGCGATCATGCAGTTTCCCTCCTTGGGTGATCAAGCCTTGGCTATCGGTATAGCTGACCAATGCGCGGATCACGGTCCGGATGCACTGCTGCATGCCTTCCGTGGTAAGTGCTCCTTGCGGACTCTCCACAAGATCGGCGGAGGTGGTGTGGTCGGCGCGCTGGTAGTACATCTGGTGGGCGCGGGCCATGCTCTTGTTGAACTCGGTCATGGCCGGATTCACCAGGCCGGGATGGCCTACCAAGGTGCCATCATGGCCGTCCACGGCCTCGCGTTCCTTATCGGCGATCATTTCCAAGTATCCGGGTTTCATCACACCTTGGTCATTCGGCGGCAGGATGAAGGCCGGCGCACCCATGGCGTGGGCTTGCCGACGATGGCAGATGCTGATGGTCCTCAAGCTGACGCTGCGCAGGAATTTTGCATCCAGGCCGATATGCTGCCGATCGGGAAGTACCGGCCGGTCGGGAGCACTGAACAAGGTCACATGGTCGGCGGCATAGGCTTGGGGATCCAAGGAGAGTCCTGCGCTGTGGTACTTCAGTTCGTGAAGGATCTCATCGGCCTCCAAAAGCGCGGCCAGATTGTCCATCATCACCGTGGCGCGATAGGTTCCGCGGGGTAAGCTGAAGCGCTTCTCCAAGAACATGAACATATCCTTCCACAACCGCGCCTCCACATGACCGCTCAGGCCACGCAGATAGAGGTATACACCACCTTGCCGCAAGAGAAGTTTGGCCGCATTGAAGTGCGCATGGATGGCCAGGTCCAGGAATGCTGCGGGCGAAGGATCATTCGGTCCTGAAAGTGTGTGATCCAGAGCACGCAGTGGCCGTGGAACGATCATGAGCCGTGTGATGCTCTTGGGGTTGATCCGCACCCGATCACCATCGGCACCAACATAGGCCAGCCGGAAATCGGTGGCACGTTCGATGTTCTTATGGGCCCGAAGGATGCAACCGGGTTCATTCGGTGTCATGCTCCATAGATCGGCCACATAGCTTTTCGCTCCAGCATTCAGGCCCTCGATCAGTTCCTTGCGGCTGCAGCCCCCGATCAATTCCACCCGGCGCTCCAATAATTCAGCAGGAACAGGCGAAACCAGCCAGTCCCCTGTGCGGATCTCCGCGGTTTCAGGTAACGGATCGACCTCCCCGTTCCGCAGTGCTGTCCGGCGTGCCTCACGCAAATCCAGCACTGCCAAGCGACGTTCACCGAAATGGTCATGCAGGTCCTTCACCAGCTCCAATACGGCAGGAGATAGCAATCGGTCCGTTCTTATGGGTGAAAGCGTATTCAACATGGATCACGAGCGGCCCGTTGTACGCAGCCTTTCGGGCAGGGTTCAACAGCGAGGGAGCGAAGTTCGGGAATGCCGAGGAACCAGCATAGGTCTTTCGTACAAGGCCGGCTGTGCCGTTCACCACCGTAAAGCACCGTTGATCCCTTGGGAAGTTCCACCCGGGTGCAGGTTCTTACATTCGCAGCCCTTCCATGCCCACAAGGGGACAACCGCATGAGAAACATCATCACTTTAACCGCCTGTACTATGGCATCGATCACAGCCGTGGCCCAGACCCGCGAGATCAAGTTCAGCGAGTTCGACCTGCCCAACGGTCTGCATGTGATCCTACACGAAGACCACACCACGCCCATTGTGGCCGTGGGCGTGATGTATCACGTGGGGAGCAAGGACGAGGCCCGCGACCGGCGCGGCTTCGCGCACTTCTTCGAGCACCTGTTGTTCGAGGGGTCGGACAACATCGATAGGGGCGAATTCGCGAAGTACGTGGAGAAGGCCGGCGGCGTGCTCAATGCCAATACCACTGGCGACCGTACCTATTACTACGAGGTGTTGCCGAGCAACCAGCTGGACCTTGGCCTTTGGTTGGAGAGCGAGCGGATGATGCACGCCAAGGTGGAGAAAAAAGGTATTGAGACACAGCGTGAAGTGGTGAAGGAGGAGCGGCGCCAGCGCTATGAGAACCAGCCTTATGGCAGCATCCTGCCCGAAGTGCTCAAACGCGCGTACACCGAGCATCCCTACCAGTGGCCCACCATCGGCTACATGGAGGACCTCAACGCTGCTTCCGAGAAGGACTTCAAGAAGTTCTACAAGACCTTCTACGTGCCGAACAACGCGGTGCTGGTGCTGGCCGGGGATTTCAATAGTGAGAAGGCCACCGCCGACCTGACGAAATATTTCGGACCTATTCCGAAAGGCGGGACCATCCCACGGAACAAGGTGGTGGAGCCGCCCATGAAAGGGGAAATACGGGACACGGTCTATGATAAGATCCAACTGCCCGCCGTGGTACAGGCCTATCGCATTCCTGCACTGGGTACGCCTGATTTCTATGCGGTGGACATGCTGAACCGCCTGATGAGCAATGGCAACAGCAGCCGCTTGGTGAAGAATGTGAAGGATGCCGAGCAGAAGGCGGTATTCGTTGGCTCCTTCAGCCTGCCGTTCGAGGATCCCGGATTGGCCATCGCCTTTGCCGTGGCCAACATGGGTGTGCCCCCGGATAGCTTGGAGGCCAGCATGGACCGGCAGTTCGAGCTGGTCAGGAATGAACCAATAGCGCCAGCCGAACTGGAAAAGCTGAAGGTCCAGATAGAGACCGAACATGCGATGGAGAACGGCCGCATGTCAGGGATCGCGAATAACCTGGCGAATGCCTACACCTTCCTCGGCGGTGCTGATAAGGTGAACACCGAGGTGCAACAGTACCTCGCCGTTACTGCCGAGGACCTACAGCGCGTGGCCCGCCAGTATTTCGTACCTGCAAACAGGGTGGTACTGTACTACCTGCCGATGAACCAAAAGAAATGAACCGCCAACGGAAGACCATGAAAAGCACTTTGCTTCCTACCCTTACGCTGGCCGCAACCCTACTTATACCGGCCTCAATGATCGCACAAGTGGACCGTACGAAGGCGCCCTTGCCAGGGCCAGCACCCGAAGTTCATTTGGGAGAGCATAAAAGCCTCACCTTGGAAAATGGCATGCGGGTGATCATTGTGGAGAACCACAAGATCCCCATCGTAAGCGCCCAGGTGAAGTTCGATATACCTCCCATTCTACAGGGGGATGTGACAGGCTACCAGGACCTGGTGGGGGAGTTGCTCACCAGCGGAACGCCGCGCCATACCAAGGAGCAGATCGATGAATTGGTGGACGGTCTGGGAGCACGCCTAAACGGGAGCAACGACGGGCTTTATGCATCCAGCCTGAAGAAGAACTTCCCGCAGGTGATGGACCTGTTGTACGAAGTGGTCGCCAGTGCCAATTTCCCGAGTGAGGAATTCGAGAAGGCCAAGACGCGGGCGATGTCACAAGTTCAGGCGCGAGCAGATGATCCTGACCAGATCGCGGATGTAGTGGGCCGCGCGCTCACTTATGGCAAGAACTACCCTTACGGTGAGGTCACCACGGAAGCTTCCTTGGGCAAGGCAAGCCGCGACGACGTGTACCAGTACTACCGCTACTTCTTTCAACCCAAGCAGGGTTACTTGGTATTGGTCGGTGACATCACCGCCGCAGAAGGGGAGGCGATGGCCAGGAAATACTTCGGCACGTGGAAAGGTGCGGAAGTGCCCGTGACCAAGGATGAGCAGGGGCATGATGTGGTGAAGGACCTGGGACCGATCATTCCCGCAGGCAAGGACCCTCGGCGACCTGCGGATGTTCGCATGGCCTTCGTGGATCGACCAGGAAGTGCGCAAAGCGTGATCAAAGTGGTATTCCCGGTGCAACTGAAGCCGAATGACCCTATGGCCCTGCAGGCGCAGGTGCTCAATACCATTCTCGGCGGCGGGGTTTTCAATGCACGCCTGATGCAGAACCTGCGCGAGGACAAGGGCTATACCTATGGTGCGTACTCCAGCCTCGATGCGGACCGCTGGTGCGGCTCGTTCAGCGCGGGCTGTAGCGTCCGGAACGATGTGACCGACAGTGCGGTGACGCAGATCATGAAGGAGATCACCGACATCCGGAACGCACCCGTGAAGACCGATGAGCTCGCATTGGCCAAAAGCTATATGGCAGGCAGCTTCGCCCGGGCGTTGGAGGATCCGCGTACGGTGGCACGTTTCGCACTGAACACCTACTTGAACGATCTGCCCGAAGACCACTACGAGACCTACCTCAAGCGGCTGGATGCCGTGACCATTACTGATGTGAAGCAGGCGGCCGAACGCTTGCTGCATCCGGATAGCTGCACGGTGCTCGTGGTGGGCGACAAGGAACAGGTGGCCAAAAGTCTGGAGCCGCTGAGCGGAAGCGGCCGTGTATTGGACTATGACATCAATGGTGACATCGTTCGCTTAGACCCGACCGAAGGGGCGACGCCCGCGCCGGAAGGGATGAAAGCCCAGGATGTGCTGGATGCCTACATCAAGGCCATTGGTGGTAAGGATGCCGTGGAGAAGGTGAGGGACGTGAAGAAGGTGTATACCACCAACGTGCAAGGCATGCCCGCCACCTTGACCGAGTACAACAAGGCGCCGAACAAATACGCCATGGAGATGCGCATGGGGGAGATGGTCCTTCAGCGGATCAACTACGATGGGCAAAAAGGGAAGTTGACGAGCATCATGGGGGAGAAGGAGCTGGAGGATCAGGAGCTGGAAGAAGTGCTCGGTAATGCCTACGCCTTCCCCGAACTACACTACCCGGAAATGGAACAAGTGGCTCGCTTGCTCGGTGTGATCACCATCGATGGACAAAAGACCTACCGCGTGAGCGTGGAGACCCTGTCAGGCGGAAAGATCGACGAGTACTACGATGTGGAAACCGGCCTGAAGCTGCGTCGCAGGGAAAACCAGATGCAAGAAGGCGGAGGATGGATCCAAGTGATCACCGACTACAGCGCCTATTCACCTGAAGGAGGTGTGCTCTTCCCGCACACGCTCACGCAGCGCGGAGGCATGGACATGGTCCTCACGGCAACGGAGATCAGCGTGAACAAAGGCATCCCGGACTCGGAGTTCAGCACGGAGTGAGAAGGTGCTTTTCCACTATCACCTTTCCAAAAGCCTCCTCGCCTGCGGCCCGGCATTCATCACCAGGTCGATGATGCTCAGTCGGCCCACAAAGCCGTGGCGGTCCGCAAAGACCTGCGTATAAGGAGGCACAGTTCCGACCCCGGATGGCACTGCCTTTTTGGGGTGAAGGTCACCGCGGTGATCCGTTAGGTCTTTCAGGTCTTCCACGAAGGCCTCCCGAATCTCCACCTCACACGTCAGCCCCAGCCACTTCAGGGCCAAGTGCAAGGTGGCCAGGTCCAGTTCGATCAGCTTGTCGTAGCGCTTCAGCAGGAGCGCCTCGATGTCGGGCATGTAGTGGATGAACCACGGAGTTTGCCCGTAGGCACTGCGGACCGCTTGGATATGCTGCAGATGCCAAGGTTCCACGTAGCTGAGGCCCACGGATCGCATCGGCATCTTCTCACCGCTTCTGCGGGCGATGGTCACCACCAGGTCCTGCTTCCCGTTCGGGCCGATGATGGAGGTGCGGGTGCGGTAGCTCTGGCGCTCGTAGTGCTCCCCTACATCAATGACGATCCGCTCGCTGCGGGCCATCAACGCATAGTGCTCCACACTGCCGAAATAGAACGCCGAAAGAAGTGGAGTGCGCACCATGGCGCACAAAGATGAACGTCTTTGCGTTGTTCCTTAAACCCCCAATAGATTCGCCACATGAAGTTGATCCATGCACTCCCTGTAGTTCTTGTTTTGCTGGCCTCGTGCCAAGGCAGTCCACAAGATGAAAAAACACCGGAGGGTGTTGAGACCGAGGAAACAACGGGAGCAACGCAATGGGTCGGGCTCTATGCCGATACACTTCCCTGTGCGGACTGTCCCGGCATTCTGACACAACTGGACCTGCGTGCGGACAGCACCTATGTGATGCGCGACCGCTACCTCGAACGCGACAGCATCCCGTACGGAACCATCGGCCAGTGGACCGTTTCAGGGGATATGCTCACACTGAACACTGCGGATGTGCCGATCCGATGGAAACTGGAAGGGGATAGGCTGGTGCGCAGATATGCGGACGGTGGGCCAGTGGAGACCACCTTGCCCAACTCCATCGGACGGGTGGCCAATTTCGGTTCATTGCCCATGCACCTCTCCGGTGCTTATGTCTACTACGCCGACTCGCACAGCTTCACGCCGTGCGGAAGCAAGTTCATAATTCCCGTGGCCATGGATGAAGCCGGTGTGGAAGGGGCAGGTCTGGAACTCGAGCGCGCGTACAGCAACCGGATCAAAACACCACCGGATCCCTTGTTCGTGGAAGTGACAGCCACGTTGCGTGTGGGGCCGGCCATGGAAGGGGATGACACGGAGGAATACCTCTACATCGAGCGGTTGGAGCGGGTGAAGGAGCTGCAGAAGTGCCCCTGAAGATCTAGCACGCAGAGGCCCAGAGGCGCTGAGGGACGCAGATCGGTACACGGTACCGAGTACCTGATGCCCTATACGGCGATGTACTCCGTACCATGAACAAATACCGTTGTATTCGCTACGCCTCCGCGTCCAAAATTGACCACGTGCTCTTTACCGCAGGCAAGCCCTCATCACCATCACCACCATGCATGCCAGGAATACGAAGATGCTGATCCGGTTGATCCCGTGCATGAACCGCAGGTTGAGGTTGTGGTCCGTTTTGGAGAACAGCGTGGCCGGGTTCAAGTAGTAGAGGATGCGCTTCCAGAACATAGGGCGAAGATAGAAGGCTATGATGCCGGGACCACAGGATCCGGCTGAGGGGGCGTGATGGTCGTGCTGTCCCCGTTCAAACCCTGGAAGGGGATCGCGAATGCGCTGTCCTGCTGGTGGATCGATACCGTGCTGAAGTACTTCCAAGCGTAGCCTTCCGCCCGGCAGCCAATGTCCGGGTGGTCCGGATAGGCGGTGTCCGAAAGGTTGGCGATCGGTAAGTCGTAGCGCTGCGCCTTATCCTCTTGCACTGTCGCTCTGTACCGGCCCGATGCCGCGAGTGCGACCAATGCTAGCACTCCCCCATACTTCCAGGAGGTTGCCCCGTAGCCATGGCTACGGGACAACCTCCTTGCCCCGCAACGTTGCGGGGCGTCCTGCGAAAAAATAGCGGCGCATCTTTGGACGACCTTCTATTGCGAAGTGGCATAACGGGACTTCACATGAACGGGCTTCGGTCCCCGTTCCGGATTCCGGCGATCAGGTAAGGGTTAAATTTGCACCCCCTTACTCATGGCCTTCGAACTTATCTCTGAATTCACGCCCACCGGCGACCAACCCGAGGCGATCCGCCAACTGGTGGAAAGTGCCCGCGATGGTGTGCAGTATCAAACGTTGCTGGGTGTCACTGGCTCCGGCAAGACCTTCACCATTGCGAACATGATCGCGCAGCTGGACCGGCCCACGCTGATCCTGAGCCACAACAAGACCTTGGCCGCACAGCTCTACGGTGAGTTCAAGCACTTCTTCCCGAACGACCGCGTGGAGTACTTCGTGAGCTACTACGATTACTACCAGCCGGAAGCCTATTTGCCGGTATCCAACACCTACATCGAGAAGGACCTCTCCATCAACTCGGAGATCGAGAAGCTGCGCTTGGCTACTACCAGCGCGCTATTGAGCGGCAGAAGGAACGTGATCGTGGTGGCAAGCGTGAGCTGCATCTACGGCATCGGCAACCCGGCGGAGTTCCACAAAAGCGTGGTACATGTGAAGAAGGGCCAGAAGATCTCGCGCAACGCACTGTTGCACCAATTCGTCTCCTCGCTATACAGCCGCCAGGATATCGACCCGACAAGGGGTAACTTCCGTGTGCGCGGCGATGTGGTGGAGGTCTATCTCGCCTATGCGGATGAGGGCATGCGGATCCACTTCTGGGGTGATGAGATCGAGAAGATCGAACGCTTCGCCATAGAGAACGGAAAGACCTTGGAGGTCCTGGACGAGACACCGATCTACCCGGCCAACATCTTCGTCACCAGTAAGGAAACGCTGAACGCTGCGATCCACTCCATCCAGGAGGACATGGTGAAGCAGGTGGACTTCTTCAACGAGATCGGCAAGCACCTCGAAGCGAAACGCTTGGAGGAGCGCGTGAACTACGACCTGGAGATGATGCGTGAACTGGGCTACTGCAGCGGCATCGAGAACTACAGCCGCTACTTCGACCGGCGCGAGCAAGGCCAGCGCCCTTTCTGCCTGCTGGACTATTTCCCGGAGGACTTTTTAATGGTGATCGACGAGAGCCACGTAACGGTGAGCCAGATCGGTGCCATGTACGGCGGCGACCGCAGTCGCAAGAAAAACCTCGTTGAGTATGGCTTCCGGCTGCCCAGCGCCATGGACAACCGTCCACTGAAGTTCGAGGAGTTCGATGCCATGATCGGGCAAACCGTCTTCGTGAGCGCTACCCCGGCGGACTTCGAGCTGGAACGCAGTGAGGGCATCATCGTGGAGCAAGTGGTGCGCCCCACTGGTCTGCTGGATCCGCCGATCGACGTGCGCCCCAGCAAGGACCAGATCGACGACCTGCTGTACGAGATCCGTGAACGCAGCGCGAAGGATGAGCGGGTGCTGGTGACCACCCTCACCAAGCGGATGGCCGAAGAGCTGGCGGAATTCCTAGGGAAGAACGGCGTGAAGTGCAAATACATCCACAGCGACGTGGAGACCTTGGACCGCATCGAGATCCTGCGTCAGTTGCGCCTCGGCATGTTCGACGTGCTCGTTGGCGTTAACCTGCTCCGGGAAGGCCTGGACCTGCCGGAGGTCTCCTTGGTGGCCGTGCTGGACGCGGACAAGGAAGGCTTTCTCCGCAGTAACCGCTCACTCACGCAAACGGCCGGACGTGCCGCACGGAACCTCAACGGCATGGTGATCTTCTATGCGGACAAGATCACCGAGAGCATGCGGCGAACCATGGAGGAGACCGACCGACGGCGCGAGAAGCAGATGGCTTACAATGAAAAGCACGGCATCACGCCCACGCAGATCAAGCGTGACCGGACCTCCATCATGCAGCAAACCGCTGTGATGGATACCGGGGATGGCAGCAGCAAAAAGGCCTACGTGGAACCCGAAGGAATGAGCCTCGCCGCTGATCCGGTGATGCGATCAATGCCCGTGGAGGATCTGGAGAAGAATGCGGCCCTGTTGGAAACACGGATGAAAAAATCCGCCAAGGAACTCGATTTCATTACGGCCGCCGAGCTGCGTGATGAGCTCTTTGCCATTCGCAAGCTCATCGACGAAAAGGCGAAGCCATCCAAGGTGGGTTGAAGGCGTGCGGGAGGTACTGGGCACCGTGTCCTATTTTCGCTGCAACCATTCCGGTGGCTTCCGCGTCATTTGCGTATCCCGCCCGCCTGCTTGAACGCTCTTCCCATGCCCAGGATCCATACGTTGCTCTTCCTCGCTTCCCTATTACTGGTTGCACCCCTTTCCGCGCAGATCGCTTTTGGCGGACATCCGTACGGCGACAAGGCCGAAAAGCGCGGGATGCCAGCGGCCACGGTGATCCATATGCCAGAAGTGGATGTGGCCACCCTGTTGAACGAGGATGCGGATCGGGCCGCACAGGGGATCAAGGGACCGCTCCGCTTCGGCTTCACCCATGAAACGGACCTGAACTTGCAGAACAGCGGTGCTTGGTTCACCATGCCCAATGGCGACCGCGTTTGGAGATTGATGCTGCATTGCCCGGAGGCGCTGAGCATCAACCTGCAATTCAGCAATTACGTGATCCCGGAAGGAGCGCGGATGTTCCTCTACAACGAAGCAGGGGAGGTGCGTGGATCCTATACGGCACAAAGCAATCCGGGACATACCGCCTTTGGTACATCGCCGCTTTCGGGGGATCGGATCACGGTGGAATACATCGAACCGGCATCACTCGCCGGCCAAGGCCAGCTCACCATCAGCGCCGTGATCCATGGATATCGGCTGCTGGGTGGTGGTCCGGACCGGGGCTTCGGGGATAGCGGCCCCTGCAACGTGAACACCATCTGCCCGGAAGGCGACCTCTGGCGCGATGAGATCCGCTCGGTGGCGCATATCGTGCTCGGAGGCGGCGTGTGCACAGGCACCTTGGTGAACAACTGCGCCAACGATAGCACGCCCTATTTCCTCACCGCCAACCATTGTACCGAGGGCAACACCTCCAACGCCTCCTGGGTCTTCATCTTCAACTGGGAAAGCCCCGTGTGCGATCCCACGGAGAACGCCCCGATGGACCATAGCATCACCGGCTGCGATAAGCTCTTGGAATTTCCCGGCACGGACGCCTCGTTCTTACTCCTCAGCAGCATTCCGCCCGTGGATTTCCACCCCTACTACAGCGGTTGGGACAAGAGCGGTACCGCACCTGATAGCGTGGTGGGCATCCACCATCCCGCCGGTGATATCAAGAAGATCTGCAACTCCCACGGACCGATCATCGAAGGCACGATGAGCGGAGCGGACTGCTGGCAGGTCACCCAGTGGCATGCCGGTACCACCGAGCCTGGGAGCAGTGGAAGCGCCCTTTGGAACCAGGACCACCGCATCATCGGCCAGCTCTTCGGCGGCCAAGCTTCCTGCTCCAACAACGTGAACGACTTCTATGGCCGCTTCAACCTTACCTATCCGCATATCGAGCAATGGCTGGGCGATTGTGGCGATACCCTCAACGGCTTCGACCCCGAAGCCTATGTCCCCATCCCCTTGGATGCCGCCATCACCAGCATCGCCGGTGTGCCGCATGTGATCTGCGATAGCGATAGCATTAGGCCCATCATCACCTTGAAGAACAACGGGGAAGGTCCGATCACCTTCGCCAATATCCATTACCAAGTGGACGGGGTGTTGCTCGGCACCTTGCCTTGGTACGGGGCCATTCAGCCGGTGCAAACGGTGAACGTGTCGTTGCCGGTGATACACCTCAGCAGCGGCCTGCATGAACTGCGTATCTCGGTATCCGACCCCAACAACGAGGGCGATACCAACCCGCTGAATGATACCGACAGCCTGCTCTTCATGGTGAACAGCCCGGGGATAACAGGTGTGGTGCAACTGGACCTGGACCGCTACGGTACTGAGACGAGTTGGGAGATCACAACGCCGGAAGGTTTTCTCGTGTACAGCGGCGGGCCATACACCAACAGCCCCAACGGCTATACCGTGAACGAGGAGGTCTGCTTGGCCCACTCGTGCTACATCTTCACCGTTTTCGATGATGTGGGCGACGGCATGTGCTGCGACTATGGCGAAGGTGATTTCCGGATCTTCGATACCCTCGGGGTGTCCTTGCTGGAAGGCAATGGCACTTTTGAGTATTCCGTAAGTGATGATTTCTGCGTGAACTGGGTAGGGATCAGTGAGTCCGCTGGCCGTATCCTGCACGTGGCACCCAACCCGAGCAACGGCCGGTTCACGGCGTTCCTCCAGGAAGGCGTTGGCCCGCAGCAGTTGCGCGTACAGGATGCCTTGGGACGTATTGTATGGACCGGGGCAACCACGGCAGGACAGGGTCGTGTTGATATGGATCTTGCACAGCTGGCTGGAGGCACCTATCTCCTGGTGGCGGAGGATGGAGCGCAGCGATCCGTGCAACGGATCATGATCCAGCGGTAAGGCACACTCCCGATCGGACTGGTCGTGCTGGGCGCGGTGCCGTCAGTACTTCAGCCGGTAGTAGGCAAGCTTCACGTATTCGTTGTTCAGCATGATCAGGCCCTCCTCGGAGGTCCACCAGCTCTGCTCATCGAATAGGGATGAGGGTGCTCCGTGGAGCAATACGGTGATGCCCGCCTTGTGGAAGCGCTTCCGGAATACGAAACCGATCCGCCGCAGGTGGAAGCGGCTGGAGATGACCATCACCGTATCCAGTTGCTCCGCGATGGCGAATTCCAAGAGTGCTTCGGCTTCCTCGAAGGTGCTCGTTCCCTTGTTCAGGGTCGTGGTGACCTCCATGGGCATTCCGGCGACCACGGCCGAATTACGCGTGCATTCGGCCTCGGTGCTATCGATGCCCAAGGCTTCCAATGCGCTGGGTACCGGCGCACCGGTGAACACGAACCGATCACTCAGGCCCTGCTCGTAAATACGCGCGGCCTCCACGCCGCGATCCTTCACGGAGCCGCCCAGCACGAACACGGCGTCCACTCGGGTCACGGGGTCTTCGGTGATCAGGTGGTTCCCCAAGCCGATAAGAAAAGCTGTTCGGTTGGACCAGCCGATGAGCAGCAGCACAACCATCGCTATGAAGAGCAGCGGCTTTACCAAGCTTCGCCCGGAAGGATGCTTTTCAGCTAAAACATACTCCGTCATCTGCGTTCAATAGGCTCCGCTTCTGCGGCGCAGCACCCACTCCAAGGTGAGCAGCAGCAGCAAGGGGAAGAAGAGCCAGCGGAGCCCGATCAGATCACTGAAGCTGGCGTGGGAGTATGAACGTGCCTTTAGCTCAGGGCGGTCCTTCAGCGCCTCGGCGATGCGGTCCATATCCGCTGGGGTACTGGCGATCCCGCCGGTGCGTGCGGCAATGTTCTCCCAAAGATCATGGTCGGCCACGGTGTTCATCATTTCAGCCACCAGCGGTTTTACCAGGAACTCGCCCTTGGCGGTCAGGCGCTCCCCGTCCAAGCTGACGGCAGCTACCCAGGTGTAGCGCCCTGCGGGAAGGACCCCGGCATCCAAGCGGTATCCAGTGCCGGAGCGGCTGAACGTATAGGCCAGCTCGCGGCCGTCCTCGTTCGTCAGGTTGATGGTGGCTTCCGCCGTGTTCACCGGCTCGAAGCTCGCATTGTACAGCTCTGCATCCAGCGTCACTTTCTCGTTCTGCTGGAACTCCCGTTCGCTGCGTACCCGGAAGCGGCTCTTGTCCTGCTTCAGCGCCAAGAGCTGCACCGTCTTCTGCACCAGCTTATCGAAGTGCGCATTCGTGTTGTTCTGCTGCATGTCCGCCAAACGCCAGCGCCACAGCCCTTCACCGCAGGTGATGGCCGTGCGGCGGGCGGTCTGCGCCTGGAAGGTGAACAAGGGGTAGCCGGTGCGCACGGAGCCGATGCGCTGCGTGAGGAGTGCCGTGGCGGAGCGGCCCAAGGCATACTGTGCGAACGGTACTTGGAGCGGCGGGAAGCGCTCGATGGCGCGCAGGTCCTCGGGATCCATGGTGAAGAGGGAGAATTCCGGCACCACGGCGGCTTGTACATCCGTAAAGCTGCCCCGGCCGCCTTGGATGTCCACGCCGCTGCCGAGCAGGCTCACCTGCCGCAGATCGCTCCTTTGCCCCACGATGGTCCAAGTGGGGATCTCCTTTTTCTCGATCCGCTGGAGCAGTGCTTGCAGGCCTTGGTCAGGGGAGGGGAGCTGGTGCAGGATCACCAGGTCGTACTCCTCCACATTGCCGGTGAATTTGGATGCCAGCTCGTGTTCCACCGTATAGCCTTCCAGACTGCCCATGGCCAAGCGGATCGCGGCCACGTCCGGATGCGGGGCGCGCTCCAGGATCAGGATCTTACGGCGGTCGTCCAACACGTCCACGAAAATGTCCTGCACGTTGTTGGCCGTGGTCACTTCGCCTTCCACCTTGCGCAAGGACACGGTGTACCGCTGGAGCCCGGCCAGTTCGGCCTTCACCATCAGCGGCACTTCAGCGAGCATGGGATCGGCGCCGATGGCGATGTCCTTGCTGGCCACTTCCTTGCCGTTGTGCATCACGCTGAGCCGGGTGGTCTTGCCGCGCAAGTGATCCGCCTTCATGCGCACGAGCAGCGGAAATTCATTGCCGAGGTACGTGATGCGGTTGTGCTCCACATCGCGCAACACCAGGTCGGGCCGGATGGTGGTATCGCCCAGCATGATGGGGAATACCGGCACGCCCAAACGCTCGGCGGCCAAGCGCGGATCGCGCCCCCGGTTGTAGATGCCATCGCCATCGATAACCACGGCACCCAGGTCCGGGCCGGCAAAACGATCGTACACCGCCCGGAAGAGCTGGTCAATATCGGTCTGGCCTTCCTGTTGGGTGAATTGTAGACCCTCGCTCACATTGCTGCCGTAGGTAAAGGCCCGCACCTCGTAGCGGTCGCCCAAGGTGTTCGATAGGTCTTCCAGCGCTTTGGCGTAGGCGTTGCGGAAGGCGACGGTATCACCCGTGGCCAGGAGGGAAGAAGAACCATCGTGCGCCAGCACCACCACCGGTTTGCGCACTTCCCGCAAGAGAATGCGGACCATCGGCTCCAGCAGGAAAAAGGCCAGCATGGCGATCACCAGGGCACGGAACGTACCCATGGTCCACTGCAATACCGGGCTCCAGCCGTTGCGCTCCCGCGTGCCGCGATACAGCAGCCAAGCGCACAGCACGCCAAGCAACACGCACAGCGGCGCCAGCCAAAGGGAATAAGCAGTGGTGAGTGTCACGGGTGCGAAGTTCGCGCTATTCAGGGGAACGCTGTAGATCTTGGAAATGATGGCAAGCTACCGCGCCTTGCGGCGCGGTGGCGCTCAAAGAAGGAACCACGCTCCGATATGTATCGGAGGACACGGATAAACACGGATGGAGGGTCGCAATTAAATCTGCGTAATCTGCGTAATCGGCGGTTTGCCCCTTTCCGTGGTTTCCTACGGTTTCATCCGCCGATCACGTCAGCATACCGCCACAGACATGCAGCGTTTGCCCGGTGATGTAGCTGCTGAGGTCGCTGCCAAGGAACACGCAGGTATTGGCCACGTCCGTCGGGGTTCCGCCGCGCTTCAGCGGAATGCTATCGCGCCAGCCCTGCACGGTCTTCTCGTCCAAGGCACCGGTCATTTCCGTTTCGATGAAGCCCGGCGCCACCGCATTGCTGCGGATGTTGCGGCTGCCCAGCTCCAAGGCCACGCTCTTGGTGAAGCCGATCACGCCTGCCTTGCTGGCCGCGTAGTTCGACTGGCCGGCATTGCCCTTCACACCCACCACGCTGCTCAAGTTGATGATGCTGCCACTGCGCTGCTTCAGCATGGTGCGCATCACCGCCTTGGTCATGTTGAACACGCTCTTCAGGTTGGTGGCGATCACCGCATCGAAATCGGCCTCGCTCATCCGCATCAGCAACTGGTCCTTGGTGATCCCGGCGTTGTTTACCAGGATATCCAGCTTGCCAAAGGCCTCCACCACCTGGTCCACCGTGGCCTGTGCCGCGTTGAAATCGCCCGCATTGCTCTGGAGGGCGAGCACCCTGCGGCCGCCCTTGCTCAGCTCCGCCGCCAAGGCGTTCGCCTTTTCCGGGCTGCTTACGTAGGTGAACGCCACATCCGCGCCTTCCTCCAGAAAGCGCTCCACGATGCCTCTGCCAATGCCCCGCGTACCGCCGGTAACCAGGGCTGCCTTGCCTTGTAATAGTGCCATGGGGCGAAGATAGCGGAGGAGGGGATCCTTATTCCAGCGAAAACAGCAAGGTGATGAAGATGATCGAGCATCTTTGGCACGGATGTCACCGACACCACATAAGAAAGGAAAGCGGCCAAGCACGCGCGCCAAGCACGAAAAAGGCGTGGCCCGAAAACGGAATGATGCGGGCGGTGAACAAGCTGATCTCCGGCGATGGCCACCTCGAAAGCGTCCTGCGCAATGGAAAGGACCATGGCCATGATGCCTAACTTTGCCTTGATGGCCAACACTGGAAATACACATCTCAAACGGGCACTTGCCTTGGCCAAGACCAAGGACCATGATCCCGATGAGGTTCTCGCCTTGCTGAAAAAGGCCGACGAACTCGGTAATGCCGAAGCTGCTTATGCAATCGGGACGTGGTATCTTTTCGGGAAACATGTGCGCAAGAACTTCCGCACGGCTGTGGAACATTTACAGCGAGCTGCTGCACGGGGCTGGGCGAATGCGGCATTCGATCTGGCGGTATGCTACGAAAAAGGGGCAGGTGTCCCAAAGGATAAGGCCGAGGCGTTCACCCTGTATATGAAAGCTGCACGAAGGGGGGATCCGCAAGCTGCGTATGAGGTCGGTCGGTGCTTCTATTGGGGGATCGGGACAACGAAGAATGTCCGGGCGGCGGAGGTTTGGTTCGAGGGTTCGGATGAACACCGCCCGAGGAAAGTTGCGGCGGCAAGAAAGCGGTTGGCTCGCAGAACTGGTTAAGCTATTACACGGCCAGGTCGCGATTCGGTAAGGTCTCTTCGAGTGGCACTGCGGGAGTGGCCCATTGCTCTTTCTACCTTACGAGCATCATCATGGTCCTTATCGAAAAGCACACCCTGAAACACCATATGCAGGCTCTCACCGGCCTATTTCCCACAATCTGTACCACAATGTTCGCACAATCTGGTAGTCTTGATAGCGACTTTGATGGGGACGGCTAAGCTTTGACGGAAACGGAAAATAACCACTGACTTTGGGACGGGCCATAACCACGCGTACGCAGTCGCGATCCAGCCAAATGGAAGGATCGTGGTGGCCGGATTCTCGGGCTTCGGCGACGATGCTGATTTCGCGGTGGCCCGTTACCTCTCCGGCCTGAACGTAGGTGTGATCGAGTTCTCACTCACCAACAATACACCGCTCATCTATCCGAACCCGATCCAGGAACACGCAACTCTGGAGTACACGTTGCAGACCGCCGAGACCATCACCATTCAGCTGCTCGATATGCAAGGAAAGGCCGTACAGACTTTCGTTGAGGGGCAGAGGCAGGCAGCAGGGGAGCATCAACAAGCCATTATCCTCAGTGAAGCTTTGCCATCGGGTAGTTACCTCATCGCTATTTCTTCTCCCAAGGGCAGGTTTACAGTGCAGGTGGTGAAGTAGGGGGGCGCAGGCGCACCACCTTCTGCGGTTTCCAGCACTTCATTCTGAAAGCTGATCACGAAAAAGGTAGTTGATGGCCGGTGGCCGAAGTCGATCTGGCATTCGGCAACCAGCCGCGCCGGGATCGGTCGAAGGGAATTCAGCATGACCATGCGTACACTTGGGCACCATGCGCCAAAGGACCTCCCTCTTTGCGGTTATCCTAATCTCGATCGTACTCCTCTGGACCCGGTTGGATTATTCGGAACTCCGGGGCTGGTCGCCGATGAAGGCCACGCAGTGGGACGCGCTGGGCTATTACCAATACCTCCCGGCGGTCTTCATTTATCATGACATCAAGCGGCAGGACTGGCTGGAGCCCATCGATAGTATCTACCAAGTGGCCGGCACATCCGGGATCTACCAAGTGACCGAGCTGGAGAACGGGAACCGCTCAACGAAATATTTGTGCGGCGTGGCCATCTTGCAAATCCCGTTCTTCGCACTCGGACATGTTGCCGCAGCTGTGTGGGGTTATCCGCAGGACGGCTTCTCCGCACCTTATCAATGGGCCATTGCGTTCAGCCCGTTGTTCTACTGCATCCTGGCGCTTTTCCTTCTGCGGGTCGTCCTTCTTCGCTACTTCAACGACCTCGCTGTCGCGCTCACACTCATCCTGCTCGTTCTGGCCACGAATGCCATCCAGTATATCAGTGTGGACAATGCCCAGACCCATGGTTACCTGTTCGCACTGTATGTGCTGATCCTGTGGGCCACCATCAAATGGCACGAACGACCCCGCATCCGCTACGCCATGCTGATCGGTGCCACGATCGGCCTGGCCACGGTCGCACGACCTACCGAAGCGATCATGTTATTCATCCCCCTGCTGTGGAATACGGGTTCCAAACTGGAAGCCAAGCAGAAGTGGGCGCAGGTGCGCGCATGCTGGCGGCACATCCCTTGGGCCGTGGGGGCGGCGTTCATGATGATCCTGCCTCAATTGGTCTACTGGAAGCTCGTTACGGACACTTGGGTCTTTGATGTGGGTAGCAAGTGGGACTTTCTATGGCCACACTTCCGCGTCCTGCTCGGGGGAGAGAAGGGTTGGTTCATCTACACACCCATCACCATCTTCTTCATCACTGGGCTCTTCCTGATGCGCGGTCGGCTTTGGCGAAAAAGTGTGCTAACGTTCACGCTGCTGAACATCTGGATCGTGATCGCTTGGCATGATTGGCATTACGGCGGCAGTTATTCCACCCGGGCGCTGGTACAGAGCTACCCGGTACTCGCTCTACCCTTTGCCGTGGTCGTGGAACGGGCCTTGGCCTCTCGCGGGAAATACATTTTCATTCCCCTGTGCATCTATCTATTGGCCGTCAACCTCTTCCAGATAAAGCAATACAACAATGGTGTCCTTCACTACGACCGGATGAACTTCACCTATTACCGTGCGATCTACCTAAACGACCACGTGACTGAAGAGGACCGGAAGTTGATGGGCCCACCGCGACATTGATACATCGTGGAAGGGACGGCGGAAGACTGTAGCGGAGTGTGGCCAGCGATCCAGTATGAGCAGATCAATGGCCCCGTCAACGCCTGGCAGGACTTGTCACCTTGCCTCAGGCGAGCATCAACAAGTCATTGATATAACTGAAAACTTGCCATCCGGTAGTTACCTCCTCGCTATTATTCCCCCAGGGGAAGTTTCACAGTGCAGGTGGTGAAGTAGGACGAGCCCATTTCCTCAAGCTGCGGCGGTCGTGGGGCATCTCATCGTCCTGGATCAACGCAAGGCCGACTGAGCTTTCCATCTTCCCGGCAAGGTTCAATTCAAGCTGAAATCGGCATCCAGCGGGTAGATTGTGATGTGCAGTTCGCCTGCACCCGTATAGCCATCCTCGCAGGAGGAGAATACGAGTTCCAGCTTTTCCACCACGCCCGTGCTGGCCATGGTGGCGCCCCATCGCTGGATGGCACCGCGCGAAGCATTGGTGCCGAACTCCAACTCGATGATCTTGTTCGTGACCACCGTCACGTTGAAATCAGGAAAACCGTCCTCGAAGAAGGCATACAGGGCACTGGATTCGCCGAAGGCCTCCATCAGGCTGCGGCCCCGATCCAGTTCATCGTTCATCAGGTCGATGCATTCGTTCCGTTCCGGTTCCGCCCGGAGTGCCCTGAAGATGGCCACGATATCCTCCTCGTGTACCAAGGCCAAGGCGGAGAGGATCAACTGCTGATACTGGTTCACGTTGCTCAGGTCGCGCATGTTTCACGGTTTTGGGTTGAGACAAGGTCTCGCGAACAGGCCATGGCGCCACACCCTGGTCAGGAAATTATTGAACCTGAACCTGTTGGATCAGCGTTCATGGACCCTCGTGCAAGAAAGTTGGAATGCGCTTGGCTGATACCAGTGCTCGGCCGAAGCAATGACGTGCGAGGAAGGCGCGCGGTGCGACTCGGCAACGCCGGATAACCCCGCTCAAGTCCGGGGCAAGCTGACAACTGACAACTAACTCACCCCAGTACCTCCTTCATCTTCGCACCGATCGAGGCGGGACTGTCCACCACGTGGATCCCACATTCGCGCATCACCTTCTTCTTGGCAGCGGCGCTTTCGTCGGCGCCGCTTACGATGGCGCCGGCGTGGCCCATGGTACGGCCTGCGGGAGCGGTCTCCCCGGCGATGAAGCCGACGACGGGCTTCTTGCAATGCTCCTTGATCCAGTGTGCAGCGCGGATCTCGAGGTCGCCGCCGATCTCGCCGATCATTACGATGGCCTCGGTGTCCTTGTCGTTGGCGAAGAGCTGTACGGCCTCCAGAGTGGTGGTGCCGATGATCGGGTCGCCACCGATGCCGATGGCGGTGCTGATGCCTAGGCCGGCCTTCACCACTTGGTCGGCGGCCTCATAGGTCAATGTGCCGCTCTTCGAGACGATGCCGATCTTGCCTTTCTTGAAGACGAAGCCCGGCATGATGCCCACTTTGCATTCGTCGGCGGTGATCACGCCGGGGCAGTTGGGGCCGATCAGCGTGCAGTCCTTGCCCTTGATGTATTCGCGGGCCATTACCATGTCCATCACCGGGATACCCTCGGTGATGCAGACGATCACCTTGATGCCTGCTTCTGCGGCCTCCATGATGGCATCCGCTGCGAAAGGGGGCGGTACGAAAATGATGCTCACATCGGCCTTGGTCTGCTTAACGGCCTCGCTTACCGTTTCGAACACGGGGCGCTCCAAATGCTGCTGCCCACCTTTTCCAGGGGTAACACCACCTACCACGTTCGTGCCGTACTCGATCATCTGCGTGGCGTGGAAGGTGCCCTCACTGCCTGTAAATCCTTGGACGATCACCTTGCTCTGCTTGTTGACGAGTACGCTCATTTCTATTTTCTGGTTGATAGGGTAGGGCGGCGAAATTAGGCCAGCGAAGCCGACCTCCGTAATGAGTGTTTCTTCAGGCGACCACTTGGCCGCGACCAGCGCGCTGGTAGGCGAGCACGAAAAGCAAGGCGCCCACCATCAGGAATGCCCCGCCCACATAGGGTGCGGCATAGTGCATGCCGTAGAGCGATCCCCCCAGGAGGGGTCCTGCGATCCGTGCGAGCGAACCGAAGCTCTGGTTCACCCCCAGGATCTGGCCCTGCTCCTTGCCACTGGCCAAGTTGCTCAGGATGGAGGTGAGGCTAGGCATCATCAGGCCGTTGGCACCGGCCAGTATCACCAAGGGAAGGAATTCCCACGGAAGGAAATGCCCCACCGGCACCATGGGGATGCCGATCAAGCCCACGGCCATCAGGATGCAGCCGTACACCATCAGCTTGGCTTCACCGAATTTCCGAGCCAGGGGCCCTACGAGCAGCCCTTGCATGATGGCCGAGGTCAAGCCGATGAAAGCGAACATGTAGCCGATCTGTGCTTCGTCCACGCCATAGTGCTGCTCCCAGAGCAGGGCGGCCGAGATGGTCATCATGCTGAAGGCCGTGATGTAGATGAAGGTGGTGAGGAAGAGGTCCCGGTAGCGCGCATTGCCCAATGCCCGAATGGTCTGGGTCACCGGTTTCATCTGCACCCTGCGCGTGCTGTCGCGCTCGTGGTGCGATTCCGGGAGGTAAAGCCACACCAGCACCAGATTGAACAGGCTGAGGCCCATGGCCGCGTAGCCTACGGCGTCCATCCCATAGTGCTGCTTGAGGAAGCCGCCCACGGGAGGACCGAAGATGAAGCCGAGCCCGAAGGCGGCGCCGATCTTCCCCAAGGCCTTGGCCCGTGCTTCACGCTCCGTGACATCGGTGATGTATGCCTGCGAAGTGGCGATATTCGCCGAGCCCACACCCGCCAAAGCACGGGCCAGCAGCAGCAAGGCGATGGTGTCGGCATGGGCCAGCAGCAGGAAGGACAGCGCGGTGATGAGCACCGTGCCCGCGATCACCGGCCTGCGCCCATGCTTATCGCTAAGGCTGCCCCAGAACGGCGAGAAGACGAAGTTCATCAGCGCGTACACCGCCATGATCAAGCCGACCATGAACGAGGAGGCACCCAGCTCCGTAGCATAGATCGGCAGGATGGGGATCACGATGCCGAAACCCAGCAGGTCGATGAAGACCGTGAGGTAAAGGATGTAGAGCTTGCGATCCATGGAGCAAAAGGGGCGCGAATTTATCGCGCATTCCGCGGGGGCGAAATGGTGCTGGAGTGCGAGGGTGCAACGGTGCGGGAAGGTGCACCCTCACACGCTCTCACCCTCCACCGGTTCACCGGTCATCGCCGGCTTCCGTACATACGGACGGATGATCAAGCGGATGGTATTCTTCCAGCTCAGGTATTTCCACGCCCAATTGGTGAGCACCATTACTCGGCTGCGGAAGCCCACGATGCTCATCAGGTGAACGAACAACCACATGAACCAAGCGACCGGCCCACCGAAGTGCAGTTTCCCGATGTCCACCACGGCCTTGTACCGCCCGATGGTGGCCATGGAGCCCTTGTCGCGGTACACAAAGGGTTTCCAGTTCTGCACATTTCCCCGGATCAGGTTCTTGGCCAGGTTCTTCGCCTGCTGGATGGCCACGGGAGCGACCTGTGGGTGCCCACGCGGCCATTCGGGGTCGGCGGTGGTCTGCGCGATATCGCCCAGTGCGTAGATGTTTCTGGTGCCCAACACCTGGTTGAACGCATCCACCTTGTAGCGGCCGGAACGTTCTTCCACGGCGCTCTCGATGCCGGGAATGGGCCGTCCTTTCACGCCAGCGGTCCAGATCACCGTGTTGGTGTCCATCGTGCTGCCGTCCTTGAAGGTGAGCGTGGCCCCATCGAAATCGGTGACCTGCTGTCCGAAGGCAACGTTCACACCCAGCTGTTTCAGGTATTTCAGGGCCAGACGTTGCGCCTTCGGTGAGAAGTTGGCCAGCACGGCGTGGTTGGTGTCCACCAGGTGGATCTGCATCCGCTCGTTGTGCATCTCCCGGTACTCATGCTTCACGATCGTTTTGCGGATCTCGGCCAAGGCACCCGCCAGTTCCACGCCGGAAGGACCACCGCCCACGATCACGAAGTTGAGCCGTTGGCGCTGCTCCTTCTCATCATCGAGGTAGAGCGCGGCCTCGAAATCCTGGAGGAAGTCGCTCCGGATGTCCAGTGCCTGGTTGATGCTCTTCAATTGCATGGCCTGCTCCGCCACCTGTCGATTGCCGAAGAAGTTCGTAACCGTGCCCGTGGCCAGCACCAAGTGGTCATACTCCACGCACCCGTGATCGGTGTCCACACAATTCTCCTCCGGGCGGACCCGGAGCACTTCGCCCATGCGGTAGATCACGTTGTGCATCGGGCCCACGGTACGGCGGAACGGGTGCGCGATGCTGTCCGCACCCAAACTGCCGGTGGCCACTTGGTACAGCAGCGGCTGGAAACAGTGGTAATTGTTCTTGTCCAACAGGATTACCTTGTAAGGTTTGCCCGCCAAGCGATGGACCATCTCCAAGCCTGCGAACCCGCCTCCGACCACAACTACTGTGGGATGGTCCAGAGCATCGAAGGCGGCGCGGTCGGGTGTGGACATGTTCATGCAAATGTCTTCATTGAACACGGAAGTCGCCATGAGGTTCGTCAGGTTGCATAAGCCGTGCGCACCTTTGCGGCATGTACGATCCGGATACCATCGCCGCATTGAGCACCGCGCCGGGCACGGGTGCCATCGCCGTGTTGCGCATCAGCGGCCCGGATACGCAGGCGGTGATGCATGCCGTGGCACCCGCAATGCTCCTGACGCCGGAGCCGCGCGAAGCAGTGTTCGTACGGCTGCGCGATGCGGAGGGCGCAGTGGACGAGGGCCTGCTCACTTTCTTCCCAGGTCCGCACAGCTATACCGGCGAGGATGTGGCCGAGATCAGTGTACATGGATCACCCTACATCCAACAACGCATGCTGGAGGCGCTGGTGGCTGCAGGGGCGCGATTGGCATTGCCCGGGGAGTTCACACAGCGCGCTTTTCTGAACAAGAAGCTGGATCTGAGCCAAGCCGAGGCGGTTGCCGACCTGATCGCCAGCGGTAGCCGGGCTTCCCACAGGCTGGCCTTGCAGCAGTTGCGTGGGGGGTACAGCCAACAGATCGAAGGCTTGCGCGATCAGCTTATCAGCCTCAGTGCCTTGGTGGAGCTGGAACTGGACTTCGGGGAAGAGGATGTGGAATTCGCTGACCGTGGCGAACTGATCAAATTGCTGAACGGCATCGTGGAGGTGTGCGACCGGTTGATCAGTAGTTTCCGCTACGGCAATGCCGTGAAGCAGGGTGTGCCCGTGGCCATCATCGGGGCACCCAATAGCGGCAAGAGCACGCTGTTGAATGCCCTCTTGCAAGAGGACCGCGCCATCGTGAGCGATATCCCGGGGACCACGCGGGATACGGTGGAGGAGATCATCAGCCTGGATGGAGTGCTGTTCCGCTTTATCGATACGGCGGGCATCCGGCAGACACAGGACACCGTGGAGAAGCTCGGCATTGAGCGCAGCTACAAGAAGGCGGCCGAGGCCAGCATCGTGGTGTTGCTCGGCGATGCAGGTGCCCTGAGCGAAGGTGCCTTCCGCACCCGATCCGATGTGCTGCGCAAGCGGATCGGTGAAGGGCCGGTGATCCTGCCTGTGCTGAACAAGAGCGACCTTGTTCCGGACCCCGCGAAGAAGGCTGCCAAAGGGATGATGCACATATCAGCGAAAAAAGGAGAGGGTCTCGCTGAGCTGAAGGCCTTCTTCGTGGACCACGTGCGCGCGCTGAACACCGGCGAAAGCGATATCGTGGTAACCAATGCCCGGCACGTGGAGGCGCTGACCAAGGCACGCCAAGCCCTGCTCTCGGCGAAGCAAGGGGTGGAGAATGCCATCAGCGGAGAGCTGCTGGCCACCGACCTTAGGCAGGCCCAATATCACCTCGGGGCGATCACCGGCCAGATCACCGTGGAGGACTTGCTGGGCAGTATTTTTTCGCGGTTCTGCATTGGGAAGTGAGAAGCGTGTGAGCCGGTCCGCGCTTGGCTCCCCTGAGTCCGTCGATGAGTAGCGCTACAGCAATATCTTTAGACAGCAATATTGCCATTTGGTGATCGGTTATTGATCCAAAGGGCTAAAAAAGCGAGCGATGAAAAAGGTGATCTTCATGATGATCTGCTGGGTGATCTATACTGCAGCATTCGGTCAGGATGCAAAGCAGCTTCAAGAGGAAGGCATTGAAAAGGCAGAGGCTGGGGAATTGGATGAAGCAATGGTCCTTTTTAGCCGATCCATTGAGCTGGAGCCTGATGACCATTATGCGTGGTTCAACAGAGGTATCACTCAAAATATGCTTGGACTGAACCGTGGTGCGCTCCTTGATTTTGAACAGACCATTAAACTTGCTCCGTACTATGCAAAAGGGTATTTGAATCGAGGAACTACGAAAAAGAGATTGACGGACTACGAGGGCGCAATTTCTGATTATTCATACGCGATCACGCTTGAACCGGAATATGCTGACGCTTTTTACAACAGGGGGCTGGTGTTGGAGATGCTCAGCAAGAATGATTCGGCTTGTCTTGACTTTACCAGAGCATTGGAGCTCGGCTTGGAGGGCGCTCAACGGAAAGTTGACAATTGCAACGACACAACGAAAAGTGATCAAGTGGTCCATCCGATCCTCCGGCTCACGGAGTCAGCGGACAATAGGAAATACGGCTATACCGCTGACCTGCCTATAAAGGCAGGTCTTGGGCCGGACGGTGGGCCTGCAAACCAGCGCGCATATTTGAATTTGCTTCGTGATGCCCAAGGCCGATCAATAGCATACAATAGACTTGGGAGTTGCTGTGCCTACGCATCTGACAATGCACTATTCGGGATGGCGCTATTGGACAAATATGAGATCACCTATTTGGATAAAAAGGGCAAAGAGAAGAAAGCCATTCTTTATATCTCGATGTACGACTATGAGGCCCCGCTGATCGTATCCGGCTTTAGCACGGTGGGGCAGAAGTAGTACCTGTATCTCAAGCAGCACGGTTGCCGTGGTGGGTATTCGAATGACCCACATCAGCCGCACTAAGCCGGTCCGTGCTTGGCTTCCTTGAGCGAGTCGAAGGGCAGCGCCAAAGCAATGTCGTCAGTTCTTCCGAACAAACTCCCGCATCTGCTCCAGCAATACATCCGTCTCCTTGCGGTGCGTGCGGAAGGAGAGCACGGCGAAGCGGAGCACGAACACGCCATCCAGCACGGTAGTGGAGATGAAGACCCGGCCGTCCTGCTGGATCGCATGGGCGAGGGCGCGGTTGAATGCATCCGCATCCCCTTGGGGCGGTACATAGCGGAAGATGACCACGGAAAGATCCGGCTCGGGACCCACCTCGAAGCCCAAGGCCTTCGCTTGGTAGCGGAAGTAACGGGCCAGCAGAAGTTTCTCCTCCAAGCATGCCCGGAACGGAGCAATGCCGTGCAGCTTCAACGGGAGCCACATGCGCAATCCGCGGAAATGCTTGCTCAGCTCAGGGGAGAGTTCCGCTGGCGAATGCTCCAGTTCCTGCTCCTTGGCGTCCTGCATGTAGTTGGCCTCGTAGCTGTTCGCCTTTAGCAAATGATCGATGTGTTTCACCAGTACGATACCGATGCCGTAGGGGAGGAACAGTCCCTTGTGGGGGTCCAAGACCACCGAATCGGCGCGCTCGATGCCGGCCAAGCGTGCCCGACCTTCCTCGGTCAGCAGAAAGAAACCGCCATAGGCTGCGTCCACATGGAACCACATGTCATGCGCGCCGGCCACATCGGCCATGGCAGCGATCGGGTCCACGGCACCGGTGTCGGTACTGCCTGCGTTGGCGATCAAGAGGAACGGCTTCAGGCCCTGTTGAATACCCATCGCCACCTGCTGGCGCAGTGCCGCAACGTCCATCCGGTAGTTGCTGTCGAGCGCGATCTCCCGGGTAATGCACTCACCAAGGCAGGCGATGTTCAGGCCCTTGGCCAAGCTGTGATGCCCATGGGAGGTCATGTATACCACGTTACGGTCGAGGTCCTTGCCTTTCAAGCGCTTGGCCGTGCGTGCCGTGGTGATGGCGATCAGGTTGGCAATGCTTCCACCGGAAGTGAGGTTGCCCCCAAAGCCCTTTCCATAGCCCACCAATTTGCCGGTCCAATGGACCATTGCATTCTCCATGCGTACCGCACCCGGTGAAGCGTAGAAATTGCCCGCATAGCGATTGGTGATGGCAGCGAGGTAATCCCCGAGGGCGGAAGCAGGGATGCCACCGCCCGGTATATAGCCCAAGTGCCCGCCCGAAGCCGGGTTCAAACCCGTGTGGTCCACGCGGTTACCAATGAAGTCCAATACCTCGCCGATCCCCGTACCTGCTTCCTTGACGTTGAAGCCGTGGTCCGCTTCGGTGCGATCATAGCCCTTGGACTCATAAGCCTTTCGTTCTTCCAGCGTATCCAGGAAGCCGTTCGTGTAGGCGAGCACTTCCCCCATCAGCTCCTTGCGATAAGGCCCATTGATGTCCAGCGCGCTGCCTTGCGCTTCCTTCTCCTTCAACTGATCGAGAAGTGCCTGAAGTTCGTTATCCATTGATCTACGTTCACAATACAATTAATGGCTTGCCTTCCTGGGGATGGCGCAGGCGTGACCAAAGTAGTGCAATGCCATAGGCACGGTGTTGGTCTCCGGATCAATTGGCAGATTCCTGTCCTTCATGCGTTTGTGCCAACTCGCGCCAGAAGTAGAGCGAGACCCGACTTTCATCCACGCCCATCTCCGCAAGCACGTCACGGACGGAATTCACGAAGGGTTCCGGCCCGCATACATAGAAGGGTTGATCCAGATCCTGCACGTGCTTTCGCATGAATCCCAGATCGATCTCGCCAGCGGCATTCCGCGGACGGTCCTCCAGTGCAAGGATGCTGATGACCTTGGTGCCGAACATGTGGTGCAGCTCCCCTTCGAAACAGATGTCGTCGCCGCGCTTGTTGGCGAACAGCAACATGTTGCCCTTCAGTTGGCCATCCTTCTGCAGCTGGCGGAAAATGGCCATGAACGGGGTGATGCCGGTGCCTCCCGCAATGAACACACCCGGCCCGCGATAGATCACTTCGTCCTTGGGATCGCTGATGTGGACCACATCACCTTCCTCCAGCCACTTGATATGTGTGGTGATGTCGTTCCGATCGTTGTGGGATTTCAGCGCCAGGTGTAGTTCGGGATCACTGTTGAGCCCGACGAGCGAGAGCGGTGTTGTTTCACTTGGCAAACCACGGCGGTCCATGGTGAATTCCACGTATTGGCCGGGTGAAAATGAAAAGCCCGTCGGCCGTTCCAACGTAAGCCCGAATATATCCGGTGTGAGCTTTTCCTTCTTGAGCAATTTCACTGCATGGTTCATTGTGATGGTGTTTTATTCAGCAGTAAAACAGATGCCCAAAGTGAAAGTTCATGTTGTTCGAACAGTTAACAAGATGGAATTCCTCCGGTTTTACTTCAGCGAACCAAGGAATGCCTGTCGCTCCTCCACTCGGCGAAAGCGTCCTCCATAGAAGCTCGTGACCGTGGAACTCTTGGTATCCTCCACACCGCGTGCAGCCACGCAGAGGTGATCCGCCTCGATGTAGACAGCCACGTCCTCCGTGCCCAAGGCTTCCTTCAGCCCGTTCGCGATCTGCATGGTGAGCCGCTCTTGCACTTGGGGGCGCTTGGCATAATAGCCCACCAAGCGGTTCAGCTTTGAGAGGCCCACCACCTTCTTTCCAGGGAAGTAGGCCACATGCACTTTGCCGATGATCGGCAGGAAGTGGTGCTCGCAGAAGGAGTGGAGCGTGATGTCCTTTTCCACCAGCATCTCGGAGTAGCCGTAGTTGTTCTCGAAGGTGGTGATGCGCGGGGAGTTCCGTTCATCCAAACCACTGAACACCTCCCGCACGAACATCTTCGCTACGCGCTGCGGTGTGTCGCGCAGGCTGTCGTCCGTCAGGTCCAGGCCCAAGGTTTCCATGATCGCGCCGAAATGCTCCTTGATCGAGGCGATCTTCTCCTCATCGGAAAGCATCTTCCGTACCGGACGGAGATGGTGCTCCACATTGTTTTCCAGAAGTGCCTCAGCGGCATTGCCATGGGTGTGCATGCTGGCCATTAGAATTGGACGTCGATCATTTCCTCGCTTGCACCCAAGCTGGTGAGTGCGCTCTTCACTGCATTCACAAAACCTTCCGGACCACAGGTGTAAAAGGGTTGGTGAAAATCCGTGATATGGGCCTTGAGGAATTCGGCGTTCACTGTAGCATGCAAATGGCCCGGGGCCTCTTCCTGCGACAGTACGCTGTGGAAGCCTTTCCCAAGCAATTCACGGAATTCATCTTCCATGAAGACGTCCTCCTTTTTCTTATTGAAGAAGAACAGGCTGTTCCCGGTCAAGGCATTCTCCTCTTGCTTCTGGCGAAGAATGGCAATGAAGGGCGTCATGCCCGTTCCTCCGGCGATGAAGACCCCGGGTCCCTTGAGCGCCACGGTGTCGAACGGCTCGCTGATGATCACCTCATCACCGGCCTGCAACTTCGCGACCTGCTCGGTCATGCCGTGGTGGCTCGGATAGCATTTGATCGTCAGTTCCAAATGGTCATCCGTGTTCAGGCCGGTAAAGGTGAAGGGCGATACCTTGTCCTTTACTTCGGGTTTATCGAGCCGGAAGTCGATGGCTTGGCCGGCCGTGAAGAAGTAGTCCTTGGGCCGTTCAAGGGTAAGGCGCACCACATCGTGCGTTAGTTGTTCCTTTTTCAATAGGGTGATCGGGATCTCCATGATGGTGTTTCAATTGTTGATGATGACTTCCACTGTATAGTAAACCATTTGGTCGGTGGTCTGTTCTTAGCGGTGGCTTTCCATCCTGCTTCCTTCGGTAGATGCGTCCATTGGATGCCGAAATGACATCGGGGTTACAAGATCTGTAACTTGTGGGGCCTATGGGTATCCAATGTATGTTCCTGTCAATGGAATTGGACAACACCAAACTATTTACATACGATCATGGAAGCCATACAACCCGACATATCGCATCGCTCAGCCTTGGAGGATGAAGAGGTGATCACACGCGTCATCAACGGTGAGAAGGGCCTTTACGAGATCCTGATGCGGCGTTATAACCAGACCCTCTTCCGCGCTGTGCGCAGTTATTTGGACCGGCGGGAGGATGTGGAGGATGCCATGCAGGACACTTACTTGAAAGCCTACGCCAAGCTCGGCCAATTCAAGGGAGACGCGGCATTCTCCACTTGGCTTGTGCGGATCGGCATCAACGAGGCCTTGCAGAGGCTGCGAAAGTCACGCACGATGTATGTGCATTCGGACCCCGATTTGCGCATGGAGCAATTGCAGCAACTACCAGATAACGGACAGATGACCCCCGAACAACGCACCATCCAAACAGAGAACAGGAAGCTGCTGGAACAGGCCATTGATAAGCTCCCGGAGACCTATCGTGCCGTATACATGCTGCGCGAAGTGGAAGGAATGAACGTGGCCGAAGTATCCCAATGTTTGGGGATCTCCGAAGCCAACGTGAAGGTGCGGCTACATCGCGCCAAGAGCCAATTGAAGGAATCCATCTGGGGCGCCCATGCGAATGCTTCGGCCTTCGAGTTCGGCAATAGCCACTGCGATCGCCTAGTGGAAGCGGTGATGGCACGGATCTGAGTGCAGGCGCGCGATCAACCGGCGTTCTGCCAGATCTTCCAGGCCTCGTCGGCTTGGGCCTTCAACATGCCGAGGCCGCCAATGGTCCTTGCTCCATGGTCCTCGCCATAGTGCAGAAAAACGGTTTCCTTAGGGTTGTACACCAGGTCGACCAGTGTATGTTTTGCGGTGAGGGCGGTATAGGGTAGGGGCGGGGCCTCCTCCGCGTTCGGATACATGCCGATGGGCGTGGTATTGATCACGAGCCTGCAGACCCTGAATACGGTGTTGTCGATAAGGTCCCAAGTGAGGTCGCCGCGCTCGCGGCTGCGGCTGACAATACGAAAGCGGATCCCCAGTTCGCGCAGCACGAAGGCCACGGCCCGGCTGGCCCCGCCGCTGCCCAGGACCAACGCCCGGGCCTTGATATCGCTTCCAGGGTCCCGCAACGTATCCACCAAGGGTGTGATCAACTTGCGGAAGCCGGCCACATCCGTATTGTAGCCTTTGGTCAGGCCGTCCTTGATCACGATCGTGTTCACAGCTCCCACCGCGGCTGCCAACGGGTCCAGCTCATCGAGGAAGGGGATCACCGCTTCCTTGTATGGCACGGTGACATTCAGGCCGCGCAGGTCCGGATACTTCTTCAGCAGGACCGGGAACTCCGCGATGTCGGCCAACTCGAAGAGATCGTAGCGATGGTCCTTCAGCCCTGCTTTGCGGAAGACCTTGGTGAAATGATCCTTGCTGAAGCTGTGCCCCAGCTTTAGCCCGATCAATCCATAGCGCTTCATTTGTTGTCCGGGGAGAAGCGTTCCAGCACGATCAGTAGCGCCACTCCGGCCAACATGAGCAGGACGGCAGCGAGAAGCTGGGGGTCCTTGGTGCTGATGCCAAGCAACTCATCCATGCTTGTAATGGTCGAATAGCTCCCGGGCAGCACATTGTGTTGGATGAAGGGCTCCAAGTGTGCATCGGGTCTTCCTTCATGCACCATCCGAACGCTCACCACCTCTTTCCAAGGCCAAATGATGGTGAGCGAACCAAGCAAAAAGCCCGTCAGGGAGGCTACCGTCAGATCGTGGTGGCGCTGGAACATCCAGGTCAGCAACCGGGAAAAGGCCATCAATCCGAAAAGACAGCCGGATGCGAAGATGAGGATCAGCGGAACGTTGAAGCTTCTCAATCCGGTCATGACCGGTAGGTACATGCCCAACAGTAAAAGGATGAATGAACCGCTGATGCCGGGAAGGATCATTGCGCAAATGGCGAGCGCCCCGGAAAAAAAGAGGAAGAGGTAGCTATCCGAGCCGGTGCCGGCGTTAAGCAATCCGATGATCACGGCGATCGCAGTGCCCACGAGAAGTCCAAGAAAGGGGCCAATGGACCAGTGCTTCACTAAGCGACCGCAAAGCCAGACGCTGGCAGCGATCAACCCGAAAAAGAAACTCCAGATCAGCACGGGGTGATGCGCGATGGCCCAAGTAATCGGGCGTACCAGTAGTAGAATACTGGTCACGATACCGGCCAATAGGGTGGCCAGGAAATCGCCATTGATCTGCTGCCACGCCGCTTTGATGCCCTCCTTACGCAGCACCTGCAAGGTATCGGGCCCCAACGCTTTTAAGGAGCGCAGTAGTTCTTCATAGATCCCGGTGATGAACGCGATGGTTCCTCCGGAAACACCGGGTACCACGTCGGCGGCACCCATGGCCATGCCTTTCAAGAAAAGCTTGGAGCGTTCGCGTACGTTCATGATCGGAATGGATCGATCAATCGCAATGCAGCGTAGGATCAACTTCCTCCTGCCATGCTTGGATCCCTCCTTTCAGATTGATGAGGTTGGAGAAACCGTAACGCATCGTAAGTGTATCGATCACGGCGCAGCTGCGTGAACCACTGCGGCAATGCACCACCACGGGTAGGTCCTTGGGGATCTCCGCCAAGCGATCGATCAGCTGGCTCATCGGCAGGCACATTCCACCAATGCCGCACATCTCCACTTCGTATGGCTCGCGAACATCAAGGATCACGAAATGCTCCCCGGAGTCCTTCATTCTCCGAAGCTCTTGGGCCGTAATTTCCTTCATTTTGCCTTCACCTTCACTTTCGCAGGCACCACCTGCTTGTTCGCGTTGGGTTTTTCAAGTTTGATCTGCCGCAGGTTCTCTGCAATGTCACCGGGGAGGTATTCGAAGAAGGTATCTCCCCTAAGTCCCACCCTTAGCGCTTCCAATGCGATCACTTCGTCCGGACTTACGTTGCCCAAGTTCACGTTCGCTCCCACCTGCTTGATGAACCACGTCTGCTGGTTCTTGATCGGGGCTTCCCAAATGATATCCTTGCCCGGCACCTTGGCCATGATCCGGTTCACAAGGGTGGTATGCGCATGCCCGCTGGGCCGATAGATGCCCACGGTACCGCTCTCACGTGCCTCCGCGATCACCTTCCAGCTCCCAGCATCCAGCTCGGAGTTCATCATCCGCACCCACTTGGCAGGGCTGATCAAGATCCCCGTTTCCTTGCTGCCCACCTCGCTCAGCACGGTGAGGTCCCGCGCCAAGGTGTTGATGTATTTCAACTTCAGGTCGTGATCCAGATCGATGGAGCCATCGGAGACCTCCACCGCATCCAGCTTCAGCTCGTCCAGCACTCTCCGGTAGTCCTCGAACTGGCCACGGGCTATGAAAGCCTCGAACAGCGTGCCCCCGAGGTAGACCTTGATGTTCGCACGCTGGTAGAGCGCGATCTTTTCCTTTAAGCGAGGGGTGGCATAGCTGGTGCCGAAGCCGAGCTTCACCAGATCGGTAAGGTGGCCGGAGCCGTCGATAAGGTCCTCGGCCTGGCGCAGGCTCAGGCCCTTATCCATCACCATGGTGAGCCCTTCCTCCCGGGGCTTTTCTGTGCGCGCGGGAACGTGGTCAAGCCTGAAATTCATCGACGGTATAGCTCAAGAAGATGTGTGATCTGGGGCAGTTTGGCAGCTTCGGGCCAATGCTCCAAGAGTTGTATGTGGCCCGCATGGTCGGCCATCAAGACCTCCTCCAGCTCCAGCAGTGCCTGTTGCTCTCGGCCGGCCCGCAGCAAGTAACTTACCATGCGATAGCGGAACGTGCTGTTGAATTTGTGGACCTGCGCTCCTTCATGGAATTTGCTCAATGCCGCTTCGGGACCTTTGAGTTCCAGTAATAGGTCGGCATGGTCCAGCCAGCCATCCAGGTTCTGGGGTTCCGTCAAATTCAGCTTTTCATAAACGGCGAAGGCCTCGCCGTAACGTTCGGCCCGGGCCAATGCAGCGGCGTAGTAATAAAGCGCATCGGGATGGTCGGGACTGATCCGCACGGCGTGCTGCAAGGAGCTCACGGCCTCGGCCACCTTGTCCTGCATGTCCTTCACCACGCCACGGCCGATCCAAGCATCCACCCACTCGGGATCCAGCGCAATGGATTGGTCGTAGTTGATCAAGGCTTGTTCAAGGCGCTCCATCTTCTCGTAGCATTCCCCGATAAAGCTGTAGGTGATCGCTTGCGGACCCTCGAACACCAAGGTTTCCTCATAACAGGCGATCGCTTCCTCGTATTTGGCGGCGATCAAGAGGTTGCGAGCCTTGCTGAAGTAGGCCGAGCTGAACCGCTCATCAATGGCGATGGCCAGGTCCAACGCTTGGTTGCTCTCCTCGTACCGCTCCAGCTTGGCGAACACGTTGCCGAGGTTATACCAGGAGACGCTGGAATAAGGCTGCTCGTTGGTGAAGTTCCGGAAGAAGGTGATACAGGCCTCATCCGCACCGGCCAGGTCATAGCAATAAGCGAGTTCATAGAGCACGGCCTCATTCTCCGGGTTGAGTTCCAAGGCGCTCTTCAAGCAGCTGATGGCCGATTCATAATCCTCCAGGTTCTCATGCTCGAAGGCCAGGTCGAGATAGATCTCGTCCAAGCCCTCCTCGGCCAGCTCCAAGGCACGCTTGTAATGCTCCACGGAACGGCGGTGATTGCGCTGCTGGCTGAAGATCCCCGCCTTGTGCAATTGCACCTCCTCGTTGTAAGGCTCCACTTTTTCAATGGCATCCAGCAATTCCAGCGCCTTGCTCAGGCGCCCCAAGGCCATCATCACCACGGCTTCACAAAAGGTGATATCCATGGAGACCGGATGCAACTGCTTTGCGAAGCTCAAGGCCTTCTCAGCCCGGCGGGGCTCGTTACGCTCCAAATAATGGTCGATGATCATTTCCAGCTCTTCCACGTCGAAGAAGATCTGGCCCCGCGTGGCCTCCATGGCTTCGTATCGCTGAACGCAATGCTCTTGATCGGCATTCCGGTCAGGCGTGGGTCGGTGGGCTTCGCTCATGAACAGGGTCTGGTAAGATCCTCCAAAGGTAGACAAGCGCGCGGTGACCAAGCAGAACACGCTTGGTGTTGTGAACAGCCCAAGGTGTACCTTTTGAAAGACAACTACTTGGTACTCTTGGTACTTTTGCAGCCCTTTGGCCACATCCGGTGATAGCGGCCAGTTGAAAACCAGATCCTCTATAATGACCTTGATCCGTTCCATTTCCGGTATCCGCGGCACCATTGGCGGTGCCCCGGGCGAAGGCCTTTCACCCCTTGATGTCGTTAAATACACTGCTGCCTTCGGCCAGTTGATGAAGAAAGCCTCCGGCACGAACAAGCCCAAAGCCGTGATCGGTAGGGATGCCCGGCTCAGTGGCCCTATGGTGGCTGATCTGGTGCGAGGCACCTTGGTGGGTCTCGGCTTTGAGGTGATCGATCTCGGCCTGGCCACCACGCCAACCGTTGAAATGGCCGTAGTGGGCGAGCAGGCCCATGCAGGCATCATCCTCACCGCTAGCCACAACCCTAAGCAATGGAATGCCTTGAAACTCCTCAATGCCAAAGGGGAGTTCATCAGCGCTGAGCAGGGTGCGGAGGTCTTGCGTCTGGCGGATAGTGATGAACTCGCGTTTTCCGACGTGGACGAGCTCGGGAGTGTTCGGACCGATACAAGTTGGACGAAGAAGCACATCGACGCCATCCTCGCCTTGGATCTCGTGGATGTCCCGGCCATCAAGGCGCGGAACTTCCGTGTAGTAGTGGATGCGGTGAACTCCGTGGGCGGAACGGTGGTGCCGGAGCTGCTCAAAGCCTTGGGCGTGGCAGAGACCGTGGAGCTGTATTGCGATCCTACTGGACATTTCCCGCATAACCCCGAGCCTCTGCCGGAGCATCTCAAGGACCTTAGCGACACGGTGGTGAAGCACAAAGCCGACCTCGGTATTGCCGTGGATCCCGATGTGGACCGCCTCGCGCTGGTCTGTGAGGATGGCAGCTTCTTCGGCGAGGAGTACACCTTGGTGGCCTGCGCGGACCATGTGCTGGCCAACCGTCCCGGGGATACCGTAAGCAACCTCAGCAGCACCCGGGCACTGGATGATGTGGCCGAGCGCCACGGCCGAAAGCGCCACGCCAGCGCAGTAGGAGAGGTGAACGTGGTGGAATTGATGCGCAAAGTGAATGCGCCAATAGGCGGCGAAGGCAACGGTGGCGTGATCTTAAGCGAACTGCACTACGGTCGCGATGCGCTGGCAGGAATAGCGCTCTTCCTTACGCTGTTGGCGAAGAAGGGCATGAAGACCAGCGAACTACGGCGCACCTACCCCGACTACTTCATCAGCAAGAACAAGATCGAACTGAAGCCCGGCATGGATGTGCAAGCCCTCGTGGATTCCATGCAAGAGCGTTACAAGGCCGAAAAGCACAGTACCGTGGACGGCCTCCGGATCGAGTTCGGAAAGGAGTGGGTACACCTGCGGAAGAGCAATACTGAGCCCATCGTGCGCATCTACGCGGAAAGCGATACCGCTGAAAAAGCCGATGCCTTGGCCCATAGGATCATGGGGGAGATGCGGGAATTGGCTGGGGCTTTGGTTGGAGAGTAGTTGCCAGGTCTCAGTTGTCCGTTGTCAGGTTTGGCCGCGATGGCCGTGCCTTCAACCTTATTGAATAAAACGCTGGCTGGAGAGTTAGGCCGAACTATACTTCCGGAGTTTAGCCGCCTTGCCCCAAGTCGTTGACGTCTTTACAAGCTCTTCAACAATGCAGCAGGGCTTACCACCTTGATCCCTTTCGCTGCCTTGAAGTGCTTGGTGTTGGAGGTGCAGATATGCGTGATCCTGGATTGTTGCTTTGCAGCGAAGTATTGCGCCGCATCCTCCGTATCCGACCATCCGATTTCCAATGCGTTCCGGAACACTGCCGGATCCTGCCCCAACATTTTCGTGTGGAGCAACAAGTCCATGGCCAGCGGAATGGCTTTGGCTTGGCCAAGATGCTTGCGCAGGAAGAAAAATACGTTGCTGAAGATCGTAGGCGTGATGTAGGCCGTAATTCGGCCTTTTGCCACGGCATCGAACACCAATGTGCTTGAGTCTACGGAATGTCGGGACATCACTGGCTCCAGCCACATGTCCAACGGTACGTTGGCATCTATCAGTACGTGCATCAACGCTTCACGTGCTTGCGTAGAATATGGCCCATGCGATCGTCCCGATCCCATTCCTCCGGCTTGACCTTTCCTGCAAGAACCCCCCGGTTCCGCTTCACAAAGTCGCTTAGTTCTTCTTCCTTTTGGCCCTCCTTGTCCAATTCCACGGCCATTTCCTCAACGAGTTCAGTTATCGACCTGCCGCGACGCGCACTGGCACGCTTCAGCATGTACACATATTTCGGCCCTACGCTCAAGGTGAGCTTGCTCTTGGACTTGCGGGTCGGCTTGGTAGGCATGA
>JAHBUL010000010.1 GCA_019638085.1 Flavobacteriales bacterium | reverse complement strand
TTCGCAAAGCTTCAACCTGCCTGAGGGCTGCTGGAAGGATATTGATGGCAATGTGCTCTCGGGCAGCATCCAGGTGCCACCCTTCTCGTCGCGCGTTGCTTATCAAATGCCGGAAGATGCCTGCGACATTACGACCGCCGTTGCCGAGCATGTTGCCTCATCCACTGGTTCGAGCGTGTACCCTAATCCGGTGACACGTGGAGAACCTGTGTTCTTCGCACCCTTGACGAATGGCAGGATCTCCCTGACCGATATGCGCGGTGCGTTGGTATTGAATCAGGACATTCCTACCGGAGCAGACAAATTGGTCATGCCTACCGATATTGCCTCCGGGCTATACGTGATCCGCCTGCAAGGTGATCAGCGCACGGAAGTGCAACAACTGATCATTCGTTAACCCGGATAGGATCTGTAAAACAGGAAGGCCCGGATCAGCCGGGCCTTCCTGTTTCCGGTTAGGGCAAAGCATGATCGTACCAATGCATGTCTTCCGGTCCAAGGCGATCCCCTCCCATCATCCTGTGGCAAGGCCCCTACACTGGCTGGAAAAATCACACTCAAGCACCACCACCGAAACCGCCAATGCAGCTATGTTGCTACCCATGTTGGCGGCAGCCAGCGCAGGAGTCCACCAGCTTCCAAAGTGCTTTCGGGCATATGGCACAGGAAGCAGATGCATTTGGGAGGCAGGTCCATGAGAATAGCGTTGAGGGCTCCTCGATGAACCTCACTCCGGCGACATCTGTCCGCCGTATGGCGCACGACCCTCCCGACAAGCGCTCGAAGTTCTTCGAGCACCCTTGAACCGAAGCAGCAGCGGGATCCACTACAGAAATTCTAAGCAAGCATGTCCGTGTGCTCCACATTCCTCGGCTTCATCACTACCGGCCCCATCAGGATGAAAACCAATGCAAAGCCACTATTGAAGGCATAGCCAAAAATATCGATCTGCCAAGCGAACATCAGATATACAAAAGCTGCATATATCGGTGCCATCCTTGCATTTGCGAGGTACTCTTTCCGGTAGAACTTGTAACCGGACCAATACACTCCGTACATCAGCAATGTGCCAACCACACCTTGATCGACCAATATCTCCAAGAAGGCACTATGCATATGCAATCGATAGGAACCGGACTCACCCCACAGTTTGGCTACCCATTCAAGCAAACGGATGTGATATTGACCATTATATCCATTCCCGAAGATCAGCCCGCGGCGATCATCCATCAGCCAATCTGCGGCTGACCCCCAGATATAGGTACGCCCGTTGAAGGTAGTGACATCCGTTTTATCCACGCGCTCCATAATGGCCGAAAAAACGGGTAGTGAAAGAATTTCATAGATGAGCAATCCAAAGCTCATCATGATCGGCATGGTGAACAGCGACACAGTGAACAGGCCGCGTAGGACACGCATGGCTTGCGTTATGAACAGCACAGTGAAGACCAAGAAGATCATGAACGACAGTCTGCTATTGATGCTCAGTATGATCCCCAGATTGATCATGTACACCGTAGCCAAACCAAACCAACGCAGCGGGTTTGGTTTGAAATCCCGCAGATGGAAAAGGAGCATGAGGTTGGCAATGGAGAGCATGTGCGCTGCATCATAGATCCCCACAGCAAACGGTGGACTTGCCCGATCAGGGAACGAGTGGATCAGATTGTGCATACCTACCGCCATCCCCAACAGGTTGAAGATGAGATAGGCGATGAAACCCTTCAAGATAAGCCAGGACATATTGAATTCCGGATCGGCACGATTGTACACCTGAACAACCACAGAGCTCAAAAAGGGGGCATAGAACAGGGTGATGAGCAACGCTCCATTCGCGGGGTTGATAACCGGGCTATTGTAATGCAAACCCAGAAGCACCGAGGCACTTATGGAGGTCAACGCTCCCAGGACCAAGTAGAACCTTCCGTTCACTACCGGGGTGACCGTTTGCCGGTATAGTAGGTCCAGTACGTATATCCCGAGGATGAGCAAATAAGGTAGGGTGCAAAGGAATATGCCGATAGCAAACCCCCTATTGCCCAAACTGTAGGCTCCGTATCCATACCAAGGGAAGGATAGGATGAACACAGTATTTATAAGCTGCTTTTTGCTGAGCACGGGCCTAAATGGTTGAAACCGTGGGCCAAGGTAGCCGCTTACTGAATGCCCGATGAGCCACGCCCCTTGGAAAGGGCCGCTGTCAAGGTCTTGTCAACTCGTGTTGGGAGGAAGCCCTTTACCTTGCCCTTGAACCGACGGAACCAGGATGTCCTGATATACCGGCTGAAATAGGCCATATCCCGGCGAATATCCACAAGCATATGCTCCGGATGGGCTATCGGGAATGGGAGATCAGCATGATCGCTCTTATTCCTCGGGTCACGTTCATTGATGGTATTGGTGCCACCATCTCCAAAACCAACGTTTCGGACCAAATTGACATTCGGGATACACGTCACCCCTCGATTGAGAATTCGGCCAAGGTCCATCTGATAGTCCCATGAACGGATCACTCCGCGATACTGTGCATCAAACAACATATAGGTCTCGGCTTTTTCCGACCGACTTCGAAAATGTCCATCAAGCATGGGTGTATCCCGGTATTTGGGCCAAGCCGCCATGCTCACATCATACTTTTCCCATACCCGCCTCCATCCGGCCCAGCCCCAGTATGCTCCATATCCATGGGCCGAGAAATAGTAGGAGTCTTCTTCCTCATGCTCCCACTCCATCATCAGATTGTTACCCATGATACACCAGACCCGCTCGTCATGGCGATATCGCTCCAGCAGTTCTTGACAGAACCAGAAAAAGCTCTGACTCGGCCATGTATCGTCCTCGAGAATAATACCCTCTTCCTCATTCTCAAAAAACCAATCCATGGCGATCGATTCGCCCATCATCACGCCCAGATTGACGTCACTGAAACGGGTGAATACCTCACAATCCCAGTCCACCATGCTCACCAAGGCCCGGACCTCTTCACAGCGGTTCCTTTCCGCTTCATTCCGAGGCCCATCGCAGGCGAAATAAAGACGTGGTGGCTTGGCTTCCCGTATGGCCTCCATCACCTTGCGAGCAGGCTGTACCCGATTGAACGCAATGAATAGTACAGGAGTGATCAACGGGCCTGGTGCAGGAAAGGAGCTCATTCGGTCAGAAAATATTCACTCGGTTATCCAAGCGGTACACCTCGTAATCCTTGAACATGGAACACACGTGACGAGCAACGTAGGAAGGACTTGCAAATTCATCGACGAAACGGTACATGAACAGCTGCATGCGATCCGTGTAGCGCACGGAGATGTCCTGAACAATATTCCCATAGCGCTGGTACGGGAGGATCTCCACGCAGCCAACGGCATGAGCGGTGGGTAGGATCATATTGCTCCCATGTACGCCGATCACAACTTGGCTCTTGGAGTAGGTCCGGCACCATTCCAATTCGGTATCCAGATCCATTTTCGTCGTGCGGAGATCCACTACCCCTGCGGGCATCCCTCTGCGTTTACCCAAACCCACCACTGCAAATCCCGCATCAGGATAGCCCTTCCTGATCTTCCTGATCGTCTTGGCGACCATACGATCCTGAATCCATACGGCAATACCCGCAAATAGGCCGATCTTCCTCAGTACACGATGGATGAATTTCATGAACGGCGATGAGTACCACAGCCGATCAGGGCGTGTCACAATTGTAATCCGTTTTGGAGCCGTGAGGTAATCCTCCAAATTGAACGGTTCAATACGTGTGAACCGAGTGATGTCGATCTTACTGAAGTCCGGGTGGCTATACCCCGGCGCCAGGTAGATCTGATCATATCGGTCCCACTGCTCGTGCACGAACTGGTCGATCCCTGCATTCCAGCCCCATGCCTCCTTCAACTTAATGTCGAACACCCAACTTTCCGCTACGCCTTCCGGCACAAGCCACTCGAACATTTTAGGGACCATCACCACCACACCGATCTCCGGATGATTATCCAGGTAGTGCTGAACATTGAAGAGCTTCAACAGGACATGTCCATACAGGTGGTCAATGGTATTCAGGATGATAATACGCTTGTACTCCTTGAATACCTTGCGCTGGACACCGTAGCGCTTGGTGACCTGGACCTGATAGTCCGGGTATGCCGGCCAATCCTCTGCAATTGCGTTCGGCGGATGATACGGGTGCTTATCGCTCAGCCGCCATGACAATGGCAGGTCGATGGTGAATCCGGCAGGAAGGTCGCGCACAAAGGCCAGGCCACACGCATTGCATTTGTATTCTGCCGCAGTTTGTTTCCCTAAGACCATCGCCTTGATCCCTTGCGGAGCATGAACTCCGCATTCGGGGCAATCGAAATCATTGAAAAGGGCAGGCTTGAGGGGGATAAAGTGACGATCCTTCTCCATATGCTCAACTCACGTTTCTGATCTTCCAAAAGGTACCTATACCATACATCATCCAACGGAAGTTCGGTCGCGCATCCTTAAAGAAGATGTCCACAAGGAAAATGCTAACGAAGAACGAACCGATCATGGCCCAAATGGCACCAATGGACTGATACGTGGGGATCAGCAGATAGTTCATGCTCACGTTCAACACAGCTCCGACAACAGCCGTTACCAGCGCATATTTGAACATGCTCTCATTGGTTATGAAGCTGCTTTTCGCTACCCCCATGTTGGTAAAGAACAGCCGGATGGCGAACAATGAAAGAAGGTATCCCGCCTTTCGGAACTCCTCGCCATATAGAAATACCATGATCGGTTCCGCCAAGAAATAGAGTGGGACGGATACAACCAGAAAAAGGATGAACATGAGCCGGTATTGGTTCACAAGTCTCTCTTCGTAGAGCTTTCGGTCGTCCTTTCGAGCTCTCGTGATGGCCGGTGCCAATGACGCGACCACAATGCCCGGAACAAAACCAAGTGATTCGATCATCTTCAATGCCAACGAATATTGCCCAACCTCTGCATCCGAAGCTGCTCCTCCAATGGTTTTCCGGAGGATGTCCCCGATCATCACTTGGTCCACTTTTGCTTGAACATATAGCGCGAGCCCAAAGATCACCAAGGGCCAAGATTGCTTCAATAGATAGCGTGCGGTATGCTTGCTGTAGCGCCAAGCCTTCCACGTGGCGCCTTGTCTGCGATAAACGATCAGATAGCCGAAGGAACCGATCGCCATTTCCACGACATACGCACTAGCGAACCATACCAAAGGTGCATGCACCACGATCAACCCCAACCTGAAGAGTGATGCGAGCACCACGGTAACCATGTTCACTTTGGCAGCCGTGCGCCCTTTCACCTGGGAGTAGAAATACTGTTCGACAATGGCAAATGGCTTGAGGAACTCCGCCGAAGCAACCAGTAGCACCATCGTGATCTTGGTACTATCCAAGCCCTTTGCGAATGCCAGGATCGTAACCGTAATGAACAGCACCACAGCTCCTCCGAGCTTGATGCTAAACGCAGTACCCATAAGCTGGTCCCGGCGATCCGGCCTGCGGACGAGGTCCCGGATGAGTATATCATCCAGCCCCATGGAGGTGAGCGCGAAAAAGATGCCGACCAAGGCACTGGCATAGTTGAGCTCCCCAAAGAGCTCCGGCCCCAAATAGCGGGTAACAAAAATTCCAGTGACCAGCACGGCACCAAGTCGCACTACGCGGTCAAGGAACAACCATGAGGTGTTCTTCAAATACTTCCGAAAGCCTCCTGAGCGCCCCTTAAGCCAGGTCTGCACTTTACTTTGACTCATAGACGTAGCCGTAGCCGTCACCAGCTTTTACGCCGTTCAGCAACAGATCTATTTGCTTGAGCTTGTCGGTCCGATAGAGTTCATTGACCGACCTGAGCATGGCACGCCGTGTGAAGCCTTGGCGCACGACATATAGGGTCACATCCACGTGTCGTACCAGCACCTTGAATTCACTGACGACCCCCATGGGTGATGCGTCGATGATGATATGATCATAGCGCGAACGCAATTGTTGCACAAGCTCGGCCAATCGGGGACTTTCAAATAGTTCCAAAGGGTTAGGAGGAATGGGCCCCGAGGTGATCAGGTCCAAGCCCGGCACATCCGACTTGCGCACCACCTCATCAATACCCAGTTCCCCGATCAAATAACTGCTCAACCCCGTCCCTTGGTCAATCCCGAACCGCTCATGAACCTTGGGCCTTCGCATGTCCGCATCCATCAGCAGGGTGCGTTTGTTGCCCAGCGCCATCACGGTAGCCAGGTTCACGGAACAAAATGTTTTGCCTTCACCACTTGTGCTACTGGTTATGCCGATCACTTGTCGATCCACATTGGCATTCAAGTATTGCAGATTTATGCGAGCTGTGCGGAAGCCCTCGGCCAAGATGGAGCGGTCATCATCGGGCTTGATCCGTTGTTTTTTGGATTGCGGAATGGTGCTGAGCACAGGAATGGGACTGAGGCGTTTAAGCTCATCCAGATCCATGATACGATCATTGAAGAAGTCGCGTATCAGGATAAAGCCGAGCGGTAAGAGCAGTCCGACTGCCAATGCTAACCCCAATGCTCTCGACTTCTTCGGTGATACAGGTCCCCCGTCCTTCACTCGCGCAGGGTCGATGATGTACTTGTCCACTTGGTCGGAGTTCACCGCGATCTCCGCCTCATAGCGCTTCTCCATCAAATAAGTGTTGATGCTCGCGCTCAAGTCGTACTTACGAGTAGCGATGCTCACCTGTCGGCTACTTTGAGGCAACTGGTTCAATTGGTATTCCAATTGGTTCACACGGGCGGTGATCTGGTCCAGTTCCAATTGTGCACCGCGCCTTGCATCCTGGGCACTTTGAATGATCTGGTTCCGTTGTGTCTGGACCTTGCGTGATAAGGCGATGGTCGGTGCCGACTGCTGTCTCTCAGTCAGTCGCTTGGTAGCCAACTCATTCACATCCTGGTTGTACTGATCGATCAGGTTGCTCAACGATGGAGCGCCCACATTCGCTGCGGAAATGGTGCTGGGGGTTCCCCCATCATCGGTACCCATGTGCGTGATCAGCTCACTTAAGTACTCCAGTTTAGAGCGCGCACGACCTTGATCATCCTTGAGCCGTGAGAGATCATTGAAAACAGCAGCCCCCCGGTCGCTGGCGCTACCTACGAGTCCACCTGCCGATGCTTGAACATTCTGGAGATTCCCTTCAGCTGTCTCCAGATTCTCCGTTGAACGATCGAGCTGGTTATCAATGAACGCAATCGTTTTCTTTCCCTTTTCGTTGTGCTTCTCCTGCTCGCTCTTGATGTAGGTCTGCATCAAGGTATTGATGAAGTCGATCTCTTTCTTCGTATCCTGTCCAGGTGTTGCTATGGTAATGATGTTGCTTTCATCGCTGAGAGGTGTCACGCTGGTCTTTGATCGGTAATATGCGGTCACATCCAGATTACTCGCTGGTATGAAGTAATACTTCTCATTTTCTCCATAGACATATCCGGGGTCAAATTGAATGCTGAAATTCAAATGAGGGCTGTGAAATGGCTCACCTATTCGAGCGGTTTGATCCACAACGTAATCCTCCAGAAAGTTCTCGACCGGCTTTTGTAAGCCAGCATTGAACATCCTGACATACTTCGCCTTGGCCAATACGCGGTACGTTCCGGCATCAAGGTCCGGTCGCACCTCTACCTTGATCCCAGTGACCTGCAATCCAGTATCCAAGCGGACAATGAAAGGTTTGTCCTCATAGATCTCGTGCTCCAGGAAATTCTTCTCCCGATAGTATGATATCCCGAAATCCAATTGCTGGATGGTATTCAGCATATTGGTAAAAGAGGTCAACACACTGATCTCGTCCTCCAGCCCCACACTACTACTGAGGTACGATGCTCCCCTGATGAACTCCTCAGCCCTTCCCCCGTAGCTGTTCCGCTTGGTATCGCTCATCAACATAACACCCGTGACCTCATAGGTCTTCGCCGTGGTTTTCAAATACCACACGGCAGCTGCCACGGATGCGACGGTCACTAACCCGAACAGCCACCACATCCGGAGGATCTTCCGGAAGATGGCCTTCAGGTCTATGGTGTCGTTGTGTTGTCCGCTCATTTTTGGTTCTGCACCACTGTGATCACCAAAGCGGCCGCACTGATCGCCGCGAACAAAATTCCCAAAAGGTCAAGGTTCATTCGCTGCGGCCTTGCACGCAAGGCCGGCACATAGATCACATCGTTCGGCAAAAGATAATAGTATTCACTTGACAGAACGTCCGTGTTTCCCAGATCAAGGTAGAGCGCTTGAGTGCCCTGATCGCTTTGACGCATCAGAGTGATGTGCCTTTTGTCACCCATTTCCGAAGGTCCTCCTGCTTGTGAGAGGGCTTCCAAAAGAGTGATCTGGTTGTTGTACACGAAATATGTTCCTGGGTTTTGAACTTGACCCAATACACTCACACGGAAACTAACCAGTTTGAGGATCACTGTAGCGTTCGCAAAATAATCATTGATCTTCCGCTGGACCAACTCTTGAGCCTCGCCTACTGTGAGACCAAGCATTTTCACTTTACCCACCGTGGGTAATTGCACATTGCCCGCTTTGTCCACAGAAAATCCGTTGACATAGAGTGCTGCATCGTTCAATGATAAACTGGAATTCGTGGCCTCCACATTGAACAGCCGCGAGTTGGCTTCATCCAGACCAAGAACACGGATGCTGAAGACGTCATTCACTTGAATGCGGTATTCGAACTTGCGATTCGGAAAGAGCTTGCTCGTATTGCTCAATGAACTGTCGTGCAAGTAATTGATGCTGCGCTTTCCCACGCAGGATGCCAGCAAGGCGATCACGGCGAAGGCGATCACGGACTTCGTCAATTTCATATCTCAGTTTGGATGGAGGGCCGCTTCGGACTGGTTTACCATGCAATGGATGTTCCAAATATCCCGCTTGGAGCAAGGGCCAAATATACGTGCCTCACACGCTCAGAGTTACCTGCTTTCGCAGGTCCGGGACGATCTACTAGGACGAAGGCAGCAGTGGATCCCAGGAAGATCGAGCTACCTCGATGCTGGTGAGTTCCTTGGGGGAAACCCATATACGGAACGAAAAACCGCCGCAATCCATTGGCAGTGCAAGGAATGCGGCGGTTTGCGAGTAGCCCGTAGGGGAATCGAACCCCTGTTTCATCCGTGAAAGGGACGCGTCCTAACCCCTAGACGAACGGGCCATGATGTCAAATCCTAAAGCTTTGCTCGGCGCTTTGGGGGCGCAAAAATAGCCAGTTCCTTGATCTTACCAAATCCGAGCTCAACTTACCTCATCAGAGTCACTATGGAAACGGAAGCCCAACCGCTTTCCGGTGCTGATCATGGAGTGGGCCTCCACCTGCTTCATCTCCTGGACACTCACTTGACTAACTTGGTCATAAGGAGGTGCCAGCAGGTCGAAATCAAGTACATACAGGACCACCGAACAGAGCAACCCTTTCATCCGGTCCTTGTCCAGGACATTATCCGCGAGGTCATTGTACAGGAATCCGAGTTGCTTCTTGCCTTGCACAAAGAAGTGACCCTCCTTGTTAATGAAGACACGGGCCACAAGGTAGCCCAGGTCCCGCTCCCTGTCGAACCGAAATGAATCGCTCAGGAAGTTATAGATGTTGATCACACCAAAGTATCCGCGTGTGTCATCGTCAGTGAGATAGCTTGTCTTCCACAAACTGTTGCTTTGGTCCAAGAGGAATACATTGCTGTGCATGGTGAAGATCACTGTGTCACCCGCTGTTTTGAGCCGGGCTGAAAGAGCGCCTTGTTCGGTGTACTCGACCAAAAGCCGGGGATCTTTCTTCGCAATGGCTTTGCCCAACTCGGCCGCAAGCTCTTGTAGCACCGCTTTCAGCTGGCCGAATGCTTGCTGGGTCTGCTCAAACACATCCTGTTTCATGCCGGACTTACAGGCCAACACTTCAATGATCCGTGCCTTTGCGTCCTTATTTGGTTTCTTGGCTTTGCCCGCCATGATCAGTAGGCTTTTGCAAAGACCACGCGCTGGCTACTGGGCTTGCCCGTGACCATACATACTCCGGGCTTCTTATCGCCTTCCAACGGAATGCAACGGATGGTGGCTTTGGTCTCGTTCTTCACCTTCTCCTCCGTCTCGGGCGTACCGTCCCAGTGTGCCAAGAAGAAGCCACCCTGCCCAATACGATCCTTGAACTCGTCATAACTGTCCACCACATGCATGTTCTCCTCTCGCATGGTGAGCGCCTTGCGATACAGGTTGTCCTGAATGGCCTCCAGCAGATGGGCGACCTTCTCAGCGATCCCTGAGGCCTGCATGACCTGCTTTTCCATGGTATCGCGGCGCGCCACTTCCACGGTGCCGTTCGCCATATCCCGCGGGCCTACGGCGATCCGAACGGGATATCCCTTGAACTCGTATTCAGCAAATTTCCAGCCTGGTTTGCGCTTATCATCGTTGTCATACTTCACAGTGATCCCCTTGGCGCGGAGGGCATCGAGCATGGGCTTCACATAGGCGTCAATGGCATCCAACTGCTCCCCGTTCTTGGCAATGGGCACAATGGCTACCTGTACCGGGGCAAGCTTAGGTGGCAGGACCAAGCCGTGATCATCGCTGTGTGTCATGATCAGTGCGCCCATCAGACGGGTGCTTACCCCCCAACTTGAGGCCCAAACGTATTCCTGCTTGTTGTCCTTATTGGTGAAAAGCACATCGAATGCCTTTGCGAAATTTTGCCCTAGAAAGTGGGAAGTGCCCGCTTGCAGTGCCTTGCCATCCTGCATCAATGCTTCAATGCAATAGGTATCCACCGCACCGGCGAAGCGCTCGCTGGCGGTCTTCACACCTTTGATCACCGGCATGGCGAGCCATTCCTCGGCGAACGTGGCATATACATCCAACATGAGCCGGGCCTCATCCTCTGCCTCGGCTTGAGTGGCGTGAGCCGTATGGCCTTCCTGCCAAAGGAATTCGGTTGTTCGCAAGAACAGTCGGGTGCGAAGTTCCCAGCGGACCACGTTGGCCCACTGATTGATCAGCAAGGGGAGATCGCGATAGCTCTTGATCCAACCACGATAGGTGTTCCAAATGATCGTCTCGCTCGTTGGACGCACGATGAGTTCCTCATCCAGTTTGGCTTCAGGATCCACCACGATGCCATGTATGGGGTCCGACTTTAAGCGGTAATGGGTGACCACCGCACACTCCTTGGCGAAACCCTCCACATGGCTGGCTTCCTTGGCTAAATAGCTCTTCGGGATGAAGAGGGGGAAGTAGGCATTTACGTGCCCCGTTGCCTTGAACATGGCGTCCAAAGCGCCTTGCATCTTCTCCCAAATGGCATAGCCGTGGGGCTTTATCACCATGCAACCGCGCACATCGCTGTGTTCGGCCAGGTCTGCCTTAAGGACCAGATCGTTGTACCACTGTGCATAGTCGGTTTCGCGCTTGGTGAGTTGATCGCTCATGCGGGGTATCTTTATGGTACTATTTTTGTTCTTAACAGGGAAGCTGCGAAAGTACGGTCTGCCTCCCGCCGAATGAAAGCACTGATCGCCATGAAAAACATCGCCTACATCATTCCCCTCCTCCTGCTCCTTGCCTCGTGTGGCTCGTTGCAAGAAACCACTTCAGTCGCCGACGATGTGTATGACATTCCGGACAGGCAGGCCATGGCAGCCAAGGCTGCTGCTGAACGCCCTGCTCAGGAACAAGGTACTTCCGACGATTACTACGACCCGGCGGAGTCAGCTAGGGCCAACAGTGCATCCGAGGAGTACTACAACATGACCTACAATGACCCCTACTACTACAATTATGGGAGATTCGGCTTCGGCACCGGCATCGGCAGTTATGGGCCGAGCATAGGAATGAGCATGAGCTATGGCTGGCCCACGAGTTTCGGCAGTATGGGCATTGGGTACAGCACTGGATATGGCGCGGGCTATGGCTATAACCCGTACTGGGGCAACAGCTGGATGAGCGGATATGGATACAGCCCGTACGGCTTTAACCCCTATGGTTATTACGGCTATGGCAACTATGGATATGGCTACGGCGGATATGGCATGGGCTATGGTCCCTATCAAGGGCCTTGGGGTGGCTGCTATGGCTGCTACGAGCCATACGGCTATGGCAACGTCGTCTATTCACATCGGCCATCAATGTCTTCCGGCTCCATGAACACATCTACCCCAGGAGCACCAAGAATGATGCGGAACCCAGCCAGCTTGATGCCGGATGCCAACCCTTTGCGCCGTCCTGCAACTGATCCAGGCAGGTCCACTACCACTCGCCCGGATCGTATAGCTGCACCGACCACACCTTCCAGAACCAATACACGTGAACCGGCCCGCCGCCCATCGCGAACCTGGGATAGCGGCACCACCGCACCCGCACCCTCCCGTTCCGGCGGAGGCAACACGGGTGGTGGGATCTCCAGCCCACGTCCTCGATAAAGGAATTAATTCCCCGACACATATGCTCCATCATCGTTCTGCTCTCTTCATCGTCATCGGCCTGCTTTGCGGAGTGCATACGGCACGCGGCCAAAGCGAGGAGGACGCGTTGCGCTTTTCCAATTTGCTCCCGGGAGGCACCGCACGTAGTTGGGCGTTAGGAGGGGCCATCGGTGCCGTAGGTGCCGACCCTGGAAGTGTAATAACCAATCCGGCCGGATTGGGATTGTACAACACCAGCGAGTTCTCTCTTACCCCACAATTCGAGGTGAACAATTCCAGATCGGATCATTACGGGACGATTGCAGAAGACAATGACAATCGCTTCAGCTTCAACAACATCTCCTTGATCCTCAGTTCTCCAAACGACGCAGATAGCGACTGGCGAAGCGGAACCTTTGGCGTTTCCTTCGATCGTCAGGCCAGTTACCACTGGGAGGAACGTGCGATCGGTAAAGGAGTGCCCACCACCATTCTTCAAAAGTTCGTGAACGAAGCGACCGGCACAGCGCCTGGCAATCTGGCGATCGACTTCCCGTTCACAAGCAATTTGGCTTATCAGACCTATGGCATCGACCCGCTGGATTCCACGAGTACAAGCTACCTCAGCCAGATCCCCTTTGGCAGCCCAATAGATCAGGATCATCGCATCAGTACCTCTGGCCGGCTGAACACCACGAGCTTCTTCTATGCAGCGAACTACTTGGATAAGCTGTACCTGGGTGCTACGATCGGGGTCTCGGGTGTGCGGTATGAAAGGCAGACCACGCATCGGGAGACGAGCTTGGATACGGATCTTCAACTCAAGGACCTCACGTATACTGAGAAGTTGCTCACCACTGGAAGCGGATTCGATCTGAAGGTGGGTGTGATCGGAAGAGTAAGCAGCAAAATGCGCTTGGGTCTCTCCTTCCATAGCCCGAAGTGGTTGCAGCTTACGGATGTATATACCTATGGCATGACCACGAACTTCCGCGTTGCCGACACCCAAGGGAATACCCGGTATATCCAGGATTCACCGGATGGCAACTTCAATTATCGTGTGCGTACTCCATGGAAGGTTCTGGCGTCCGCAGTGTACATCGCTGGACAGCATGGCCTGGTGAGCATCGATTATGGCTACACCAATTTCCGTCAGGCAAAACTGAACAAAAGTGCTGACGGTATCAGCAGCTATGATTTCAGCATGGAGAACGATGCCATCCATGATGACTTCCGCTCCACTCATAGTGTACGGGTTGGTACCGAATGGCGTTCCGGGCCTTGGTATTTCCGAGGTGGATGGGGTATTTGGCCCGATGCCTATGCAGACAGCGATGCGCGCCAAGGCACTTCGTACATGCGCTATACCGCCGGGTTCGGCTTCCGCTCCAACCATGTGAGCATCGATCTCGCGGGGGTATACGGAACACGTGACATCAACTACTTCCAATATGATCCAGCCTTGATCGCTCCTACAAGCGAGCGCCTGACGGATACCCGCGGCATGCTGACGGTGGCCTATCGCCCGTGAGCAACCCTCATGGCCGGGAAAACTTGCTGAAAGGTGATCATTCCCAATTCTCGCTGCCACTCTCTCGAACCTCATGATAATGAAAATGCCTCCCGTCGGGAGGCATTTTCATTATCATGAGTATGGTCGATCACTTACCTCCCACTACCTCGTCCACGATGGACTCATCGATAAGGATGCGGCCGCAGTGCTCACATACGATGATCTTCTTGTGACTGGCAATGTCCAACTGGCGTTGGGGCGGGATGGAATTGAAGCAACCACCGCATGAACCACGCTCCATATGTACCACGGCCAGTCCGTTCCGAGCATTGCCGCGGATCCGGTGGTAGGCCTTCAGCAAACGCTCCTCGATGGCTTTGGCGGCGGCCTCACTCTTCTTGGTAAGGTCCTTCTCTTCCTTTTCCGTTTCCGCTACGATATCGTCGAGTTCCTTCTTCTTCAGGTCAAGGTCCTTCTTCCGCTCCTTATAGAGCTTTTTACTCTCATCCACTACAGCGGTCTTGGTCTCGATGGCGTACTTGCCTTCCTTGATCCGCTTTTCGGCCAACTGGATCTCCAGGTTCTGGAACTCGATCTCCTTGCTCAAGGAATCGTACTCCCTGTTGTTTCGCACTTTGGCCTGCTGTGCCTCATACTTCTTGATACTCGCTTTGGCATCCTTGATGAAGTTGTTCTTGTCGCTCACAGCGGTCTCGGCCTCCTTCAGGTCATCGGCCAATTTGTTCATACGGGTCTCGAGACCTGCCACTTCATCCTCGAGGTCCTGTACCTCCAAAGGCAGTTCGCCCCGCTGGGTGCGGATCTTGTCCACCAAGGAATCATAATACTGTAACCGGTAGAGGTTCACCAGCTTTGCAGCTACTGCATTCTCTGCCTTTGTGGGTTTCGTGGGCTTTACCTCCTTCTCGGCGGTCTTGGTTGCGCTCTTCGCCATGGTCAATGAAAATGGATGGGATTGGTGCCCGTTTGCGATAAACGGGTGGCAAAGGTAGGCAGAATCCCGGCCAACCGGCGTTGGATCAAGGCGGGGGTGTACTGTTCACTCTCAAAATGCCCGATATCCGCCAATAGCAAACGCCCTTCCGGCATGAAAAATTCGTGATATTTCACATCGCCGGTGATAAAGGCGTCCACTTCGGCCGCCATGGCCTTCCCTATGAGAAATGCCCCCGACCCTCCGCAGAGCGCCACACGGCGGATGGGCTTTCCGGTCAAGGCGGTATGGCGAATGACCGACTTGGCGAATGCAGCCTTCAACTTCTCCAGAAATACCTGTTCCGTGATCGCTTCCCCCCATTCGCCTACCAGGCCGCTGCCGATCTTCTGATGCGCGTTCAGAAGAGGGTACAGGTCATAGGCCACCTCTTCATAAGGATGTGCAGTGGTCATGGCAGCGATCGCTTCGCGCTCAATGGTGGCAGGAAGCAATACCTCCACGCGTGTTTCATCTTCCTTATGCATTTCGCCTTGCTTTCCGACGAACGGATCCGTGCCCTCCCCTGCGCGGAACGTGCCTACTCCCGTTAGGTTGAAGCTGCATTCATCATAGTCCCCAACGCTTCCGGCACCCGCGCTGAACAGTGCATTTCGCACCGCGTCGGCATGGGCGTGCGGCACGAAAACGGAAAGTTTGCGCAGCAGGCCCGGTTTCGGATCCAGCACATGCAGTGGTTCCAAGCCAATGCGCGCGGCGATCTCGCCATTCACTCCATCGATCACATTGTCCAGATTGGTGTGGATGGCATAAATGGCCACATTGGCACGAATGGCCGCCAAGAGCGTGCGTTCCACTTCATTCCTTCCGGTGAGTGTCTTCAGTCCTTTGAAGATCACAGGGTGATGGGCGATGATGAGGCCGCACTTGTTCCGCACTGCCTCGGCAACCACCTCTTCGGTACAGTCCAAGGTCAGGAGCGCTTCCCCCACTTCGGCCTCCGGGTCGCCGATCTGCAGACCACAGTTGTCATACTCCTCCTGGAGCATGGGGGGCGCCCACCGCTCAAGCGCCTTGATCACTTCCTTGATACGCATGTTCTTCGGGAAAGCCGGAAAGGTATCCACTTGCCTTGAGAGGGTGCGAACAACGAACACGAAATTCCCCCTTTTCGCGAGTCCGTCCATTAAATGAGGGAGCCAACTGCTCACCAACCATGATCAGGCATAAGCGCAGGATGATCGGGCAGAGGTCGCTAAGCAAACAATTGAAATCCAGGAAGCCATCGTCACAACAGAAACAATGCTCCGTCCGTCGCGGTACCGACTTGGCATATTCTTCGATTCATCAATGTTAACGGCACTTTCGTGAAGCGTCACCTCCTTCATCTTACCGATTCTATTTCTGTAAAATCCGCCACGACGTGGCGGATTTTACACCACTGCGTGGCGAATTCTATATGACCTGGTCTACCTTTGGCGTTGAAAATGAAACGGCGGAACATCACAACAGCCATTGCAGCAGCACTGAAGGACACGCCGGTCACACTGGTGAACGGTGCGCGCCAGACCGGCAAGACCACCTTGGTCCGGGACCTGGCACGAAAGCGCAAGGCCACCTACATCACGCTGGATGACCATTCAGCGCTCGATGCCGCATTGAACGACCCCGCGGGCTTTGTGGCCTCATTGGGTGCTTTCGCCGTGGTGGACGAAGTGCAGAACGCCCCAATATCTTCCGCGCCATCAAGGCATCGGTGGATCGCGACCGCAGGCCTGGGCGCTTCCTCCTCACCGGGAGTGCCAACGTGCTTGCACTGCCTCGTGTGGGCGACTCCCTTGCCGGTCGCATGGAGATCATTACGCTACACCCTTTCGCGCAGGACGAGCTCGCGAACAGGCGGAGCACCTTCATCGACGCACTGTTCAAGGGAGGACTTCCGCTGAACTACATCGGCACGGCCGACCGAACCAACTTGGCCCGGCGCGTATTCGCGGGCGGCTACCCGGAGGTACGTACCCGCAAGGACCCTGCGCGCCGTGCCGCATGGTACAAAGCGTACATCACTACCATCCTGCAAAAGGACGTGCGCGAGATCGTCAACATCGCCGACCTCACTGCACTGCCCAAACTGTTGACGCAGCTCGCACTCCGCAGCAGCGGCTTGCTGAACCTCGCCGATGTGGCTCGCGATACCGAGATCCCGCACACCACGCTCCGCCGATACATGGCGCTGTTGGAGACCACCTTCCTCTTCACACCCCTTCTCCCTTGGTCGAACAAGCGGGCCAAGCGGCTTGTAAAGGCTCCCAAAATCCACCTTGCCGACAGCGGCTTCGCCGCTTGGCTCTGTGGGACCAACTCACCTACTGACCTGGTGAAGAACCCCATGCGGGGCCACCTGCTGGAAAGCTTCACCGTGAACGAGGTGCGGAAGCTTGCCTCGTGGGCCAAGACTCCCGTGGAATGTTACCATTTCCGGATGGACACCGGCAAAGAGGTGGATCTTGTGCTGGAGGATGCCAGCGGCCGCATCATCGGCATCGAAGTGAAATCATCAGCGAGCATTGACCGAGGCGACTTCACTGGGCTCATTGAACTCCGCAATGCCGCCGGAAAAAACTGGGCGCGTGGCATCGTGCTGCACTCCGGACCCACATTGACGCCCTTCGCCAAGGACTTGCACGCCGTGCCGATGAGTGCTCTATGGGAGTGGTAGATCTTGTAAAATCCGCCACGGCGTGGCGGATTTTACACCACCGCGTGGCGGATCTCACGATCAATGATGTTCGCAGGCGCATCCGATGGCTCTTGCTTCGATGGTTTCCAGCGCCGCAATTATCCAACCTCCATCGCCATCTTTGACCGCCATGTCCGCATTGCGCCTGCTGCTCCTCCCATTTTCATGGCTCTACGCCTTGGTACTGCGCATTCGGCACGGGCTGTTCAATTCCGGGGTGCTCCATTCCACCAGCCCCTCGATGCCCACCATCGTGATCGGCAACATCGCTTTGGGCGGGACCGGCAAGACGCCGCATGTGGAACTGGTGCTGCGCACCTTGCTGGACCAGCCCGCCGACGCGCCTCAAGCACCTTTGGCCACGCTGAGCCGGGGCTATGGCCGGACCGGTACAGGCTTCATGGAAGTAGTCCGCATGGACGACCCTCAACGAGTCGGTGACGAGCCTTTGATGCTCAAGCGAAAATTCAGCGGGGTACATGTATTCGTAGGTGCTGACCGGGTGGCCGGTCTACAGGCGATCCATGCCCAGTTGCCGGATGTACGTGCGGTGGTATTGGATGATGCCTTGCAACATCGGGCCTTGAAGGCGGGGTTGAACATCGTGCTCACTACATGGCAACGTCCGTGGAACGCGGACCACCTGATCCCAGCAGGCAATCTGCGGGACCTACCCCACCGCGCACGGCGATCCGATGTGGTGATCGTGACGAAATGCCCAACGCCACCAACACTCGACGAACAGCACCGCTGGCGGAAACGCCTGGGACTGCGTACTGAACAACCCCTCTTCTTCAGCACGCTGGAATACGCCGCACCTCGTTCGCTGATGGACAGCGGGCAAGTTGTTCCAACCGGACCGGATACGGCCGCTCTGCTCTTCACTGGCATAGCGGATGCAGCCCCCTTGGAAGCACATGTCCGATCGCTCTTCGGAACGGTCCGGCACATGGCCTTTTCGGACCATCATTCCTTTACGCCGGAGGACCAGGCCAAGCTGGCGCGCGTTTTCAGTAGCTTCGCACCCACTGATAAAAAAACGCTGATCACTACGGAAAAGGACGCCGCCCGGCTCGGAACGGCGCTCGTTTCCGGGCCGCTGGAAGATCTCCCGATCGCAGTGATCGGTATCAAGGCCGTCATCATCAACGAACCACACGCCTTCGAGGCGATCATCCGAACACATGTTACAACGCATTCAACGCATCGCTGATCATTTGAAAAAGGTCACCGAAGGTTTCACCCCTGAAACGGGTATTATTCTCGGCACCGGTCTTTCGGGATTGGGCAGCGAGATCGATGTGAAATACAGCATTGCCTACAAGGACATCCCTGAGTTCCCCGTGAGCACTGTGGAAGGCCATCCCGGCAAATTACTGTTCGGCCTGCTCGGTGGTAAACCCGTGGTAGCCATGCAGGGGCGCTTCCATTACTACGAAGGCTGGACCATGCCCGAGGTGATCCTGCCTGCGCGCCTCATGAAGCTGATCGGGATCAAGCGATTGTTCGTGAGCAACGCTTGCGGTGGGCTCAATCCCGAGTTCAACAACGGCGACATCATGATCATCCGTGACCATATCTGCTTGTTCCCCAATCCGCTGATCGGACCAAATATCGACGCGTTCGGCCCCCGGTTCCCGGATATGAGCGAGCCGTATGACCATGCCATGATCGCCCGCGCGCAAGCCATCGCCAAGGCCAACAACATCCCTATTCGCATCGGCACTTATGTGGGCCTCACCGGGCCGACGCTGGAGACGCCTGCGGAATACAAGTACGTGCGTATCATCGGCGGGGATGCCGTGGGAATGAGCACGGTACCAGAGGTGATCGCAGCACGGCAAATGGGCATCCCCTGCTTTGCCATGAGCGTGATCACCGACATGGGCGTTGAAGGTCGCATTGAGAAGACCACCCACGAAATGGTGCAGCGCGTAGCCGAAAAGGCAGAGCCAAGCCTGACGCTGATCATGCGCGAGATGGTTGCGGGAAGCTAAGCGCCAAGCGTTGAAGAGTTTCACCACAGAGTCACCCTTCGATTCCACTCAGGACAGCCGGAGAACACAGAGGTGGTCCGGAAACAGGGCCTATCAACTGCCCCTTCGATCAGTCGCTAGGAACTGCATTGCAGTGGACCGAACGTGTCGCACCTTTGCAGCTTGAACGGCGCGGGAGAGCATGATGTCGAATAACAAGGAAAGCACAACCACTGCTCCACATTGGAGCGAGAAGTGGGAACTGGTCGTGGGCCTGGAGGTCCACGCGCAGTTGCTCACCAAAAGCAAGGCGTATTCCAGCGATCCCAATGCCTATGGCGATCGCCCCAACACACTTGTGGGACCAGTAACCTTGGGCTTGCCGGGCACCCTCCCTGTGCCCAACCGCACGGTGATCGACCATGCGATCAAATTGGGCTTGGCCTGTGGCTGCACCATTGCGCCCCGGATGCATTATGCCCGCAAGAACTACTTCTATCCAGACCTGCCAAAAGGTTATCAGATCACGCAGGATACCACGCCGATCTGTACTGGCGGGTCCATTACCATCGCGATGGCAGATGGAAATGAGAAGGCGATCGAGCTTACCCGGATCCATATGGAGGAGGATGCCGGCAAGAGCATCCACGATGTGGACCCCTTCAATACGTTGATCGACCTGAACCGGGCCGGTGTTCCTTTGGTTGAGATCGTGACCGAACCGGTGATGCGATCCTCCCAAGAGGCATACGATTACTTGGTGGAAGTGCGCCGCTTAGTGCGCTATCTCGATATCTGCGACGGCAACATGGAAGAAGGCAGCCTGCGCTGCGATGCCAACATCAGCCTGCGGCTCAAGGGTTCTTCCGAATTCGGCACACGCACTGAGGTGAAGAACATGAACAGCTTCAAGAACGTGCAGCGGGCGATCGAGTTCGAGGCACAACGCCAATCGGAGGTGTTGGATGCTGGTGGCACGATCGCCATGGAAACGCGCAATTTCGATGCGGCCAAGGGTATCACCACCTCACTGCGAAGTAAGGAGATGGCGCATGATTACCGCTACTTCCCCGAGCCGGATATCCAACCGCTCACGGTGAGCGAGGCCAAGAAGGAGGCGGTGCGGAAGAGCATGCCTCCCCTGCCCCGCGAGCTACGCGCCAAGTACACCACCGAATTCGGCTTGAGCCGATATGATGCCGACATCCTCACCGATGATAAGGGCACCGCGCTCTACTACGAGGCGGTGACGGCAAGTCTTTCCGACACAGAAGGTGGGAAGCCGTACAAACAAGCCGCGAACTGGGTGATGGGTGATGTGCGCTCCTGGGTGAACGAAAAAGGCTTGACCATTGCGGAAATTCCCGTCTCCGCCGAACGATTGGCCGGCCTCGTCGGTTTGGTAGAAAGCGGCAAGGTGAGCCACACATTAGCCTCCCAGAAACTGTTCCCGCTCATGTTGGAACAAACCGGTACCGCAGCGGAACTGGCACAGCAGAACGGATTGCTCTCCGATGCTGGAGAAGACGTGATCGAAGCCGCTGTGCGCGGTGCGCTTTCCCGTTTCCCGGACAAGGTTGAGGCCTACCGTGCGGGCAATAAAGGACTTCTCGGTCTGTTCATGGGCGAGGTGATGAAGGCCACCAAAGGCAAGGCTGATCCCCGACGTGCCAACGAGACCGTAAAACGCATGCTTGAACAGGAATGAACATGAAGACCCTCGCCACTTTGACCCTTGTGGCCACGATCATGGCCGGATGCAGCGCCTCTTCACATCAGGAACGGACCATCACGGCCCAGATCGATGGAGCGGGCGGAAAAACACTCTACTTCGACAAGTTCGTGTCCAACAAGCCGACCCATGTGGACAGCACCGTGCTGGATGCCGAAGGAAAAGGAGTGATCAGTTTACCGGCGATGCCGCTGGACTTCTATTCACTTACGTTGGGCGGCGACCAGATCCTGGTACTGCTGCTGGACAGTGCAGAAAGCGTCTCCTTCACGGCCCTGGTGGATTCCTTGCAAGACCCACGCAGCATTGAAGGTTCCAAGAACACCACCTTGATGCATGACTACTTCAACGATGCCAAGGAATTCGATTTGGAGAACCAAGAACTGGTGAACCGTTTGAAAGCCGATCGGACCGATAGCACGGCCCTGGCCCGCTATGCCACGCTGAATGCTGAATTCACCGAAACGAGCAAGCGCTTTATCCGGGAACACATGAGTTCCCCGGCAGTGCTCGCGGCCCTCAACCGCCTGAACATCCAGCAGGAGCTTCCGCTCTTCCAACAGGTGCGGGATTCCCTGCGGAAGACCATCCCCAACAGCGAATACTTCGCAGGCTTCCGAGATCAAGTGGACCGCATGGCCCAACAGGCCTTGGCCGCCCAGCAGCAGGAAGAACAGCAAGCCAAGTTGGATAACCTCATTCCCGTAGGAAGCGTGGCCCCTGACTTCAGCCAAGCCACACCGGATGGCAAAATGCTCAGTTTGAGCAGCCTGCGCGGCAAGGTGGTCCTGATCGACTTCTGGGCCAGCTGGTGTCGCCCGTGCCGCATGGAGAATCCCAACGTAGTGCGGGTCTATGAGAAGTTCCACAACAAGGGATTCGAGATACTCGGCGTGAGCTTGGACAAGGAAAAAAGCGCGTGGACCGGAGCGATCAAGCAGGACGGACTTCCCTGGAAGCACGTGAGTGATCTTGCCTTTTGGAACAATGCCGCCGCACAGCAATATGGGGTGTCCAGCATTCCGTACACCGTATTGCTGGACCGCGAAGGAAAGGTGCTCGCCAAGAACCTGCGTGGCCCCGCACTGGAAGCCAAGTTGGCCGAAGTCCTGAAGTAATGGCCCGCCACGCCCGCAACTGGCTCGCGGGCTTGGCCCTTACCGGCTCCTTGATCGCAAACGGGCAGCCGTACTTCCAACAGCGCGTGGATCATCGCATTGAGGTACACCTCGATGATGTGACCCATGAACTCTTCGCCCAGCAGGAGTTCGACTATACCAACAATGCGCCTATCGCATTGGACAGCCTGTGGATCCACTTGTGGCCGAACGCCTACCGCGACCGGAGCAGCGCGCTGTGCAAGCAAAAGGATTCGCAGAATGACTTCGGCCTGCACTTCGCAAAACCTGAAGAGCGAGGCTACATTGATGGTCTTGATTTCCAGAGTGAGGGAATAAAGCTCGCTTGGGACTTCGACCCGAAGAATCCCGACATCGCATGGATCGCTTTGCCTCGACCGATCGGCACCGGAGAAAAGATCACTATCAGCACTCCATTCCACGTCAAGCTTCCGGATGCGAAATTCTCGCGACTGGGGCATACTGGTCAGGCCTATTACATCACCCAGTGGTACCCGAAGCCAGCGGTGTATGACAAGGCCGGATGGCATGCGATGCCCTATTTGGACCAAGGTGAGTTCTATTCCGAGTTCGGTTCTTTTGATGTGAGCATCACCCTTCCGGCCAATTATGTACTGGCCGCCACAGGCGAGCGAATCGATGAAGCAACAGAGATCGCATTCATGGATTCGCTGGCGAGCACATCGCTGGGCATCGCACGCGGAAACGCCTTCCCTCCTTCGTCCTCCCAAACGAAAACCGTTCGGTTCATGCAGGACAACGTCCACGATTTCGCGTGGTTTGCGGACAAGCGCTTCCTGGTGCGCAAAGGGGAGCTGGTGCTTCCTCGATCCGGGCGAACCGTGACCACCTGGGCGCTCTTCACTCCACGGAACGCAGCGCTCTGGGCGGATGCCGTTACCTACGTGAACGAAAGCGTGCGCTTGTACAGCGAATGGATCGGCGATTATCGCTACGCCAGTTGCACGGCCGTGGATGGTACCATCGCCGCAGGCGGGGGCATGGAATATCCCATGATCACCATCATCGGCAATATGACTTCGCCCTATGAACTCGATAATGTGATCGCTCACGAGGTGGGCCACAACTGGTTCTACGGCATGCTGGCCAGCAACGAGCGCGACCATCCATGGATGGATGAAGGCATGAACAGTTTTTTCGAGATGCGCTATATGCAGACGCGCTATCCCGGCAGGAGAATGATGGATGCCCAGGGCCTCCCAATGGGAATGCTGACAGGTGGAAAAGGAATCGATCAGCGCCAGCAAAGTGAATTGCTCTATCGGTTGAATGCCCGACGCAATTGGGACTCCCCGACCAACAGTTCTTCCACGGCGTTCGCCGCCTTGGATTATGGCACGACGGTGTATGCCAAGAGTGCGCTCATATTCGATCAACTGTACCACGCGCTGGGTCCGGAACGTTTCGATTCCTGCACACAGACCTACTTCAATGAATGGGTCTGGAAGCATCCACATCCCGCCGATGTACAGGCCAGCTTCGAGCGCGCCAGCGGCGAAGACCTGAACTGGTGCTTCGGGGAGCTGATCGGCACCGCCGATAAACCCGACGTGAAGGCCCGGAAGTTGAAGGGCGACCGTCTCACCTATCGCTCTACTGCTGTTGACGGCTTTCCGTTCCCAGTGACCGGATGGAACGAGCAGGATAGCCTTGGCACCATTTGGGCCAACAGTAAAACAGGCCGCAATACCCTGAAGCTGCCTTGGCCCGATGCTGACCGGGTGCGCATTGATGCGAACGCACAGACGCTGGATATCGACCGGAGGAACAACGAGGTCCGCTCGTACGGGCTGTTGAAGCGGGGGCGGATGCCGGCCATCAAGTTCCTCGGTGGATTGGAACGCGATGATCGCAGGAGCATCTTCTGGTCGCCAGCGATCGGTTACAACTCGCATGATGGAATGATGGCGGGGCTCGCCCTCTACAACACGGTGTATCCTTCGCAGCGGTTCGAATGGGCCCTGCTTCCCATGTATGGCTTCAGCAACAATAAGCTCGCCGGTGGATGGCGGCTTGAATGGCATAATGACCGTAACCACTTGCTCAATATCCGTGATTATCCGGACGTGTTCCGGAACTGGTCCATTGGCTTTTCCGGTTTCGGGGCTTCGCTTCCATCCTACGGCGATCTTCAACGGTCCTATTTACGCCGGGTCTCTTCCTTCTCAATAGAACCACGGCTGAAGCCAACAGGGCCTGAAATGAAGATCGGCTGGCGCATTATCGACATCTCTGAATATCACAAAGGGACCATCACTGAAGGGCCGATTGCTTTCCCGGTCAACACCACGACGAGGGACCAATACGTAGAAGCATCAATCAGCATCAGCCAGAATACCGGCTTCAACCCATTCGACATCACCGCAACTTTCCTCAACAGCGATGTCTTCAGCCGGATCTCGCTCACAGCGAAATGGAGCGCCATCTACGATGAACACAAGCACCGCGTCACCTTACGTGCGTTCGCCGGCACTTTCCTGAACAAGGACCGAAGCCAGATGCGCCCCGAAATGGGCTGGCGCATGTACTGGGGCAGCAGCGGCCTGCTCTACGACCACCTCTATACGGACCGCCAGTACGTGGGACAGAACACGGCGGTGCAGTTCAACGTGGATCAAGGTGGATTCCGAACACCTACGGCCATCGGCACTTCGGATACCTGGATCGCGGCGATGAACATGGAGCTGGACTTCCCCTTTGCGTTGCCGTTGACGGCTTTTGCGAGCTACGGGGCTGCGCCGATAACGTTGGTAACGCAGGATGGAAAAACCACGGACTGGCGCGGCAATTGGGAGGCAGGCATCGGCATACGGATCTGGCGCGATGTGGCGGAACTATGGGTGCCGTTGGTCTTCTCGCAGGACATCCAGAAGGAACAGGACCTGCGTGGGTTCAACTTCAGCGACCGCATCCGCATCGTGTTGGCGTTGGAGAAGCTGGACCCGACGCAGGCGTTACGGAAGCTGCCGCATTGAGGCATGCAGTCCATCCCTGGTGCCGCATCCGTGTTCATCGGCAGGTATCTTGCATTCAGATGCTATAGATTCGTGGAAGGTGCGCCGATCCCGATATGATGAACGACTTCCAAAGATCCCATGCAGCCAGAGGAGGCCCATGCCGGAATAGGCGAAAAGGCCATCTGCTGAAATTAGCGTCGGCGCTGGTCTGCTGTGCGGTCTTTGCTCCACAAGCCATGGGACAGACGGAAGGTGTGCCACGGCAAGGCCATTCAGCGGTATCGTTGGATCTGGGCGCGGGCATCATGTTTCCTTTGGAGGATGAACACATTACCCATAAGACATGGGCCAATACCGGCACCTCAACGATTGAAGAGCAGGTTGAATTAGCCACAGCACTCACCCTGAATGGAGGTGTACTGTGGAACATGCCTTTCAATGAGCGGTGGGGCTTGACGGTCGGACTCCAGTATTACTACCGACGCACCCGGATGGAACGCGATCCAAAGGCCGTGACACAATATGGCACCTATACCACCATGCGGAACCTTGACAATGCGGTCACACGCGACTACACGTACAACAATGTGGAATTACCCGTGATGCTGGGCTATTCCGTAAAGCGGACCACCATAGACCTCGGGTTCAGCACAGCCGTGGTCTCCTATGTCCGATCACGGTACACATATGTGGTCTTGTCGAAGCCCTCGTACTTCTACCCGGACGATCCCTGGATCAGCGCGACCAAATCCGTGTATGACTGGAAATTGCCATGGATCATCTTTCCAACCTTGAAAGTATCCTACGATGTGCCCATCATTAAGGTCCCGACCCGACCCTATCTCGCTGCCCAGTACGCATTGAACAACCACCATGAATTCTATTGCATGGCCGGCATCGAAATATCCCTGAAAGGGCACCACAACCCAGTGGCCAACGAGTGATCCAAGAGCGGCAATGAGGTCCTCCACATTCAATGGAAACAATGCTCCCCGTCCCTGAAAAGGCGATGCCTGCATCAGCCCATCACGCTAAATTGAAATCCGCCCCATGCTCCTATCCAATAGAAACAGGACGATCGGATGTATCGCCATTATTTCATCCTTATTCTGGTGGGGCTGCAAGAAGGATGTATTCGACAGTCGCACCAAATACTACGGCAACTACTCCTTCTCGGTCCACAGCTCATGGGCGTACGGCGTGCCAGGGAATTTCACAACGGGAGATACCTCCTACACGGAGGTGGGAGAGGTAAAGGCAGGAGACCTGGATGATGCTGTTGAGATCTCAACTTCCAGCATCGATATAGAAGCCATCCTTCGTGAAGACGGGAGCCTCAAAGGGAGCGGCAACCCGGGTTCCGGTGAATTTCCTACGACCGGCAGTCTGGTGTATACCGTAAGCTATTATAGTCCAGGGGGCAGCAGCACGGTCCACATTAATGGAAGCAAGCAATGACCACCGACCTCCTGATTGCCCCATGAGTTTCGTACGTGCTCTGCGCGCGATCCCCGTATGATGGCTCGGTTTCACAAGGAGCCTGACACCGTCATTTTCTGCCCCATCTTTGGCCCATGCCCCTCGGCAAGAAGATCTACTTCCTCTCCGATTTCCACCTCGGCGTGCCCGACCATGCGAGCAGCGTAGCGCGGGAAAAACGGATCGTACACTTTCTGGAGCTGGCGGCTGCGGATGCCACGGAGATCCACATTCTCGGAGATCTCTTCGATATGTGGTTCGAATACAAGCAGGTGGTGCCACGCGGCTTTACCCGCTTGTTGGGCAAGCTTTCCGAACTGCATGATCGGGGAATCCCCGTCCACATCCACATCGGCAACCACGATATGTGGGCCTTCGACTACCTGCCGAAGGAGACCGGTGTGACGTTGCATCAACAGCCCGTCATCCGTGAATGGAATGGTAAACGCGTTTATATCGGCCACGGCGACGGCCTTGGCCCCGGCGACCATGGCTACAAGTTCATGAAGGGTATCTTCCGGAACCGATTTATGCAATGGTGTTTTGCCCGGCTCCACCCCAACTTAGGCATGGGCATCGCGCATTTCTGGAGCGGCAGGAGCCGATTGAAGAAGTATGACAACGACCGGAAATGGCTTGGCGACGATCAGGAGTGGCTGGTGCAATACTGCCGGGAGATGCTGAAAAAGGAGCACTTCGACTATTTCATCTTCGGGCATCGGCATTTGCCGGTGGATATGCTCTTGGCCTCAGGGTCCGCTTCGCGAGACCCTGAGGGAGCACTTCCTGCACAGGCGAGCCGCTATATCAACCTCGGTGATTGGATCACGTGGTTCACCTACGCGGTACTTGATGGTCCAGAATTGAAGCTTATGAAGCGCGTGGAGGATGGGCCCCTGAACGCGGATGTGCAGATCAGCGGAGGACCGGCGGTGTAGTTGCCAGTTGCTAGTTGTCAGGCAGCAGACAACAGGCCAATGCCACCGAGCCCCCTGACAACTGACAACGGACAACTGGCAACCATCTATGCCCTTTTCTTGCCCAGCATCACCACCAGGTCCACCAAGCGGGCGCTGAAGCCATATTCGTTATCGTACCAACCCATCACCTTCACGCTGCTACCGATCACACTGGTGAGCAAGCCGTCGATGATGCAGCTGTTGGGGTCCCCCACGATATCGATGCTGACTATGGGATCTTCGGTATAGCGGACGATCCCCTTCCACTTCCCCTCAGCCAGTTCCTTGAAACGGGCATTGATCTCTTCCGCACTCACGGTGCGGTTCACGTGGCAGGTAATATCCGTGATGGACCCGTCTGCAACAGGTACGCGGATGCCTGCACCGCCCAGTCTTCCATCCAGCTTCGGGAAGATCTTGGTAATGGCCTTGGCTGCTCCCGTGGTGGTGGGGATCATGGAGACGGCGGCGGCGCGTGAGCGGCGCAGATCGCGGTGGGGCGCATCGTGCAGGCGCTGATCGCTGGTATAGGCGTGTACCGTAGTGATGTATCCGCTCTCGATGTCGCAGAGTTCATGGATCACCTGGACCATGGGTGCGGCGCAATTGGTGGTGCAGGAAGCATTGGAAATGATGTCCTCGGTCCCATCGAGCTCATCATCGTTCACGCCCAGCACTACGGTCTTGATCCCTTCCTCCTTGGCAGGTGCGGATAGCACCACCTTTTTGGCCCCGGCCTTCAGGTGTCCAGAGGCTTTCTCACGAGTGAGGAATATACCTGTGCTCTCCACTACTACGTCGATGCCGAGCTTACCCCATGGGAGCGCAGATGGATCCTTTTCTGCAAAGGCCTTCACCCTATGGCCATCGATATGTAGTGACTCCTCATCATGGCTGACCTCGCCCTTGTATACGCCATGGATCGAGTCATACTTGAAGAGGTGGGCGAGCGTGCGGGTATCGGTCAGGTCATTCACGGCCACCAGTTCCACATCATTGCGTTGCAGCAGCATGCGTGCGGTGATCCTTCCGATGCGGCCGAAGCCATTGATGGCAATACGAAGCTTGGTCATTTTTTGAATACGTGTTTGTGTTGAGCGAACAGGTGATGAGGCGAGTGGTTCACTACTGTTCAGAGAACATGCTTTTCAGCGTGGTAGCTACTTCGGACCAGGGGGCCACTTTCAACAAAGCGGAAACCGCGAGTGAGCCCTTCCTCGCGGAACATGGTGAAGCGGTCGGGATGTACATACTCCACAACGGGCAGGTGCTTCTTGGTGGGCTGGAGGTACTGCCCGATGGTGACCACATCGCAACCCACGCTGCGCAGGTCGTCCATGGTCTCGATCACCTCATGGTCCTTCTCGCCCAGACCGAGCATGATCCCACTCTTGGTGCGCAGGCCGAATTTCTTGGAACGCATAAGTACTTCGAGGCTGCGGTCGTACTTTGCTTGCACACGCACCTTACGGGTCAGCCGGCGTACGGTCTCCACGTTGTGGCTGAGCACCTCCGGCCTTTCCTCCAGCACGATGGCCAGATTGTGCCATTCCCCCTTGAAGTCCGGGATCAAGGTCTCGAGCTTCGTTTGAGGGCTGCGGCGGCGTACCGAGCGGATGGTCTTCGCCCAGATGTTGGCACCACCGTCGGCCATGTCATCGCGGTCCACGGAAGTGATCACGCAATGTTTCACCCCCATGAGTTCCACGGAGCGGGCCACGCGGGCTGGCTCGAAGGGGTCGGCCTCCTCGGGTCTTCCCGTGGCCACGTTGCAAAAACCGCAGGAGCGGGTGCAGATGTTGCCCAGGATCATGAAGGTGGCCGTGCCTGCACCCCAGCATTCGCCCATGTTGGGGCAGTTGCCGCTTTGGCAGATGGTGTGCAGCTTGTGCTCGCTCACAATGGCGCGCACCTTTTTGTAGTTCTCCCCGTTAGGAAGCTTCACTCGTAACCAATCAGGTTTGCGGCGCGGTAGTTCCACGGCCGTGGCATCGGCGATCTCGCTCATCGTATCGTCTTCGCACCGAAGTGCATCGCTAAATAGAATTCAAGGAAAAATTGCTTGTTCGTGCCCACATCCTCCAGGTCCGCCATTTGCGGCAGCTTCACTCCGTAAGCGTCCATGGACACGCCGACCTCCAAGGCCCGGATGCCGGTATTATTCCCGGCATATTCGAAGTTGAAGGCGAAGCGGCCAAAGGCCCCGGGGTATAGATGGATCTCACCCAGCCCCTTGAACCAGGAGGCCCTGCCGAAGATGTTATCCGCAAAATGCTTGGTCGGATCATACCGTTCGGTAATGATGACCTGATAAGGGAAGTCCGGCTCGCCGATCTGCAAGTACACCGGTTTCAGTAGCCCCAGCGAAGGACCGATGCCCCAGACATAGTTCACCTCCACGGCGCTCTTTCGGATCTTCTCCGCGATCCTGTGCTTGCGCCCATAGGTGGGTCGCACGATGATCATGCTGTTGAGCTTCCCGTAGAAATAGCCCCGTGCATCCTGATAATTGGGATTGAAGCTCTTGATCTCCTTGGGGTGCTTCATCGACACGATGTCGATGCCGTACATGTGCCGGTCCTTGGCAGTAGCGTACTTGCCATACTGGAAGGTGATTCCCCAGCCATCGCCATGGATCAGCGGGCCGCCGTACATCTCATGGGAATACAGCGTACGCGCGGCATCGTCATAGATGCTCTGTTGCGCCTGCGCAGAAGCGCTGCCGCTCAGCGCCAAGATGAATAGGAGGATCAGGGGTTGACGTGGCATGCTGAATAGTGCTCAAAGCTAAGGAGGATGCCGGCGGATCGAAAACCGATGGTCAGGTGAGGAATACCGGAACTTGGCCATCATGGGTCCCTTGGATTCCATTCCCCCTTCGTTCCTTAGCACCATGGATACCGCACATGTAAAATACCTCGGAGGCCTTCGTACCGAAGCCTTGCACGGACGCAGTGGTGAAAAGATCAACACCGATGCACCGATCGACAACCACGGCAAGGGCGAAGCTTTCTCCCCCACCGACCTGATGAGCACCTCACTGGCCTGCTGCATGATGACCTTGATGGGCATCGCGGCCGAAGCGAGAAGCATTGCTCTCAACGGGCTGGAGGCGCGCGTGGTGAAGCACATGGCTTCGGGACCGCGCCGGGTGGAACTGATCGAGGTACACTTCACGCTGGACGGCAGCGACCTGGATGACAAACAGCGCAGCATCTTGGAGCATGCTGCACGAACATGTCCAGTGGCGTTAAGCTTGCGTGAAGAACTGGTACAGGAGGTTTCCTTTACCTATCGTTGATCGCAGGAAACGAGAAAGCCCGGACTTGGTGCCGGGCCTGAGAGGAAGTGGAGGTCCCCGCTCAACTGGCGCACTCGGGCGCTGGCTTTACGACCTTGCCGTATGCTGGACAGGAATGCGTGGACTTGCATGCACTGAAAAGCAGGCTGGCCACTGCCATGATCGCAAATACCTTGAAGACCTTTTTCATCGTTGCTCAAGTGCTGGATTACATTCCAAATTTAGCCCCTATTACCTTGTCCTCCACCAAAAAGTTTCAACGATCCCCTGAGGGGACTTTCATATCCCGATGAACGGCAGCCCCCTTCCCCCTGACCCTCCGCAGGTCCCGGACATTGATCCGGGATGGTCGGAGCGGCTCCGAATGGAGTTCAGCGCACCCTATTTCAGCGATCTTAAACGCTTCCTTGTGCAGGAACGGGAAACACACACGGTGTATCCGCGTGGGGGGGATATACTGCAGGCCTTCCAACTCACTCCATTCGAAGCGGTGCGCGTAGTGATCCTCGGGCAGGACCCCTACCATGGCCCCGGGCAAGCGCACGGCCTCAGCTTTTCGGTACCGCATGGAATAGCCACGCCGCCTTCCTTGCAGAACATATTCAAGGAGATCCAGCGGGATATAGGAACGAAGCCCTCAGGAGGCGACCTCAGCAGTTGGGCGGCACAAGGTGTATTGCTGCTGAATGCGACCCTCACCGTACGTGCCGGGGAGGCAGCATCGCATCAGGGGCAAGGGTGGGAACGCTTTACTGATGCCGCGATCAAAGCGCTTTCTTCCGACCGGTCCGGATTGATCTTCATGCTCTGGGGCCGCCACGCCCAGGCCAAGGAAGCCTTGATCGACGGCGAACGGCACTATGTGTTGAAGGCCCCCCACCCTTCCCCGCTCTCCGCGCACCGCGGCTTTATCGGCTGTGGCCATTTCAGCGCAGCGAACGAGATCCTGATGGCGCAAGGCGGTGCACCGATCACTTGGAGTACCTGATGCTACGTGCCTTGGCCCTGTCCGCTTTGCTGTTCGTCCTTGCAGCGCAGGCTCAGCAGCACGTGCTCATTTTGCAAGCGGACACTGTGCTTCCGCGGAAATGGAAGGGGCCGTTCAAACTGAATGTGAAGGAAGTGGAACAGCGCACGGCCGAACTGCGCGGCGAAATGATCGCTCAAGGCTATCTCGGCGCCTCACGCGATACGTGTATTGCAGGATCGGACACCACCCAGTGCACTTTCCATCTCGGCCCGCAATACCGGTGGACGCGGCTTACGGCGGGATCCGTACCACAGGAGATCGCCAGCGCAACGGGCTTTCGCGAACGATTCTACCGCGACCGCCCCATCACGCCGAGGCAGGTATCCAAGCTCTTTGAGGGATTGCTCAAGGAATGTGAAGACCACGGATATCCTTTTGCCATGGTGGGCCTGGATAGCTTGCGAACCGAGGACGATGGGCTCATCGCTTCGATACACCTGGATCGCGGACGTTACGTCACCTTCGACAGTGTGGTGATACGCGGAACCGCCAACGTGAACGCACGCTATTTGCAGGCCTATATCGGTATCCGCCCAGGGGACCCCTATAACGAAACGTTGGTGCGCGGCTTGGACGGCCGAACGCGCGAGCTTCCCTTCGTCTCCACCAAGCACCCGGCATACATACTGTTCTCACCGGAACAGACCAAGCTCTACCTCTTCCTGGATGATAAACGGGCCAGCAATTTCAATGGGATCCTCGGTGTCGCACAGGACCTCGAGACCGGGAAGGTCCGATTCACCGGCGACCTCGACCTGAAGCTGCGCAATGCACTCCACCGTGGCGAGGCCATCGACCTGAGCTGGCGCAGCTTGCAGGATCGCACGCAGGACCTCAAGGTGGGCTTCAACTATCCATTCGCCTTCAACACCCCCTTCGGGGTCGATCTCGGCTTGAAACTCTTCAAGCGAGACACCACGTTCCTGGAAGTGAACTCCCGTGCTGCTTTGGAATACCTCTTGCCCCGAAGCGATAAGGTCCGCGTGTTCGTGAACAACAAGAGCAGCCAGCGCTTGGGCCAACAGCTGACCTATACGCCGGGCTTGGCCGATGTAAAGTTGACTGCCTACGGCCTCGGTGTGCAGCGGGAACGCTTCGACTACCGCTTCAATCCGCGCAAAGGACTGGCCCTCGATATGGAAGGGTCAGTTGGGGAAAAACGTAGCTCCACCGCCACCTTCAGCGATACTGCCGCAGTGGACCACCGCAGCGTGCAGTACGAATTGAACGGGCATGTTATCTGGCACATCCCCATCGGCAGGCGCAGCACCATAAAACTGGCAGGCCAAGGGGGGAGCATGGTGAATGACCAGCTGTACTCAAACGAACTCTACCGAATTGGCGGCATCAAGAGCCAGCGCGGTGTGGACGAGGCCAGCATCTATGCATCCTCCTTTGTCATCGGCACCATCGAATACCGCTTTCTCTTCGAGGAGAACAGCAACTTTTTCGTTTTTGTTGACCAAGGCTGGTGGGAGGACCAGAGCCGTACACCGCTACTGACGGACACCCCGCTAGGCTTCGGTGTGGGCACAAGCTTCGAGACCAAGGCCGGGATATTCTCCTTGAGCTATGCCCTTGGCAAGCAATTCAACAACCCCGTGGAACTGCGGAACGGCAAAGTCCATTTCGGATTTACGAGCTTGTTCTAAACTCGTATTACCGGAAACGTGGCAATGTTTCAAGTTTCAATATCTGGCGCGGACTGAATCCTCGCTGACCGGAGGATATACTTGCAAGAGGTAAGAGCGCTTCTCAAATTTGTTTTTGGATGCGCTCTAGGCAGCACTTTCCCACTTCAGCGCGTCCGGATAGTACAAGGTCATAAAACCACACACCACTCTGGTTCACGCAGCTCTTGAAGCATGTTCCGATCCATTTTTTTTCAATCCCTATTCCTACTGACCGTAGGTCTATCGGTTGGCCATGTTCACGCTGGGGACACCATTGTGGTGCCTCCGAACATGTTCCAAGTGGATCATGATCTGCAACTGATCGTGGTGAACCTTCCGGTGGATGAGGTGAACGCCCAGTGGCCCAACCTGAAGGCCGCGATCCACACAGATGAAATCTATGCTCTGAGCGCTGACGTGCAGGAGATCACCGTGGGCACTGCTATCGCCGTGGCGAATGCTGCTGGTGAGATCTATCAGTTGTACTTCACTGCATTGCCCCTTATTGCGATCACAACGAACCAAGTCATCGTGGATGAGCCACGTGTTCCGGGCAATTTCATGATCTCCGATACTTCCGGCACCGTCATCTCTGCGGGGCTTGGCATCGAATTCCGGGGGTCCTTCTCCCAGACCTACCCGAAGAAATCCTACCGGATCGAGTTCTGGAATGATAGCACCGGTATGGAAAATGTGGACCTCAGCCTGCTGGGCATGCGATCCGATGATGACTGGAACCTCCAGGCGATGTACAATGAACCATTGCGATTACGCAGTGTGGTCTGCAATAAGCTCTGGAGGATGATCCACGCACCCTATTACCAGACCGCCGAACCGAATGCGGTAACGGGTGTGGCCATGGAATACGCCGAGCTCTTCGTCAATGGGTCCTACCAAGGCATCTATGCCCTCAGCGAGCGCATCGACCGCAAACAGTTGAAATTGAAAAAATACAATGGCAGCATCCGGGGTCAACTTTATCAAGGCGTGTCATGGGGCGCACCCACCTTTTCCTTCGCGCCACCCTATAACGACTCCTTACGTAGCTGGTCCGGGTTCGAGTACAAATATCCCACGGAGGTCACGGAATGGTTCTTCCTGCACGAATTCGTTGACTTCGTGATCAACGCTCCGGAAGGTGAGTTCCTGGCAGAATATCCTTCCCGCTTCGAGTTGGGCAATGCGGTGGACTATTTCATCTTCCTGAACCTGCTAAGGGCCACCGACAATACCGGTAAGAACATTTACGTGGCGCTCTTTGACTCGGGAACGCCCTATTTCTACGTGCCCCATGATCTGGATGGCACCTTCGGCGTGATCTGGGACGGTAGCCAGGAGAATAGCACGAATGACCTGCTGATGAACGGCTTCTATGCGCGCCTGATGGAGGACTGTGAACCCGACGGCTTCCGAAAACGCTTACAAGCACGCTGGAATGCACTGCGCACGGATATTCTGACCTCAGGACAGATCGAGGGCATGTTCGACCATGCACATGCACTATTGACCAGCAACGGAGCCTATGAGCGTGAGGCCTTGGCCTGGAGTGAATACTCCCATGATCCGGGGCAACTGGATTATCTATCCACTTGGCTCACAGCCCGTATTTCCTATCTGGACAGCGCCTTCAACATCTACTGCGGACCAACTTCGATCGGGAAGCAGGACTTCATTGTTTTTAGCATGTATCCGAATCCGACTTCCGATCAAGTGGAGATCGTGCTGGGTGGTGCACGTTCAACTGCAGACCTACATGTATTGGATGCTACAGGTAGAACGGTAATGAAGCAGGCACTTCATCGTGCACGAACGGTGGTGGACCTGAGAAGGCTGCGTCCCGGCATCTACTTGGTCCAACTTGAATCTGGCAACCACACGACCACCATGCGATTGGTGATAAACTGAACAGGTTCGATGGTCTGATACCCCGAGATCTTTGGAACTTCGCATCTGAACCTTGAACTTCCTTGGCCGTATGCGATCCGCCATGTCCGTGCTGAAGTCCCTGCTCACTGCTTGCGCGATCCTGTGCGTTATGGCTGTCTCTGCGCAGCAGGACGACCTGGCCATGAGTACACCCGCCCGCAAACAGGTACTGGCGGATTTTCTGATGGAATGGATGCAGGTCCGGTATCCTGCTGCGCCTTCGGAGGGCTATGTACTGTACGTCTCCGTGCAAAGTCAACGCATGTACTTCGTGGTGGAAGGAGAGATGAAGGCCGAGTATGTGATCTCCACAGCGCGGAAAGGATTGGGCGCATACAGGAACAGCAACCGGACCCCGGAGGGACTGCACCGCGTGGTACGGAAATTCGGGAAAGGGGTGCCGCCTTGGGGCATCTTCAAGGCCCGGCAATTCACTGGCGATATCGCAACCAAGGAGGCAGCCGATGGCGACCTGATCACCTCCCGCATCCTCTGGCTCGGAGGCCTGGAACCGGGCGTGAACGAAGGTGGTAACGTGGACAGCATGGAGAGAGGTATCTACATTCATGGAACTGCGGATGAGGCCTCCCTAGGCACCCCGAGCTCCCATGGCTGTATCCGCATGCGCAATAGCGATGTGATCGCGCTCTACGACCGGATCCTACTGGGGACGTTGGTGGTGATCCTGGATAACTGAGTGTCCCATCAAGCTCTCAATCCATTTCAGGCTGAAATGGACTCCGGACCCAAGACTCAAGACTAACAAAACGCCATACTTCAAAGCCCACCTACCTTAGCGGCATGGTATGGACGAGCCTTTTACTGGGACTTCTGGCCGGGGTCATTCTCGGTGCGGTGGCTGTGATATTCTGGTCGCGGAACAAAGGAGCTGATGCGGTGAGACTGGTGCAGGAAGCGCGTGAGACCGATCGACTGGAGTTCGGTCGGCAACTGTCGGAGCGTGAGCAACACGTGCAGGACCTACAGCGTGAGTTGATGACATTGAACGGCCAATTCGAAAAAGAGCGGCAACGCAATGCAGGGCTTGAAGAGAAATTGGACAGCCAAAAGGCGGAGCTTGAATCACTGAACGAACGGATGACCAAGGAGTTCAAGCACATTGCGAACACCTTGATGGAGGAGAAAGGCAAGCAGCTCACCGATCGGCAGGAAGGCACCTTGAAGCTTCTGCTGGATCCCTTCAAGGAGCGCATCAAGGAATTCCAGGAGCAAGTGCGTGTGGCCTATGACAAAGAAGGCAAGGAGCGCTTCCTGTTGAAGAGCGAAGTGGCCAAGCTGGTGGAACAGAACCAGCGTCTGAGCCAGGATGCAGACAATTTGACCAAGGCGTTGAAGGGCGATCACCAGAGCCAAGGTGCTTGGGGCGAAATGATCCTGGACAAACTGCTGGAGAGTTCCGGCTTGGTGAAAGGCCAGGAATACAGCATGCAGGAAAGCACGACACAGGCCGATGGTACCCGGCTGCGTCCCGATGCTGTCATATTCCTGCCCGAAGAGAAGCACTTGATCATCGATTCCAAGGTTTCGCTCTTGCATTATGAGCAGTACTGCACCGCCACGGATGACGCCGAACGGACCCGGCTGCTCCGCCAACACGTGGACAGCATGCGCATCCACGCGAAAGGACTAAGTGATAAGAACTACACCAAATTATATGATGTTTCCAGCGTTGACTTCGTGTTGATGTTCGTACCGATAGAACCCGCCTTCCTATTGGCCTTGCGCGAACGTCCGGAGATCTTCCAGGAAGCCTACGACCGCCAAGTGGTGATGGTGACGCACAGCACCTTGATGGCCACCCTTCGCACCATTCACGGCCTTTGGAAGAATGAGCGGATCGCTAGGAACCACATGGCCATTGCGGAACGTGCCGGCCTGCTCTATGAAAAGTTCGTAGGCTTCACCGAGGATCTTGGACGCATCGGGAAGCACGTGAACGATGCAAGGGACAGCTACGAAAAGGCAGTGGGCAAATTGAGCGAAGGACCAGGGAACTTAGTTCGCCAAGTGGAGATGCTAAAAGACCTTGGAGCGAAAACGAACAAGAACCTTCATCCCAAATTGCTGGAACGCTCCACGGAGGAACCACACGACGCATGAAACAAAGGACCCTTCACTTCCTCCTGGGATCCTTGTTGCTCGCAGGCACATGGGGCTGCGGATCCTATGTCCCTGTGGCTACGGGTGACAATTTCGCCTACCTCTATGGCAAGGGTGCCGCGGCCATTCGCTTGCAAGCCCGAGTATACCAGCCCGATGATGGCAGTGCCGTGATCTACTTCAAGCTGCGCACCGCAGACCTGCTCTATAAGGGAACCGGCGGTGGCGGGCCGTACCACGCACGAGTGGTGATGAGCTATCAAGCATACCCCGCACCCGGTTCACGTGATCTGTTGGACAGCGCGAGCACATTTGTGAAGGACCAAAGCATGGTGGCCAATGAAGACAAGGAGCTGATCGGGAACATGGCGTTGAAGACGGTAGGGAATACGCAATTCATCATTCGCATTACCGCCCACGATCTAAATCGTGATGCCCAAAGCACGGTAATGCTCCGCGTGGAGCGTGGCACAGCCGGCAATGCACAGGAATTCCTGCCGCTGGGCGCTAACAATCTTCCGATATTTGATGACCATGTACGGCCCGGTACTAACTTGAAGATCGAAGCAGAGAGCCATGCCGGCACACTGCTTCATGTAGGGCACTACCCCGCCGTGGAAAAATTGCCAGCCCCCGTATTTGCGAATGTGCAGCCCCCCTTACTGGACTTCCCACCGGACAGCACCTTCATGATCCGCGTTCAGCCAGATGGCAAATTCAGTTTCACCGCAGGAAGAAGCGGCTTCTATCATTTCCGCACGGACACAGCCAGCATGGTGGGCTATACACTCTTTGTCCCAACCGAAAGCTATCCGACCGTTTCTACAGCTTCGGACATGGTCTCTCCTTTACGGTACATCACCAGTACCAAGGAATGGGATGCCATTTCAACCTCGGAAGAGCCTCGTAAAGCGGTGGAGCAATTCTGGACGGATGCGGCCGGAAGCCGTGACCGGGCCCGGGATGCCATAGCCGGATACTACGGACGCGTGGAAAGTGCCAACCGCCATTTTACCAGCTATACGGAAGGCTGGAAGACCGACCGTGGATTGGTCCACATCATCTTCGGCACGCCGACCACGATCCGTAAGGATGGCCGGAGCGAAACCTGGATCTATGGCGATGAGACCAACCTGATGAGCTTGGTGTTCAACTTTGTTCGGAGGGATGAGCCATTCAGCGATAACGACCTGGTGCTTCAGCGCGACCCCCGATTGAAAAGCGCATGGTACCGCAACGTGGAAAGCTGGAGGAACGGAAGGATATTGCAGAATTGAGAGCCGGAGTTCATCACGCTCCGACATAGCTCAGGCAGGCAGAGGGCTCGGAGAAGAAAGAGAATTGATGGATGGAGGTTGGAGGTTGGTGAACGACGATTGAAACCTTGAATGAAAAAAGACGAACTGGTTTGTGGGATCCACCCGGTAATGGAAGCGCTACGCAGCGACCTGCATGTGGAGAAGATGCTGATCCGCAGGGATGCGGGTGGTCCGAATATCCGCGACCTGAAGAACCTGGCCCGCGAGCTGGGTGTTCCGTGGCAACCCGTGCCGGGTGATAAACTGGACCGGCTGACGACCACGGAGCACCAAGGCGTGATCGCATTCATCAGCCAAGTAGCCATGCAGGACCTCGATGGGCTGATCGCGCAGGCATACGACCGCGGAGAGGATCCTTTGCTGGTGGCCTTGGATGGCGTCACGGACGTACGGAACATGGGTGCTATTGCCCGGAGCGCCGAATGCTTTGGTGCGCACGGCATGCTGGTACCGAAAACCAACACGGCCCGCTTAGGCAGTGATGCTGTAAAAAGCAGTGCGGGTGCGTTGTTACGCAAGCCGGTCTGCCGGGTGGAAAACCTACCTTTGGCATTGGATCGGGCACGAGAGCATGGTCTCCGGATCATCGCCGTAACGGAGAAGGCTGAAGCACTGATCGAGGAAACCGACCTGACCGGCCCCGTGGTGTTGGTGATGGGTGCCGAGGATATAGGCATATCGCCGGTGATACTGCGCAAAGCAGATGCCTTGGTGCGTATTCGCATGTCCGGTAGCATCGGCTCGCTGAACGTGAGCGTGGCCTCAGGCGTGGTGCTTCATGAAGTTTTGCGACAGCGCTCGGTCAAGGGCACTCCCTGACCTACCCAACGAACTGTGAGCTGAAGGACCGGCATTTGGCCTTCGCTTCGCGGTCCTGGTAATTGAGGATCGGCATCACGGACCTGCTTGAGGCTGTAAGGTCTCATCGGAACCTTTCCTGCATTGGACGAGTATAACGCGGCATCCATGGCCTCAAGCCGTTCACCGGAAACCTGTATAGGTCCCGATGATCAACGATAAATCCACACGCATGAAGCTCAACATGCCCAGACCGCTGCGCTTAATCATCTTACTGATGATCTTCACCACCAACCATTTGTTGGCCCAAGAATCCGTCGGCATCCGGATAAACACACTCACAAGCGCAGAGCGCGATTTGTTGGTCCAAACCACACATGGTGCCGGTGAGATACATGTGGCGTATGCCTGCGTTCCTGCAGGGATCATCGTCTTTGCCGCCAATGCCGCATCCACCTCCCGCGAAAGCCTGCGCACCAAGGCCATGACAGCCTTGGCACCCGTGGTAACCGCAGCGCGGATCGAGCCCGTTGAGATCACCTTACAAGCCGCCGAAACAGCGTGCGAAAACGCACGAGGACAATGAGCGTGACCCCTACATTTCGTTCCATCCGTGTTTTCGCTTTCCTTGCCGCTTTGGTTATTTCGAGCTTCGCTGCGGCGCAGCTTACGGTAAGCCCACAAACGGATCTGCAAGAACTCGCCCGTGCCATCACCGGTCCGGGTGTCACCATATCCAATCCCCAGATCATTTGCCACACCCAAGGCTATGGGGAGTTCCAGTATACGGGCTCGTCACTCGGCATTGATGAAGGCATTCTGCTTACTACGGGAACCATGGCCAATGCCGTTGGACCGAATAACGTGGAGAATACAACCTTCCAGCAAAACACCAGCGGCGACCCCACCTTGAACCTCGTGACCGGTCGTACCACCTATGATGCCTGCAAGTTCGAGTTCGATGTGATCCCAGCGGGAGATAGCCTCCGCTTCGACTTCGTTTTCGGGTCCGAGGAGTACAACGAATGGGTGGGCTCGCAATACAACGACGTGTTCGGATTCTTCATCAGCGGACCGGGCATCACAGGAGACCCGGGCATTGGCAACCAAAAGAACATCGCTCTTATTCCCGGAACCAACCAGGCCGTTGCGATCAACAACGTGAACAACGGCTCCAACAGCATTTTCTTCCATGACAATGCCGGTGGGCAACACCTGCAATACGATGGCATCACCCGTGGGCTTAGTGCATTTTCGGTGGTGCAACCTTGCCAGACCTATCACCTGAAATTGGTGGTGGCCGATGCCAGCGATCGCAAATTCGATTCCGGTGTTTTCATCGCCAAGGTGAAAAGCAATCCCGTGTCCATGCAGCTCATCAGCCAGAACAGCAGCGACACGTTGATCGAAGGATGCAACGACGGTTCCGTTCGCTTCACCCGGCAGGTGGCTACTGATCAGGCCTTGACGCTCGAGTATTACCTGCATGGCACTGCAACAAACGGGGCTGACTATACGGCCATTGGCAACGTGGACCCGAACGTACCTAAGCTCATTACCATCCCGGCCAATCAGAACTACGTGGAGCAGCCGATCGCGACCATTGCCGATGGCATTGCCGAAGGCATGGAAACCCTGCTCTTTATCCTGGGCAATCCGAATTGCCCCGAAGCATACTCCGACACGCTCATTGTACCGCTGATCGACTCACTGCAGGCCGAACTCGCACCCGTGCAGAGCGTCATCTGCCAAAGCGGCCAAGTGCAACTTCTCGCCTCCGGCGGAACTGCTTACGCATGGAGCCCTGCTGCAGGATTAAGTGATGCCACTATTCCGAACCCCATCGCGCAGCCGAACAGCACCACCACCTATACAGTGAACGTGACCGATGGTGGATGTTCGCGTTCCTTGCAAACGCAAGTGAAGGTGAGTGCGATGGCAGCGACGGCGAGCATCACGCGCCCACTTTGCAACTCCGCTAGCAATGGGGCCATCAACCTCAGCGTGGCAGGAGGCATTGCACCCTATTCATTCCAATGGACCGGCCCGAACGGATTCACGGCGAGCACGGAGGATATCACCAGTATTCCCGCAGGCACCTATACCGTGACGATCACGGACGCAGCCTGCACGAAGGTCCAGAGCTTCAATGTGGGACAACCATCTCCCTTCAGCGTGCAGCTTGAACCCTCCTTGCTGATCTTCGGCCAGAACATCAGTTGCCATGGTGGCCAGGATGGCAGCATCGACGCCACCGCCACTGGAGGCACTGGTCCGTACAGCGCCGCATGGACCGGTCCCAACGGATTCACTGCGGGCACGTTGGACCTTGCCGACCTAGGAGCAGGAACCTACTCGGTGACCGTTACGGATGCCAACGGTTGTACTGCCATCGCAAGCACCACTTTACTGTCCAGTGCCCCGATGGTGGCAAGCATCACCGGGACCACCGATGTAGGCTGCGCCAATGAGGCCAACGGCACAGCCACTGTCTCCATCACCGGGGGCATGCCCACGTATACCTACAACTGGAACACCGTGCCCGTACAGAGTGGATCCACCGCAAGTGACCTTGCACCCGGCACGTACGCGTTCACAGCAACCGACCAATATGGCTGCAGCGTTGACACCGTGATTACGATCAACGGACCCACCCAGCCACTCAACGTTCAACTTTCCGCGAAGACGGATGTTGCATGCTTCGGCGCTGCCAATGGAAGCGCGACCATCTCCGTTTCCGGAGGAACGCCGGGCTACGGTATTACATGGAACACAAGCCCCGAACAGACGGGCTTGACCGCGACCGGTCTCTCCGGCGGAACCTATACAGCGACGATCAGCGACGCGAACAGTTGTGGAACCACATTGGCCGTGACCATTGCCGAACCCACACAGCCCTTGGCCGTGGCCGTAACTGCACAGCAGAACGTAGCCTGCAACGGCCAAAGCACGGGCAGTGCCACAGTGAATGCTTCAGGCGGAAGTGGTCCGTACGCCTACGCTTGGAATACAACACCCGTGCGCAACGGGGCATCCCAGTCCGGGCTCAATGCAGGAAGCTACACGGTGACGGTGACCGATGCACGCGGGTGTACGATCACCCAATTGGTGGAGATCACCACACCGGGATCCGTCCTTTCGGCAAGTATCAGTTCCAGCACGGATGTACTCTGTGCTGGCGGAAACTCGGGAAATGCGACGGTACAGGTCAGCGGTGGCACCATGCCATATACATACCTCTGGAACACTTCACCATCCCAGAGCGGACCTTCCGCAACAGGGCTCGGCAACGGCACTTGGCAAGTGAGCGTTCAGGATGCGAACGGATGCACCACATCCGCTTCTGCCACGATAACACAGCCCACAGCACTGGCCGCCAGTGGTACCATCATACCAGCCTTGTGCCAAGGGTTGGACAATGGAGCCGTGGATGTGACCACCACGGGTGGAACCCCACCCTACTCGTGGTCGTGGACCGGTCCAGTAGGTTTCACGGCAGCGACGGAGGACATCGCCTCACTGAATGCGGGTGGCTACACCTTGACCGTGACTGACGCGAACGGATGCAGTATCGTGCGCAGTTTCGACGTGAACCAACCCGGGCTCTTCACGGTGAACGCCAACCCGAGCGTATTCGGCACGGCGAACGTGAGCTGCCCGAACAGCAGTGACGGTGCGATCGACCTGGAAGTAAGTGGTGCCGTACCACCATACAACTTTGCATGGACCGGGCCGAACGGCTTCACCTCAATAGCAGAAGATCCAGCGAGCTTGCAAGCCGGTACGTATAGCGTGAGCATCACGGACGACAACGGTTGCAGTACCGATCTTGATGTAACGCTACAAGTGCCAGCAGCCATCGCAGCGCAATTCACCCTGAGCAATTTCGGAGGTACTTCCATCTCATGCAATGGTGGGAGCAACGGCAGCATCAACACAGTGATCAGCGGGGGCAACGCGCCCTATTCCACTTCTTGGAGCGGGCCTTCGGGCTTCAGCTCGTCACAAATGGACCTCACCGGCTTAAGTGAAGGTAGTTACCAGCTCACCATAACGGATGCCAATGGCTGCGTTGCTACTCCTTCTGCTTCACTCAGCCAGCCCACGACCCTCACAGCCAGCGATGGCGGCACTTCACCTGTGAGCTGCTTCGGCAGCAACAACGGCCAAGCGACCGTGCATGCAACCGGAGGCCGCGCTCCCTATTCCTTTAGCTGGAACACATCACCCATACAACATGCGGCCAGTGCAACAGGACTGGCTACAGGTAGCTATACCGTGGTGGTCACTGATGCCAACGGTTGCACCACTTCCACCACGCTCGCAGTTGGTGGCCCAGCGGCACCGCTGGCGATCGACATTCCAACCATCACCAACGTGCTCTGCCATGGCGGCCAAACCGGCGAAGCCATCGTTCAGGCAACGGGTGGGACGCCCCCCTACAGCTATACTTGGAACACTGTACCCCAGACCAACGGCCCAACTGCTACAGGACTTGCCGCTGGTACTTGGACGGTGATCGCTACGGATGCCGCAGGATGTACGGCCTCCCGGAACGTGGTGATCGCACAGCCCCAACAACCCCTTGCCGCAACGTTGGCCAACTACCACACGGTCACTTGTTATGGTGATAACGATGGATCGATCTCCATCAACGTGACAGGTGGAAGTGGCAATTACAGCATTACGTGGAACACCATGCCCGTGCAAACGGGGTCATCTGTTACGGGTCTACCCATTGGGAACCATGTAGCGACCATCGCGGACATGAACGGATGCACGCAAACGATGAACTTCCCCGTATCCATCGGTGGCCCGTCCGCTCCGCTGGCCATGAGCTATGTGCCTTTCACCTATCCCGGCGGTGCCCACGTTAGTTGCCCAGGAAACAGCGACGGAAGCATTGACGTAACCGTGACCGGTGGAACGCCGGCCTATACATACTTCTGGCAGGACGGTGCAGGCGGCAACCTCCAGATGCAGGATCCCACGGGCCTCTCCGCAGGCACCTATTTCCTCAGCATCGGTGATGGCCACGGTTGCTTCATCGATACGGTGATCACCCTCGATGCGCCTGATCCGATCACGGCAACTGCGACCGTCCAATCAGCGATCTGCCATGGCGCGAGCAATGGTGCCATCAACATGACACCGGCTGGTGGAGTGGCACCGTACGCTTACCAATGGAGCGGACCGCATGGCTTCACGGCCACCACGCAGGACCTTAACATGATCGCCGCCGGCGTGTACACCGTGGTGATCACCGATGCGAACGGTTGCTCCATCAACCAGCCGTTCGACGTCACGGAGCCGGGCACGTTCAGCTTCGATGCCACGGTGGTTCCCGCAGCGTGCAATGCATCCGCTACGGGATCCATCCAAATGCAGGCTTCCGGTGGAACACCTCCATACCAATATGCTTGGAGCGGGCCGAATGGATTCGCGGCGACCACGGTGAACATCAGTGATCTGGCGGCTGGTGCATACCACCTCACACTCACGGATGACAATGGATGCTCTGCGCTTTATAGCGCAACCATCACCGCCCCTGGGCCACTCACGGTGTTCTCCATTTCCAGCAAGAACCACGGCGGCTTCGACATCAGTTGTGCCGGCAGTTCAGATGGGGCGATCGCCACAACCTATAGTGGAGGAACACCACCTTACACCTTTGCTTGGACAGGCCCGGGAGGCTTCACCGCCAATACACCGGACATTTCGGGCCTGGCTGCAGGATCGTATACGCTTACCGTCACCGACGCGAACGGATGCACCCGTACCACCACTTCGACATTGGTTGGTCCACCTGTGCTTACCGCCTCCGCTGTGGCAGGTGGGTTCGCAGGTGGAAGCGGCACCAGCTGTGAAGGCGCATCGGATGGTTCCATCATCCTCACTCCTGCCGGAGGCGCGCCTCCGTACACGGTAACATGGAACGGACCGGGCGGCTTCACCTCCAACGGATGGCAGCTCACCGGGTTGACGCCGGGCACTTACACTGCCTCGATCACCGATGGGAATGGTTGCACCGTTACGGCCATGGCAACAATTACAGCACCAACAGCCATTACACTCAGCAGTGCGCCAACGAACATCACGTGCTACGGTGGTACCAATGGAGCCATCGATCTCTCCGTATCCGGTGGAAGCGGCACATATAGCTACCAATGGACCGGACCCGGACTATTTACTGCGAGCACGCAGGACCTCGCAGGCTTGGTCGCCGGCACCTATGACGTGACCACAATGGACGCCAATGGCTGCACAGCCATTGCATCCGTTTCAATCGCTCAACCCACGGTCATTCAGGCTACGGCGGCGATCGCCACCACGGCCTGCCAAGGTGCCAATACCGGAGCGATCGACCTCACAGTGAGTGGCGGTGCAGGGGGATACGGTTATCTCTGGACGGGCTTCCCCGCATTCTCGGCTACGACCGAGGATATCAGCGATCTGTTCGCAGGTGTCTACACCGTGTTGATCACCGATGCTGACGGCTGCAGCTTCAGTACATCCTACAACGTGGGTGAGCCGGGACTCTTCGACATCAGTGCCGAATTGAGCAGCATGGCCGGAGGCTACAATGTGAGCTGTGCCAATGCGAACGACGGAACCATCGACGCCACGGTAAGCGGCGGCACCGGCCCGTACAGCTACTTCTGGACAGGACCGAATGGATTCACTTCCATCGACCTCAACCTCACCGACCTCGTGTCCGGCGAATACAGCCTGACGGTGCATGATGCGAACGGATGCAATGCCACGGAAAGCTTCACTTTGGTCGCTCCATCGGCCATCACCATCGGCCTCTCCGTCACCTCGCAGCCCTCTTGCCATGACGAGGTCGACGGAAGTATCGGATCATCAATCACCGGAGGCACTGCACCATACACCTCCTCTTGGTCTGGGCCGAACGGGCCGCTGGGCATTTCGCAGAACCTGACAGGCGTGAGTGCCGGCACCTATGTGGTCACCGTGATGGATGCATTGGGATGCACCGGCACCCAGAGCATTACGATCACAAGCCCTGTAGGGATCGATGCCATCGCTACGCCATTTGTATTCCCCAACGGAGCCAACCTGAGTTGTGCCAACTATAATGATGGCAGCATAGATCTGGGGATCACCGGCGGAACCGGACCATACGTAGTGAGCTGGGCTGGACCGGGTGGCTATCAATCATCCAGTGTGGACATCACCGGACTGGCGCCCGGCACGTACACTGCCACGATCACCGATGCCAACGGCTGTATCGCATTCGCTCAGGTGCAGCTTGTTGCTCCTACCCCGTTGCAATTGGTCATCACCACATCTTCGTACAGCGGTGGGAACCAGATCTCCTGCTCGGGTGCGGCAGATGGCACCATCAGCTTGTTCACCACCGGTGGCACCCCCGGCTACACCCTATCGTGGAACGGTCCCAACGGATTCTCATCCACACAGGCCACACTGCAGAACCTGGTCCCCGGTACCTATACCGTGCTTGTCATCGACGCCTCCGGATGCAATGCCATCGCAACGGTCACTTTGGCGGCACCACCACCGATCTCAGCCACAGCAGTGCTCTCCGACCAAGGTGGGTTTGAAGTGGGATGCGATGGCAACGATGGCTCCATTGACCTGACAGCAGGCGGTGGCCTTGCTCCTTACCAGTACAGCTGGGCCGGACCCAATGGTTTCGCTTCTACCAGTGAGGACCTGCAAGACCTCGCTGCAGGTGCCTATACCGTTATGATCACCGATGCGAACGGATGCAGCACCAGCCGTACCTATTCACTCAGTGCACCCGAAAATTTCATTGCCACACTCGCTGTAACAAGCAACGAATGTGACCTGAGCACGAACGGTGAGATCAACCTCACTGTGACCGGTGGAGCCGGCCCCTTCGAAATTGCGTGGACCGGCCCCAATGGCTTCACCTCCACGGATGAGGACATCAGCGGATTGGCCAGTGGCGACTACAGCGTGACGGTCACCAGTGCGATGGGTTGCACCACTTCGACACAAGCCACGGTGCTCGCTGCTGCACCGATTACGGTGGAACTGTATGCCTCGGATTATGGCGATGTGAACATCCCTTGCCATGGCGACAGCACCGGCACGATCGAACTGGCCGTCAGTGGTGGGTTCTCCCCACTGGACATCGCCTGGGTCGGACCAGGAGGATTCAGCGCAAACACCGCAGATATTAATGGCCTGATGGCTGGCACCTACGCAGTTGTCATTACGGACGATCATGGTTGCATGCGCGATACATCGATCACGCTGATCCAACCGGACAGTGCATTGACCACCACACTATCCGCCACGGACATTGCCTGCCACGGGGAACTGTCCGGCAGCCTTGAAGCGATCGTTTCGGGAGGGGCAGCCCCTTACACCTACGACTGGCGCGGGCCGGACAGCACGATGTACAACACACCGGACATCACGGGCGTGGGCGCTGGCAACTATGAACTCGTGGTGACCGATGCCAACCAATGCGTGAACACACTTACGATCAACATCACCCAACCGGACAGTGCTTTGGCAGTGAACTACTCACTTCTGTACCACAATGGCTATAACACTAGCTGCGCTGATGCCAGCGATGGGGCGATCGATCTGGAAGTGATCGGCGGAACGCCGGGATACACCTATAGCTGGACCGGACCTGACGGGTTCTCCGCATCGGAGGATAGCATTTCGGGTCTGGTGGCAGGAACGTATGTCCTCACTGCAGTTGATGCCAGTGGTTGTTCGATCGATCAGTCCATCACGCTCGTGCCTGCACCACTGATCACTATTGAACTGGCTGCGGTGACATTCCCATCCGGTACCCATATCAGCTGCTCCGGCGAAAGCGATGGCATGATCACCGCGACGATCGGCGGCGGTATAGGCCCTGTAAGCATACAATGGAGCGGCCCGGGAGGCTTTATCTCCAGCGAGCTGAACATTGATTCTTTGGCCCCGGGCACCTACTGCCTGACCGTGACCGATGCCAACGGATGTTCCGATCAGGAATGTGTAACGCTTGTGGCACCGGATGTACTGACCGCAGTGGCAAGTGCGACGGCAGCGCCCTGCGGGCTCGCTACCGGCACTGTCAACACGGTGGTAACGGGAGGTAGCGCACCGTTCAGCTACACTTGGAATTCGGGTGACCAGAGCGCGGACTTGAATGATGTGATCGCAGGTGTGTACAGCGTCATGGTCACCGATGCCAATGGATGCACGGCCTCCGATTCCGCTGCGGTAGCTGGCAGCCCTGGTGTAGCGGCAACCGCCACCGTTACTGACCCACTATGCAACGCATCCGCTGAAGGAGCGATCAACCTGTCCATTACCTCCGGCTTGGCTCCATACATCATCCTTTGGGATAATGGTTCGACCGAAGACAACCTCAGCGATCTGCCAGGTGGTGAATACGCGGTCGCCGTTACGGATGCGAATGGATGCCCGTGGGATTCCGTGATCACGGTACTGGCACCACCTGTGATCACTGCCGATACCTTGGTCTCGCACTTTGCGAACGGGCACAACATCACCACTTGGGGTGGCACGAACGGCTCGATCACCGTGAATGCCGCCGGTGGTACACCTCCATACAGCTATGAGTGGAACGATGGGGACAACACTCCCGCGCGCTACGGCCTGTCGGCCGGCACCTACATGGTGAGGATCACTGATGCCAATGGCTGCGCCCTTGAACTCACCATCATCCTCACGCAGCCGGACGAACTTGAAATGCCAACCGGCTTCACACCGAACGGTGATGGCGATAACGATGCCTTCGTGGTCCACGGCATCGATGCTTACCCAGGGAATCAGCTCACCGTGTTCAATCGCTGGGGCAATGTGGTCTTCGACCAGTTGTACTACAACAACGAGTGGCGCGGTGAGAACCAGCAGGGACAAGCCTTGCCCGAAGGCACCTACTTCGTGGTCCTGCGGTTGAACGCGGACCTCACGCTCCAGAACTATGTGGACCTCCGACGGTAAGCCCAACATGAGAACGACCATGCGCAGCATCCGCTTCCTCCTTCCAATGGCCCTTGCGGCAAGCACCACCATGTCGGTCCAGGCGCAGCAAGAGTTGATGATCAGTCAGTACATGTTCAATGGACTGTTCCTGAATCCCGCTTATGCAGGTAGCCATCCTTACGCCAGCGCCACTTTGCTGCATCGCAGCCAATGGGTGGGCATGGCGGGTGCACCCCGCACCAACCTCCTCGGTATCGATGGTCCCCTTCTCGACAACAAAATGGGCCTGGGCTTCACCTTCAGCCATGATATGATCGGCGTGAGCCGCGACATGGAGATGGCCGCCAACTACGCCTATCGCATCCGTACGGGTACCAATGGTCACCTGGCATTCGGATTGAAGGCCGGGCTGTCCATGTACACCGCCAACCTTAGCGACCTCATTTATTGGGATACCCAAGACGCGCTGTACCAGAACAACATCAACAACGCCACCGTTGGCAAATTCGGCTTTGGTGTGTATTGGAACAATGAACGTTCCTTTGTCGGGCTCTCTGTGCCTACCATTTATGCAGCGGACGGTAAGATCTCATCGGAGGTCCCGCAGTCCCCCGACCACTACTTCACCCAGCACTATTATCTCAATGCAGGGCATGTCTTCGAGCTGAACGAAAACTTCGACCTGAAACCAAGCGTGCTCGTGAAATACCAACAGCAAGCTCCTCCGGAAGTAGACCTCAACCTGAACGTCCTATTCAAGGAACGCTTCTGGCTGGGTGCCGGCTATCGTACCGGCGACGGCATCGTTGGAATGGTGGAATTCCAGATCAACCCCATGTTACGTGCCGGTTATGCTTACGACATGAACACATCCATGCTACGCCATTACAATGGTGGTTCGCATGAGGTCATGCTCGGCATCGACCTGGGTAAGGAGCCGATCGTGATCAAAAACCCAAGGTTCTTCTGATGCGAGCCACCAAACCTCTTCTTTACATCCTGGTCATGGGGGGCGTGCTTTTGTCCTCCTGTGCCAACTATCACGTTCGCAAAGGCGAACAAGCCATGAGCTTGCTGGCGTATTCCAAGGCCGAGAAGCATTTTGAGAAGGCGCTGAAACAAAAGCAAGACCGTAGTCTGCTGATCCGCGCGGCTGAAACAGAGTCCAAGCTGAACAAGGTGGAAGAGGCCGTTGCACACTTTGCAGCTGCAGAGGCGAGCGCACCGCTGACGGGTGAAGATGCCTTCCAGTACGGCAAGCTGCTGATGGGTCTTGGCAAGTACGGTCAAGCTGAGCCATTCCTGATCCGGGCGCTGGAAGAAAGCCCTGAACGACGCGATGCGGTGGAGTTGATCGGTGCCTGCCAAGGTTATCGGTCCTTCTACGAGGACAGTTCACGGTATGATGTCACATTGGTACCGCTGGAAGGTCTAGCCTCCGCTTATTCCGCGATCCCCTTCGGCAATGGCCTGCTATTCGCTGCCCAGCGCACGGGCAGTATGGGGAGCCGCGACCCATGGACCGGACATTCCTATACTGACCTCTATCAGGCGGAGCTGACAACCGATGGCATACCCAGTAGCCCAACACCATTGAAAGGAGCTGTGAACGGGGCTTACCATGAAGGCTCCGCCGCGCTGAGCCCCGATGGCCGCACGCTCTATTTCACACGCAGCAATTACTACGGTAAAAAGCTGCTCAAGGACAAGGACAACATCAGCAACCTCAAACTGTTCCGGGCCACCTTGGGCGAGAACGGTGAATGGGGGAACATCAGTGAGTTCGGATACAACAGCGATGGATATTCCGTGGGACACCCGGCCTTGAGCAAGGACGGCAAAACGCTCTATTTCACCAGTGACATGCCAGGTGGACTCGGCGGCAAGGACCTCTGGTACACAACGGATAACGGAACAGGCTGGGGAGCACCCGTGAACATGGGAATCACCATCAATACCCGGGGCGATGAGATGTTCCCCTCCGTGGTGGGTGATGCGCTCTACTTCTCCAGTACAGGCCATAACAACATGGGGGGGTTGGATATTTTCGAGACCCACCGTGAAGGTGAGTTCTGGAGTGAACCGCAGAACATGGGCTACCCCGTGAACACCACACGCGATGATTTCGGGCTCTGGCTGGATAGTGCCGGAACCAAGGGTTTCCTTAGCAGCTCACGCTCTGGCACCGACCAGATCCATGCACTCAGCATCCATCCGCCGACCTTTGCGGTGGAAGGCATCATTACCGATGCGAAGACCGGTGAAGCCATCCCTGGAGCCACGGTAACGCTCCGGAACCTCAACACCAAGGGGGAAAGAACGGTGACCGCTGACGTCGATGGCAACTTCCGCTTTGATCTGGAACCGAACACCCCGTACTTCATCATGGCAGATGCTGAAGGCATGCTATCGCAGAGCACTCCGATAAGCACTGTTGGCCTAGGGCTGAGCACCACACTGCGAGCGGATCTCCAACTTGAGCCCTTGGTCGTGGATAAGCCTATTGCCGTCCCGAACATCTACTATGATTATGACAAGTGGGACATACGCCCGGACGCGGCGGTGGAGTTGAACAAATTGGCCCGGATCTTTATGGATAACCCCCGCATCACCTTCGAGCTGAGTTCCCATACCGATAGCCGCGGCGGCGACCTGTACAACCTTGTTCTGAGCGATGCACGAGCCAAAAGCGCCGTGGATTACCTAGTGCGCCAAGGGGTATCACCGGAACGGTTGGTCGCAAGGGGATACGGCGAGACCCTATTGGTGAATGGATGCTCCAACGGAGTGTCTTGCACAGAGGAGGAGCACCAGGCCAACAGACGTACGGAGTTCAAGGTCCTGTTCCGGAACGGGGCGGATACCGTACAGCCGTGATCCTACACGGGGAGCGGCTCACTTGAGCGCAGGAACCCTGCGCTTCACCACATCTTCGAAGGGAACATCCTCCACCTTGGAATGCACCCACGCGCAGATGTTGAAATACTTCAGCACGTTACTTTCGTTGGGATCCTCCATTAACTGATCCAGACGCTCCTTCAATGAGGAGAACAAGGCATGCTTCGCCTCGGTGGAAGTAGCGCGTGCCAACTTCTTGATGTGTTCGATCAGGGCCGCCTCCACACCATAAGCACGGTGGCGCTTGCTGAGGAAGCGCTGCGTGCTCCGAACGATATATTCCAACAGTTCGTAATTCCCCAGCTCATAATGCACCACCAGGTTGAACAACCGGGCATAGGTGAAGATATCCTGGCGCAGAGCCGGTTCCGGATCGTTCAGTACTTTATTCAGCCAGAAAAGCGAACGGCTCATCTGCCCCGCACCGAAGTTCACGGTGGAGAACAGGAAGTAGAATTCCAGCTCATACTCCTTGGGAAGCTGGCTCCCGAGGCGGGCCATTCCCTGCATGATCGGCTCCTCCAACTTCAATGCCATTTCAAACTCGCCGGCGCGATCGTGGTAGCGAAGCTCACTGAGATAGCTGTTGCTGAAGACCAGCAGCTTGATGTCAATATCGCCGAAACCGGGTTTGTTTATCAGGTCCCGAAGTGTGGCAATATCCTCCTTCACATGGGTATGGTCTCCCAGCTCGATCTCACACTGGATCAGGTAATACAAGGTGCGTACATAGCGCTTCGGCAGGTCCTTCTTCAATTGTGGATTCTTGTCCAGGATCTCCTTCGCCCGCGAGAACTTGGTAAAGCTGGTCTTCCAATCCCGTTTGGCCCAGTAGCAGAATCCTTGTGTGTAATGGCAGATCGTACTGGCCCGGTTGCTTAGCGCGGTGTTCTTCCCTTTGATCAAGGGGTGCTCACTGATCTCCTCCACCATCGCGTGCTCTTCATCCGTCCGCACATATCCACCGCTCCGGAACACATAGTTGATCTTGGCATAGAGCACATTGTACGTCGCCAAGTTCTGCAGCTTCTTCAACACCATCTCCTCCTCTTGGATAAGCGCATTGAGGTCATTGGTGAAGTTTCCGCTCTGATACGCCTCCTCCAAAAGCATCTTCTCCCAACTCAGCAATTCGAACCAATAATAAAAACGCTCGTGTTCCCGGGCTGCCTTTTTTGCACGGTGCAGCACCTTGTTCGCTTCGGCATACAGCGCTTTGCCAAATAGGATCTCGATGTTGTTGATGTGCTGCTTCAAGACCCCGCTCACGCTGGATTCCGCATGGTACGCCCGCAGCGCCTTCAGGATCAACTTGTACAAGTGGTTCTTCTCAGAGGGAAAGTGTTTGATGAAGGTCTCCTTGGCGAACTGCTTTTTGATCGCTTCCTCATCGTAGGCCTTTTGCTTATCAATGGCATCGAAGATCCGCAGGTAGTTCTTCTCCCCGCTCTGCAATGCTGAATGCAACTTGAAAAAGCGCTTCTCCGATTTGGTGAGCGACTTGATCAGGTCGAAAAGTTCGTTGCTTGGTTTCATGCGGGTGGAAGGCCGGATTATGATCACAGGCTTGGACGGCCACGCCCAAATATACAGATGGTGCCACAAGATCCTCCAAACCCGATCCCAAGGTTGCTGCGGTACATTCGCCCTCATGAAGTTCCAACGTGATTTCGCACTTCACCTTCTGCTCTTCGCGCTTTCCTCCCCTGCCTTGGCCCAGATCAGCCCCGTGGGCAGCGCCACCCGCAGCGACAGCATCGACCTGCTGCATTCCCGCGTCCAACTGGACCTATCAAACACGGCCAACGGTATCATCCGGGGCGATGCCACCATCACCTTCGTACCACGTGTGGATGGTATTTCAACCTTGCCGTTGGACCTGCTTCTTCCCGTGGATTCCGTGGTGATGAACGGCGTACAACTGCCTTTCATACATCCCGGTGAAGTGCTGGCCATCGATCTCCTAAATACCTACGGACCTAACGACACCCTCACCCTCACCGTGAGTTATGGCGGCGATCCGCTGACCGACCCCAGCGGTTTCGGTGGCTTCTACACATTGAGCAACTACCAGTACGACCTGGGTGTCGCCTTCGAGGCCATACCTCATTCCTATGGCCGCGCCTGGTTCCCGTGTTTTGACAATTTCGTGGAACGCACGAGCATGGAGTACCTGGTCCACACTGATGCAAACCGATCAGTATATGCTAACGGTGCCTTGCAGGGGATCACTGAATTGGGCAACGGTGAGCGCATCAGCCATTGGCGCATGGATGAACCCATCCCCTCCTATCTCGCATCGGTAGCTGCCGGGAACTACGTCGCATTGCTGGATACATTTCCTAGTGTTTCCGGCGTGGAAATCCCTGTGGTGTTGGCTGCACTTCCGGCCGATACCGCCAATATGCGGGCCTCCTTCATCCACTTGAAGAACGCCTTCGACACCTTCGAGCGCTGGTTCGGACCCTACCGTTGGAATCGCGTGGGTTACGTGCTTACCAGCGCCGGTGCCATGGAACACGCCACCAACATCTGTTACCCTGATTTTGCCGCTGATGGCACCTTGGGCGATGAGGACCTCATCGCCCACGAACTCTCCCATCATTGGTTCGGCAACCTGATCACCTGTGCCACACCGGAGGAGATGTATTTCAACGAGGGTTTTGCCAATTTCTGCTCGCAACTCTTCATCGAGGACTTGTATGGCGAAGCCGCGTATAGATCCTTGGTACGGAGCAACCATCGACAAGTGGTCTCCGCAACGCACTTGCGTGATGGCGGCTGGTTTGCATTGGCCGATGTACCCCAAAGCAAGACCTATGGAGAAACGAGTTATAAAAAGGGTGCCGATATCGCGCGTACTCTCCGTGCCACATTGGGCGACAGCCTCTTCAGCGCAGGCATGAAGCAGGTGTTTGAACACAATGCGTATTCCGCGATGGGCAGCGAGGCCGTGCGCGACAGCTTGGGGCTAGCTACCGGCACGGACCTTACCGATTTCTTCGATGCATGGATCTTCCAGCCCGGTGGTGCGGCCTTCATGTTGGATTCCTTTCGTGTTGCCCCGAACGGGCCCCTATTCGACACCGAGGTCCATATCCGCCAGAAGACGCGCGGCGGTGCCCAATTCTTCCAGCATGTACCCGTAACCATCACCTGCCTCGGTCCAACTGGCGAGATGCACCGTGAGATCGCGGATCTCGGCGGGGAAGAATCCGATGTTACTGTTCAAGTCCCTTTCGAGCCTGTAGTGGTGCGCTTGAATGATGACGAACGGTTGGCGCTTTCAACCACAGTGGACACGGCCACGGTGACCATTACCGGCCAAAAGAACCTTCCCAATGCCGATATACGCTTGATCATTCCCGCCTTGGCTGGCCCCACCCATGTGCGCATCGAGGAGTTCTGGGTACCTGCCGACGAAGCACCGGCTGAAGGTGGTCTTTTCGTCTCGCCGGACCGCTGGTGGCGTGTAGAGACCGATGTCCAACCCGCCACGGAGATCACCATGCGGATCACTGTGGATGGCCGCCTGAATTTCCCGGCTGCCTATGATCAGGGACTGATGCAGGATGTGGATGGCGTTCCATTCCACGAGGACAGCTTGGTGGTGCTCTATCGGCCCGGACCACAGGCACCGTGGGAAGTAAGACCCGCAACCGTGAACAACAGTGGCAGCCCTACCGACAAGAACGCCCGACTGGACATGCCCGGATTCGCCGCTGGTGACTATACCATCGCTTGGCGCACATCGGCCACTGCGATCGCCGACAAGGATAGCCCAATCCACGGATGGAGATACTATCCTGACCCGGCATCGGAACAGGTCACGGTATCTGCTCCGGAAAACACTTCGGTCCGTGGGGCCACCCTATTGATCCGGGACATGAACGGGCGTACGTTGGCCCGGCACAGGCTGCATTCAACAAGCACCCGCTTGGACGTTTCCAAGCTGGCACCGCAGACGGTCCTTCTCACTGTGCACTTCGCCAATGACAACATGCTCCATCTGGGGCAATTGCATATCACTCATTGAATTCCGAACGAACGTGAAGGCTTACTTCCGCTACTTCGGTGTGCTCGCGATCCTTCTGTTCGTGATCTTTTTCGCGCAACGGCACCTCTTTCTCGCATTCAGCCACAACGCTCTGGAAGGGGTATCCGCAGCGGAGATCATCGAGTGTCATTGGCAGGCATTGGGCATGGACTTGTCCATCACCGGCTATGTGCTGCTGGTAGTGGCCTTGCTCAGCATGCCTCTTCTATTTGTGGAGGTGGCCTGGTTGCGCCGAAGCATTCGCATCTTCCTCATTGCCTTCATCATCCTTAGTGCTTTCGTGAACGTGGTCGATATTGCCCTGTTCGATGCATGGGGGGTGAAGATCGACCGCAAGGCGCTGAGTTACCTGCGCTACCCGGATGAGGTGATGGGCGCCACGTCAGTCGGGCGCATGGCATTGCTCATTCTGGTGGCCACAGTTGAAAGCATGTTCTTCATCTTTCTGCTGAACAGGATCAACCATGCATGCTCCTTTCGAGGCGGAAGCAAGGGAGGCCGGGTAGTGGCTGCGTTGCTGATGCCGGTGCTCTGCATTGTTGCGTTACGCGGCGGCCCTCAGGATGACCCGATCAACAAGAGCTGGAGCTGGTTCTCTAAGCGCCCCGTGCTGAACCTGGCTGCACTCAACAGCATGTGGAATGCCTTGGAGATCGCCGTAAAGCCTGCGGAATTCACCAGCAACCCATATGGTTACATGACCGGGGAAGAGGCCAGGCGGGAGTTCGAGCGCTTGCATCCACTGACCGGCGTACCCGATACCAAGATCCTCAAGAGCGAACGTCCAAATGTGCTTATGATCCTGTTGGAAAGCTGGACTGCGGACGTGATCGAACCGCTTGGTGGCGATAGCGGTGTGGCCCCGGAATTCACACTCTTGTGTAAAGATGGTCTGCTCTTCACCAACTTCTACTCCACCGGATTCCGCACGGAGCAAGGGCTATGTGCCCTGATCAGCGGCTTCCCCTCACAGCCCACCACCACCATCATCCGTCAGTTCGGCAAGTTCGATCGCTTGCCCAGCGTGGTCCGCACATTGGACACCGCCGGCTACTCCTCCCGATACTACTACGCTGGTGATGTCTCCTTCGCCAATACACGTGCCTACCTGGAGGCCATGGGTTTCGATAAGGTCTATGATGAGGCCGCCTTTCCGATCCAGCGCCGCACGCGCTGGGGCGCCTTCGATGAGGAACTTTTCGACTTCCACCTCCGCGATGCGAAGACCGCACCCACCCCCTTCTTCCAGATCATTATGACCTCCACCAGCCACGAGCCGTTCGATGCGCCTGTGAAGGAGGGTTTCACCGGCAGCGATGCCAACCTGTACCGTAACACGGTACACTACACGGACCGCACCCTCGGTGCCTTTCTGGATTCCGCGAAGGACCAACCTTGGTATGACAACACATTGATCTTCGTGGTGGCCGATCATGGCCACTACCTGCCCAACAACCAGCCGCAGTATAGTGCCGCGCGGCATCGCATCCCCTTCCTCATCACGGGTGGCGCGTTGAAGAACGAGCTACGAGGCAAGCAGGACCCCACCTTCGGCTGCCATGTGGATTTCCCTGTAACGCTGCTGGCCCAATTGGGCATCCCCCGCTCCGAGTTCATCTGGGGCCGCGACCTGTTCAGCAAGGACACCCCACACCAAGCTTTTTGGACCTTCAACAACGGCTTCGGCCTTGCTGACAGTGTGCAGACCGTGGCCTTCGACGACAACGGAAAGCGGGTGATCGAACTGCGCGACAGCAGCCGCACCGCCGATGAGCAGCGCCTGCTCCATGCTGGAAAGGCGCAGCTGCAGGTGCTGCTGGACCGGTATATCGAGTTTGATCAGTGAGCGCGGAATCACCTCACGTACTTCAAGCTCCTCCCCGGATAGCGCGCGCTCTTACCAAGCTGCTCTTCGATGCGCAGCAACTGGTTGTACTTCGCGATCCTATCACTGCGGGATGCGCTTCCGGTCTTGATCGTGCCGCAATTGGTGGCCACGGCCAGATCAGCGATGGTACTGTCCTCGGTCTCGCCGCTGCGGTGGCTCATTACCGATGTATAACCCGCCCGGTGCGCCATTTCCACGGCTTCCAAGGTTTCAGTAAGCGTCCCGATCTGGTTCACCTTGATCAGGATGCTATTGGCAATGTCTTCGTTGATCCCCTTGGCCAAACGCGTAGTGTTGGTGACGAATAGGTCGTCGCCGACCAGCTGTACTTTGTCCCCGATCGCTTGGGTGAGCTTCTTCCAGCCATCCCAATCATCCTCGGCCATGCCATCCTCGATGCTCAGGATAGGGTAGCGCTTGCTCCAGTCCTTCCACATGGCGATCATGTCGTCGCCGGTCAGGCTGTCGCCGGTGCTTTCGAGCACGTAGCGCTGCGTCTCTGCATTGTAGAACTCGGTACTCGCAGCATCCAAGGCGATCATGATGTCGTCGCCAGGCTTGTATCGCGCCTTCTCGATGGCCTGCATCACCAGCTTCAACGCGTCCTCGTTGCTCTTGAGGTCCGGTGCAAAGCCACCCTCGTCGCCCACATTCGTGCTGAGCTTTTTGGCCTTGAGCACATCCTTCAACGCGTGGAAAACCTCGGTGCCCATGCGTAGCCCTTCTGCGAATGTGCTTGCGCCCACAGGCATCACCATGAATTCCTGCACATCCACCTTGTTGTCCCCGTGTGCTCCGCCATTGAGGATGTTCATCATCGGCACGGGGAGCATGCAGGCATTGGTGCCTCCCACGTAACGGTACAGTGGTAGGCCGGCCTCACTGGCAGCCACCTTGGCCACGGCGAGTGATACACCTAGAATGGCATTCGCACCGAGATTGCTCTTGTTCGGCGTGCCGTCCAGACTGATCATCACGCGATCGATCATCGCCTGATCGCCCACGTAGGCCCCCAGCAGTTCATCGTTCAAGGCACCGTTCACATTGGCCACGGCCTTCAGCACACCCTTGCCCAAGTAACGCTTCTTGTCGCCATCGCGCAGCTCAGCAGCCTCGTGCGCACCCGTACTAGCCCCGCTGGGCACAGCTGCGCGGCCAATGTGGCCACTGTCGGTATACACATCCACTTCAATGGTGGGATTGCCGCGTGAATCAAGGATCTCACGGGCTTGGATCTTGGCGATGACACTCATGATGGAAAGTTCGGGGTAGTTTATTGTTTAAGACGCAGAGCATGCCTTCGGCTCTGCCGTATGGTGGCAGGGGCACAGAGACACGGATAAACTCAATGGTGACAGGTAGCTTGAAGGCCATCGAAGAAAGCGTCGGCAGCCTGACAACTGACAACTGAAAGCTGGATCTCACGATACGCAACAGGGGTCATGCGTGTTGAACAGGGGCTGTTTCCTGTTTGCGTTTCCGGCTCATCAGTACCACAAAATCGTCGAACAGGTATTGTGAATCAAAGGGGCCGGGGCCAGCTTCGGGGTGATGTTGAACGCTAAAGACGGGGCGTCCTTTAATGCGCAGACCGGCCACGCTATTATCGTTCAGGTGTTCATGGCTGATCTCCAGGTCCGGGTGCTTCTCCACTTGTTCCCGGTCCACGACAAAGCCGTGGTTCTGCGAAGTGACCTCGGACTTCCCGGTGATGAGGTTGTGTACGGGATGGTTGATCCCCCGGTGCCCGTGGTGCATCTTCAATGTGCGAATGCCATGGCTCTCGGCAATGAGTTGGTGCCCGAGACAGATGCCGAATATGGGAAGACCGGTAGCCAAGATCTCCTTTACCAACTCCTTTGCTTGAGGCATAGCGCCGGGATCGCCCGGGCCGTTGCTCAACAGGAAGCCATCGGGTTTCCAGGCGAGCATCTCCCTCACAGGGGTATCCATCGGGAATATCCGCACGAAGCAAGCCCGATGGTTCAAGCAACGCACCGTATTCAACTTGATGCCGAAATCCACCAAGGCCACCCTGTTCGGGGCATCGGGCTCACCCGCATCGTATGCTTCCGATGTGGTCACTTTGCTGGAGAGTTCCAGGCCGGTCATGTCCGGTGCTTGCGACAGACGCTCACGTAGGGCGGTATCATCCAGACCGGTGCTGTCGATGATGGCATTCTGCGCACCGTGGTCACGGATATGGCGCACCAGTTTTCGCGTATCGAGGTCGCTGATACCCGTGATGCCGGCCTTCACCAACATCTCCTCCAAGGAACCGGTGCTGGCAGGCCTGCTCCATACCTCGCTGAACTTCTTTACCACCAGTCCCGCGATACTGACGCGAGGGCCTTCATCCTCTCCGTCCATCGGGTCCGCCGCACCTCTCTTCACACCATAATTGCCGATGTGCGGGGAGGCCAACACCATCACCTGTCCTGTGTAGCTGGGGTCGGTGATGATCTCCTGGTAGCCTGTCATTCCGGTATTGAAGCAGATCTCGCCCACGGTTGTACCAGTGGCACCGATGGCCCTTCCCTCAAAGCGGGTACCATCATCCAGTACGAGGACGGCCTTTGGGCGTTGGCTTACAAGCATGAGTTGTTTTTCAGGATTATAGTTCCGGATGCAAATCTAGCAGTACCAAAAAGGAACAGGGCGCTTTTCAGCGCCCTGTTCCCCATAGTTGTTCACCATGTTGATCATTCACTCTTCGGCTCTTCCCCGGCCGAGGGAGCATCATCCTTCGGCTTTTCTGCGGCTGCCTTCGGCTTCTCGGTCTTCGGCGCTGCGGCTGTAGCTTTTGGAGCTTCCTCCTTGGCCTCTGCACCGGTTCCATCCGCCCCGGACTTTCCTCGGCGGCTGCGTCGCGTGCGCTTCACTTCGGCTCCTGCCTTTTCCTTGGCAGAATATAGCGTGTTGAAGTCCACCATTTCGATCATGGCGAGTTCGGCAGCATCGCCCAAGCGGTTGCCCAGCTTGATGATGCGGGTGTATCCTCCAGGACGGTCGGCCACCTTTGGTGCCACATCGCGGAACAAGGCCGCGGTGGCCTCCTTGCTGCGCAGGTAGCTGAACACCGTGCGACGGCTATGGGTGCTGTCCTCCTTGCTCTTGGTGATCAAGGGCTCCACATAGATCCGCAACGCTTTCGCCTTGGCCAGTGTGGTCTCGATTCGCTTGTGCTCGATCAGCGAACAGGCCATGTTGCTGAGCATGCTGTCGCGGTGGGCCTTTTTGCGCCCCAGAGCGTTGTTCTTGTTTCCGTGTCTCATTTTCGTTGAGGTGCCATTCCGACACCCTTACTTTTTTTGGCCGTGATCACTCGCGCCCTTTATCACTAGTCCCTGTCGAGTTTATACTTCGTCACGCTCATACCGAAGGAAAGACCCTTGTTCTCCACCAGGTCCTCCAACTCGGTCAGGCTCTTCTTCCCGAAGTTGCGGAACTTCAAGAGGTCGTTCTTGTTGTATGCCACCAGGTCGCCAAGGCTCTCGATGTCGGCGGCCTTCAAGCAGTTCAGGGCACGCACGCTCAGGTCCATGTCCACCAGTTTGCTCTTCAGCAGCTGGCGCATGTGCTGTGCGGTCTCGTCCAGATCATCCACATCATTGGAGGCGGCACCTGCCTCGTTGATGATGCTGGAGTGATCATCCATCTCCAGGGTGATACGCTCATCGCTGAAGAGCATGAAGTGGTGAATGAGGATCTTCGCCGCCTCTTGGAGCGCGTTCTTCGGGTCGATGCTACCGTCCGTGGTCAGCTCGATCGTCAATTTCTCATAGTCCGTCTTCTGCTCCACGCGGGTGTTGTCCACACTGTAGCGCACATTCTTGATGGGCGTGAAGATGGAATCCAGGAAGATGGTGCCGATGGGCGCGTCGTCCTCCTTGTTCTCATCGGCAGGAACGTACCCGCGGCCCTTACCGATGGTAAGCTCCACGTGCAACTTCACGTTGTTCTCCATCCGGCAGATCACCTGCTCGGGGTTCAGGACCTGGAAACCGGTGGTGTGCTTTCCGATGTCAGCTGCGGTAAAACCATCCTTTCCACCGACGGTGAAGTTCACCTTCTCGGTGTCCACATCCTCCAGCTGGCGGCGGAAGCGCACCTGCTTGAGGTTCAGTACGATCTCGGTAACGTCCTCGATCACACCCTTGATGGTGCTGAATTCGTGCTCCACACCGTCGATGCGGACACTGGTAATGGCAAAACCTTCCAAGCTGCTCAGCAGGATGCGGCGGAGGGAATTACCGATCGTGATGCCATAGCCGGGCTCCAAGGGACGGAACTCAAAAATGCCGTGCTTGTCATTGGCTTCGACCATGGAGACCTTGTCAGGTCTTTGAAAATCTAGGATTGGCATGGGATGCTCGCTCTGTTTGAGGGTTCTTACTTGGAATACAATTCAACGATGAGCTGCTCGCGGATATTCTCCGGGATCTGTGCACGCTCAGGCATGGCGATCATCTTGCCGGTCATGGTTGCCGGATTGAAGTCAAGCCAATCGAACCGGTTGGTATGCGTGGAAAGGCTACTGGTGATGGCCTCCAAGCTACGGCTACGCTCGCGCACAGCAACCTCGTCACCGGGACGCAGTGTGTAGCTGGCGATGTTCACCACGTTCTTGTTCACTGTGATGTGGCCATGCCCTACCAACTGACGGGCTGCACGCCGCGTGGGGGCGATCCCCAAGCGGAACACGGTGTTGTCCAAACGGGCCTCACAAAGGCTGATCAGGATGGCACCGGTAACGCCCTTCTTGCTGGCCGCAGTAACGAACATCTTCCGGAACTGACGTTCGAGGATGCCGTATGTGTATTTGGCCTTCTGCTTTTCGGTGAGCTGCAGTTTGTACTCGCTCTCCTTCTTCCGGCGGCGTGCCGTAAGGCCGTGCTGGCCGGGTGCATGGGGCTTACGCTCCATCCATTTATCGGGTCCAAAGATCGGCTCCTTGAACTTTCGGGCGATCCTGGTCTTGGGTCCTGTGTATCGTGCCATTTTTTCTTCTTTTCGGGTGCGGATTCCGCACCAACAACGGGGTGCATTTGCTGCCCCCTACGGTTAATGCTTACTTCTTGCTCTTTCCTTTTACTGCTCGTTCTGGTGCATGTAGATTACACGCGACGCTTCTTGGGAGGGCGACAGCCGTTGTGTGGCATGGGTGTTTGGTCGAGGATCTCGGTAACCTCCACACCACTGTTGTGCAGTGCACGGATGGCGCTCTCGCGTCCACCTCCAGGTCCCTTCACGAAGACCTTCACCTTGCGAAGGCCCAGGTCGAAAGCCTCACGGGCAGCCTCCTCGGCGCTCACTTGGCCGGCGTACGGGGTGTTCTTCTTGCTTCCGCGGAAGCCCATCTTTCCGGCGCTGGACCAGCTGATCACTTCACCCTTGTTGTTGGTGAGGCTGATGATCAGGTTGTTGAAGGTAGCACGGATGTGTGCCTGCCCGAAGGCCTCCACCACCACGTTCTTCTTCTTCTTCTTGCCTGCGGCCCCGCCGCCTTTTTCTTGCTTTGCCATGTGTGTCTCTTTGTTGGGGCGCGAGATCTCGAGCCCTTACAGTCCCTACTTGGTGACCTTCTTCTTGTTTGCGACTGTCTTACGCTTGCCTTTACGAGTGCGCGCATTGGTACGCGTGCGCTGCCCACGGAGGGGCAAGCCCTGGCGGTGACGTGTGCCGCGGTAGCTATTGATGTCAACCAAGCGCTTGATGCTCAATTGCACCTCGCTCCGCAAGGCGCCTTCCACCTTGATGTTCTCATTGATCACCGTACGGATCTTCGCCTGGTCGTCGTCGGACCAGTCATCAACTTTGATGTTCGGGTCAACGCCAGCCTGTTCCAGAATGGAAAGAGCCGTGCTGCGGCCGATGCCGTAGATATACGTGAGGCCAATGGCGCCACGTTTGGTTTTGGGGAGGTCGATGCCTGCGATACGTGCCATGCGCTTTCGATTATCAGCCTTGACGCTGCTTGAACTTGGGGTTCTTCTTGTTGATGATGTACAGACGTCCTTTGCGGCGCACCAATTTGCAATCCACTGAACGTTTCTTGATCGAGGCCCTGATCTTCATTTGGGTCGGTGTGTTCTACTGTTCTTCACGTTTTGTACCTGAAGGTGATGCGGCCCTTGCTCAGATCATAAGGACTCATCTCCACCTTCACCTTGTCACCAGGAAGGATACGGATGTAGTGCATCCGCATCTTACCTGAAATATGCGCCACGATAACGTGACCGTTCTCAAGCTCCACGCGAAACATGGCATTGCTCAACGCCTCCTTGATGACGCCGTCCTGCTCTATGTTCCCTGCTCTGCTCATTCTAACTTCTTCCTTTCAGTTCCTATTGACCCTCGGGCCAATAAGATGATCTTTTTATTTTAATGCCCTTAGGCAACTGCCATTCCTCTTTCCTTCAGCACATCCTCGATGTAACTGAACGTTGATAAGACCTCTGCTTTTCCCGCACGCACGGCGACGGTATGTTCGAAATGGGCGCTCGGTTTGCTGTCACGGCTCACTACCGTCCAGCCATCGTCGAGTTGGCTCACTTCCTTAACACCCATGTTCACCATCGGTTCAATGGCGATCACCATTCCTTCATTCAAACGGACTCCATGTCCGCGGCGGCCATAGTTCGGTACCTCCGGTGCTTCATGCAACTTGCGGCCCACGCCGTGACCCACTAATTCCCGTACGATACCGTACCCATGTGCTTCCGCGTGATGCTGGATCGCGTAGCCGATGTCACCGGTCCGCTGGTTGGCCACCGCCTGTTCGATCCCCAATGCCAAGCATTCCTTCGTTACGCTCAGCAGGGTCCGTACCTCCGGGGCTACTTCACCCACTTGGAAGGTATAGGCACTGTCGCCGTAGAACTCGTTCATGAGCACACCGCAATCCACACTGGCTACATCCCCATCCTTCAAGGCCCTATCTCCCGGAAGCCCGTGTACCACCTGCTCGTTCACACTGATGAGCAAGGTGGAAGGACAACCGTAAAGGCCTTTGAAACCGGGGATACCGCCATTGTCGCGTATGTACTCCTCCGCCATTCGGTCGAGTGCCCCGGTGGTCACCCCAGGGGTGATCATGCGGGCCACTTCGGCCAAGGTCTTACCAACAAGCAAAGAACTCTTCCTTACCAACTCGATCTCCTCCTCACTCAATTTGTTCACTCCCTTCGCCATTCTATCCTGCCAGGCCGAAGGCTGAACTCGTCCTCCCTTTAATACGACCCGATTTCATCAGGCCGTCGTAATGTCGCATTAACAAATGACTTTCGATCTGTTGCAGCGTATCCAACAACACACCCACCATGATCAACAGGGATGTACCCCCGAAGAACTGCGCGAAGCCCTGCTTCACACCGGCCATCATGACGAAGGCCGGAAGGATGGCCACCAAGCCCAGGAAGATGGAACCTGGCAAGGTGATACGGCTCAACAGGTCGTCGATGTATCCAGCGGTCTGCTTCCCCGGTTTGATCCCGGGAATGAAGCCCCCGTTACGCTTCAGGTCATCCGACAACTGGTTCGGGTTCACCGTAATGGCCGTGTAGAAATAGGTGAAGGCCACCACCATGAGGAACAAGGTGAAGTTGTACGAGAAACTCTCGTAGTTGGTGAACTGCTGTAGCCACATCGGCGGGTTGCCATTGAAGATCGGCAGTTGGGAGATGTACATGGGTACCAGTACGATCGCCTGGGCGAAGATGATGGGCATAACGCCCGCCGCGTTCACTTTCAGGGGGATGTAGTTACGCACCCCTCCATACTGCTTGTTGCCCTGCACACGCTTTGCGAATTGCACGGGTATTCGCCTCGTGCCTTGCACCAACATGACGTTCAACGCGATGATGGCCAACCAGATCACCACTTCCAAGAGGATCACCACCATGCCACCACCACCGGTAGCCCGGCCGATGAACTCTTGGAGGAATGCCTGAGGAAGCCCGGCAAGGATACCGATCATGATGATCAGGGATACCCCGTTGCCCAACCCGCGTTCCGTAATGCGTTCGCCAAGCCACATCACGAACAACGTGCCCACTGTGAGGATGATCACACTGGTCACCATCCAGAACTGTCCCTCCGGCCTTGCCGATGCATCCACATACGTAAGCAGGTAACCAGGTGCCTGGAACACGCAGATGATGATGGTGATATAGCGGGTCAACTGGTTGATCTTCCGGCGACCGCTTTCCTCCTTCTGCATTTTCTGCACTGCAGGAACGGCAATGCCGGCCAACTGCATGATGATGCTCGCGCTGATGTATGGCATTACGCCCAGAGCGAAGATGCTGGCCCGGGTGAAAGCTCCCCCGGTGAATATGCTCAACAGGTCCACCAAGCCGGAGCCGGCGCCTGTACCACTGCCCAAACGGGTGCTGTCCACACCGGGCAATGCGATGAAGCTTCCGATACGGTAGACCAGCAAGAGCCCCAGCGTGATCAGGATGCGGTTACGCAGGTCCTCGATCCGCCAAATATTCTTGACCGTTTCGATGAAGTTCTTCATCAGCGCTTCTCTACTATCTCGGTTTTACCGCCTTGGGCTTCAATGGCTGCCTTGGCCGTGGCACTGAATGCATGGGCCTTCACTTCGATCGTGGCTTTGAGTGTACCGCGACCCAAGACCTTCACCAGATCGTTTCGGGACACGAGTCCATTCTTGCGCAGGGCTTCAATATCAACCACCTTCAGCCCGGTCTTATCGGCCATGGCTTGTATGGCATCCAAATTGATCCCCTTGTATTCCACCCGTGTAGGGTTGGTAAAGCCGAACTTGGGCAGGCGTCGTGCCAAGGGGGTCTGGCCTCCTTCGAAGCCGCGACGCCGATTGTAACCGGTGTCGGCCTTCTGGCCCTTATGGCCCTTGCCACTTGTGCCACCACGGCCGCTGCCTTGGCCACGGCCAATGCGCTTGTTGTTCCTTACCGCGCCTTCAGCGGGCTTCAATTTGCTCAGGTCCTCCATCGCTCGTTCTTGTTATAAGGCTCAGGCCTCGGTCACGGTCACCAGATGCTGCACTTTGGCGATCATGCCACGTACCTGAGGGCTGGCTTCCACTTCGTTCTTCTTACCGATGCGACCCAGTCCCAATGCCAAAAGAGTATCCTTCTGGCGCTTCGGGCACTTGATCTTACTGCCGGTCTGGGTGATAATGATCTTGCTCATGACTTATCCGTTGAAAACCTTGTCCAATTCGATACCGCGCTGGCGTGCCACGGATGCAGCATCACGAAGGCTGGCAAGAGCCAAAATGGTGGCCTTCACTACGTTCTGCGGATTGCTCGAACCCTTGCTCTTGGCCAGGATGTCGGTAATACCTGCGGATTCGAGTACGGCCCGCATCGAGCCTCCAGCGATCACACCTGTACCGTGAGCCGCTGGCTTCAACAGTACTTGTGCACCTGAGTAGCGTCCTTCCTGCACATGTGGGATGGTTCCATGGCGCAAGGGCACCTTCACCAAGTTCTTCTTGGCATCATCGATGCCCTTGGCGATAGCTTCCTGCACCTCCTTCGATTTCCCGAGGCCGTGGCCCACTACCCCGTTACCGTCGCCCACCACCACGATGGCTGCAAAGGTGAACGTGCGCCCTCCCTTGGTCACTTTGGTCACCCGGTTAAGATGTACCACGGTGTCCTTCAGCTCGAGATCGCTGCTCTTGACCGTTCTGGTTCTGTTGTCTGACATGCTACGTGTATGGGGTTCAGAAATTGAGTCCGGCTTCGCGGGCGGCGTCGGCCAAGGCCTTCACGCGTCCATGATAGAGGTATCCATTGCGGTCGAAAACGACCTTTTCGATGCCGGCAGCTTTCGCCTTTTCGGCCACTGATCTGCCTACGATCTTGGCCTGCTCCACCCCCGGGGCGGCATGGGCCTTTTTGTCCTTCAGGCTGCCAGCGCTCACCAAGGTAACACCTTGCTCGTCGTCGATCAACTGTGCGTAGATCCCCGCATTGCTGCGGAAAACGGTGAGGCGTGGGCGAACAGCGGTGCCCCGGACACTGTTCCGGATGCTGGTCTTGATGCGTGCGCGTCGCGCGGTCTTGTCGAATGCCATGGTCGATATTATTTGCCTGCGGCTTTACCTGCCTTGCGGCGAATGTTCTCACCTACGAAGCGGATACCCTTGCCTTTGTACGGCTCCGGCTTACGCAGGCTACGGATCTTGGCCGCTACAGCGCCCAATATCTGTTTGTCGATGCTTTCCAACCTTACGATGGGTGCTTTACCCTTGTCCTGGGTGGCGGTCACGGAGATCTCGGGCGGAAGCTGGAACACTACGTTGTGTGAGAAGCCCAAGGAGAGCTGGAGCTCCTGACCCTTGGCAACGGCGCGGTATCCTACCCCCACCAATTCCTGTTCCGACTTGAATCCATTGGTGACACCTTCCACCATGTTCGATACCAAGGACCGATAAAGACCATGCATGGAGCGATGGTGCTTAAGGTCGGTTGGACGGCTGAAGGTGAGCACTCCATTTTCCTGGGTCACTTTGATCGCAGGGTCCAAGGTCTGGGTGAGGGTCCCTTTCGGGCCTTTCACGGTCACCACGTTCTTTTCGCTGATGCCCACTTCCACCCCGGCTGGGATCTGGATCGGTTCTTTTCCTATACGGCTCATTTTCCTCTACTTGCTTAGCTGACGTAGCAGATCACTTCCCCACCTACCCCGAGGGTACGCGCTTCTTTGTCCGTGATCACACCTCGGCTGGTGCTGATGATTGCGATACCCAATCCGTTGAGCACGCGTGGCAACTTGCTGGAATTGGCATACTGCCGCAACCCGGGGCTGCTCACACGCTTGATCTCATGGATGGCACTGCGACGGTCAGGACCGTACTTCAGCGCGATCTTGATCAGGCCTTGCTTACCGTCCTCCTCCATTTTGTAGCTGAGGATGTATCCCTTGTCATAAAGGATCCGCGTGATGTCCTTCTTCAGGCCACTGGCGGGTACCTCCACTACCTTCTTACGCGCCATGATGGCATTGCGCAAACGTGTGAGGTAATCGGCGATTGGATCTGTTGTCATTTTCGTTGTCGTTGGGACGTGGGTGCGTTTACCAGCTGCTCTTGGTTACACCAGGGATCTTACCATCCAAGGCCATGTCACGGAACATGTTGCGGCTGATACCGAAGAGCCGGATGTAGCCCTTTGGTCGCCCCGTAAGTTGGCAACGGTTGTGCATGCGTACCCTACTGCTGTTGGCAGGAAGCTTCTGCAAGCCATCCCAATCGCCCGCAGCTTTCAGCGCGGCACGCTTGGCGGCGTACTTCTCCACCATCTTGGCCCGCTTACGCTCGCGAGCCTTCATCGATTCTTTTGCCATTTTCTTTCTGTTGGGGCGCGAGATCTAGCGCCCTTATGGTTCTACTTGGTGAAGGGGAAGCCGAATGCGGTTAGGAGTGCCTTGGCTTCCGCATCCGTCTTCGCGGTGGTCACCAAGGTGATGTCCATGCCTTGGATGCGGGAGGTCTTGTCGATATCGATCTCCGGGAAGATGATCTGCTCGGTCACCCCGAAGGTGAAGTTGCCACGACCATCGAAACCCGAGGCTTTTACTCCATGGAAGTCACGTGTACGGGGCAATGACACCGCGATCAACCGATCCAGGAAGTCATACATCTTAGCGCCGCGCAAAGTAACGCGTGCACCGATGGGCATGCCTTTTCGGAGCTTGAAATTGCTGATGTCCTTGCGAGAGATGGTCGCTTGCGCGCGCTGACCGGTGATCAGGGTCATCTCCTCAACGGCGTTGTCCACGATCTTCTTGTCGCCCACCGCCGCGCCGAGGCCTTGGTTCAAGGCGATCTTCACCAAGCGTGGCACCTGCATGGGGCTCTTGTAATTGAACTCCTTCTGCAGGCCGGGAACGACCTCATTCTTATACTTCGCCCTTAGGCGGGGTGCGTAAGTGCTCATCACTTTTTCGCGGTTTTCTTGTTCTTCACTTTCACGTAGCGTTCCAGCTTCCCGTCCTTTCCTTCCTTACGTCCCACACGCCCCGGTTCGCCGGTCTTGGCGTCGATGAGCATCAGGTTGCTGATATGGATGGGACCTTCCTTCTCCACGATCCCTCCTTGTGGGGTGGCCGTGGTAGGCTTGCTGTGCTTCTTGTTGATGCGCAGGCCCTCCACCAATGCGGTGCCACGGCTGCGGTTAACATCGAGCACGCGACCTTGCTTGGTGCGGTCCTCGCCGGCGAGCACCTTCACCATGTCGCCCTTCTTGATATGTGTCTTGTTCTGCATGGTCTGGCTTATCAAAGCACCTCCGGGGCCAGTGAGATGATCTTCATGAACTTCTTCTCGCGCAGCTCGCGTGCCACCGGTCCGAAGATGCGGGTACCCCGCATTTCTCCTCCTGCATCGAGCAACACAACAGCGTTGTCGTCGAAGCGGATGTAGCTGCCGTCCTTGCGGCGTGTCTCCTTACGGGTGCGCACCACCACGGCCTTGCTCACGGTACCCTTCTTCGTACCGCTGTTCGGGAGGGCGTTCTTGATGGTCACCACTACGGTGTCACCAATGCGGGCATAACGGCGTGCCGTACCGCCCAGCACGCGGATGACGAGCACTTCGCGGGCTCCGCTGTTGTCGGCCACAATGAGCCGGGATTCCTGTTGGATCATTTCTGCTCGGTCTTACTTGGCTCGTTCAATCACTTCCACCAAACGCCAGCGCTTCAGCTTGCTCATCGGGCGCGTTTCGGCGATGCGTACGGTGTCGCCCACATGCGCGTCATCCTTGTCGTCGTGTGCCATGAACTTGCTGGAGAGCTTCACGAATTTCCCATACTTGGGGTGCATCACGCGGCGCTCCACAGTGACGGTGATGCTCTTGTTCATCTTGTCACTGGTAACAATGCCCACACGCTCCTTCCGGAGTTTCCGTGCGCTGCCATCCTGGATCGGAGTGGTCTCTTGTGTCTCTGTGCTTTCGGTGCTCATGCTTGGGCGGTGTTGGCGATCTCGCGACGACGCATCTCAGTAAGGATCCGTGCTACGCTCTTGCGGGTGCTCCGCAATTGTGCAGGGCTTTCAACCGGGCTCACTGCATGGTTGAAGCGAAGCTTGGTCAACGCCTCACGTTCACCCTCCAGCTTGTCCTGGAGTTCCAGCGGAGTGAGGTCCTTCAATTCCTGTTTTCTCTTCTTCATCACGGTTGCTTATTGACCGTCAAAATCTTCACGCGTCACGAACTTCGTACGGATCGGCAGCTTCTGGGCTGCCAGGCGCAAGGCCTCCTTCGCGGTCTCAACGGGTACCCCGTCGATCTCGAAGATGATCTTGCCTGCACGCGTTACGGCCACCCAGTGGTCCAACGCGCCCTTACCCTTACCCATCCGTACTTCGGCGGGTTTGCTGGTCACCGGTTTGTCCGGGAACACCTTGATCCACACTTGACCCTCACGCTTCATATAGCGGGTGAGTGCCACACGGGCTGCTTCGATCTGGCGACTGGTAAGCCATACGCTTTCCATCGCTTTGAGGCCGAAGGATCCCAGGGCCACACGGTGGCCGCGCTGGGACTCGCCCTTCATGCGGCCCTTGTGCATATTGCGGCGCCGACTGCGCTTAGGTTGCAACATGGTTCTTAGTTATTTGCTCGGTTAGCTCCACGATCTCTTCCGCCTCCACGACGCTCACCGCCACCACCTGGGCCACGACGTTCGCCACCGCCTCCACGGCGCTCACCACCACCACGACGCTCGCCGCCGCGACGGTCGCCAGGGCCCATGCGCATGCCGCCGGGTCCTTTTACCTGACCCTGGTTCGGGCTCAGGTCGCGCTTGCCATACACCTCTCCGCGCATGATCCAGCACTTCACTCCGATACGCCCCATTTTGGTATGCGCCTCGGTAATGGCGAAATCGATGTCCGCACGCAGGGTATGCAACGGCACGCGGCCCTCACGATACTTCTCCGTACGCGCGATCTCAGCGCCGTTCAAGCGACCGCTCACTTGCACCTTGATGCCTTCGGCACCCATGCGCATGGAGCTGGCCACGCTCATCTTCATTGCTCGGCGGAAGCTGATGCGCCCCTCCAACTGGCGGGCGATGCTATCGGCCACCAAGCGTGCATCCAGTTCAGGGCGCTTGATCTCGAATATGTTGATCTGGACGTCCTTGCCGGTGAACTTCTTCAGTTCCTCGCGCAACTTATCCACTTCGGAACCTCCACGGCCGATGATGACACCGGGGCGTGCGGTATTGATCGTCACGGTCACGAGCTTCAAGGTGCGCTCAATGATGATCCGTGATACGCTCGCCTTCTTCAGGCGGGCCATCAGGTACTGGCGGATCTTTTCATCCTCCACCAGCTTGTCGGCGTAGTTATTGCCGCCGTACCAGTTGCTGTCCCAGCCCCTGATGAGGCCCAGGCGTTGGCCGATCGGGTGTGCTTTTTGTCCCATTATGCTTTGTTATCGGCGGTTTCCTCCGGTGCGGTATCAACCACTAAGGTGACGTGATTGCTGCGCTTGACCATGCGATATGCACGACCTTGCGGGGCAGGAAGCATGCGCTTGAGGCCCGTGCTCTCGTCCACCATCACTGACTTTACGATCAATTTCGTTTCGCCGGCCTTACGGCCTTCGTTCTTCGCTTCCCAGTTGGCGATGGCGCTCATCAGCAACTTCTCCAATGGCTTGCTCGCATGGCGGGTGCTGTAGCGAAGCAGTGCCAATGCATGCTCCACTTCAACACCACGGATGTTATCCGCCACTTGGCGCATCCGGCGTGGGCTGCTGGGCTCCTTACGCAGCGTTGCGAAGGCTACGGACTTTTTCGCCTCTTTCCGCTGTTCCGCGGCTATTTTCTTTCGCGATCCCATTGTTACTTCCTGTTGTTACCGGCGTGGCCGCGGAAGGTCCGCGTTGGGGCGAATTCCCCCAATTTATGGCCTACCATGTTCTCGGTGACATACACCGGAATGAACTTGTTCCCGTTGTGTACAGCGAAGGTGAACCCCACGAACTCAGGGGTGATGGTGCTCGCACGCGACCAGGTCTTCAGTACGGTCTTCTTACCGGCCTGCTGCATGTCGGTCACACGCTTCGCCAACTTGTAGTGGACGAACGGGGGTTTCTTAAGTGAACGGCTCATCTGCTATCTGGTGATCAGGCCTTCTTGTGGTTGGCCCGCTGAATAATGAACTTGTTGGAAAGACGCTTTGGAGCGCGTGTCTTCTTGCCTTTGGAAAGGAGACCGTTACGGTTGCGTGGGTGGCCACCAGAGGCACGACCTTCACCACCACCCATCGGGTGATCAACCGGGTTCATGGCAACCGGACGGGTCCTGGGGCGACGACCCTGCCAGCGTGTACGACCTGCCTTGCCGCTACGCTGCAGCATGTGCTCCGAGTTACCTACGGCACCAACGGTGGCCATGCACGTAACAAGCACCATGCGCACTTCGCCGCTCGGCATCTTCAGGGTTGCATAACGACCCTCGCGGGCGTTGAGCTGTGCAAAAGTGCCTGCGCTGCGTGCGAAGGATCCGCCTTTGCCCGGCTGCAATTCCACGTTGTGTACCACGGTACCCAAAGGAATATCGCTCAGCGGAAGTGCATTGCCCACTTCGGGGGGAGCTCCTTTACCGCTTACGATCACTTGGCCGACCTTCAGGCCGCTCGGTGCCAGGATGTAACGCTTCTCACCGTCCGGATAATGGATCAGTGCGATGCGTGAACTACGGTTCGGATCGTATTCGATGGTCTTCACCACACCTGCGATACCAACCTTGTCGCGCTTGGTATCGATCAAGCGGTAGCGTTGCTTATGACCACCACCGATGTAGCGCATGGTCATTTTGCCGGTATGGTTACGACCGCCACTGCGCTTTACACTACCGCGAAGCAAGCTGGCTTCCGGCTTGTTCGTCGTGACTTCCGCGAAATCCACGGCCACCTTGTGACGGGTACCTGCGGTTACGGGGTTTATTTTACGGATTCCCATGATCTTCGCTTGTTCGAGGCTCAGAGATTGCTGTACAGATCGATGCTCTCACCCTTCTCCAAGGTGACGATCGCTTTTTTCCAGGTGCTTGTACTGCCCCGGAGGATGTTGGACTTGGTGTAACGCGTGCGCTCCTTGCCGCGCACGATCATCGTACGCACGCCGGTAACCTTCACGTTGAATTCCTTTTCCACTGCTTCGCGGATCTCGACCTTGTTGCTCTTGCGATCGACCACGAAACCGTAGCGGCCTTCCTTTTCGCTCTGGGCCGTCATCTTTTCAGTGATGAGGGGACGGATGATGATGCTGCTCATTGCGCTTGCTTGCTAAGAGTGGATTCCAGCGGAGCGATCGCGTCAGCCGCGATCAAAACCCGGTTGGCGTTCATAATGTCGTAGGTGTTCACCTCGCTGGCGGTCACCACACGTGCGCCCTGGATGTTGCGGGTACCCAGCAACACGTTGTCATTCTTGGAGGCCAACACCACCAACGCCTTGCGGCCGGTGAGATCGAACGCCTTCAACATGCCAGCGTAGACCTTCGTCTTGTTGCTGTCCATTCCCGAGCCGTCGAGCACGGAGATGAGCCCGCTTTTCGCCTTGTGGGTAAGGGCGCTGCGCCGGGCCAGATCCTTCACCTTCTTGTTCAATTTGAAGTGATAGTCGCGGGGCTTGGGGCCGAACACGCGAGCACCACCTTTCAACAATGGGCTCTTGATCGAACCGCGACGAGCTCCGCCGGTACCCTTTTGGCGATGCAGTTTCCTGGTGGAACCACTTAATTCGCTTACCTCCAAGGTCTTGGCAGTGCCTTGGCGACGGTTCGCCAAATGCTGTTTCACGTCCAGCCAGATCGCGTGGTCATTCGGCTCAATTCCGAATACCGCGTCGTTCAACTTCGCCTTCTTGCCGGTGGACTTTCCGTCCGCACTGTGGATATCAAGTTCCATCTTACTTCCAGAGGATGACCACGCTACCCTTGGGTCCGGGAACGGAGCCAAGAACAACCATGAGATTCTTTTCTTTATCGATCTTCACCACGCGCAGGTTCTCGATCGTCACTTGATCACCGCCCATGCGCCCCGCCATGCGGAGACCTTTGAACACGCGGGCAGGATAGGACGAACCACCCAGTGAACCGGGAGCGCGCGAACGATCATGTTGGCCGCGTGTGCTCTCGCCCACACCGGCAAATCCGTGCCGCTTCACCACACCTTGGAAGCCCTTGCCCTTGCTGGTGGAGGTTACGGTGATGTAGCCACCTTCCTCGAAGATGCCCATATCAACCGTATCGCCCAGTTTCAGGTCCTCCTCGAATTCCTTGAACTCAAAGGTCTTCGACTTGGGGGTGGTTCCCGCTTTCTTGAAGTGCCCAATGGCCGCTGAGGTCGCGTTCTTTTCGCCGCGTTCGCCGTAGCCGAGCTGAATGGCATTGTAACCATCCTTCTCAATGGTCTTCACGTGGGTCACCACGTTGGGACCCGCTTCCAGTACGGTGCAACCCAACATGTTGCCCTCCGCATCATAGAGGCTGGTCATTCCGACCTTTTTTCCGATCAATCCGCTCATCGCTTTGTCTTATTACCTGGTCAGACCTTGATCTCCACGTCCACACCGCTTGGAAGCTCGAGCTTCATCAGCGCATCGATGGTCTTGCTGCTGGAGCTGTAAATATCCATGAGCCGTTTGTAGCTGCATAGCTGGAATTGCTCGCGGGCCGTCTTGTTCACGTGCGGGGAGCGCAGCACGGTGAAGATGCGCTTGTGCGTAGGCAAAGGAATGGGGCCGCTAACCACGGCACCCGTGCTCTTTACCGTCTTCACGATCTTCTCGGCGCTCTTATCGACGAGGTTGTGATCGTATGACCGCAGCTTGATCCTGATCTTTTGGTTCATCACTAATGGGTCGACTTATGCTGAAACTTTACCGCGAACCTTGGCCAGCACGGCTTCGGTAATGTTATTGGGGGCTTGCTCGTAGTGGCTGAACTCCATGGTGCTGCTCGCACGGCCGGAACTCAGGGTACGCAGGGAAGTGACATAGCCGAACATCTCGCTCAAGGGAACAATGCCCTTGATGGCCTTGGCACCACTGCGGTCTTCCATCCCTTGGATCTGGCCGCGGCGACGGTTGAGGTCACCAACGATGTCGCCCATGTTCTCTTCAGGGGTGATCACCTCGATCTTCATGATCGGCTCCAGAAGCACAGGCTTGCACTTTGGAACGGCCGTCCGGAAGGCGCTCTTGGCTGCGATCTCGAAGCTCAGTGCGTCGGAGTCCACGTTGTGGAAGCTGCCGTCGTACAGGGTCACCTTCAAGCTCTCCATCGGATAGCCGGCCAAGACCCCGTTCTGTAACGAGGCGGCAAAGCCCTTCTGTACACTTGGAATGAATTCCTTGGGAATGACACCACCCTTGATGGCATCGATGAATTCCAAACCGGTCTTTGTGGGATCGGTCTGCGGTTCGATCTTCACATGGATGTCAGCGAACTTACCACGTCCACCCGTTTGCTTCTTGTAAAGCTCGCGATGCTCAACCGTACCGGTGATAGCCTCCTTGTACTTCACTTGGGGCGCGCCTTGGTTGGCCTCCACCTTGAACTCACGACGCATGCGATCCACTAGGATCTCCAGGTGCAGTTCGCCCATTCCGCTGATCACGGTCTGGCCGGTCTCATCGTCGGTATGTACCTTGAATGTGGGATCCTCTTCGGCGAGCTTCGCCAAGGCTTGGCCCATCTTGTCCAGGTCGGCCTGGGTCTTGGGTTCCACGGCAATACCGATCACAGGCTCGGGGAAGCTCATGCTCTCCAGAATGATCTGGTTGTTCTCGTCACAGAGGGTATCGCCCGTGCGTATGTCCTTGAAGCCCACAGCTGCGCCGATATCTCCAGCCTCGATGACATCCACCGAATTCTGCTTATTGGAGTGCATCTGGAAGATGCGGCTGATGCGCTCCTTCCGGCCTGTGCGCATGTTCTGCACATAGCTGCCCGCATCCACCTTCCCGCTGTAGCAGCGGAAGAACGCCAAGCGGCCCACAAAAGGATCGGTCGCGATCTTGAATGCCAAGGAAGCCATGGGTTCGGTCACGCTCGGCTTGCGGGTGATCTCCTCACCCGTTTCGGGATCGGTGCCGGTAACGGCCTCAACATCCATTGGGCTGGGGAGGTATGCCATTACGGCATCCAGCATGGTCTGCACGCCCTTGTTCTTGAACGCTGACCCACAGAGGATCGGCGTAATGCTCATGTTAATGGTGCTCACGCGGATGGCATTCATGATCTCCGCTTCCGTCAAGCTGTCCGGGTCGGCGAAGTACTTCTCCATCAGTGTGTCGTCGCTCTCGGCAACTGCCTCGATCAACTTGTCGCGCCACTCCTTCACCGTGTCCTTCAGGTCGTCCGGGATGGGAACTTCCGTCCAGGTCATGCCTTGGTCGGCCTCGTTCCACACCATGCCATGGTTGTTCACCAGGTCAACTACACCTTGGAAGCCAGCTTCGGCACCAATGGGCACCTGCAAAGGAACCGGGTTTGCACCCAAGCGCTCCCTGATCTGCTTCACTACGCTAAAGAAGTCAGCACCGCTACGATCCATCTTGTTGACGAATCCGATGCGGGGTACTTTATACTTATTCGCTTGGCGCCATACGGTCTCGCTCTGGGGTTCCACGCCACCAACAGCGCAGAACAGGGCTACGGCACCATCAAGCACACGCAAACTACGCTCGACCTCCACGGTGAAATCCACGTGGCCGGGCGTGTCGATCAAGTTCACCTTGTAATTATTCCCCCGGTATTTCCAGCTGGTGGTGGTGGCTGCGGAAGTAATGGTAATACCGCGCTCCTGCTCCTGGGCCATCCAGTCCATCGTGGCGGAACCATCGTGGGTCTCACCCAACTTATGGTTGATCCCCGTGTAGAAAAGGATACGCTCGGACGTCGTCGTCTTTCCGGCATCAATGTGCGCCATGATGCCGATATTGCGCGTGAAGTGTAGGTCCCGTGACATGTTCTGTTCCTGGTTGGCTTAGAAGCGGAAGTGGCTGAATGCCTTGTTGGCCTCGGCCATCTTGTGTACTTCCTCCTTCTTCTTGTATGCGGCCCCTTCCTCTTTGGCGGCGGCCATGATCTCGTTCGCGAGGCGCTGTTCCATGCTGCGCTCGTTCCGCTTGCGGCTGTATCCGATCAACCACTTCATCGCCAGGCTTTCCTTGCGGCTCTCGCGCACCGGCTGGGGGATCTGGAAGTTGGCCCCACCTACGCGACGGCTACGCACCTCCACTTGGGGGGTCACGTTCTGTATCGCCTTGCGGAAGGTCTCCAATCCGTCCTCACCCGTCTTCTCCGACACCATATCGATGGCGGTATAGAAGATGTCGAACGACTTGCTCTTCTTGCCGTCGTACATCAGGTTGTTCACGAACTTGGTCACTTGCACCTGGCCGAACCTAGGGTCGGGCAGTGTGTTGTGCTTGGCTGCTTTCTTACGCATCGTTATCTATCTCGACGGTTACTTTTTAGCACCTGCCTTCTTGCGCTTGGTGCCGTACTTGCTCCGGCGCTGGTTGCGACCTTCCACTCCGGACGTATCCAACACACCGCGAACGATGTGGTACTTCACGCCGGGCAGGTCCTTCACCCTACCTCCACGGACCAGCACAATGCTGTGTTCCTGAAGGTTGTGGCCTTCCCCACCGATGTAGGCGATCACCTCCATCTTGTTGGAAAGACGCACTTTGGCCACTTTACGAAGGGCTGAGTTCGGCTTTTTGGGTGTGGTGGTATACACCTTGGTGCATACGCCACGGCGCTGAGGGCACTCGGCCAAGGCCACCGACTTGCTCTTGAAGGTGGGGGTCTTACGTCCTTTGCGGATCAACTGTTGAATGGTTGGCATGAAGCTCCGTTTCGTCCTGTTTATCAGCCGATACACCCTTTCAAGCGGGCGAAAATCGGGCTGCAAATGTAGGTTTTTCTCGTTCTCCACCAAGGCCCGTGTGGTAAAATAATTCACCACACCCCGTGTTCACGCTTAAAACAAGGGCCGGACGGGATGGGTCCTTCACGGGAAACCGTTGATAACATTGATACTTTTACCTTATCCTGAATTTTGCCATTTCGGCGGGCATCTGTCCCGATGTGCATCACCAAACCAGCTTGATGTACCTTTGATAGCATCATTTGATACCATCATGGACGCTACGCTCTATTCGCTCACCCCACGGACCCTCACTTTACTGGCTTCCATTTCGGAACGCTTGGGGGAGGTGAACGCTGCCCATCTGCACCATCCCTCCCCCCTGTTGCGCCGTGCACACCGGGTGAGCACCATACACGCCACCTTGGCCTTGGAGGATAACCCCTTGGATCGGCAGACCATTGCGGACCTGCTTGACGGCCGCCCCCCCGACACGTCCAACAGCGCGGAACTGGAAGTGATCAATACCGTACGGCTTTACGACCTGTTGCCATCGCTGGAGCCCTCCATGGGCCAGGATCTTCGGCATGCGCACGGAGAGCTGATGCGGGGTCTGGCACTCGATCCGGGGCAATACCGTACCGGTGCGATGGAAGTGATCTATGGCGATAGGCCCGGACGGCGCAAGGCTGCCGGTGGCAACATCTCCAGCCAAGTGGAACAGCTCCTGCACTTCGTTGAAAATGACGAAGCCCCGTTGCTGATCACGAGCTGCGTGCTGCATTATGGATTGGTCAATCTGCGCCCCTTCACCGCAGGTAATGGCCGCATTGCCCGCCTGTGGCAAAAACTGGCACTGATGCGCCAGTGGCCCGTCTTCGCTTTCCTGCCGTTGGAAGGATTCATCGACCGTAGCCGCTCCGGCTATTACGCAGCCATGGAGTATGCCGACCGACAAGAGGATTGCGGTGGTTTCATCAACTACATGATGGAGCGGATGGATGAGGCCCTGCACGAACTGCTGATCCGGGAGCGCGATGTGCTGTCGGCAACCGACCGGATGTCCTCCTTCCTGATGGTCAAGGATCGCAGCCGCTTCACCCGGAAGGACTATCGGCGGAACTTCCCCGAGCTTTCATCCGCCACGGCGAGCCGCGATCTGGCGGAAGCGGTGACCTCAAGGGTCCTCATCCGGACAGGTACCGGGCGCACCGCATGGTATCGTCCAACGGAGCAATGAACCGGAATGGCTCAGTAATATCGGATCTCCGAAGGCTCCACAAAGTTGAAATCCGGTGCACCTGCCGAGAAGGAATCGAAGCTGTTAAAGCGGAACCCGGGTGCCCCGGTTGCCGGCAAGTACGGGTAGAACCCCAAGGAAAGCTCAAACGTCCGTACCAGTAGGTTCTCGTTCCGCACCAAAAGACCTACGGTGAAAGCACTGTAGATGCGCCCGGAGAATATGGCATCGCCCTCGTTCCCCATGGTGGCGAAACCGGCCAGCAACACCGGGGCCATCTTGAAACCAAGGAGTGACCAAGGGGCATAGAACACGGTCTCACTGCGGAACAGTTCCTTGTGGGTGCCGGAGCGGGAGCCGCTGTTGTATCCATAAAGCTGGGAACCGTTGAGGTCCAGGCGTGAATACGATGGTTTGGAATATCCGTACACGGCATTGAAGCGGAAGAACTGCCGGAAGTGCCATCGCCCCCATGTCTGCAGGTCGGTGAAGTAGAGAAGCCTGAGGTTGAAGGTGCCATCCACCACGTTCCGGTTCTGGAAGTATGTACCGTAACCAAGCCCAGCGCTCAGGTATCCGAAGTTCTCGTAATTCCTTCCGCGGGAGACATCCGCCCCCAGGTACGGGCGATTAGCCGTGAGTTCCCTCTTTTCCATCCCGGTGGTGAATGTGAGGAGCAGTCCTTCGGGTACGTCCTCGGAATTGCCGAAGCGGAAGAGGTACCTCTCCTTATAGTACTGGCGAATGCTCAGTCCCGTGCTGACCAGAAAGAGTGAATTGTCCAGATACACCCCTGCCGGATCGAACACCTTGGGTGGTCGTGCTGCATACCGTGTTTGAGCATAGCGTGCGGCCAGAACGAAGTTGCTGTTGCTGCTCCCCGGCTCGCTCCCGTCGCCCAACCGGAAACTCCGACCTGCCCAAAGGTCAAGCGCTGCGGGGGAAAGTGCATGATCGACCAACACCACCCCAGCGGTATCCATCTGCTTATAGCGGCTCCACGCCTGCCCCCAGGAAACACCCCCAGCCCATTTGGCCAATGGCGAATAGAAGGGACGCTGAAAGCTGAAGCCGAGGTTATCCCCATCCGGGCCCAAGGAGTAGGCTGCATAACTGGAGATGTGGCTTTTCCTGATATTGTACACCTCATGCGCACCCGACAGATACAACTGTGGCTCACCTAATTTGTAACCAACGCGCTGTTGTACACTCTGGCCCCAGCCCAGGAAATTCTTGTCGCGGATGCGGGCACTGGCGCTAGTGAGATCTGCTTCGCCGTCCACGTCGATGGACCATTTGTCATGCACCAATACCAAGAGGTCAACACTGTCCCGGGTGCCTTCCACCGGCTCCACAATGATCCGGGCATCGGTCACAAAGGGTGAAATGCGTAATACCCGTTCGGACTCGCTCACCTGCAACGGGTCCAACGGCTGCATGGGTTTTACCAATAGAAGATTGCGCACAATGCGCGGCCGCGTGTTGCGATGGAGTTGGTTGCCCCAGGTCTGTAAGATGTTCACCGGTGCTTGGGTGGTGTCATCCACCGAGTAGCCAAAGGGATCCATCGTGCGCACTTGAATATGCCGGATGATCTTCCCCGCGTCCTTCTTGTACGGGTCCACCCGCTCGGTGCGTGGGGCGGAAGGGGGAGGCTCTTCCGTACTCTTCGGCTCCACGAAGATGCCGCTATAGATCCAGCGTGTCACCTTGTTCTTCAAGGAATAGTCGTGGATGTCCTTGTAGATCGTAGGGGTCGTATCCTGCTGTGCCGAAACAACAAGCGGCGTGAACATGAAAAGCAACACCACCACGTGGATAAGGCATGTACGGTTCATTCCAGAACGCCATGGTGGGTCAAGATCCATTGAAGGGTGATGGTCTGAAAGCGCTGTGAGCCGTCCCACTTTTGAGCAACGACAATGTAGGGGGCGTTGTTCTTTGAGCCGATCAACTTCGGCCGTATACCCCTAGCTCGTCCTGCTTCCATCTTCAAACCCCAGTTACCTTTCTTTGCAGTATGCGGCTCACCTTCCTTTTCCTGTTCTCCTTCTTCTGCCACAGCCTTTTTGCCCAAGGCACTTGGACCCAATTGAATCCGTTCCCCGGAGGGAACTGGTACGCCCAAGCCTCCTTCAGCATCGGTGGAAAAGGGTACGTCTGCACCGGGTTCAACGGGTCCCAGAACAATGCGCAGCTATGGGAATATACGCCCGGCACGGATACTTGGGCGCTGAAGGCACCGTTCCCCGGCGGCTCCCGCCAGTACGCCACCGGTTTTGCCATCGGCGGCCAAGGCTACATCACCTGCGGCTGGGACAACGTGAACGAGATCGACTACAACGACCTCTGGGCCTACGACCCCGTGGCGGATGCGTGGACACAAAAAGCCGACCTGCCCGGGCCACCGCGCTATGCGGGCACGGCATTCTGCATCGGCGACACCTGCTATTTCGGTACCGGTGCGGCGAACGCCCAATGGCGGAAAGACCTGTACGCATACGATCCCATGAGCGACACTTGGGCACAGCGCACAGACTTTCCCGGCAATCAGCGGAGGTGGGCAGTGGGTTTTGCGGTGGACGGCAAAGGCTACATCGGCACCGGTGAAAGCAGTGGGGTGCGCTACAGGGATTTTTATGCCTTCGACCCATTGACCAATAGTTGGACGCAAACGGCCGACCTCGGCACCAACAACCGGCGGCAGGCCATGGCCTTCACCATCAACGGCGAAGCGTACGTGGGCGGCGGTGTGGACTTCACCACCAACTTCAACGACTTCAACCGCTACGACCCAGCGGCGGATGCGTGGACGGCGGTTGCTCCTTTCCCTCTCCCAGTACGGAAGAACAGTACAGCCTTCACCATAGGCAGCACGGCATACCTGGTCGGTGGGAACGGGCAGTCACCGATCCTCAATGAGGTCTGGTCCTTCTCACCGGACACGATCACCACCGGGGTGCTCCTCATCACAACAGCTGCGTTCGCGGTCCATCCGAACCCTGTTCAAAAAGTACTTCGCATCGATGCCTCCACTGCAGGAAACTACCGCCTCCTTTCCTCCACAGGAGCACTGATCCGGCATGGGAGTTTGCGTGATGGGAACATCAGCGTGGGAGACCTTGCTCCAGGCATCTACATCCTTGAAATAGTGTCCAACGATGGTTTGCGGCGGGCGCGGTTCGTGAAGGAGTGATATGATAGAAGCGCTGCGCAGGGGCTCATCTTAGTTGAAGTGATAATTCACGGAGGCTGATCTCAGCACATCGAAATACACCTTTGAATGGATTCCTCTTGGAGGGTTGTCCTCTTGATTGATCAGGACGAACAGGACACTGCTCTCCATTGAACAAGAAAATCGCTTGGATAGCCGCCAAGATAGCCCCACCGATGGAGCAATGCCGTAATGCACGGACGAAGTCTCGTATGCATAGGGTTCCGGCTCTGATTGCCATGCCAGATCACCCCAACCCTCGCCGTTCAATCGCAAACACTCATGACCACCCACGAGATCAATGGCAGCATAGGACTTGATCCTTCCTGATCCGAATTGATGTTCGTAGCCAAACCGCACTTCAGTACGCATACCGGTTCCCGTCGCAGAGAAATACTTCGGTCTATCTCTGGTACCAAGGCCTGCTTCAAAGGCATCCCTGAACAGATCCATGCTGAACCGAAAGGCTCCTCGTCCGACCCACCTCTGATATGAAATGCCATTCCCGAAACTAATCCTGGGCCCCTGCGGACGCGGATAGAGTCGGTCATAGTCAAAATGCACTAATCCAAGCACATTCACGCCTATTTCATTTCTAGCATTTGTAGAGGTACCATCTATATCGGGACTGCCCACCGATGTCTGAGCAGAGATCATTGGGGCGCACAAAGGCACCAAGGCAAATCCAATCATGATCCTGCGCATTGAATGATCTAACCTGCTCATTTCATGATGGGTCAAGACGGTCTTGTGAAGGTGAAATTAGAGCCTATGGATCTATGTCCGAATAGATTGTTGAAAATGATCAGGGGACCTCTATTTCCCGAACCATCCATCCGCTGATCCCGTTTTTCCACGGACACCCTTGGCCCAGCCTCACCCTTCTGCAAGCCAGTGGCCCAGGAACACATCCGTCACTGCGAACAACCCGTCCGTTTGGTGAATGAGTTCCTTCTCCAGCAGCACGCCCAAGCTCAACCTTACCGTACTGAGCGCACTGAGCTGGTGCCTTAATACGAACTCCATGGCCGTGGGCGTCTTCACGGCGCCCTCCTTGGCGATCGCCATAAGCAAGGCCGCTTGATTGGGGCTGAGCAGCCGTTGGAGCGTCATGTATTCCGGTGCCCGCTCCTTGAGGATGCTGGCCTTCGCTTGCTCGAGGTCCACCGGCCCCACCTTGCTCCGGCCCGTTGAATAAAGACGGTTGAACAGATACTGCACGTAGTAGGTATGACTGCGGCACCAGGTGAGGCCATCCTCCACCACGGCGGCAGGAATGGTCCTATTCCCTGCCTTGAAATGCCGGCTGATGAACGCGGCATACTCCTCATTGGCGATAGGCCCGAGGTACATGGGTTCGGTGGCCTGGAAGAAGGGCCGCTTGCCATCGGTGAAGATGGCCTGCATCATGCGCCGGTCGCTGCCGGAGAAGATGAACTGCACGTTCCGCAGCTTCTGCACTTGTTCCCGCAACACGGCCTCCGTGTTCTTCTCCGGATATTCCATCACCTGCTGGAACTCGTCCAGCGCCAACACCACGGGCTTCTTGTGCCGCTCCAGGTACTTGAAGAGTTCATCCAACGCAAGTACCTGCTTTTGTCCGGATCGAAGCGCGACGCCCACCTCCGGCAGCCCCGTGATGGCGTCGAACTGGAGATTGAATTCCAGCGAGCGTATGGCCGAGGCTACTTCCTTCAACCAGACGCCCGTGGGCTTGCCCACCTGCCGCAACGTTTCTTGAGCAATGCGTAACACCATGTCCTGCTGGTTGGTGGTGCGGTACAGGTCCACAAAGGCCGCCGTGAACCGCCGCTCGCTGGCGAAGAAGTGGCGGATCAATGCCGTTTTGCCCAAGCGCCGCAACGAAATGAGAGTGACGTTACGCTGGTTGGTCATCGCTTCCTTCAACGAGGCGAGTTCCTCCACGCGATCGCAGAACGTATCCGCACCGGCGTAACCTTGAAGAAGAAAGGGGTTGAACTCTTCAGCCATTGAGCAAATGTACATATTTTATGTGTCATGTTTTATATGTCATGTTTTATGTGTCCAAATTTTGAACGGGTAAGCCGGTGAGGATAATCAGGGCGGTAAGGTCGGTGAGGACGGTATGGAGGCAGGTGCGCTCGAACGGACCGTTCTCACCGCTCGTTCCCTACTCATTGTTCTCACTATTTTCTCCCGGCCCTGCCCGCTACCTTTGGCCAATGGACCATTTGAAAGGGCTGAATCCTGCCCAACTCGCTGCTGTGCAGGCCACCGATGGCCCCACGATGGTGATCGCGGGGGCAGGAAGCGGCAAGACCCGCGTGCTCACCGTTCGCATTGCACACCTGCTCACGAAAGGGGTGGACGCCTTCCGCATACTCGCGCTCACCTTCACCAACAAGGCGGCCAAGAGCATGAAGGAGCGCATCGGCTCGCTGGTGCCGGGCGGCGAGGCACAAAGCGTCTGGATGGGCACTTTCCACAGCGTGTTCGCCCGCATTCTCCGCGCAGAAGCCGACAAGCTCGGCTACCCGAAGGATTTCACCATCTATGATACCGATGACAGCCGCTCACTGATCCGCACCATCGTCAAGGAATACAACCTCGACGAGAAATTGTACAAGGCCAACTTGGTTCACGGTCGCATCAGCATTGCGAAGAACAACCTGATCGGCCCGCGGGACTACTTGGAGAACGTGGAGCTGATGAGCAGCGATGCCGCCAACATGCGCCCACAGATCGGCTTGATCTACCAACAATACGCCGCTCGTTGCTTCCGCGCCGGGGCCATGGATTTCGACGACCTGCTCTTCCTGACCAACATCCTCTTCCGCGACCATCCGGACGTGATGCTGAAGTACCAGCAGCGCTTCCAGTACATCCTCGTGGACGAGTACCAGGATACCAACTTGGCACAGTACAACATCGTGCGCACCCTCGCCGCGCGGCATCAGAACTTGACGGTGGTGGGCGATGACAGCCAGAGCATCTATGCCTTCCGCGGAGCGAACATCCAGAACATCCTCAACTTCCAGAAGGACTATCCGGAGCACCAGATCTTCAAGCTCGAGCAGAACTACCGCAGCACGAAGAACATCGTGAATGCAGCCAACAGCCTGATCGAAAAGAACAAGGAACGGTTGGAGAAGACCGTATGGACGGCCAATGACGAGGGTACACCGCTGCTGGTGAACCGGAGCGTGAGCGACAACGAAGAGGGTCGCTTTGTGGCTCACGACATCTTCAGCACCAAGATGCACGAGCAGGTGCCGAACAAGGGCTTCGCGATCCTGTACCGCACCAACGCGCAGAGCCGCAGCATGGAGGAGGCCCTTCGGAAGATGAACATCCCCTACCGTATTTACGGAGGACTCAGCTTTTACCAGCGCAAGGAGATCAAGGACCTGATCGCCTATTTCCGCCTCACCTGCAACCCGAACGACGAGGAGGCGCTGAAGCGGGTGATCAACTACCCTACGCGCGGCATCGGACAAAGCACCATCGATAAGCTGATGGTGACGGCAAACCAGCACGACAAGAGCATCTGGGACATCATCCACGACCACCTTGGTGAAGTGGGTCTGCACGAAGGCTTGAAGAAGAAGATCGCCCAGTTCGTGATGATGATCCGCAGTTTCCAGACCATGCTGGAGACCCAGAGCGCGTACGCCTTGGGGGAATACATCGCACGCACCACCGGCCTGTTGCAGGATCTTTTCGCCGACAAGACGCCAGAGGGCGTGAGCCGTTACGAGAATATACAGGAATTGCTGAACGGGATGAAGGAGTTCAGCGACCCCTCGGTGGATTCGCCTTCCACCGAACCCGGAACCGACCCCGATGTGGAAGCCGATGGAGAACAGAGCCTAAGGACACTTCCGGATTTCCTGATCGATGTAGCCCTGTTGACCGATGCCGACAATACCGATCCGAACGATACCGATCGCGTGAGCCTGATGACGGTCCACAGCTCGAAGGGACTGGAGTTCCCGTATGTGTATGTCGTCGGCATGGAGGAAAACCTGTTCCCGAACATGATGGCGGTACAGAGCCGTGCCGATCTGGAGGAGGAGCGTCGTTTGTTCTATGTAGCGATCACCCGGGCGGAAAAACGCGCCACGTTGAGCTATGCGATCAGCCGTTACAAATGGGGCACCTTGCAAAGTGCGGAACCCAGCCGCTTCTTGCAGGAGATCGACCCGAAGTTCCTCCAGCTTCCCAGCCGCCACGAAATGCCGTCCGATGGTTATCCGGACAGGAGACCGTCCTTCGCTGAACGGAATGGATTCGTTCAGCGCACCGCTACTCCTTCGGCACCGGGCCAGCGATCACCCCTGAAGGAGCGCGGTCGTCCAGCAGCCAGTGGCCAGGTAGCTCCACCGTCGAAGCGGAACCTGAAGAAGATCTCCCCTATCGGAAGGCCGATGGAGATCACGAGCACGTTAGGCCAATCCCCTTCTGAGGACATCCAGGAAGGTGTTACCGTGGAGCATGCCCGCTTCGGCAAGGGAAAGGTGGTGAAGGTGGAAGGCGCTCCGCCGGACCAGAAGGCAACGATCTTCTTCCCCAGTGCCGGGCAGAAGCAGCTGCTGTTGCGCTACGCGAAGCTGAAGGTGGTGGAGTGAATTGTAGCGCGAGACCCATCATGCACTGATTTCAGTCCCATCCCCTACATTTGACCCATCAAGGCCTTGGCCCTCCCATCCGGACGCGCCCACTTTCAATTCATCAGGCCCGATCGACCACTTCCCGTATGAACATCGCATTCGATTACAATACCCAGCGCAACCATTTGGTCATCCCTGAATATGGCCGCCTTGTGCAGCGCATGGTGGAGCATACCTTGGAAGAGGAGGATCGTGAGAAGCGCACGCGTATGGCCCGCGCCATTGTGCAAACCATCGGTAAGTTGAACCCGCAACTCCGCAACAACGAGAACAGCGACCGCACGTTCTGGGATCATGTCCACGTGATGTCGGGGTTTGAGCTTGAAGTGGACAGCCCGTACCCGGCCCCCACGGCCGAAGGCCTGAAGTCCAAGCCAAACCCGGTGTCTTATCCCAAGACCCAGATCCGCTTTGGGCACTATGGCAAGCTGGTGGAACGGATGGTGGAGGAATGCATAGCCATGGAGGAAGGTCCGGAAAAAGCCGCCTTCACGTTGATGATCGCCAACCAGATGAAGAAGCAATTCCTCACTTGGAACCGCGATAGCGTAGGTGATGGAGCGATATTGAAGGACCTTGCCGAACTGAGCAAAGGGCAGCTGAAGTTGAGTCCGGAGATCCAATTAACCAGTACGGATTCGCTCTTGCAGGCACAGCGCAATGGACCCAAGAACGCTGTGGAGACTTCCCGGAAACGCCACAGCGGCAGTGGTGGTGGCAAGAAGCGCCATCGGAGCCGGAAGAAACGGTACTAGGCTCTGCGATCGTCCGAAGACCTGCTTTCTCTGGCGGCCAGCCCACAGCGCAGCGCACACCTGTGGTTCCGTGTAGTACGTTCTGATCGTTGAACGGTCACCTACATCCGCTTGTTGAAAGCATTCCATGGTGGCATGCTGAAGGACACGCTTCCGTTCCTTGTTTCGCAACATGGGAAGTTTCAAGATCGAAGGGGGCCATCGCCTAGGCGGTGAGCTGATCCCACAAGGGGCCAAGAACGAGGCCCTCCAAATACTCTGCGCCGTCCTCCTGACCAGCGAACCGATGACGATCCGCAACGTGCCGGACATCGTGGACGTGAACAAGATGATCGACCTGTTGCGCGCCATGGGCGTGTTGGTGGAAAAGCTCGGTGATGGTGACTGGCGCTTCCAAGCGAAGAACGTGGACCTCGAATTCTTCCTGAAGCCCGAATTCAAGCAGATGGGAGGAGGCTTGCGCGGAAGCGTGATGGTGGTAGGGCCTTCCCTGGCCCGGTTCGGCACCGGGTACATTCCTACGCCGGGGGGCGACAAGATCGGTCGCAGAAGGCTGGACACGCACTTCATCGGCTTCGAGAAACTGGGGGCCAGCTTCACCTATGACAGGAAGGAAGGCTTTTTCAAGGCAGAGGCGAAAAAATTGAAGGGTGCGTACATGCTGCTCGATGAGGCCAGCGTGACCGGCACGGCCAACATCGTAATGGCCGCTGTACTCGCCGAAGGGCGCACCACCATCTTCAATGCCGCCTGTGAACCCTATCTGCAGCAACTCTGCAAAATGCTCGTGCGCATGGGTGCCAAGATCCAGGGCATCGGAAGCAATCTCCTGCATATCGACGGGGTGACGGAACTCGGCGGTACCGACCACCGCATGCTCCCGGACATGATCGAGATCGGCTCCTTCATCGGCATGGCTGCTCTTACCCGCAGTGCCATCACCATCAAGGATACCGGCTATGACCACCTGGGCATGATCCCCGATGTGTTCCGCCGCCTAGGTATCCAAGTGGAGCGCCAAGGTGACGACATCCATATCCCCGCGCAGGACCATTACACCATCCAGCGCTTCATCGATGGCAGCATCATGAACATCAGCGATGCGCCGTGGCCGGGCTTCACGCCCGACCTGATCAGCATCGTGATCGTTACCGCGACCCAGGCCAGGGGCAGCGTATTGATCCACCAGAAGATGTTCGAGAGCCGCCTGTTCTTCGTGGACAAATTGATCGAGATGGGTGCCCAGATCACGCTTTGCGACCCTCACCGGGTGCAAGTGAACGGCCACGACTTCGAGCAACCCTTACGCGGGATCACCATGACCAGCCCGGATATCCGCGCCGGGGTTTCCTTGCTGATCGCGGCCTTGAGCGCGGAGGGGACCAGCACCATCCACAACATCGAGCAGGTGGACCGCGGCTATCAGCGTATTGCCGAGCGGCTCAATGCCATTGGAGCCAAGATCGAACGGCTTCCTTGAAAGCTGAAAGTGGAAAGCCGAAACAGGAAAGCTGAAGGCTGAATGTGGAAATATGAAACAGGAAACAGAGTTGCAGAGCGGTGACGTTATCAGGAAACGCTTCGTGCTCACCATCTTCGCGATATGAAATTCCTACTCGTTGCCAGCCTCGGACTGTTCGCCGGTGCCTTCTGGAACCCGGTGCAAGCCCAAGCGCGACTTTCGGGGATCATCATAGGGCAGCAGGCTCCGGAGGTTGCCATGCCCGACCCGGCTGGTGATACGTTGCGGCTTTCCGAGCTGCGCGGCCATATCGTGCTCCTGGATTTCTGGGCCAGTTGGTGCCGCCCTTGCCGACTGGAGAACCCGAACCTGCGTGCTACCTATCACACATTCAAGGACAGCCTGTTCCGCGATGCGGATGGATTCCGGGTTTTCAGTGTGAGCCTGGATCGGGCCGGAGGAGGTGCCGCCTGGAAAAAGGCCATTGAACAGGACCAGTTGGATTGGCCATGGCACGTAGGAGCAGTGAAAAGCGGGATCAACTCCGCAGCCAACACCTACCAAGTGCGTTTCATTCCAACGAACGTCCTGATCGATGCCGAAGGAAAAGTACTCGGGATGGACCTGCATGGCACGGACCTGGACCATGCGCTGGAAGCCTTGCTGGAGCATGATCCCGGCAAAGTTGCTGAGTTGAAGAAACAGCGGGACCAAGCGGAAAAGGAAGCGGCCAAAGCAGAACGGAAACGGAAGCGCAAGGAAAAGAAATAAGCGCTTGGCAGCTTGCCTTCCTATTCCGGCATGATGATGGATGGGATACCGTCCCGCTCACTGCTTAAATTCGCACCATGAACGCCTCCTCTGTCATGTCAAAAACACGTATTGCCCTCGTGGCCGGTGTTGTTCTGCTGGCCGTCTTCGGTTTCACCTCCCGCAACAATGACGGTGGTCCTACAAAGGATGGCACCGCCATTGGCGACAAGGCCCCCGAATTGGCCTATTTCAATCCGGACAGCACCAAGGTGATCAAGCTCTCCTCACTGAAAGGACAATATGTGCTGTTGGATTTCTGGGCAAGCTGGTGCGGCCCCTGCCGGCGCGAGAACCCGAGCGTGGTGCGCGCCTATGAGAAGTACAGCAAGGCCAAATTCAAGAACGGAAAAGGCTTTACGGTCTATAGCGTCAGTTTGGACAAGAGCCGTTCGGCATGGAAGGCGGCCATCGCACAGGACAAGCTCTCGTGGCCCAATCACGTAAGTGATCTGGGGGCATGGAGCTCAGCGGGTGCACGCATCTATGGGGTCAATTCCATCCCGATGAATTTCTTGATCGACCCCGATGGGATCATCGTGGCCAAGAACCTGCGCGGGAACCAACTGGACCAAGCCCTGGACCCCTTCGTGAAAAGCTTCTGATCCTGCTCTTCCGGGGCAGACATGCTGCGGATATGGCCGGGAGGAGCTCCTCTCCTGTCGATCTGTCCCATCTTCGCGCCGCATTGACCGCAGCTCCATTAACGGCATTGAACTTGTCCCGTGCGTAATCCATTCAGAAAATCGCCTAAGAAGATGTCGGATCGACCAGAAGTCAGTCCCGGGGAGGAAGTTCGTAGCGACGTTCCCAATGATGACATACACAACCCCTTGAGCGCTGCTTCCGAAGCAGCGGCTGAGCGGGACATGCATAGTGACATGGGAAACCCTGTGGACGAGATCGACCGCTTGCGCGCCGAGTTGGATGCACGCAAAGTGGAGCATGATGCCGTCCATGATAAATATGTCCGGCTCCATGCGGAATTCGACAATTTCCGCAAGCGGACCGCCAAAGAACGTATGGAGCTCCTGATGAGCGCCGGCGCCGAAACGATCCAAAGCATTCTGCCTGTATTGGACGACATGGAGCGCGCCATCGTTCACAACGTTGAAGTGAATGACATCAATGCGGTGAAACAGGGGTTCGAACTGATCCACCAAAAGTTCTTCAATATCCTTTTGGCGCACGGGGTAAAGGCCATGCACGCCAAGGGCCAACCTTTTGATCCCGAACTGCATGATGCCATCAGCCAGGTTCCAGCCTCGGACCCTAAACTGAAGGGAAAGGTGCTGGAAGTGGTGGAAACGGGATACCTGCTCAATGATAAGGTGCTACGCTACGCGAAAGTCGTGGTAGGTGAGTGATGCTCCATGCATCACCTTAATAAGCCAGGACATCAGTTGCAATGAGCAAAAGAGACCCCTATGAAGTGCTGGGCGTAGCCCGGAATGCCAGCGCGGATGAGATCAAGAAGGCCTATCGCAAACTGGCCATCAAGCATCATCCCGACAAGAACCCTGGAGATCACACAGCCGAGGACCGTTTCAAGGAGGCAGCCAACGCGTATGAGATCCTGAGCGACCCTGAGAAGAAGGCACGTTTTGATCGCTTTGGACACGCCGGTGCCGGCATGGGCGGCGGTGGATTCCAAGGAGGCGGGATGAACATGGACGACATCTTCTCTCAATTCGGCGACATCTTCGGCGGTGCATTCAGTGGCGGTGGAGGCTTTGGCGGTTTCGGTGGTGGCCAACAGCGTCGCACCGTAAAGGGCAGCAATCTGCGCGTGCGGATGAAGCTCACCTTGAGCGAGATCGCGGATGGAGTGGAAAAACAATTGAAGCTCCAAAAACTGGTTCGCGCGAAAGGCACGGAATACAGCACCTGCCCCACCTGCAAGGGTGCCGGTCAGGTCCATCGGGTGCAGAGCACTTTCCTGGGCCAAATGCAAACGGTGACCGCCTGCCCCAGCTGTGGCGGCATGGGCCAAACCGTAAGCAAGCGCGGTGCTGGAAGCGATGCGAACGGCCTGGTGAGGGAAGAAAGCGTGGTGACGGTGAAGATCCCTGCCGGCGTGGAGGAAGGTATGCAGCTCAATTTGAGCGGTATGGGTAACGAAGCCCCTGCGGGTGGTATCCCTGGCGACCTATTGGTGGTGATCGAAGAAGAGGATCATCCTGAACTGAAGCGCGACGGCAACAATCTGCACTACGAGGCCTTTATCACCATGATCGATGCGGCCTTGGGTACCAGCATCGAAGTGCCCTTGGTCAGCGGAAAGGCGAAGATGAAGATCGAGCCGGGCACGCAGTGCAATCACATCCTTCGATTGAAGAACAAGGGCCTGCCAAGCGTGAACCGGCATGGCCATGGCGACCTCTTCGTACACGTGATGGTGTGGACGCCCACCGATCTGAGCAAGGACGAAAAGAAGGCACTCGAAAAGCTCCGCGACAGCCCGGGGATGCAGCCCAAGCCCACCAACAAGGACAAGGGTTTCTTCGAGCGGGTACGCGAGATGTTCGCGAATTGAATTCAGGTTGGGCACGCATGCCGGGCTACGCTTAGGTGAGGGTGCCGCGAATGTGTTCTCGATTGATGAAGTGAGAGCGAATTGAAGGTCGAGCATCGTCATTCCGGGCATGCTCCGATACATATCGGAGCGGAATCCCGGTAGCTGGCATTCCATTTTCCTTCGTCGCTCAAGCTATGGCGGAGAACTCTGATCTTCTCATTTTCTGATGTTCTGATCGACCCTAACTGCGGCCGGTACCTTTGCACCTCCAATATGATCATCGTCCTCTTCTTCGTCATCCACTGGTACCTCTCGCTTTTTGTGCAGACGTTCTACCTGCATCGGTACTCAGCGCACCGCATGTTCACCATGAGCCCCTTCTGGGAGAAGGCGTTCCACGTGATGACCTGGCTGGCCCAAGGCAGCAGCTACCTCAATCCGGCCGTGTATGGCATGATGCACCGTGCGCATCACGTCTATGCGGATACCGAGCAAGACCCGCACTCGCCGAAGTACGACGAGAACCCCTTCAAGATGATGTGGAAGACCGCCGGCTATTACAATGGGTTGCTGTATGGCAAACTGGAGCCGGAAGAGCGCTTCACCCGCGACCTGCCACATTGGAGAACGATGGAGCGCATCGGTGAAAGTTGGATCTCGCGCATCGCTTGGGGGCTGCTCTATACCGCGTTCTACGCTGCCTTCGCCACGGCGTGGTGGCAGTGGTTGCTCCTCCCCCTGCAGTTCGTGATGGGCCCGTTGCATGGCATGATCATCAACTGGTACGCGCACCGCTATGGCTATGTGAACTACCCCACCGACAACACCAGCAAGAACCTGATGCCGCTGGATGTGATCATGATGGGCGAAGGCCTGCACAACAACCACCACACCCATGCCGCCCGCGCCAACTTCGGTACGCATTGGTGGGAGTTCGATCCCACTTGGCCGGTGATCTGGACGTTGAACAAGCTGGGCGTGGTTCGTTTGCGCAAGGCGGAAGTGTAAGCGGTGGCCACGGGACCGCTTTGGCGCAAGGAGCGCCGGTATGAAGCCTGCACAGAGGGTAAGAAGATCCTGGCGCGCTGAAAGCGCCTACCTCGCTTGTCCCGTGCTACAAGCGCGGACCGGCAGTAGGAAATAGCGGCGCATCTTTGGACGACTTTGTATGACGAGATGGTATAAGCAACACCCCACCAAATGAAAGACCTGAAGGAAAAAACCGTACTGATCACAGGTGGTGCATCCGGGATCGGCAAGATCATGGCTCGTCTGATGCTGGAGCGCAAAGCGAAGGTGGTCATCTGGGATATTGATCAAGCAAGCCTTGATGCAACGCTTTCCGAATTCTCCGGAAAAGGAGCTATCTCAGGTTTCAAGGTGGATGTGTCCGATGCGGAGCACGTCAAGGAAACCGCCCAACGGGTAAAGCAGGAAAATAGCGTGGTGGACGTAGTGATCAACAGTGCTGGGATCGTTGTAGGGAAGTTCTTCAATGAACACACGTCTGCGGACATTGCGCATACCCTGAACATCAACGTGGCCGGTTCCATGTATGTCGCGAAGGCATTCTTGGAAGGCATGCTCGCCCAAAACTCCGGACACATCTGCAATATCGCTTCTTCCGGTGGCCTGATCTCCAACCCCAAGATGTCGGTGTACGCTGCAAGCAAATGGGCCGTGATCGGCTGGTCCGACAGCTTGCGTTTGGAAATGAAGCAGATTAAGAAGGACGTGCATGTCACTACCATCATGCCGTACTACATCCATACGGGCATGTTCGAGGGCGTGCGTTCCAGGATCCCCATCCTCCAGCCCGAAGCAGCTGCGCTTACGATCGTGAAGGCCATTGAGAGGAATAGAACGATGGTGACCATCCCGGGCTATATCCATCGGGTGACACGGTTCTTCCAAGCCACACTTCCCATCCCCGTTTTCGACTGGTTCGCTGGCAGCGTGTTGGGGATCTACAAGACCATGGAGCATTTCGTTGGTAGGAAGAAGTAAGGTTTGACAGGATCGGACGTGCTGCCGGACCGAACAGTGTCCCTGTTCCAGTGGTTTCTTCTCCGGTAGCTCCGGCCAAGGAGCCTTACCGAAAGCCCCATGGGCAAACACCGGATCGCAGCAGGTATCCGCGGGTTATCTCCCGCCTACTTCGGGCTTCCCATGTCCACTGGCATCATTGCCGTAGCATCGCATGCACTGGGGTATACCAGGATCGGTCAGGTCTTATTCGGATTCAATAATGTGGAGGTCGTCGTGCTTTCCATGCTTCTCCTCCTTCGCCTGTTGTTCTTCTTTCTGGAATTCCGAAAGGACCTTTCCTCCCATCAACAAGGTGCCGGCTTCCTGACGGTCGTAGCAGCAGCGTGCATCCTCGGGTCCGAGTACGCCGAGTTCCAAGGTGCGTTCAAGGTCGGTATCGCACTTTGGTATTTCGCTCTTGTCGCATGGATGCTCCTCACCTATTCGTTCTTTGTGCTGGTCACCATCAAGCGAAGCAAGCCTTCGTTGGAGAGCGGCATGAACGGCTCGTGGCTCTTGTTCGTGGTCTCGGTGCAAGCACTTTCGATCTTGGGCTGCATCGTGGCGCCGCATCTCGGCATTTCGCTGCATTCCTCGCTGTTCATCATGTTGTTCTTCCACCTGCTGGGCTGGTTGTTCTATCTGGTGGTCATCGGCATCATCTTCTACCGCACCACCTTTTTCCCCATGCGACCTGATGAGTTCAAACCCACCTACTGGATCGATATGGGCGCTGCCGCCATCACCACCCTCGCGGGGATCACGCTGATCGATACCATGGCCACGCACGGCATTTACACGGAACTTATTCCCACGCTGAAGGTCTTCATCGTCTTTGCCTGGATCGCCGGCACGTGGTGGATCCCGGTGATCTTCGTTCTCGAGATCTGGCGGCACTGGACCCTTCCGTGGAAATACCATGCGGGATATTGGTCGCTGGTGTTCCCGCTGGGCATGCACGTTGTCTGCACTTGGCAGTTGGCCCTGACGTTCGGCCTGCCCTTTCTGAAGGTGCTGCCGGAGGTGTTCATCTGGCTGGCATGGGGAAGTTGGGCCGTGGTCTTCGTGGGGATGTGCGTGAAGCTGGTGCGAACGTTCGTGTTGAATAGGGTTTGCCTGACATGAGGGGCGCTGCAAGCGCGGACCGGCGGTCGTCCGCCCGCGCTTGCAGCGCGCGGCGTGCGAGGTGCGCGCTTGCAGCGCGTGACTGCAATTACCAAGCCGCATCCGTACTTTTCCACCGAATGATGAAGAACATCGTTGTATTCTGCGGTTCCAGCTCAGGAAATGACCCCGAGTTCCAGATCTTGGCCAAGCAGCTGGGGAAGGCGATCGTCTCTAAAGAAGCCCGGCTGATCTATGGCGGCGCCAAGGTTGGTCTCATGGGCTACATCGCCGACGAGGTGTTGGCCAAAGGCAGCGAGGTCATCGGTATCCTTCCCCGCTTCCTGTCGATCAAGGAAGTGGCCCACGAGAGCTTGACGCAGCTGATCATTGTGGAGAACATGCACGAGCGGAAGACCAAGATGTTCGAACTGGGCGATGCGTTCATTGCGCTTCCCGGAGGTTTCGGCACACTGGAAGAACTCTTTGAAGTGATCACTTGGGCACAACTTGGGCTACATCAAAAGCCCGTTGGGGTTCTGAATGTGAACGGCTTTTATGACCCGCTCATCGCTCAACTCGACCACATGGTGAGCAAGGGCTTGCTGAAACAGGGGAATCGGGACTTGATCATGATCGACGGCACAGTGGACGGCCTGCTGGCCTTGATGGAGGCCTACAAACCCATACCGGCGAAGAAGTGGATCTCGGACCTGGATCAGGTTTGATCCGTTGATCTGCGAATGGCGCTACAAGCGCCGACCTCGCTTGGTACCGCGCTGCAAGCGCGAAGAGGAATAGCGCGCGAACACAAACTATCCAGCATCGTTACTTTGCAACAATGACCAAAACAAGCATCAAGGGCAATCTCGTCGACATCCCTGCCCGCCATATGTACGCTGCGGAAGTGGTGATCGAGGACGGGCGGATCACGCGGATCACAGAGTTGAATGAGCTTGTACAGGGCTTTATCCTACCAGGCTTTGTGGATGCACATGTGCACGTGGAAAGCAGCATGTTGATCCCCAGCGAGTTCGCACGACTGGCCGTAACGCATGGTACCGTTGCCACCGTGAGCGACCCGCACGAGATCGGCAATGTGCTGGGCGTGGAAGGCGTGGAGTTCATGATCGCCAACGGCAAGAAAACGCCCTTCCACTTCTTCTTCGGCGCACCGAGCTGCGTGCCGGCTACCGTGTTCGAGACCGCCGGTGATGCGATCGATGCAGCGCAAGTGGGCGCTTTGCTGGAGAAGCCGGAGATACTCTACCTCAGCGAGATGATGAACTTCCCCGGCGTGCTGCACGGCGATGCCGAGGTACTCGCCAAGATCGCGCATGCGCAACGCCTTGGGAAACCGGTGGACGGCCATGCGCCCGGTCTGCGCGGGGAAGATGCCCGACGCTACATCGCCGCAGGCATCAGCACGGACCATGAATGTTTCACTGCGGAAGAAGCACAGGACAAGCTGAAGCATGGCATGAAGATCCTGATCCGTGAAGGCAGCGCGGCAAAGAACTTCGAAGCGCTGATCGACCTGCTGCACAACCATCCGGATGAGATGATGTTCTGCAGTGATGACAAGCACCCGGATAGCTTGGTGGAGAACCACATCAATGCGCTTTGTGCACGGGCCGTGGCCAAGGGGATGGACATCTACCATGTATTGCAGGCCGCCTGTTTGAATCCGGTGAAGCATTACAAGCTGCCTATCGGCCAGCTTCGCCCCGGTGACCCGGCCGACCTGATCGTGGTAGAGGACCTGGTGAGTTTCAACGTGCGCTATACCTATCTCGATGGGGTATTGGTAGCGGAGAATGGCAAGAGCCTGATCCCCTCCGTGAAGGAGGAGCGCCCGAATCGGTTCAACTGTGCGGCAAAATCACCACAGCACTTTGCTGTGTCGGCCTCCGAAGATGAGTTACTGGTGATCACCGCATTGGATGGCCAGTTGATCACGGGGAAGGAGGTGTTGCCGGGCAAGGTGCGGAACGGCCATTTCATAGCCGACCCGGACCGTGATATCCTGAAGATCGCGGTCGTGAACCGTTACAAGGATGCCAAACCGGCCATCGGCTGGATCAAGAACTTTGGACTGAAGCGCGGAGCAATAGCGGGGAGTGTGGCCCATGACAGCCACAACATCGTGGCAGTAGGTACCAACGATGAGGACCTCTGCGCGGCGATCAACCTCGTTATCGAAGCGCGCGGTGGGGTGAGCTTGGCGGATGGTACTTCAACGAACATTCTACCACTGCCCGTAGCCGGGATCATGACGGATGCCGATGCCTATGAAGTGGCCGATGCCTATTCGAAGATCGATGCACAGGCAAAGGCGCTGGGTTCCAAGCTCAGTGCACCTTATATGACGTTGAGCTTCATGGCGCTGTTGGTTATACCTCACCTGAAGATGAGTGACCTAGGACTGTTCGATGGGGATGCGTTCCGGCTGCTATAGGATCTTCACACCCATTCATGAATGGAGCATGCCCAAAATGCCCAAGCCCACGCCTTTTGCACCTTGATTACCTTTCGCTCGAACATCACGTCAGAACTCTACACTATGGCACAACGCTACGCTTTCGCACTGCTCGCCGCAACTTTCGCATTTCCCGCCTTCAGCCAATTGGTGATCAATGAGGTGGACTACGATCAACCGGGAAGTGATGCCGCCGAATTCCTTGAGCTGAAGAACACGGGCACCAGTCCGTTCGACCTCTCCACCATAGCCGTACTGATGGTGAACGGAAGCAGCGGGACCGGTGTGGTGTACGGATCCTATTTTTCGGATGATTGGCCCATGTTGGCTCCTGGTGCATATTTCACGCTCTGCGGAGATCCGAACGCAGGTTGTGATGCTCAATTCACGGCTGCGACCAACGCCATTCAAAACGGCCCCACCGATGCGATCGCCATCATCCTCCGCAGCGACAGTTCATTTGTGGATCGACTGAGTTATGAAGGCACTCTGAACGGCTACGCGGAAGGCACCGGAACCGAGGCAGCCGACGACAATACGAGGGACAGCCGCAGCATCGGTCGCTTCCCGGACGGTGTGGACACCGATGACAACAATGCCGATTTCATTGTGATGTGCTCCACCCTGGGCACCACCAACTCCGGTGATACACTGGACTGCGCCACAACCGTCATTTCAGAGATCACATCGGAGCAAGGATTTTCCGTGTTGGTCGACCCCGCTAGCGACCGAGTGCTCATGGCCATTTCCCCAGCATCCGGGGAAGTGCGCTTCGATGTCTTCTCCGTGGATGGGGCATTACTGGTCTCACACAGCATGACCGCAACCGGCAAGGCCGATTGGGCATGGAATGCCGGAACCTTGCATGGCCGCCTGTTGATCGTGCGCGTCAGCACTGCGATGGGCACCAAGGCCAAGCGGGTCGTGCTCCCTTGACCGGGTTGGATTTTGTTTCTGAAAAGTGGTTCGTGTTCGGCGACTGGAGGAACTTCCAGAGCCATTGCCTTTTTTATGGCCCATTGCCCTCAGAAGCTTCCGATGCTCCATTCTCCGCATCATCGCATGTTTCCAGCTCCCGGATAAGCCTGAAGCCATACGGAACCTCCTATCTTGCAGCTATGAAAGCCAAACGGCGTGGGCCCCTCCATGCGTTCCTAGTGGAAACGGGGGGATTCTCCATGTTCGTGGGGCGCTTTTTCCGGAATGCCTTCCACCGCCGTTTCGAGTGGCGCGAATTCGTTCGACAATGCGTGCTGAACGGCAACGGCTCCCTCCCATTGGTAGCGGTAACCGCTTTCATCATGGGGCTGGTGCTCACCGTACAAAGCCGGCCCACCCTCGCCCGCTTCGGCGCGGAGAGCATGTTGCCGGCAATGGTGGCCGTAAGCGTCGTGCGCGAGATCGTGCCCGTGATCACCGCGTTGATCTGCGCGGGCAAGATCGGTAGCGGCATGGGCGCGGAGCTCGGCAGCATGAAGGTGACGGAGCAGATCGATGCCATGGAGGTGAGCGGCACCAACCCGTTCCGCTATCTGGCCGTTACGCGCATTTGGAGCACCACCCTGATGGTGCCCTTGTTGGTGATCCTCGCCAGCGGTATCGCCATCTGGGCTTCCTGGATCGGGGTGAACATGAAGGACCCCTTGAGCTGGCAGCTCTTCTATCAGCAAGTGATCGATGCCTTGAAACTGGGTGATGTGCTACCGGCTCTCATCAAGAGCTTCTTCTTCGGCTTTGTTGTGGGGGCAGTTGGTTGCTACAAGGGCTTCACCACGGCCAAGGGAACGGAAGGCGTGGGGCGAAGCGCGCACAACGCCGTGGTGATGGCATCCCTCCTGATCTTCATCATCGACCTGCTCGCCGTGCAGATCACCGATCTTCTCGGACTTAATTGAATGAAAGAGAGCAACCCAGAACCCGTTTCCGCCGGACATTCCCAAGAAAAGGTCCTGTCCCTGCGGGGTCTACAGCTCGCGTTCGGGTCCAATAAGGTGCTGCGTGGTTTCGATCTGGACCTGTACCGTGGCGAGACCGTGATGGTGCTTGGCAAGAGCGGCAGCGGCAAGAGCGTGCTGATCAAGTGCATCGTACGCCTGTTGATGCCCACCGGGGGCAGCGTTGATGTGCTCGGCCATGACGTGCTGACGCTGGATCAAGAGGAACTGGACCGCCTCCGCGTAAGGATCGGCTTCCTCTTCCAGAGCAGCGCGCTCTATGATTCGATGACCGTGGAGGAGAACCTGCGTTTCCCCCTGCGACGCCATTGGATGGCCACCACGCCGGGCGAAGCGGAAGCCCTAGTGACGGAGATGCTCGCAGCTGTAGGCTTGTCACATACGCGCGCCTTGTACCCCAGTGAGCTGTCCGGCGGCATGAAACGGCGTATCGCCTTGGCCCGGACGTTGATCCTGAAACCTGAGATCGTGCTGTACGACGAACCCACCACCGGTTTGGACCCCATCACCGGAAAAGAGATCGTGGAGTTGATCCTCGAACTTCAAAATACCTACGGGACAAGCAGCATCATCATATCGCATGACCTGCATGTGGCCCGCCTTGCAGCCAACCGCATCGCCCTTCTTCATGAAGGGCGTAATTATGCCGAGGGCACCTACGAGCAATTCCGGGCCTCACAAGATCCCCTGATCCAAAATTTCTTCATCTTCATGTGACCATGGGCAACAAGATCAAAGACCCTGTAAGGCTGGGCGTATTCGTTTTGGCCGCCGCCGCGCTCCTGCTCGTGGCGCTCTATCTGATCGGGAGCAAAAAGAACCTGTTCGCCAGCACGGTGTCCGCGGAAGTCACCTTCCCGCAGGTCGGAGGGCTCAGGACCGGCAGTAACGTGCGGTATATGGGCATCAACGTGGGAACCGTGGACCGCATTTCCATCCTCAACGACACGGCCGTGGTGGTAGGGATGCAGATCCGTACGAAGGATGCCCGGTACATCCGCACAACGGCCGTGGCCACGCTGGGGAACGACGGTCTGATGGGCAGCCGATTGGTAAACCTGGAACCCGGTGAAGGTTCCGGTACCCCGCTGACGGAAGGTGCGGTGCTTGCCACGCGTTCAACCCTGGACACGGACGTCATGCTGAACACGTTGGGCCGCACCAACCAGAACCTGGAAGTGATCACGGATCAGGTACGTATCCTAGCGATCAAGCTGAACACACCGGGTAACGCGGTAGACCTACTGGTGGATACTTTGCTTGCGCAGGACCTGGCTGCCGCCATGGCCGAGCTACGCATCGCAGCGGACCACACGCGAGGGATCACCGTTGACATGCACTCTTTGCTGCGCGATGTACGCGCCGGCAAGGGAGCATTGGGACTGCTGGTGGCCGATACCGCCACCGAGGCACAGATCCACCACGTGATCAACAATTTGGCCGGCGTCAGCGATTCGTTGCAAGCGGCCACGAACGAGCTGAGGCGCTATGCCGAGCAACTGAATGCCCCGGGGGGATTGGCACATGCACTTGTGGCGGACACGGGCATGGCCGGTGACCTTCGCCGCAGCCTCACCCGATTGGACACGGGCACCATGCTACTGAACGAGGATCTCCGCGCGCTGCAACGCAACTGGTTCTTCCGCAAGTATTTCAAGGAGAAAGAGAAGGAGGAGAAAAAAGGGAAATAGGTGTGGACCACTGCGATATGGGGTACCAAGCAGCTCCGTGCGTTGCATTTGCACCATCGCGAGAGCATGAAGACCTGTCCGATCAGTGCCGCAGGACATTTACTCCCCCGCATGGATTTCGAGACTGCCCGTGAAATGGCGCTGGACATGCCCGGCACTGCCGAAAAGGAACATCATGGCCGGCCCAGCTATAGCGTGAAAAAGAAGATCTACATGACCCTTTGGCTGGATGAAGGACGCACGGTACTAAAGCTGACCCCACTGCAACAAGCTGAATTCAGCGCGGAATATCCGGATGCCTTTGCTCCCGTTCCGAACAAATGGGGCCAACATGGCTGGACCAATGTGTTCATGGCCTATTGCGGCGACCGGCTGTTCCGCTTTGCCACCGACCTGGCCTGGCGCAATGTGGCCCCGAAGTGGATCCTGCCCACGCGGGAGATCCCTCCACGAGGTTGAGTCGCTCGATCAAGCGCCTCATACCGGAGCATAGCGCTGCCAGATCATCCAACAAGCAATGCTGCCCACGATGATGGTGAGCGGTAGGCCCATGAAGAAATAGTCCTTGAACTTATATCGACCGGGTGAATAGATCAATGTGAGCGTGTGGTAGCCCACCGGGGTGAAAAAAGAGGTGCTCGCACCGAACATCACTACAAGAAGAAGTGCTTTAGGGTCGATGCCCGACTGCTGGGCCACGCTCACCGCGATGGGTGCCATCAGCAGGGCCGTAGCGTTATTGGCCATCACATTGGTAATGATGACGGTAAAGCCGAACATGAGTCCAATGACCCATGCGAACGAGAGTCCAGCGGTGACGCTGATGAACCCCGTTGCGATCTTCACGTCCAGCCCTGTATTCTGGATGGCTATACCCAGTGGTATCAGACCCGCGATCAGGAAATAGACCTTCCACTCCACCCGCTTGTACGCATCGTTCAGATGGATGCATCTGGTAACAGCCATGAGCATGACACCTCCCAAAGCGGAGATGACGATGGGCACCCACCCGGCCGCCGCAACAGCGATCACAGCAGCGAAGATGAGCACGGCAGTCCAGCGTTTCCGCAGACTGCGCACCATCGGCATGGTATCCAGAAGGATCAGATCCTCCCCTACTTCAGGGTCTATGGCCAATTGCCCGTTCGTCTCGATCAACAATACATCGCCCAACCGCAGTTCCGTATCCGCAAGGATGCTCTCCAAAGGACGTTCCGAACGCCGTAGCGCCAAGGGTACCGATTCATACATGGCCAGTAGGTCCAAGTCGCGCAGCTTCCTTCCGATCAGCTCACTGCCTGGTGCCACCACGGCTTCCACCACATGGGTTTCCTGCTTGTGCAGTACCACCCGTTCCATGCTTAGCGTGGCTGTCATGGCATACTTGTTCCCCGACTTCAACCGCGCAATGCCCGCCGCCGACCCCCGCAGCAAGAGCCGATCGCCGGCCTCCACCAGCATTCGATCCTCGATCTCCTTCGGCTTCAGCGAGGAAGTATGTACGGCCAACAGTTCCACACCGAACGGTTTCAAGGCCGCACGCGCTTCCAAAATGCTGCCAATGAACGGAGAGCCTTGAAGTACCACCACTTGGGTGAGGTACTTACCTTCCTGATCCTCGGATTCCATGTTCACGGGCTTGCGCCGCCCAGGAACAAGCCGATGGCCGATCAACAGGAGATAGAGAATACCGGCACCGACCATGGCCGCCCCGATATCCGCAAACTCGAAGAAAGTGAATGGAGGCACGCCGTATTGACGGGCAATGCTGTTCACCAGCAAGTTCGTGCTGGTCCCGATGATGGTGCAGAGCCCGCCCAAAATGGAGATGAAGGCCATGGGCATGAGCAGCTTGCTGGGGCTGATGCCCTTACTGTTCCCCATCAACACCAGCATGGGTAGGAATAAGGCGATCACCGCCGTGTTGTTCGTGAATGCCGAGAGCAATGCAATGAAGGGAAGCAGGATGAACAGCACGCTCCAAGCCTGATTCCCCGTGAAAGCGACCAAACGTTTGGTAACGAGATACAGAACCCCGGTCTTCTCCAGCCCGGTATTCAGTATCAGCAAGGAAAGTACGGTCAGTGCCGCTTGGTTGGAAAAGCCGGACAATCCTTCAGGGATGCTGACCAAGCCGCTGGCCATCACTACAAAAGCGATGAAGATCGCCGTAACGTCAATGCCGACCTTTTCGGTGATGAACAACACCATCGCCACGGCGATCACCGCACAGAGGAACCACATTTCAACTGTCATGGGCAACTGGATGTACGGCTACTGTGGATGGAACTGTTCGTGTCCTCCGCACAACAGCACAAGGTCGGGAATTGTTTGCTGTGGAGGGGAACGGCCGCCGACGAAGATGGCCCTCCATGGTCGCACGTAGCGAAAGCCGGTTGTGCGGTGACCACATCAACAGCCAATGTGTTGAGTAACCGAAACAAGTTCCACCGGCCCGGAATAGTGCGCTCCATTCTCTATATAATTTCGCTTAACCAAAACTCCCACTTCATGCATGCACGCACAACCCTTTTGATCATTGGAATGAGCGCAGCAGTTGCCGCGACGGCTCAATGCCCCTTTACCCCCACCATTCTTCCAAGCGACCTCATTCTATGCCCGAATGAAAGTGGCACCTTGACCACCCAGGTCTACGATGCGTACCAGTGGAACAAGGATGGCTCACCCATCAGCGGTGCCACCGGCCAGACCTTGACCGTGGACCAATGGGCCGATGCCGGTTCGAGCTTCACCGTTTCAGCAACGCTGGATGGATGCACTGAAATGTCCGCACCCGTGCTTGTGGATGGGTGGGTGTTCCTGCTCCCCTATGTGATCCACGGCGGCGATGAGCCGATCGGGACCGGTGCAAATGGGGAATCCCTGTTCTGTGAGGGGGATACCATGACACTCACCTTGTCGCCTGGCTATACGGAGAACATTCAGTGGACCAATAATGGAGTGGCCATACCCGCACCCGAGGGAACCTCTCCAGTCCTGACGGTCACGACATCGGGGTCGTACACGGTAAGTGCGGCTCCCAGCGTTTGCCCAAATTCCATCATGGGCATAGGCGTGGAGGTCGTTGCCACCTTCACACCACCCATGCAACCGGACATCGTGGCGAATGGAGACCAGATCTGTGTATACCCCGCAGGGAACAGCACGCAGTGGTACTTGGCCGGTGCGCCAGCGGGAAATACGGATTGCATCACCGTCACCTCAGCCGGTCCGTACACTGCATTCGTGGACTACGGCAATAATTGCCAAGTGCTGTCAGAGCCCTACTTCACCACGGGGATACGATCGCTGCCCACGGATGCGCCATCGGTATCGCCCATCCCTGCGTCCTCCACAGTAACGATACACTGGTCGGCAACCGGCGATCCACAAGGGACGTGGATGCTGTTGGACCTGACGGGCAGGATGATCAGCAGCGGCATGGTTCCTCAAAGCGGCCGCACAGCAGTGGATGTGTCCAAGCTGGCCGAAGGAAATTATGTGCTCCGATCAGTGGAGAGCAGCTGGCCTCCGATCCGCATCGTGGTGTCGCATTAACCACTTGCACCAAAACACGAACGGCGGGCCGAATTGGTCCGCCGTTCATGTTTCAACCGATCGGTTCACATCTCCGTTCCGTCGTAGCCGAAGAGCTCCTTGATCGTGAGTTTCCGCACCGGCCCAAGCTTCTTCAACGCCTCCAAGTCCAAGGAGCCATCCTTGCCAATGGCCAGATAGGTATAGTGCTTGCCTTTGACGTTGGCATCGAAGAAGGCCTTCAGGCCAGCAAGGTCGCTTTGCTGGATCTTCGGATAGATGATCTTGTTCACGTCCTCATCCAAGCCCCTGCGCTGGGCGGCCTCCCAACTCCAGTAGATGGCCTCTTTGGTAGTGCGATCGGATTCGATCTTTTTCAGTGCGGCCTCGCGGCTTCCAGCGAACATTTTTTCGTCCGCTGGCATGTCGCTCATCAAAGCGCTCAACGCCGCTTCCGCATCAGCCAGCTTGTCCGCCTGCGTACCCACATAGGCCCGCACGTAACTGGCCTCTTCCTTCTTTGCCGGCGTGGTGTAAACCGCGTATGCTGAATAGGCCAGCGCCTTGCCCTCGCGGATCTCCTGGAAGACGATGCTGGAAAGCCCTGAGCCGAAGTACTCGTTGAAAAGCGAAGCGTAAGGCATGTTCGCCACATTGAACTGTTCCCCTTTCGACATCAGCATCAGCTCGGTCTGCACCATGTCGTAGTCCACATAGTACACTTGGTCCTTCTCGGTGGCCAGTTCCACATAGGGTGCAGGCTGGGGCCAGCTCTTCAGTGTGGCCGGTGTCTTGTGATTCTTGTTCAACAAGGCGGTAATCGCATCCGGCGATTTCTTGCCATAGTAGAAGAAGCGATGGTTGTGCGTGTTGATCCCCTTCACGAGGTCGATCAACTCTGCGGACTTCACCGCTTTCAATTCATCGGTGGTAAGGATGTTGCGCAATGGAGAGCGCTCGCCATAGCGCGCATAGTTCATCAATCCGCCGTATAGAATGTTGTTCTTGTCCTTCACATTATCACTGCGCTCCTGGAGTTCGTCCTTAACCATTTCGGCCAGCGCTTCCTCATCGGGTCGTGGATCGGCCAAGAGGCCCTCCAGCAACTTCAGGCCCTTTTCCATGTTCTCCTCCAACCCCGAAAGGGAAACATACATGCGGTCCTGCCCCGCAAATACGCTGAATTGAAGGCCCAACTTGAAGAACTCCTTCTGCAGATCCTCGGCACTCATGGTCGCCGTACCCAGGTATGGCAAGTAGTTCACGGCCATCTTCAGCTTCGGGTCATCATAATTGCCGAGGTCCAGGATCTGGGTCAGCGTAAAGAGATCGTTGCTGGTATTCGGAATGATCGCCAAGGGAATATCGTGGTCCAAGGTGCGCCGTGTGATGGCCGTGTTGTAGTCCACGAATTCGGGCTTCAGTCGGCTCTCGGGTATGGCAGACCATTCCTTGTACCATTCGCTTTGCTCGGCACGGTTGATGTCCAATGGTGTGATCGTCGGCTTCTCCACATGGAAGACCGTGCTGTCCTCTCCGGTCCGCTTAAATACGGTGACGCTGTTGTCCTTGAAGTTCGCCTTCGCGAAGGCGACCACCTCGGCCTTGGTGATCTTGGCCATGCGATCGAAATAATTCACCACATCCTTCCAATCCTTCTGGAGAATGAACGCATCCGTGAGGGCGTATGCACGAAGATTGTTCCTTTCATTCCAGTAGCGGATGCGCTGTTGGCGCTGATCGTTCACCACCGCTTGAATGAGCCAATCGTCGAACTCGCCCTTCTTGAGCTTTTCCAGTTCACCGAGCAACAGTTTACGGACCTCCTCCAAGCTCTGCCCTTGCTTGGGATTGCCGCCCATGGTGAATTGCGAATAATCCATCTGCTCCTGTGAGTACGCATAGGCGTCGAGCACCTTCTGCTGTTGGATCAGGTCCAGGTCGATCAGGCCGGCTTGGCCATTGCTCATGATGCCGGAGATAAGGTCCAACATGATGGGGTCGCCGCTCTTGGTACCACCGAAGCGCCAGCCCATGCTCACCCAACCGGCCATGGGGCCGCGAACGCTGAGTGTATCAGGCTTGGTAATGGGGTCCTCAGGCGTGAAGGAGAACTGCGGCACAGGCTTGGACTTCCAGCTTCCGAAGTACTTGTCCACCATGGCGATGGTGCTGTCGTAGTCGATATCACCGGCCATGATCACGGCCATGTTGTTCGGCACGTAGTACGTGTTGAAGTACTCATGGATCTTCACCATGCTGGGGTTCTTCAGATCTTCTCCCGTGCCAATGGTGGTCTGCGTGCCGTATGGGTGCTTCTTATAAAGCTCCTTGTCCATGGCTTCGCTCGCCTTCCTATAGTCGTTGTCCTGTCCACGGTTGAACTCCTCGAACACCGTTTCCAGCTCGGTATGGAAGAGGCGCAAGACCAGGTCCTGGAAGCGCACCGATTCGATCATCATCCACTTTTCCTGTGCGTTCGTGGGGATGTCGTTGATGTAGACCGTCTGTTCGGTGCTGGTATAGGCATTGGTACCCTTCGCGCCGATGGAGGTGATCATCTTGTCATACTCGTTCGGTGCAGCATACTTGGCCGCCACATTGCTCAAGCTATCGATCTGCCTGTAGATCAAGGCCCGCTCGGCTTCATCGGTGGTATTGCGCCGCTTTTCATAGAGGTCCGAGATCTGATCCAGATAACCGCTCTCCGTGGCCCAATCCAACGTGGCGATCTGATGCGTGCCCTTGAACAGCATGTGTTCCAAATAGTGCGCAAGACCTGTGGCAGTGGAGGGGTCGTACTTGCTGCCGGCGCGGACCACGATGTTCGTCTGGATCCGGGGCCGGTCCTTGTTCTGTGAGAGATAGACCTTGAGCCCGTTATCCAACGTGTAGATGCGCACCTGCATCGGATCGTCGGGGACGGAGGTGTACGTGTATTTCTTCTGCGCAGTAGCGCTGAGGGTCAATACAGCGCTCAGTAGCAGAAGAGGGAGGGATCTTAACTTCATTGCAAGGGATGAGTGGAATGTGCCCTCACCATGAAGGCAGCGCGATAAATGTACTCGTACGGTACAAGTGGCGGGGACCGCTCATCACATTTCCTCCGGGCCGCGCCTGAGCATCTGCCCGAGTTTTCGCAACGGCTTACGCAGCATGATCAGTGGCGACACTGGCTCCCCGTTCAGTTTCCACGCTTGGTACACTTCCTTGTTCGCCCGCCAGATGTGGCCTAACGAGCGGTTGCTCACCCCACCCAGCCGGAATCGCACCAGCACCTTCGGGACATACCGGGCGTGCAGCCTGTGCTTGTACAGGAAACGGAACATCAGTTCGTAGTCCGCGCTCACCTTCAGTTCCGTGTTGAACAGGCCGAAGCGGTCGTATGCGCTTTTGCGGATGTAGGTGCCCAAATGTGGCGGCATCCAGCCTTTTCGAAAATTCGCCCGAACGTACTCACCGCCTTTCCAGAACCGCTTCACCTTGGTGATGTCGTCCGGGTCCACCATCAGGGCATCACCATAGATCGCATCCGCATCCTGCTCCGTGAAAGCGTGCACCATATAGCTCACCGTATTGCGCGTGGCCATCATATCACCGGCGTTCACAAAAGCCACCACTTCGCCTGTGGCGAGCCGAAGGCCTTTGTTCATCGCATCATACACACCCTTGTCCTTTTCGCTCACGAATTGTGCGATGCACTCCGCGTAGCGCTCTATCCGTTCCTGTGTACCGTCCGTGCTTCCTCCGTCGATCACGATGTGCTCGATGTCCGCATGGTCCTGCACCATCACGCTGCGGATGGTCTCATCGATCTCCGAAGCAGCGTTGTAACAGATCGTGATGACCGATACCTTCATGTTCCTTCCGCAGCAGCATTGCGCAGGCGGTCTTCCTCTTCAGCGATGTCCGGAACATGTGGGGATTCGCCCTCCATCACACGATCACGCACAGGTACTGCAGGATTCCCGCGGTAGATGGTGTAGGCCCTTAAGGCCTTTCCGGTCACGCTACCAGCGGCCAGGAGCGAATGACTCTTCATGGTAACACCTCCCAACACCAAGGCCCCGGCACCCACCCAACTGCCTTCCTCAAGCACCACGGGACCAGCAAGGGTAGGATAATTCAGCTTCTTGTAATCATGGCTGCCGAGGATCAACATGGCCCCTTGGCTGATCACCACGTTGTTGTGAATGGTGAGCTGGTCGATGTTGTCCAACCATGCGCGCTGGCCGATCCACACATGATCACCGATGGAAAGCTTCCACGGGAACTTGATGTTCACTCCCGGATGGATCACCACGCCCTTACCCACCTTGGCACCGAAAAGCCGCAGCAGCAATGGCTTGGGCGATCGGAATGGAAAGAGCGGATTGATGAAGAAGAGCGCATTCACGAAATACCACAAGGTGCGCTTGATCAGCCCGGCGCCCAATGGGAAGTCCGAGTTATCGAAACGGCTGAGGTCGACGCGTGGTTTTTCCTCTCGCATGCTCAAGGCTGAATGATGACGACCCTGAGGTCGGACTCCAATTTTTTAAAGCCCTTGTCTGCGGTCAAGAGGGTTACGTCCAAGTGCAAGGCAGTGGCTGCGATCACAGCATCTGCCAAGGCGAGCTTAAACTTCTTCCTCAATTCAATTGCCCGGTCCTGAATACCCCGATCCAGTTCCACCAATTGGCATTCCTCCAGAAATTGCAGTAGCCATTCATCCCGCCCTTTCGTCTCACCGGGCCAACTGAACAATTCTATTCGGCTAACAACAGAGATAAGTAAACGTTTCCCTTCCAACTCTTTCGCTAAGGCGAGGTTCCCTTGAAGAACATGCACGACAATGTTAGTATCGAGCAGCAGGTTATCGATGTTCACGGCGCATTTCCTTTTGAACAGTGACGGGGTCGCCTTCGAAAGCGACCTTGCCTACGAAGCGCAAGATCTTCGCCCCCCTGCGCCTTCGCTTGGCCAAGCTTTTCAGAGCAGCGTCCAACTGCCCTTTTTGGCCCGACCGCTTTAGTTTGACGACCATGTTTGCGACATTTTCCAGTTCCTCCAAAGATATGTCGAGATCATTCACCCTCTTCAAGCCAAGAACATCTTCAGGCTAGCCTCCATCGGAGCAGGATCGCCCAAGTAGCGCATTCCTCTTTCGTATGCGCCCTTTGACCACCGATCGAACTCCGCCTGATCCATTCCGGAAAGCCGCTCCACCGCCACGGTAAATCCCGCCGGCCGGTCCAGCGGCAGGTCCCAGCCCGCGTTGTCCTGCTCCAGCTCGCGCCATGGCGTGCGGTCGCTGATGAGCAAGGGCCGCCCTGCGGAAAGTGCTTCGAGCATGGTGTGCCCGAAATTCTCTCCGGCACTGGGCATGAAGAGCGCATGATGTTCCGCCAGGATCTCCGGTACTTCCTCCGGTGGAACGGTTCCCTTGTGCTCAACCTTCACAGGGGTCGGTAAGGCGGCGATCGCCGCTTGGCATTTCTCCCAATACGCTTCATCATACACGGGACCGTACAGGTTGAACTGCACTGCTCCCTTCACGTTCCGGAGGCTTTCCAGGGCGAGCAACGTGTTCTTCTCCACGGCGATCCGCGCCACGCTCACCAGTTTCACCGCACCGGGTTGCTTCGCTATTGGAACATGCACGCCCGCCAGCTTGCGCGAGAGGTTCGGCACCACTTGCACCTCTGCATATTTCAGAACGTGCATCCGCACATCGCGTGCTTCTTCCTCATTGGTGGCTTGGAAGCGAACACCCTTGTACAGGTCCACCATCCGCGCCAGCGAGAGGAACAACAGCTTCTTCAGCGACCCGTGTTGCAGGGCGCCGCTGGCCAGCATGCCGCGAACAGCCACCACACGTCGCATCGGCATCCGCCGGGAAAGCCACAAGGGCAGGATGTTGTACCACCAGGAATAAAGCCCGTTCACGTACATCGCGTCCCACTTCTCCTCCTTCATAATGCGCTTCCAGACCTTGCGTGAAGTACCTGCCTCAGAAGCGTACCATACTTTTTCACCACCGGGCAAGTGCGTCCATTGGTCCGGCTGAACACCCGGGTAGGGCGTGCTTTCCGTGTAGTCCGTGTTGCGCGTGATGATGTGAAAGTCAATGCGATCACGGAGGTGATCCACCAGATTGGCCACGCTCCGCACGGGTCCGCCCGCCCTATAGCCCGGCAGGTACCAGTCGATGAAGACCAGCACCCGCGGCTTAGCCATGGCGCTCATCGATCAATTCCATCAATGTGCCGGCCCATTCCTTCGGCCCCCAATCGGTGGCCAGTTCCGCACTTCTCAGTCCCATGGCCACCAGTTCGGCATCCGGCGTGGCGATCACTTCGCGAAAGGCCTTCTTCAGGCTTTCCTTGTTGCCGGCAACGAAGCATTGCCCATTGTGGCCATCCTTCAGGAACCGGTGACGTGCGCCCACGGCATCGCTGAGCATGAGCGGAAAACCTGCCGCCGCATGCTCGTGTACCACTACGCCCCAAGGCTCATACAGGCTCGGAAGGATGAAGACCCCGCTCTGCTCCATGTACTTCCACACTTCATCCGCTTGCACAAAACCCAGATGCTTGATCCGGGGATGCTCATGCGCCATGGGATGCAACTCACCTGTACCGATGCACCACAGTTCCCAGTCCTTCGCCTCGCCCGCATCGCATAGCTCGGCGAAGGCCTCCACCATGTATTGGTGGCCCTTGCTGGGAATGTAGCGCGCCATGCACAGGAAGCGGTGCGGGAATTTCGCGGCCTTCCCTTCCTCGAACCGCTTGGCCAAGGGTGCGAAACGATCGAGATCGGCGGCATAGAAGCCACGCCTGATGCGGTCCCGCGAGAAGCCGAGGTATTCGGCATAGAGCGCTTGTGCCTCGCCGGTGACCCATGCATGGCTGAAGGTGCGGTGAAGCCAGAAGCGAGCGGCCCCTACGGCCGCCCATTGCTTGAGGCCGCCTCGCCAGGCCGTGTCACTGCACATCACCGTGGGTACGCCGCGCTTGTGGGCATCGCGGCAGACCTGCAAGTATCCCTTGTCCACCCAACCGCTGGTGAGGATGATGTCCGGCTTGAGGTTGTTCGCGAAACGCCGCAATGAGGTCTCGTTGAATCCCTCTCGATCATGGATGGTGATCCCTTCCACGCTCTTGGTCTCGAAGGGTGCTTCCTTGTTCACCGGCCAGCGTATGATGTGCGCTTCCACGCCGTGGTCCTTTACCAAACGCGCTACGCTCGCCAGGAAATAGGGCGCCGTTTCCGTGTAGAGAAAGAGCACCTTCTTCATCGGCCAGCCTTCGGGAATGCACCACTCCCCTTTTCCATCAGCTCTCCAAAAGTGGTCATCGGCAGGTCGTCGAAGAGCCTGCGCATCTTGGGCATGGTGCTCCGCAGGTTGTGATAGGTCATGAAATTGCGCTTCGCGCTCATCGGCAATCGCGGATGTTCCGGGTCCACCTCTCGTGGATGCAGATAGAACACCACCGGACGCCCTTCCTTCAACACATCCTTCGCCTTGGAAAGCATGAGGCTGTACGGAAAGAAACGCAGGTAACCACCTCCGAAAAAGTACATCGGCCGCCCGAGCATGGAAGACAATGAAACAGGGAATTCCACTAGATCACCATACGCTGTGGGAACCACATGCGGTACGGCCAAGGCACCGGGCAGTCCCCCATGGCCACGCTCACCGGGAAACACGGAACTATCGTAGGCGTATCCTGCTTCGGCCACGGCATCGAAGAACCACGGCGTTTCGCTGGTGACGGAAAAGCCGGGCGCACGATACCCTTTCACCGCCACTCCTGCCGCCTGTTCAATGATGTCCTTCGCCTTGGTGATGTCCGCTGAGAAGGTGGCTCGGTCCTGACGGTAGACCAGCTCGTGGGCATAGCCGTGCGATGCGATCTCGTGCCCGCCTTCCACGGCTTCGCGCACCAAGTGCGGGTAGCGCTCCACCACCCAGGCCAGAAAGAACAAGGTGGTGCGCACCTTCTTTTCTGAAAAAACCTCCAGCATGGAACGGAAGCTCGCCTCCACCCGTGAGGGCAGTGCCGGCCATTCCGCCAAAGCGGGTGTTGAAGGCACGTCGAGGATATGGAACCACTCCTCAACGTCCACGGAGAATACCGACTGTTGCATGCAGGCTACAAAGTAAGTGCCTTCATCGGTACACTACAGATATGGAGGAGACGGAGAAATGCGGGAATCACGCTGCTCAGCAACCCGATGTTCCAGTACCCAGCAACCAAAACGATGGCATCCACCTCAAAACACCTTTGTGTCCTCTGTGCCTTTGTGGTGAAAGCCTCACTTGATCCGCACATCGGCGAAGCTCCGCAGGCGCTCACCATTTGCGAAACGCTTCCGCAGTCGCCAGATCCAGAAGAAGATCAGCGGTACGCCGATGATGGTGGGCCAGAGCCACTGTAGCCATACGGGTTCCACCATGGTGAGATTCACGGCACTGAAGGCCGATACCGTGGCGATATACCCACCGAGGAAGCCTCCCATGTGGCCATAGAGCCATTCCCGCTTATCGTGCCGCCGTCGGTAGAATTTCAGGAAACCGTTGAGCACCATGAGGGTGCCGATGAGTCCGAACACCGTGAACAGCACAGCCTGTGTGTTGAAGCTCCCGAGGATGAGATGGGCCAAGCCCCAGATCAATAGCCCACCGTTCACTACGCCTGCAATACCGTGCAGTGTTATGTCCACGCGCGCTGGTCGGAGGCCTCTGTGCATTTGCTTCAAGTACAGTGAGCGATAGCCCGAGGCGACCATGTACAGGCTGAACACCGCCACCAACGCCAACCAGAAGTTCTTGGGATGAAGAATGCCCAATGTGATAGCGGTGGCGCACACCGCGATCATTCCATAGAAAAAGGTCTTGCCCCAGCGCCGGTGCCAATCACCTCCCTTCTGCACCACCATGGCCAGAGGGGCCACAACGAGGGCGATACTTCCCGCAGCGACATGGATCGCGAGGAGCCCCTTTATGATGGTGGCTTCAGTTGGCATAATGGCTCCCGTATCCAAATCTGGTTGTTACAAGCAATGTGAGATCAACCGAGATTTGCGGGTCAAGTTATTCGGGATTACCGATCTGACAATCTGCCATGGTTGGAGCAGACCTGTACAAAACCGATCCCTGAACGACGATATTCGCAGCGAACCATGCCACACTCCCCCTCTCGATCGCCGCGATGGCTGGTGTATTCTGCTACACTACTGACATTTATCGGTGTGGTCGCATGGCTCTATCTCCCCAACATTTTATTCAGCGGCCCTCAAGGAATCCACTTCATCCGGCAAACGGACTCCATTTCATTCATGATGAACTATGTTCATGGAACATGGAACTTCTTCACCCCGGCAGTATTTGATCTACGGAATGCACCAGTAGACGGAAAAGCTGCCGCCGAATTCCCGATCCTATATTATTTACTTGCTCTCCTTAGAAGCGGATTTGGATTGTCATACACTGCCATTCGGTCCGTTGACTTGGCCATCGTTCTGGCCGGGCATGTTCTTTTGGCCCGCCTAGCATCCCGATGGCTGGGTTCGATCCTTGCCGGTATCGGTTTCAGCTTGTGGATGTTCTCATCAAGCGTTGTAATCTATTACGCCGCGAACTACTTACCCGATGCCCCAGCCTATGGCTGCGTGTTAGCTGGGACTTGTTTGGTCGTGGAAGCCAGAAGTGAGGGGGGGCGTACAATACTTGAGCGAGTTGGTGTAATGCTCCTTGTTCTCGCCGGACTACTGAAGGCTCCAGTTACCATGTATCTTTTAGCCTATGCCGGAATGGTGCTTTTCATTGATGGGATCGCACGATGGAAGAAGCTGTTGGCCATTTTTACAGGAGTTGCACTTATTGCCGCATGGAACATCTACGCCATCTGGTATAACGCTGCAAATCAAACGCATTACTTCATGACTTGGGCAGAGCCGATATGGGAAATGTCCGGAGTGGAAGTGAAAAGCACAACTATTCTGGTGACAGAATACTGGTGGACGAAGTATCACCACCCAACAAGTTGGCACATCATGACTTTGGTATTCATCACTGCTCTTCTCCTCTTCAGAAGGATACCTGGAACCATCCGACTGATGCTTTCATTCCTGCTTATTGCAGCAATAGCATATATCGCCCTCTTCTTCCGAAAATTCGCTGATCATGATTACTACTTCCTGACCCTAGCACCGCTACTGGTGTTCCTTACCCTCGCGGGCTTGAGTGCACTTCGTGACCGGTTCCCCTCGATCCGAATGACACGGGTACTTGCAATAGCGATGGTCGCCTTGGCGGTCATGGGACTTCTACTGGGAAAACTGAATCTTGAACGTAGATATGCAGATCGAAGTGACCCGCATTTGACCTCCATCTCCTTGGAAGGCAACATAGCCACCGTATTACGCGAGAACGCTATTCCGGACTCGTCCCGCTTTATCGTTCTAGGGGATCCAACCCCGAATGGTTCACTGTTGTTTTTAAACAGGAAGGGCTGGACCTATGACAAGAGAACCGGTCGCATTCCTCCTTTGGACTCACTTATAAGTCAAGGTGCGGAATACTTGGTGGTTATTGGACCAACGGATCGCAATTGGGCCGAATTCGATATGCTCGACCACACGGCGCAATGGTCACTATTCCGGTTGAACGATGAATTTAGATGAAGTCATCTGACCATCTGGATTCGTCAACCTGAGAATGTATGCCCCGGATGAAAGCCCCGGAACTGAAAGTACCCTATGTCCCGGTCGGCCTTGACCAACTCCCACCAAGCCTCCATTCAGGTCCAATAGCTCGGCATTCCATCCATTCCGCAGAAATTCAGCAGTTCCCAATTCAAGGAAGCCGTTAGGACGTACGGGATTGGGTGAGAGAGTGAGCGGAGCATAGCCCACTGCTTCACGCACGACCAATGGATCAAACTCAATATTAAACGGGTCAGTGATCACATCGCCTGCGTTCTTCACCACATACACAGCAGTAATGCCTGGGCCTAAGCCGTCCGTGGTGCCTACAAGAACATAACCTCCATCAGATACGAGGTCCATTCCCCAGCACAACTCATTTCCACTGCCTCCGAAATTTGGTCCGCTGATCCAACTGCCATTCAGATCCGTCTGCGCCATGTAGAAATCATAACCACCGGCACCATAGGATGAGGTATACCCAGCCAGCACTAAACCTCCATCATAGTTTTCACGGATGCTCCGTCCCTCCCATTCACCTTGACCACCAGCTACTTGATTGATCCACAAAAAGTCTCCATTCATGTCCACTTTCGCCAATAACATCGCCCGATTCGAGGAAAAGCTGGTTGTATACCCTCCAACGGCATAGCCACCATCACTGGTCTCCACAACACTGTACCCAACCTCGATGCTATCACCACCCAATGTGGCTGACCATTCCTGATCACCGTCATCACCATATTTTATGATGGCAGCATCGCTTGTACCATCCGTATATGTCCAAGTGCCTGCAACCACTAGCCCCCCATCAGTCGTCAAGCGTACACAACGTGCCTCATCCGTGCCTCCATCACCAAAGTTCCGCTCCCAAACAATGTTTCCGTCCAGGTCCGTTCGAACCAACCAGCCTTGTGCGTCCCCATTGACTTCAGTAGTACCAGCCAAGGCAAAGCCATCGCTCAATACTTCCACATCATAAAAAAAGTCCCATCCCGCTCCTCCATGGGTCTTCTGCCAAAGCACTTCACCACTCCCATCGAGTCTGATCATGAGGCCATCATAACTACCTCCTGTACCCCCTAGGGTGAAACCAGCAACGATATATCCACCATCATCCAACTGCCTGATCGACCAACCTTGATCCACAGTGGGGCCACCGATGGCAACGGACCATTCCCTGTTTCCCGCACTGTCCAACTTTAAAACATAAACATCACTTGATCCAGCGCCGAAGCTTCCAGTAGAGCCTACAACTATGAACCCATGATCACTTGTCTCACGTACCCCATGTCCTTCATCCAAACCATACCCACCGTAGGTACTCTGCCATGTCGTCTGTGAATAGACAGAGCAACAAACAGATACCGCCAGAAGCATTAGGAAGGAGCGGGGAATCACGGGCATTTATTTGGTGCGCCAAGGTACCCTAGCCTTCTCCCAAAAGCCAAATCGAAATCCTTCAGGGTCCGCCAACGGGTTCTTCTCCCCGACCTTTGCCCCATGTCAGCTACCGCCTTGCTCCGTCTCATCCTCTTCCTGTTCGTATTGCTGCTGATCGATCTCTACGCGTGGCGTGGCATCAGTACCGCCTTGAGCGGTATGGCCTTCGGCTTTCAGCGCGTGCTGCGCATCCTCTATTGGACCGTGAGCATCGGCGTGCTGGTGATGATCGTTTACGGTGCATCCCAGATGAATGAACTGCATGCTTCGCAGAACCGTGCGTTCATGTACACTGTCATCGGCATCTTCTTCCTCCTGCTCCTGCCCAAGGTGATCATCGTGCTCTTCCATGGGCTGGAGGACCTGGTGGAACTGTTGAGACGAGGCTGGGACAAGTTGGCTCCCGGCACAACAGCCAGCGCTGATCCCGGCCGGATCCGTTTCATTTCGCAAGTGGGCCTCGCTTTGGCCGCCATCCCGTTCACCGGCGTGCTCTATGGGCTCACACGGGGTTGGAGGTATTTCAAGCTGGCGCATGTACCGGTGAAAGTGCGGAACCTACCGAAAGCATTCGATGGATTCCGAGTCGTGCAGATCAGCGATATGCACCTCGGCAGCTTCGGGAACAGCACCGATGTGGTGCAGCACGGCATCGACCTGATCAATGCGCAGAAGCCCGACCTGATCCTTTTCACCGGCGACCTGGTGAACAACTTCGCGGATGAGGTGGAGCCTTGGCTGGATACCATCGCCGGCCTGCAAGCAACCAATGGTAAATATTCCATCCTCGGGAACCACGACTATGGCGACTATTCCAGATGGGAAAGCGAAACGGCGAAGCGCGCCAACCTGGAACGCTTGATGGAGCACCACCGCACCATGGGTTTCCGGCTGTTGCGGGATGAGCATGTACCGATCGAGAAGGACGGTGAGAGCTTCAGCTTGATCGGTGTGCAGAACTGGGGGACCCGCTTTCAGCAATATGGTGACCTGGCCAAGGCCGTAGCAGGCACGGACCCCGGCAAATTCCGGTTGTTGATGAGCCATGACCCCACCCATTGGGACGCTCAGGTCCGCGCCACGGGTATTGACCTGATGTTGGCAGGGCATACACATGGTGCCCAATTCGGCATCACGGTCAATGGGCACACCTACAGCCCAGCTCAGTGGATCTACGAGCAGTGGGCCGGGCTGTATGAAAAGGACGGGCTACAGCTCTATGTGAACCGCGGTTTTGGATTCATCGGTTTCCCCGGCCGGGTGGGCATGCCGCCGGAGATCACGGTGTTGACGTTGGAGTGTGCGTAAGGGGACGCAGAGGCGCGGAGAAGATTGATTGGTGGCTGGTGATTGGTGAACTCGGACTCACGACCCCAGACTCAGGACTCCAGACTCAGGACTCCGGACTAACGACTCGGAACCACCCTCCGCTCACCCCCTACCACCGCCGCCCATGTGATCACCGAATGAGCATCCATACCTAAGGCTACTTTTGATCCAACGAAAATCCCTTTCCTATGCGCCAGTTCATCAAATTCATGTTCGCTTCCATGTTGGGCACCTTGCTCATCGGCTTGGTGTTGATCATGCTCTTCTTCGGCTTCCTCGCAGCCTTGGGCAGCGCGTTCAGCATGGAGAGCAAGGCCACCTCCGTGTCGGACAACTCCGTGTTGCAGATCAAGCTGAACCAACCGATCATCGACCGTGGACCCAAGGATGCGCTCAACCTTGACTTTGGTCCGTTCAAGGGAACTGGCAAGTTGGGGCTGAACGACATTCTGGAGAACATCGAAAAGGCCAAGCACGACGACCGCATCAAGGGGATCTTCATGGATCTGGCCATGGTGGATGCAGGGCTCACGACCCTGAAGGAGATCCGTGACAAACTGGTGGAGTTCAAGGCGGAAAGCGGCAAGCCGATCGTGGCCTTCGCCGATGTCTTTACGCAAAAGACCTACTACCTCGCCAGCGTGGCCGATCACGTGTACATGGTACCGCAAGGTGATCTGGACATGCGTGGTCTGCGCAGCGAGATGATGTTCTTTACCGGCCTCTTCGAGAAGCTGGGAGTGGACATCCAGTTCATCCGTGGTAGCGATAACAAGTTCAAGAGCTTTGGCGAGGCCTTCACCCGCAAGGACATGAGCCCGGCGAACAAGATGCAGGTGAGCACCTTGCTGAACAGCATCTGGGGCAACTACATCACCGAAGTGGGTGCACAACGCAATTTGGACACGACCAAGCTGAATGCCATTGCCGCTGGTATGCTGGTGCGCAAGGCAGAGGATGCCGTGAGCCATGGACTGGTGGACAGCCTGCTCTATCGCGACCAAGTGCTTACCGACCTGAAGCAGCGCATGGGACTGGATGCCGACAAGGACATCAAATTCGTGGGGCTTTCCGACTATACCAAGGCGTATGTGGCCAAGGTGAAGCCCGAGAAGGATGTGAGCGAAGTATCCAAAAGACGGGACAAGATCGCAGTGGTCTATGCCCAAGGCGATATCGTGGACGGGGAGAGCAGTGATGGCAGCATCGGCGGCGCCACCTTGAGCGAGGCCATCCGCAAGGCCAGGAAGGATACCTCCGTGAAGGCCATTGTGTTGCGGGTGAACAGCCCCGGGGGCAGTGGACTTGCGAGCGACGTGATCTGGCGGGAAATGCTGCTGGCCAAGGCCGTGAAACCCGTGGTGGTGAGCATGGGCGACGTGGCCGCAAGCGGAGGGTACTACATCAGCTGCGCTGCTGACCGCATCTATGCAGAGCCCACCACCATTACCGGGAGCATCGGCGTTTTCGGCATGATCCCCAATATGAAGGGCTTCTTCAATGACAAGCTCGGCCTGACCTTCGATGGCGTGCAGACGCATAAATATGCGGGTATGATGACCGTAACGCGGCCGCTAACGGAAGAAGAGAAAGGGATCATCCAAGGCTTCATCGATAATTTCTACGCCACCTTCACCCAGCGAGTGGCCGAGGGCCGCGGCATGCAGGTGGCCCAAGTGGACAGCATCGGACAGGGTCGTGTATGGACCGGCGTGGATGCCCTGCGCATCGGGCTGGTGGATGAACTGGGTGGCCTGGAAGCAGCCACGGCCGAAGCAGCGCGAAGGGCCGATCTGCAGGAGGGTGAATACCGCCTCGTGGGCTATCCCGAACAGAAGGACTTCTTCCAAGAGCTGCGTGAAAGCTTGAACATCCAAGCCCGTTCATGGCTGGCCACGGAGGCCTTCGGAGAGGATGCAGAGATGTTGCACCGCTTCGAGCAGGTGAAGCGGGTGCGCAGCATCACCGGGATCCAAGCCAGGATGCCCTTCGAGGTGGAGGTATACTGAAACCGTGTAAAATAGGAAGGGCCCGACTCTCGCCGGACCCTTCCACCCATAACCCAAAATCCAAACCCGAGCAGTGTAACGGGGGTGTTTGCGGGAAGGTTACAGTTGAAGTGGAAAATTCATCATTCGGGGCATCGAGGTCCTCTGCGAGAGACCTTGATGGAGCTATTTCCGGGAGCCATGGAACTATTCCAACACCACGTGGTACCCGATGTGGTTGCGCACGTTCAGCACCCGACCGTCCGACCAGACGAGGTACTGCCCTTTGATGCCCTGCAAGCGGCCTGTGATCTCCGGCAGCTTGTCCAATTGCACGCTCACCAGCTTCGGGGGCACATGGACCAAGGGATAGGACAGGTGGTACAGAGGTTTCTCAGGTAAGATGTACGCTTGGAAAACGGGATCCACTTCACGCATTGCTTTTTCCCGTGCCATCCGCAAAGGCTCCACACCCGCTTCGGGATCCGAGAGGAGCAACATCCTGCGCCAGTCCGTGCGGTCGGAGAAGATCCGCTTCAGGTCCACCTCGATGGCACCGGCCAACTGGCGGTAGGGCACTTTGGCTATGGGCACGGCCAGCAGAGCTCCTTGGTCGATCCAGCGCACAGGGACCTGCGTGCTTCTGGTCACACCCACTTTCACATCACCAGTGAAGGAGAGGTAGACGATATGTTCCTGCATGTGGTGATCGAGTTCCCATTGCACGTCCCTTCCTTTGCCAAGATGGGCCTCGCAGAGTTCCGGGCGTATGATGCAAGGACTGCTTTCCGGAGCATTCCGCAAGCAGGGAAAGCAGGTGCCTTGGCCATAGAATTTCTTCACCCGCTTTCCACAGGAAACACAGGTCCGGATGCCGGTGAAGCGCAGTGTGAGATCTTCCGAGATGCGCTCTGCTAGTGGAGTGGCCCCTGAGGCCAATTGCAATTCATACTTCACCTGCCGGGTCTGGAGGCCATCCCCTCCAGCATCCACTGCGGCCCTCATTTTACGCAAGGGTGATCCTTCCATTTCAGCTCCAGTATTACCTTCCGCACGAAAGTAGGCGCTTCCCCCACACCCCGACCATGCCTGTTAACGCGCTGTTCTCCTTCCTGATGAAAAAGCGGCTGCAGCAGATCGAGCTGTTCCGCGACCACCCCCATGAGGCCCAGTTGGAGGTGTTCCACAGGTTGATGGAATCCGCGCGCTATACCGAATGGGGCCGGCGGTATGATTACGGCACCATCACCGATCCGGATGTGTTCCGCCAACGTGTGCCACTTCAGGATTATGTGGATGTGAAGCCTTGGGTGGACCGCATGCGGGCCGGGGAGCAGAACCTGCTCTGGCCTACTGATATTCGCTGGTTCGCCAAGAGCAGCGGAACCACCAATGCCAAGAGCAAGTACATTCCCGTGAGCCGCGAAGCGTTGGAGGAATGCCATTACAAGGGCGGCAAGGACCTGGTGGCCCTGCATTTCGCCATGCAGCCGCAAAGCCGGTTGTACCAAGGTATGACCATGGTGGTGGGCGGCAGCAGCGCCGTGGAACCCTTGCGCACCGATGCCTATACCGGTGATCTCAGCGCCATCATCATCCGCAACCTGCCTTTGTGGGTGGAGGTAAGGCGCACTCCCGTGATCGAAACGGCGCTGATGGAGGACTGGGAGGCGAAAGTGGAACGGATGGCACGCGAGACCATGCGCGAGGATGTGCGCAGCATCGCCGGCGTGCCTTCCTGGACGCTGGTCGTGCTGAAGCGTGTACTGGAACTCACCGGCAAAAAGAACATTCTGGAGGTATGGCCCAATCTGGAGCTCTTCATGCACGGTGGCGTCAGCTTCCGGCCGTACCGGGAACAGTACAAAAAGCTCTTCCCCTCACCCGCCGTGAATTACTTGGAGACGTACAATGCCAGCGAGGGCTTCTTCGGCATCACCGATGTACAAGGTTCAGAGGACCTCTTGCTGATGCTGGATTACGGGATCTTTTTTGAGTTCATCCCGGTAAAGGACCTCCACCGCGAACAACCACCCACCAAACTGTTGCATGAAGTGGAAGTGGACGAAGAGTACGCATTGGTGATCAGCACCAACGCCGGGCTCTGGCGATACTTGCCCGGCGATACCATCCACTTCACGGAGACCCGCCCCTACCGGTTGAAGGTGAGCGGCCGGACCCGCAGTTTCATCAATGCCTTTGGCGAAGAGCTGATCGTGGAGAATGCGGATCGCGGTATCCAAGCCGCCTGCCAAGCCGCCGGAGGAGTGGTGAGCGATTACACGGCCGGCCCGGTATACATGGATGAAGCGGCACAAGGCGGACATGAATGGATGATCGAGTTCGAGGAGCTACCCGGTGACCTCGAGCGGTTCACCGATGTGCTGGACAGTACCATGCGTGGTCTCAATAGCGACTACGATGCCAAACGCAGTACCGGTATGGTCCTGCAACGGCCCATTGTGCATGCCGTGGCCAAAGGCACGTTCCACAGTTGGCTCAAATTGCGCGGCAAATTGGGCGGACAGAACAAGGTGCCCCGCCTGTGCAACGACCGCGTGATCTTGGACCAGTTGTTGCTCTGCACATCGGCATGAGACGGCTTCTTACCGTTTTACTGTTGACAGCCTTATGGAGCCCATCGTGGGCCCAGGGCGATACTGCACAATGGAGCGTGGAAGGCCCCATCGACCTGTTCACCACGGATGAACTGGGGAACCTCTATACGGTCCGCGGGAACGACCTCGACCTGTTCAATAGACAAGGGGAGCATGTGGCACATAACAGCCTCAACGCCTTTGGCCTGATCAGCCGCATCGATGCCTACTCCTCGATGAAGCCGATGATCTTCTCCCGCAACCAAGGGCAGCTCGCCCTGCTGGACAATACCCTGAGCACCCAAGGAGGTTTCATGGACCTTTCGCGCAATGGCTACCCACAAGTGACCTTGGTATGCACAGGAGTACAAGGCCGCTTCTGGTTCTTTGATGAACGGGACATGGCGCTGATGCGCGTGGACGGCAAGCTGAAGCAAATTGCCAATACCGGGCGGCTGGACCAGCTACTGAGCTTCACACCGCAACCCACATACATGGAGGAGGCCGACAACCGCCTATACATGGTGGACCCCAAGCATGGCGTGCTCGTCTTCGACCTGTTCGGCACCTTCGTGCGCACCTTGCCGATCCATGGTGTGGATCGCATCCAAGTGCGGGAAGGCTTCCTCTGGTACGTGAACGAGGGGCAGCTGGAACGTTACGACCTGCGCGCATTCACCACGGAAATGGTGGACTGGCCACAGGGGAATTCAACAGTGGAGGTGCTGAGCGCGCGCATTGAACATGGCCGCCTCTATCGCCAAACGCCGGATGGTATCCGGGTGTCCTCCATCGGCAAGTGAGTTTGGCAGGCCTCGCTTTCACAGACTTTATCCACATCGGCACCTTGCTTGCGCCGCAGGGGGTATTTTCGCGATCCTCCCCAAGTGAACATCATCATGCATATAGCGATCGCAGGAAATATCGGCTCAGGTAAAACCACCCTTACCAAGCTACTGGCCAAACATTACAACTGGGACCGCCTGGAGGAAGCGGTGGACAACAATCCCTACCTCTTCGATTTCTACAAGGACATGCAGCGCTGGAGCTTCAACCTCCAGATCTTCTTCCTGAACTCGCGCTTCGAACAACTGCTGGACATCCGCAACAGCGGGCGCAACGTGGTGCAGGACCGCACGATCTATGAGGATGCGTACATCTTCGCACCCAACCTCCACGCCATGGGGTTGATGACCACACGCGATTTCGAGAACTACTTCCGCCTGTTCAAGAACATGGACAGCGCCGTTACCCCACCGGACCTGATGATCTACCTCCGCGCCAGTGTTCCCAATCTGGTGAGCCAGATCGCGGAGCGCGGCCGCGACTATGAGAGCAGCATCAGCATCGATTACCTCAAGCGCCTGCACGAGCGCTACGAGGCGTGGATCAGCACCTACGATAAGGGTAAGGTGCTGGTGATCGATGTGGACCAGAATGCCTTCCACACCAATCCGGAGGACCTCGGCACCATCATCAATTCCATTGATGCGGAGATCCATGGGTTGTTCCCCAATGAGGCCCCGGTGAAGGCTGCACCTGCCAAGAAAGCCGCGAAGACCGCGGTAAAGAAGAAGGCGGCGGCGAAGAAGAAGTGAGGCGCTTCGCCTTTTGTTGTCAGTTGTCAGGAGTCGGTTGTCAGGGTGCGGCTCGGCTGGCTTTGCTTTTGGCCGGTGCTGTGCGTTACGGATGTACGTGGGACTGAGGCGGGCCGGAGGCCCTAGGACGGCGCGCACATGCCTGCGGCGCGCAGGCTCCGGAAAAACCCGAGCGCGAGCTTCCAGTGGTCAGCTTGCCCCGGACTTGGCCCGATGCATATCGGGCGGGGTTAACAGGGGCTCGGCTTGCTTTGCTTTTGGCCGGTGCTGTGCGGTACGGATGTATGTGGTGCCGAGGCCGGCCGAAGGCCCTAGGGCGGTGCGCACTCCGGAAAAACCCGAGCGCTAGCTTCCCAAACGAAGAACGCCTCCCGGAGGAGGCGCTCTTCATGCAAAGCCTGTTGGCCTTTGATCGGTTCAGTTGGGGACCTTGTACACTGCGGCTGGTGCCTCGGTGTCCGTGGCGTGGCCCAGGATCACCTCCTTTGCTTCGGGGACCATGATGTGCGCATCCGGGACCTCGTCCTTGGGCAAGTGCGGGGCCAGGACCAAGGCTACGATGGAGGTAAGCTTGATCAGGATGTTCATCGAAGGTCCGCTGGTGTCCTTGAAGGGATCACCTACGGTGTCACCTGTTACGGCTGCCTTGTGTGCATCGCTGCCTTTTTCGTGGATCACGCCGTCGATGAGCGCACCTTTCTCGAAGCTCTTCTTGGCATTGTCCCATGCGCCACCTGCGTTGTTCTGGAACATGCCCATGAGCACGCCGCTTACGGTAATACCGGCCAGCAGTCCGCCCAATGCCTCAGGCCCCATCAGGAAGCCCACGATCACTGGTGATAGCAATGCCAATGCACCCGGCGCGATCATCTCGCGGATGGAGGCCTGGGTACTAATGGCCACACACTTCTCATATTCCGGAGTGGCGGTGCCTTCCATGATGCCGGGGATCTCCCGGAACTGGCGGCGTACTTCCTTCACCATTTCCATGGCGGCCTTGCCCACGGCGCTGATGGCCAGCGAGCTGAAGAAGAACGGGATCATGGCACCCACGAACAACATGGCCAACACATTGGCCTTATAGATATCGATACCGTCAATGCCCGAGAGGCCTACGTAGGCAGCGAAGAGTGCCAAGGCGGTCAAGGCTGCGGAAGCGATGGCGAAGCCCTTGCCCGTGGCGGCGGTGGTATTGCCAACGGCATCCAGGTTGTCGGTGCGCTCACGTACCTCCTTGGGCAGACCGCTCATTTCGGCGATTCCTCCGGCGTTGTCCGCAATAGGGCCGAAAGCGTCGATGGCCAATTGCATGGCCGTGGTGGACATCATGCCGGCTGCGGCGATGGCCACTCCGTACATACCTGCCAGTTCAAAGGAACCCCAGATACCGGCAGCGAGGATCAGGATCGGAAGCACGGTGCTCTCCATGCCCATGGCCAGGCCACCGATCACGTTGGTGCCGTGGCCCGTGCCGCTCTTCTGCACGATGCTATCCACCGGGCGACGGCCCATGCTGGTATAGTACTCGGTCACGGCGCTCATCAGGAAGCCCACTACCAGGCCCAGGATGATCGCGAAGAAGACGTTGATGCTGGTGAGCGGAACGGATACTCCATTGCGGACGAACTGCATGGTCTCGGGCATCATCCATTGTACCAGCGGATAGGCCACGATCGCGGTGAGGAGCATGGAGCCCCAGTTACCGATGTTCAGTGCCTTCATCACGCTATCGCTCTCCTTGTTCACCTTCACGAAGAAGGTGCCCACTATACTGAAGAGCACACCCAGACCGGCGATAACCATCGGCAGGAGGATCGGGGCCATGCCACCGAAGTTGTCTGCGCTTACCACCTCACGACCCAATACCATGGTCGCGAGCATGGTGGCCACGTAGCTGCCGAAGAGGTCGGCTCCCATGCCGGCCACGTCGCCCACGTTATCGCCCACGTTGTCGGCGATGGTGGCGGGGTTGCGAGCATCATCCTCGGGGATGTTGGCCTCCAGCTTACCCACGATGTCCGCGCCCACGTCGGCGGCCTTGGTATAGATGCCGCCGCCCACACGGGCAAAGAGGGCGATGGATTCGGCGCCGAGGGAGAATCCGGCGAGCACCTCCAAGGCGGTCATCATCTGTTCTCCATTGGGATCGCCATCGGTGACGTACATCTTCAGGAAGATGATGAAGAGCGAGCTGATGCCCACAACGGCCAAGCCGGCCACGCCGAGGCCCATCACGGTACCGCCGTTGAAGCTCACCTTCAACGCTTGCCCGAGGCTGGTGCGTGCGGCCTGTGTGGTGCGCACGTTGGCCTTGGTGGCCACGCTCATGCCCACCCAGCCCGCGAAGGCGCTGAAGAAGGCCCCGATCAGGAATGCGATCGCGATCACCCAATCGCTATGGGCCACCAACGTTCCGCTCCATGCGAGCAATGCGGCCGCGATCGCAGCGAAAACGATCATCACGCGCCATTCCGCCTTCAGGAATGCACTGGCCCCATCGGCAATGTGACCTGCAAGCACCTTCATCTCCGGCGTACCGGCATCCTGCTTGTTCACCCACAGCGCCTTGCCGATCATCACCAACAAGCCGATCAGGCCCATCACCGGGATGAAATACATCAGTTGACTCTCCATTTACTGCTCTTGCTTTTGTGTCTTCTTTAAATAAGGAACCCCGCTCGCGGGGGGCGCGAAATTAGCCGAACGTTTGGAATGCGGGATACAAGGCGGCTTTGGGTGTTGGAAATCAGTCGGGAGTCCTGATTCGTGAGCCCGAGTTCTCTAGTCACTAGTCACCCACACTCTTCTCCGCGTCTCTGCACCTCCGCGTCTACTTCACAACACTCCACTCAGGCTTTCACGTACGAAACGCTCTTCACCGCCTCTACCACGCGCTTCACGCTGGGGAGGGATTCATCGATCAGGTTCGGGGCGAAGGGCAACGGCGTATCCGCTTGGTTCACGCGCACCACCGGTGCATCCAAATGGTCGAAGGCATGGCGCTGCACGCGGAAGGCGATCTCGCTGGCGATGCTGCCATAAGGGAAGTTCTCATCCACCACCACCAAGCGGTTGGTCTTCTTCACGGAGGTGATGATGGTGGCGAGGTCCAACGGGCGGATGGTGCGCAGGTCGATCACCTCGCATTCAATGCCGTCCTTGGCCAGCTCCTCGGCTGCGCCCAAGGCTACCTTCATCATCTTGCCGAAGCTCACGATGGTGGCATCCGTACCGGGCCGCTTGATGTCCGCCACGCCGATGGGTAGGAGGTATTCGCCGTCGGGGATCTCGCCCTTGTCGCCGTACATGCGCTCGCTTTCCATGAAAAGGACCGGATCATCATCGCGGATCGCCGCCTTCAGCAGGCCCTTGGCATCGTACGGATTGCTCGGGGTGATCACCTTCAGGCCGGGGATGTTGGCATACATGCTTTCATAGCTCTGGCTGTGGGTGGCCGCCAATTGGCCAGCGCTGCCGTTGCCGCCGCGGAAGGTGATCGGGATGTTGAACTGCCCCCCGCTCATCTGCAGGATCTTGGCGGCCGAGTTGATGATCTGGTCACTGGCCAGCACGGCGAAGTTCCAGGTCATGAACTCCACGATGGGCCGCAGCCCGTTCATGGCGGCACCCACGGCGATGCCGGTGAAGCCCAGCTCCGCAATGGGCGTATCGATCACCCGCTTGGCGCCGAACTCGTCCAGCATGCCCTTGCTCACTTTGTAGGCCCCGTTGTATTCCGCCACCTCCTCCCCGATGAGGAAGACGTTCGGATCACGGCGCATTTCCTCGCTCATCGCCTCGTTCAGGGCCTCACGGAATTGTACGGTACGCATGACTTCTGTATGAAATTGGACCGCAAAGTTAGCCCTCCGCCCGCTGGAAATGGACAAGGGGCCCACCGGAGACGGAACTCCGATGGACCCCTCGTTGATCCAACGCTGTACGGACCGGCCGATCACAGGCTCACCGTGGCCAGCGCACCCAGTACCAAGGTGTGCGAGGTCACCTGCGGAATGGGCCCATCGAACTGCATCTTGGCGATGATCTGCACATTGCTGCTCTGCACCAGGTCCAGCACGTTCACGTCAGGCAACTGCAGCAGCAGCGTCTGCGCGCCGTCCGGCACGGGGTTCAGCTTGGCCACCGTTACCGGTACGGATTCGTCCACCCCGATCTGGATGGTGACGGACTGCACGGAGTTGTAATAACTGTTCAGCGGACTGGTGAAGTACAGGCGTGCCTTGGTGAACTTGAACTCCGTCAATTGCCCCACGGAATAGCTTTGGGCCTGCAGCGCCTGGGCCAGCACACTGGCATCCAGTGCCATGCTCACGCCGAACGTACCTGCCACGGCGCTGGAATCAATGCTGAGCGGCATGGCCGGAAAGTCCACGGAGAAGCTGGTCTTGGGAACGATGATCTCCGCTTGTTCCTCCTTCTTGCAACCACCGATGAGCAAGGCCACCATGGGCAATGCCAGTGCGATGTTACGGAAGTGTAATGTTGTTCTCATCTGGTGCGGTTTTAGCATCCGGCCCGTTCTTACGTAAAAAACCCCTCCCGGGTTGGGATAGGGTTGGTTCTAGCAGATTTTCCGGGGATCCGGGGAGCGCTTTTTCCTGCGCGTATCGGACGTTCGTCGCAGTGGGTTAGTAGTGAACCCGGCCCTTCGAGTGCCTCCGGGACCGGGTCCATCAGAACGCACAAGGCCCCGGGAACGCCCGAGGCCTTGTACCTATTGCCATCCGTGGTCGCGGACCACCCGTACTGCTTAATTCCAGTGTACGATCAGCATGGCCGTTGGCGGCAGGTGGCCATCATCCCCGCGCATCACATTGTCCATGTGCTCGGGCAGGCTGCTGAATCGCCCCGCCGCATAGCGGGGTCAGGCGGCTCCGATACGTAAAGGAGGGAACAAACTGGCGCGAAGCACCATCCAGCACCAATGACATCACATCAACGCACTAGGCTGATCCGTGCAATACGCCTGAGATTGCTTCGGCCACTGGCTCGCACTATCGTGCGCTCCAAAGACCTCGCAATGACGTGCAAGGGAGAGGCTCCGCGGCACACCTCACTATGCGGATCCGCCATCCGAACGGTCATCCAATATGGTAGCGGAGAAGTTCGTACCGGAAAGCGAACGGGCTGCTCATGAAGGTCACGGACCACTTGAGGCGACCCCCACCGTAGGCCCAATACGATCGTGGGTGCTTCCATTCCGGCAGTACCGGGTATGGTGCGAAGCTGGTCACTTGCCCACGCATCACGAATGCACTGAACTCCCCTGCCGGAACGGCCAAGGGGACCATGGCCGAGGACACGCTGTAGTCGGTCTGTAGAAAGGGGGATTGCAGATGCGTGTAGACCACCTGGTTGAAGGTCGCGGAGCAGAACAAGATCTCGTGATCAGATGTGACGATGCAGTCCGCAGAGTCGCGCCAGAACCGCTGCATCGGCACCAGGCCCCCATTCTGTGCTTCGCGGATCACTGCATAAGTGAGTCCGTTCAATACGGTGTCTCCCGATATGAACAGGCTATCGATCCTCACGTTCTCATTGATCGGAACATCCAATGAGTCCACCTGTCGCCTTTCATACACCCAATAGTTGCCGATGGCCAATTGGCTGAACGTGGCGATATCCAGCGTTGCACTTGAAGCGCCGGGTGTGCAGTCGAGATCCTCCTCCTTCCTGCACGAAGAGAGCGTGAAAACCGTAATGAGCAGGAGTGCGACCGGGAGGCGATGGAACATATCCGGGGCTTTTGTGGTCACGAACGAGCGACCTGGTTGCGATATTGCACGGCGCGTGCGTGAGTTTGAAGGATATGACATCAATGCACTTGGCTGATCCGTGCAACACGACTGAGATTGTTCCGGTGTTCAGAAAGCGCTGTCGCGGATTCCGAACGCCGTCGCCAATGACGTGCAAGGGAAGGAACGCCGCATCTTTGCGGCCATGCTCCGCACCCTTCCTCCTTCCTTCCGCCTACTGCTTCTGCTTGCCATCCTCGGTCCAAAGCTCCCGCTCCTCGCCCAGCCCTTTGCTTGGGTGGCGCCCATCGAGGGGGCGGCGGCGCGCGGCATGGCGATGGTCTCCGATCCGGAAGGCAACGTGTATGTCTGCGGCAACGTGAACGGCCTGGCGGACTTCGACCCCGGGCCGGGGGAAGCCTTCAATACCACGAGCGGCCTCAACGGCAACATCTACATCGTGAAGTACGGCCCGGAGGGGCAGTATATCTGGCATGTGGCCGTAGGCGGCAGCGGCACGGAGATCCCCAAATGCCTGAAGCTCGACGGCCAGGGAAACCTCTTGATCACGGGGCGCTTCGACAGCTATTTCGATTGGGACCCCGGCGCGGACACCACCGCGTTCACCTCCGCAGGCAGCACTGACGGCTTCGTGGCGATGTATGATACCAGCGGCGCTTTCCATTGGGTGCAACGCATCGGCGGCGTGGGGCACGACGAGACCTATGGCGTGGACTTCGATGAAGCTGGAAACATCTACGTGACCGGCTGGATGAGCAACACCGTGCGCTTCGGCATGGCCCCGGACGCGATCACCATCCTGAACACCACCAGCGGTTGGGACAGCTACATCGCCAAGCTGGATGCGAGCGGCCACTTCATTTGGGCCAAGGGCATCCAAGGTCCCGGCGCACAGAACGCGCGGTCCATCACCTGCGGTGGGGCCGGCGATATCTATGTGCATGGCTCCTTCTCCGGCACCACCGACTTCGATCCTTCGGAAGATGAATTCGCGCTCACCAGTGCAGGCGGGAACGATGCCTTCCTCTGCAAGTACGACACCGTTGGCACGTTGATCTGGGCCAAGCGCTTCGGAAGCGCGGGGAACGAGGGTGCTGAAGTGGTGCTCAGCGACCGGCAGGGCCATCTCTTCATCACCGGTTCCTACCAGGACAGCATCACCTTCACCTTGGCCAGTGGCACGAAGACCTTGGTGGCCGTGGGGAACAGCTTCAACGCCAACAACTACTTCGCGAAGCTGGACACGGCGGGCACCACGCTGTGGGCCAACAGCGTGCAAGGCAACAACCACTTCGATGGCGTCTCGGACATCGGCATCGACAGCACGGGGAACGTGATCATCACAGGTGCCTATTTCGCTGACCCGCTGGACATGGACCCGGGGCCCGGCACGTACAACCTGGTGCCCGGCCTCGCCAACGATATCTACCTCGGCAAGTACACGCCGGACGGGGACCTCACGTGGGCGCTTTCCATCGCGGCGGGCGAGGTGTTCGACACCGCCAACGGCGTGTGTACGGATGCCGAAGGGAACGTCTTCGTCACGGGCGGCTTCGGCTATTGGGGCGTCTTCGACCCGCTGCAGCCAGCGGATTCCATTTTCACCACGAACGGCATGAACGGCTTCACGGCAAAGTACGGCACCGACCTGATCACGGCCATCCCCCCGGACCTCCGTTCCGCCACGCCGCTGCTGCTGTACCCGAACCCCGCGTACGGCATTGTACACTTGGACTTGGGTGAGCAGGCAGCCCATGGGCGCATGGTGGCCATGGACGGGAACGGACGCGTGGTGCGCGTATGGGATGGGCGCATCCCCACCCGGTTCAGTACGGCGGAATGGGCCAGCGGCACCTACCGCATCGCGCTCTACATGGAACAGGGCGTTCGAAGCTCGACGCTGGTGGTGGCACACTGAGCAAAAGGCCGGTGGTTCCGCACCGAAGACGTTCCCGGACCCGCTCAAGACCGGGGAGGGGCCGGCATCTACCTACTCCAACTCAACCACCTTCCCCTGATCCATCTTCACCACGCGGCGTACCACTTTCACCGCATCCGTGGCGGGCTGGATGGGCCTGCCGTGTACCTCGCACCAAACGTATACGAACTCGGCACCAAAGAAAAAGGTCTGCGAACTGTAGAAGGTCCAGATGAGCAGTGAGATGAGGCCCGCAGCGGCCCCGAACATGGAGGCCGGTTCGGTGGAATCGAAGTAGAGGCCGATGATGAGTTCTCCCAAAATGAACAGGACGGTAGTGAAGGCCGCCCCGGGAAGCACATCCTTCCAGGCGATCTTCACGGCGGGAAGGAATTTGAAAATGAACGCAAAGACCAAGGTGCTCACCGCGAAGGTGATGCCGAAGGAGATCAGCTGTACCAACTGGGCACCCAACTCCGGCATGTACTGGCCGAGCCGCTCCGCAAAACCGCTCACCAAGGCATTGAGCGTGAAGGTGACGATGAGCAGGAAGCCCAGACCCATGACGAAGGAGAACGAAAGCAGCCGCGAGACCAGGAAATGCAGCACGGAGTTCTTCGGCTTGGGCTCGATCTCCCAAATGCGGTTCAGGGAGTTTTTCAGCGAATTGAAGATGCCCGTGGCCCCGATGAACAAGGTGATCAGACCGATGATGGTGGCCAGCACGCCCTTGCCACTGACATAGGCCTCACCCAGCATGTCCTGCAAGGCCTTGGCGGTATCGGGCCCCACCAGACCGGCCAACTGGCTGAACACTTGGCCGCGCACGGCATCGGGACCGGCCACGATGCCACTGACAGCGATCACCACCACCAGCAAGGGCACGATGGAGAGGATGGTGTAATAGGCCAAGGACGCACCCAGCTCGAAGGTGTTGTCCTTGCTGTACTCCGTGATCATCCGCTTCGTGAAGTGGAGGACCTTTTTGAACATCTTCTTCATAAGGGGAATTATGGGAGCGCGAACCTATTGCATCCGCTTCGTGCATGAACACCGGAGGAGGGATGGAAGTTCAGGCGTACAACAGGTGGTGCACTCTCCCCGGCACACGCTGTCCCCCTGACATCCCCTCCCCTTTCTCACACCATCCGCGCGCCGGTGGTTAAGTTTGCCGCTCCATTTCAAGCAAAATAGATGAAGATCCTTGTATTGATCTCCCACGTGCCGGACACCACGGCACGCATCGCATTCACCAACGACAACACAGCCTACGATGCCAGTGGCGTGCAGTTCATCGTGAACCCTTACGATGAATGGTATGCGCTGGTGCGCGGTCTGGAGCTGAAGGAGGCCCAAGGCGGTACCGTTACTACCATCACGGTGGGCGGCGCGGTCACCGAACCCACCATTCGCAAGGCCCTCGCCATCGGCGCGGATGATGCCGTGCGCGTGGACACCGAGCCCAAGGATGGCCACGATGTGGCGGCCCAAGTGGCGGCCTTCGCCAAGGATAAGGGCTATGACCTGATCCTCGCCGGCAAGGAGACCATTGACCACAACGGCAGTCAGGTAGGCCCGATGGTGGCCGAATTGCTGGACCTCCCCTTCCTCTCCCTGGCCACCAAGCTGGACGTGGCCGATGGAAAAGCCACTGCCGAGCGCGATGTGCGCGGCGATGTGGAAGTGGTGGAATGCCCGCTACCGGTGGTGGTGAGCTGCGCGAAAGGCATGGCCGAGCAGCGCATCCCGAACATGCGCGGCATCATGGCGGCCCGCACCAAGCCGCTGCAGGTGATCCCGGCAGCCGCCACCGAAGCCCTCAGTACCACGGTGAAGTTCGAATTGCCACCCCCCAAGCAGGCCGTGAAGATGATCCCTGCGGAAGAGGCCGGGAAGCTGATCGAGTTGTTGCATAGCGAGGCAAAGGTGATCTGAGGAGGAAGGACAAGTAGGCGCTGAGGAATTCAACGAAGGCACCTGTAACGTCGACCCATGGGGTCGATAAACACAAGAATCAACATGAGCGTTATCGTATTTGCAGATACCCGGGGCGAGAAGGTCGCCAAGAGCACATTGGAAACATTGACCTATGGCCGGAAGATCGCCGCGAAGGAGGGCGGAACGGTCACCTTGGTCACCTTCGGCGATGCCCCGCAGGACCGCTTGGGCGCGTTGGACGCGAACAAGGTGGTAGTGGCGCGCAACATCGGCGATGCCGACAGCCAGCAGCTCACCCGCCTGGTGGCCGATCTGGCCGGGAAGGAGAACGCCAAATGGATCATCTTCACCCATGATGATACCGGCAAGGCCGTAGCGCCGCGCGTGGCAGCCAAGCTACAGGCCGGTGAAGTGGCCGGTGCGATCACCCTGCCGAACGAGCAGGGCCACATCAAGCGGAACGTATTCAGCGGCAAGGCCCAGGCCTGGGTGGAGCTGAAGACCCCGCTGAAGGTGGTGAGCGTATTGCCGAACAGCATCCCCGTGGAGGCCGCCAGCCCCGGTGCTTCCGTGGAAGAATACAGCGGCGACCTCGGCGTGGCCAAGGTCACCGTGAAGGAGACCCGCAAGGCCGGTGAGGGCATCCCCTTGCCGGAGGCCGAAGTGGTGGTAAGCGCCGGGCGCGGCATGAAAGGACCCGAGAACTGGGGCATGGTGGAAGAACTCGCCAAGGAACTGCACGCCGCCACCGCCTGCAGCCGCCCTGTGGCCGATATGGATTGGCGCCCGCACCACGAGCACGTGGGGCAGACCGGTGTGGCCATCCGTCCGAACCTGTATATCGCCATCGGCATCAGCGGTGCCATCCAGCACTTGGCCGGCGTGAACGGCAGCAAGGTGATCGCGGTGATCAACAGCGACCCCGAGGCCCCCTTCTTCAAGTCTGCCGACTACGGCATCGTGGGCGATGCCTTCGAGGTGCTCCCGAAACTGATCGAGGCCGCCAAAAAGCTGAACGCAGAGCGGTAGGCCCCCGTTCCGATTGTCGGCTGTCAGGGTCCTTGGCCTCTTCGGCCGGACCGTTGGGAACGGGGCAACCGGCACGCTAGCAAGCCGCCTTTGGGCCATGGAACGAATGAACAAGCCGCATAACAGGGAAGTCTGGGCCAACCTGACAACTAACAACTGACAACCGGGGAGCGCCAAAGGCAACTGCGTTCTCCTTACCTTCACCACCCCGCTAAAGAAGACATGGAAAAGGTTGAGCTGAAGTTCCTGCGCATCACGTACAGCCATACCCACGCGGGCGCTTATGCGTTGATCCTTTCGGAAGTACAAGGCGATCGACGCTTACCGATCATCATCGGTGGCGTGGAGGCGCAAGCCATCGCGATCCAGATCGAGAACATCCGTCCGGCCCGTCCGCTCACCCACGACCTCTTCAAGAACTTCTCCGATCAGTTCGGGATCCACCTCACCGAGGTGGTGATCAATGACCTGGTGGAGGGCATCTTCCACGCCAAGTTGGTATTGGAGCAGGAAGGGAAGACCGTGGAAGTGGATGCGCGCAGCAGCGATGCGATCGCCCTGGCCATGCGGTTCAACTGCCCGATCTACACCTTTGAGTTCATCCTGGCGGCCGCCGGGCTGAAGATGGAGGAAGGCGAAATGGAGACCGAGAGCGCCGCGACCGAGGAGGATGCGCCCCCGGCAAAGAAGAACATCCGCACCGCAAGCCCCGAGGAATTGCGGCAGCTCCTGCACGATGCCATTGAATCGGAGGATTATGAAGGCGCCAGCAAACTGAGGGACGAACTCAAGCGCCGCGAAGGCACCAACTGAACGAAGCGGAAAGCATCGGGGAGCCAGAAACAGGAAGATGAACATCCGGATGCTCCCTTCCTCCCGTTGGCCGGAACCTTCGCCCTGTCATGGTGAAGGATGAGGCGCACATCCTGAAGAACTTCAGCATCACCAAGATGCTGATGCCCGTGGTGATCGGCCTCGGCATCACCGCCATCCTCATTTGGCGGACCGCCGATCTGAGTGCCTTGGACCGCGTTGAGTGGACCTGGAACACCACCTTCTGGATGGCGATGGCCTTGCTCAGTCTGGTGGTGCGCGATTGGATGTACATGATGCGCATCCGCCACCTCACGGACAAGAAGCTCAACTGGTGGCGCTCCTTCGTGGTGATCATGCTCTGGGAATTCGCCAGCGCCCTGGCCCCCGGCATGATCGGAGGCGGTTTCTTCTTCGCCATCTGGTTCCTTACCCGCGAGGGCATCGATACCGGTACCAGCATCACCGTGATCACCTTCACCTCTTTCCTGGACGGCATCTTCCTCGCGGTGATGGCGCCGCTGGTCTACTTCCTCGTGGGCCGCTCAGCGCTCTTTGAAGGCACCGAGTTCACCGGCACCTTCCTGGGCAATAGCCTCTTCTTCGCCTTCTGGACCGTCTACTTCATCATCCTGGCCTACAAGCTCTTCGTGGCCTATGCCCTCTTCGTGAACCCCGTCTTCGTGAAGCGCGCCATGGTGGGCTTCTTCTCGGCACCTGTGCTGCGGCGCTGGAGGCGTGCGGCGGTGACCTCGGGGGACCAGCTGATCGTGTCCGCCAATGGCCTGAAGCACCGCGGCTGGAGCTATTGGTGGCCGGCCCTGCTCACCACCTTCATCAGCTGGAGCGCACGCTACAGCATTGTGAACTGCATCCTGCACGCCTTTCCTGGTGGCCTGCACCACAGCGATCTGGTGGTGTATGCCAAGCAGGTGGTGATGGGCATTATCGTGCTGCTTAGCCCAACCCCGGGTGGCAGCGGACTGGCGGAGTTCATCTTCAACGACTTCCTCGGTATGTACGTGGCACCCGGCCTCGCCCCGGCCATCGCGCTGCTCTGGCGACTGCTCAGCTACTACCCCTACATCCTTATCGGCGCCATCATCCTGCCCCGCTGGGTGCGCCGAAACGTGATCGTACCGCTGGTACACCCCACGGCACGACGGGTGGAAAAGGAGTAGGCCACGATGGACATCCTGCAAGTAACGGCCCGTCCTTGATGACCTCGCCAAGAAGAGCAACGTACACCAGCCTCCGATCTTCCGATCTTTTCATTTACCGATCATTTGCTCCGTTCCTCCTACATTGACCGCCTTTCCCACCCTCATGGAGCGATTTCAAGGACTCTTCGGCGTCATCCTCATTCTCGGTATTGCGTTCCTCGCCAGCAATAACCGCAAGCGGATCAACTACCGGACGGTCTTCAGCGGGCTTGGCCTACAGCTGCTCGTGGCCGTGTTGGTGTTGAAGATCCCACCGGTCACCCGTTTCTTCCAGAACATCGGCCTGGGCATGCAGAAGATCGAATCCTTTGCACGCGAAGGTGCAGCATTCGTGTACGGCGGCATCGGGGTGGAACAGTTCGACGGCACCGTTGCCAACTACGTGCAAGGTGGCTTCGTGTTCGCATTCAACATCACGGCCACCATCATTCTGGTGTGCATCATCGTTGCAGTGCTCTATCACGTGGGCATCATGCAACACGTGGTATCGGTGATCGCAAAGGCGATGCACTGGGTGATGCGCGTGAGCGGTGCCGAGGCCTTGAGCAACGTGGCCAGCGCATTCGTGGGGCAGGTGGAGGCCCAAGTGATGATCCGGCCCTACCTCGCGGGAATGACCAAGAGCGAACTGCTCGCCAGCATGACCGGCAGCTTGGCCTGCATAGCGGGCAGCATCCTGGTGGTGTATGTGGCCATGGGCGCGCAGGCCGGGATGGACCTCGCACCGAAATTGATCGCCGCCAGCCTGATGGCCGCGCCCGGCGCATTGGTGATCAGCAAGATCGTATGGCCCGAGACCGAGGAAAGCCAGACCATGGGCAAGGTGAAGCTCGAAGTGAAAAGCCCTTACATCAACACGGTGGATGCCATCAGCCACGGCGCCGGTGACGGATGGCGTATCGCCATGAACGTGATCGCCATGCTCATCGGTTTCATCGCCTTGATCGCCTTGATCGATTACGGCCTGATCCGCATCGGCCACCTCTTCAGCCCCGACCTCAACCTCTCGCTCGATTGGATCTTCGGTAAGATCTTCTACCCGATGGCCTGGGCCATGGGTGTGCCGGCCGCCGATATCAGCAACGTGGCCACCCTGCTCGGCCAGAAGCTCACCATCAACGAATTCGTAGCTTTCAAGAGCCTCACCTCACGCGAAGTGCCCATCATCACGGAGAAAGGACTTCTGATCGTATCCGTTGCCATCTGTGGCTTCGCGAACTTCAGCAGCGTAGGCATGCAGATCGGCGGCATCGGCGAGTTGGCCCCAGAGCGTCGCGGTGACCTGGCCAGACTGGGTCTGAAGGCGCTGATGTGCGGAACGTTGGCGAGCTATATGAGCGCCACCATCGCGGGGATCTTGATGTAAGTGGGCGTCTGAATGGGACGCGGATGACGCGGATCCAGCGGATCTACGCTGATCAGTTCGGCGGTTAGTGGCTGGTGATCGGTGAATGGTGAAAAGCGGGCATCGCAGAAAAAATAACTCCGTTGCACGCCTTTCAACTTTCAGCTTGTACTGGCTCGGACTCCAGACTCACAGACTCCCGACTCACAGACTCCAGACTCCCATCCTCCAATTCCTACTGGACTGTTGATGAACACTGCGCAGTAGCGCTCCAGCACCTCGATCACCGCACTAATCTTGCGGCGTGAAAAAGGGCACACACCGATCGGCTGAGGAAAGCTGGGGCACGCGGATTCGCGCCGCGTTGCGTGCGCTCCGTGGCCGCATGCGGGGATCCAGCGTGGGATCCCAGATCAAGGACATGTGGATGCTGGCGCTACCCTACCAAGTGGCTGCCGTGGTCACCGCATTGGTGGCCGTGGGCTTCACCAAGCTCTTCATGTGGTTGGAGCATCGGAACGTGGAGCTGATCACCGCCCACCCGCACTTGATCTTCATCACGGCACCGGTGGCCTTCCTCTTCAGCTGGTGGCTGGTCACCCGCTTCTCCCCGATGGCCGGAAGCAGCGGCGTACCACAACTGATCGCAGCAGCCGAGGTGGCCGACGACGAGGAGCGCAACGATGGCAGTTGGCGCTTCCTCAATGTCCGCATCATCTTCGTCCGCGTGGGTGCCACCATGGCCATGGTGATGGGAGGCGGCGCCATCGGACGTGAAGGTCCCATCCTCCAGATCGCCGGCAGCGTGTATCGGGTGGTCCACAAACTGCTTCCTCCCTTCTGGCCCAAAGTGAGCCGCCGCGTGATGATGGTGACCGGCGGAGCGGCAGGATTGAGCGCGGCTTTCAACACCCCGTTGGGCGGGATCGTCTTCGCCATGGAAGAGCTCACGCGCACGCACATCGGCAAGTTCCGCACGGCCGTGCTCAGCTCCGTGATCATCAGCGGCATGACCGCGCAATGGTTGCTCGGACCCTATCTGATACTGGGCTACCCCAAACTGGAGCGCGTGGGTCCGTCCTTCATGTACACCTTGCTGGCGATCAGCGCAGTGGCGGGTGCCATGGGCGTGCTCAGCGGAAAGGCCGTGCTATTACTGGACAAGATCCGACGTGCCATCAAAGGGAAGGTGGCCCAAGGCACCTTTGTGCTGCTCTGCGCGCTCACCTTCGCCTGCGTGGTGAATGCATTCGGACCCATGGCGTTGGGAAGCGGCGAGGCCCTGATGGACCGCTACCTCTTTGCGATGGAACCGAACCCGTCGGTGAAGGATGTGGCCGGCCGCCTCCTGGGTTCCATCATCTCCACCGGCAGCGCCAGTGCAGGCATGCTCTTCGGCCCAGCACTCTCTTCCGGCGCGGCCATCGGCGGGCTTTTCGGCCATTGGTTCGGGGTGGATCGTGGACAGCTGAACATCCTCGTGCTCGGTGGTATGTGCGCCTTCCTTACCGGCATCACCCGCTCGCCGTTCACCAGTGCCATCATCATCCTGGAAATGACCGATCGTCATAGCGCCATCCTCCAACTGATGTACGCCGCCATGATCGCTTCGATGATCGCGCACGCCATCGATGACAAGTCCTACTACGAACGGATGAGAGACCGCCTGATCGCATCCGTGCCGGGGTTGAGGAGGAGGTTTCCCGGAGAGGGGAGTTGAAACAAGAAGGATGAAAGGTGAAACTGGAAGGCTGAAAGTTGAAACATGTCCCGTTGCGCTCCTGACTGCCGTAGATATGTCGCTGCGAACGTTGCGGTTAAAAACAACCACGCTCACCTCCGGCGCTCTCCGTCGCGCTAGTTGCGCCTTTGCGGTAAAAAGATCACCCAAGAGTTGCGGAAGGTAATTTTGCGGGCTACACATGGAACAATATCACGACCTGCTCCGGCACATCCTGAAGAACGGCACGCGCAAGGGCGATCGCACCGGTACCGGCACCATCAGTTGCTTCGGCTACCAGATGCGTTTCGACCTGACCAAGGGCTTTCCGATGCTGACCACCAAGAAGCTCCACCTGAAGAGCATCATCCACGAGTTGCTCTGGTTCCTGCAAGGCGATACCAACATCAAGTACCTGCAGGAGAACGGGGTGAAGATCTGGGACGAATGGGCCGATGCTGATGGCGACCTCGGCCCGGTCTATGGCTACCAGTGGCGCCACTGGCCCACACCAAGTGGTGGCCAGGTCGACCAGATCGCCAACGTGGTGGAGATGATCAAGAAGAACCCCAACAGCAGGCGCTTGATCGTGACCGCATGGAACCCCGCCGATGTGGACCGCATGGCGCTTCCCCCCTGCCACTGCCTCTTCCAGTTCTTCGTTGCGGACGGCAAATTATCCTGCCAGCTCTACCAACGCAGCGCCGACACCTTTCTCGGCGTTCCCTTCAACATCGCCAGCTATGCCCTGCTCACCCTGATGGTCGCGCAGGTCTGCGATCTGGAGCCCGGGGAATTTATCCATAGTTTCGGCGACGTTCACCTCTACTTGAACCACCTCGAACAGGCCGAGCTCCAGCTCACCCGGGAGCCGCGTCCGTTGCCAACCTTGCGTATCGACCCCTCCGTGAAGGACATCTTTGCATTCCGTTTCGAGCACTTCATCCTGGAGAACTACGATCCGCACCCACACATTAAAGCATCCGTCTCCGTATGATCATCAGCGCTATAGCAGCCGTGGCCGAGAATGGCGTGATCGGCAAGGACGGTGAGCTCCCTTGGAACTTACCGGACGACATGAAGTTCTTCCAACGCACCACCCTGAACCACTACGTGATCAGTGGGCGCAGGAGCTATGAGAGCATTCCCGAGCGTTTCCGCCCCCTGCGCGACCGCGTCAACATCGTGGTCACACGGGACAAGGATTACAAAGCCCCTGGCGCCATAGTCACCCATTCGCTGAAGGACGCGCTCGATATCGCGCGCAAGGCCAACATCAAGGAAGTGTTCCTCATCGGCGGCGGGCAACTCTACACCGAAGCCTTTGAGGCCAACCTTGTGGACCGCCTCTACCTCACCACCGTTCATGCCAAGCCCAAGGGCGATGTGTACTTCCCCGAGGTAGGCAAGGGCTGGAAGGAAGTGTGGGCCGAGAAGCACAAGGCGGACGAACGGCATAAATATGCCTTTACGTTCGCGGTGCTGCAGAAGTAAGTCCACGGTCAGATCAAACCATTGGCACGTTACTTGGTCAAAGTCCCACAAAAGCACTACGCCGATGAGTGACCTGAGATCCATAGCGTGTACCACGATCGTGCTCTTGGCACTGGTCGGATGCCGAAAGGACATAGAGGAGCCCGTAACGCCATCCTTTGATTTTTCCACGGCAAAGGACAACGCCATCGCGGAAGACTACTTCAACGACATGATGCTCCAAGTGGACTTGGCGGCTACCGACAATGGGCTTCGCGAAGCGGATGATGCCTGTGCACCCACCGTGACGATCGACCTTGCTGCCACGCCACATACCATGTCCGTCGATTTCGGCCTTACGGATTGCACGGCCGCCAATGGTCGCACAAGGCGCGGAGTCCTTTTCGTCACCTTCACCGGCGCGTATGGCGACTCGGGCACGGTGATCACCATCACTCCGCAGAACTACTATGTGAACGACCATCATGTGGAGGGCAGTAAGACGGTGACGAACATGGGCCTGAATGCCGCCCATCAACCGTACTTCAATGTGACCGTGGACGGCACGATAACCGCCCCGGATAACAGTTGGACGGCAAGCCATCATTCCCAAAGGGTGCGCACATGGATCGCCGGGAGCAGTACCCCTACTTGGACGGATGACGCCTACACGATCACGGGCAGCGGAAATGGCGTCGATCGCAACGGTGTGCCCTACACCATTTCGATCACCAACGCGTTGCATGTGAACTGGGGATGCCCCTATATCACACAAGGCACGGTGTCGATCACCCCGCAGGACCTGCCTACACGCATCATCGACTACGGGAATGGTGCTTGTGACGGGACGTTCACCATTACGGTGAACGGTATAACCGTGACCGTTACCATCGGCTGAGTTCCAAGCGAAGCGATCGGACGTAGTTGCGTGTGAATCTGACCTCATTTCCACGTTTCGGGATAGCTGGGCCGAAGGGACAGGACGGAGCGGTACACAGCCCTCCCAATTCCTTTAAAAGCCGACCTGCCCTACTTCCCTTCGCCAACTACCTTCGGCGCATGTTATTCTCCCGTTGTTAAGAGAGGCGCGGATCCCAGCTTGATCCATCCCAATAAGCACGGACCGTCCCGTCCGTCACTCATTCCTCCTCCTCAGGGGATACTTTGGCTTTCTCCCCTTTCCAAAGGGCCATATTCGTGAAAGTCAAAATGGGTAGCATAACCCCGGGAACGGGAGATCAGCGCGGAAATGTGCAGAGTTCCGTAGATTGGCGCTATGAACCTTCACTCAGGGAAGGTGAGGCTCCGCTCAATGGCCATCACGTACCACTGTCCAAAAGGGCCGTCCTGAAAATGCGCTTCCTTTCAGGCATTCGCTCATATATCAGCAGCTCGCCGATCCCCATGCGGACCGTGCTGTTGGCAGCTGGGCTCCTGTCCGTACTGTTCGTGTTCACCTCCTTCATTGGTCGAACGGAGATGGGCACCCATATTTCACGGTTTGATTGGTGGATCCAGGCACCGATACCGTTTCTCAATTTCTTCACATGGGCGTTGTTGCTTCCCTTGGTGAACCGATGGTCCAAACGCTGGCCCTTGAACGCAAGGCCCATGTGGCAGCCTATCCTGCTGCACTTCACACTGGGTCTGTTGCTTTGCTCTTTCCATGAAGTGTTCACGAATTTCTTGTACGTGCTGGTATTGCACCACAGCGGGCGCATGCCATGGCAATCGGAGATGCTGAACAGTGCATTGCTCAGCCTACCCGGCGGCATTGTCCAGCGTTTCATGGAATACTGGTTGTTATTGGTATTACTGATGTATACGGAGACGCGACGCCAGATCCGGCAGGAACGGACCCGTGTGCTCCAATTGCAGAATGAACTGCAAACCACCCAACTGCTTGCACTCAAGAAACAGTTGCAACCCCACTTCCTGTACAACACGCTGAATACCGTAAGTGCCTTGATGGACGTGGATAACAAGAGTGCACGAACCGTTCTATCGCGATTAGGCCAGTTGCTGCGCACCACGCTCGATGAGGAACAACATGAGACCGTGCCGCTGATCCACGAAGTGGACCACGTCGGGAATTATCTTGATATTGAAACGATCCGTTTTCGGGATCGCTTACAGGTACGCTATGACATTCCTTCCGAATGCCAGAACGCAATGGTACCTGGAATGGTCCTACAGCCGCTGGTGGAAAACTCGATCAAACATGGATTGGATGCCACAAGCGATGAAGTATGCATCAACATCGTGGCGAGGCGTGAACAGGGAACCATCCAGTTAACGGTGAGCGATAATGGCAAGGGTTGTGCGGATGTTCCCCACGCCTTGTCCAATGGAGGCATAGGTCTTAGCAATGTAAAGGAAAGACTATCACTACTTTATGGTAACCGAGGAAAATTTCAGGCCGTCTCCACGAAAGGGGAAGGCTTCCGGGTTTCCTTGGGCTTTCCTTTCATTGAGGAATATCAAAAGCGATGAAGAGCTTCAGGACGATCGTCGTTGATGATGAGCCAGCAGCCCGCTCACGCGTGCTCAGGCTGCTCGCGACGGATCCGGACATCCAAGTGGTGGCGGAATGCCGCAATGGAATGGAGGCGCTCGAGGCCATTCGCCAAAGCCCCTTGGATCTAATGTTCCTCGATGTACAGATGCCGCAGTTGAGCGGCTTTGATGTAATAAAGAAATTCCCCACCGGCCAAGTCCCCTTTGTGGTCTTTGTTACCGCACATGACAAGTATGCTTTGAAAGCCTTCAATGTCCACGCCGTGGATTACTTGTTGAAACCATACGACGATGAACGCTTTTTCATTTCCTTGGCCCGTGCCAAGGACTTCATCGAAATGAAGGAGAACAAGCGACTTACCGATCGTATGTTGGACCTGATGCAAGGTCATCTTAACTCCCGCAAAGAGTTCGCCCAGGAGTACGTGATCAAGGAGAAGGGCCGTGAATATCGCGTTGCAGTGAAGGACATCATGTGGATCAGTACGGAAGGCAATTATCTGGAACTGCAGACCGAAGCACGCAGGTACCTGTTGCGGATGACCATGAACCTGATCGAGACCGAGCTTGATCCTGCCGTGTTCATGCGGATCCACCGAAGCTACATGGTGAACATGGCCCATGTACGGAACACGCGCTACAGTGGTAATAATGAGTTCACTTTCACGATGAGCAACGGTAAACATTTGCTCAGCGGGCGCAATTACAAGGAGCAGATCGCCAACTTGCTGACCGAACGGGAACAATAAGTCATGGACGTTGGGGCAGGCCGTTAGGTTAGGGACAGGGTCGGCGAACAGGCTGTCCACTATTCACGTCCTTTGCATGAACCAAGAACGAAAACATGCGCAAAACACTACTTCCATTATTTCTCTGCATCGGATCACTCGCGCTTGCGCAGGGGCCGATGGAGCGCGTATTCACCATCCCAGGTTCGCTCGACCTACACGGCGTGGCCGTGGATTCTGAAGGGCACTTCGTACTGGCCAATGAGAATGATGGTGATATCCAAGTGACCCGAATAACCCCCACCGGAGAGCACGAGTGGACCTTCAAATATCCCTATTTCGTGGATGAGGGATTGTACGGCAACTGCATTGCTGCCGGCCCGGATGGGATCGTAGTAGTGGGTTTTGCCATGGGCACGGGTACGAATAGCCGCGATGGGATCATTCTGCATATCGATCTGGACGGCACCTTGTTGAGCGCTAAGCGCATGGATGCCGGCGGATCCAATGCGCTCCACACCCTTACCGCCACCAGCGACGGCTTCATCGCAGGGGGCCGTACGGATGCCGGCGGCAACCAATACGACATGCAACTTACCAAGCTCAACACTTTGGGCGAGGTGCAATGGTCACGCTACTATGGTACCACCGGCTGGGACTGGGCCTACAAGGCAACGGAACTGGCCGATGGCGGCTTTGCCATGGTCGGCTACGGGGATGGGCTGGGCACAGGCTATTCACCCTCAGGCTACTTGGTGCGTACCGATGCCTTGGGCAACGAAATGTGGGCACGTAGTATCAGCAGCGGCAATGGTGTGGATGAAGCCTATTGTGTAATGGAATCCAGCAATGGGGACATCTATGTTGGTGGGCGTTCGCTCGGCTATTTCACAGGGAATGTCAATGCCTTCCTTACCAAGATCTCTTCCACCGGTCAACACATCTGGACCCGTGTGCTCGAACAGGGGATCGAGGTAGTGGACATCGCTCCAGCACCGAACGGCGGCGTTACCTGGGTGGCTGATCCGCAGTACCTCGACCAAGGTGAGGGCGATTACGAAATGCTCTGGGGCCAATTCAGCTCGGACGGGACCCTACTGTGGTCGAACCTATATGGGGCTGCTGGATCCGACAATCCGCTGGCCATCGTTCCCATGACGGAGGGAGGCTATACCATCCTTGGGTTCACGGACAGCTACGGTACAGGGCCGGGTGATTGGCAGGGCATTTTGATCCGTACGGATGCCGCAGGCAACGCCGATTGCCACAATATCAATTTGGATCTGCAGTGGACCACCCATACAGCAACAGTAACCCCCTTCACCAGCCTGAGCGGTTCAGCGTATACCATGTATCCTTGGATGTTGGGGCAGGAAGCTGTGGCAGTTGGCAGCTATGACCCGTGTTGCGAAGTGCTTGCAGGGTTCGACATGGGCAATGCCGGTACGGACTACACGTGGAGCTTTACCAATACCAGCACCAATGCGGACAGCTATAGCTGGTCCTTCGGTGACGGGACCACAAGTACGGAGGAATCCCCCAGCCATACCTATGCTACCAACGGCCAATATACCGTATGCCTAACCGTAACGGGTTCCTGTGGATCGGGACCCACCACGGCCAACAACTGCCAAACCGTTGCCATCAGCGTGGGCATCAACGACCTGAATGCTGGCTCAACCGCACCTGTACTTTACCCATCACCTGCCACCGATGCCTTCGCCGTGAAGAGCCCCGCGCCGATGGAGGCGATCCGCTTGGCCGACAGCCAAGGTCGCATCGTGCGCATCATCCAAGATCCGGATCGCTTTCAAGTGAACGTGCCAGTACAGGATCTACCTGCGGGTGCCTATGTGGCCCACGTGGTCCTCACCAACGGTAACACATACCCATTGCGCGTGATGGTGGCCCATTGACCAATGAACCGTTCTGCCGCACATAGCAGCAATCGGCCCGGAGCGCTCCGTGCCCGCATCGTTCTTACGATGCTGGCGGCGTGCTTCGGGTCGCTGCTGTTCGCCCAGGAGATCTGTGATAACGGCATCGACGATGATGGCAACGGCCTGGTGGATTTGAACGATACACTGGGCTGCCCGTGCAGTCTGCTTCCTCCCCCGGTGAACCTGATCGCGAACGGGTCTTTCGAGGACCATACCTGCTGTCCGGGCCAACCGGGCCAGATGCAGGGCAATTACATCGATTGCGCCACAGGCTGGACCGACTACCAGATCTCCGCCACAGCGGATTTCTATGATCCGTGCGGCTTCTTTCCCTCAATGATCCCGCAGCCCGTGCCCGACGGCAACGCCGTGGCCGGCATCGTGGTACACACGTGGCCGGGCGGAGCTTCCTACGAGTTCCTGACCCAGTGCTTGGCCGCCCCCCTGGCCGCAGGCCAGACGTACGAATTAGGATTTAACCTGGCCGCCGTGCGCATGCAGTTCGGCATGAATGGCACTCTTCCGATCAATTTCGGGCCGTTGCAAATGGCCATCTACGGGCTCGACACCTGCCCTCCGCTCCCCTACACCATGTACGACCCTGTGTGGGGGAGTCCGATGCCAGCCCAATACTGTCCCACGGAACTGGGTTTCACGCAATTGGGCACGGTGACCTACACTCCCTCGAACGCTTGGCAGAATATCTCCATCACCTTCGAGGCACCATTCAATGTGGGCGCCATCATGTTCGGTCCCGCCTGCCCCATTCCGCAGGATTACAACATGTGGGGTTCCAGTGAACCCTACTTCTTCATTGACGACATGAGCCTGGTGGATGCCGAAGTGTCCTTGACCAGCACCGGTCACCCCTGCACCAACGACCTTGCGCTCACGGCTGCCCCTTACGACGCACCGCCCAATACCTACCAATGGTACTTGGACGGCGTGGCCATCGTGGGCCAAACAGGTGCGGTGCTGAATGCATCCGCCTTGGGTCTCGGCGGGGGCACATATGCCATGCGCGTGATCCGTGCCGATGGCTCTTGTGCCTTGGCCCAAAAGGAAGTATTGGTGGAATATCCTTTCCCATTGGCCACTGCCACGCCACAGGCGGGTTGCGCCCCACTCGTGGTGCAGCTCTTCAACCAGACCGATCCCGCGCTGAGCGGCACGCTCCTCTGGGACCTGGGTGATGGTACCACGGCTGCCAGCAGCACCGTGATGCACACGTATACGCAGCCGGGGTCCTATGATGTGCGCCTCACGGTGACCACCGCCCAAGGATGCACCACGGACAGTCTCTTCGAGGACCTCATCATTGTACACCCCACGCCTGATGCTTCCTTCACCCCTGACACCACCATAGGCTGTGTGGGTACTGAGGTGCAATTCACCAACACCAGCACACCGGCGGGGAACTACACCTGTACCTGGTCGTTCGGCGATGGTGCAATGGGCAGTGGATCAACGGTCCAGCATGCCTACAACAACCCGGGGACCTACAACGTAATGCTGCAGGTGAGCAGTGCCTTCGGATGCACGGATGAAGAACTGATGTCCCAGCTCATCCAAATACTTCCTACACCTCAACCGGCATTCGCCATCGACCCCGCCAGCGGTTGCGTACCACTCCATGTGCGCTTTGACAACCTCACTCCAGGGCAGGATCAACAGACAGCCTTCTGGGATCTGGGCAACGGTGAAACCGATACGGAACCCAGCACCAGTACCATTTATACCACGCCAGGCACCTACAGCGTATCGCTGACCATGACCAATGCACTGGGTTGCAGCGCCACCCTCACTGCGGCCGATACCATCCACGCCTACGGGCTGCCTACGGTCACTTTCTTCGTGGAACCCGACACCGGATGTGCACCACTTGAGGTACAATTCACCAATACCACCGACCCAGGCATGATCGGTACTTGCACTTGGCAGTTCGGGGATGGTGGCATTTCCACCGATTGCAGCACCGGCCACACCTACAACGATCCCAGCATTTACACAGTTTCCTTAACTGTTACCTCACCGGCCGGATGTGAAGGAGATACAACGCTTTACCATCTGGTGCAAGTGGACCCGGCCCCCACCGCAGCCTTTACGTTCGGACCGCAGCCTACCGATTTCTATCACCCGCTGATCTCTTTTGAAGACCGATCCAGCACGGATGCCATTGCTTGGCACTGGGCATTCCCGCAGGGTTCGCCCCCTGATGCGGACGGAATGAACCCGCAGGTGAGCTTCCCCGGTGATCAAGGCGGGGAATATCCAGTTGAACTCATTGTGACCAATGTCTTCGGATGCACCGACACCGCTAGGAACATCGTAAGGATCGATGGGGTGTTCAGTGCATATGTGCCCAATGCGTTCACGCCCAATGCGGATGGAAGCAACGATGTTTTCCTTCCCGTGGTGCGCGATGATGCGGGCCGCGACTATGATCTACGCGTTTTCGATCGTTGGGGAACAGAGGTGTTCCATAGCGACCAGCCCGACATCGGTTGGGACGGGAGCGTGAACGGCAAGCCGCCGGTGACCGGGGTATATGTGTGGAAGTTGCGCGTTCGCAACGGGGTAGACCGCCTCATGCGCCAATACATCGGGCACGTTACCGTGTTGCCGTGAACACCTGACTACAACATGTTCAACGGTCCGCCCCGCCCGATCGGGAACATTGGCGACCCGTTCGTTCATTAGGGTGCGCTAGACCGAGCATTCCACATGAAAAGACCGCTGCCCCAACTGGCCATTTCGATAGCCACCTTACTTATTCTGGCCGGATCTACACAGGCACAGCTCGCTGTGCAGAACGTTCTCACCCCGAACGACTTGGTGAACAACATCCTGGTAGGGCAAGGTGTGACGGTGAGCAATGTGATGTTCAACGGGCAACCGGCGAATACAGTGAACGATCAAGTGGGTTCCTTCATTGGCACAAACTCCAACATCGGTTTGACCAGCGGCCTTTTATTGGCTACTGGAAAAGTGGTTTTGGTCGAAGGGCCCAATAACTACCCCAGCCTTACGGTACCACCAGCCAACCCATGGAATACGCCCGACCCGGACTTGAGCTATTTTGTCAATTCCCAGCGCTGCGTGGCGGTATTGGAATTCGATTTCATTCCCACGGGGGATTCATTGAGCTTCCGATTCGTCTTTGGCTCGGAGGAATATCCCGAATATGTCTGCTCCCAATACAACGATGTGTTCGGCTTCTTCCTCAGCGGCCCGGGCATCAACGGACCCTACACCAACGGTGCGGTGAACCTGGCATTGGTGCCGGGTTCCACTGCACCGGTGGCCATCAATACCATTAATCCAGGGGTTCCCGGCTTTGGCAATGCGTCCACATGTGCCTCATCGGACCCCAACTGGCAGGCGAACTCCATCTATTACGTGGACAATTCCGGCGGGGCCACCGTGGAACTGGACGGCTTCACTGTGCCCCTACATGCAAAAGCAGCAGTGCAGTGCGGACAGACCTATCATATCAAGATCGCCATCGCCCATGCAGGGGATGCAAGCTTGGATTCCGCCGTGCTCATAGAAGGGGGCAGCTTCTCTTCTACCGGATCCCTCACAGCTACCGTAAGCACACCGTTGGATGATGGCACGCTCACCGAAGGCTGTGGAGAAGCGCTGGTTACCATTACGAGACCGTCCAGCGGTGATCAAGCGAACATCCAACTGATATACACCGGACCGAGCATCACACCTGAAGATCTCAATACACCTCCCTCACAGATCAGCATTCCCACGGGGGAAGATCACGTGACCTTCCCCATTGGTGCCGTGCGCGATGCAAATGCCGAAGGCAGCGAATTGCTCACGATCATCGCGAGTTGGACCTCGGATTGCGGTTACACCATCGTTGATTCCGTATCGATCGTACTGCTGGACTACACCCCCATGGAGATCTTCGCAGAGGACCTGTGGCTACGCTGCGACCGCGACAGCGTGCTACTGGAAGCAACCGTGGATGGCGGCCTGGGGCAGATCAACTTGGCTTGGGGCGCTACCGAAGTGCCCGGTCCGTACTACGCGTCCGGAATGGAGGATGGCAGCTATACAGTGACCGCCACGGACCAATGCCCCGAAACGGTCCGGATGCAGATCCTTGTTCATGCCGGTTGTGACATTGTGATCCCCAATGTGATATCACCGAACGGTGATGGGCACAACGACACGTGGGTGATCAACGGTCTGGCCAAGAGCGGCAGCTCGGTGAAGGTCTTCAACCGCTGGGGCAATATGGTTTATGAAACTGCCAACTACGGCAATAATTGGAAGGGGATCGGTCTCTCTGACGGAACCTATTTCTATGAAGTAATTGATGGCCGGACCGGAAAGCGTCTTACGGGCCACCTGACCATCCTGGCCAACGGCCGCTAGGTCGGGCATCTTCGGGAATAACAATACACCATCTGCATTCGCACCGATCTGAACCGTTTGTACCGGCTAAGGCTCTGCGGAAGGACCCATCTGTTAGTTTGGTTGCGGATTGATTAATCCCGCCGTAACAGAACCATTCACCAACCAACCCGAAGCGATCATGAAAAATAGTGACCCATTCACCCCTCCTTTACAACGACGCACGTGGCGAACAGGACTGGCCGCACTGGTGTACCTAGGCTTGATGTCCGCGGTTTCGGCCCAAACCGCCAATCAATATGTCTTTTCTTCCAGCAGCGGGGCGAACTTGGACCCTATGGTAGGTGCTACGACCTTGGTAGGAAGCAACACGGATGATGGAGCCTCAGGGGTTACCGCCATCGGGTTCACCTTCAGCTATGAGGAAACTCCGTACACCGATTTCTCGGTCAGTTCGAACGGCGGGATGAGACTTGGCGGAACAGCGGTGACCGCCTACACCATGGATAACATAAACGATGCTAACAATAACCCCAAGATCATTGCATTTATGGCAGATGGGGGGACGACCCCGACCGGGAATGTGAGCACTGTGCTGGTGGGCAGCACCCCCAACCAGATCCGCATCATCCAGTGGAACGTGGGAGTGGATTATAACGCCGATGCCCCCAACTGCCTGTTCCAAGTGTGGTTGCATGAAGGAAGCAACGTGATCGATTTCCGTTATGGAACGGGTGCGCCAAGCACATATCCGGGTGGGAACGCCTATTGGTGGACCGGGATCAGCGGAGCGACGGGAAGCAATTTCCTCAACGTTCGCCCCGGGCCGACCGCCAGTAATTCCGATGCCACGCGCTTGGCAGCCTGGCCCGGTGATGATCTCCTATTGACCTTCACACCTCCTTCCACCAATTGCGTTACACCAACTCCAGGCAATACGCTGGCCAGTGCGACCTCGATCTGCCCGGGCCTGTCGGTCGCACTGAGCGTGGCCAACCCCGAGGAAGGACCCGGGATCACCCACCAATGGGAAAGTAGCCCTGATGGTAGCACTTGGACGGCCATTGGCGGGGCCACCGGAACCACATACAACAGCGGCCCGCTTGCCAGCACCACCTGGTTCCATTGTGTGGTGAACTGCTCCATCGGACCTGTGAGCACTGCAAGCACACCCGTGGAGGTCGTTGTGAGCAGCCCCACGCCGACCTACTACGTGTTCGCCGGCACCCAATACACGGAGGACTTCAGCACGTGGCAGAACCTCTGCAGCACGAACGACGTGCCGGATACCTATTGGACCAACGGACCGGCTTATGGCCCGGGCACCTGGCGCAGCAGCACCACTACAACGGGTGCATCAGGCTGGAACGACATTGGTGGATGGAATTATCCCTATACCGCTTTGCCCGGTCTGCCCATGGCCCGCTTCCATAGCCGGCAGGGAGGTTCCGTTCCGGGAACGTTGGACTTCCACGTTGACATGTCCGCAGGCAGCGGCGGGGAAACCATCGAGTTCGAATACATCAATTACTACGGCTCGGGTACGCTGGCTGTGATGGTCTCCACGGATGGAGGGAGCACCTTCACCCAAACGGGCAGCACGCTCGTGAACAACACCGCCCAGGAAACAAAGTCCTTCACCATCGGCTCCACCTCGGCCAACACGGTGATCCGCCTACAGGGCACGACCGCGGCCGGAACCGGGACCAACGACATCGGCGTGGATAATTTCCGGATCGTCCCGGTACCCTCCTGTGCCGCACCGACTGCCCCGTCCGCCACCGTGACCGGCCCCGGCAGCGTGGACATCGGCTGGACATGCACGAGCTGCACAGGCAGTTTCTACGTGGAGTATGGCACTCCTGGATTCGTCCTCGGCACCGGCACCGTGGCCGGTCCCTTCGGTAGTAGCCCGGCCACCATCAGCGGAGTACCCAGCGGCAATTACCAAGCCTATGTACGCCAAGACTGCGGTGTTAACGATGGGATCAGCGAAAACTCGACCCCCGTTAACTTCAGCATCATGGCGGGTGACTTCTGCGCCAACGCTATTGACCTGACCACCCTTTCACTCGGCGACTGGTCAATAATAGGCAGCACTACGGGTGCGCTCAACAACTACACCAGCTCGAGTTGCATCCCCAGCCTGCCCGGTCCGGACGTGGTGCTCTACCATGATGTGGAAGCGGGTGCCACGATCTCCATCGGCCTGTGGAGCTTCGCCAACCAATTGGTCGTAGCCTATGGCGGAAGTTGCCCCGGAACGACCAGCCTGGTCTGTACGACTGGAGGCTACTTCCCCTTGGGAGGTAACGTGCAGATGATCAACGATTATGAAACCTTGATCTGGTCCAATACTGGTTGCCAGACCGAACGATTGTATTTCTTGGCCGACGGGATCTCCACCGGTGGAGATATCTACGTGTTCAACTACGTGTACACATCTCCTGCTGGTCCCTTCTGCCCGTCTGTTACAGGTGTGGCGCTAAGTAGCGTGAACACCGGTACCAGCGCTTCGGTGAACTGGGATGCAACATGCAGCGGCAACGTCATCGTGGAGTACGGCCCTGCTGGCTTCACACCGGGTACAGGTGCAACAGCAGGCCAAGGCATAGCCGTGGCCGTAAGCGGCACCAGCACCGTGCTCAACACGCTCGCCTTGGATACACCTTATGACGTGTATGTGCGACAGGATTGTGGCGGCGGCACTTATGGAGAGAACGGTACTCCCGTTCAATTCACCCTCATCAACGGTGATGATTGCAGCCGTGTGATCGCCCTTACAGGTGAAACCGGTTCGATCGCCGTAAATACAACCGGTGCCAATGATGACATTTCGGTCTGCAACAGCGGGAACACCGGTGGAGATCTCGTGTTCTCATACACGGTGGAACCTGATTTTGGCATCTATTTCACCAGCTTCCCGGTAGGACCGTACACGGGCCAGGTGCGTATTGCATACGGAACAGCCTGCCCGGGTGCGAATGAATTGTACTGCGCGGCCGGTGCTGCGGACTACTATTGGTTGAACGAGACGGGCGTGGATCAAACCGTCTTCTTCATCCAAGATGGAACCGATGAAGGGGCCACCACGATCGAGTGGCTCTACTTCCCCATACCTCCCTGTGAGGGCAACGAAGTAGTGGTGACCATCAACACCGATGGCAATCCGGAGCAACTTTCCTGGGAGATCATCGACGCAAACAACGCGGTGGTCGCTTCCGGTACTCCCGCCGGAGCGAATCAATCCGTGAGTGAAACGGTCTGCTTGGGAACTACATCCGCCAATGCATGCTACGGTTTGAGGTTGATGGACAGCTTCGGCGATGGCATCACCAATGGTGGTTGGGAATTGCGTACCACGGGCGGCAAGCTCCTGCTCCGGGATGACTTCGCTTCCGGTGCCGTATCCCCTGCCAATCCTTCGGCCAACCCGAACTACGGAAGCACCCACAGCTTCTGCCTCCCCGAAGGGCCGGCCAACATCGCTCCCACCGAGTGTGGCATCTTCAATAACATGCTCGGCAATAAGGTGTATGCCAACAAGGTCACCGGTGCCTCCAACTACCAGTTCGAGTTCTCCGATCCCGATGCAGGCTTCATGCGCCGCATTGCACGGCCGTACAACTACGTACACTTCTGGGACATGGTGACCAATCCGTTGGTGCCCGGCGTGAAGTATTTCGCACGGGTGCGCACCGACCGCGATGGACCCATGCAGCAGGCTCACTTTGGAAGTGGCTGCGAGATGGGTATCAGTCTACCGGCGGTGGTCACCTGCACGCAGCTGATCCAGGCACCTGCTTACGGACACTCCTGCAACGAGACACGTACCTTCAACACCAACAACAGCTTCATCTATGCCAAGCCGGTGCAAGGTGCAACGGAGTACCAGTTCCGTCTGATCAATACCCAGGAGGGATACGACCAGACCTTCATCCGCAGCACCTACATCCTGCAACTGAAGTGGAACCCCAACGTGGCGCCCCTGCTACAGGACGGCTACACCTACGCCGTGGAGATGAACGTGAAAGTGAACGGACTCTACAGCGGCTTCTGCGCAAGTACCTGTAACATCACCATCGACAACAGCGGTAACCGTCCGGAGGCCAGCATGGTGCAGGTCAACGGTGCAGCGACACTATGGCCGAACCCCGTACGCGATGGGCAGGTGAACCTGAACATCGACGGACTGGTGGATGCTGACCAAACGATCACCGTGGACATCCAGGACATCTATGGCAAGCAGGTCTTCGCCAAGGAGTTCGGCAACACCGGCGAGCGTTTCAACACCATCCTCAACCTCTCCAGCGAGATCGCCAGCGGGGTCTACATGGTGAACATTACCGTCAACGGGGAACGTACCGTGCAGCGGTTGAGCATAGTCAGATAGGTATTAGCCGATACCTACTGACCGATAGAAGGTTCGCAGGGACCTGAGGCTCCTAAAGGCCCGAAGAACCAACTATCAAACGCCGAGGGGCCGTTCCGCAGGGGACGGCCCTTTGTGCTTTGATCAATTGAGGCATGCAAGATTTCGTAACGGATGAAACGATGTAATGCCTCGAGGAAGTTCGAATGACACAAGGGCGGATCGTTCCAGACAGGCTTGGTCCGAAGGAAATAGGTCACCGATAGGAGCTCCCTGAGGAGCAATACGGCATGCCGGAAAAGGAAGCGCCTTACCGAGTGGTCCATCTGCCGAATGGTGGACCGAAGATACCTGAGTGAAGTTCCGTGAGGCACCCTAAAGTGTGCAAACCCATCACTTCTACCATCTCGCAATACAGCTCAGCCGGATCTGCTTGCTCTTTTTCCGAATTACTTCACCGCAATGGTCGTCCTACGAGAAAACAGCGGCGCATCTTCGAACCGATCCATAATGCGAAATGGTATGAATGGGTGGCCGAATCCTACGCATGCCATGAACAGCGGTTCCAGACCACAGCTTTCTTGCGAATCCGTTCAGCATGGATCCCTGGCGATCGAAGCAGGAGGATGTGGAAGATCCTGGCGGAGCGGGTTAACAGATCAGACCGGATGTTTTCATGGCTCCAATACCTTGGAGGAGAGCCTCAAAATCTCCTTGCTTCACATCCGTACCATCCGCAGTTGGCCGAGAACTCCACGCTTGGATGAGTACAACCTCACCAAGTAAGGTCCTGAACGCAGTGCCTCCAAGCCACTAAGCTCCCCTACCGATCCACCGGTAATTCTCACCGCATGGTCCGCAATCTCTCTTCCGGACATGTCCAGCACCTTGGCACGGACCGCCTCGTTCGGATCGACGGAGGACGTTAACGACACATACAGTTGATCCGTCACCGGGTTGGGCCAAGCTATCAGCGATAGATCCATCCCGCAGGGTACATGAACCATAACTGGAAAGGAGGTGGTCGTCCCATTGATATCGTATTGATCGAGGCGATAATAGCTCAAGCCTTGAGTGACAGGTAGTGGATCGACAGTTCGATAATGTATGTTCTGCGTGGAGTTCCCACTACAAGGCATGCTGAGCAATACTTGCCAATTGACCCCATCCGCTGATCGCATTACCCGGAACTCGGCGCAGTCCTGTTCGGTGGCCGTGGTCCATTCCAACAGCACTTGTCCATTCTCACATTCCACGGATGATCCCAATAGGGTGACTGGCAAAGGCCCACATTCCATCAAATTCGTTTTCAGGCTGGGCACCTGCAGGTCATGCAGGCCTTGTACGAACCACCGCCCGTAAGGACGACCATCCAAAGCTGTAGCCGGGTGATGTTTAACGCGGGCGCGCCATGCGGGATGGCTGGTGCCCATGGGTCCGGTAATGGCTTGCTTGATCAACACCCCGGACAGACCGCTATCATGCCACGATCCGCTAATTCCGGTAACGTCTGTACTATTGTTTGGCAGCAGTACACCGGAAGGCATCCCCGGCCCGTGGCCGATGTATTCCCATGCCAGCTTCACCTTGGAGCGGCCCAAGGCGCTGCGGGTCCATTGGCCAATGCCCCAGTCGCAGGCTGCCTCGAAGGTCCCGTTGCTGGTGCGGACCTGGGTAGTAAGGTTACTCCTGTATTGGTATGTGCGCATGCTTAAACCGCCGGTGCCTCCACCGCTGAAGAGGTAAGCCGCTCCCTCATAGCCAGCCCCGAGATTCCGGTCGGATGCGCCTACCACCACATCGCTGTACCCATCACCGTTCACATCACCCGCCAGCGCAACGGCATTGCCCATGCGTGCATTAGCGGCCGGTCCCCAGCCGATCCAATCCTCGCTGGCCGTTACGCCCATGGCTGAGCCCAAATGAATGGAAGCCCGCCCTTGGTCAGGATACAGGAAGGCTTGGCGTGGTGCTCCTATGAGCACATCACTGAACCCATCGCCATTCACATCACCCGCCGAGCAGACTGAAATACCCAAGTGCGCGTCCGGTAGCGACATGCTGGCATCGATCACCGTATGCGGAACAGCCTCCAGACCAGCGGTGGGCGCGCCGTGGAATACATAGGCCCGTCCTGCCGAGGCTTGCCCTGCACTGGTGTGCATGTATGCACCCACCACCACATCGCTATATCCGTCACCATTCACATCCCCGGCGATGGACACGCTTTCGCCGAACTGATCACCAGCTACTTCTCCGAATGCCGACCAGTTCGATACCGGGGAGAGACCCGCAGGCGACCCGTGGTAGACGAATGCAGCTCCAAAGTTGTTCCCTCCGGCAAGGTCATGCAGGGGTGCCCCCACGACGAGATCGTCATAGCCATCCCCGTTCACATCGCCAGCCAACGAAATGCTCGCTGCGTAAAAGGATTGGGGATCACCCGTCCCTACCCAGTCGGGCGTGGAAGCGAGCCCACCTGCAGAGCCGTGGAACACATAGGCCCTGCCCTGCCCCGAATTGTACATGTACGCCCCCACGGCCACGTCGCTGTATCCATCACCGTTCACATCGCCAGCGCTGGACAAGGCATAACCGACGCGGTCGTCCGGCAAGTTTCCGGTAAGTGTCCATGCCGGGGTGAGCGACAACCCTGAGGAGCCGCCCAAATAGAGGTATGCCTTGCCCGTCCATGCATAATTCGGCCAGGAAGCCGCCCCCACCAGTACATCGCTGTAGCCATCACCGTTCACATCCCCGGCAGAGGCCACGCAATAGCCGAACTGGTCCTGGGCATTCTCGCCGTATGTGGTCCAGGCCGGGGTGGCGGACAAGCCGCTGGCCGAACCTAGATAGAGCATGGCCCGCCCCTTCGCACCATCCATACCTGAAGCGCCAATGAGCACATCGCTATAACCATCTCCGTTCACATCCCCGGCAGAGGCCACCGAACGGCCCATGAAACCGTTGTTCTGAGTACCTAGTGAGGACCACTGTATCGTTGTGGAGGGTGGGTCGGGTTCACCGTGAAAGATGCTCACCACCCCAGTACCTGCTTGGCCCGGTGCGCCAAGCAACAGGTCGCTGATGCCGTCCCCGTTCACATCGCCTCCGGTGGCTACCGCAGCACCCAAATAGGCACCAGCGATCGATCCCGTGCGGGTCCAATACAAATGGGATGGATTGAACTGCACGGACGGACCTCCTTTATATATCCGCACGTTTCCTTTGTCCGTAGCTGAATTCGGGCTACCCATGATCACATCGGCATAGCCATCCCCGTTCACATCCCCGGCCAATGAAACGGCATTGCCCAGCCGTTCACCCCCGGAGCCTGTCACGGTACTTGACACTGTAGGAGGAACCATGCTCGCCGCCGCAGTACCCAAATACAGATGGGCAGCACCATTGCCGCTCGCCGTGCCCGGTGCACCGATGAGCAGGTCCGCATAACCATCCCCGTTCATGTCCCCGGCGCTGGAAATGCAGTAACCGAAGTTCGCGTTCCCCACACCGGAAAGCACGCTGCCCGCCGTTGCGTTCAGCCCGGTGCCCAAATTCCCGCGGAAGACGTGAACGGCACCGTTGTTGTTCCCTGGAAACTTGGGCTGATAAGGTGCACCGATCGCCACATCGCTGATGCCGTCACCGTTCAGGTCGCCGGCACCCGCTACGCTAAAACCGAACTGCGCATTGACCGCAGTGCCGGTGAAGGTCCAGCCCAGGTTCATGGAGGAGGCCGCTCCATGGTAGCAATAGGCTTTCCCTTGCGCCGTCCCTGAATTAGTATACTTGGGGGCACCCACCAAGAGGTCGCTATATCCATCCACGTTCACATCTCCCGCCAAGGCCACGGACCAGCCGAACTCACAACCATTCTGTGAATCGCCCAACAGAGTGAATGAGGCGGAAGTCCCCAATCCGCTGGCGGATCCCAGATACACCACTACAGCACCCCTGCCCAATAAGCCTGGGACTCCGATGGCCACATCACTGTACCCATCTCCGTTCAGGTCACCTGCCGATGAAACACTGAAACCCAGGCGAGCGTTGGCCTGAGGCCCTTGCACGGTCCAAGCTGCAGTGGCTGCGATGCCGCCGGCCGACCCCAGGAAAAGCTGTACCCGCCCCCCGTTCGTGAAGGGAGTGTTCCAGTTGGGCGAACCCACCAGGATGTCGCTGTAACCATCCCCGTTCACATCCCCGGCGGTAGCCACACTGTAGCCAAAATTCTCCCCCGTCTGGCTACCGGGTAGCACCAGGTCAGCGGTGGAAGAGACCGGATCGATCGTGACCGGATAAATGGCATGCTCATCCTGCACCGAAAGGACCAACTGATCTCCTCTAAGTTCCATTTTGGAACCGAGCGTTCTACCTGTGGCATCCCACACATGTAATCCATTATAACGGATCAGGGGCACAAGGGCCATGGAGCCGACATCATAGCAATGGAACACAACTTCGCCTTCCCCAACTTGCAATGCCAGAAGGTCTCCCGAGATGCGCAAGAAAGCTTCCAGCACACCCTCTCCGGAGGGCTTATCATTCACGATAAGGTCGTGCCGCATACCCATAGGAGCATTGCTGTATACCATCTGAAAGGCACCGTGATCAACTTCCAATTGACCTTTATCCACAGTGCACAGCAATGGCTCACCCGGTGTAAATTCCGGATGCCCTCGCCCGATGCCTTCCAAGGAAAGTGAGGTCCTGTATTGCCCGATGGAGGAGGTTACATCCAGATCGAAACCGTCCGTGCGATACAGAACATGCATGTTCTGCTCTTCATTGAAGCTTACGAAAGAATGATCCTTCACTTGGATAGCATACCCAAATGGCTCAGAGGAGGTCGGGGCCGCTACCCCAAAGAGCGGCCCCTTATGGTTCGCACCGTTCGTGATGCTACCTTCCCCAAAATGATCCTGTTGCTCGGTGTCGTTTGAGATAACCCATGCGCACAACACCAAGCACGAGAAAGCGAACGCGAGTGCACGTCCCACAGTGCATTGAACACTTCCGTTCCAGACCATTTGTGCCCCCAAGGTACCCATGAACCCCATTCTTCCTGGATAGGACGGGACGGAACGTTGAAGCTGGTACACAGCCCTCCCAATTCCTTTAAAAGCCGACCTGCCCTACTTCCCTTCGCCAACTACCTTCGGCGCATGTTATTCTCCCTTCGTTACGGAAGGCGCGCCGTGATCTTCGCGCTATGGGGTTGCACTGTACTTCTGGCCCAGAAGTCCTTTGCGCAGCGCCCCGCTGAACAACCCGATGCCTCCCGAATTCTCCACAGCATGGAGAAGCTGCCCGTGGTAGGCAGTGTGCTGTACGTGGCCGCGCATCCCGATGATGAGAATACCAAGCTGATCGCTTGGCTGAGCAATGGGAAGAAGGTGCGCACCGGCTACCTCAGCCTTACGCGCGGTGATGGCGGGCAGAACCTGATCGGCACAGAGCTGGGTGATGGCCTCGGCATCATTCGTACCGAGGAACTTCTCGCAGCCCGACGGATCGATGGCGGTGAACAGTTCTTCACCCGAGCGAGCGACTTTGGCTATAGCAAAAGCCCCGAGGAGAGCTTCGAGAAATGGGGCCATCAGGAAGTGTTGAGCGATGTGGTTCGGGTGATCCGGATGTTCCGCCCCGATGTGATCATCACGCGCTTTTCCGACCAGCCCGGCCCTACACATGGCCACCACACCGCCAGTGCGATCCTCGCCCACGAAGCGTTCGATCTGGCCGGTGACCCGAAGGCTTTTCCGGAGCAACTGGAGCAAGGGTTGCAGCCATGGCAACCGCGTCGGCTTTATTTCAATGGAAGCACGTGGTGGAACAAGAACTTGAGCGAGATCGCCAAGACGGATAAGGATTGGTACGCGGTGGATGTAGGGGGATACGATCCGCTATTGGGCCTCAGCTATACCGAGATCGCCGGCCGGAGCCGGAGCATGCACAAGAGCCAGGGTTTCGGCGCGGCGGAAAGCCGGGGCGAACAGTTCGAATACCTCCACTTCGAAAAAGGCGACAAGCCCAAAAGCGACCAGTTCCTGGAAGGTATCGACCTGACCTGGGCGCGCGTGAAAGGGAGCGAGGCCGTGAAAAAGTCGATCGCTGCACTCTTGGCCGGCTATGACCTCTCGCACCCGGAGAACAGTGTGGCCGAGTTGGAACGTTTGGCTGCTGCCGTGGATGCCCTGCCTCCCTCCGATTGGAAGGACTTCACCCGGAAGCGCGTGGACCAGTTGCTGCTGGACGTGACCGGAACCGTGGTGGAAGCCTTGGCGAAAGACCCATATGTGGTCACCATGGATTCCGTGCATGTGAGTTTGGACCTGCTCACCCGTAGCTCTGCCAGCATCCAGTTCATTGGAGACAAGCCGGAGACGCTGCCAAGGAACGTGGTCCGCTCCATCCCTGTGGGGTTGAAGGCACCGCTTTCCCCGGACGAACCATTTTGGTTGGCCCGCCCACATGGGAGCCTGTTCGACATTGCCGACCCCAAGCTCATCGGCCTGCCGATCACACCCGCCCGATTAAAGGTGCCTTACGCCTTGCGCTTCGCCGGTGGCACGGAGATACGCGGCACGGTGCCGGTGCACTACCGCACCGTGGACCGTGTGAAAGGGGAACTGGTGCAGAACTGCGAGGTGGTGCCGCCGGTATCTCTTTACGCCAGCCCCAGCGTACTGATCGTGAAGGATACAGCTGCGAATGAGCGCTTCGGAGTGGAAGCCTATACCGACCTGGACAAGGCCACCCTGATCTGCGAGCTCGTTGCCGATTGGGACATCCGGCCTGCCCAGCAGGAGTTGGGTGCCATGAAGTCCGGCGAGCGAAAGGGTGCCACGATCACCATGGTACCACGAGGGGCCAAGCACAAGACCGAGCCGTACCTGCGCATGGCCGTTGGCCACCCCGGCCCCACCAGCCTCACCCGTCGCATCATCAGCTACGACCATATCCCCACCCGATCGTGGTACACACCGGCCGCGTTCCATGCCATACCGTTGGATGTGAAGGTGAATGCCAAGCGCATCGGCTACGTGATGGGTGCTGGCGATGATGTGCCGCAGGCCATGGAGCAATTGGGTGTGACCGTGGATATGATCGACCCTTCCATCGCCAAAATGGCCGAGCTGAAGCAATACGATGCCATCGTCACCGGTATCCGCGCATACAATGCCACCGTAGGCATGAAGGAGCTGCACCCGTTGCTGCTCCAGTATGTAAAGGATGGAGGCACGTTGGTGGTGCAGTACAATACCGTCCCCCGCTTCTTCTCCGGCGAATCCGATTTCCAGATCGACCCCGCCACGCTCGGGCCCTACCCTTTCGACATCACGCGTGATCGCGTCACCGTTGAAGAAGCACCACCCAGCTTTCCCAACCCGGATGATCCGCTGTTGAACACGCCGAACAAGATCACAAAAGCGGATTTCGAAGGCTGGGTGCAGGAACGCGGACTCTACTTCGCTGGCGACTTTGAAGCACACTACACCCCACTCATCTCATGGAACGATCCGGGTGAAAAACCGGTGGACGGCGCGTTGATCACCTGCGACTATGGAAAAGGGCGCTTCATATACACGGGCATCAGCTTCTTCCGGCAATTACCCGCCGGTGTTCCGGGAGCGTATCGGCTTTGGGCTAATTTGATATCCCGCCGCAGCGCCAAATAAGATGAATCCGCGGCAAACTGAGCGACGATCCGCTGAGGACTCCCAGATCCGCACCTGTACTGTCGACCCAATGGGTCGACCCGATCAACAGGTGCAACGACCGGACCTGAACCACTGATTTCATGCACATCCTGGATTGGACCATCCTCCTCGGCACGCTCGGATTCATCGTGGGCTATGGCGTGTGGAAAACGCGCAGCACCACCACCAGTGAAGGCTACTTGCGCGGCGGAAGCGATGCCCGCTGGTGGGGCGTTGGCCTCAGCGTAATGGCCACCCAGGCCAGCGCCGTCACCTTCCTCAGCACACCCGGCCAAGGGTTTCTCGATGGCATGGGCTTCGTGCAATTCTACTTCGGCCTCCCACTGGCCATGGTGGTGATCAACCTCGTCTTCATACCGCTCTACTACAAGTGGAAGGTCTTTACCGCGTATGAGTTCATCGGGAAGCGCTTCGACGGGCGGGCCCGCTTGCTCACCGCAGGCCTCTTCCTGGTGCAGCGCAGCATGGCCGCTGGCATTACCATCTATGCGCCCAGCATCATATTGAGCAAAGTATTGGGCTGGCCCTTGGCGTGGACCTGCCTCTTCATCGGGGTGCTGGTGATCATCTACACCACCAGTGGAGGAGCACGTGCAGTTGGGGTTACCCAGAAGCAGCAGATGGCGGTGATCTTCGCCGGCATGGTGATGGCCTTCGGCCTGGTGGTCTATTACCTCGGTGATGTCATGGACTTCGGTGAAAGCATGGACCTTGCCGGTTCCTTGGGTAAGCTCCAAGTGGTGGACCTCTCCTTCGACCCGTCGAACAAGTACACCTTGTGGAGCGGGCTCATCGGTGGCTTCTTCCTGCAGCTCTCCTATTTCGGCACCGACCAAAGCCAGGTGCAGCGCTACTTGGGCGGCAAGAATGTGAAGCAGGCCAAAATGGGCCTCTGGATGAATGCCGTGCTGAAGATCCCCATGCAGTTCTTCATCCTGCTCACGGGTGTACTGGTCTTCATGTTCTACTTGGTGAATCCCACACCGGTCCACTGGAACGCGGCGAACGTGGTGGCCTTGGAGGAGACCACGGCCGCAGCGCGCATGCACGAACTGGAGACCCGGCATGACGCGAACAACGAGCGTATCCGCAGCAACACCGTAGCGTGGGTGGATGCCCGCCGGGCTGCCGACCCGGAAGCGATGAACAAGGCCCACGCCGATCTGGAGCAGGCCTTGGCGCAGGACAAGGTCCTGCGCCAAGAGACCACCACCCTGCTGAAGGATGAACTGCCCGATCGGGAAGCGAACGACAAGGACTACATCTTCATCAGCTTTATCATGGACCACTTGCCGATCGGGGTGATCGGCCTGTTGCTGGCGATGATCTTCAGCGCTGGCATGAGCAGCACCAGCGCCGAGCTGAGCGCCTTGGCCACCACCAGTGTGGTGGACGTGCTACCCAAGCAAAGCACGGATACACGGCAGGTAAGGGCCAGCAAATGGGCCACGGTGGTCTTCGGTATCCTGGCCTTGTGCTTTGCAGCGGTGTTCTCGCTCTTCGAGAACCTCATCCAAGCGGTCAACATCCTGGGATCCCTATTCTATGGCACCATACTCGGCATCTTCCTGGTGGCCTTCTTCATCAAGCATGTGCAGGGCACAGCCGTTTTCATCGCCGCATTGATCGCCCAAGCCGCGATCTTCATCCTGCACTTCTCCGATGTGGAAGTGGCATTCCTCTGGTACAACCTGATCGCACCGGCGATCACCATTGTTCTGGCCGTACTCCTGCAAGCGGTACTGCCACCGGGAAAGCCACCCGTTCCCATACCAAGATAATAGGGCATCCAACGAACTTTTAAACCATCGGCTTGTTCTTGGAGCGGAACCCCATGGAGGGTCGGCGAGGATCATTTACAATTGCACGACCACATTCTACCGGGTTTCTTAACTTTACACCCCATCTCAGTACGCTACGAAACCAACCCAAATGAACTCGATGAACAAACTCTACATCTCTGCTTTGGCGGTTACGCTGATCGCAGGAACTGCCTCAGCACAGTTTAACACCAACCGGCAGGCACACTACCTGAAGGAAAAGTCAGTGGCGCAGATCACACGTCACATCCAGCCCGTCCGCTCCGCTGAACGGGATGTGATCTGGAGCAGCGATTTCTCCGATGCCTCCCAATGGAATATCGGGAACGAAAACGACCCCAACAATGACAACTGGGTGATCGGCACTACAGCTCCTTCAGGCTCCTTCGCCATCAACCCCATTGCCTCCACCACAGCAGCCAATGGTTTTGCGTTGTTCGATTCCGACCTCCTCTGTGGCGGAACCCAGAACGCATGGATCGCTACGGCCAACCCGATCGACCTGAGCGCATATCCCGGAGTTGTGCTCCAGTTCGAGCAGTTCTACCGCGAATTCCAAGGTACCTGCTACGTGGAGACCAGCACCAATGGAACCGATTGGGCCACTACACAGATCAACGTTATCGGCGTGAACAGCTCGACGCCGAACCCACAGTTGCTCTCCGTGAACCTGTCCGCCATCGGCGGTGCTTCAAGCGCATATTTCCGCTTCCGCTATGAAGGCGGATGTGATTATGCTTGGATGATCGACGATGTGGAGCTGATCACCTTGCCAGACTATGAGCTCATCGTGGATTATGGATACACCAGCCAATTCGGCGGCGGTTATGAGTACGGCCGTGTTCCACAGATCGAAATGCCTTCCACCATCATCATGGGCGCATCCATTGTCAACTTCGGTGGCCTGCAGCAGAACAATATCGTCGTAACGGGTACTGTGTCCGATGCGGACGGGAACACCGTGGCCACGGCCAGCACCAATATCGCTTCCATGATCAATGGTGACACCGTTGTGACGGAAGAGACCGTGACGCTGCCCAGCCCGCTCCCATACGGAATGTATACAACCATGTTCACCGTTACGAGCGATGAGATCGGAGGTGATGAGAACGCGGCCAATAATGTGGCCTACCGCTACTTCGAGGTGACCCAGGACCTGTACTCCATTGATGCCATTGACGTGGTGCCCGATTCCATTCTGAACCTCACCACCCTCGGTACTGCATCCTTCACGGACAATACCCAGGATGTGCGCTTTCTGAATTTGTACCACGTGCCGGTACAGGAGACCTTTACAGGAGTGGAGATCTACTTGAGTTCGAACAATACGGACCCCGGTAGCTACTTCATTGCCGCCATCTACGATACCGCGGATGTTTTCATGAATAACCTGGCCTCTCCGTTGGTGGAATCGGAGATCCGCGTGATCACAGCGGCCGACATCACTAATGGGATCGTTGGTGTCCACTTCCTGGATGATATCACCTTGGATCCCAACGCGTACTTTGTAGGGGTCCGTTTGTACCAGGAAGGTGGCAGCGACATTTACATTCTGGATGAGACAACGGTCCCTCAACCATTTGATGCCACGATGTTGTGGATCCCCGTGGATGACCAGAACCAGAACCTCTACTCAAACGGTAACGCGATGGCCATCCGCCTCTCCAGCAACCCCACAGTGGGCGTGCAGGAAACCTCCAACTTGGAAGGTGTGACCATGTACCCCAGCCCCACCAGCGGTCCCGTACAGATCCGCATGGAGACCCCGGGCAAGATGACCGTTGAGGTATTCAATGTCCTGGGTTCGTTGGTAAAGACCTCCAGCTTCAATGGAACGGCCACCACCTTGGACCTCACCGGTAACAGCGCAGGCATCTACACCGTGCGTGTAAGTGATGGCAACCGTTACAACGTGCAGCGCATCACGCTGAAGTAAGCTTCCGAAAAAGCAGCTCTTGTGAACTCCCCCCCGGCCTTGGAAACAGGTGCCGGGGGGGAGTTCTTCTTTCCGCCCATCATCGTTTCCCCACCGTTCCTCAATCCATCCCGCTCCTGAAGAGGACATGTTACCACGCCAGCTATCTTCGGCACAAATTGACAACCCGCAAACCGACCAGAACATCATGAAAAGATTTTGCGCAATCGCGACCATGGCCCTACTAACAGGCGGGCTCTTCGCACAACACGCGGTCACGAACTTCCCGCAGCTGGAACCCCTCCAGCACAAACCACACCCTACCACACCACCCGCACCGCTGAATGGGGGCCAGCGCGATGTGGTCTTCACCGAGGATTTTGCCAATGGCTTTGCCGGCAACAACGGGGTGGGTGCTTGGACCTTCTCCGGCACCAACGGGGATGTTTGGCGGTACACCACCACTGGACCTGTAGGTGCGTTCACCGTGTTGAGTGAGATCATCACCTCACCATCCGCAAGCAACGGCTTCATGCTGTTCAACTCGGATTCGGTGAACACGGATTTCAATGCTACCCCGCCCGTAGAGGTGTCACCACGCATACCCCTCACCGGCTCGTTGGTATCGCCGGTGTTGGACCTCAGTGCATCGCCCGCTGTCGAAATTCGCTTCTACCAGAAATACCGCTTCTGCTGTGCGAGCAATTCCGGACACACACTGGATGTGAGCACCGACGGAGGCACCACTTGGCCCACCAGCATCAGCTTGGACATGGGTGTGGCCCAGAACGATGAGTTCTCAACCGCCGAGACCTCGGTGAACATTGCCGGGGCGATCAGTGCCAACCCTTCCAACGTGCGTTTACGCTTCAACCAGGGGGGTACGAACGTGTCCGCTTATTACTGGCAGATCGATGACATCAGCATCGCCAGCTTGCCCGGTAACGAATTGATCATGGACTATGGCTTCACCTCCCAGTTCGGAGCGGGCTATGAGTATGGTCGTGTTCCTGCCAGCCAGCTCGGCAGTTCCATCGATGTGGGTGCAGGCATCATCAACTACGGGGGTAACACCCAGAACAACGTGACACTGAACATCTCCCTGAAGGATGCCTCGAACACGGAGGTCAGCAATACCTCGGTGAACCTGGGAAGCATCCTCAGCGGCGATACCGTTCATGTGGAGACCGACCTGACCATCCCTTCGCCCATGTCCCTTGGCCTGTATACCGCTTACTTCACCATGACCAGTGATTCCATCGCCGTGGACCTGGATCCCGCGAACAATGCCAAGCAGCGTCGCTTCTCCGTAACCGATGATCTCTACAGCTTGGATGGCGTAGGCGGGGTGAACCCTGCGGCCGAGCAAAGCATCACGCGTGCCGGCACCGGTTCCTTCACCGACAATACCCAGGATGTACGCGTTCTGAACTATTTCGTGGTCACTGCCCAAGAAGTATTCGACGGGGTGGAGATCGTAACGGCTACACAGTCCCAGGCCGGTAGCTACTTCATCGGAGCGATCTACGATACAACGGAGATGTTCGCGGGCACCAGCCTGTCCTCTCCCATAGCGGAAACGGAGATCCGTGTGATCGTTGCCTCCGACCTCACCGGTTCAAGGCGTGCAGCAGTGGATTTCCTGGACCCCGTCACCTTGGCGCCTGGTGCCTACTATGTGGCCGCCAGATTGTACCAAGAGGCTGCCAAGAACCTCTATGTGGTGGATGACCTGACCGTACCCCAGCCCGGTGATGCCAGCATGCTCTGGTTGCCGGTGGACGACCAGAACCAGTATCTCTACGGTAATGGCAACGCTTGGGCAGTTCGCCTGTACAAGAACGGTCCAGCGGGTGTGCAGGAGCATTCGAGCTTGGAAGGCATCACCACATATCCCAGCCCCACCACAGGTCTGGTGCAGATCCGCAGCGAGAAGCCCGCTAGCATGACCGTGGAAGTGTTCAACACGCTCGGTAAGGTGGTGGCGACCACCAGCTTCAATGGAACCGCCACCACACTGGACCTCACCGGCAATGCCGCTGGCATCTATACCGTGCGCGTGAGTGATGGCACCAATTACAACGTGCAGCGCATTACGCTGAAGTAAGAATTCAGCACGTAAGGGAATGAGAACTCCCTTCCGGTCCTGGAAACAGGTACTGGAAGGGAGTTTTTCCTTGTGCACCAGTTGTCAAACGACCTGCTGAGGTAGCCCAATCACCGGGCCTGGAAACGATGCCCCTGCGAAGACCTTGGATCAGGGCCTGAGGTGGTACATCTTCCTGTGACTTAACAGTTGCCCTTGAACCAAGCAGCTTCGTCCAACTCCGGATTTGGGAATAGGGCCATCACAGAACGCGAAAAGGTATTCTCCGTTGCAGCCCCAACCCCATTTCTAACGGACCACCGCGCCTTCGCTATGAGCAAATAAAGAAGCCCCTACTTCCGGATGGAAATAGGGGCTTCGGTTCAAAAGGGCGCTGCCTTGGTACGGGATCACTTCCCTGTCCACTCCTTGATCTTGGCCTCGTTCATTTTCACGTAGGCATCACTACCTGCCTCCTTGGCTGCGGTCATGCTCTTCTCCGCAGTAGCGACCGCCTCTTTCTTTTGACCATTGGCCGCTTGTGCCAATGCCAACGTGTGCAAATAGTAGAACTTCGGGTCCATCTTCACGGCCTTTTGGGCCCACTCCAACGCCTCCTTGGTCATAACACCACGGTCGATGGCGAAACGCGCGCTGCTGGCATAGGTACCGGCTTTCACCTCGGGCTCTGACATGGCCTTCTTGATGTTCTCCATGGCCTGTTCGGTGGCATCCGCAGCGATCGATAGGCTCACGCGAGTCTTCTCCCAACGGATGTCCATCCGGGCCTTGTCGTCCTTCACCTCATCAAAGCTGATCAGCAGGGTCTCGGTGAATTCAGAAGGCTCCACCTTGGCCTTTACGCGCAGTACATCTTCTTCCTCCTTGCGATCGGATTCACCCCAGAGCTCGGTGTTCTTGTTGAAGATGATCTCCCAGGCATCCTTGCCGGGGATGGCGAACATGGAATACTTTCCTTTCGCCAGTTTCTCACCATTGATCATCACGGGGCCGCTCACCTCGATGGTGGTATTGTAATTGGCACCCAATCGCCACACTTTATCATAGGGAAGCAGATCGCCGAAGATCTGGCGGTCGCGCACGCTGGGGCGGGAGTACTCGACCTCCACCTTGGTGAGGCCTACTACTTGCTCCACCTCACCTTGGGGGCTTGCCTTGGGCAGGTCCTGGGCAACGGCTGAGAAACTGATGGCCATTGCGGCCACAGGAAGAAGGAACTTGTTCATCGGGTCTGGTTTTGCTATTTGCGCGAAGGTAAGGCTTAATACCATTTGGAATATAAATG
>JAHBUL010000001.1 GCA_019638085.1 Flavobacteriales bacterium | reverse complement strand
TATGTGCAAGTTCGTGCCGCCCTCAGCCAAGAGCTTCTTGCCAAAGTCCAGTCCTTAACATGGATGGACTTCGAACGCACAGTGGTCCAACTACTTGTTCGTATGGGCTATGGTGGCTCCGTAAAAGATGCTGGCCGTGCCCTTGCCAAGGGCAGCGATGAGGGCATAGACGGCACCATCAAAGAGGATAAGCTTGGCTTGGACGTCATCTACATTCAAGCCAAAAAGTGGCAGACTGGCAATACGGTCGGGAGACCGGAGATCCAGAAGTTCGTGGGCGCATTGGCGGGGCAAGGTGCCAAAAAGGGCATCTTCATCACTACCTCCGCATTTAGCAACGAAGCACGTGCGTATTCGCCGCGCAACGAAACCAAGATCGTCCTGATCGATGGCGAGGAACTGACCCAGCTCATGATCGATCATGACCTAGGTGTAACTCCTCAGCGCACCTATACCGTCAAACGGATCGACAGCGATTTTTTTGGAGAGGATTGACTCCCTTTTCCGCCGGTGCTGTCCAAACTACTTTTCGAGCCATTCCCGGATGGCTTTGTCCGCCTCTGCCGCCGGGCGAACGCGTCCCCGTTTCAAGGCGGCCCGGCTTTTGGCAATGGCCTTTTTCTGATCCGGGGTGGTGATGAACGGGGCGATCTCGCGTCCGGCATCCTTCAGCATGCGTTCCATCTCGCGCAACAGCTTCACATCGGAAGTGGCACGGATACGCACGATCAGCTTTTTACGGAGTTCGGGCGTGGACATGCCCAAATGTACGATCTCACCTTCGGATCTGAAAGTATGGGCGCTGCATAGGGGCGCTGCATGCATCGCCCCTACCTATCCCCATACCGCGGATCCGGCTTCCACGGCAGCTTCTCCATCCATTGCGTGCGCAGGCTCACGTGGCCGAACTCCTCCTCCACCACGCCGGTGAGGCGGTACACGCCGCGTCCACGGAACGGAAAGCGCTCCGCCACAGATGGGAATTGCGTGCTGTCCCAGAGATCGCCTGCAGTATCGATGAAGGAGCCGAAGGTCATCCGCTGGCCGCGTTGCGTATCGGTGGCCTTCACGTGGATCATGTAGCCGAGCATGGTAACGCGCTTGCCGACGTGTTGGTACATCTCGCGCTTGAGGATGTATGGGGGTGAGGGGGGGAAAGGAGGTAAAGGAGGTGAGGGAGGTGAGGGAGGTGAGGGAGGTGAGGGAGGTGAGGGAGGTGAGGGAGGTGAGGGAGGTGAGGGAGGTGAGGGAGGTGAGGGAGGTGAGAGAGGTAAGGGAGGTAAGGGAGGTAAGGGAGGTAAAGGGAGCGAGGGAGGTATGGGGAGCGAGGGAGGTAATGATGGCGTTCTTTCCTTACCCCCTTTACCTCCCTCTCTTCCCTGCCCTGCACCATATTCCACCAACGTGAACGGATCGCAGAGCGGGAAGCCGAGCAGGTCCAGTTCATCATAGGCATCGGCGAGCGGGAAGTGATGCAGTTCCGGCAACATCGGTTCCTCCACCTTCGTGATGAAGAGGTCCGCCATCGCGGAAGCATTCACCGGTCCGACATGCAACAGGGCCAGGTCCCACAGCAGTTGAGGTTTGCTCCTTCCGGTGAAGCGCAAGGCCCCCACGCGGATGAGTATCCGTGCTTGTTCCAAGGGCAGCGGAACGCGATGCAGCAGGTCCGGTAGGTCGGCAAAGGGTCCGTTGCGCTGGCGATCGTGAAGGATCAGTCGCACGGTTTCGTCTGTAAGGCTTTTGATGTTGGCAAGGCCGAGGTAGATCTGAGGCTGGTGATTAGCGACTGGTGATTGGTGATTTGGGGGAAGGGGGCCGCAGAGGCGCGGAGGCGCAGAGGAAGCTCGCCTATCAAAGTGCGAATATGAAGGCGGTGATAAAGGTGAAACAGCAGGCAGAGGCGCCGTTCTAGATTCTACATTTTCCATTTTACATTTTACATTCCCATCAGGGCCGGCCAGCGTACACAGCTCTCCACTCGTGTTCACGCAAGGCGCTTCGATCACCGCACCTTTTCGTTTCGCCTCGTGCAGATAGAATTCAGTGCTATAGAATCCGCCGAAGTTGTTTGCCACGCCCACGAGGAATTCCATGGGGTGGTGCGCCTTCAGGTAAAGGCTCTGGTAGCTCTCCACGGCGTAGCTGGCGCTGTGGCCTTTCGCGAAGCTGAAGCTCGCGAAGCTTTCGATCTGTCGCCACACCTCCTCGGCCTGGCCAGCGGGGTAGTTCTTCGCCTTGCAGTTCGCGAAGAATTTCGCTTCCACCAGTTTGAACTCCGGCCGTTCGCGGAAGCGTGCCGTCATGCCGCGCCGCAGGATGTCCGCCTCTTCCAGATCGAGGCCCGCATAGAGGTGCGCCACCTTCAGCACATCCTCCTGGTACACCATCACGCCATAGGTCTCCGGCATGATGTCGAGGAGTTCCTTCGGCGCCTGCTTCACGCGCTCGGGGTTGTTGTGGCGTAGCAGGTATTCGCGCATCATACCGCTCTCGGCCACGCCCGGCCGGATGATGCTACTGGCAGCCACCAGGCTCAGGTAATCCTCCACCTGCAGCTTCTTCAGCAGCATGCGCATGGCCGGGCTTTCCACGTAGAAGCAGCCCACGGTATCGCCCGTGCGCAGGATCTCCTTGATCGCAGGGTCCTGCTTGAAGCGCGGGATGTCGTGGATATCAATGGCAGTTCTCGGTTGTCCGTTGTCCGTTGTCAGGGCGGAGAACAGAGATGGAGGTGGCCCTCCGCATATGTCTGCGGCACCAACCGCTTCCATACTGCCAACCGACAACTGACAACTGGCAACTGGTCGCGGAGGCATCGTTCTACATTCTACATTTTTCATTCTACGTTTTTCATTCCCATTTCGGGCCTCCACCAATTCCACCGCATCCCGGATATGCCCCAGCCCACGCTGACTGAGGATATCGAACTTGTGCAGACCGAGGTCCTCGCATTCCAGCATGCTGATCTGCGTGACGGGAAAGCCTTTCGGCGGCCGGTGCAGCGCGGTGTAATGCGTCACCGGTTTCTCCGTGATCACGATGCCGCCCGCATGGATGCCGAACTGGTGCGGCATGCCGATGAGGTAGTGCCCGTAGTGTACCACCGCCTGCGCCACCTTGTCCAGTTCCCGCTTTACGCCCTCCGGCATGCGGCGCTGGTCGCGGTAATGTTCGCGCACGCCTTCGCCCAGCGCATCGATCTCCACGGGTGGAAGTCCCATCGCCTTGCCGAGCTCGCGGATGGCGCCGCGCCATTGGAAGGTGGTGTACGTCGCGATCTGCGCCGCATGGATCGTGCCCGCGCCTTCACCGTTGTACTTGTTGAACACATACTTGTACACTTCGTCGCGGTCCTTCCAGCTGAAGTCGATGTCGAAGTCGGGCGGCTTTTTGCGCGCGGTGCTGATGAAGCGTTCGAAGTACAGGTTCAGCTCCATCGGATCCACGTCGGTGATGCCGAGGCAGTACGCCACCAGGCTGTTCGCGCCGCTGCCGCGCCCCACGTGGAAAAAGCCCTTGCTCCGCGCGAAACGCACGATGTCCTGGTTGATGAGGAAATAGCTGATGAAGCCCATGCGTTCGATCACGTCCAGCTCGTGCTCCATGCGCGCGATCACTTGGGGCGCGGCGTTCGGATAGCGGTAGTGCAGTCCTTCCAGCGTGTCGCGATGCAAGCGCTCACGGTCCGCTGCCACGCTCGTGCCGAAGACCTTGCGCGTCTTATCGCTGCTGTCGAACACGATGGAGCATTCTTCCAGCAGGCGCTCGGCATTCTGCACCAGCTGCGGATAGTCGCGATAGCTATTCCGCACCTCTTCTTCACTGCAAAAGCATTCATCGGGCCGAGCCAGTTCTTCCGCAGGTAACAGGCTTATCAGCGTGTTCTTCGCCATGGTGCGCAGCAGGCGGTGCGTGTTGAAATCGCGCTGGTGGCGGAAGGTGACGGGCAGCAACGCAACGAGGTCCCGCATCCGCTTCGCCCACGGGCTGAAGGGCAGCCGCGTGAGTTCGGTCGGCTTGATGCCGATGCGTTCGTTCGGCTTCAACAGGCGCAGCGGCGTACTGAAAGGCAGGATGAAAAAGGCATCCGAAAATTCCGGCGGTTCCTCCGGAAGGATTCCACCATCCAACAAATGCGGACTCAGCAGTTCGTTCAGCTTTTGGAAGCCATCGTTGTTCTTCGCGATGCCGATGTAGAGCAGGCGCGATCCCTGACGGAATTCGATGCCCGCGACCGGTCGGACACCGAAGCGTTCCGCATCGCGAACGAAGTCCGGAACGCCGGCCGTGCTATGGATGTCCGTGAGCGCTAGGGTGCGCACGCCGACCTTCCACGCTTCCTCCAACAGCGCCTCGGGCTTCATCACCCCGTACTTGAAACTGAACCAGCTATGTGCGTTGAGAAACATGATCGACGATTTTATTGGCGATCTTGTGACGCATAAGATAGCAGATCTTGGTATCCTCAGGATGCCCTTCGGGAGATCGCTGATGGAACTAGCTCCATCAGCGTCTTCCGCCGTATGGCGGAGACGTTGATGCCCCCGGTGTCCTCAGGATCCCCTTCGGGATATCACTGAGGGAGCTAATTCCATTTCAGAATGCCGCCCACTGTGAGAGTGCTACCTTGGCCCCAAAGCGACTGGAAGGGAAGAGCCACATTCCGGTCATCAACCGAGGAACCATGTGAATCCTTTCACTGGATCGGTCCAACAAGCACCATGGAAGAGTTAGAAGAAAAAATACAGCAGGCTATTGAATTCCTGCGAGGCCACCTCAAACAGGTACTGATCGGGGTGGGTGTCCTGCTGCTCCTATTGACCGCAGTGAAGACCATCGGCCCGGAAGAGGAAGGCGTTGTGCTGCAACTGGGCAAGTACGATCGCACGTTGCAGCCGGGACTCAACTTCATTCTACCCTTCGGTGTGGAGAGGTTGTACAAGATCCCTGTCCAACGCCAACTGAAACACGAGTTCGGGTTCCGCACGGAAGCGTCGAATACACGCTCCTCCTATGACGATGACTCATACGGGGACGAGAGCAGCATGCTCACCGGCGACCTCAACCTGGCGGATGTGGAATGGGTGGTACAGTATCGGATCGTGGACAGCTACCGCTACCTGTTCCGCGTACGCAACTCCGAGAAGACCTTCCGCGACATGAGCGAGGCCGCCATGCGCAAGGTGGTGGGCGACCGCACGGTGAACGAGGTGCTTACCGTGGGAAGGCAAGAGGCCGCCAGCCGGATGGAGGTGCGCTTGCAGGAAATGTGCGATGAATACGAGAACGGTATCCGTGTGGACCAAGTGGTGTTGCAGGATGTGAACCCGCCGGAGCTCGTGAAGCCCTCTTTCAACGCAGTGAATGAAGCGCAACAGGAACGGAGCACCTTGATCAACCAGGCGGAGAGCCAGTACAACCGTGTGATCCCACGAGCACGGGGCGAAGCGGAAGAGACCGTGCAGCTCGCCGAAGCCTACGCGCTGACCCGTGTCAATGGCGCCACCGGTGAGGCCGACCGTTTCAATGCCGTTTATGAGGAGTTCGTAAAGGCTCCGGAAGTAACGCGCAAGCGCCTCTATTTAGAGACCTTGGAACGCGTGCTTCCCAAAGTGGGGAACAAGATCATCGTGGACGAGAAGAGCAACAATGTGCTACCGTTGCTGAACATCGGAACCCTTGAAAAAGCAAAATGAACATGGGTATCCGCAACATCATCTTCCTTGTATTGGCCGCTGTACTCGCTGCCGTATTGTTCAGCGCAACGTTCATTCTGGACGAGACCCAACAAGCCATTGTTACCCAGTTCGGTAAACCTGTTGGCGAACCGCGAACAGATCCGGGCATGCACTTCAAGGTCCCGTTCATCCAGAAAGCCCAGTTCTTCGACAAGCGCTACCTGGAATGGGATGGCGACGTGAACCAAGTGCCCACGAAGGACAAGAAGTTCATCCTCGTGGACACGTACGCGCGCTGGGAGATCACCGATCCCTTGCAGTTCTTCATCCGCCTGCGCGACGAGCGTTCCGGACAATCGCGTTTGGATGACATCCTCGATGGTAAAACGCGCAATGCCGTGGCCAGCCACAAATTGATCGATCTGGTGCGCAGCAGCAACCGCACCCCTGAAGTGGTGGAGAACTACATGGAGGCCATCGATATACTGGACAGCATTTCCGTGGGGAGAGGCACGATCGAGGCGGAGATCCAGAAGAAGGCCAACGAGCGGACCAGCGACCTCGGGATCCGCATCCTCGATTTCCGTTTCAAACGAATGAACTATGTGGACGATGTGCGCCAGCGCGTGTATGAGCGCATGATCAGCGAGCGCAACAGGATCGCGGACCAGTTCCGTAGTGAGGGGCAGGGAGAGGCACGCAAGATCGAAGGCGACAAGGAGCGTGATCTGGCGCGGATCCAGTCGGAGGCCGTTATGCAGGCCGAACGGATCCGGGGCCGCGCCGACAGCAGTGCCACCGCCATTTATGCGCGGGCCTACAACCGGACCGCCGCATCCCGCGAACTTTATGGCTTTCTCAAAAGCTTGGAGGTACTGGAGAAGTCCATGGATGGCCAAAGCAGCGTGATCCTTTCCACGGAAAGCGAGCTGTACAAGTACCTGAAGAAGATGAATTGAGCGGGCTTGGTCCCACCGTACAGCGGACGTTGATGCCCCTGAGTGTCCTCAGGGTCTCCGCCGTCCGGCGGAAGACCGCTGAGCGAGCTTGGGAGGGAGACCGCTGAGCGAGCTACAGAATACGCCCTGCAGCCCGTTACTTTGCAGCAATGGCCAACCAACAAGACCATCCGCTTCAGCTTACCAATACGCTCACGCGGAAGAAGGAGCATTTTATCCCGCTGAACCCGCCACACGTCGGCCTCTATGTCTGTGGCCCTACGGTGTATAGCGATGTCCACTTGGGTAACGTGAGGAGTTTCCTCACCTTCGACATCCTCTTCCGCTGGCTCACCTACCTCGGCTACAAGGTCCGCTACGTGCGCAACATCACCGATGTGGGGCACTTGGTGGATGACGAGGATGCCGGCGAGGACAAGATCGCGAAGCGCGCCCGCATGGAGCGGCTGGAGCCGATGGAGATCGTGCAGAAGTACACCAACGGTTTCCACGATGTGATGCGGCTGTTCAACATCCTGCCGCCGAGCATCGAACCCACGGCCACCGGACACCTGATCGAGCAGATCGTGATGATCGAACGCATCATCGCGAACGGGTACGCCTATGAGGTGAACGGCTCGGTGTATTTCGATGTACCGAAGTATGCGGAAACCCATGCCTATGGCGAGCTGAGCGGACGCAAGACCGAGGACCAATTGGCCAATACACGCGGCACCGAAGGGCAGGAGGAAAAACGCAGTCCACTGGATTTCGCACTGTGGAAGAAGGCCGAAAAAGGGCACCTGATGCACTGGCCTTCCCCTTGGGGTGAAGGCTTCCCCGGCTGGCACTTGGAGTGCAGCGTGATGAGCACCAAATACCTGGGCCTCACCTTCGACATCCACGGCGGAGGCATGGACCTGAAGTTCCCACACCACGAGTGTGAGATCGCACAGAGCGTTGCTGCGGACGGTGTGGCGCCGGTGCGCTATTGGATGCACGGCAACATGCTCACCGTGGAAGGCCGGAAAATGGCCAAGAGCGAGGGCAACGGCTTCACGCCGGAAGAGCTGGTAACGGGCAACCACAAATTGCTGGAGCGCGGCTATTCCCCCATGACCGTGCGCTTCTTCATGCTGCAATGCCACTACGCCAGCACACTGGACTTCAGCAACGCCGCGCTGCAAGCCGCAGAAAAAGGTCTTCAGCGGATAATGGCCGCGTACGATATTCTCGCCAAGTTGAAGCCCACAATGGAAGGCACGGCATTCGATGTGGATGCGCTGGTGAACGCCTGCAACGCCGCCATGAACGACGACCTGAACACGCCGGTGATGATCGCTCACCTGTTCGATGGCGTACGTGCGATCAACGGGGCCAACGATGGGAACGTGGCGCTTTCCGAAGCGGACATCCAGCAGCTCCGCAAGCTCTTTGATGACATGCTCTTCACCGTGCTCGGCTTGAAGCCCGAGGCCGAAGCGCAATCCGGGGATGACCTGAGTTCGGGACTGATGAACGTGTTGCTCACTATGCGCGCCGATGCGAAGAACCGCAAGGATTTTGCGGCAAGCGACCTGATCCGTGACAAGCTCGCCGAGCTGGGTGTTACCGTGAAGGACACGAAGGACGGGCCGGTGTGGGAGAGAGCGTGATCTTCTCACCACAGAGGCACGGAGGGCACAGAGGAATTGCAGTTTGTATTTGAATGGTACAGGGTACAGGGTATTGAGTACAGGGTACAGGGTAAAATGCCGCACGCGGTGTCGGGTACCCTGTACTCAATACCCGGTACTCGGTACCAAGAAGCCCTATCTCCGATGGACACTCCGTGCCTCTGTGCCTCTGTGGTGAATTCTTGGACGATCTTTGGACCCATGCAATGCCTTTCCCACCGCGTCCTCGGCCTTGGCCTGATCGCGCTTTTCTTCGCTGCGTGCCAGCCAGAGACCGCCCCTTCCACCAAGCCTGAGGCTACTCTTCCCGCGCTGCCCCCTGTGCCCTTGTTCAATGGCGATAGCGCCTATGCATACGTGGCCAAGCAGGTGTCCTTCGGGCCACGTGTTCCCGGCACGGCCGAACACCGCGCTTGTGGTGACTGGCTGGTTGAAAAGCTGACGGCGTTCAGTGACACGGTGATCGAGCAGAATGCCAAGGTCACCATCTACAACGGACAGCAGGTACCCATGCGGAACATCATCGCCAGTTGGCATCCGGAGAAGAAGGAGCGCATTCTCCTCTTCGCGCACTGGGACACGCGCCCCATGGCCGACCAGGATCCCGAGCGGACGAATGAACCGATCGATGGGGCCAACGATGGCGGCAGTGGTGTGGGGGTGCTGTTGGAGATCGCACGCCACCTTGCCCAAGTGGCCCCACAAGTAGGCGTGGACATTTTCCTCACGGATGTGGAGGACATGGGCGAACCGCACGGTGCCATGGGATTGGGCCAGGAAAGCCTGAAGACCTGGTGCTTGGGAACCCAGTACTGGGTGAAGAATCCGCATGTGCCCAACTATAAGGCCCGCTTCGGAATCTTGTTGGACATGGTGGGCTCGAAGGATGCGAAATTCGCTCGCGAAGGCTACAGCATGCGCTATGCCGTCGGCGTGGTGAACAAGGTGTGGAAAGCGGCCGCAGCCGCCGGCCATGGTGATCGCTTCCTCAGTGAAACCCGCAACTACGTGGGCGTGGACGATCACGTGTTCGTGAACGAGGCGGGTATCCCCAGCATCGACATCATTGCGTACGACGCCACCACGGGTGGTTTCCCCTCCACGTGGCATACGCACGCCGACAACATGGACAACATCGACAAGGAAAGCCTACAGGCCGTGGGAGCCACGGTGGCCCAAGTGGTGTGGACCGAACGGGAGTGAGTGAATTAGCTGATCAGTTGATGTGGGGGATCAGCTGATGAGCCACCATATGCAACCCGCTCAGCGGTTGCGATGATCCCATCCGAAGCCGAGAAAGCTGAAGCCAACGCACATGTACAGCGGTGAGCTGTTCACTGCCTTCCCTTCCTGCATATACAGCTCGCCGCTACCGATCGCATAGCCCACCTGAGTGAACAACTCGGCGAAGTAGCCGTCCAGTCCGCCGCGTACGCCTGCCCTCACCCCAATGGGGAATTGAAGCTTACTGATCTCTACTCGGCGGGCGGTGGCCATGCCTGCATTCACATCAACTACGGAGACGACCCCTTTCAAACTTTGCACGCCGACGAAGCTCCCGATGTAAAAGGCCGTTGCATCGTTATCCGATGTGAAGAATTTCGCACTGTAAATGAATTCGTTGGACTTCAAGCCATTGGACTCACTGGCGTAAAAGAAGTCGAATGCCACACCGAACCGGGGTTCGAAATCGTGTTGATAGGCCAGTCCTAAAGTGACGGATGGCGCAACGCTGAATTCCTCCTGCTGGATCAACGGATGCGCATAGCCGAGCGTAAAGTTGAAGCCGCTTGCTTGGCCACAAGCCATGGACGCCGTACCAAGCAGGACGGACAACGTCGCAGATCGGCCCCCCCGCAGCGCATGAAGAGCTTTTTGGTTCACCATCCGATCCCGTACGCCAATCCTATCGAAACGGCCAAGGAAGAAGTTTCCATATAGGGTTCCTTGCTATTATATCGGGTCTCCTCCACGATCGGTTTTCCACCACCGATCTGATAGCCCACTGCCGCATACAAATCCATGAAACCACCGTCCGTAGCACCTCGGAGCCCCATTCGCAGGCCGATGGGGGCCAGCATCTTGGCAACGGACTTCGTTGCTGCGAACGGAGAAGGTACACCACCGTAGTACGAATCCGACAATGTCCACTTCTGTGTGATCCGTCGAAGGCCAACGTAAGTGCCGATGTAACCATGTAATCCGCCATCATCCCCGATCGCGTACTCGGTGTGATAGTTCAGACTTAACAATCGGGGTTCCACTTGGTAGTTCCCTGACCTGCCTCCATAAGTAAGGTAGATATATTCAGGTGAGGCCTTCAACGCGTGCCCAATATCATACGTGATATCGAAGCCCACCGTGAGGCGGTCATTGAAGCTCCGGTCCATGCCGAGGCCCATGCAGAAGTTATCGAAGGTCGGCGAAGCATATACTTTATGGGTTTCTCCGATGATGTATCGGAAGGCCGTGCTTTGGGCCAATGCGGACCCGTAGCCTCCTATCAGAAACCCAAGCACGATGATCATCTTTTTCATCACTGCATGAATTCAATGTTCAACATTTCCAACGCCGTGGAAATGGGCACACCAAAGCCGATGCCTTCCACCCCTGAAGCCTTGATCTTCAGGGTGGCCACGCCCACCACCTTGCCATCCGAATCGATCAACGGACCGCCGCTGTTTCCGGGATTGATGCTTACGTCCGTTTGGATGTACTTGCGTCCTTCGATCTCGCGCTTACCGCTCATGATGCCGCGGGTCACCGTTTGTCCCAGCTTTTCATCCAGTGGTGTACCTATGGCAAAGAGCTCCTCGCCGAGCTGCAGCTCCTCGTCATCTCCGATCGCGAGCGCGGGCAGATCGTTGCCGGCCACCTTGATAAGCGCCACATCAAAATCAGGATTCACCTTCACCACTTGACCATCCAAGGTGAAGCCCTGCTCGAAGCGGACCTTCGCTGTGGCAGATGTACCCACCACATGTGCATTCGTGATGATATAACCGTCCGAGGTAATGAGGAATCCGCTGCCGTGACCGTCCTTCATCTCCACTGTTACAACCCCCTTTACTATAGCCGGTATCATGCCTTTGCGGTCGGCGTATGCCAAAGCGGGTGGTCTGGTCATCCTCAGTTGTTCTCCTTTGGAACGCACGAGGCCCGCAGAGTGTATCGATGCAACGCGATCGTAGAAGCCGTCTTCATCCATCAGCTGACGAGCCGCGTCCTTCAGCACATCGGCAAAGACATCACGTGAGGAAAGGTCCTGCACGTACCGGTCCGTGCTCTGGTTGATGGTGAACAACAGGCTGTCCTTATCGATGCCGCTGTAGAACTGCCAATCGATGTTCATATGCACGTTCCCAAATACCCGGTGCTTGGACTCCTCCAACTGCATGTCCAACTGTTTCAGTACGGGCTTCAGCACCACTTTCGCACGCTGGACGCTCATGTCACCTTTGGGGGTTCCCAAGCGCACCATATAGGCGTCCACGTTTGTGTTGACCATGCCTTGTAACAAGGCCGAAGAACCCGTTTGCGGGTATCGCAGGTCCCCGAGTTCCTTGCTATCAATGGTCAAGGAACGTGTACCGATCTTTCCGAGCTTGGCTTTTGCAGACAAGCCATTCTCCAGCGTGGTCATTGGCAGATCCAGTTTTTGCCGGTCCGGTGGGATCGCCTTGTACAAATTCACTGAGATCTCCCGTTGTGGAAAGGTATACAGCGCGTTGCTCTTTGAGTCAGCGATATAGGGAATACCGAGCAACATAGCATCGGCAAATAGAATGCTGTTGTTCTTCCTGGGCCGCAATTCGAAGCTTACCGGTTCCCTGCCCTCCTTGCGCAGCTCCATCGATACATTTTCCCCTTTCGGCTTATCGTAGGTGTACGTGTAAGGAGTGGTGCCTATCTCGGCGCCGTTCTCATACACTGTGGCACCTTGAGGGCTACTGCTGATGACAATGGACTGATTGCCCTTGTTCATCATGGAGGCGCAGCTGGGCAACAACGCGCAAGCCGCTAAAAGCAAGGGCCACGCGGCCTGTTTGGATCTCATGTGAAAATATGTAAACGCGGCCAAGGTATTTTATTTGTTCATATGCCCTCCAAGGTTCCTTGAACAATGACATCAATCCCTGAACGGTGTTTGCTACCTTGAACCCCATAAGCTCATGACCATGAAGAAAATTCTTACTCTTTCATTGCTCCTTCCCACCCTTGCCTTCAGCCAAAGTTTAGTAGGTACCAGCCCTGAGTTGCGTACAGGATTCCTGGAGGACTTTACCGGGGTCAATTGCGTGAACTGCCCCGACGGACATGCTGTGATGGCTTCAGTCGCAGCTGCACATCCGGGGCGCGTCTCGCTAGTGGGCGTGCATGCGGGAGGTTATGCCGTTCCCAGTTCGGGGCAGCCCGACTTCCGGACAAGCTTCGGTACAGCCTTGGACAACTACTATAACCCACCCGGCTATCCGATGGGCCTGGTCAATCGTCGTGCCTACAATGGCGCTACCGTGCTTAGTCGTGGAGCTTGGGGAGCTGCCATGGACGAAGTGCTGGCCTTGCCTTCCCCCGTGAACCTCGGTATGGAGAGCAGCTATGATGCTGGCACGCAGACCCTCACTGTTGATGTGTCGCTGTACTACACCGCGGACAGCCCTGGGGGAGATGATCGTATCGGCGTGTTGCTCACGGAGAACCACATCTTCGGCTATCAATCCGGTGGCTCCGCCAATTATGACCACACCCATGTGCTGCGCACCTACCTCACCAGCATCTGGGGCGATACCGTAAGCACCACTACCGCCGGCACCATGGTGGAACGCACATTCACAGTCACTGTTCCAGCGGCATGGAACATTGCCAATTGCGAGGTCACCGCCTTCGTCAGTGAATACCAAAGCGAAGTGTACCAAGCCCGAACGGTAGCCGCCGACGGTGGGTTCACCTTGGTTGCTGGATCACTGGGCCAAGTGCCGGAACCATACCAAACCGGCACCAATGGAGCAGTCACCAGCTTCAGCACAAACTTGCTCAATCAAGTAGGTAACAGCGCGGACTATGTGGTGAACCTCGTTGCTACCGATGCTCCCGCGTCATGGGGAACCGCCCTTGAGGTCGGCGGTAACACGATCGCCAACGGAGCCACCATCACTGTAGGCGAGGATGCCACCATGCAGATCCATGTGGACATCACCCCGGATGCCACACCCGGTGTCGGGATCTACATGCTATCCGTCACCTCAGTTGACTTTCCCGAAGCAGCATTGATGCAGCAAGAGCTACACGTGATCAGCGGCGTCCATGATCTGGTCGTGACGAATCCGGAGGCCGAGCCTTGGAAGGCACTCTATACGGCATCCATGGTACAGGCCGGTGAAGTCGCTTTTGCGCACGCCACACGCGACCAGTTCGTGAAATTCGGGCAGGCGGATGCCTTGGGCGAAGTGCTCAACGTATACCGCAACGTAAGCTGGACCTTCCCCAGCATCACTGAGGATGAAGTAGCCATACTCACGGAGTTCATGGACAATGGCGGCAACCTGATGATCGCCGGACAGGACATCGGTTGGGATCAAAGCGGGGATGCCAATGCGTATGGCACCCCGATCACCCGGAGCTTCTACCAGAATTATATGTTGGCCGACTTTGTAAGCGATGGCACGCCCTCAAACAACCAGGTTCGGTTCAATGAGCAGGACGCGGTATTCGGTGGCGTGCCCAACTCCAACGTGGCGCATGTATTCGGCGGCAGCCAATACACCTACCCGGATGAATTCACGCCCTTCGCACCAGCAACTGCGGTCCTTACCTACAATGCCACTCCGAAGATCGGTGGGCTCCGCGCCCAGACCGCCAACTACAAGCTGGTGTACTTTGGTATCGGTCCCGAGCAAATGGCCGATGCCACTGTGGGCCGATCGATGATCCAGTTGAGCCATGACTGGTTCTATGGGGCTGTGGGCATCACGGAATTTGATGCGGCCATTGGTTCGTTGGGACAGGCATATCCCGTTCCTGCGAATGACCAACTCAATATTCCCGTGAACACATTGCAGGGCGATGCCACGTTGGAAGTATTTGATGCAATGGGGCGTTCCGTTCTACAGCAAAGCGTTCCGCGCACCAGCACACAACTGGTGTTGAATACCAGCGACCTGTCCGACGGCGTCTACAGCTATCGGCTCCGCACTGCCACTTCCGCAGGGTCGGCGAGGTCCTTTGTGGTCTCCCATTGATCCGAGCCATCCTAACAAAAGAGCCTCCCGCGTGGAGGCTCTTTTGTTTTCCAAGATCCGTCATCTTCACACTCTAGCACATCCCCAGATCCCATGTTCAATATTTCCGACTTCCGCATCACTGATGGCGGCTCCTTCAAGCTGAAGGATCATCCCACCCGACTGGATAAGAAGATCCCGAAGGATGATCTGAAGGACTCCGTGAAGGAGGATGCCGAGCACATCGGAGCATTCCAGGAAACGCTTTACGCCGAGAACAGCCGATCACTCCTGCTGCTTTTCCAAGCGATGGATGCGGGTGGTAAGGACAGTTGTATCGCCCGGGTGCTGGGTGATGTGAACCCTCAGGGTTGCCGCGTCACGAGCTTCAAGTCGCCAACTACAGAGGAGTTGGAGCACGACTTTCTATGGCGGCATGCCAAGGCCACACCTTCCACAGGCATGTTCGGTGTGCATAACCGTAGCCACTACGAAGAAGTGTTGGTGGTGAAGGTCCATCCCGAATACCTCGTGGGCCAGCACCTGCCGGGCATCCGCTCCGGACAGGATGCGGACAAGGCCTTCTGGGAAGCGCGGTATGCCAGCATCCGCCATTTCGAGGAGCACTTGGCAAGGCAAGGCACCACCATCATGAAATTCTACCTGCACATGGGGCGCGACGCACAAAAGGAGCGCTTCCTGGAACGCATTGAAGAACGGGAGAAGAACTGGAAGTTCAACATGGGCGACCTGAAGGAACGCGCGCATTGGGATGCTTACATGGATGCCTATGAAGCGGCGATCCGCAACACCGCGACACCTGCTGCTCCGTGGTACGTGATACCTGCTGACAAGCAGTGGGAGAGCCGCGCCATCGCATGCCGGGCGGTACGGGAGCAACTGGAGATCATGGACCCAAAGATCCCCGAGCTAGGGACTAAAGCAGCACAGGAATTGCCCGAAGCCGCGATGCTGTTGCGAGCGGAAGGAAACTGATCGGCCCTCACTGAACGCCGAGTTCATGAGCTTGATCACGTGCTGATCCGCGAAAGGTTTTCCAAGGAGGAAGCGCAATGGATATCTTGCACGCATGTCCGCAATGCCTAAACGTTGGAGGTTGAAGCCCCCGGTCGATCATGCGATCGTGGATGCATTAACGCATGAGCGTTGCACCCCTGCCCTCGCCACCCTGCTGGTGCAGCGTGGCGTCCATGACCCCGACCATGCGAGGAACTTCTATCGGCCCCGGATCGAGCACCTGCACGATCCATTCCTGATGAAGGACATGGATCGTGCGGTGGACCGTATTGATCAGGCGCTGCGCGAGAAGGAGCCGATCATGATCTACGGCGATTACGATGTGGACGGTACCACTTCGGTGGCGCTGGTCTACAGCGTGCTGTCGCGCTGCACCGGCGAGATCATGCACTACATCCCGGACCGTTACGCGGAAGGCTATGGCATTTCCACGCTGGGGATCGACCGCGCCGCAGAGCGTGGTGTGAAGCTCATCATCGCACTGGACTGCGGCATTAAGTCCATCGACAAGGTGGCATACGCGAAAGAAAAAGGTATCGATTTCATCATCTGCGACCACCACCTGCCAGGCGACGAACTGCCCGATGCCGTGGCGGTGCTGGACCCCAAACGCTCCGATTGTGCCTATCCCTTCAAAGAGTTGAGCGGTTGCGGTATCGGCTTCAAGTTGATGCAAGCCTTTATGCGGAGCAACAACATGCCGTTCGGGGAGCTCAAGGACTTGCTGGACCTCGTGGCGGTGAGCATTGGCTGCGACATCGTTCCGTTGGATGGGGAGAACCGCACGCTTGCCCATTTCGGCCTGAAGCGATTGAACGACATGGAACCTCGCCCCGGGTTCAAGACGCTCTTGGGACTGTCCAACGTTAAGCGTCGACTTTCCATTACCGATCTGGTCTTCGTGCTGGGACCACGGATCAACGCTGCTGGGCGGATGGAGCATGGCCAGCAGGCCGTGGAACTCCTGCTCGCCAAGTCGGACAACGAAGCCGACAACATCGGCAGGCGCATCGACGGCAACAATTCCGCACGGCAGGACCTGGACAAATCCATCACCGAGGAAGCGCTGGGACTTTTTGATTCAGATCCCTTCCTGCGGGAATCCTGGAGTACAGTGGTCTTCAATCCCATCTGGCACAAGGGCGTGATCGGCATTGTTGCCTCGCGCCTGATCGAGCAGCACTACCGGCCCACCGTGGTGCTCACTGAAAGCAACGGCTATGTGAGCGGTAGTGCTCGCAGCGTGAAAGGCTTCAATGTACACGATGCCATTAGTGCTTGCAGCGATCTTCTGGAGCAATTCGGAGGACACATGTATGCGGCCGGACTCACGATGAAGCCGGAGAACGTGGATGCATTCCGGCAGCGCTTTGAGCAGGTGGTCCGCAATACGCTCCATCCCTCCATGCGGATCCCGGAGGAGGAGGTGGACCTGGAGATCGAACTATCAGACATTCAGCCACCTTTCGTTCGTGGCATCGAAGGCATGGAACCCTTCGGCCCCTGCAACATGAAGCCGGTATTCCTTACCCGTGGCCTCTTGGCAAAGGATGCACGTTTGCTCGGCACAAGTGGGGACCATCTCAAGTTCAAGGTATCCCATCCCGATCATCCAAAAGTTGAACTGGAGGCGATCGCTTTCCGCCAGGGCGAACACTTCGATCTGTTGCGCAGTGGTAAACCCTTCAGCATGCTTTATTCGATCGAGGAGAACCACTGGCAAGGAAATGTGACCACGCAACTGAACGTGAAGGACATCAAACCGGGTGTAGCGGACGTGCTGGAAGATGAGGGTACACCCACATTGGAAAAGGAGAACGCTTGATGTCAGATCCGATCCTTCAACCCCACGATGATGAGCATTGGATGCGGCATGCGCTGCGGGAAGCGGAGCAAGCTTTCGCAGCAGACGAGGTGCCCATTGGTGCAGTGATCGTTGCAAACGACCGCATCATCGCCCGTGGCCACAACCTCACCGAGCGCCTGAACGATGTGACCGCACATGCCGAGATGCAGGCCATTACCGCAGCAGCGGAGCACATCGGTGGCAAATACCTGCACGACTGCACACTGTACGTCACGCTGGAGCCTTGTGTGATGTGCGCCGGCGCATTGGCGTGGGGCCACATCGGACGCATCGTCTTCGGCGCATTCGACGAAAAGGCAGGCTATCGTCGGGTAGGCAACATGCTGCTTCATCCCAAAACACAGGTGACCGGTGGTGTGCTTGAACCCGCCTGCGCGGATCTGATCAAGGCGTTCTTCCAGAAGAAGAGGTCGTTGAGATGAGCTGTCAGTTGCCAGCTATCGGTTGTCAGGGCGCTTCTTGAACGTAAGCAGTTGTAGGCAACCCATTGCAGCCTGACAACTGACAACTGATCACTGACAACTACTGCGCAGCAGCCAAGTACCTCCGGCTCAAGCTGCGCAAGGGAACCCAGGCTGCGAGCGTTCCGATGGCCATTACCGCCACGAAGATCATCACCAGATCGCCCCACATCACTTTCACGGGATAGCTCTCCACCACGGAATCCTGCAGGGAGACCATGCCCGTCCAGATCTGCAGGCCGCAGAGGCCGAGACCGATGAGCAGCCCGGCCACCGTGCCTACAACAACGATCAGCATTCCTTCCAGGAAGAACACCCGACGGATAAAGCCTTCCGTGACGCCCATACCGCTGAGCGTGCGCATGTCCTGTCGCTTCTCGATCATCATCAGTGTGAGCGAGGCGATGATGTTGAAGGCCCCGATAAGACCAATGAATGCGAGCACCACGAAGGTGAACCACTTCTCGTTGGCATTCGTGCTGTACATCAGCGCGTTCTTCTGGTAGCGTGTTTTCACGATGTAATGCGGTCCGGCGATCGCTTCCACGGCGCGCTTCAGGCGATCCGGATCTGTACCGTTGCTCTTTTGGATCTCCAATGCATTCACCGCATCGCCGTAATGCAAAAGTTCCGCCGCCAAGCTGATGGGTGCGATCAGATACTGCGAATCGAACTCCATGTTGATGGTGAATGCACCGGCCACCGCTACGCGGCGTTGTTCGAAGGCGGACGCGGAAAGCTTGCCGATCTTCCGGCCACGGATCAATGCGGCGATCTCCAAGGGTTGCAGCACGCCATCGTCCTTGGGCACACGCAGGCCGTCCTTCAAGGCCGCACCCAGGATCACAACGGGGCCATGCTCGTTCTCCAAGCGAGGGTCGCCCATGTACATGTGCTGGGGTAGGCGGCTCATTTCGAGGTATTGGGGCTGGACCCCTTTCATGGTGGCCACCGCCTGTTGATCACCGGAGCGGAGCAGCACATTTTCCTCGATCACCCAACTGGTGCGCTCCACGCCGGGTAATGCTTTGATCGCAGCCAGGTCCAAACTGTCACGCTCGAAGGTCTTGCCAACAGCGGCCGAGATGGTGATGTCCTGATCGAACGGGCTGTACAACGTATCCACCAATTGCGAGATGCCGTTGAGCGTGCTGAGCACGACCACCATGGCCGCAGTGACCACGGCCACCACCACGATGCTGATGAGGGTGATGATGTTGATCGCGTTGCGCGATCGCTTGGCGAGGAGATAGCGCCGGGCGAAGAGGAACGGGAGATTCACGCGCCAAAGTAAACGCCAACCATAGCTGCAGGAACAATGAAGTGATCACGAGCCCCAAAGTGGCTGCTGGACTGCGGGCCTGGACAGGCCCTACTCTTGCTTCTTCATCGCTGGTTTCACCACCTGCACCACCACTATCCGTTCACTTTCATTGTGCACATCCCGGGCCAGTTCATCCCCCAGTCCTTTGGCGATGATGCTAGCGCTGGGCACTCCAGCCTCCACTAAGATCCGTTTTACGGCATCCGCCCGCTTCTGTGAAAGCTGCAGGTTGTATGCACGATCGCCGGAACGATCCGTTTGGCCGGTTACCAGCACGCGTTCAACCTTTTCGGATGTGATCTGCTTACCCAGCGCCAGCAAACGCCCGCGCTCGGCGGCTCCCACACGGCTGCTGCCAAGGCCGAAGGAGATGGAGTCCGTCAGTGTTCGTTCCGTGTGCTTGGGCATGATCACCTCCGCACCATCCTTATTCGCTCCTCCCTCCGACCGCAACCTTTCCAGTTCCCGGTCCATCGCCACAATGCACCGTTTGAGCGAATCTGTTTCCGCAGCATTGGTTTGGTTGTCCATCACCTCGATGTAGCGTTCCAAGGTGAGGATGCGCTCGGCCAAAAGATCATTGATGATGAACGCGTAATCCTCGGGTCTGACACCCGGAGGTGCAGGAGTGGTGTCGAGCCGAGCCACAGGTGTCCCGTACGTGCCGAAGGGTGCGGTATCACTTTGTAAACTGTCCACAAGAAGGCGTAACTTTTGGTTCTCTGCCTCCAATCTCTGGAGGCTATCCAGCAGGGCCGGGTCTTCCACTACCTTGGCTTTGGAGTGAGGGATCACTATGGGTATGGGTAGCGGTATCGCATGGTTGCCACCTCCACCTGAACTTTGGTGGATGATGGTCTGCTGCGGCTCTTGAGCTTTGGGGGACGTGGATCCCGTGGAGCGGGTTACAGGTACGGGGCGATCCACATAAACGGTGTCCACAGGGCTTTTGACAGCACCTTGCTCACCAGTTGCCATGACCGTGTCCTGAACAATGCCGCTCCTTCCTCCCACCAGACTATCTTGAGATTGCTGTTGCGTTCCTCGCAGGGCGCCACCAGCTCTTGCAGTATCCATACGAGTGTTATTCGTGGTGTCCTCAAGTAAGGGAGTCACCGTGTCGTGCCCGAGTTCTTGTAAACTATCCCGCTCCGGATAACTACTTGGCGGAGCGATCAGGGTATCGCTTTGCATGCGCTGCACACTGTCCGTTGCCGTTAAAGTGGTGGTATCCAACGCCTGAATGAGAGAACGATCTGCCAAGTCTCTCCGCAGGCTGTCCGGACCGATCATTTCCATGCGTTCCACCAGTGAAGAACGCAGGCCGTCGCGATAGATGGTGTCGAGAACAGCCTCCCGCATGAGGATGCTATCCAGTTCAGCTTCAGGGATGGAATATTCCGTGGTGGTATCGGGTATCGTTGGAAGCGAGCGATCGTCCACATATATCGGCTCCATCCGATAGCTGTTGGAACGCCTTCCGAAGTAATAGGCCAAGTTGACCCCGACCGATTGATACTTATCGTTCGTATCGGGGTTCCCGCGTTGGCCGTTGCGGCCGGTAGGGTTGCTGATGTATGCCAGTTCATCCGAGGCTGCTCGGTTCGGGTAGGCATCGTGCACATCGTCGATCCAATCCGTGAATGCCCAGTTGAAGCCATAATAAAGTTCTGCGGCCACGCGGTCGCTGATCCGCCATTTCAACCCGATCCTCGCTGGAATGAACATGAAGTTCTGATCATTCGGCTTGCCGTCCTCAGTGGCCAAGGTGGTGAGGCGCGTCCCGAATTGGCCGTCCTGCTCAATAATGGCCGCTTCGTCAGCATTGATTCCACTCTCTGCCTGATCACGGATCGAGCCATCATTCCAGTAGTAGTAGCGGGAACCGCTAGCGGAATACAGATCGCCGTACACGTCATACTCGCCCACCCCTATACCGAGGGTGATGAAGGGTGCGAAGCGGGCATCGTACTTCAACAGTTTGCCATTGTCCGCACGGAAGGTCAACGCCAGCTCTGCCGTGTTCAGCTCCGTCATGAAATTCAAAGCCCGGTCCTTCCTGCCGGTCAGCATATCGTTGCCGGAAACGCGGGCTCGTTCAACCCCAAGGCCCAAGGAAAATCCGTAACCCATCGACTTGGACAGTTCAAGCCCGAATGACCTGGAACGCTCCCAGTTCACATCGCTGTACGAGCTTTCAATATCGCCCAAGGAGCGAGTGATGCCTCCATGTGCGGCCATACGCCACTGGAACTGGTCCTGCTGGGACATGGCGGAATGGGAGAGAACCAGCAGACCAGCAATGAGCAAGTACCTCATTTTCCTATTCCGAGCCAGAGGTTGATCTCAATGCTCACACCCAGGAACGGCCGCACTTGCAGCGAGCTTGTAGTGGAGCCATCCAGTTGTGGCAAGTCCTTCTGTACCAACGTTCCACCCGCGTTCAGCCGGACCATACGGAACACGCGATACCCGTAGCCCAGGTATATGGGCCGATCGATCAAAGGTCCTGTGAGCATGCGGCCATCATCGTCCTCCGTATTCTCCAGGAAAGCACCCAAGGAAATGGAGCTGTTCGACCAAAAGCGGGATGAGAACGCACGACGGCCGAGGGGAAAGGAAACACCAACGAAAGGAGCTTGACCATACGAGAGGTCGTCGGTGGTGCCGCTGTTATAAATACCACCGTACCCGATATTGAGCGCAATGGTGTTGGGCGTGTGCTCCGTGGCTTGATCGGCGATCACGGTGCGGTACTTCAAGATCAGCATCTCACGGTCCAAGTAGGAATGCAGTTCCGCCTTCAACATGGCCTTCACCCCGGAGATCTCGTGCTTCGCCATGTCGATCCGTTGGCTCCGCTTGTCGTCTTCCTCTTTCTTCTTGAACATGTACTTCGCATTGGAGAGGCGCGTGTCGTTCAATTTTACCAGCTTATCCTCCACCAGTTGGGAGAATCCTGCGAACGGCATGTTCAGTCGGCTTCTGTAATTATCGGTCCCGCTGCGCACAATGATGTTCAGCTCGTCCATCACTTGGGCCACCGGCTTGGTGAGGTGCGTGCGGTTGCTGCTGATCTCCACACTTTGATCTACATAAGCGAAGAGGTATGCGCTCAACCGGGCAGCCAGCGTATCGGAAGCTTGCCGACCAATAGGGCTATAGAAACCCAGTTCCACGGTGTACTTGTCATTGCCGCGGAGCTTCTGGTCCAGATTGATCTTGAACGATGGATCGTTATCGAATTCTGTCCGCGCCCATCTCCCCTTCGCGGCCAGGCGCTTCATCGCAACGTCCTCATACACGCGTGCTTCCACAAGACCAATACCCGCCGACACAGGGCCGGTAATGGACCATTGCTTCTCTGCAGGCAGGGGCTGACCATTGCCCAACAAGTTGGACCCCGGGTCGAATACCACGGGTTGGTATTGTGCTACGACTGAAAGAGAGAGAGGGATCACCGTGAGTACGGTGAGCAGGGTTCGGGTTCTGGTCATATGTGCATTGGCCGTTCCGTAAAAGCACGGAACATGGTCCATACGGGAACAACGCCAAGCCTGTTTTGTTCGATAGAGCGCGGGTGCCGCTCACTTCCACGCCTTCACGATCAGTCCCGTGCCGGTGGAATGCTTGGTGTTCACATCGAACCAGTTCAGCACGAAAGCGATGGGATAGGCGATGAGGTAGTAGAACGGCAGAATGATGAAGAAAAGCTTGCTGGCTTGTAACATCAGCAAGGGCCATTTCATGCTGAGCTTCCAGCTGATCTTGCCGGGTGCGCCGTAGCTGTACCGTGCTTCCACCCTGCTGAAGCCATTCCGCAATGCCTTCGCCTCGATATCCTGGATGTTGTATCCGTCGCGCACGTGCTCTTCAATGAAGGAACCTTCCTCCTCTCCGTGGACGTCGCTGCCACCTTGATCGCTTGGTGTGCTGATGATGAGCATGCCGCCCGGTTTCAGCGAAGTGGAGTAACAGCGCAGCGCCGCTTCGTCCTCCTGGATGTGCTCCATCACGTCCACGCATACTACGAGCTCGAAGCTGTCCGGCTTGGTGAAGGTGGTCACATCACCCACTTCGAACTTCACCTGGGGGCGACCGATCGCTTGAAAGAACGCGTTGCAATCCGCCACTTGCTCCTCCTTCACGTCGATGGCTGTGATGCTCCAATTGCGGGATAGTCCGCTGAGCCAATAGCTGTACTGGCCGAAGCCGGCACCGGCATCATAGATGGCGAGTTCCCGATCACGCTTGTCCTTGGCCCATCCCCGCAATTCCTTCTGGATGTGCCATGCACGCAACAGCAGCAGGTCCAACAGGCCGTAGAACACTTTCCGCAGGAACGGCGTACTGTTGAAGACCACACCCAAGCGGCGCTTCACCGGATCATATTGCATGGCCCGAAGGGAATGAAAAATGTAGCCCCGATATGCATCGGGGGTAGAATGTAGAATGTAGAACGCCCACCGAACAAAAATGCAAGGCAACTGTCGGTAAACGCTGACGCATGGCTGCAAAGCCGGACAACTGACAACTGACAACTGACAACTGCATTACTTCTTCAGCAAATTGTCGATCTCCTCAATGCGGTCCAGCGAATCGTCGATGTAGAAATTGAGCTCGGGCACGATGCGCAGTTGCTTGCCGATCCGATGGCCCAGCTCGCCGCGCAACTTCTGGCCCATGTTGCGCACTTGGTCCAGCACGGCTTGTTTGTCCTTCACCGGGAAAAGGCTCAGGTAGACCTTGGCCAAGCCCAGGTCCGGGCTGATCCGTACCGCTGTTACCGTGATCAGTCCTCCCGGCAGCAAGGTCCGGTTATGGCCTTGGATCACCTCGGCCATCTCTTGCTGCAGCAGGCTGTTCACCTTGTTCTGTCGAACGCTGTCCATGGCGCGAAGATAGAGGGGGAGCGTCGGAGATCAATGGATTAGTTGTCCGTTGTCAGCTGTCAGTTGTCAGGGTGACCGCGCCCGTGGCCAACCTGCCAGAAGCCACGCAAAGCAGCGCGCCTTCGCCGAAGCGCTTTGGTGCAGACGCTCGGACATCCGGCAACGGACAACTGACGCCCACCACTGATACCTTTGGCGCCTTCCATGAAGAACTTCCTCCGCATCATGAGCTTCGGCCGGCCTTATGCCCGGTATGCGGTGATGAACGGCGTGTTCAACCTGTTGGCCACCATCTTCCACTTGGCCAGCATGCTGCTCTTCATCCCGTTCCTGCGGTTGTTGCTCGGGCAGGTGCAAGCCCAGCATGTGCGCCCTGAGTTGGAATGGAACAAGGAAACGTTGGAGCAAACCTTCAACTGGTCGCTCACGCGACTGATCGAACTTCATGGACAACTGGGCGCCTTGGCCATCATCTGCGTGTTGGTGGTCACGCTTTTCCTGCTGAAGAATCTCTTCCGCTACTTGGCGGTCCGGGCCATCAGCGCATTCCGCCACCGCATCGTTCGCGACGTACGGGCCCGGATCTACAGCAAGATGTTGGACCTGCCATTGCGCTACCATTCCGATGAGCGCAAGGGCAACCTGCTCTCGTTGATGACCAACGACATGCAGGTGCTGGAGTTCTCGGTGATGTTGTCCATCGAGATGGTGTTCCGGGAGCCGATCGCGGTGATCCTTTTCCTGGGCACCATGGTAACGCTCTCCCCGGAGCTCACGCTCTATTCATTACTGCTGTTACCGATCAGCGGTTTGCTCATTGCGCGGATCAGCAAGAGCTTGAAACGCCGCAGCACGCGGGTACAGGAGAAAAGTGCCGACCTGCTCTCCCGCGTGGAGGAGACCCTGACGGGGATGCGCGTGATAAAGGCGTTCAATGGGGAGGAAGCGATGCAGCGCCGCTTCCAGCGGGAGAATGAATTGTTGATGCGCGCGGGCATTTCCATGATGAACCGGCAGGACATCGCCTCACCCCTGAGCGAGACCATGGGCACTGCGGTGATGGCCGCGATCGCCTTCCTGGGCGGAACGCTCGTACTCGGTCCGGATGCCAGCCTCAGCGGCGACAGCTTCCTCGGCTTCATCATCATTTTCTCCCAACTGCTCACGCCGATCAAGGGCTTTTCACAAGGCTACTCGGCAATTGTGCGGGGTTCTTCCAGCGCCAAGCGCGTGTTCGATCTGCTGGCCGTGCCCAACACGGTTATGGAGAAGTCCAACGCACAACCCATCGCTGAGTTCAAGCAGCAAGTGGAGTTCAAGGATGTGGCCTTTGCCTACGATGAAAAGCCGGTGTTACAGAACATCAACCTGACGGTTCCGAAAGGAAAAAGTGTGGCCTTGGTGGGTACTAGCGGCGGCGGAAAGACCACGCTGGCCGGGCTGCTCCCACGCTTCTTCGATGTCACCGCCGGCGCGGTCTCCATCGACGGCACGGATATCCGGGAACTGAAGATCAAGGATCTGCGTGCGCTCATGGGGATCGTCACGCAGGACAGCCTCTTGTTCAACGATACCGTGGCAGCGAACATCGCCTTCGGGCGGTCCGGCATCAATGAGGCGGATATCCAGCGGGCTGCGGAGATCGCCAATGCGCATGAGTTCATCGTCCGCATGCCGAACCAGTACCACACCACCATCGGCGATGCGGGCAATCGCCTGTCGGGTGGCCAGAAGCAACGCATTGCCATCGCCCGTGCGGTGTTGGGTGACCCTGCAATACTGATCCTCGACGAAGCCACCTCAGCTTTGGATACGGAAAGCGAACGCTTGGTACAGGACGCACTTTTCAAACTGATGAAGGACCGCACCTCGTTGGTGATCGCGCACCGCCTCAGTACGATCCAGCACTGCGACGAGATCATCGTATTGGACCGCGGGGCGATCATTGAGCGCGGTACCCATGCGCAATTGTTCGCTGCCAACGGCCAGTACCGGAAGCTCTGCGACCTGCAAGCCTTCGCCTAAGCCATGAGCGGCCAATACCTGGGCGGACGCATTTTCGGCCTCGACGTGATGCGCGCCACGGCTGGCCTGATGGTGACCCTATCACACACCAGCTATCTGGTTGAGGCGCACTGGCCCCGGTTTCCTGCAGTACCATCCCTTGATTGGGTAGGCGTCTTCTTCGTCCTGAGTGGATTTTTGATCGGCGGTATCCTGTTGGATGCATCGGCCAAGTCCGGTCCGGCATCGTTGCGCTTCATCGACTTCATGCAGCGGCGCTGGTTGCGCACCTTGCCGAACTACTACCTCTTCCTGCTACTGAACATCGTGCTTGTCTTCATCGGCGCCGCACCGGGTATGCTCAGTACCGCTACGCCGGCCTACGTTGTCTTCATGCAGAATCTCCATCTTCCCCTGGACCTGTTTTTCTGGGAGTCGTGGTCGTTGGCCGTGGAGGAATGGTTCTACCTGCTGTTCCCGCTACTCGTCTTTGTCGCGATCGGCTTGATCGGCATGAGCGGAAGGCGTGCTTTCGTAGTGGCTGGTGTATTGTTCATCACCCTGCCGGTGATCGCACGCATGAGCGTGGCCCACCACGTAGTGGATCAATCGACCTGGGACATCTGGGTGAACAAGCTGGTGATCGCGCGCCTGGATGCACCGGGCTATGGCATGTTGGGAGCATGGCTCTCGCGCAGCTGGCCAAAGGGGTGGCAGCGCATGCGTTGGCCGGCCATGGTACTCGGCATTGCCTTGCTTGCAGTAGTGACCACCAATGGATATGGAACATCGCCACGCTTTGCCATCTACGGCCTGAACAGCTTGGAGGCCTTTTCCGTGGCATTGTTGTTACCCTTGCTTTCAGCTTGGCGGAAAGGGGGTGCGTTCGGTGGCCCACTGCGCTACCTCAGCCTCATCACCTATGCCTTGTATCTGGTACACCTGCCGCTGCTCTATCTCTTTGGCGACCTGGTGCCCCATCCCGTGGCGTGGGTCTGTGCGGCGCACTACGTCTTGTTCCTGGCGGTTGCGATCATCCTCTCCACGCTGATCTATCACTTCTGGGAACGGCCGTTCATGCACCTTCGGAACCCATTGGGCCATTGGCTGGCCACCCGTTGGGCACGATCAGCAAGCAAGCGATGAGCATGCGTTCACCGCCTTTTTGGGAACAACTTCCGAAAGAAGTTCTCCTTCTTATTCTTCTTCGGGTGTGAGCGCTCGTTCTTCTTGTCAGCATCCGGATCCTTGTTGAAGATGCCGTCGAAGATGCGTTCCAGGAGATCACTGGAGCGACGGGGCGGGCAATCCATGTCCACCTCCATTGGCAGTGCGGGGAAAGGCGGGAGGTACTTCTTTCGCAGCGATGAAGAGCGTTGCACCTCCGCCAGCGTGCCACCGATAATGGGCAATGCGAGTTGGGAACCGGTGCCATTGCTGTTGTGGAAATGAACTGCGGGGTCGCGGGCACCCACCCATGTCGCAGCCACTAGGCCGGGCGTGTACGCCACGAACCAAGCATCGCTGTAATCCTGTGAGGTACCTGTCTTACCTGCCAATGGACTTTGCACGCCAAAGCGTGAACGCATGGATGCTCCGGTACCTTCGTTCACTGCTCGTTGCAACATCGTGGTGATGGTTGCTGCGACTTCCTCGTCCAAGGCGCGAGCCGCTTTTCCCATTTTCCCTTGGTAGATCACCTTGCCGTGTGCATCGGTGATCTTCTCGATCAATTGCGGTTCACGTACCAGACCACCATTGGCGAAGGCCGCATACGCCCGCACGATCTCCTTCAAGGAAATATCAGCGGCACCTAAGGCCAGCGCAGGATTATCCACGCCATCCACCGGAAGGCCAAGTGCCTTGAACGTATCACGAATGGTATCCACACCCGTCCGGAAATACAGGTCCACCGTGGGGATGTTCATGGAATGGGCCAAGGCATACCACAGTGCAACCTGCCCTCCGATGGTGTCCTTATCGAAGTTCTGAGGGGACCAACCTTCCAGCTCGTCATAGGTCTTTCGCTCATTATTGAGGTAGGTACACGGTTCCAGCCCGCGCCGTAAGCCGGCTGCATAGATGATCGGCTTGATCGCGGAAGCGATGGGCCGGTGGCTTTGCACTTGATCGAAGGGCAGGGTACGGAAATCATTGCCGCCGCTGTAAGCACGCACCTTTCCCGTGGCGGGATCCACCATCAGGAAGGCTGCCTGCAGCATACTGTGGTAATGCCACAGGCTATCACGGTAGCTCAACGTGTCCGGTCGCTTGCCGGCCCATTGGAACACCTCCTTCACTGAGCGTTCATTCTGCTTCCACTCGGCACTGGGGTGTTTTCCCAGTTTCTTCTCCCAAGCCTTTCGAAGACCTTTCGAGCGCAGCTCCCGATCCAGCTTGGGCTGCATGGCGGAAAGCTGCTTGCGTACCGAACGGAGAGCGGCGTGCTGCAAGGCCGTATCCAACGTAGTGTGGATGCGGAGACCATCCTTTTCAATATCGTACGTGGTGCCCTTCTTCTTACCAAGTTCGGCGAGTATCGCACGTGCCTGCTTCTCCACCTGCACATCGAAATAGCCGTATGCATCCAGCGCGGTGATGCCGGTGTAGCGGATCGCCAGTGGCAGGGCCTGCAGGCTATCCCACGCAACCGGAGTGAGTTTCCCGTTACCTGCCATCAGTGCCAGCACCTGGTCCCTTCGTCCTTTGGCCGCTTGGGGGTTCAGTCGAGGGTTGTACTTGGTGTTGGCCTTCAGCATGCCGACCAATACGGCACCTTCCTCCACTTTCAATTTCGAGGCCGGCTTGCTGAAGTAGCGTTCCGCAGCCGCTTCGATGCCGTAGATATTCTCGCCGAAAGGCACGGAGTTCAGGTAGAGCGTGATCACATCCTCCTTGCTGTACACCTGCTCCAAACGCTGCGCCACCAACGCTTCCTTGATCTTGTTCACCGGCACGGTGAGCAGGCCATGCCTTTCCCGTCCGTATAGATTCTTGATGAGCTGTTGCGAAATGGTACTACCACCACCGCCGCTGCGGTCCCGCGCGATGATGGTGCGGAAGAGCACGCGCACATAGCTGAAAGCGTCCACGCCTTCGTGCTCGAAGAAGCGCTGGTCCTCCGTGGATATAAGCGCCTCCACCACATGCCTGGGCAGATCCTCGAAAAGCACATTGGTGCGGTTCTGGGCAAACACCTTACCGATCACCGAACCGTTGGAAGAGAAGATCAGCGTGGCCTCCTCGTTACGCAGTCCGGCCAGCTCTTCCGTGGAAGGCAGCTTGCCAAAAACATCCTTGCGTACAAGGAATATCAGCGTAAACACCGAAATAAAGCCCACGGCCAACAAGAGGAAAAGCGCCTTCCAAAGGAATACGGCCCCCTTGGACTGCTTCTTCTTTTTCTTCTTCGCCATATTGGGTTTAGCCGCAAAATTGCGAAGACACAGAGGTCTGTTTCATATCACATCTCAACAGGCTGGGACGCACCGCGCTCACTCCTCCTCCACCGACCAATCTTGGAATAACAGATCCTTCTCATAAGGATACCGCGCCACGTGTATCGCCTTCACCCGCTCGTACATCAACTTCCGCAGCGTGTCGATGTTGTCCTTCCGCGTGGCGGAAATGAAGATCGCTTCATCGCTGTCCGGGTCGGTATGTGCGATCCGGGCCATCCACGTGCGCTCCATCTCTTCCAAGCTGTATTGGTCCTCGCGCTTGGGCGCCAGGTCGTGCGGGTCGTGCGGGGCCGGTTGGTACGCATCGATCTTGTTGAAGACCACGATGGTGGGTTTGCCGCCCGCGCCGATCTCCTCCAACGTCTGCCGTACGGTGTTGTACTGTCCCTCGAATTGCGGATGGCTGATGTCCACGATGTGCAGCAACAGGTCGGCCTCTCGCGTTTCATCCAAGGTGCTCTTGAAGCTCTCCACCAGCTGATGGGGCAGTTTGCGGATGAAACCCACCGTGTCGCTCAACAGGAAGGGCAGGTTGCCCAGCACCACCTTACGTACCGTAGTGTCGAGCGTGGCGAAGAGCTTATCCTCCGCGAAGACCTCGCTTTTGCTGAGCACGTTCATCAGCGTGCTCTTGCCCACGTTGGTGTAGCCCACCAGTGCCACGCGCACCAACTTGCCGCGGTTGCCGCGCTGGGTCTGCTTCTGCCGGTCGATATCCTTGAGCTGGTTCCTCAACAGACTGATCCGGTCGCGCACCAAACGACGGTCCGTCTCGATCTCCTTTTCACCGGCACCACCTCGGGTTCCTGTTCCACCGCGCTGTCGCTCCAAGTGTGTCCACAGCTTGGTGAGGCGCGGCAACATGTACTCGTATTGCGCCAGTTCCACTTGGGTCTTGGCATGTGCGGTGCGTGCGCGGGTGGCGAAGATGTCCAGGATCAGGCGGGGACGGTCCAGCACGGGCCGGTCCAGTTCCTTTTCCAAGTTGCGCTGTTGCGATGGGGTCAGCTCATCATCGAAGATCACGCAGCTCTCGGGCTCATGCTCTTCGATCCAGGCTTTCACTTCCGCCAGCTTTCCTGAGCCGATCTGGAACCTCCCGTCCGGTTTGTGCATGCGCTGTGTAAAGCGCTTCACCGTCTCAATGCCTGCTGTATTGGCCAGAAAGTCCAGTTCATCGAGGTATTCGAGCACCTGCTCAGGCGTCTGCTTGTCCGTGGCCAGGCCGATAAGTACGGCCTTTTCAGCGGTAATGCGGATTTCTTGTGGATCGATCATGGTGTGATGGAGCGCTGATGACGCGGATTTAACAGATCAACGCGGATCTGAGGAAGGATCTAGGATGGAACGCTGATGAGGCGGATCCAGCAGAATAACGCGGACCTGAGGAATGGGGCCGACCAGGAACGCGGATACATGTTTTCGCCTTCCAATTACGAAGCATGGCATTTATCGGCGTCCATCCTAACGATCCGCGTCATCAGCGTTCCATCTACTGCACTACATGCAAGGTACGCACATGGTTCACCACCTCCTTGATCTGCTCTTGCGATAGGGTCATGTTGTAGCCGATCATTCCACCGCGACCATGGGTGACCACTGCGATCATTTCCTCCTCGCTGAGCGTGCTGATGGTAAGGTCCTTCGCACCGCTGAGGTTCAAGTCGCCTTTGCGGCCGTGGCACATCACACATTGGTTCTTGTAGATGTTCTCTCCGGGTGTTGCGACCTGCTTTTGCTCCATGGACGAGCTTCCGGAAGCCGAACAGGCCACCAAGGCGATCAGCGCAACAAGGACGGCAAGTACCACGTTCCTCATAACCATCCGCGTCCTTCTCCGATGGCGGTGAACGGCCAGGGTATGGTGGCCAACATCAACACCAAGGCCAAGAGGTAGAAAATGGCCACACGCATGTGTTTGCCATTCTCGCTCTTCGCTTTTTTGCTGGCCATTCGGCCGATCGTCACCAATGCGATCACGAGCACCATCATGCCCAAGTGTTCGAATTTCCAATAGCGCATCTGGTCGGATGCCATCCGCTTGAACGCATCGAAACGCATGAAGTACAACGCGAAGCCGAGGAGCAATTGCACATGGCACAGCACCATGGCCCAGATGGCCACGGCCCGCTGCCAGCTGATCACCGGACCTTTGGTCAGCCATCCAAACAACGCTGCAACTCCGGCCACGGCCACCGTGACCAAGATGCCCCAGCGAAGGAGGCTGTGGAAGAACAAGAAGATGGAGGACAGGTCGGTTGAAGCGGCTTCGTTCATACAAGTGGTTTGGAGCGTCAAAAGTAGCTTGTGAAAAAGATAGCCGGGCACCCCTTTGGAAGCCTCACCCGGCCAGCTACATTGCGCCAACCCTTTTTCACCGTGCAGCTTCGATCCTTCTTCCTGGCCCTCCTTGGTGCATGGGCCCTTACCCTATCGGCCCAGCAGAACGCCCCTGTGAACGGCCCGCATGACCGTGCCGAAGTGTTGGTAGCGTTCACCCATGCGATCGTACACACTTCTCCCGGCGTAGCATTGACCGACGCCACGGTGCTGATCAAGGGGGATCGTATCGTAGAGGTGGGCAAGCGCGTGCGCATCCCGATGGGCGCGGAGGTGCATGACCTCACCGGCCTGCACCTATGGCCCGGCCTGGTGGAGCCTTTCAGTGATCTGGGCGTGCCCGCGCGCGAGCGCGACAAGGTCAAGGAAGCCTCCGGGGCGAACTACTGGAACCGCGCCATCACGGCAAGCACACAAGCAAGCGAGCTATACGCTGCGGATGAAAAGCGCGCGAAGGCCCTGCGTGATCAAGGATTCACCACGGTCGTGGTGCAGCGCATGGACGGCATTGCACGAGGCACCGGTTGTGCTGTTTCGCTCTCCGGTCGTGAACCCGCGCAGGACATCTTCCTTCCACATGCCTCGGCGAACTTCTCCTTCAGTAAAGGCAGCTCCCCGGACGACTATCCCAACTCACTCATGGGTGCCATAGCCGTATTGCGCCAGGCCATGTATGATGCCCAGTGGTATGCTGCCGGGGGAAATAAGGAGCAGAGTGATGTGGACCTCGCGGCCCTGACGCAACGACTTGACCTACCCTTGGTGTTCGACGCAGGGAGCGCGGAAAATTGTTTGCGTGCCGCTCGTATCGCGAAGGAATTCGGCCTGCAATTCATCCTCCGGAATACGGGTGATGCCTACACGCGCTTGGCTGATATACTGGCCACGGGCTCCCCACTGATCGTGCCGCTTGCACTCCCGGATGCCTATGATGTGGAGGATCCCTTTGATGCCATGGAAGTAACCTTGGGGCAATTGAAGGATTGGGAACTTGCACCGTCCAACCCGGCACGCATCGCTGAGGCCAATGGCGTGTTCGCCTTCACCACGCAGGGCTTGAAAGATCCTGCGGAGATGTGGCCGAGCCTGAGGCGCATGGTGCGCAATGGATTGGACAGCGCCACGGCCATTGCCGCGCTCACCACGGTACCCGCTTCATTCTTCCGGGTGGCCGATCAAGTAGGTACGCTGGAGGCTGGTAAGCGCGCCGACCTGATCATCACCTCCAAGCACTTGCTCAGCGCGGATAACGTGATCCATGAGACCTGGTCCAGTGGCAAGCGCTTCGTAGCAAAGCCACGGCATGTGGAGGACCCACGCGGTACCTTCGACCTGAACCTCCGCAGCACCATCCTGAAGCTGCGTGTGCAAGGGACATCGGAAAAGCCGGTTGCCTCGGTACGAAGCGCAGGTGCCGACACCACTTGGGTAAAGGCCGTGTTGAAGATCGAAGGACCGGTAGTAACCCTCTGGTTCGATGGAGCAAAACTGGGCTATGCAGGGCCGGTCAGGTTGAACGGCGTGATCCACGATCGCGGTGCCATCTGGGACGGGCAAGGTCAGGGCCCCACCGGCGAATGGTTCGCCTGGAGCGCCATCCGCCAACGGGGGGACAACCGCGGTAACCGTGAAGAGAAACGTGCATTGGCAGCCTTGGATAGCATCTGGTCCCTGCCTGCGGGCGAGGTCTGGTACCCGATGAATGCGTTCGGTACCACGCAATTGCCGGACACTGAAACCGTGGTGTTCCGCAACGCTACCGTGTGGACCAATGGACCTCAAGGCGTGTTGCGCAACACGGATGTCTGCATCAGCAAGGGGCGCATTCTAGCGGTCGGTCCGAAGCTGAGCATTGCGGAGCTTTTCCCGAGAAGCAAGATCACTGTTCCGGAGATCGATGCCACCGGCATGCACCTTACCTCCGGCCTCATCGATGAGCATTCCCACATCGCCATTGCACGGGGAGTGAACGAAGGCACACAGGCCATAACGAGCGAAGTGCGCATCAGCGATGTGATCGCGCCGGACGACATCAACATCCACAATGCACTGGCGGGTGGTGTTACGGCGGTCCAACAGCTGCACGGCTCCGCGAACCCGATCGGTGGTCAAAGCTCACTGATCAAGCTGCGTTGGGGCCGCAGCTCCGACGACTTTCCGATCCAAGGAGCCCAAGGCACGATCAAATTCGCCCTCGGGGAGAACGTAAAACGAAGCAACTGGGGCGCACGCGATCGCTTCCCCCAGACCCGGATGGGTGTGGAGCAAGTCTACTATGACGCCTTCCACCGGGCGAAGGATTACGCCACCGAGCAGGGGCGGTATGCATCACTGAAACCAAAGGAAAAAGCCGCGACAACTCCACCGCGCCGCGACCTTGAACTGGACGCATTGGTGGAGATCCTTGGTGGCACGCGCAGCATCACCTGCCATAGTTACGTGCAAAGCGAGATCCTGATGCTGATGCATGTTGCAGATAGCATGGGCTTTCAGGTCAACACGTTCACACACGTACTGGAAGGCTATAAGGTGACCCGTGAGCTGAAGAGGCATGATGCCAATGTGAGCACCTTCAGCGACTGGTGGGCCTACAAATTCGAGGTGAACGACGCCATCCCGTACAATGCGGCCATCATGCATGAACAGGGCCTGAACGTGTGCATCAACAGCGACGATGCGGAGATGGGACGCCGCCTGAACCAAGAGGCTGCGAAGACGATCAAGTATGGTGGTGTCGCTCCGGAGGATGCTTGGAAAATGATCACGCTTAATCCTGCCAAGGCACTCCATCTCGACAGTCGCATGGGCAGCGTGGAGCCCGGTAAAGATGCCGATCTGGTGCTCTGGAACGATGATCCGCTGAGCATCCGCGCGAAGGTGATGATGACCTTTATCGACGGGGCACGCTACTACGACCGCAGACGTGAGCTGGACCAACGCATGATCGCCGAGGCCGAGCGGGCGCGGATCACCGCCAAGCTGCTTGCGGCCAAACAAGCCGGAGCCGCTGTGAGAAAGGCTCAACGGCAGGAGCCGGAGCAGTGGCATTGTGAAACCATCGGAGAACACCCATGAGAAGCTTGGCATTGCTTGTCGGAATCGGGCTCGCGGCATGCCTCGCCGCGCAGCGTCCCTCACCGGCACCGGCGCAAACAAGATCCATCCTGGTGAAGGGCGGTCTGGTGCATGTGGGCGATGGCCGCACCTTTGTTGATGGCGCTGTCGGTTTCCGAAATGGCATCATCGATTTCGTGGGCTACGAGTATGCGGTGAAAACGGTTTACGACACGGTGATCGATGCCAAAGGCCAGCATATCTATCCCGGTTTCATTCTTCCGGATGCCACTCTGGGCCTGGTGGAGATCGATGCTGTACGCGCTTCCGTGGACGCACAGGAAACAGGACGGATGGAGCCGGAGGTACGGGCGCTTTCAGCCTACAACGCGGACTCGCGGATCATTCCCACTGTGCGTAACAACGGGATCCTGCTAGCACAGGTAACACCGCGTGGCAATACCCTCAGCGGCACCAGCGGCATTGTGCAGTTGGACGCTTGGACCAACGATGACGCCGTGGTGCATGCGGACGATGGTATCCACCTCAATTGGCCGGTCGCCTTTGCCCGCACCGGTTGGTGGGCCGAGCGCGGAACCACGGAGAAAGAAGAGCATGCCGAACGCAAAAAAGCCTTGACCGACATCCGCTCCTTCTTCCTTCGGGCCAAGGCCTATGCGGCATCGCCCGCACCGGAAAAGGTCGATCTCCGCCTGGATGCCATGCGTGGTTTGTTCATGGGCGAGAAGACGCTTTTTGTGCATGCAGATGGAGCACGGGAGATCCAGGAGGCCGTGCTTTTCGCCCGGGAAATGGACGTTCGGCGCATGGTGATCGTGGGCGGCTATGATGCATGGCGCGTGGCGGATCTGCTGCGCGACAAAAAGGTGGATGTGATCCTGCAACGGCTCCACAGCCTGCCTCAGCGCGAGGATGAAGATGTTGACCTCCCCTATCGGCTTCCTGCTTTGCTGAAGGAGCGCGGTATCCGTTTCTGCCTCGGCTACAGCGGCAGCATGGAACGCATGGGCGCGCGAAATCTCAGCTTCCTCGCCGGTACCGCCAGTGTTTACGGCCTATCGTCACAGGATGCCCTCCGTGCCATCACCTTGGATGCAGCAGCGATCCTTGGTATTGATGATCGGTATGGCAGTTTGGAAGCGGGCAAGTCCGCCACGCTATTCCTTTCCACCGGTGATGCATTGGACATGCGCAGCAACAACGTGGTCCGCGCCTACATCGATGGCCGAGGCATTTCGTTGGACGACCGCCAGAAGCGGCTCTGGCAGCAGTACGAGGAGCGGTACCGCCGATAGCGTTTGAACGGTCCGTTGTCGGATGCCAGGCCTTCCTTCAAACCACTGACGCCATTTCGGATCCCACAGCTCACACGACATCGGCTGCTCCTGCTCCACTGCGCCACGAGCTTACCTTCGCCGCGATGAGCAAACTTCTGCCCCTGATGGACCATGCGATCGCCGCCGCCTTTGCTGCTGGCCGCGAAATACTGGACGTCTATTCCCGCCCGATCGACGTGGAGCTCAAGGGTGATAGAAGCCCGTTGACCGAGGCCGATAAGCGCGCACACTTGGCCATTGCGAAGGAATTAGCGAAGACCGGACTCCCTGTGCTGAGCGAGGAAGGCCGTTCCATCCCCACTGAAGAGCGCCAAGCATGGGACGTGTATTGGCTGGTGGACCCACTGGACGGCACCAAGGAATTCATCAAGCGGAACGGTGAGTTCACCGTGAACATCGCGCTGATGGCCCGTGACAACGAACCTTCGGGAGCGCTCGGATCGCACCGCCCCGTGACCGGTGCGTTGTACGTACCCGTAAAGGATATACTGTACTTCGCCTGGGAAGGTGGCGGTGCGCATCGCTTGGACAAGGCCACAACCTTGGAGGGCAAGAGTGCGTATGAACTCGCCGCCAGCGCAGCGCGTTTGCCAATGAAACAGAGCAGAAAAGCCTTCACCATCGTAGCTAGTCGTTCCCATGCTTCACCCGATACCGATGCCTACATCGAGCGGATGGAGAAGGAGCATGGCCGGGTTGAAACGGTGAGCATGGGCAGTGCCCTGAAGATCTGCCTCGTGGCAGAGGGAACGGCCGATGCCTATCCGCGATATGCGCCCACGATGGAATGGGATACGGCCGCAGGGCACGCCATCGTCAACGCTGCTGGCAGCACCTTGATCGACGTCAGTACCGGCGCACCGATGCGCTACAACAAACACGACCTGTTGAACCAGTGGTTCATCGTCCAATAAACACGAGAAGGAAAAAGACATGGCAAAGAAGAAAGCTACCGCAAAGGCCGCAGTGAAGAAGGCAACGAAACCGACCACTTCAGCCACAGCGGCAAAGAAGAAAGCCCCGAAAAAGGCGGCCGTGAAAAAGACGGCTGCCAAGTCGGTAGCCAAGAAAACAGGGACGGTGAAAAAGGTCGCGGCCAAGAAGACCGTGATCCCAGCGAAGAAAAAGGCAACACGAAAGGTGATGGCCAAGAGCGCTGCTGCCCGGAAAGTGACCGCCAAGGCCGCTCCGAAAAAAGCCGCGGCCCCGAAAGGAAAACGTAAGGTGGCCCTGATCACCGGTGTTACCGGGCAGGATGGCGCCTACCTCAGCGAGCTATTGCTGAAGAAGGGTTATGAGGTGCATGGCGTGAAGCGTCGCAGTTCGCTCTTCAACACGGACCGCATCGACCACCTCTACCACGACAAGCACGAGAAGGGCTTGCCATTCTTCCTGCACCACGGCGACCTCACCGACAGTGTCAACTGCGTTCGCTTGGTGCAGCAGATACAACCGGACGAGATCTACAACCTCGCTGCAATGAGCCATGTGGCCGTGAGCTTTGAATTACCGGAATACACCGCAAACGCGGACGGTATCGGTACGCTGCGGTTCCTTGAGGCCATCCGCATACTTGGCCTGGAAAAGAAGACCCGCTTCTACCAAGCAAGCACGAGCGAACTATACGGCGGAGTGCTGCCCCAGGCCCAGAACGAGGAGACACCGTTCTACCCGCGTAGCCCTTATGGCGTGGCCAAGCTGTACGGGTTCTGGATCACCAAGAACTACCGTGAGAGCTACGGCATTTTTGCCTGCAATGGCATCCTCTTCAACCACGAAAGTCCGTTGCGCGGTGAGACCTTCGTTACCCGCAAGATCACCCGTGCAGCGGCCAAGATCAAGCTGGGCCTGCAGGACATCCTGTACCTGGGCAACCTCGACAGCAAGCGCGACTGGGGCCACGCCAAGGACTATGTGGAAGGCATGTGGCGGATGCTGCAGGCCAAGAAGCCCGATGACTTCGTACTGGCCACAGGCAAGACCAACACCGTCCGTCGTTTCGTGGAACTCGCCTTTGCTGAGGCCGGCATGAAGCTGGAATGGAAAGGCAAAGGTGCCAAGGAAAGAGCCATCGATAAAAGGACGGGCAAGACCGTGGTGGCCATCGACCCGCGCTACTACCGCCCTGCTGAAGTGGATCACTTGGAAGGCGACCCGGCAAAGGCCAAAAGGGTGCTCGGCTGGAAACACACCTACGAACTGAAGGACCTGGTGAAGGAAATGGTGCGCGAGGACATCAAGCTCTTCGAACGTGACGTCTACCTGAAGAAAGGCGGTCACAAGATCCTCAACGAGGAGGAATAACCGCAAAGCCTGTTACGAGTTGACGTGTTACGAGTTGGCGAGTTGAGCACTCGAACCCGTAACGCGTAACGCGCTAACTCGTAACGTTTTTGATCGATCGGGACCATGGAAAAACAAGACAAGATCTACATCGCAGGCCACCGCGGCATGGTCGGTAGCGCCATCGTGCGCCGCCTCCAGAAGGATGGTTTCAATAACATCGTGGCACGCACCAGCAGCGAGCTGGACCTGAAGGACCAAGCGGCCGTTCGCGATTTCTTCCAGAAAGAGAAGCCGGACCATGTGGTGCTCGCAGCGGCGAAAGTGGGCGGCATTCAGGCCAACAACACCTACCGTGCGCAGTTCATCTATGAGAACCTGATGATCCAGAACAACGTGATCCATCAGTCCTATGAGAACGGTGTGAAGCGCTTGCTCTTTCTCGGATCCTCCTGCATCTATCCGAAGCTCGCACCGCAGCCCTTGAAAGAGGAGAGCCTGCTCACCGGATTGCTGGAAGAGACCAACGAGCCATATGCCATCGCCAAGATCGCGGGCATCAAGATGGTGGAGAGCTATCGCCGCCAATACGGCTGCGACTACATCAGCGCCATGCCGACCAACCTCTACGGGCCGAACGACAATTATGACCTGAAGAACAGCCACGTGATGCCTGCACTGATCCGCAAGTTCCACGCGGCCAAGAAGGAAGGCGCGCCGAACGTGGAGGTCTGGGGCACCGGCTCGCCCATGCGCGAGTTCCTCCATGTGGACGACCTCGCCGACGCCTGCTTCTTCCTGCTACAGAATTACCACGACGAGCTCTTCGTGAACATCGGCACCGGCACCGACCTCACCATCAAAGCGCTGGCGGAACTGATCCAAGACATCGTTGGCTTCGAAGGTGAACTGAAGTGGGACACCAGCAAGCCCGATGGCACGCCCCGCAAGCTGATGGATGTTTCGCGTTTGCACAACATGGGTTGGAAGCACAAGATCGAGCTGCGCGACGGCATCACGGAAGTGTACAAGGCTTTCAAGAAGTATGAGGGAGCAAAGGTGTGAGGAGCAGCTTTATAGTACCATCTATAGGACTATGTTTGGTCGCTCCCGTTCTTGGTGAACATCTCGAACAAGACCAAGGACTTGGCAAACAACGCCTCCAACTGCTTGGAGCGGTCCTCAATGTGCGCCAAAAGCTTTTCCTGCATACCGGTATCCGTGTTGTGCTGCTCCACATATCCATTGGCAGAATGGCTACCGTGGATGTTGAACGTGAGCGGCCCCGGGCTGAAGAAGACACTCACGGGGACATGTAGGACCTCCGCCGCCTTGGTCAGCACTCCGGCTTCATGTGCAATTCGCCATGCTCATAGCGGCTAATGGTGTGCGCCTGAACACCAAGTTCGATGCCCAAGGCCTCTTGCGTCAGGTTGTTATGCTCACGCAGCTGCCTGAGCTTTCTGCCGATTAACACATCGATGTCCATTGGATTACATTGGTCCGGTCAAAACTATCCGGCGAACGGATGATCTATCCGGTTCCCGGAAAGGGGTTTTGAACCAGCTTGCAAACACCTTGCATCACCGCCCGATATTGGGCGGCAACAAAACACCCAAACACAATGCGCAAGTTGATGGCTCTCTTGGTAACGGCAGGTTTAACAGGCATGTGCGCCTTGCCCGTGATGGGGACTGTCACTCATGTTACAGGAACTAAGACTGGTGAAAGCAATGGCCCTGTCGGCGTCAAGATAGTTTCATGCCAAGACAACCCCAATTCGGAATGCTGCATCATAATAACGAATTCAGCACTGGGTAAGGCACCTGGACACAACTCTGGCACAGTTGAGTTTCCTGCTGATAAGACAAAGTTCTCCTTCGATGATGCTTATTCAGGGGGCGATGATGGCCGCGTCCAGACCTTGATGTTCATGAACATGAAACCGTTGAAGTAAAGGGACTTGGCATGGGGGTGCCCCACGGCACCCCCATGCCCCCAATAGATAGAATTATGCCCCAGCGTCTTAATTTTCTAGCACCTGCTGCACTTATCGTATTCGGTGCATTAAGCCTTATTCATTTACACGGTCAAACTCAATCTAAAAATCATCGAAAATTTACTGAACCTGCGTCAAAAATGAATATTGTCATTTCTGAGCCGGACAGCGCCATAACATCCATGACTTTTCATCCAGACCCCATTGTACACAAATGTTTATTGGGGGCGCTGTTTTACTATCTTAACAATGGGTTTCCTAGCCAGGTTGTCCTTAACACGAAGGACCTTCAAAAGGACACGGTACCATTGAGATATGCGACCGTTGGAGATACGGTACGGAACATATTGCTCAATCGCGGGTATGCAGATCCGGACTTGGACCTGCGTTATATGCAAGTACCCGATATGAACAGTTCCGGCATCCAATACTTCGCTATATTTCAATGGTCAATGGACATCCGGTGGCCTTGGTGTGTTCATACTTCATCAAGAATATAGAGCCTGACTCATCCGTCAATTTGACGGTAGGGTTATCGCTGGTCCATGACGATGGAAGGGTTCAGTACATTCAGCAGTCAGATTTTCGCCCTTTGCCATATTCCGCGAATCTGGATGAGCTGTTAATCACAGGGGATAGTTTAGTGGTGAAGCTGGAGGGTTCAGGATTCGGCAAGGACAATCCACTATTCTGTATATTTAGGCTGAATGAAAGGCAAGAGTTCGTACTGAACAATTTTTTAAGCACTCCGCAACTCCCCAATTCTTACCAGCCCGTGGGAGAAGGTTATCTGAATTCGTGGGGCTATTCGAGGAACGGGATTTATGCCACCGCAGCTGCGCCATTTTTCTACGGGATGCTGGCAGGAACCACGTACGACCTGTCCAAGGCGATATGCCAGCTCAGAGGCGAAGAGGTCCTCAAAAATCCTGGCCCCCATTACTGGTTGAACGACCTGCGTGTGCTGCCGGACGGCAGGGTGCTGATCCAGTATTATTCCGATGATGAGAACCATCTTTCCCTTATCGACCTCCATCGAAGACGGCTCCTGGCAACAGCCTCAATAGCAAAGGAGGTCACTTATGGCAGCTTGGGGTTCATTTCCGACTCTTCATTTGTTGGTGTGGGACCCAAAGGTGACCGATTGTACCACTGGAATTTTTCCTTGAGATAGCATGATCACACCGGAATGGTGCTCATGTCAAAAGGGAATAGCCGACATTCAGGATTTAACGAGAGTTCCCACAGGCATGGTTCGGCCAGCGCCATGCGTCATGCCGGGGTCGTGATCGGAATGATCGGGCAGTTGGCGTGTTCCGCCCAAATGACAAAGGACACTACGACGGCCCTATCCACCACCTTCCGCACCATCAATCTGAAATCCTCGCTTTCCGCCAGCTACTCCACCAGCAGAAATTGGCAGACGGCGGATTTTCAGAACTATGCGCTCAGTGGAAGCTTCTTCTTGCAAGATGTGGGCGTTCACACAGACCGAAGGTATCAGCACCAAGTGCTGGCCGATCTGAGCTACCTGAAGTTCGTGGATAGCACATGGGTGAAGGGCACGGACCGTTTTCTGTTGAGCATGCTTTGGAGCCGTTCCGCGAAAAAGTGGACGCATTCCTATTCCGTGGTGTTCAGTACCCAATTCCTGCCCAATGAGGAATTGGCATACGATCCCGGAACGGAAAGCATGCGGCAGGTGCGGTATGGAGGTCCGCTGGTGCCGGGCACACTTGAATTGAACTACGGGGCCACATGGTGTCCGTGGCCAATGTCCTCCGTCCAATTCGGTTTTGCCACGGCCAAAGTCATCGCGACGCCACGTTATGCACTACAGGATACGACAGCGGAACACACGATCTCCGCGCCGAACATGGTGCTTGACATGGAGTACGGCGCCTCGGTGGTGGCCAGCATCAACCATCCATTGAATGACCGTCTTGAGTGGATCAATAGTTCGCGCGCCTTCTACAATGCCTTCGACCGGGATCATATCAGCTTTGAAGTGGTGAACCGCTTGGCCATCAAGTTGTGGAAATATGTAGAACTGCGGCTGGACACCCATGTGGGCTATGACCCGCTCTTGAGCTATAAAGTGGGTTTTAGCCAAGAAGTGCTTCTTGGCTTCTTCTATCAAAAGCAGGTGTCGAAGTAGGCATCCACACGCATCCCTTCGGCTACCTTCGGCCCCGGTCCGAAAAGGGATGCCCATTCATTGCCACCGCATACTCACTGCTCTGGGAGCACTCCTGCTCGGCCATCTGGTTTTCGCGCAGCAGAATGACATTCCGCTGAACCGGGACATCTATTACGACCTCGATCGCAATGGTGCAGCGAAGAGCAGCACGATGCACACCGGTCTGCGGCCCATCATCCAGAGCCGTGCGGACCTCACGAATGTGATGGGCTTTCGCCCCGACAGCACGCCCCAGTACTACTGGATCACCGAAAAGCTGTTCAAGGAGCATCTGATAAAAGTGGTGGATGGCGGCTTCAAACTGACCGTCGACCCTGCCTTCCAATTCGAAGTAGGACATGACTATCGTGAAGGTAGCGGTTGGTCGGATAACAATTGGATGCAACACAATGGACGCGGCTTCCACCTCGCTGCGGACCTGGGGCCCACGGTTTCGTTCCAGAGTTCCTTTTATGAGAACCAAGCGATATTGCCCGGATATCTGTTCCATTACTCGCAGGTCTATGGTGTGGTACCCGGCCAAGGCCGCATTAAGACCTTCAACCAGCGGGGCCTTGACTTTGCATGGGCATCGGGCAACGTGAGCTGGTCTCCCCGTCCTTGGCTCAACGCACAGCTCGGCCAAGGGCGGCACTTTGTGGGCAACGGCTATCGTTCGGTACTGCTCAGCGACAATGCCTCGCCCTATCCTTACGTGAAGTTCAGTGCCCTCACGAATAACAAACGGTTCCAGTACTCAGCCATCTTCGCGAAGCTGCAACTGGTGGGCGAAGAGAACCGGCTGCCCACCGGCGAGGCCGGTGAATCCCTATTCTACTGGAAGCGTGCCTCCTTCCTGCACCTGAGCGCCAACCTCGGACCATTGCAGTTGGGGCTTTTCGAGGGCACGATGTGGAAGAACATCGGCCCGGATGGTGTGCTCCCTTTCAATGGCATGCAATTGAACCCGGTGATCGGCCTGAACACGGTGGTGAACGGATTCGATGGCGAGAACACCCAGCTACTGGGGCTGGATGCGAAGTACAAAGTGACCGACAAGGCTTTCGTATACGGGCAGTTCGCGCTCACCGATCCCGACCAAAGCCGGTACGCATGGCAGATCGGCGTGCAGTGGTTCGACCTTATCCGGCGCGACCTGCACCTGCTGGCGGAGTTCAACCAGGCCACCCCTTTCGCCTACACCAAGCCTAATGCACGCATGAGCTGGACCCACAACAACCAACCCTTGGCCTCGCCGATCGGCACGGGCTACACCGAGTTGGTGGTGCGGGCCGATTATGGCATCAAGCAACAATTCTGGTTCCAAGGTGAGCTCAGCCTGGTCCACCATCCGTATGGGTTTGGCATGGCCGAAGTGCCCGGGGGCGACATCTTCGGACCCAGCCAGCCGACCGCTGTGACCGGAAAGGAACGGCAACGTCTCTTTGCCGGTTTGAACGCTTCGTGGCGGATGAACCAAATGACCAATATGCAGTTCACCTTGGGCTATACCATGCGTGATGTGAACCCGGGGACCATTGGCCGCGACAGTGGCTACCTGTATATCGCCTGGCATACAGGCTTGTTCAATCGCTACTACGATATTTGACAAAGCAGAATTACAGTGAAAGAGCACGGCTACATATTATTGATGGGATTCCTCACCGCGTTCTTCGTGGTGCTCTTCACCATGCCGAGCCTGATCAAGGTGGCGCGGATGAAGCATTTGGTGGATGAGCCGACCGAAGGCCGCAAGCTCCACAGCCGCAGCGTACCCACGATCGGAGGCATCATCATTTTTGCTGCCATCATCTTCAGCTACAGCCTTTGGTTCCCACATGCCCAAGCGGGCATGGAAGGCAGCCTGTCCGATTTCAAATTGCTCTACATTGAAATGGGCACGGCCTACGCGGATTTCAAGATCGTGATCGCGGCCATGGTCCTGCTGTTCTTCATCGGCGTGAAGGATGATATCATCGGTTTTTCCCCGGTGAAGAAATTGGTAGGCCATTTCGTGGTGGCGTACATCCTGGTGATCATGGGTGATATCCGCATTCGGGATATGCATGGCATCCTCGGGCTCTATGAGCTTTCACACGAGGCGAGCATCGCCTTCTCCTTCTTCACCTACATCGTGCTGGTGAATGCCTTCAACCTGATCGACGGGGTGGACGGATTGGCCGGGGGTATCGGCTTGATCAGCGCCATGGCCTATGGCATCTGGCTCTATTGGGCAGGGGATGTAGCCCTGGCACTTCTCGCCTTCACCTTGGCCGGGGCACTGGTGGGCTTCCTCATCTTCAATGCCCACCCCGCACGTATTTTCATGGGGGATAGTGGGTCCTTGATCATCGGCGCCATCCTCAGCGTGCTGGCCATGCGCGTGGTGGATCACGATGTTTCGCGACTGCCCGATTGGCTACGCACGGTGCCCACTCCCCTCTTCGCCATGTCCGTGATCGCCTATCCCTTGGTGGACACCTTCCGCGTATTCGTTGTACGGATGGCGCGCGGTACCTCACCTTTCCAAGCTGACAAGAACCACATCCATCACCGGTTACTGGCCTTGGGTTTGGGACACCGCGGCACGGTGCTCGTATTGTATGCATACGCCATCATCATCATCTTGTTGAGCCTCATCACGCGTGATGTATTGCCCAACAAGGGATTGCTGATGTTGGGTGTCGCCGCCTTCGGCCTGGCCATGGTGCCCTTCGCGTTCCGCAAACGCTTGAAGGAATGACCAAGGGCTTGTGCCTGCTGGCGCTGCTGGCGTCCACATCCGGATACGCCCAACAAGGGTTCCTGCCGCTGAGCCGCACTGTGGATGCGCCCTATACCGCGCTGATGCATGGTTCCAAGGTGGCCGCACACAGTGCGATCCGTCCCTACTTGCGCGAGGACCTACAAGCATTGCCGGGCGCTGACACGGCATTGGCCCCGGAGTGGAAGCCTTGGCTGGAGCGCATGACCGATCCGACCAACCGATGGCACGGTGGTCCGCTGTTGGATGCCCTGGCCGGTGCTTCATCCGGAGAGCGTGAAGTGCTCAAATACCGCTTGGGGGCCGGAGGCTGGCTGGAGTGGAACGCCCACCCACGCTGGACGCTTGGCGTGAATGCGCAGGCTTGGACGGAAACACTACCCAACTACTTGGACCGGTGGGCCTATGTGCAAGAGGTAACGCCGGGGGAAGGTTATGCACATCGCGGCGGCGATGGCATTACGCACTACGACTGGAACGCCTATGCCGACTACAAGGCGGGGGAGTATTTTCACTTAACCCTAGGCAAGGGCCGCAATGCCATCGGCGAAGGCTATCGTTCGCTCTTCCTCAGTGATGAGGCGTATAGTTATCCATTCTTCAAGATCACCACCACCGCTTGGCATATCAGGTACATGAACCTTTTTACGCTGATGGACGACATCCGTGGTGCCGATGGCGATCCCGCTCAGTTCGCGAAGAAGTTCACCAGCATGCACTACCTCAGCTGGAACATTTCCAAGCGGGTGAATGTGGGCTTGTTCGAAGCGATCGTGTGGCAGGACAACGACCCGAAATACCCTCGTGGATTCGACATTTCCTATGTGAATCCGGTGATCTTCTACCGGCCGGTGGAATTCGGGCTGGGTTCGCCGGATAATGCCTTGCTCGGAGTTGCACTGAACGTGAAGGTGGGCGCACGGACACAGCTTTATTCCCAAGTGATCCTGGATGAATTCCTGTTGAGCCATGTACGTGAAGGGGATGGCTGGTACGGCAACAAGCAGGGTGCACAACTGGGTGCGGTATCCCATGATCCCTTTGGCGTGAAGGGCCTGATGTTGCGCGGTGAATTGAACTATGTGCGGCCCTTCATGTACACCCACACGGACAGCCGACAGAACTACGCCCACCATGGCCAACCGCTTGCCCATCCGTACGGAAGTGGCTTTGTGGAAGGCCTCGTGCAAGGCGAATGGCGAAAGGGACCATGGCTCGTGAGCAACATCTTCAGCTGGACGCTCATGGGGCAGGACACTGCCTTCGGACCGGAACGCAATAACGGCAACAACATCTTCCTCTCCGACAGTGACCGCCCCTTGTTAGCTGACGGCACCAAAAAGGATTTCGGTTATATCATCGGTGATCCCGTGCAAGCCACTGTAATACAGAATGAAATCAGAGTGGGGTGCCTCTTGGAACCGCGCAGTGGGCTGATGTTGGAATGTGCGTGGACGTTCCGCTCTGAGACCTCGGAGGTTCTTCCCGATCGCCTATCGAACTACCTGCGGCTCGGCCTCTCGGCCAACCTGCATCAACGGCATCTCTTCCAGACCGTGCGCTAGTGTGCAGTGAATGTTCCGTTTTCGCGGTCCTTGGGCAGGTCCGGTTCCATTCTATTGGGTACATGGCTTACTTTCGCCGCCGATTTGGAAACGCGGGAAGCATACGCCACACGGCCCGGGGTCGTGTCGAAAGTAAAGGACCTTGCAGCGCTGTTCAAGCTGCGGCTGGCGTCGTTGGTAGTGGTAAGCGCCGTGCTGGGCTATGGCATGGGCGTACCTGCAGGCGCTTTCAGCATTGCGAATGCGCTGCTGCTCACCATAGGTGGATTGCTGGTTACCGGTGCTTCCAACGCCCTCAACCAAGTGATCGAAGTTGAGCAGGACGGCCGCATGGACCGTACCAGCCAGCGTCCCTTGGTGCGGGGTTCCATGAGCATGGCCGAGGCCATCACGGTCGCGTTGGCTGCCGGAGCCATCGGCACCTTCGTGCTTTGGAACACCTTCGGACCGCTCACCGGCATTCTGGGGCTGCTCTCCTTGTTCATGTACGTGGCGCTCTATACCCCCATGAAGCGGATGAGCTCTTGGGCCGTCTTTGTGGGCGCCTTCCCCGGCGCTTTTCCGCCCATGCTTGGCTACGTAGCGGCCACCGGCTCCTTCGGCCTCGGCCCCGGACTGTTGTTCGCCATGCAGTTCATGTGGCAATTCCCCCACTTCTGGAGCATTTCATGGCTGCTCCACGATGACTACGCGAAGGCCGGCTACCACTTGCTCCCATCCCGTGGAGGACGCGATCGGTACAGCGCCTTCCTGGTGGTGCTCTATACCTTTTTCGCCTTGCTCGTCGGCCTGTTGCCATGGGTATTCGGTCTTACCGGCCCGTGGGCTGGATTGACCGCCGGTCTCTTGGGCCTCTGGATGCTGTTGCATGCACTGCGCCTGATGCGGACCTTGGACAAGGCCGATGCCCGGCGATTGATGTTCGCAAGCTTCCTCTATCTGCCAGTGGTGCAACTGGCCTACGTGCTGGACAAGCTATGAGCGACACGGAATTGAGCGCCGAGCAAAAAGGCAGCATGATCAAGGCCAAGAGGAACCTTACCTACCTCTTGTTCTTCTCCATCGTGATGTTCTTCGCGGGCCTCACCAGCGCTTACTTGGTGAGCAAAGGGAGCTCCAACTACTGGGTGAATTTCAAGATGCCCGCTCCGTTCTGGTGGAGCACGGGTTTCATCCTGATCAGCAGTGCCACCATCCACCTGGCCTTGATACAGGCACGAAAGGACCACAAGCGCTCGGTAGCGCCCTGGCTCCTGCTCACTCTGGGTCTGGGCCTTTGTTTCGTCTTCAGCCAGTTCAAGGGTTGGGGCGATCTGTTGAATGACGGCTATGCCTTGGTGGCGCGCCTGAAGAGCGTGAACGCGGAATATGGTACGGACTATACCATTGAACGTAGGGGCGAGACCTTGGTAAAGCAAGGCGAGGAATACTTCCTGCCCGATGATACGGGCTTCGAATATCCGCTCAATGCGGAGATGGATGAGAGCATGAACTCGGCGAGTTCCTATTTCTATGTGCTCACCTATGCACACTTTGCCCACGTATTCGGTGGGCTCATCGCATTACTGATCATGTCCGTGAAGGCCTTGATGGGCCGTTACGGCAAGGAGAACCACCAAGGCCTATGGGCAGGAACCTACTACTGGCACTTTTTAGCGGGCCTATGGGTATACTTGCTTTTGTTCTTGGCCTACGTTCACTAACATTGCCCACGAAATCTCTTCCATGTCAGGCGAAGCATCCAAAACCATAAGCAATGCTGTCCTCTGGGGCGGCGGCCGCTCCCCCTTAAGCGTGAGCTACGGGAAATTGATGATCTGGTTCTTCCTGGTCTCCGATGCGCTCACGTTCACCGGCCTCTTGGCTGCGTACGGCTTTGCACGTCACTCTCTGGGCCCCGGCATGGAATGGCCCGTCGGCGAGATCGTCTTCAGCTCTTTCCCCGGCCTTAGCGGCACATACCCGCTGATGTATGTGGCCCTGATGACCTTCATCCTGATCATCAGCTCGGTGACCATGGTTCTAGCCGTGGAAGCCGGGCACCGGATGGATAAGAAGGGCGTGGTAAAATGGCTGTTCCTTACCGTGATCGGCGGACTCTTCTTCCTCAGTTCACAGGCCTTCGAATGGTCCCACTTCATCCATGGTAGCCATGCCCGGGTCACACTGGCAGATGGACGCACCGCTTTCTTGGTGGAGAATCCGCACCATGGTGAAACGATCGATCCGGCCACGTTCGCCATGACCATCGGAAGCACCCAGTCCGAGGAAGTGGTGAAAGGTCCTGAGGCGTACAAGCTATACCAGAGCGCCATTTCCGTGGTCAGCGGGGCCAACATGACCGAAAATGAGTATGGCCCCACTTCATATGCCAACTTCTTTTTCTTCATCACCGGCTTCCACGGCTTCCACGTTACCACCGGTGTCATCCTGAACATCGTCGTGCTCACCATGGTGATAAAAGGTGTATTCCATAGGCGCGGCCACTACGAGATGGTGGAAAAGGCGGGTCTATACTGGCACTTTGTTGACCTGGTGTGGGTATTCGTATTCACCTTCTTCTACTTGGTGTGACCAAAACGGCTTAGCTTGGGTAAAGTGGATCTGAACTAAAAAACGCCTTCGCCGGGCTACGGCGGTATACATGGAACGCGACGACATCATCGAATACAGCTTGGATGCCGGCCACAGCGAGGAGCAAGGGCGGGTGATCCGCAAGAAGATCCTCTTCGTGACCATCCTCCTGTCCGTGATCACATCCGTGGAGGTACTTCTCGGTGTGTTCTGGATGGATATCATGCCCAACTCATGGCATTGGGTGAAATGGGTCTTCATCGTCCTCACCATGATAAAGGCCGCGTACATCGTGATGACCTTCATGCATTTGGGTGATGAGCGGAGGAACGTGCGCAGCATGATCCTGATGCCCTATGTCCTTTTCTTGATGTACATCGCTTTTGTCCTCATTTGGGAGGCCACGTACATCCACGAGATCCTGAAGGTTTTCCTGTGACCAAACCGCACGCACCCGCAAGCAAAGGCAAGAAGATCATCTTGTTGCTCATCTTGCTGGTGCTTATTCCTGCAGCGCTGCTCATCGGAAAGGGCAGCAAGAGCCATTACATCAACCTTCCTTACATCGGGGAGCGCGAGGTGAATGCGCCGGGCGACACTACCTACTTCACCGTCCCGCCATTCAATTTCATTGATGAGAACGGGCAGCCGTTCAGCGACAAGGATGTAGAGGGAAAAGTAGTGATCGCGGATTTCTTCTTTACCCGTTGCACGAGCATCTGTCCGAAAATGAGCATCCAGATGCAGCAGTTGCAACTGCAGTTGGATCATCCGCAATACAAGGACGTTCTGTTCCTGAGCCACACCGTGGATCCCGAGCATGATACCCCGGAAGTGCTTAAGGCCTATGCCAAGCGCTTGGAGGCCGATCCGAAGCGCTGGAAGTTCCTCACGGGCCATGCCCCGGATATCTATCGACAAGGCAACCTGGGGTACTTGTTGAGCGCCAGTGCGGACTCCTCCGCTGCCGAGCAATTCGTACACTCTCCCCAATTCGTCCTCGTGGATAAGCGCCACCACATCCGAGGTATGTATGATGGCACCAACACCGATGCCATGCGCGACCTTATGGTTGACCTGAAGATGCTACTTCAGGAAGAGAAGGCCATAGCCCGGGAGGCAGCCCAAGCGGGGAACTGAAGATGTCCACCTTGATCAAGCGCAGTGGAACGGCGATCGCATGGATGCTCAGCTTCGTGCTGATCGGCATCATCGCCTTCATCTACATGGGTCCGAAGTTGATCGTCATAACCGGCCTGTCTCCGAACACGCTGCCCAAAGTGAATGCAGTATTGAACGGGCTGGCTGCCGTGGCCCTGATCTGCGGATGGGTGGCCATCATGAAGCGGAAGATACCCGTACACCGGGCATTCATGCTCACCGCTGTGGCCTTCAGTGTGCTCTTTCTTGTGAGCTATGTGATCCAACATGGCAGCTTCCCCTCCGTGAAGTATGGCGGGGCCTTGGGCTGGTTGTACTATCCGGTGTTGCTCTCACATATCGTACTGGCCGCAGCGATCGTGCCCTTGGTACTGATCACCTTGGTCCGGGCGCTCAGCGAGCGATTTGATAAGCACCGGAAGATCGCCCGCTGGACCTTGCCCCTCTGGCTTTACGTGAGCATTACCGGGGTTGTGGTCTATCTGATGTGCGCCCCCTATTATTGATCCTTCCTCGAGGCTGATCCGCACCACTACCTTTGTCCCGATGAGCAAGCGACACCTCCTTCTTCTTGCCGTGGTGCTGGTATTGATGGCGTTACCCGCCGATACATGGGCACAAGGCTGCTCCATGTGCAAGGCCGTGGCGCAGACCGAGGCCGGTGGGAACGTTTACGGCGGCAACCAATCCGTAGGTGCCGGGCTGAACAAGGGCATCCTGTTCATGATCGCCATTCCCTACATCCTGCTCTTTCTGTTCTTCCGCAAGCGGATCTCCAGCTTCATCAAGGAATTCAGGAGCGCGCAAGGCTGATCGCTGTAGCCACCTTGGCCACACAACGGCGGCGTTCACATCGTGTTGATTCCTCCTACGGCAGTTGCTCCATGCGCGCCTGCGTGGGAACGCTCCCTCCAATATTCTGCAGCAAGGCATCGCGGTCGTTGCCTGAGCCGGTGTATTTCACCACACCATCCATGTTCACGTCACCGGGTCCATAACCGGTCGTTGTGACTGTGGGCACGCTTCCTCCAATGGCCTGTAGGATCGGGTCGCGATCATTGCCCGAGCCGGTATAGCGTAATGCTCCATCGCGCACGACGTTCCCTGACCAAAGAAGCATTCTCCCGTCCTTGAGGTTGCGTGCATCAGTGCCGTACGTGGCCGTGGTGCTCAGGCCGAAGTCAACCATGGTTGCTGCGGTAGTTAGCGATCGCGTTGTCGCCGTCATGCAGCCCAAGTGGTTCCGGTGCCGCACCGCGATATGATAGTCGCCTTCCGGTGCTGAAAAATGCAATACCGATGAGCCATCTGCGGCCACCACATCACCGTCGCGCTGCAGCAACGCGCATTGGGCCCCCAAGATCTGCGCAGGCATGGTAGCGGAGCGGAGCTCCACCACCACCCAATCCACGATGGCATCATCCCCCGTGGTCGCGAGTAACCCACTTCCCAAGGTTTCTCCCCCTCCTCCGGGAAGTGCAAAGCTTAAGCCGGAGTATGGCTCCGAAGCAGGCACTTGGTTATTCGCCCTGAGCTGATCGTTCATGCGATGCTCCGTCGTGTTGTAGCAGCCGTCCAGATACATGCGCACGGAAACCGATGCGCCAGCTGAAGTTGTGCCGAACACGTTCACATTATCGAAATAAAGCCGTTGGCCGTAGCCGCAAATACCGACAAAGCGGAGCATGATGACACCGCCGTCATATGCACTCAGGTCCAGGTCATGTGAGGCCCATTGGGTACAACTGGGTTGCCAATTGCTCGCTGTGCTGTTAGGGGCCGTTGCCAGATCAGTTCCGGAAGCGCTGAATACGCTTGTCCAACTGCTCCCGCAATCATCGCTGACCTCCACCCGGAAGCTATCGTAATAGGATGCACTGTAGCGCGCATAGGCATGATCGAAGGTGAGCCGGTTGTTGGAGGATCCGGCGAGATCGATCATGGGCGTGATCAATCGGTCCTCTTGCCCATATGCACTGTACGTGTTGTAGTTGATCATCCAGGCCGTGGTTGTGGAACAATCCGCACCATTGCTCAAGTTAGCGGTGGTCCATGTGGTGGAATTATCCGGGTTCTCCAGTGTCCATCCCGTAGGTGTTGCCGAGCCGCCTTCCACATCTTCCGAAAGTGGTGTGGAGACCGTGGTGCCGGCCACCCCGTTCAACACATTGCTGGCTTCGTCATCGCCCGGGAATTCATCGCCCGCAAGCACAGTACTTACGCTAATGGTATGTGCGCCGGCCGTGGGGAGCAAGATCGTCTGCGTGAATGTGAACGTCTCCGAGGAACCCGCTGCCAAGGTGCCCGGATAGACTTGGTTGACGTACGGTCCGCCATCCAAGGAGTAGCGCACGGTGAAGCCGCTTTGAGGTAACAGACCGAAGTTGCGCAGCTCCGCACTTACTGTGATCGGTATGCTTCCGCAGGTAAAGAAGTCACCGGCAGCGGGGGTAAGTACCTGAGCGATCCCAATGTCATTCTGCAGTGGAAGGTCGTAAGCCTCGGTCTGGTCGTTCAGGCTGTTGGTGCTGCCTTGGTCCGCGCTGAAACCCAACCCCCTCCGGGCAAATGCACTCCAAATGAGGTTCTGGTTGACTCCGCCATTGTTGGCTGCATCCGCTGCGAGGATCGCATCCCGGCCATCCACGAAACCGGGGCTGCACGGTGTCAGCTTCAGTCCGTCGATCACCAATTGCATGGCGATATTGTTCCCGCCGGTCCCATTGTAGAGGTCCGGGTCGAATCCGTACTGGTCGATCAGGTCCCAGGTCATTTCCCACAACATGGTACACCAGATGAAACCGATGTCATGTGCATATTGGTAGTTGGGGTTCTGCGTATCCACGTACGTAAAGTCATTCACTGCGAAGGAGGTCGAGTAGGGGGCTGGTCGGATGCCGAGGCCCGTGGTAGGCTCACCGAGTACATACGTGCCGATGCCGCGTCCATCAGTCCGGGTATCACCGGGCTGCATGGTCATCATCAGGCCAAAGAAGTCGCTCCAGCCTTCGCCCATCTGCTCGCTATTGTTCAGGCAGTTCACATTGGATGGGCCACCTACCAAACGATTGCTGATGCCATGCCCATATTCATGTGCAATGATGCCTGCATCCAGGTCCCCATCGCGCTTGGGCGTGGTCTGATTCCATAGGAACATCTGCATCCGTGGAGAGTTCCCGTCCGGTGGGGTGCCGAAATTCGCATTGTTGGTACTGCTACCATCCTGGGCATCCGCCAATACATAGTCACCGCCTGCACCGCCTCTTCCGTAGTTGTTCTGCTGGAAATTCCCGCTCACCTCGTTGAAGCCATACTGGTACCACACGTCGTGCATCAGGTTGTTCCAGTAAAAGAGGTTGGTAATGGCGGCATCCTGATAGGTGTTCGGCTCCTGGCTAAGGTTGATGGGGAAGTCAAAATCCAAGGATGCTCCGCCGTCCGGACTGTATCCTGTTCCATTGTTCGCGTTGGCGTCCTCCTGCGCATGCACATTGTTTCCCCGAGTGATCGTGTACTCCGCACCGGCACTTCCATCCGTATCATGCCAGCCATAGGGCGATGCGATGCCTGCCGAAGCCCATGGTGCATTGCGAATGGCACGGGAGCCATGGCTGGGACTTTCCAAGGGGAGTGGATAAACGTTGTAGTCCAGCGGGGCAGCCGGCAGAGGCATGGGGGCGTCCTCCTCTTCCACACAGGACCTCCGTTCCACGACCTCATCAAAGCCGCATTCACTCACCCAGTCATTCCGCTCCAGTTCATCACCGTTGGTCGCACTGATGCGCACGTTCCACCAATTGGCGCCTCCGGGGCTGTAGTAATTGACGTTCCAGACCAACCGTAACAACGTGTCCGTGCGTTGGTACATCAACTGCACCTTCACCGGCTCACCATTGAAAGCGGTCCTATCGAAAACGAGCTGTCGCCCTTGGTCCTCTTTGGACACCAATGAAGGCACCCGGGTGCCGGGAAGGTCCTTATTGAGCACGGTGGCCAACGCTTGTTCCGCCGTGACCACCGGATCGGTAGCATCCACGGTCTTGGCCACATAGGGCCACGCTGCATTGGTCATCTTCAATACCCGTCCATCCGCTGCGCGGTGCAGCGCGATATCGCCATTGAACACTTCAATACCATGCCAACGCTGGCGCAGAAATGTGTGTTCCACTCCATTATGGGCATCGCGGTACTGGTCCTTCACCACCAGGTCAGCCAGGTCCTCCGCTACATAGCCTTGCCCAACGAGTTCCGCACGCACCAGCTCTGCTGGATCCTTGGGACGATCCTGGGCGATAGCGGAAAAAGAGAAAAAAGCGGTTGCAAGGCACAACAAGAACTTGGGGATACGGAGCATCGGAGGAAATTGAGGTCGGCAAGGTATTCCCCCATGCCGTTCGACGCAAGCGCAGCACATGTTCAGTCCGTATTGGAGCCGGTTTTTTTTGACGGTATCTTTGCGCCTTGAATAACATTGGTTGCCGCTACCCTGTTTGGGATCGGCGATCGGAAAGCACTAAGAACATGTATCCAGAAGAATTGACCGCCCCAATGGTTGCCGACCTGACCTCCATAGGTTTCAAGGAATTGAAGACCCCGGCACAAGTGGATGCCGCCTTTAAGCAGTCCGGCACGGTATTGTGCGTAGTGAACAGCGTATGCGGCTGTGCGGCCGGCGCGGCCCGTCCAGGTGTGAAAGCCTCATTGAGCGGTAACAAGCACCCCGATCACCTTACCACCGTATTTGCCGGCGTTGACAACGATGCGGTGATGCAGGCCCGCAACCATTTTCTCCCCTATCCTTCCAGCAGCCCGAGCATTGCGCTGTTGAAGGACGGAAAATTGGTCCATTTCGTGGAGCGTCACCACATTGAAGGGCGCACTGCGGAAATGATCGCTGAACATCTGAAGACCGTGTACGAGGAGTTCTGCTGAAGCAGCTGCACGACCTGAATGCAAAAAGCCCCGGCTCGCGCCGGGGTTTTTTCTTTTCCGTTTGAGCGAAGGATCTATACCACGCCTTGCTCCAACATCGCATCGGCCACCTTCACGAAGCCAGCGATGTTCGCGCCTTTCACGTAGTTCACACGCTTGCCTTCAGTGCCGTATTTCACGCAGACCGCGTGGATGTCCTTCATGATCTGGTGCAGCTTGGAATCCACCTCCTCCTTGGTCCAGTTGAGGCGGAGGCTGTTCTGCGTCATTTCCAGGCCGCTGGTGGCCACACCACCCGCGTTACTGGCCTTGCCGGAAGCGAATACCACGCCCGCCTTCAGGAACAGGTTCGTCGCTTCGAGGTCGCAGGGCATGTTGGCGCCTTCGGCCACGTACTTCACACCCTTTTTGATCAGGTCCTTGGCGTTCTTTCCGTTGAGTTCGTTCTGCGTGGCGCAGGGCATGGCCACGTCCAATGTACCAACCACGTCCCACACACGGGCCCCCTTCACGTACCGGGCTCCCTTGAACTTCTTGGCGTACTCCTCGATGCGGCCACGCTTCACGTTCTTCAGGTCCATGATGAAGGCGAGCTTTTCTCCTGTGATGCCGTTGGGGTCGAAGATGCTGCCGTCGCTGTCCGAGCAAGTGACCACCTTGCCTCCGAGGGCCATGGCCTTCTCAATGGCGTACTGCGCCACGTTCCCGCTGCCGCTGATGGCGACCGTCCTGCCCTTGAAGCTGGTCTTGTTGCGCTTCATCATCTCTTCGGTGAAGTACATGGCGCCGTAGCCGGTGGCCTCCGGGCGAATGAGGGAGCCGCCCGATGCGCGGCCCTTCCCCGTTAGCACGCCGGAGAACTCGTTCGCCAAGCGTTTGTACTGGCCGAACAGGAAACCGATCTCGCGGTCGCCCACACCCATGTCACCCGCAGGCACGTCCGTATGCGGGCCGATATGGCGGAAGAGCTCGGTCATCATGCTTTGGCAGAACCGCATGACCTCGGCATCGCTCTTGCCTTTGGGATCGAAATTGCTGCCGCCTTTGCCACCCCCCATGGGCAATGTGGTGAGGCTGTTCTTGAAGATCTGCTCGAAGCCCAGGAACTTCAGTATGCTCAGGTTCACGCTCGGATGGAAAAGCAGCCCCCCTTTGTAGGGTCCAATGGCACTGTTGAACTGCACGCGGTAGCCACGGTTCACCTGGATGTTGCCGTTATCGTCCACCCAAGGGATGCGGAAGGTGACGGTGCGCTCAGGTTCCACCATGCGCTCCAGGAGCATCCTGCCCTTGTACTTGGGGTTCGACTCAATGAATGGGATGACCACCTCGGCCACCTCATGCACCGCTTGATGGAATTCGGGCTCGTTGGGGTTCTTCGTCTTCACATAGCTCAAGAAGGCGTCCACCGCCTTGGATGCCGACACAGTCGCCTTTTTCATTCGGGGTTCGGTTTGATCTTCCGCTTGAAAACGCGTAAATGTACTTGCCTGTCCCCTGCCCGTTCATCAGAGCGTGCATCTTCGGCAGGACTTTCGACCCAATGGCCATGGCTTGTTCGGCCCTGTTCATCCATGGGGACCACATCGATCTGGTTCTTCTGGACCTGATCACCTTGATGCACCCCGATCAAAGATCGTCCTCCGTGAGCTGGGCCTTGCCTACATATCGCCCGTCCATATACACCTCGATCTTGTACAGGATGCCGTTCCGGTCATACTTGTACACCTTGCCGTTCCAGAGGCGACCCTTGCGGTATTGACCCTGCTGTGATAAGCGGTGTTGGTTATCGTAGAGCGTGTTATAGCCCTCGGCCCTGAAATCCGTTGAATTCGTGGTCTCCGTGGCTGCTTTTACCGGGGCTGCCACAGCATCGGCAGGCGGTTTCACTTCGGCTACCGGCCCCCTCGGACTGTAGCTCTTGAACAGGTCCTTATCCGCTACCCCAGCACTCAATACTGCGGTCTCCTGCAGCTCTCCGTTGGTGTAGTAGCGCTTTAAAGTACCCTCCTCGCGGCCTTTCACGATGTTCACATCCACGGCCAAACGACCGTTCTCATGGTAGTACTTCTGCTGCCCATCGCGGGTGCCGTAGCTGTCGAAGATGAAGTCCTGCGCCACATTGCCGTTGGCATGCCAGCGCTTGAATTCCCCGGTATTGCGGTCCAGGTCCCATGTGCCTTTTTCCTCAGGCTTGCCATTGGGATAGTAGAGCACGTATTCGCCCCTCGGCATTCCTTTCACATAGTTGATCTCACTCTTCAGCTTGCCATTGGGCCAGTAGCGCTTCCACTTGCCAGTGCGCCGGTTGTCGTAATAACGCCCCTCTTCGATCGGCTCACCTGCCTCATAACCGGGCCACTCCGGCAAAGGTCCCACCACGAGCCACCATCCCTGTTTCCTTCCTTGTTCATCGAGCCTGTTCAAGGTGTCCTGCGCCGAGGTGTTCGTCTGTGCCGACACGACTTCACCGGCCAGAAGCAGAACCAAGCCGATGATCAGAGGAAATGAATAATTGAGAGATCGCATGAGCCGACCGATGGTGATCGCCCGTACAGTACGAAAAAAGCGCCCCGGTGGTTGCGTTGGCCTGTTGACACTGGTTCAAGTAGCCTTCAACTTCGTGCGAAGATGGGCCATCATATCATCCACCATAGCGGTGAGGTCATACTGAGGCTTCCACCCCCAATCACGACGTGCGCTACTGTCGTCGATACTGTTCGGCCATGAATCGGCGTAGGCTTGCCGCTCATCCGGCGCGTAGTCCATCCTGAACCCGGGAATGTGTTTGGCCACTTCTGCGGCGATCTCCTCCGGGCTGAAGCTGAGCCCCGCGAGGTTATAGCTTCCTCGTTCTTTCACCTGCTCGGCCGGTGCCTCCATCAGCTCGATGGTAGCCCGGATGGCATCGGGCATGTACATCATCGGCAGGGTGCTCTTGGGTCCGAGAAAGCTGGTGTAAGCACCACTCTTGATCGCTTCGTGAAAGATGTGGACCGCATAATCCGTGGTGCCGCCACCGGGTGCGCTTTTCCAACCGATCAGCCCCGGATAACGGATGCTGCGCACATCCACGCCGTAGCGCTGATGGTAATAATTACACCAGCCTTCACCCGCGAGTTTACTGATGCCATACACGGTGCTGGGTTCGGTGACCGTGTGTTGCGGCGTGGCATCCTTGGGTGTAGTAGGGCCGAAGACGGCGATGCTGCTCGGCCAGTAGACCTTTTTCAACTTCCCTTCGCGGGCCAGTTCCAAGATGATCAGGATGCTCTCCATGTTGAGTTTCCATGCGAAAGCCGGGTCCTTCTCCGCTGTGGCGCTGAGCAATGCCGCCAGCAGGTACACCTCGGTAATGCCATGCTTGTCGATGACGCGTTCGATGCCACGTCGGTCCATGGCGTTCACCAATGCAAAGGGACCTTCCTGCTTTACTTGCGGTTCTTTGATGTCCGAGGCCACCACATCCTCCGCGCCGAAACGGTCCCGAAGCCCTTCCACGAGTTCAGTACCGATCTGGCCGCTGGCGCCGATAACGAGGATCTTTTTGGAGGTATCTTGCATGACAGTCTGGAGGGTGACAAAGCTATGCGCATGCCTGCGCTGAATTGATCACTGGACAATTTCTTTACCGCACACCCGTCCAGGACCCGTACCACCATATCCGTACTGGATCAACCCATCCAAGGAACGAGCTCCATTCACCCTTTCGTACCTTCGCAACCATGGAAACGCACCGCCTGCGCAATCTTCGAGGTCCGGAGGAACTACGTTCCCGGATCGAGCGCGAAGCCGTGCCGCGCACCACGCTCTCATTCTACCGCTACGTGCGCCTTTCTGAAGTAGAAGTACTGCGTCACGAATTGTACGCCGAGTGGGATGCGCTGGGCGTACTGGGCCGCATTTACATCTCTCAGGAAGGCATCAATGCGCAGGTAAGCTTGCCATCGGCAAAACTGGTAGCCTTCCGTTCCGCCCTGGATGCTCGTGAGGCATTCAAGGATGTGCCATGGAAGATCGCCGTGGAGGACGATGGAAAGAGTTTCTTGAAACTGAAGATCAAGGTGCGCCCGAAGATCGTGGCGGACGGCTTGGCCGATGATGCCTTCGACGTGACGAATGTGGGTGAGCATCTGGATGCCGAGCACTTCAACCGCAAGATGGAGGAAGGTGCGTTGGTGATCGACATGCGCAACAACTACGAGTGTTTGATCGGGCACTTCGAAGGTGCCTACTTGCCCAAGGCGGATACGTTCCGCGGAGCGATCGAGGAAGTGAGCAAAGTATTGAAAGGGAAGGAGGAGAAGGAGGTCCTTCTGTACTGCACCGGCGGCATCCGTTGCGAAAAGGCAAGCGCGTACCTGAAGCACCACGGCTTCACCAATGTGAACCAGCTGCACGGCGGCATCATCGACTATGCAAGGCAGATCAAGGACAAGGGATTGCCCAGCAAGTACAAGGGCCAAAATTTCGTGTTCGATGAGCGACTGGCGGAGCGCATCACCGCTGATGTGGTGAGCACCTGCATGCAATGTGGCGCGGTAAGTGACCGGATCAGCAACTGCAAAGAGGTCACCTGCAACATGCTGCTGGTGCAGTGCGAGGCATGTGCAGGGAAGTATGCGGATTGCTGCTCACCCAGCTGCCGCGAGATCCATCTGCTGCCAATCGATGCACAACGCGCGTGGCGGAAAGGGCGCAGTACACGCAGCACGAAGACCAAGGCGATCAACGACCCCGAAGGACTGCGTCAACGCATCCGCGATGAGGAGGAATTTTTGGCCCTTGGGGGCCAGTACGGGCCAACGATCGTTGACCCCAACAAACCAACTAAATAGCTAATGCCCTTCTACCACACTCTCGGAAACATCCCGCACAAGCGGCACACCATCCACAAAAGCCCGGATGGCAACTTCTACTACGAGCAGCTCTTCGGCACCGTGGGCTTCGATGGCATGAGCACCCTGCTCTACCACACGCACCGCCCCACACAGGTGAAGGAGATCGTTGGCGCCACCGACGTCACCCCGAAGATCGCGATCGAGAAGAACCTGCGTTGCATGCGCCTCACCGGTTTCAATGTGGCTCCGGAGGAGGACCACCTCAAGGCGCGCAAAACACTGCTCTTCAACAGCGACGTCTCGATGGCGCTTGCCGCACCCAAGGCGTTGAAGGTGGACTACTTCTACAAGAACGCCGACTGCGATGAGCTGATCTTCATCCACAAGGGCAGCGGCAGATTGCGCAGCCTTGTGGGAACACTGGAATTCAAATACGGCGATTATCTGGTGATCCCGCGTGGCATGATCTACACGCTGGAGTTCGACAGCGCGGACAACCGCCACCTTGTGCTGGAGAGCCACCACCCGCTCTACACCCCGAAGCGTTACCGTAACTGGTTCGGGCAGATGCTGGAGAGCAGCCCCTTCTGCGAGCGCGACATCCGCCGTCCGCAAAACCTGGAGACCCACGACGAAAAAGGCGACTTCCGCGTGCTGGTGAAAAAGCAGAACGTGATCCACGAGTTCATCTACGCCACGCACCCCTTCGACGTGGTCGGCTGGGACGGCTACAACTATCCGTACGCCCTCAGCATCCACGATTTCGAGCCGATAACGGGGCGCGTACACCAACCGCCGCCCGTGCACCAGACCTTCGAGACGAGCGCTTTCGTGGTGTGCAGTTTCGTGCCGCGGCTGTACGATTACCACCCCTTGGCGATCCCCGCGCCCTACAACCACAGCAACATCGACAGCGACGAGATCCTCTACTACGTGGACGGCGACTTCATGAGCCGCAACGACATCAATGCCGGTGACATCACCCTGCACGTTGCCGGCATCCCACACGGCCCGCAGCCCGGCGCCATGGAGCGCAGCATCGGAAAGACGAAGACCGACGAGCTCGCTGTGATGCTGGACACCTTCAAGCCGTTGCATGTAACGGAGGAGGCGATGAAGATCGATGATGGAAAGTACTGGAAGAGCTGGTTGGAGTGAGTCGATCAACAGCAACTCGAAATTGAATCACTGAAACCAGTTCCCAAGCGCCGCCGATCATCTGATCATCTGATTTTCTGATCCACATGCACATGAAACAAACGACCCTCACCCTGACCCTGCTAACCCTCGCTTTGAGCGCTGCGGCACAGGATGCCACGCGGAAGGATACGCATGTCATGCGCTATCAGCAGTGCCCTTGGAAGGATGTTGCCGTGGTGAAGGCCGGAGATGAAGCAGCGGCAAAAACAACGGTAATATCGACTTTCACCCTTCCGAAGACCAGCGCAAGACAGACTTTCTCGGACCTGAATGCAAAGGACCTCATGAAGGTGCAGAAAGCGGCTAAGCGTGCTCACAGTTGCTTGGTCATCGTGGATGACGATCACCACTTACCCGAGCAGGCGAAGAACCCGGACCCGAGCACGGAGGCCGAATTCAATGCGCAGATCCTCTTTTACTTTATGATCCCCATTGAAACGATAGACCAAGCTTGCGATCTGCCTCCGTACCGCAAACGCGACCGCGATAAACTAGCTGCGACAAAAGCAGCCGAATAAAACCCTTGAACTGATCAACTGAAAGACAGAAGAGCACAATGGGGTCGTCGTTTCTCGTTGAGAGCGGTATTCCATTTTCTGATCGTCTGATCTTCTGATCAACACATTAGGAAAACCATGAGCATCCAAAGCACAACCCCCGAACTTGAGAAGATCAACCCTGCAGCGGCTGATTTCCTCCCCCTACTTGGAACCGACTACATCGAGATGTACGTGGGCAACGCCAAGCAGGCCGCACATTTTTACAAGACCGCTTTTGGTTTCCAGAGCTTGGCCTACGCCGGCCTGGAGACCGGCATGAAGGACCGCACGAGCTATGTGCTGGTGCAGGACAAGATCCGCTTGGTGCTGACCACACCACTGACACCGGAGGACCCGATCAACGACCACATCCGCCAGCATGGCGATGGTGTGAAAGTGATCGCCCTTTGGGTGGATGATGCACGTCAGGCCTATTCAGAGACCATCAAGCGTGGCGCGGTGAGCTACATGGAACCCACCGTGGAAAAGGACGCCGATGGTGAGGTGGTGAAGAGCGGCATCAAGCTATACGGCGATACCGTACACATCTTCGTGGAGCGCAAGAACTACAAGGGCATCTTCCTGCCCGGCTTCCGTGCTTGGAAGAGCGATTACAACCCACCCGTTGCCGGCCTGAAGTACGTGGACCACATGGTGGCCAACGTGGGTTGGAACCAGATGAACAAATGGGTGGAGTTCTATGAAAGAGTGATGGGCTTCGCCAACCTGCTGAGCTTCGATGATGAGGATATCAGCACCGAGTACAGCGCGCTGATGAGCAAGGTGATGACCAACGGCAATGGTCGCATCAAGTTCCCGATCAACGAACCGGCCAAGGGCAAGAAGCGCAGCCAGATCGAGGAGTATCTCGACTTTTATAAGGGCGAGGGTGTGCAGCACATCGCCGTGGCCACGGACGACATCGTGAAAACGGTGAAGGACCTGATGAGCCGTGGCGTGGACTTCCTGAAAGTGCCTTCCAGCTATTATGATGGGCTGCTGGACCGCGTGGGAAAGATCGATGAGGACCTCGGCCCCTTGAGCGAGCTCGGCATCCTGGTGGACCGCGATGATGAAGGCTACCTGTTGCAGCTCTTCACCAAACCGGTGCAGGACCGCCCTACCCTCTTCTTCGAGATCATCCAACGCAAGGGTGCCAAGAGCTTCGGCAAAGGCAACTTCAAGGCGTTGTTCGAGGCTATCGAGCGGGAGCAAGAAAGCCGCGGGACTCTCTAACCCGGTTGTCGCGATAACGCGTCGCCCCTAACACGAACAGAACATGCCGCATAGGGATTGGAACGAGTCGTACTCCTCCGGTGAAGTGCCATGGGATACCGGTAAGCCGGATGAGCTGCTGGTTGATACGGTGCGCAATGGGACCATCCGCCCCGGGCACGTGCTGGAAGTGGGGTGCGGCACAGGCACGAATGCCATCTGGCTTGCCAGCCAAGGCTTTACCGTGCTCGGCATCGATGTGGCCCCATTAGCGATCGAAAAAGCGCGCAAGAAGGCCACCGAGGTCGGAGCGGACTGTCGTTTTGAAGTGTTGGACCTGTTGAAGGACCAACAGATCCCCGGAGGCCCGTATGACTTTGTATTCGACCGGGGCTGCTTCCATATTTTCGACAGTGCCGAGGAGCGGACGCGCTTCGCCCAACGCGTGGAAGCGCTGCTCAAACCCGGAGGGCAGTGGCTGAGCCTGATCGGAAGCACCGAAGGCCCCGAGCGGGAATTCGGGCCGCCGCGTCGCAGTGCGCGCGATGTGACAAATGCCGTGGAACCGGCAATGGAGATCCTGCAACTACACTCCGCAGTGTTCCACGCCGACATGCCGGAGGCTGCTGCAGCTTGGTACTGCCTCTCACGGAAACGCAGCATCCCTGCTGTACCCTCCACGCGGCGCGTTGCATGAGCAGATTTGGCAAGTGTCTTCGTCGCGATCCTTCGGGAGGCCAATTCAAGAGCGCTGTCCGAGGCAATGGAACTGTCGTCGGCGCGCGTGATGCAGTAAGTGCATCACACACCTTATTTCTCCTACAAGCCATCCGCTAACTTCGCGACCATGCGCTCACTGATCATCATTGCCGCCCTCGTTCTGGCGTTCCTTGCCAACACCGGCTGCACCAAGGAGGACCAGCCGGATGGGGACGGTTCAGTGGACATCACCTTCCGTTTGGATAGTGGCTACACATGGCAGAATGACACGGTTCCGCAATCTGATACGCTGCGCATCGGCGTAACGGTCACCAAGGGTTCCGACGATCTCCGCTCATTCTTTGTGGATGTGGCATACGATGGCGGACAGCGCATTCGGCAGGACAGCGCGCACGTGAATGACAATCCCTTCTATTACGAAAAGACGCTGATCACCCGCGATCAGGCCGGCACCGAGACCTGGTGGTTCTCCGTGGATGAATACGACGGCGACATCACACGACGCGCATTGACCTTGACGGTACAGTAGCCGTGGACAAGGGCTGCTTCGGTACATTCGCCGCAGCTTTCAACCCATGTACCGCACCCATACCTGTGGCGAACTCCGCCTCTCCGACGCTGGCAAGACCGTGACCCTTGCCGGTTGGGTCCAACGCACCCGCGAATTGGGCGGGCTCACCTTCGTGGACCTGCGCGATCGTTACGGCATTACCCAACTCACCTTCAATACCGACAGTGCGGAGACCCTGCGCACCACGGCCCACGGCCTGGGCCGCGAATTCGTGGTACAGGTGACCGGGGAGGTGATGGAGCGCCAAAGCAAGAACAGCAACATGCCCACCGGCGAGGTGGAGATCCTGGCCACGGAGCTGAAGGTGATGAACGGCTCCAAGACCCCGCCCTTCACCATTGAGGAAGAGACAGATGGCGGCGATGAGTTGCGTATGAAGTACCGTTACTTGGATCTGCGTAGGGCCAACGTCCGGAAGAATTTCGAGCTTCGCCACCGTATGGCGATGGAGGTAAGGAACTACCTCAGCGCACAGCAATTCCTCGAAGTGGAAACGCCGGTATTGATCAAGAGCACACCGGAAGGCGCTCGCGATTTCGTGGTGCCCAGCCGGATGAACCAAGGTGAGTTCTACGCCTTGCCGCAGAGCCCGCAAACATTCAAACAACTGCTGATGGTGGCCGGCATGGACCGCTATTTCCAGATCGTGAAGTGCTTCCGCGACGAGGACCTTCGCTCCGACCGCCAGCCGGAGTTCACACAGATCGATTGTGAGATGGCATTCGTGGAGCGCGAAGACATCCTGAAGATGTTCGAGGGCTTGGCGAAGCACCTGTTCAAGTCCATTCTGGGTAAGGAAATGAAAGAACCTTTCCCGCGGATGCCCTATGACGAGGCGATGCGGAACTACGGCTGCGATAAGCCGGACCTGCGCTTTGACATGCGTTTTCATGAATTGAACGACATCATTCAAGGCAAGGACTTCAAGGTCTTCGATGATGCCGAACTCGTCGTTGGCCTCAAAGCCGAAGGCTGCGCAGCGTGGAGCCGTAAGCAGACCGATGCGCTGATCGAATATGTGAAACGTCCGCAGGTTGGTGGCACCGGGATCATCTTCGTCCGCTGGGCCGCCGAGGGCCTGAAGAGCACCGTGGACAAATTCTACGGAGCCGAGGACCTGCAACGCTGGGCGGAACGCTTCAACATGAAAGAGGGCGACCTGCTCTGCATCATGGCAGGAGCTGCGGGAAAAACGCGGAACGCATTGAACGAACTTCGGCTCCACCTGGGAGACCTGCTCGATCTACGCGACCCGAAGGTCTTCAAACCCTTGTGGGTTGTGGACTTCCCGTTGCTGGAAAAGGATGAGGAAAGTGGTCGCTGGCATGCGATGCACCATCCTTTCACTGCACCCGTTCCGGAGGACGCTCACAAATTGGAAAGCGACCCCGGGAGCGTGAAGGCCAACGCGTATGACCTGGTGATCAACGGCACGGAGATCGGGGGCGGCAGTATCCGGATCCACGACCGCAGCATGCAAGAGGCGATGTTCCGTGTGCTCGGCTTCACCGATGAGGAGGCGCGCCACAAGTTCGGTTTCCTGCTGGATGCCTTCGAGTACGGCGCTCCTCCGCACGGCGGGGCAGCCTTCGGTTTCGATCGCTGGGTAGCGCTCTTCGGTGGCCGCAGCGACATCCGCGAGTTCATCGCCTTCCCGAAGAACAACGCCGGGCGTGACGTAATGATCGACGCTCCCTCCACCATCGATGCGATCCAGTTGAAGGAGCTGGGTCTGGAGCTGAAGAACTGAGTTCCCGGGTTATCTTGATCCCATGGGAACGTTGCCGATCCTGGGCATCAAGGAAACCTGTTTGTACGTTGCGGATACCGAGCGGACCCATATCTTTTACGCCGACCGCCTCGGGCTTGATTGCTTCGAGCACATCCCGGGGGTGCTGGTTTTCTTCCGGGCCAGGAATTCGGTATTGCTCTGTTTCGATCCGGAAAAGTCCAACATGAAGAAGGATGTGCCGCGCCATTTCGGTACGGGAGAGCTGCATTTCGCTTTCGAGGTACCGAAGGCGCACTATGCTGCTTGGCGGAGCAAGGTGGTGGCAGCAGGTATCTCGGTAGAGCATGACCATGTGTGGCCACGCGGCCACCGCAGCTTCTACTTCCGGGACCCTGATCGGCATTGCGTGGAAATGATCGAGGCGGGCTTGTGGGAGGCTTGATGCACACGTGCAGGACAGCTATTCAATATCTTTCCACCGATGAACGAGCAAGACAAAAAATTCATGCGCGAGGCCATCGCCCTTTCTCGGGCGGGGATGGAGCGCGGCGATGGTGGACCATTCGGCTGCGTGATCGTGAAGGATGGCAAGGTGGTGGGCAGCGGCAACAACCGTGTGGTCTCAGACAAGGACCCCACGGCTCATGCCGAAGTGGTGGCGATCCGCGATGCGTGCAAGAACTTGAGCGATTTCCAGCTTACGGACTGCACCGTTTACACCAGTTGCGAACCTTGCCCCATGTGCCTTGGAGCGCTCTACTGGGCGCGCCCGGACCGGATCGTCTTCGCTGCAACGCGCGAGGATGCCGCCGAGGCCGGCTTCGATGACCAGTTCATCTATGAGGAACTTCCGTTGCCAGTAGAGCAGCGCCGCTTTCCGATGGAGCGCCAATTGCGCGAGGAAGCACAGAAGGTCTTCGATGCTTGGGCGGTGATGGAAGCCAAAGTGAAATATTAATGAGGGCCTTGATTCCCTCAGGGTTCCTTCGAAGACCCTGAGGGAGCTTGTCCAAAACAAAGAACCCCGCTTTCGCGGGGTTCTTGTTGTTGGCCGACCAGGGCTCGAACCTGGACTCTTCTGAACCAAAATCAGACGTGTTGCCAGTTACACCATCGGCCACTACTGCTTCCAAGATCCGGCTTTCGCCACTTCGGAAGCGCGGCAAATTTAGAAAGTTCCTTCATATGGCGGCATGAAAAGATAAAGAACATGCGACTTTGGGTACATTCGCCGCTTATCGAAGCTGCCACTCCATGAGTTTCAAGAAGCTGAACATCTTCACCGGCTGGGCCGTTTTCCTGGTGGCCTCCTTCACCTACCTGTCCACCATTGAGCCCACCGCGAGTTTCTGGGATTGCGGTGAATTCATTGCAACGGCCTATAAACTGGAGGTGGGCCACCCCCCTGGAGCGCCCTTGTTCATGCTGTTGGCACGGGTGGCCAGTGCCTTCGTTGCAACCGAGACCGTTCCGGTGGCAGTGAACATCCTCAGCGCCCTGGCCAGCGCCTTCACCATCCTCTTTCTCTTCTGGAGCATCACGCACATGGCCTTGCGCCTGGCCACCCGCCCTGGTGATGAGGAACTCACCAGCGGCAAGATCATCGCCGTGCTGGGTAGTGGTATCGTGGGTGCCTTGGCCTATACCTGGAGCGATTCGTTCTGGTTCAGCGCGGTGGAAGGTGAGGTATATGCCATGTCCTCCTTCTTCACCGCCATTGTATTCTGGGCGATCCTTAAATGGGAGAGTGAGGCGGATAAGCCGCATAACACGCGTTGGCTGATCCTGATCGCCTACCTGATGGGCCTCAGCATCGGCGTTCACCTGCTGAACCTGCTGTGCATTCCGGCCATTGCGTTCGTGTATTACTTCAAGAAATACAAGGTCACCCGTAAGGGCGTGATCTACACTTTCCTCATTTCAGCACTGATCCTTGGGGCGATCCAAGGGGTGATCATCCCTGGTCTGGTAAAGATGGCCGGCTCCTTCGAGCTGCTCTTCGTGAACGACCTCGGCCTGCCCTTCAATACCGGCACACTGGTCTATGCGATCCTCATTATCGCATTGATCGTTTGGGGCCTCTTGTGGAGCCAGCGTAAAGGGAAAGTGGTGCTCAATACAGTGATCCTCGGGGTCACGGTGATCCTGATAGGCTACAGCACGTATGCGATGATCGTGATCCGGAGCAATGCCAATCCACCGATCGACGAGAACAACCCGGAGAACGTATTCACCCTGTTGAGCTACCTGAACCGGGAACAGTACGGCGACCGCCCATTGATCATGGGCCAGTTCTGGGGAAGCCAGATGGCCAACCAGCGCGAGGATGGCAATCCGGTGTACACCGCCACCTACAAGGTGATGAAGGGCAGCCGTACCGAGAAGCTTTTTTACGACAACTGGATCGCGGCCCATTATGTGGAAGAAAACCCGGGCCTCACCATCAAGCACGAGTATGTGATCACCGATGCCCGCAAAGGCAGCGAGCCGGTCTATGATCCAGCTACCACGATGCTGTTCCCGCGGATGTACAGTTCGCAATCCAACCACATCCCGGCGTATAAACAGTGGAGCAACTTTAAGGGATACCCCGTGCGCACCACCGACCGCGAGGGCAAGCCCACGGTGATCCAGAAGCCGACACAGCTGGAGAACCTGACCTTCTTCCTGAACTACCAGGTGAACTGGATGTACTGGCGCTATTTCCTCTGGAATTTCGCCGGCAGGCAGAACGATATCCAAGGGCATGGCGGGATCACCGAAGGCAATTGGTATACGGGGATCAAGTTGATCGACTCGGAACGCTTGGGCGACCAGGAACATCTGCCTCCGAGCATGACGGAGAACAAGGGCATGAACAAGCTGTACCTGCTTCCGTTCATCCTGGGATTGATCGGATTGATCTATCAGCTCACTCGTGATATACGCAATTGGAGCGTGGTGATGTTGCTGTTCTTTTTCACAGGGCTTGCCATTGTGCTCTACCTGAACCAGTATCCGTTCCAGCCTCGCGAGCGGGACTATGCCTACGTGGGTTCGTTCTATGCCTTTGCCTTCTGGATCGGCCTGGGCGTGTACGCGTTCTTTGATGCGGCACGTTCCATCACGCAACGCGAACTGATGATCGCGGTGGGGGGAACCATCGGCATTGGTGTGCTGAAGTACTTGGTGGAACTGGTTTCCGGTGCCGACCATTCGATCTCGTACAGTTTCATCTACATCGGCCTTGTGAGCGGTGCCGCCTTAGGCGTGATGTACCTGATGCGAACACTCCGGAACGACCGGGCCAGCGGCATTGTTGCCACGCTGATCGGCCTTGCCGTACCGGTGGTGATGGTGAAGGCCGAATGGGACGACCATGACCGGAGCAACCGCTATCCTGCTCGCGACCTGGCGGCGGACTACCTCAATAGCTGCGCACCGAATGCGATCCTCTTCACCAACGGTGATAACGACACCTTCCCGCTGTGGTATGCCCAAGAGGTGGAAGGCATCCGTACGGACATCCGTGTGGTGAACCTCAGCCTGCTGAACACCGATTGGTACATCGACCAGATGCGTCGGAAAGCCTACGACAGCGATCCGGTACCCTTCAATATGGACCCCTCAAAGTATCGCCAAGGCACGCGTGATGTGGTAGCCTTGATCCCCAATGAAAAGGTGACCGGCTACTTGGACCTGAAGCGTGCCATGGACTTTGCCACGGACGACCGCAACCTGCAACAGATCTTCCAGTTGGGTATGAAGGATGCCTACATCCCCAGCCAGAACTTCCGGGTCCCTGCGGACAGTGCATTCGTCTTCGGTCCGGAAGGCATGCTCACAGCTGCGGACACCGCCTACTTCACCGGTGACATACGTTGGACGATCAACAAGCAGTACGTGCTGAAGAACCACTTCATGATGATGGACCTGCTGGCCAACAACGATTGGAAGCGCCCGATCTACTTCGCGGTGACCACCGGCCCGGACAGCTACCTGAACCTGCAGAACTACTTCCGCCTGGAGGGCCTTACATACCGCTTGGTGCCGGTGGCCGGTGAGTCGGCCAACCCGAACACCTACGGCAGTGTGGCCACGGACATCATGCTGGACAACGTGATGAACAAGTTCAAGTGGGGTGGCATGGACTACGAGCCGGGCGTATACCTGGATGAGAACGTGTTAAGGATGACCACGAACCTGCGTCTGCAGATCGCCACCTTGGCCACGGAGCTCGCTGCTGAAGGCCGGAAGGAAGAGGCCAAGCAAGTGCTGGACCTGGCCCAAGCGAAGATGCCGGAGAAGAACGTCCCCTACGACCGGATCATGCTACCGATCATTGAGGCGTACTACCAAGCGGACGATACAGCTTCGGCCAACCGCTTGACCCAGCGCCTGTTCACCATCATGGATGAGAACATGAACTGGTACCTGAGCCTAAGCCCAAAATTCGCCGACAAGGTGACCGATGACATGGGCATGGGCAAAATGGTGATGGAGCGTTTGGCGCGCAGTGCCCAAGTGTATGGTCAGAAGGAACTCGCGAACAAGCTCAATGCACGGGTGGCGGAGATCGATACGCTATACCAGATGAAGCTGGAGGACATTGCCACGCAAGGCATGCGAACCACCAACGCCCGGTTCTAATGCCCGGCAAGGTGGTCCTGCGCATGCTGGGCATGCTGGACCGCCGCGTGCTCTGGCGTGTTCCCACCCGGGAAAAGGAGGTGTACCTCACCTTCGATGATGGGCCGGAACCCGCAGTGACCCCTTGGGTACTGGACACCTTGGCCCAGTACGGTGCCAAGGCCACCTTCTTCTGCTTGGGCCGCAATGCGGAACGCCATCCGGAGCTATTCCAACGGTTGCGGGAAGAAGGTCATGCCGTGGGCCACCACACTTGGGACCATCCGGACGGCTGGCGGACTCCCGCCCTTGCGTACCACCGCAGCGTGCTGCGCGCAGCGGAGTTGGTCGGGGGCGAACTGTTCCGCCCTCCTTATGGTCGATTGAGGTTCGGTCAGTCCCGGGCCTTGGGCAAGCGCTTTCAAGTGGTGATGTGGGATGTGCTCGGCGGGGATTTCCGTAAGAACCGGAACGGAGCCGCCTGCGCCCGTCACGTCCTGCGACGCTCCAAGCCGGGAAGCATCATCGTATTGCACGATAACCTGAAAAGCGCGGCCTGCTTGAAGGAGGCTCTCCCACTCATCTTGGAAGGATGGGCACGGAAGGGTCTTCGCTGCGCCGCGTTGGACGCAGCTGTAGTTAGGAGCCTACGATCCCGGTGACGATGTATTCCACGCGCATGTTCTCCGCGTGCTGGGCATCGGTGCATTCCACACCGGGTCCGCAAGGATTCACCGGCTTGTTGATGCCGTAGCCCTTCACGGTGAGCCTGTCCTTGGGGATCCCCTTGGTATGTAGGTATGCATCGATCACTTTCGCCCGGGCCTGGGTCAACTTCAGTGCCGCCTCGGCGGGCTTGCGTGTATCCGCATGCACACCCACTTCAATGTTCAACGATGGGTTCACCTGCATGCGATCCGCTAACTGCTCCAGCTCAGCTTTGGCCGTTAGGGACAAGGTGGTCCCGTCATCGCTCCAAGTGACGTACTTCAAGGGGATGGCCCGGCCGATCACAAGTGGTTCCAATTCCAGTTTCTTCACTTCACCCAGTTCGATCACACCCCGCTGCACACCCGCCGTGGAAACCGGCACACTGATGCTGAAGTAGTCGGGTTTCTCCAACACCACTTCGAACTCTTCGTTGGGTTGCATACGGAAGAGGAAATCGCCTCCGACATCGGTGGTATGCACTTCACTGAAGAAGCTTGTGAGGTTCACCACGCTCACGTTCACCCCTTCCACGAAGCCGATCCTGTCCTTATACCTTACCGTGCCGCGCAACCAAATACCGGCATCAGGCACCAAGTGGACATCCCGGGCCACGATCTGCTCCTGCCCGATGTGCTCCGTGCTGAGGTGGACGATGCCGTCATAATGCCCCGCCATGCTGGCCCGCACCGCGTATTCCTTGTTCTCCTCCACCGGGAATGAATAACGGCCATCGGCATCGCTCCGGGTGCTCTCCACAACCACCCCGTCGGCATTAAGCAGTACCAGTTCCACATCGGGCACGGGTAGCGCATTGTCATCATCGATCACTGTGCCCGTGCATAGGAAACGCTGCTCCAGCGGATAGTGCATGGTGAATGCATAGATATCATCACCTCCCGCCCCGCCCGGCCGATCACTGGTAAAGTAGCCGTTCGAATTGTTCTTGTCGATCACAAAGGCGAAGTCATCCTTGGGCCCGTTCACTGGTGCACCTACGTTCACCGAGAACGCAAAGTCGCCTCGGGATCCACGATTGGAAGCGAAGATGTCCAAGCCTCCCAGACCGGGCAGGCCGGTGCTGGAGAAGTACAATGTTCCATCATCCGCTATAAAGGGGAAGAGTTCATTCCGTGCCGTGTTCACCCCCGGGCCGAGGTTCCTGGGTTCACCCCATTGGCCTCCCCTATTCTCGCAGACATAAATATCGGTACCGCCGTAGCCACCGGGCATATCGCTTACGAAATAGAACCATTTTCCTTCGGATGAAATGGCCGGATGGCCCACGGAACATTCGGGATTGTTGTAGAGGAAGGGGTCATCCCCTTTCCATCCGTCGCCATCACGTTGGGCATGCAGGATGCTGAGGCGGTGGATGCCGTTCTTGCTTTTCGCCGCGTTGGTCCGCGTGTACCACAACGTGCCGTCAGGGGCAACAACCGCCGGCCCTTCGTGCAGCTTGGAGTTCACATTTCCGCTCACGCGCTTTCCGCCTATGAGGTCCCCATCCGGCTGGCGACTTGCGCTATACAGGTCCAGGAAAGGCTGGTCGTTCCATGCCGACCGCCATTGCATTCCCACGGTGGTATCGCGGGAGGAGGAGAACAGCACCCGATCCATGCCGTCCCATGTGACCGCCATATCGTCCATGGGGGAGTTGGCCGTGACGCGCTTCACCGTGAAGCGGTCGAGGTTGGAAGTGAACTTCTTGGCAAAATCCACGATGTTGCTCTTCTTCGACCCTTCCTCGTTCCGCGCCATGGCCAAGTAGCGATCCATCCATTCTTCGGCCTCGGCATATTTCCCGTTGCCCTTCAAGGCTTGGGCATACATGTACAGGTCGAGCGGTTCGCGGTTGAGGTACCTTACCACCTGTGCGTACCAGATCTCTCCTTCCTTGGTATCGCCGAGTTTCATGGAACAATCGGCCAATCGCTTCACCACGTGTTCATTCACCGCACCAAGGTCAGCGGCGATCTTGTATTCCTCCCTCGCCTGTGCGTAGGCCATGCGCTGGTAATAGCGGTCGGCAATGCGGGTGTGAGCTTCCGCATTGCCCTGTGCCCACAAGGGGGCCACATGTGCCAAGAGCAACAGCAACAAGGTGAGATGGCGAAGCGTGTTCCTCATCAGAAATAACGGGGCGAAATGGTGCGACCCTTGGTGAACTTGAAGTCGTATCCCAACATGATCTCATGAGTGCCTGCATTGTAGGCCCCGAGCTTGGTGGTGGTCATATCGAAAGCGTAGCCCACGCGCAATTGCTCGTTCACTTGGTATTGGCCCATCACGCCGAAGGCGTTACCATAGCGGTACATGGCCCCGAACCACACGCGCTCACGCAGCAGGAAATTCGCGTTCAGATCCAAGGAGAGTGGCGCCCCTTCCACGGCACGCAACAGGATGGACGGCCTGAACTTGAGGTCCCGCGAGATGTCCATCACATAGCCCGCCATCAGAAAGTAATGCCTGAACTCCTGGTTGGTGGCCACCAAGCCATCCTCACCGATCAAGTTCTCCAGCAATTTGGGCGCACTGAGGCCGACATAGTAGCGGGGCGCATGCCAGTAGAGCCCGAAGCCGAAATTCGGCAGGGCCTTTCCTTTGATGTTCGCATTGTGCGGGTCCACTTCCACGGTGCTCAGTGAAGCGATATCTGCTTGGAACAGGTTGACACCTCCGCTGAGCCCGAATGCCAAACGCGTGTTGGTACCCGTTTGGATCCGATAGGCCACATCGATGAATGCGCTGTTCTGTTTGGTCGGTCCCGCCACATCGTGGATCAGGTTGCCACCCAAGGCCAGCTTGTTACCGGGTAAGGGGGAATGCAAGGACAAGGTCTGCGTGGTGGGCGCCCCGGCAAAGCCCACCCATTGGTGCCTGCTAAGGGCCATGGCGGTGAACACATCGGCGCTACCCGCATAGGCCGGATTGAATGCCAGGGTGTTGAACATGTACTGGCTGTACATGGGATCCTGTTGGGCCTGCGCCTTGGGTGCGGAAAGCACCATGGCCAACACAACGGCTCCGGTCAAGTAGGGTGCAGCGCTCCTCATCGGTTCAGGTAGATAAAGCCTTTCAGCGGTTCGGAGCCATCACCCAGATCAAGGACGTAATAGTAGGTACCCGTGGAGGCATCACCCGGAATAAGCGCATCGGGCGAACTTCCGTCCCATACCGTACGCGCGTTATCGTAGCCTGAGCCCTTGTACACTTCGCCGCCCCAGCGGTTGAAGATGACGATGGAATTGGAGGGATAGCCTTCGATGCCCGGAATGGTAAAGTTGTCGTTGATGCCATCACCGTTCGGGGAGAAGGATCCCGGCACGAAGACTTCATCCTGGAACACGCAGGGTGATATGCCTTCCACCACGCGTGGTGTGCAGTGGTTGTCATCATCCGCCAGGAAGGTGAAGGGCTGGCTGGTGAAGATGGGTTCACTGGTGAACGTGTAGGGCGCCGTAGTGCTCAATGTTCCCGACCCACCGGTGACCGCATAGCTGCTTGGCGTGCCACCCGTGAGGGTGAAGCTCACCACGTAGGTGCGGTCCTGTTCGTTGCAGATGCGCTGCACATCGCTCACGCTTACCCCGTCCACGATCAGCAGCGAGACCTCTGAGCTATCGGAGGCACAACCAGCCACGTCCACGCGATAGCGGAACCGGTATTGGCCTGCGCCGAGCGCGCCTACATCCACGGCCCCTTCGTTCAATTCGCCGGATCCATCCAGATCGACCCAATTGCCTCCTGCTTGTGCACCGCCGCCCAAGAGCGGGAAGAGCTCCACGGAGCCATCATTGCAGACTTGCTCCATCCCATCGGTCCCCGCATTTGCAGGCGGGTTCACCACCATGGTGATGCGGGCCAGGGTATCCGCGCAATACGTATTCCCCGCGAGGAGATAACCATAGGTGCCGGGTGGATCCAGCGCTGGGTCGAAGAGGCTGTCCGTGGGTGTTCCATTTGGAGCAACCCAGGTGCCACCGGGTTCGGCGCCCGACAAGAATGACACCAGCAGCACGGGGCTGCTCGTGGAGCATACGGTCACGGTAGTATCGGCACCGGGGTCCGGGAAGGGCGCGATGTACATGAGCACCACGCTCTGGACCTGTCCGCATGAGGGGTCGTCCAAGGTGTATACGAGCGGGTATACGGAACCGGGCACCAATGCGGTGGCATCCAAGCTGCTGCCGGTAATGGCCCCCACGCCGACCTGCTCGCTCCACACGCCACCGAGGTCGGGGTTTCCGCCCAAGGATTGGAACAGGTCATATTCCGTGAGCGCCCCACAGATGGTGTCGTTGCCTCCGATGCCGGCGTCCTGTCCTGCTCCTACGTTCACGGTCACGGTCGCTACGGCATCAACGCATGGAGCAGTACCGGTCACGGTGTATGTGAACACGTAGGTGCCAATGGTCACCTGCGTGGCGTCGAAGAGGCTATCAGGCAGTTGTGTGTTGGCCGCATCTGTCCAGATGCCCACGCTGTCCGCATTCGGCCCCAAGGCCGCGAACAGGTCCACCAAGGTATCGGTAGGGCAAATGTTCAAGGTGGCATTGTTCCCTGCCTGTGGTGCCCGTACTTCAGTCACGGTCAACCGTGCGGTATCGTTGGCGCACGGTGCCGTTCCCGCACGGATGTACAGGAATACGCCACTGACATCAACGCTGGGGTTATAGACGGCACCATGGTTGGTAGGTGGCATGCCGTCCCTTCTCCATGTGCCGCCGCTTTGCGGATTGCCCGCCAGCTTGTCGAACATATTGAAGGAGCCGTCGCTGGAACAGAAGGTGTAGCTGTTGTCACCTCCGGCATAGGGTTCCAGGACCTCGGTGACCAGTACGGTGGCCGTAGCATTGGCACACGGATTCATACCGGTGACCGTGTACACATAAATGCCCGGAGCATCCGTTAACGGGTTGTAGACCGGGCCATGTGCCACATTGTTGTAGGTCCAGCTGCCCGTGGTATCCGGCGTGCCCCCTAGCCCGGTGCTGAGATAGGCCGATGCCCCGTTGGAACAGAAGCTCAAGGAGCCGTTCGTGCCGGCATTCGGCGCCTGCCTGATCGTGATGTCCACAAAGGCTGAATCCGCTGCACAGTTACCAATTGCGGGTACGATGTACACATACGTTCCTTGGGGATCCATGGCCGGGTCCATGCTGGAGCCGGACATGGCCCCACCTGGTGCCGGGAAGTACCACGTACCATTCAGATCATAGGGAGGGCTTAGTTGTGTATACAGGTCGAATGACGTCTCACTGGAACACAGGCTTCGGGGCACGCCATTGCCTGCCCTTGGCCCGTTCTGGATGGTCACGGTAAGTAGCGCCGTGTCCGGTGCGCAGCTGGAGGAGCCGCTCAACACATACCAGTAGTGATGGAGACCAACGCCGGCCAACCCGGCATTCAGCACGCCATTGATCAATCCTGCCTGGCTTTCCACCCCGGTCCATGTGCCTCCCGGCTGTGGGGATCCTCCCAGGTATTGCAGCAAGGGAACGAAGTCGCTGGTGCAAAGGGTGACCGATGCATCATTACCGGCATCCAGTTCCGGGACCACGGTCACCGCGACCGTGGCCGTGTCGTTCGCACAGGGGCCTACTCCAGCGACCGTATACCGGAAGCGATAGACACCCGGTGAAACACCGCAGGCGTTGAAGACCCCATTGCTCAACTGGCCTGATGAATTGATGTCCGTCCACGTCCCTCCAGCTTGGGGGGTTCCCTGTAGCCCGTTGAACAGGGCCACGGAACATTCACTAACGCAGACGCTCATGGCACCAAACGAACCGGCATCCGGTTCGGGCACCAAGGTGATCTGTGCCGTTGCCGTGCTATTGGTACAAGGTGCTATTCCGCTCACCGTGTACACATAGGCACCGGCTGGATCGGTGGCCGGATCGAAGGTGGGGTCATGTGGTACCGGTGCTCCGCTGGGAGGATGGTAGGCCCATGTTCCGTTGTTGTCCGGTGTGCCACCCAGCAGACCCAACAAGGGCAACGTGGGGCCATTGGTGCAGATCTGTGGAGCCGTGCTAATACCCGCCACGGGTTTACGGTTCAAATTGATCGTCACAGTGGCCGTGTCGTTCACACAGGGCGCATTGCCAACCACGATATAACGGTAGACATAGGTGCCCGCCACATGGGCTTGCGGCACGAAGACCGAGGAAACAACCGTCCCAAGCGCGTTGATCCAATTCCCGGAGGGGTCTGCGTTGGTGCCCAGGAGTTGGACCATATCCACCTCCGGATCGTTCGTGCAGGATGCGATCGTCGCATTGTTCCCCGCATTGGGCGCATGGTTCTGAATGATGGTGGCTTGGGCAGTGGCCGCTGAACAGGGAAAAATACCCGGTACGGTGTAGGTAAAGGTGTGGACCCCTACTCCGAAATCACCCGGCAGATAGATCTCGTTCGCCGGATTGCCATCGGCATCCGTCCACGTACCTCCTGTAGCCGGGGAACAGTTCAGTACGCTGCGCAGCACAATGGCCGCCAAGGTATCGTCACAGATGGTCAATACGCCATTGCAACCGGCATTGGGCATTTGGTTCAGGGCTACGGTCACAATGGCGGTGTCGTTCGCACAGCCCCCACTGCCCTGCACCGTGTAGGCATACGGCCCGGGCTGGTCCACATTCGGGTTGAAGCTGCTTCCATGGCTCACCCCGTTGTAGCTCCACGTACCACCGGTTTGTGGGTTACCGGTCAGATAGGGGAACATCGCCGTGATCCCACTGGTGCTGCAAAGCGGCAAGTTTCCATCTCCTCCGGCATTGGGTGCCGCGGTCACGTGGATGGTGAGCGTGGCCTGGGCGGGTGCGCAGGGCGAATTGCCGGCGGGCTGTACCGTGTATCGGAAGCTATGTGTTCCCGGCCCCTCCGCATAAGGATCGAAAATGCCATTGCTCACCGGACCTGAGGGCAGGCGCATCCACGTGCCGTTCAGGTCGGGATTCCCGAGATAGTCCACCATGGCAAAGAGACCGACCAAAGGAGCTATTGCACATTTATTGATGCTATTGCTCTGTCCGGCATTCGGGGGTGGCAGCACGGCCACCGTCACGGTGCTGCTATCGGCAGGGCACGGTGGAATGCCGTTCACGTGATAGGTATATACGCCCGGCGTGTCGATGCCCGGCTGGAAGATTCCGCTGAAATAGGCTTGGGAAGGAGCTGGTCCCGTCCATGTTCCGCTGAGATCATGCGGCCCACCCAGGACGTTCACCAGATCAACCGATGCCCCGTTTTGGCAGAAGGCCACGGACGTATCGCGCCCGGCCTGGGGCGAAACCGTCTCGAAAACGGTGACCGTCCCTTCAGCAACCCCGCAAGGTGCGATACCCGGAACGCGGTAGGTATAGATCCCCGGATCGCTGGTACCCGGGGTGTAGGTGCCTGACGGGAATGGGTCCATGCTCGGATCAAACCATGAACCGCCCGTCCCGGCACCGGGAAGTTCGTTGATGAGCAGGAAACTCGCGACGTTGTCGCACACGGACTTGGTGGTGGCACCACCGGCTTGCGGCACGGGGTTCACGTTCACCGTAAGCGAGCTGGACTTGTCCACGCAGGGGAAGGTTCCGGCAACGGTATAGACGTATACCCCGGGTGTGTCCTGGCCAGGAACGAAGGTGCTGCTGTGTGGCAACCCATCCGGTCCTTTCCATGTACCGTTCGGGTTCGGGGTTCCTCCCAGCGTTGCGGTCATATTGAAGGATGGATCACTTGCGCATTTGGTGACCACATTGGATGATCCCGGGTCCGGTCCGAGCGTTTCGCTCACATGCAACACGGCCACGGCGGCACTGCACGGGGCGGTCCCGCTCACGGTATAGGTGTAGTCCCCCGGGTCGAACGTGTTCGGAACGTATGTCCCACTGAACACTTGGCTGCCCGGAACTGGCTTGCGCCATGTCCCTCCCCCATCAGCCGGACTGATGTACGGAAACAAGCTTACGGCCGGTCCATCCGAGCAGAAGGTGGCCCAACCTTCATGGCCGGCATTCGGCCCAGCGGTCACGTTCACGGTCACGGTGGCGGAATCCGAGGCACAACCCATGATGCCGGTGAGCCTGTACCTGAACTGGTATGATCCAGCGCCGGCACCGTTGGCATTGAAGAATTGTCCCGTGACCTGCCCCGTCGCGTTCAGGTCGATCCAGGTGCCTCCCGATTGCGGTGTTCCTCCAAGGCCGGTGAACAGGTCCACGTTGGTTTCCGTGTTGCACACGGTCTTCGTACCGTTGTTCCCCGCATCCAGCAAGGGCACAATGGTGATCCGTACCAGAGCAGTATCCGCCACACAGAGCCCGCTCGCCGGAACGATGTAGCGGAAATCATAGTCCCCGGCAGGAAGCTGTGTGGGTGTTCCGGGATTGAAGAAATGGCTGCTGAGCCGGCCCGTCACGGTGATCTCGCTCCAGACACCGTTGAGGTCCGGGGTACCTCCCAACGCATCGAACAGGTCCACGGTCACTTGGCCGGAGCAGATCGTCAATGTCCCGTTGTCGCCGGCATTGGGTGCCTGGGTCACGTTCACCGTCACCGTAGCACTATCGGGTGCGCAGGGCGCTGTACCGGCGACCTTGTATTTGTACACGAAGCTTCCTGCCGTGGAAGCGATGAAGACCCCATTGCTCGGTATCCCCCCCGGGCCGGTCCAAGTGCCACCGGCATCGGGTGTGCCGGCCAAGCTATTGAACAGATTCACCGGATCGGCGGTACTGCACAGGGGCAAGGTGGCACTGGTACCGGCCACCGGCCTGCGGTGCTGCGTTACGGTGACCACGGCCGTGGCATTTGCACAAGGGCTCGCACCCGCCACCGTATAGGTATATCCACCTTGCACTGCACCGGGGCCAGGTACATATGAGCCGTTATTGTTCCCGTTGTTCGGATCCTTCCACGTGCCTCCTGCATCCGGACTTCCGCCGAGCAGGGCGAAGAGGTCCACGGGGGCATCATCGCTGCACACCACGATGGCGCCATTGGTACCGGCCACCGGAGCCGTGTTCACGTTCACCGTCACCTGTGCCGTGTCATTTGCGCAGGGAGCGAGCCCCGGAACCACATAGCGGTATACGCCGGGCGTGGTGGTGCCGGGGGTGAATTGTGCAGGAACCGTGGCATTCGCGGCATTCAACCAGCTGCCCCCAGCATCCGGCCCACCACCGAGTATGGTCCCCATGTTGAAGGGCGGATTGGTGCTGCACTGCACGGTAGTACCATTGGTCCCGGCATTGGGAGCTTGATTCTCCACCACCTGCACGATCGCGGAAACGTTCGGGCAAGGTGCAATTCCGGTAACCGTATAGGTATAGGCACCGGCCGGGTGGGCCGGGTTGGACGGTTGGTAGATCCCTCCGGCCAGCGTTCCCCCTGCGGGTGCGGGCTTGGTCCACGATCCTCCGGTATTGGGAGATCCACCCAAGTAGGAGAACAGGTTCGTATTGGAACTGGTGCTACAAAGGGTCACGGAGCCATTACTACCCGCATTGGCTGCGGCCACCACGGTAACGGTCACTGTAGCCGTAGCATCCGAGCAAGGTCCCGTGCCCGTAACGCGATAGGTGTATACGCCCGCAGGGCTGGTGCCCGGCACGAAATTCCCGGAAGGCACGGGGCCAGCGGGACCGGTCCATGTACCGCCCACATCCGGGTTGCCGCCCAAGTGCGTGAACAGCGCGAAGGAGCCGCCGCTGCTACAGACCGTATGCGTTCCATTGGTACCGGCCTGTGGTGCCGTGGTCACCGAAACGTTCACCGTGGCGGTGGCCGGAATGCAGGGCGACTCACCCGTGACCGTGTAGGTATATGCACCCGGAGGCGTGGTCCCCGGCACAAAATTGCCTGATGGGAAGACCTGGTTGTCCGGGCCGCGCCAAGTGCCTCCGCTGGCTGGCGTTCCCCCCAATTGGGAGATCAATGTGAAAGAGGGGTCGTTGGAACACTTCACCACATTGGCGTTGGTGCCGGCATTGGGCGCTGCCTTCACCGCAACCGTCACCTTCGCCGTGGCCGGACTGCAAGGCGCTTGGCCTGCAACGGTGTAGGTGTATTGTCCTGCTGGATCCGTGTTCGGCTGGAACTGCCCGGAATGCGGACCTCCCGGGCCTACCCACGTACCGCCGACATCCGGCGTTCCACCCAAGGAATCACGCAGGTTGAAGGTAGGGCCATCACTGCACACCGATACCGAACGGTTGGTTCCGGCATCCGGCGCTTCCCGTACAACAATGGTCACCTTGGCGGTGTCGTTGGCACAGGGGGCGGTCCCGGCCACCACGTAGGTATAAATTCCGGGAGGCGATGTACCGGGGACGAACGTATCGCTTCCGCCAGGGGTCCATGTACCGCCGACATCGGGTGAACCACCTAGCTTGGAGCGCAAGCTGAAGGACGCGTCGTTGCTACATACCGTAATGCTCGCACTGTTCCCGGCTTCCGGGGCGGTCTCCACGGTCACCACCACGTTCGCTGTGGCGTTGGGGCATGGCGGGGTGCCGTTCACCGTGTACACATACGTACCGGCCACGGAAGTGCCCGGTGTGAACATGTTGCTGATGGGGTTCCCGCCGAGCGTCCATGCGCCTCCGGGATCAGGTGAACCGCCCAATTTCGTGAACAGGTCCACTGCCGGTCCATTGCTACAGGTGTTCAACGTCCCAGATGTGCCGGCATTCGGAAGTGTGTTCACGGTAACCTCCACGGTCGCGGTGGCATTCGGGCAGGGTGGTGTACCCGTGACGGTGTAGGTGTAGGTACCCGCAGGCGATGTTCCCGGGGTGAAGGTGTTGCTCACCGTATTCCCGCCGAAGGTCCATGTACCGCCAGTATCCGGCGAGCCACCCAAGCGGGTGAAGAGGTTCACGGGCGCACCATTCTCACACACGGCGAGCACACCTGCGGTACCGGCGGAAGGGAGCGCATGGACCGTAACGGTCACGGTTGCGCTGGCGATAGGAGGCCCGGCTACGGTATAGGTGAAGACGCCCGGTGCATCGGTAGCGGGATCGAACGTTCCCGGGTGCCCGGCCGGACCGCTCCAGGTACCGCCAGGCTCCGGCGAGCCACCCAAATGAGCGATCAACTGTATGCTGGCGCTGTTGCTACAGAGGGCAACACTCCCATTGGTACCCGGCCCCATGGCCACAGCGGCATCGGGCACAGCAACGGCGTCGCCCCGCATAGGCAGGTCCATACCGGAAAGTGAAGGCATGCACACCAGCAGGAAGAGGGCTGGCAATATGCATGATAGCGTCTTGTTCACATTCATAGGCTGTCCATTACCGGCTTTCCACAGCTTATTAATGGTGCCGCAAGATAGAAAGTTACCTCCCTCGGATCTCTATGCCTCGACGGTGCCCCATAACACCTCCGACCAATGGACTGTTCGGCCCGATAGATCTTTGATTAACGGTGATCAACTCGATTTTTGCCTGCTTTCTGGTCTCTCCTGTTCAGTAGATGCCACAGTTGGTATAGTTGTCAGTTGTCAGTTGTCAGGCGTTCTCCGACCTGCCCGCGACGGAGGGCTGTCAAGTATAGTTGTCAGTTGTCCGGACGGCCTCCGACCTGACCCACGCCTTCGGCGGTCAGGCGCGCCGGATGACCGTCAAGTGTTGCGGTCCATGACAAAGCGCTGAACTGGCCAAGCGTCCCCGACAACTGACAACTGACAACGGACAACCACCTCGCTCAAGGTGTCGGTGCCAATGCCCCTCCCGTAACCGGTGCAGGCGGCTCCTTCCCGAAGGTGACACCCAACATCACCTCATGGGTGCCCGAGGTGTAATTGCGCAAATTGGTGGTGGTAAGGTCGTAGCTGTAGCCGAACTGGAATGTTTTCTTCATCCAGTAACCCACCATGAAGCTGAGCGCATCCTCGGTGCGGTAGGTGGCCCCCAACCAGACCATATCGCGGTACCACACGGTCGCGGTGAGGTCCAATTTCGGCGGGACCGGGTCCACGTATTTCAGCAGGAAGGAGGGTTCCAACTTCAGGTCTTCACCAATGGCAAAGCGGTAGCCGCCCAACGCATAATAATGCGCTGCCAATGTGCTGAAGCTCTGGTCCTGATCATCGAAAAAGATGACCCTGTTGTGGAGCAGTTGCGGGGCGGTGGCACCGAACCACCATTTCTCGTGATAGAGGTAGAGGCCGAACGTGGCATCGGGCATCAGTGATCCGCGGAGCTGATCATCCATCAAGGGCTCGTCGGGATCGTGGAATTCGATCTTGGAGCCATCGATCAGGAACTGGAGCATGCCGAAGGAGAGGCCCAGGCCCAGCTTGATGTCCTCAGTAATGCGCAGGTGGTAGGCGTAGCTGAGCTGCATACCGGTACGGCGTGATGGCCCCACGTTGTCCGTGAAGATGTATCCGCCGAGGCCCATGTTGGTCCCCAAGGGCGTGGTGGCGCTGAGCATGAAGGTGCGCGGTGCATCCTGGATGCCCACCCATTGGTTGCGGTGCGTGCTTCGGATCTCGAACCAGGGGCGGCTTCCGGCCACGGCGGGATCGTAGAGGTAATCGTTGCTGTTGTACTGGCTGAGCTGCGGCAGTTGCTGCGCACGCGCGGCCTGCAGGGACGATCCAGCGATCAGGAGGAGGAGGAGGTATCGCATGAGGTCCATGTGTTAGCGGATCACGGTAAGCGGTCCAGTGAGTGCCTCGGGGAAGCGGTCATCGTGCAGGTCAATTACGTAGTAATAGGTGCCCATGGGTACGACCTTCCCGTCATATTTCCCATCCCACGGCACGGCATAGCCCACGCTCCTGAACAGCGGTTCGCCCCACCGGCTGAAGACCTGTACTTCCATGTTGGGGAAGAGGGATGCAAAGTCCAGGATCCAGGTATCGTTGTGGCCGTCCCCGTTCGGGGTGAAGCCGCTGGGTGCCTTCACCTCCGGCACCACCGTTACCAATACCGAGTCGATGCCGACGCAGCCGTCCGTACCGATCACCGTGAGGTGGAACCAGGTGGTGTTGCTCAGGGTGGCGGTGGGGTTCGGGATATCGCCGTGATCCAAGAGGCTATCCGGTTGCCAGATGAAGGTGCTTCCCGGAGGGCCGGCAGGTGAGCCACCCAGTACCGTGGTGCCCTGTAGGTAAATGCTGCGGTCCGGGCCAGCATCGGCGATCGGCGTGGGGAACACGGTGACCACGATGGTATCGGCATCCGTACATACACCTGCGGCCACATTGAGCACGTAGGTGTACACGCCATCCGCAAGGTTGCCGACGTCGATCACGGCATCGGTACCCATGGAATTCCCTTGGTCATCGAACCATTCGTAGGTAGCGGCTCCTTGGCTGGCCGATCCATCCAAGGTGATCAGCACACCGGAACATTCCGTGCGATCGCCACCTGCATCCGCCACTACGGAGTTCAGCGCGACCACTGCAATTGAGCTTGTGACCACGCAGTTGTTCGCGTCCGTCACGGTGAGCTCGTAGCTGCCCGGCACCAGGCCGCTGATGTCTTCAGCCGTGGAGGTGAAGCCGTTGGGGCCGATCCATGCGATATCGTAGCCCGGCATGCCACCACTGACGGTGATGCTGATGGCCCCATCGCTGGCGGAGTTGCAGCTCGCCGCGATCACCGTATCCACGGTGACCACCAGCACAGGAGGCTCGGTAATGGTGTACGTGATGGTGGTATCGCAACCCGCCACATCGGTGATGGTCACCGTCCAACTTCCGGGACAAAGCCCACTGATCGAGGAACTGCCTTGGCCACTGCCCGGGTCGGGCATCCATTGATAGGTCAGATTGCCCACACCGCCGGTGGTGGCCAAGGCGATGCTGCCATTGCAATCACCGTTGCAGGTGACCTGTTGCACCGTGGCCACCGGTGTGATCGGCGTGAAGGGAGCGATGGTGAATGCATAGGTGGTGTCGCAACCGGCATTGTCGGTGATGGTCACGGTCCAGTTGCCCGGGCACAGGTCGCTCACTTGGTCGGTTCCTTGGCCGGTGGGGTTGCCGGGCTGCCAGAGGTAGGTGTAGCCCGCTCCGGTTCCGCCCGTGGGCGCTACGGAAGCACTGCCGTCGCAAGGGCCGTTGCAGCTTTCACCCAGCACGTTGAGGTTGGCCACGATCGGTGCGCCCGCCCCCACCGTGAACGGCGTGATGATCTCGCATCCGCGGGAATCCATCACCGTGAGGGTGTAGTTGTCCCCACAGAGGCCGAAGACATCCACCACGTTCTGGTCCACCACGGTTCCGTCCGATGCTTCCCAGGTGATGGCGTATGGCGGCACACCGCCGGTGATCTGTGCAGATGCGGTGGCCACACAATCATCAAAGCAGACATTATCCGTGTGGCTCAGGTCCACCGACAGCACCGGTGGATCGGTCAAGTTGAGGGTGAAGGTGGTATCGCAGCCGTTCGCGTCGGTGATGGTGACGCTCCACGCATCGGCACAGAGCCCGGTCACCGCGTTCGTTCCTTGCCCATTGGGCGGCTCCGGGGACCATTGATAGGTGAGCGTTCCGGTTCCGCCCTGGCCCATCACGGTGATGGCTCCATCGCAAGCGGCATTGCAAGTGATCGGTACCACCACGGCCATGGCCGTGATCGGTGGCGGCGAAAGGATCAGCACATCCTGGATGATCGAACAGCCATCGGCATCCGTGATCGTTACCTGATAGCTACCGGCGCAGAGGCCCACCACGTGCGGGGTGCCTTGCGCGGTACCCGATCCGAGGACCCATTCGTACTCATAGCCGCCTGCACCGCCCGTGGGGCCCACCGTTGCGGTACCATCGCAATCACCGGCACAGGTCACCGGCGTGGTGCTGAGGTTGGCCACAATGGGATCGGGGGCGTTCACGTAGGCGGTATCCAGGCTGGTGCAGCCCAAGCCGTTGGTCACCTGCACGAAGTAGGTGCCCGCGCAAAGGTTGGAGAGCGTGTTCCCCGCTTCGTTCAGGTCATTTCCGCTTGCATCGAACCAAGCGGTGGTACAGGGTGGTTCATCGCAATTGAAGGCGACGCTCACAACGCCATCGCAATGGTCCGGGCAGGTGAGCATGAAGTCGGTGGTGGAGAGCAGCTCACCACCGATATCGCTCACGGGCACCGGGAGCTCCACTTCGCAGCCATGGGCATCCACCACGCGGACGGTGTACAGCCCTGCGCAGAGGTCGATGATCGTGCTGTCGGTCCCGAGCACGGTGCCGTTCTGCAGCCAGGTGATGGCGTAGGGCGCAGTGCCTCCACCCGGGACCACCGAGGCCGTGCCGTTGCACACGCTGCACGTGCTCAAGGTGGAGCTAGTGGTGGCGGAGAGCGGGTCCGGCTCCGTGATGGTATAGGTGATGGTGGTATCGCAGCCGTTCAGGTCGGCGATGGTAACGGACCATTCACCGGGGCAAAGGTTGAAGGCGGCATTGCTGCCCGGGCCGTTGGGCGGCATGGGCGACCAGACGTACGAGTAGAAGCCGTTGCCACCCGAAGGGGACAGCACGATGCTTCCATCGCAGGCACCGCTGCAGGAGATCGCCTCCACTTGTGCGCTCACCGACAAGGGCGTAGGGGCCGTGATCAACACGTTCACTACGGTATCACATCCGGTGGAATCCGCGATGGTGACTTGGTAACTGCCCGGACAAAGGCCAGTGGCCTGCGGCGTGCCTTGGCCGCCGGCAGGGGCCGGGACCCAGTTGAAGGTATAGGGTGCATTCCCGCCGGTGGGGCCTACCGTGGCTACGCCATCGCAGAGGTCATAGCAGCTTACCGGCGTAGTGCTCAGGTTCGGCACGATCACTTGGGAAGGGACCACATGGGCGGTGTCGATGGTGGTACATCCACCCGCGTTCACCACCTGCACCATGTAACTGCCTTGGCACAAGCCGCTCAGCGTATCCTGCCCTTGCAGCAAGAGGTCCCCGTTCATGTTGAACCAAGCGACTGTGCAGGGCGCATCGGGGCAGATGTAGGAAACGCTCACCATCCCGTCGCAGGAATTGGCGCAGAGGGTCTGGCCGTCCACGGCGGTGATCGCCTCCCCGTTGGCATCGGGCACCACCACGGTCTGCATGGCGGTGCAACCATGTGCATCGGTCACGTTGGCCACGTAGATCCCTGCGCAGAGGCCGGTCAATGTGGGCCCGGACCCGACAGGTCCGGTCGCATCGGTCCATTGGATATCAACGGCACCGGATCCACCGGTCACCAACATTGTTACCGAGCCATCACAAACCGCACAATGGCTCTGGGTGCTGGAACCGGAAAGCGACAACGGCTGCGGATCCATAAGGGTGAAACTGAATGTGGTGTCGCATCCATTGGCATCGGCCACGGTAACGGACCACGTGCCGGGGCAGAGGCCGCTGGCGGTGGCCGTGCCCTGCCCGGCAGGCGGCATCGGCGACCAGGTGTAGCCCAAGGTTCCCGTGCCGCCTTGCGCGTTCACGGTAATGCTGCCATCACATTGGCCTGCGCAGCTGATGTCCGTAATGGTGGCATCCACCGTAATGGGCGCTGGGGCGGTGATCAGCACGCTGAAGGTGGCATCGCAACCACCGAGGTCCTGCACGAAGATCTCATAGCTACCAGCGCAGAGCCCTGTGGCCTGTGGGGTGCCTTGCCCACCACCGGGGGTCGGGCTCCACGTGTAGGCGAACGGCCCCACGCCACCGACAATGCCGATGGTGGCCGTGCCGTCGCAGGTGTTCACGCAGCTGGTGGGCGTGCTGCTGATGTTGGCCACCAAGGGATCCGGCTCGGTAACAAAGGCCGTATCAATGGTGATGCAACCACTGCCATTGGTCACCGATACGAGGTAGGTCCCCGCGCATAGATCGTCCAATGTATCCGTACCGGTAGCCAGGCTGTTGCCGAGCAGGTCGGTCCATTCCACGGTACATGGTGCGATGCCGCAGTTGTAGCTCACCGAGACCGATCCATCGCACACATCGGGGCAGCTGGTAACACCATCCGCCATGGTGAGCACTTCGCCATCATCATCGGATACGGCCACTACCAGCGGGACGGAACATCCGGAAGCATCCGTGACCGTTACAGTATACACACCTCCGCAGAGATCCGTGAGCAGGCTGTCCGTGGTCGTCAGGTTCAAGGGCGGGCCCCAGAAGAAGGAGTAGGGCGCGCTTCCTCCGGAGACATGCAGTTGCGCAGCTCCGTCACAGGTACCGCAATGGCTTTGCGTCACATCCGCACTGGCCACTATGGGTGTGGGTTCGGCCAAGGAATAGGTCACCGTGGTATCGCAACCGTTCGCATCGGTGATCAACACGCTCCAATCACCGGCACAGAGCTGGCTCACATTCGCCGTGCCTTGGCCCACCGGCGGTTCCGGCGTCCACACATAGGTGAATCCCGGGGTTCCGCCTTGCGGGTCCAGGTCGATCGCTCCGTCGCATTGGCCACCACAGCTGATCGGCGTTTGGGTCGCGTTCGGATCGATCGGATCCGGGGAACCCAATACGAAGGTCAACGTGGTATCGCATCCGGCCTGATCGGCGATGGTGACATCCCATGTGCCCGGGCAGAGGTTCCCTGCGGAAGCCGTGCCTTGGCCGCTGCCCGGCTCCGGAGTCCATATATAGGTGTACGCTCCAACCCCACCGGTCGCATTGATGTTGATCGCACCATCGCAGACATCGGCGCAGCTCGCTGGCGTTACCGTGCCCGAGGCGACGATCCCGCCGGGACGCGAGATGATGAACTGCACCGTGGTATCGCAACCCGCCGCATCGGTGATGGTGAGTGAATAGGTGTCCGGGCAGAGATCGCTTGCCGTGGCCGTGCCTTGGCCGGATCCCGGCTCAGGAGCCCAGAGGTAGGTGTAGCCCGGCGTGCCGCCGCTGGCCGTCACCGTCGCGGATCCATCGCAGGCGGTACCGCAGGAAGCGTTCGTGATCTGCAGGTCGGGTACGATCGGTGCCGGCGCATCTATGGTGAAGGCGATCAGCGTATCGCAACCCGCTGCATTGGCGACCGCGACCGTGTAGGCTCCTGCGCAAAGGCCCGTGGCCGTGGCCGTGCCTTGGCCCGCACCGGGTTCAGGGGTCCAGCTGAAGCTGAGGCCCGCGAGGTCTCCCGTAAGCGTGGCCGTGCCATCGCAATCATCCGAGCAGGTGGCTGCGGTGAAAGCGAGGGAAACATCAATGGGCAGTGGTTCGGCGAGCGTGAAATTGTAGGTGGTATCGCAACCTCCGCTGGAGACCAGCACCTGGTAGTCACCCGCGCACAGGCCCGTGGCCGTAGCGGTGCCATCGCCGTTGGCGGGCACCGGCGTCCAGGCGTAGGTGTAGGTTCCATCGCCACCGGTAGCGGCCAGCACGATCGATCCATCGCACGATCCTCCGCAGGTGGGATCGGTAACCGTGGCATTGGCCTCGATGGCCGGAGGTGCCGTCACCGTAAAGCTCAAGGTGGTATCGCAACCCGCTTGGTCGCCGATGGTAACGGTCCAAGTGCCCGGGCAGAGATCCGCCACGGCGCCGGTGCCTTGTCCGCTTCCGGGTTCGGGTGTCCATGCCCATGTATAGGGGGCCAAGCCACCGGTGGCCGTTACAGCGATGCTGGCATCGCACACGTTCAGGCAGCTCGCCGGCGTCACCGTACCGGAAGCGTCGATGCCTGCAGGCCGGGTGATGCTGAACTGCACCGTGGTATCGCAACCAGCCGCATCGGTGATGGTGACCGTGTAGTCATCGGGACAAAGGCCGCCGGCGGTGGCGGTGCCTTGGCCGGTACCCGGTTCAGGTGCCCAGAAGTAGTTGTAGCCAGGCGTACCGCCGGTGGTGGTGATCACCACGGAACCATCGCAGTCCGTACCGCAGCTGGCATCGGTGATCAGCAGCGTAGGCTCGATCGGCGTGGGTGCATCAATGGTGAAGGCGATCAAGGAATCGCAGCCCGCCGCGTTGGTCACCGTTACGGCATAGTTCCCGGCGCAGAGGCCCGTGGCCGTGGCGGTCCCCTGACCAGCGCCGGGCGCTGGTGCCCACACGAAGCTGAGACCTGTAAGATCACCGGTGAGCGTGGCGGTGCCGTCGCAATCATCGGAACAGGTGGCCGGTGTGGTGGCCAAGCTCACATCAAGAGCAGGTGGCTCGGTGAGCGTGAAGGTGAAGGTGGTATCGCAACCGCCGCTGGTCACCAGTACTTGGAAGTCCCCTGCACAGAGGCCCGTGGCTGTTGGGGTGCCATCGCCGTTGGCGGGCACCGGTGTCCAAGCATAGGTGTAGGTGCCATTTCCACCCGTGGGTGCCAGTACGATAACGCCATCGCAGGAACCGCCGCAAGTGGGATCGGTGATGCTGGCATTGGCGGTGATCAAGGCCGGTGCGGTAATGGTGAAGGCGATGGTGGTATCGCAACCCACGGCGTCGGTAACGGTGAGGGTACCGGGGCCATCACAGAGGCCGGTGACCGATGCCGTGCCTTGGCCGGTGGCCGGTTCCGGTGTCCAGAGGTAAGTGTAGCCGGGAGTGCCTCCATTCACCACCACTGCTGCTGCGCCATCGCAGGCGCCGGGGCAGCTGGCGGGGGTCAGTTGGAACACCGCCTCCAGCGGAACTGCCGGCAGGATGGTGAAGGCCTGAACGATCTCACAGCCTTTGGCATCGGTCGCGGTAACGGTCCAAACGCCCTCACAAAGCCCTCCGGCAGTGGCGGTCCCTTGGCCGCTTCCCGGTTCGGGGGACCATACATAGGTGTAGCCGGGCGTACCTCCACCCACGGTGGCGGTGGCGGTACCATCACAGGAATTGCCGCAGGTCACATCGGTCTGGCTGGCATCCAACGTCAGCGGTATCGGTTCGGTAATGATGAATTGGATGGTGGTATCGCAACCGTTGTCATCACTGATGGTAACGGTCCATGTGCCGGCACAGAGGCCAGTGACCGATGCGGTGCCATCGCCAGCTGGGCTGCCGGGCAGCCAATCATAGGTGAGCGTTCCGGTGCCGCCCGTTGCCGGTGCGGTGGCAGTGCCGTCACATTCGCCGGCGCAGCTCACATCGGTCTGTGCGGGGGTGGGCGTGATCGGCGGCGGCGCATCGATGACGAACTGCACGGTGGTATCGCAACCGGCATCATCGGTGATGGTCACGCTCCAATTGCCGGGGCAGAGCTGCGAGGCGGTGGCCGTGTTCTGGCCCGCCGGTGGTGCGGGTGTCCAGAGATAGGTGTAAGCAGGTGTACCTCCTGCCGGGGCCACCGTGGCGGTGCCATCGCAGGTGTTGGCGCAGGTGGCATCGGTGCTGCTCGGGTTGGGGATCAACGCGGGCGGCGCATCAATGGTGATGGTGACGGTGGTATCGCAGCCGGTGGAGATGTCCACGATGGTCACCGTATAGGCGCCTTCGCAAAGCCCGGTCGCCGCACCGGTGCCTTGGCCTCCGCCCGGCTCTGGTGCCCAGAGGAAGCCATAGGGACCAACGCCCCCGGATGGTGCCACGGTGGCCGTGCCATCGCAACTACCACCGCAACTGGCGTCCACATGCGTGGCATTGGGGATGATCGGGTCCGGCTCATCGATCACGAACTGCAACGTGGTATCGCAGCCGTTCGCATCACTGATGATCACCGTATAGTTCCCGGCGCACAAACCGGTGATGGAAGGGGTGCCGTCCCCTGCCGGGCTACCGGGGCCCCAGTCGTAGGTGAAGTTGCCCGTGCCACCCACCGGAGCCGCCGTGGCGGTACCATCGCAGGCATTCGCGCACAGCACATCGGTGGTGGTCAGGTTCGGTTGGATGGGCTGGATGGGGAACACGAAAGTGGTGTCAAACATGCAACCGTTGGCATCGGTGACACGCAGGGTGTTGCTGCCGGGGCAAAGCTGGTTGAAGCTGGCACCCGTACCGGCGCCATTGTTCCAGGAGTAGGTGTAGCCCGGCACCCCGCCCACGGCGAACACCGTGGAGGAACCGTTGCACACCCCATGGCAGGTAGGCGGCTGCGTACCGGTGAAGATCACACTGAGCAACGGAGGGTCAGTCACCTGCACGGTGGTGGCGCAGCTTACCCCTTGGCCTTGGTCCGTAACGATCACGATCTGGTTGCCGGGGCATACGTTGTTCCACGCGGCTGCGGCAGGCCCGCCGATCCAGCTATAGGTAAATGGACCCACGCCGCCGGTGACCACCACCCGCACGGAGCCGTTGCACACGCCGTGGCAGCTTACGCCGTAGCCGTTGTAATTGCTCATCAACTGGGCGTCGATGGTGAAGGGGGTCTGGCCCACGGCGGTGGCACAGACGTTCATGCCGCGCAGGGCCTCCTGTTCGCTGCGCTCGCTCCATGGCGTGAGCGTACCACCGATCAGCAGGCGGGAAGTACCGGCATCCACGGCTTCCGCGTTCCGGCCGGGTGCATAGTCACGCACCAGCAGCACCACCGAACTGCCGGCCATCAGCTTCGCGTCGCGATCGCCCAGGGCGAGCTTGCCCGCACGGAGCATGTTGCCGTTGGTCACCAAGGTGCCTGAACGTAGTTGCACGTCCGCGCGGTCGTTCACCACCAGATCGCTACGCATGCTCCAAGTGCCGCCACCGGTGAGGAGCAGGTCGCCCTTCAAGGGGATGCCGCGCAGATCCAACTGGCTCACCGGCTTTCCGTTCACCAGCTCCACCGTGCCGGGATAGTCCCACGCCACGCTTCCACGCAGCTCCAGATCACCACCGATCCGCATACGGCCTTGTGATCCTTCCAGTGCCACCGATGCCCGCGTTCCATCCACCAACAGATCACCTGCTGCGGCATCCTTGCTCACCGTCACTACCACGGGCCCGCTCACCGGGGCAATGGTCACTGCATCTCCACTCCGCGGCACCCCGGCACCGCCGGGGCCGTTCGGCGTAAGTGACCAATGTGCGGCATCGTTCCACGCGCCATTGCCACCCACCCAATGGCGTTGCTCTTGCGACCAGGCCAGTGCGGGAATAAGCAGGCCGATCAGCAGCCATGCATACGCGGATAGCGGGGACCGCCGGGATCGGATCTTGCTCATTCGAAAATGGGGCATCGGACGATCATTTTGTTGGGATCGATAGGCAGGCAGGGATAGATAGCGAGCATGATCTCGTGGGTGTTCGAGCCGCCAACGCGCAGTTTGCTGGTGGTCATGTCATAGCTGTAGCCCAGGGTGAAATACTTCAGGAAAGGCACCTTGATCATGGCGGCCACGGCATCCTGGTTCCGGTAGGACACACCCAGGCCGAGCTTCCGCTTGTACTCGAACATCACGTTGATGTCCATCGCCAAGGGCGAGCCCGGCGAGAGCTTTAGCAAGGTGCTGGGCATAATGCTGAAATCCTTGCTCACCCGGAAGCGATGGCCCGCGCTGGCGATGAAGTTGCGCGTAAGACGCGTCTCCACGCCGATCTCCTTCACCCGGTTGCCCAGTGCCTGTTGGATGGACAGGCCACCCCACGAGGATTTCCCGTAGAGCCAGATCCCGGGCGTCACATCGGGATACACCATCACGCTGCCGTTATTGGCCAGCGCGGGGTCGGTATTGTCGTCGGCGATCACATCGCCCAAGGACAACTTCTCCTGCCGCACCCCGGCAAAGAAGCCCATGGCGAGGAACACATCCTGCTTCATCTGGATGTGGTAGGCGTAGGCCAGCTGGAAGGAGGTATAGCCTAAGGGCCCCGTATTGTCCGCCTCCACGAAGGCACCGATGCCGTGGCGATTCGCCTTGAAAGAGCGCTTCTTCGGCTTGATCACGCTGTTGATGGTGGCCCAGCCGGTTACGGGTGCACCGTCGAAGCCCACCCATTGCTGGCGGTAGCCCAAGCGTACATCAATGCAATCCTTGCTCCCCGCCACCGCCGGATTGATGGCGAACATGTTCAGCACGTACTGCGTGTACTGCGCGGTCTGCTGCGCGAACACCGGCGTGCAGCCGAAAAGGAGAAGCAGGGCCAAATAGCGCATCAGCGGACAATGGTGACGTATCCCGTGTAGGGGTCGGAATGCCCCTTCACATCGTTCAATTGAATGTACCAGTAGTAGGTGGCGGTGGGCAGCCCGGCCCCATCGAACGGCTCCCGGTAGCCGATGCTGTGGAATACGCGCTGGCCCCAGCGATCGTAAATGCTCACGTCCGCCTGCGGATAGCTGCGCAGCTCGGGGACCTCCCAGGTATCATTGATGCCATCGCCATTGGGGCTGAAGGTGTTCACGGGCCGTACCAGCCGCACCACTTCCACGGTGAGCGCATCCTCGTAAGTGCATCCGTTCACCACCGTGGTCACGGTATACACCGTGGTCTCGTTGGGCTGTGCCACGGGATCGGGGATGGTGTTACCGCTAAGCCCTGAGGTGGGGCTCCACTCGTAGGTGGTGCCACCGGTAGCGTTCAACTGGGTGCTACCCCCGGCGGGGAGCGTCACGTCCGGCCCGGCATCGAAATCCACGTTCACCACGTCCATGCCCGGGCCGCTGGCGCTGATGTTGAAGGCACACTGCGCGGCAATGGTATTGGGAGGGTCGCGCATGCCGCTCACCATCACCCAATATTGCGTGGCGGGCAGTAACGGGGCGGTACTGGTCACCGAAAAGGCAACGGGACCGCTGGCACAGGCCGAGGCCGGCTGGAAGCTCATGGGGGTACAACTGCCATCCCCCGCCAGGATCACGGCGCTCATCGCATTGTCCATGCCCGCAATGGAGGGGCAATCGATGTTCTCCATCCCGATGGTCACCATGCCACCTGCCGAATTGGTGGTGAAGGTGTACCAAACGTGCTGCGCTCCGGGCTGGCAATAGGCGGGCATATTGTTCAGCGCGCCGGTGTTGTCCCCGGCGATCGGCTGTTGCGCGCAGAGGTTGGCGGCATCATCGCAGGAATCGTTCGCCGGCTGCGCAAAGAGACTTCCGGCAGCCAGGCACAGCAGGACCAGTGCGAGGGATCTGAGTACGGGCATGGGCACGTTGCGGGTTGCGCCGAAGGTAGTCCGGGCCACCACCCCTCATCAACACAAAGCGCGCAGTTTCACACACGCCGCTGTTAGGTGTACGCTTTTGGTGAGCGGTGATCGGGCCGCGTTCCGGTCACTGCTCACTTATCACCATTCACCTCATCGATACGTTCACTGGATTTGCCAACGCCTCAAAACTCACGACTCACGACTCAAAGACTCAAAAAAAGTAGCCTCACCAGGAATCGAACCTGGATCTAGAGTTTAGGAAACTCCTATTCTATCCGTTGAACTATGAGGCTGGATGTGCGACCCTTGTGAACAAGAAGGCAGCGTGGAACGGGGCGCGAAAATACTACCTGTTCCTCGCATGGTGATATCCGATGCGGCCGAGGCCGGAACTACCGCCGAGAGCGGCAACTTCGGCGCAATTCATCACCACATTGTGCATGCTGCGCCCCATTCACTATGCACTTCCCCCTTGTACATGCCGCGGCACGGTCCCTGTTCCCATCAGGACCTAACCAATTAAACCAATTCAACATGTTACGCTGGGTCATCACGTTCCTCGTTATTGCTTTGATCGCCGGAGTCCTTGGCTTCGGTGTGCTCGCGGCCGCTGCCGCTTCCATCGCCAAGGTGGTGTTCTATATCTTCTTAGTGCTGTTGGTGGTCTCGCTCCTCTTCGGCAGCAGGATCTGGAAGAGCGCATAGGTGCCAGCCGGGGCGACGCAGCCCTATTTCGTGCCGCAGCGCAGTGGCAAGATCACTGCGCTTGCACGCGCCCAGCGTGGATCAAGTCCGCGATGACGGTGGGTCCTGTGGCCAGCAGTAGGCTATCGCCTCTTGAAGGCACCGCCGTGATATTGCGCAACACGCCTTCGCGGGTCGTGGCCCGTTCAACGACGAATAGCCCCGATCTGAGGCCTGCCGTGCGGACGAGCGTCGCAAGAGCAGCCCATCCACGCGGCCTGAAGGATAAGGATCCGCATTTCGTGTAACCCCAGGGCCGCAATAGGAGTAAGTATCACGCGCACGATGGGCCGGAACGATCCGGTGGTTGTGCACAAGAACTACGCAATGGAACGTATTGAAACAGCCAGTGCAGTTGTGGAACGCGTGGATCCCGACCTCGTGATCTGCCGCTATAAGCACGGCACGCTCGTGAATGCCGCCGCCGTGGCGGAGAACCTGGAGGCGCGCCTGCGTTTCCCCGGCAAGGAGCCCTATGCCGTGATCGGCATCTTCCCCGGCGATGTGAATTTCGACATGAGCCTGCTGGAAAAGAACCACTATACCGCCATCGCGCTCAACCAGGTCACCCGCATACTGGCGATCGTGGCCGAGGATCAGCTCTTCGACCCGATCGCGAAGCTCTACTTCGCCTACCACCCCACCCAGTTCTCCAGCCGCGTTTTCGCTACCGAGGCCGAGGCCCGCACATGGGTGGATGCCAAGATCCAGTGCATGCACGATCCGCACGGCCTGGCATCGTAGCAGCCCTAAGGGCACCTCGAAGAACCTCGCTTCGTGAAGGGCCAAATCCCGGATGCGGAGCTGGACGGAACAGCTTCTTTCACCACCACCTGATCACTCCGGTTGGCTTTGCACATCCGGACCCCGTTCCACTTGGGGTACCTTACCGGGAACGGAAAGAGCGGACCCACCCCCTTTGCTATCCGGCCCCTGCAGCTTCTATTGGCCTTCCACGCTTCCGGAATACCGGCCAGGAACGCCCGCACCAAAGGGTATTTTCGATCAACTCCGGAGGATGCAGCGATCTTTATCCGCATAAAGACCAAGTGTGCTATACATTACAGCCCCTAAAAATTTAAATCCGTCAGGCAACCGAAGCCGGAAAGAATCCATCATTACTAGACCCCACTCACTTAACGTCCACGTGCACATGCATCCGTACGAAGCGCTTTTACGTGCCAGCTATGCCGCCTTCAATGCGCAGGACCTGGCCGGTACGCTCAAAGCGCTCGGGCCGAAGGTGGAATGGCAGGACCAGTTGGAAGGGGTCACCTTGCATGGTCCTGATGCCGTGGGCGCCTACTGGGAGCGGCAATGGGCCGTACTGTCCCCGCAATTCGAACTGAAGCATTTCGAACTGACGGACGATGATCACGTAGTCCTCACCTTGCTCCAGACCTTGCATGGGAAGGATGACAAGCCCATTTCCAGAGGGCTGGTGCGCCATGTCTATGAATTCCAGGACGGGCTGGTGCGTAAGATGACGGTGCTGTATTCGTAGCCGCAAGCAGCACGCTGGCCTTGGGATGCCGAGATCGTGATGTTCAGTCCGCAGCAGGAGCACACGCATGTGATCGACCACATGATCAAGATGACCAGCTAGCCCGCAGCGGGGTTCAGCTACGCCCTTCCTTTTCCGCCTTCCGGAACGCCTTCACGCTGGCCTCCACCAGGTCCTTCAGCACCTTGGTATCCACATCCGCCAGCCGCTTGATGTACAGGCAGGCCTTGCTGGTGCGGTGCTTACCCAGCTTGGCCAGCAATTGCTCATGCTCACCGTAGAGGTACAGCGTGAGGTTGTTCTTGCGCGGACTGAAGGCCACCTCCATCCAATCGATCTCCTTGCCGCTGGCGTATTTCAACTTGCTGTGGCCGAAGCCCACGATGGCCGGTCCCCACATGCTGGGCGCATCGCCGGTGGCGGCGCTCATCATCCGGATGATGGTATGGCAATCGGCGCGTACAGCAGCATCCGGCTGCGCGGCGATAAAGGCATCCACGCTGGCACCGGTCTTTTTCGTTTGCAGTTCCGCCATGGGAAAGGGTATTGTACTTGCGACCAAGGTAAGGAAGGCAAGGTGCGCGTGCTACTCTCATAAAGCAGCGAGCCTGCTTCTACGCCTTCGTGGATCACTGGTGGTGCATGATCACACAAGCTGGATGTGGCTGGCAACCTGAAGAACCCTGTAAGGGCTCTAAGGTGAAGACACGAGCGCGGACGCTCCGACAGGTTGAGACCACGAGCAGTAGCGTTTCCTGCTTTCCTCTCCGTCATACAAATGCAGTTACAAGGCCTCGGGAGTTCCCGGGGCCTTGTCGTTTTTGGTGCGACCAAACTCCTTGCCCTCCGCCTGCCATGAGCAAGGGCGAAGCAATGCGCCGCAGAACGCGCAGCGTTCGAGAAGAGGAAAGGCGGTAAAAACCCGCACCCTCTGTGCCCTTCCCGCCCGAAGCGAAGCGAAGGGTCCAGTATCAGAAGCACCCTCCGCCTGCCCTGAGCGAGGTCGAAGGGTGTCCTCGCCTGGGCGTAGCCGCTTCGGCGTAGCACGGTCTGTGGTGAAAAACCTTCACCTCCGTGCCCTCCCACCCGAAGCGAAGCGAAGGGTACCTCTGTGGGAATCCAAAGGAATTCTCCGTGCCCTCCGTGTCTCTGTGGTGAGAAACTCCCCTTCCCTTACGCACAAGGCCCGCCACTGACAAGATTGCTTCGGAAGCCCGCCCCCCTTCGGGCTGCGGGCCACCTCGCAATGACGTGAGTTGAGTCACCCTCACCTCCGTGCCCTCCCACCCGAAGCGAAGCGAAGGGTACCTCTGTGGGAATCCAAAGGAAATTCTCCGTGCCCTCTGCCTGCCCTGAGCAATGGCGAAGCGATACTCCGCAGAACGCACTGCGTTCGAGGAGTCGAAGGGTGTCTCTGTGGTAATCCCCCTTGTGAATCCGCCTGCCCTGAGCACTGGCACTAGCCTTCCAATACCGTGGTGTAGATGAAAGAGAACCGAATACAAGTATCATAACCCTTTTATGTCGTCCTCGTTACGAACACCATGAAGTATTCTATCAAATTGCTCCTTATCGTTCTTCTGGTGTTTGCCACCGGAACTCTCTCGGCCCAAGGGAAAGGACAGAAGATGAAGGTTGTATTGCAAGGTGACAGTGCCTCCGCGCCCGGGGATACGGTGAACCTGGTGCGGAACGTGATCAAGCTCAATCCGTTCCTGTTCCTCCGTGGTGAGATCCCGATCTACTACGAGCGTACCCTCTCCCCGCGCTTGAGCTTGGTGCTGGCCGGGGGCATCACCAACAGGAGGGCGTTGGACCTGCCGCACTCCCAGGAACTCTCCGATGACTATGGCGCCGGCACAAAGCTGGTCACCATGCCGGCATTCCATGCGGGCCTGCGTTACTACCTCACCAGGGACATGGAGGCGCAGGGCTTTTATGTCCAAGGCGAGTTCGTATACCTCGACCATTCCAAGGACATGTACCTGAAGGATGCCCAAGGACGCTACACGGATGTATCCATGCGCGATCAAAGTATTTATAGGGATCAGCGCCTCTACCTGGGCTACCAGCGCTTGGGTTCGTACAGCAATTGGCTGTTCGATGCCTATTGCGGGGTGGGCCATCGCTCCCGGGAGCTCCACCAAGTGAATGAACGGCTGGACCTGGATGATGGGCAGTGGACCTATACCCAAGAAGTGGTGCGCGACCATGTGCCGGCCTACTTCCTCGGCATCATGGTGGGCTATGGGTTTTGACCCCGAAATGAGCCTGCTGGAGCGGGACCATTAGTGCGCCATCCCCTTGAACGTTGTGGCATAGCTGCCCGCCAGCGTGGCTGCGGCTGCCTGGTCCGAGCCGATCGCGGGCTTGCTCTTCGCCTACACCCCAGCGGGTTCCTGAGCAAGGCCTTCCCTTCGGTAGCCGGGGCCTTGGATTGGTGAAGCAGCGGATCCAAGCAGGGGTGCAGCTGGACCGCTACCCCCCGGCCCGTGCTGGATCGGACCCTGTTTACGGGCTCCGCCCCCTTCCTGCGCGCATCCATAAAAGGCCCGTCGGCACTTAGGCCATTTCAATTACTTTTGGCTGCTTGACCATTCCTGAACCGTGTATAAGGTCACCCCCAACCCATACCTCATGAAGAAGTTCTTTACCCTGCAATCGATTGGATTAGTTGCCCTAGTGGGTGCATTGCAAGTGAATGCCCAAACAAGCATCCCGAATACCACCCCTGTGGTACAGAATTTCGATGGCATGGCGGCCACTACCACCTTGCCGTCGAATTGGCGTATGCACGCCAGCACTGCTTCTCCAACTTGGGCCGGGGCTTCAGGCTCACTTACTCAGCAGGCCTCGTCCGGGACTCCAACTGCTGGTGGCACATACAATTGGGGCACTACGGGAGGGACGGATCGGGCAGCAGGCGCAATGACCTCCGGGAGTTTTGGAAGCCCCAACAACTTGCTGGGCTATTACCGGAACACGGGAACCGGGAACATCACTGACTTGAGCATTAGTTATAAAGGGGAGCGCTATCGGCGAAACAGCGCCGCTGCGTCCGTCCAGTTTTACTATTCCTTGAATGGGACCACATGGACCGCGGTTACGGCCGGTGATATTGCGGCTGCAAGTTTCCCTGTAGGAACCAGCGCATACGATTTCACGGCTGCAACGACGATTACCGTAAGCGGAGTTACTATTTCCAGCTTGAACATTGCCCCTTCCAGTGATTTCTACCTCCGCTGGAACATCAACACCACAGGCAGTAGTTCCCAAGGTATCGCTGTTGATGATGTGTCCGTTACTGCCACATTCGCGGCAGCTGGCCCCAACTTGAGCGCCAGCGCGCTTACCGCCTTCGGGGCCCAGTGCATTAACGCCGGTCCCTACGGCCCGAATTCGTTCACCATTACGGGTAATAGCTTAACCACGGCGGATGTGACCGTGGGTGCTTTGAGCGGCTACACGTATAGCACCACCTCCGGCGGCACCTACACCAGCAGCCTTACGCTCACCCAACCGGGCGGTGCTTATTCCCAGGCCATCTTTGTGAAGTTCGACCCCACGGCGGTGCAGGACTATAGCGGCAACATCGCTGTTGGCGGCGGGGGTGCCACCGGCACAAACGTGGCGGCCAGCGGCAGCGGCGTGAACACGGCACCCACCGTGACCACCGGCGCGGCATCGGCCATCACCACGAACAGTGCCACCGTGGCGGGCACCTTGAACACGGCCACAAGCTGCGGTACGGTCACCGCCTATGGCATTGAGTACAGCACCACCACGGGCTTTACTCCCGGTACGGGAACACAGGTAGCCAGCAGCAACCTCAGCGGCACGGCTTTCTCCAGCGCGCTCACCGGGCTCAGCTCCTGCACGGTCTATTACACCCGGGCCTACGCCACCCGTGCTTCCGGCACCACCTACGGCGCCGAGGGCAGCTTTACTACTGCTGCCATCGCTGCGCCTACGGCCACCGCCGGTACCAGCGTTACCGATGCGGCCTTCACGGCCAACTGGGGCGCTGTCACCGGTGCCGTGAGCTACCGTTTGGACGTGAGCACCAGCCCCACCTTCAGCGCAACAGGTCCAGCGACAACATTGGAGGAATTTACTGGTGGTACTACACCTCCAGCAGGTTGGAATTTCACCTCCATAGGTGGGACCTATACCTCTTCCGGCAATTATGGCTTGAGCAGTCCCTCATTGCAGCTCAACGCCACCAATGACCAAGTGACCACACCGGTTCTTGCAGCTGCGGCATCTGACCTTAGCTTCTGGATCAAGGGGCAAGGCACGAATACTTCCAGCGCTTTGTTGGTGGAAGGGTATGATGGTTCTTCTTGGAACACCATCGATAATATTGTTCCTCTGCCTACCACAGGTACCACTCAGAGCTATCCTGGACTTACCGCGAGTGGTTATGTTCAATTTCGATTCACCTATTCGAGATCTGCTGGAAATCTAGCCTTTGACGATGTCAGTTATACTTGCCTGTGCGGTTCAGTTCCTGACTTCCTTCCCGGCTACGACAACCTCACCGTGGCAGGCACCTCACAATCCGTCACGGGCCTTTCCCCGCTCACCACGTACTACTACCGCGTACGCACCGTAGGGCCCAGCTGCACATCGGTGAACAGCAACGTGATCACGGTGAACACCACCGCTGGTGCGAGCCCGCTCCTCACTGCCGGCACATTGGCCGATTTCAGTGATGTGTGCATCAACACGGACGGCGGGCCGAGCAGCTTCACCTTGGACGGCTTCAACCTTACCACTGCGGACGTAACCGTTGGCGCCTTGACGGGCTTCACCTATTCCACCAGCGAATTCGGCACCTACACCAGCAGTCTTTCGATCACACAGCCGGGCGGCAGCTTCTCGCAGGACATCTGGGTGAAGTTCACCCCCACTGCGGTTGCGAGCTATGATGGCAACATCACCGTGGGCGGCGGCGGTGCCCCCAGCAGCGATGTGGCCGCCACCGGCAGCGGCATCGATACGGCACCGGTGGTAAGCACCGGCACGGCCTCCGCCATCACCAGCACCAGCGCTACGGTTGACGGTACCTTGGACATGACGGGTGCCTGCGGCACGGTGACCGCCTACGGCATCGAGTACAGCACCACCATGGGTTTCACCCCGGGAACGGGCACGCAGGTGGCCAGCACCAACCTGGCCGGCACGGGCTACAGCAGTGACCTTACCGGCCTGAGCACTTGCACCACCTACTACACGCTGGCCTATGCCACACGTGCTTCCGGCACCACCTATGGCGCGGAAGGCTCCTTCACCACGGATGCCAATGCCGCACCCGTGGCCACTGCGGGCACCAGCATCACCGATGCCGACTTCACCGCGAACTGGGGCGCATCAGCCGGGGCGGTGGACTACCGCTTGGACGTGTACACCAAGACCATCACGGTGGCCACGGACCTGTTCATCTCCGAATACGTGGAGGGCAGCGGCAACAACAAGTATATCGAGATCTTCAACGGCACCGGCGCTTCGGTGGACCTCTCCGACTATGAGCTGCAGGTATTCTCCAACGGGTCTCCTAGTGCTTCAATCACCAATGCCCTCAGCGGCACATTGGCCGATGGCGCCACCATGGTGTATAGCAACAGCGGCGCCACAGTATACGGCGGCGCCACCACCGACGAGACCTCGGTGAACTTCAACGGCGACGATGCCTTCGCCTTGTACAAGGTGTCCACCACCAGCTTTGTGGACATCATTGGCGAGATCGGAGCCGACCCGGGTTCCGAATGGACCGATGGAACACATTCCACCAAGGACCAGACCCTGGTGCGCAAGGCCTCCGTTTCGGGCGGGGTCAGCACCAATCCCACCGGCCTGGGCTTCGCGACGCTCGCCAGTGAATGGGACAGCTACCCCACCGACGATGTGAGCCACTTGGGCGCACACACGTTCAACGCGCTCGTGCTCAACTACGTGAGCGGATACAACGACCGCACCGTTGCCGGAACTTCGGAGGTGGTTACCGGCTTGGCATCGGCCACCACCTACTACTATGTGGTACGTGCAGTAGGCGCCAGCTGCACCTCGGCCAATAGCAACGAGATCAGTGTGACCACACTTGCCCTGGGCTGCACCGACCCCTTGGCGGACAACTACGACCCCAATGCGGTACCCGCCAACGGCACCTGCACGTACTGCACAGCCACCTATACCTACAACACGCCCACGCCCACGCCGATCACCATCGGCAGCGGCATCCCCGACCAGAACATGGCCGTGGCCGAGGACTGCCACGTATTCAAGGTGGCCATGAACGCCTATGAGCGCTACGTGGGGGCCATTGTGCCCACGGGCAATGTGTACACTACCACCACGGGCTACAGCCCCACTTCGGCAGGCAATCCCACGCCGGACCCGAACAATGCGCGCTGGAACTTCCTGGTGAGCGTCGATCTGGATACGTTCGACTTCACGGAGGTGAATGTTTACATGGACCTGGATTTCGATGCGGGCACCACACCGGTGTACAATACGGTGGATATCAGTGCGCTCGCCATCTCCCAAGGACAGGGAAGCTTCCACGTGCAGCAACAGGCCCAGAACATGAAGTCGGCCTTCTGGTCGATGCTCTTTCCCAGTGTGAGCTTCGATGCCACCATTCCGGGCACCTACGATCTGCGCATACGGATCGAATCGCCTTTGACGGGAGCCCCGATGTGGAGCCATTCCATCCAAGTGGTGGTGGAAGCACCCGGCTGCATGGACCCCTTGGCGGACAACTACGATCCGAACGCCACCACCGATGATGGCAGCTGCACCTACTGCACGCCCACCTATACCTACAACGCGCCCACGCCTACGCCCATCACCATCGGCAGCGGCATCCCCGACCAGAACATGGCGGTATCCCAGGATTGCCGTGGCATTGATGTGGCCTTGAGCGCTTTTGAGCGCTACGTGGGTGCCATTGTCCCCACGGGCAATGTGTACACCACCACCGTGGGCAACAGCCCCACTTCCGGCGGTGACCCCACGCCGGACCCCGCGAAGGCCCGCTGGAACCTGCTCGGCAGCGTGGACCTGGGCAGCTTTGACTTTACCGAAGTGAACGTCTTCCTGGACCTGGACTTCGACCCTGCAGCCGTTCCCGTATGGAACACGATGAACCTGAGCCAGGCCATGATCAACAACAGCATGGGCGGCCTGCATGTGTACCAGGCATCGGAGAATCTCGCCGACGGTTTCTGGACCATCGCCTTCCCGGGTGTCACCTTTGATCCGCATGTACCGGGCATCTATGACGTGCGCGTCCGCTTGGAATCCGTCCACTCCGGTGAGGAGCTGGTGAACATGGCGATCCAAGTGGTGGTGGACTGTGCCCCCCATGCCGGCAATGTGTGGTACGTGAACGATGTGAACACCACGGGTGACGTGTACACCACGGCCATCGGTAGCGATGGCAACACGGGTACGGCCGATTGCCCCTTCGAGACCATTGCCCATGCCATCTCACAGGCCAGCGCTGGCGACACCATCATGGTGGATGCCGGTGTATATGTGGAAGACCTGGTGATCAACAAGCAAGTGGACCTGCGCGGTGTGCAGTATGATGCGGACCCCACCACGCGCACCGGCGCGGAATCGATCATCCATCCCGCCACCTCCGATCCCAACCCGGCCAGTCCCACAGGTACCGTGATCATCTACTTGGATGACAACGTGGCCGCCGGTACCAAGATCAACGGCTTCACCATCGATGGCGACAACCCGGGCCTCACCAGCGGTGAGGTGTATAACGGAGCGGACATGGATGCGATCGAAGCGATCGCCAGCTACTTGGGCAACGGCGATCTGGACATCGCCTTCAACGTGATCAAGAACGTGACCTATTCGGGCATTGATCTGGCGCACTACGGCGGCTCGGGCACGCTCTCGGGGAACACCATCCGCGAGAACCTGTTCGACAATACCTACAGCCCATCCTGGGGCGTGGGCATCACGCTGCAGTACAACGCCTATGCGGACATCACCAACAACACGATCGACGGTGCGCGGATCGGGATCCAGACCGGGAACCATACCCTGCCCACCAGCGGCACGCCTCCGGTGATCAGTGGTAACACCATCACCTCGTACCGCTTGGGCATCTTCCACAACGTGCAGTACACCACGGCCACTCCGTTCACCATTGCGAACAACGAGCTGCTCACGCAGACGGGTGCGGCCACCAACAGCGGTATCTTCATCGGGGTGCTCGATCCCACCACGTCGGTAACGTTGCAGAACAACAATGTGACCGGGGCCCAGAACGGCATCATGCTTTGGGGGTCCAACAGCACGGGTGGCGTCACCATTGAAGGGGGCACCATCACCGATTGCGGCACCGGCGTGTTCGTGAACAACTACGATGCGTACCCGCCCAGCCCGAACCAGACCCGCAGCACCACGGCCATCGTAAAGGACGTGAACATCGTGAACGCAACCACCGGCATCCATGTGAAGGACAATGAGCTGAACACCAACGCCGCTGCCACCGTGCATGTGGACATCGTGGGCAGCACCACCGTGGACGTGGCCGCTGGAGGCATCAACGTATTGGTCACCGGTGCCAAGGCCAGCGCGGATTTCGCCGGCACGGGCGTGGACCTCACGGGTACGGCATTGCGCCACATCCGCTTGGAGAGCAACGGTTCCACGGTGCCTGCAGCCGATATCGATGCCACCCAAGTGCAATTCAATGGGGCAACGGCCATTACGGCCACCGGCTTCGCCATCGAGGACCTGATCGACCACAAAGTGGACCTGCTCACCTTGGGCAAGGTCAGCTTTGTACCGGGTGAAGTGTTCGTTACCGTGAACAGCTTCGTGGCCCCCAACACGGCGGGTTCCGTTCAGCGGGGTATCGACGTCGCGGTGGCGAACGACATCGTACATGTGAACGATGGCACCTACGACGAGGACGTGAACGTGAACAAGGTGATCACATTGCTCGGCAACGATCGTGACCTCACCATCCTGCGTGGCCTTTACGGCACCACTGTCCCTGCCTTGAGCATCGGGGCGAACGCAACGGTGGAGAACCTCACCAGCACCCGTGACTATGGCACCAATACGGCCGAGTGGCAGGCCAGCCCGAAAACGCAAGGGGTGCAGTTCAATGGCAACAACGCCAGCATGAACAATGTGTTGGTCACCGGCCATCGCAACGGGGTCTACATCAACAACCGACAGAACGTCTCGGTGACCAACTCGATCATCGAGAACAACCGCACGGGCTTCCAGCTGGGCAACACCGTTACAGGGACCACCATCACGAACAACTTCATCCGTGACAACTTCACCATGGGCTTCCTGTTCAACTTCGACCTCAGCGGCACGCCGGACATCACCGGCCTGTTGGTGAACGAGAACAGCATCACCGGCAACTGGTACGGCGATATCAGCTTCCAAGGCACCCCATCCAGTCCGGTGAGCGGAGCGGACTTCAACTGTAACTGGTACGGCACCACCAGCCCGGTAGTAAGCGCGACGGCAACCACTGAGCCCGGTTACGCCAGTCAGGTCCCGAGCCAATTCGGCGGTACGGCACCCGCGCCACCTGCCGGCCAGATCATGGGCATTTCCGCAGGTCTCGTTCCTTACACACCTTATGGGATGAACGGCACGGACGACAACCTGGTTGCCCCCGGCTTCCAGCCCGTGCCCGGCAGCTGCGAATTCATTTACTACAGCCAGGCCTCCGGCGATGTATCCGATCCGATCTGGGACATCGTTCCTGTGGGCACCGCTGGCCCGGCAACCTTCACGGCCACTACCAGCATGGTGGTGCAGAACGCGCACAGTGTGGTGAACACCTCCTCCACCGATGTGATGAACCTGACCGTGGAGACCGGAGGTAGCTTGACCTTGAATGCCAGCACTGACCTGAACGTGAACGGTGACGAAGCCATCTTTGATGGTACAGTGGTGGCCCAGGACCTCAGCACGCTCGCACTCTTGGGCACCGATGCCACGATCCTGGAGAGCAACGGCGGTGATCTGGACCTCTGGAACCTGACGGTGAACACCCCGGCAGGCACGCTGACGGATGCGACCCTCTTGATCCGCGGTACCCTGCAACTGGATGACGGCGTGTTCGATGCCACTTTGGCCAACGTGACCCTCACCAGCACCGCCACCGGCACCGGTCGCTTAGGCGCTGTGGGCAGCGGGGCCAGCTACAACGGTAACATGACGGTGCAACGCTACATCCCTGCAGGCCACACCAACTGGCGCATGCTCGGCAGCCCCGTGGCAGGCGCAACGGTGAACGACTGGAAGGATGACTTCTACACCGCCGGCTTCCCCGGATCGCACTACCCCAACTTCTACAGCCCCGTGGGCAGCGGCATCTTCTGGCCCAGCATCCGCTACTACGATGAGACCAACACTTACGCCGCTGCGGATACGGGCGTGGTGGGCGTAAGCAGCAACACCCAGGCGCTCACGCCCGGGCAGGGCTTCCTGGCCTGGAGCGGGGACAACTTCACCACCACTACGGCCTTTACCGTGGATGTGACCGGTGCACCGAACGTGGCCAACACGCCGATCACCTTGCCCATGACCTACACCAGTAGCGGTACCCCCGCAGCGGACGGCTGGAACCTGGTGAGCAATCCGCTCCCCAGCCCAATCGACTTTGATGCCATCAGCCTCGGCAGCGATGTGGCGGCGCAGTACTGGATCTTCAACCCGATCAACGGCACCTCGCAGACCTATTCAGCAGGTATCGGCCAAGGCAACGTGAACGGCAAGATCCAGAGCAGCCAAGGTTTCTGGTTGCAGGCCTCCGGCAGCAACGTGACCACCACGGTGAGCGAGGCCGATAAGGTGAACGAGCCTACCGGTGGCGTATTCGGCGGCAGCCAGCAAGCGGTGCGCCCGATCGTGCGCCTCTTCGTGGCCAGCACCATCAATACGTACAGCGATGAGACCACGATCGTCTTCGACCAAGGCACGCCCGGCCATGATGCGGCGGATGCCCTGAAGATGCCTTTCCGCACCGTGGGTGCGCCGTTGATCTCGGCCCAAAGCCAGGATGGAGAAGACCTCGCCATCAACTTCTTCGGCGATTACACCACGGCCATCAGTATCCCTGTAAAGGTGAAAGTGGACGTATCCGGCACGTACACCATCAGTGCGGGCATCACCGGGATGAACAACCTGAGCTGCTTGAGCTTGACGGACCTACAGACCGGTACCATCACCCCGCTTACGGATGGTGCGGAGTACAGCTTCAGCATCGATGCGGACGATGATGCCAACGCCCCGCGCTTCGTACTGAACGGAACGGCTCCCCTGCCGCTCTACTTCGATCAGGCCACCTGTAGCGACCAGGACGGTGCTGCCACGGTGGTAGTGAACGACGGCCCTATCGATATCCAGTGGATGGATGCCTTCGGCACCGTGCTCCTGAACATGCCGAATGTGCAGGGCGGGATCGCTGAGTTCGATGCACCTGCCGGCAACTACATGGTGCGTGTAACGCCCGGTGGTGCTTGCGGCGAACTGGTCGCCAACTTCACCATCACGGCCCCATCCGCCATCGAGGCCACTTCCGTAACCAGCCAGACCACCTGCCCGAACGGTACGGATGGAACGGCTGATGTGGAGGTATTGGGAGGCACCGCCCCGTACACTTACCTGTGGAGCGATGGTAGCACCGCTGCCAGCATCACCGGCACGGCAGGTGCCTACACGGTGACCATTACGGATGCAGCAGGCTGTACCGAAGAGGTCGCCTTGGTAGTGCCAGCAGGCGAAGGAACCATCGCCAGCTTTGAGGTCACCGGTGCCACACCAGTGGCCAACACACCGGTGGACTTCACCAACACCAGCGTACTCGGTGAGGACTACACCTGGGACTTCGGTGACGGAGCCACCAGCATGGACGAGAACCCCACCCACACCTACACCACGCCTGGCACCTACACGGTGACCCTCACCGCAACCGGCGGCGATTGCGCGGATGTGTTCACCATGGAACTCACGGTGGATGCCACTACTGCAGTAGAGGCCATCACTCCGAACGGTCCCTTGGCCGTGTGGGCCACGCCGGACCACATTGTGATCGAGCACAGCTTCAACAACGCACCGGTGAACGTGGATGTGTTTGACGCCACCGGTCGCTTGGCGATCAGCCGCGGCAGCATCGTGCAACCGGGCCGTATCCGGATCAACGACCGGAACCTGAACACGGGCGTATGGTTCGTGCGTGTGAAGAGCGGCGATGTGGAGCGCACCTTCCGCGTGCCGCTGGTCCGTTGATCATTCTTCTTTTCCACGGAAAGGGCTGCCTCGATGAGGTGGCCCTTTTTGTTTGCCGGAGGTGTTGGCTACTTTTTAAACGCCAAGACGCAACGAACGCCAAGGCAACGCAACGAACCTGACGCGAGCGTCCCGCTCGTGTCCGTACGATCTCATATACGTGTCCTTACGATCTCATATCACGTAACGCGATGGCACGAGCGGTACGCTCGCGCCAGAAATCCGGGGCTATCCGTGCCATCGGCAGGTAAACTCGCAATGACGTTGAAACACCGTGAGCACCCTCACGCCCCATCCCGAAAAACTTCCCTATTGTTGCTGCTCAAGAAAGCTCCATTCACCCTTATTCCTCCGCATGAACCTTCGCTCCACTTCGTTGCTTACCCCCCTGTTGCTCAGTGCCTCCCTGGTATTCACTCCGGCCAAGGCCCAGGACTGGCATCCGGTAGGCACAGGCACGGCCACCAACGGCGCCAATGGCATCCCCTGCCCCTTCGGTGATATCTACGCCGGACAGCGCGCCCAGTACATTTACTTGGCCTCGGAACTTTCGGCCGCAGGCCTCACCACAGGGGACCCCATTGTGCGCCTGCGCTGGGTGGTCACCGCCCTCAACGGTTCGGGCATGCACGAGAACTACACCTTGCGCCTCGGCCACACCACGGCCGCCTCGCTCAGCGGCTTCCTGCCTACGCCCACGGATGCCACCACTACGCCGCGGGACCACCAACCCTTGGTGGGCAACAACGACTTCACGCTGAACACGCCGTTCGTGTGGGACGGCACCAGCAACCTCTTGGTGGAGGTCACCCATTTCAGCCCCACGTACGGCGTTGCCTCGGCCAACGCTTCCGTGGCCTTCACCAGCACCGCGCCGGTGAAGCGCAGCTACTCCTTGCTGGATGACCTGATGTACAACACCACGCAATCCACTCCGCTGGACGGGGAGGTATTGAACTCCACGGGCCTGCCGAACATCGTATTGGGTGTGGCCATGGATTGCGAACCGCTGACGGGTACGGACCTCAGCGTCTGCGTGGGGGATCCGGTCCCATCCGGTTCCGGCATTTCCGTTAGTGGATGCACCGAGTCCCTCGGCGGGCACTTCACGGCCGTATACGACTTCCCCGGCACCAACCTCGAATGCACCGGCACCGACTACGTGCTACGCTCCACCCTCACCCTGCCCGCGCTGCCTCTCGGTGCCGTGGTGCAGGCCGGCCGGTTGATCCTCACCAACATGCAAGCCCCGGACCCGGTGTGGATGAGCGATCTGTACATCAACCTCACTGGTAGCATCGAAGGGGAGATCCAACTGATGCCCAACCACGAGAATTATTCCGGCACGGTGTCCGAGCTGATCGTGCCCATGACCGGGCCTTACGAGGCCGGTGTGGCCCAGCTATCCACGGCCAGCACGTATGGAACCGGCTATATCGGCAGTGCCCGCGTGGAGTTCGACTACTTGGTGCCCACGCCCTTCTGGTACGATGCCCCCACGGGAGGCAACATCGTTGCCTATGGACAGTCAACGCTTGACGTGGTGGCAGAAGGTCTGGCCAACACGGATGCACCGGGTGTGACCACCCTGTATGCGGATTGCGGGGTCAGTTCCACCGCATGCATCAGCGGCAGCCGCACGGCAGTGAACTTCACTGTGCTGGATGCGCCCGAGCCCAGCTTCATATCGGAGCCTGAAGTGGTCGCGGGGATCGCCACTACGCTCACCTACACCGGCACCACCGTGAGCCAATACCTATGGGACTTCGGCGATGGCAATAGCAGCACCGCCGCCGAGCCGACGCATGTTTGGGACACGCCCGGTACCTACACGGTACAGCTGACCGTGGACAACGGGGCCTGCGATGCCACGATCAGCACGGACGTAACAGTGGACGTGAACACGGGCATCCGCGGCACGGACGGCTTGGCCGGCATGCACGTGTTCGCCACGGCCGATGCCATCATCATCACACAGGGATCCAACGCAGGCAGCATGCAGGTGGAAGTGCTCGATGCGCTGGGCCGCACGGTAATGAGCCGGGAGCATATTTCAATGTCGGCCCGCTTCAGCCTTCCAACCGCTCAGCTGTGGACGGGCGTATGGTATGTACGCGTAACAAGCACGGATGGGCAGCGGACGTTCCGTGTGCCGTTGATGCGCTGATCTTCCAAGACTTTCCCACTGAAAGGGCTACCTCTTGGGGTGGCCCTTTTTGTTTACCGGAGGTGCTGGTTGCCCTTTAACCGCCAAGACGCAATGAACGCCAAGGCAACGCGCGGAACGGAACCGCATGGTGACAGCAGCCGTGAACTCTCCACGCCTGACAACTGAGAACGGACAACCGACAACTAAGCCTCAACGCACCTCACTCCCCGCCGGCACACCCTCAGAAGGCTGCACGAAACGCAAGCGACCCTCGGGATCCTCCGCCATCAGCACCATGCCTTGGCTTTCCACGCCGCGCATTTTGCGGGGTTCGAGGTTGCAGAGCACGAGCACTTGCTTGCCGGGTAATTCCTCCGGGTTGAAGTGCTCCGCGATGCCGCTGACGATGGTGCGCGGCACGGCCTCACCGATATCGATGGCGAGCTTCAGGAGCTTGTCGGCCTTGGGCACCTTCTCCGCAGCGGTAATAGTACCGATCCGCAGGTCGAGCTTGGTAAAGTCGTCGAATGCGATCGTTGGCTTGGCGGCTTTCGGCTCTCCTTCGCCTTGCTTCGGCGAGCTCAGCTGAGGTTCGGCGCTTGGCTTTGCTTCGGCCTTCGGCTCTTCGGCTTTTGGGTCCATGGGTTCGTTGGCTTTCAGGCGTTCCACTTCAGCGGCGATCTCCGCATCGGTGATGGGCTTGAAGAGGTGCTCCGCCTTGCTCAGCGGTGCGCCCGGCACGATCAAGCCTTCCCGCAGGGCATCGGCCCATTTCAGGTCGCCGAGGCCGAGCATGGTGCGCAACTTCTGTGCGGTGAACGGCAGGAAGGGATCCAGCACCACACTGAGCGCGGCCGTGATCCGCAGGCTGTTGAAGAGCACCGTGCGCACACGTTCCGGATCGGTCTTCTCCAGTTTCCACGGCTCGGTATCGGTGAGGTATTTGTTGCCGAGGCGGCCGGCGTTCATCGCCGTTGCCAACGCATCGCGAAAGCGGAACTTATCGATATCGGCCGCCACTTTATCGGGTATGGCGGACAGTTCGGCCCACAGCACGGCATCCTGATCCGCCTGCTCCCTGTTGCTCGTTGCAGGCTCCGGCACCTTGCCGTCGTAGTACTTGTTGCAGAGCACGAATACGCGCTGCACGAAGTTCCCGATGATGGCCACCAGCTCGTTGTTGTTCTTGTCCTGGAAATCCTTCCACGTGAACTCGCTGTCCTTGAACTCCGGGAAAATGGTGGTAAGCGTGTAGCGCAGCTCGTCCTGCCGGTCCGGCCAGCGCTCGATGTATTCGTGCAGCCACACCGCCCAGTTGCGGCTGGTGCTCAGCTTCCGCCCTTCGAGGTTGAGGAATTCGTTGGCGGGCACGTTCTGCGGAAGGATGAAATCACCGTGCTCCTTCAACAGGATCGGGAAGATAATGCAGTGGAAGACGATGTTGTCCTTACCGATGAAATGCAGCAGGCGCGTGTCGTCGGCCTTCCACCATTTCTCCCATTCGGTATTATGGTCCTTCGCCCATTGCTTGGTGGCGCTGATGTAGCCGATGGGCGCATCCAGCCACACATAGAGCGCCTTGCCTTCCGCGCCGGGCAGCGGCACGGGCACACCCCAATCGAGGTCGCGCGTCATGGCTCGGGGGCGCAGGCCCTCCTTCAGCCAGCTGTTGCACTGGCCCAGCACCTGTGGCTTCCACTCGGCGGGATCGTGCTGCTGGAAGCTCTCGAAGCCCTTCGACCCCTTCGGCCTCTTCGGCCCTTCGAGAACCTCAGGGACCGAAGCGGTCGAAGGAGTCGACTGGTCCAACACGCCCGTATTGATCCACTTCGTCATCCATTCCTGGCTGCGCTCCATGGGCAAATACCAGTGCTTGGTGGGCCGCAGCTCCGGCTTGCTCCCACTGAGCGTGCTGCGCGGATCGATCAGGTCCTTCGGGCTGAGCGCGCTGCCGCACTTCTCGCATTGGTCGCCATACGCATCGGGATTGCCGCAGTTGGGACAGGTACCGATGATGTAGCGGTCCGCGAGGAATTGCTTGGCCTCGGCATCGTAGTACTGCTCCTCGGTCTTCTCCGTGAAGGCGCCGTTGGCGTTCAGCTGCAGGAAGAAATCCTGCGAGGTCTTCTTGTGGAGCTCGCTGCTGGTGCGGTGGTAGATGTCGAAGATGATCCCGAAATCGGAAAAGGCCTTCCCCATCATTGCGTGGTACTTGTCCACGATGGCTTGTGGCGTGACCCCTTCCTTCAGGGCACGCAAGGTGATGGCGGCGCCATGCTCATCGCTTCCACAGACAAAGAGCACCTCCTTGTCGCGGGCTTTCAGGTTGCGCACGTAAATATCGGCGGGCAGGTAGGCGCCGGCAATGTGGCCGATATGGAGCGGACCATTGGCGTACGGGAGGGCGGCGGTGACGGTGGTGCGTGCGGGGGTCTTCATGCGAAGCCGCGAAAGTACGGGGCGCGCGGGAGGAGTGGAGTGCTCAGACGATCGGACGGTCAGAAAATCAGACCATGGAATGCCGCTCGCAGTGAAGGTGAATGGAACGTCGGAGCAACCATGGAGATCCCTGAGGTATTTACCTTTTCCACGTGGTTGGCCATTTCCAGGCACAGCGCAGTTCCATTGAGCACTTGCACCGGGTCCTCCATGGGTGAGGGTTTTAGTAACCGAAATGTATCCCATGTGTGGGCGACCACGCCAGAGTTACCTTCGCGCCCCCGATATTTATCGGGATTTCGGCACGGCATTCCATGAAGAACACCCGCAACTTCTGCATCATCGCGCACATCGACCACGGCAAGAGCACCTTGGCCGACCGGTTGCTGCAGATGACAGGCACCATCTCCGACCGTGACATGCAGGCGCAGAACCTGGATGACATGGACCTGGAGCGCGAGCGGGGGATCACCATCAAGAGCAAGGCGATCCAGATGAACTACGAGCTCAACGGCGAGAAGTACATCCTGAACCTGATCGACACGCCGGGCCACGTGGACTTCAGCTACGAGGTGAGCCGGAGCATCGCCGCCTGTGAGGGTGCGCTGCTGATCGTGGATGCCACACAAGGGATCCAGGCACAGACCATCAGCAACCTCTATTTGGCCTTGGAGCACGATCTGGAGATCATCCCCGTGCTGAACAAGATGGACCTGCCCAGCGCCAATCCGGAGGAGGTGAAGGACCAGATCGTGGACCTCATCGGCTGCAAGCTGGAGGACATCCTGAGCGCCAGCGGCAAAACAGGCCTGGGCGTGGACAAGCTATTGGAGGCCATCGTGGAGCGCGTTCCGGCGCCAAAGGGTGATCCAGGAGCTCCTTTACAAGCCCTCATCTTCGACAGCGTGTTCAACTCCTTCCGCGGCATCATCGCCTACTTCCGCGTAATGAACGGCACCATCCGCAAGGGCGACAAGGTGAAGTTCTTCAACACCGGCGTGGTGTACGACGCGGACGAGATCGGCGTGCTGAAAATGGACCTGTTGCCCAAGCCGCAGCTGAGCGCTGGCGACGTGGGCTATATCATCAGCGGCATAAAGACCGCAAGCGAGGTGAAGGTGGGTGATACCATCACGCACCTCGCACGTCCGTGCGCCGAGGGGATCCATGGCTTCGAGGATGTGAAACCCATGGTGTGGGCGGGCATCTTCCCCGTGGAGACCGACGAGTACGAGGAACTCCGTGATGCCATGGAGAAGCTGAAATTGAACGATGCCAGCCTCACGTGGACGCCCGAGAGCAGCGCGGCGCTGGGCTTCGGTTTCCGCTGCGGCTTCCTCGGCTTGCTCCATATGGAGATCATCCAGGAGCGGATCGAGCGCGAGTTCGGTATTACCGTGATCACCACCGTGCCGAACGTGGGCTACATCGTGACCAAGACCAACGGCGAAGTGATCGATGTACACAACCCTTCGGAGCTGCCTGCGGTGATGCACATCGAGAAGATCGAGGAGCCCTATATCAAGGCGCAGATCATCACAAAGGCTGAGTACACCGGCGTGATCATGAACCTGTGCATCGAAAAGCGCGGCATGCTCACCAACCAGAACTACCTCACCACGGACCGCGTGGAACTTTCGTTCGAGCTGCCCTTGGGCGAAGTGGTGTTCGACTTCTTCGACAAGTTGAAGAGCATCAGCCGCGGCTACGCCAGTTTCGATTACCACCCCATCGGCTTCAAGGAGAGCGACCTGATCAAGCTGGACATTTTGCTGAACGGCGAGAAGGTGGATGCGCTCAGCGCCCTGATCCACCGTGATCACGCACACGAACTGGGCAAGAAGATGTGCAGCAAGCTGAAGGAGCTCCTGCCCCGCCAGCAGTTCGACATTCCCATCCAAGCTGCCATCGGCGTAAAGATCGTGGCCCGCGAAACGGTGAAGGCCCTCCGCAAGGACGTGACGGCCAAGTGCTACGGCGGTGATATCAGCCGCAAGCGCAAACTGCTGGAGAAGCAGAAGGAAGGCAAGAAGCGCATGCGCTCCGTGGGCTCCGTGGAGATCCCGCAAGAGGCTTTCCTGGCGGTGCTGAAGTTGGATTAGTCCCCTCAGCGTCCTGATCTGAACGCAGATCACGTGGACCGGGCGGATTGACACTGATATCAGTTCCCGCAGCGAACTCCCGAAGGTGATCCTGAGGACACGGAGCGATGTGTCCTGATCGGAACGCGGATAACGCGGATCGGGGGGATTGACGCGGATAGATCTTTGGTGGTGCTGAAGTTGGGTCGGGACCCCGATCGGCTCCGATGTGCATGGAGCGCGGATCAAGTTGATAAATCCTGGTGAAATGGCCGAATCATTCGTGCATTCTCCTGCACGCCGCATACTCGCGCCCCCCCGGACATATTGCAACTTGTAACCTCCCGGCTCAACCAGCATCCAATAGCCGTCATCAAAACCAAAACCACATCATGAAAAACAAGACATTCATATTACAACGGGGTGCAGTGCTGTTCGCACTATCCGCATTCCTCTACGCAGGCGCATTCGCACAGGACGCACCCCAGCTCTCCGACCCCGAGATCGCGCACGTGGCGGTAACAGCGAACCAAATAGACGTGGACTACGCAGCCATCGCCAAGGAAAAATCCAAGAACAAGGACGTTCTCCAGTTCGCTACCACCATGGCGAAGGACCACACCGGCGTGATCAAGCAGGCTTCGGAGCTGGCGGCCAAGCTGGGGGTTACACCCAAGGATAATGCCATGAGCAAATCCTTGAAGGAAGGTGAGGCCAAGACCTCAAAAATGTTGCGTTCCTTGAACGGAGCCGCTTTCGACAAGGCCTACATCGACAATGAGGTGGCCTACCATAAGGCGGTGATCGATGCCGTGAAGAACGTGCTTATCCCTCAAACGCAGAACGCCGAACTGAAAAATCTGTTGGTGAGCGTTGCACCTGTTCTGGATGCACACCTGGCACACGCTGAAATGGTACAGAAGGAGTTCGCCAAGAAATGAAACCATTCAGTGGAATAAGGTCCAGCGCTGTAGTACTGGTGTCCTGTGTCCTGCTGGCAGCATGTGGCACAGGGGAGAAGCCCGACACGAACGCACCCACATTCACGAAGGCAGCGGAAGAGCATGTCCCTATCGCGGTATCGGTTTCCATTGCACAGATGAAGTTCCATCCGGAGAAAGTGAGCGTACATCGTGGCGATACGATCGTCTTCACCAATAACGATGTAGTGGACCACGATGCCACGGCACTTCCGGACAGCAGCTGGACCAGCGGTCCCCTCCATCCCGGCGACAGCTGGAAGTTGGTGGCCGATAGCACGTCGGAGTATTTCTGCAGCATTCATGTGGTGATGCGCGGTGAGGTTATCGTGGAATAGCTGCCGTTGTCGAATGCTCCGAATCAACAGGGCGGTCTTCGGGCCGCCCTGCTTGTTTTCCATACATGGGTTGAGGAGCCCATTGCGGGGAATGGGAAGGATGTTCGGGAGGTCAACGGGGATATCATGCCCCATGAGATCAGTCCTTTTCATCGGGAAACACCTTGAAGACCCGATGGCACATGGTTCGCACGGTGCTGATCAAAAGAACCTTCAACATGAAACATGCTTATCTCAATCTGGTGGCCCTATGCGGAGCGCTCCTCCTCGCGGCACCAACGTTCTCCCAAGGCCCCACCTTCGGTCTGAAAGGTGGATTGAACTACACCAACCTCGCCGGTCTGGATGCCGATGATAACAATGCCCGCGTGGGTTTCAATGTGGGCGTTTTTGCGCGCACCATGCCTGAATCACCAGTGGGTGTCCAATTGGAACTGCTGTATTCCACCAAAGGGAATCGAACCACGTACAATGCCTTCTTCGGATTGGTGGAACAGGACGTTGACTTCAACCTCAACTACTTGGAACTTCCCGTGATGGCCTCCATCCGTGTGATGGATGTGGTGGACTTCCAGATCGGTGGCTATGCGGCCTACCTGCTTTCCGGCAAGGTGAAGACCTCCGGTGATCTGGGCAGTGGGTCAGGTGAGATCGACAAGAGCGACTTCACCTCACTCGATGCCGGAATTGTTGGCGGCATTGGTTTCAATGTGGGCGAAAACCTACAGATCGGCATGCGATACCTCCACGGGCTTGTGGACGTGATCGACGATTCCACCCTGAGCGCTGTGGTGGGTGATGCCCAGAACCGCTGCCTGCAAGTGTACCTCGCCGTTGGCGTGGGCGGTAATTAAGGTCCTATCCCGTGGTATAGCCATCGCTACCCGATCACAATGCGGGCGGTCAGCACTTGGCCGTCCGCATTGCGTGTTTGCAGCACGTACACCCCGGATGCCCAGCCGTCCGTGCTGAATTGATACCGGGCGGTCCGTTCGCTCACGGCCAGGATCAAACGACCCTGTGCATCCATCACGCGCAGTTCACCGAGGGACCGCCCATCGGTGCTGGAAAGGATGGCGAAGCCGCTCCCCACGCTCACCACCAAGCGAGCATCGGCGAACTCAGGAACGGACTGCACCGGGTCGGCACAAGGTCCATAAAATGTAAAGCCAATTTCATTCTGGTCCATTGAGCTCACGTATTCCGCCGGACCGTAGGGCCCATTGGGATCCGCCACACCGTATACGAGTTGACCACCGGTTGGCTCCTGCTGCGGCATAAGGTGCAACTCATAGTTCCCGGATTGGAGGCACAGCGTGTCCTGATCGGATTGCTGGTCCACAGTGAGCGTGAGCAAACCACTGGTGATGGGGATCCCGTTGGAAAGTACCGTATAGGTAAAAGCCCCCAAACCGAGCGCATCACCAAAATTCCCGAGGTGCACCAGCATGGAAGAGCAGCTGTCCGGCGGGCAGAGGTCAATGCTGAGGTCCCATGTGCAGGCCAACTCGGAAAAGAAGCCGGTCCACAGTTGCAGCGTAGCATTGAAGGGGGACACCGGCATATTTGCTCCCTCTGGGATGTTGAGTATGTGGGTGCTTTCGGTCCCGATGCCGAAGAGATCGACCGTTTCGCGTGCCAGCGTATCACCATTGTCGCTGAGTAGCAGAAATCCCGGATAGTCGAACAGCGTGGTGGAGGAGTTGAAGGCATGCAGTACCAGTGCAGTATCCGAAAAGGCGGCCCACTGGATGCTGCCGATCAGCAACGAGTCACACCCACCACTTCCGCCACCACCAGAGACCGTGAATACATGCTGCTCGAACGGTGCTCCATCGTACACACCGAAGCCAGCTACATTCACGGTGTACGTTCCGGCAGGCAACAGACCCACGTCGATGGTCTCCGTATGCGGGACCAGCACATCCAGGCCGATCGTGTTCTGCGTTACCAGCGTCAGTTCAACAGCAAAACCATTCACCTGTGCAGTAGCAGTTGCAACCGACGACCCCGTACTGGACAGGTTGCCGATAAGCTGAAGTTGTACGTTATCCTGTTCGGTGGGGTCAGCTGGGGTGACTGCGATCTCGTCGACATAGAAGTAGGTCTGTGCCTGAACGGTGGAAAAGAGACAAACGCAGGCTACCGCCAGCAACAAATGAAGGCTTGTTGATCTTTGCATGGGTCTGAAGTTTCTGAGTGGATGACGCGATCGCTGTACAAAACGCTGCCTGAAGGTCCTTGACCTCACGAGCGCTGCAAGAAAGGCGGCCAGCGCACTTGAAGCGGTCACCGCGCCACGATCTTCCGCAGGTTCTGCATTGTTCCGAAGGGCTGGTCCACGATGAAGCTGTTCACCATCCAAGCCGGTACGGCCCCGCCGGGTTCGCCGTGGAATTGATAGATCACGTTGACGTTGCTCCCCGCTTGGGTCAACTTCCACGTACCGCTCGCACGTGTAATGCGCACCAGCTTTTTATTCTCCGGAATGCGGTCGGACAGGGCAAGGATGGTTACCGTTGCCGCACCACCTGCGGGGTCCATTTTCGTGCGTTGCTCATATACCCCGTCGCGATCACTTACCGGAAAGGGCACATCCGTGCGGATGTAATGCACCGTGTTATAACGGCCTTGCTGTTCCAGGACCGTGGCTTCGGTACAATTCGGGAAAAGTTCCACGAACCCGCTCACGTTGGTAACGATATCGAGCACATTGGCCAACCGGGCATTGTTCAAGGTGGTCACGGCCTTGAATTCAGCGATCGCCGATCCTTCCACGCTGCGCGTGTACACTTTGATGTCATCCTGGTCCTTTTTCAGCGACCATTCACCTTTTCCGGTTGGAAGTGCAGTCAACAGGGCGATCGCAGCGATAAGGATCATGGGCGTTCGTTGGTCGGTCGGGGTTCCTTGGTAGGGTCTGTTATCACTTGGACATTCTTCGGAAGTGCAAAGTTCTGCTCGCGCATGTACGGTTCCAACCGTTTCATCACGTATGTCAAATCGACCTTGTCCACTTGGTAGGTGTTCGTTTGATGGCCCTTTTGTGACTTGAGATAAGCCATATAGCAGGGCATGGCGACCGAGGGATCCCGGCGAAGCAACTGTCGCTCGATCATTTCCAAGGTGGCCAAAGGAGCTTCCGCGAAGGTGTCATAACGGATCTCCAGCAAGTTCCCTGCCGGGATAAGCGATCGCTGCTCAGCGAAATCACGCATCATGCGATCATGCACATCCAGGATCATTTCGCTGAGGAAATCATCACTGGGCAACTTCTCCAAGCATAGGGTGGGCATCAGCTGTTGAAAGAAGCGCAGCGTGGAGTAGTACACGGTGACCGGGTTGCGGTGGATGTACAGGAACTTGGCATCCGGATAGAGGCGGAGGAGCTTGTCGATCCGTGCGGTGTTCACCGGGTTCTTCACGATCAGCTGCTTGCCCTTGCCCGATACCGCCGCCTTCCGGAGCAGCTTGGCATAGGTGCGGTACCAGTGCTCCACCTCGCGTTCATCAAGTCCGTTATGGCGTACGGCGCGATCGTAGAAAGCCGCATACTGCGAAGGGAAGTAGAAGAAGTTGTAGTAGGCGTTCGGCTGCATGTTCGCGAAGGCGAATTCATCTTCTTGCGGGAAGTCCGGGTCCAGGGCGACACTGTCCGATGGGCGCTTGTCCGGCATGTTCAACCCCATGAAGGTCTTGAAGATCCACGTGCTGGCCATGTTGTTCGGGAACACGGATGCGTAGGTGCTCAAATAGGCTGCGCGAGGGTCTTGGCAAAGCACGTTGTGGAGCAGTGTGGTCCCGCTGCGCCAATGACCCAGGATAAAGAGGGGCGGCTCCATCGGTGCTGATCGTTTGATCCGCCTTCCATAGACCAGTTCTTCCCAGAGCTGGAATGGGGTACGAACAAGAACGACGAGCGTGGTCAGGGCCACTTTGAAGTAGGATCGCTTGGCGATGGTACCGCTTCGCAGGATCTTGAAATAGCTGCCGAGCACCGACCCCGCGAGGGTGGAGATCGGAGGGATCCTGAATTCGCTCATCGTGTTGGGCCGTTCCGTAAGGCCATGGGAACGGATCGTGCGAAGTTCGGTGATCGGAGGGCCGGGACCATACCAACCGGGCCTTGACCTCAGGGTTTTCCCATACAGCGGAAGGCCCTGCAAGGCGCGATACATGTAGGGAGTAACTTTCGGCGAAGTGGACCGTCATACCATTAGGAAAGCATCTGTTCCCGTGACCCTGACCGACTACAATAGCGCTGTGGACCAGCATGCGGACGGCATCTACCGTTTCGCGGTGAAGCACCTGCGAGATACCGACCGGGCCAAGGATGTGGTGCAGGAGAGCTTTGCGCGGCTTTGGCAGAAGGTGGATGATGTGGAGGGCACAAAGGCGAAGAGCTACCTCTTCACCACGGCACACCACCTGTTGGTGGATGAAGCACGGAAGGATGTCCGCAAGACGAGGATGGAGGACCGGCATGCCGACCTACGCTGGACGGGACAATCGCAGCCGGACCTGAAGGAGGTGTTGGATGCCGCATTGGCCACGTTGCCGGAAATTCAGCGCAGCGTGGTGCTGCTGCGCGACCTGGAGGGATACAGCTATGAGGAGATCGCGGAGCTCACGCAGTTGAACATTTCCCAAGTGAAAGTGTACATCTACCGGGGACGGACCTCGCTGAAGCACTACATCGGAAGCTTGGAGAACGTGCTATGAAATTGAACAGGGAGACATACGAAGCTTGGCTGCTGGACCGCATGGAAGGTGTTCTCACACCTGCCCAAGAAGCGGCGCTGGATGCCTTCCTGCTGGAACATCCGGACCTGGAGGGTTCAGCCGATCCACTCCCCCGGGTGAACGTCAGCAACGAACACTTCCCCGGGAAGGAACAGTTGCACCGGACCTTTCCACCCACAGGCACCCCGGATTGCGCGCGATTGGATGATTTCCTGGTGGCCCGCTTGGAAGAGGACCTGACCAGTGAGCAAGAGCAAGAGCTGGCACATTACCTGTATGAGCATCCGGAGGCGGAACGGCATGCCCTGTTAATGGCGATGGCCAAGGTGCCGAACGAGCCGATGGCCTTCACTGAAAAGGAGAAGCTGCACCGTCATTTTCCACCGCAGGGCCTTCCTGACCTCCACCGGCTCACCGATTTCCTGATCGCCGATCTGGAAGGTGACCTGAACGCTGAACAGCAGAAAGCCCTAAGGGCCTACCTCGCCGCTGATGCCGGTGCACGCCAGGAACGGGAACTGGTGCATGCGTCGCGCGTGCAGGCCGAGCTTCTTCCCTATCCGAAAAAGAGTGATCTGAAGAAGCGTGAAGCGCGTGTCTTTGCGCTCTGGCCGCGATTGGCCGTAGCCGCCAGCGTGCTGTTGGTCCTGAGTGCCGGATGGTGGTTCCTGCGCGAGGACAGCAGGCAGGATGCGGGATTGGTACGCGTGGAACCAAGGGAGATCGTGCAACGTCCTTCCTCCTCTTCAACCACGCATGCCCCGGTTGAAAGCGCTCCTATCGACCAGATCCATCAGGAGGATCCTTCAGCAACTCAACCTGCTGAGGTGAGTGATGCTGCCCAACGAAAGGAGCCACCCAGCGTTGGGAAGGTGAAGCCGGGAAAAACGAATGCACACACACCGGAAGAGAAGCCTGAACAGGAACTTGAACAGACACCGCAGGTCCCTGCAGCACAAGTTCCGCTGATCGACCGGCTTCCCGTGAAGGAGCCGACACTTGCCCGGCTTCCTGACCAGCCGGTGCCTGAACCCATGGGCGTCAGCCCATCTTCAACATCAGTTGCAACGGATCAGGACCTGGCTGTTGTGGATACCAGGAACACCGGACAAAGCTTGGGCACCTTCGTGGCCAATGCCGTACGAGGCGAAGTGCTTTCAGCCCCCAAACGTGCGGAGGTGTTGGATGGTCAGGATGCACTGGCCTTTGCCGATAAGGCGATCGGCACCGTGACGGGCGGACGAGGTGGCGTACAACTCCAGCGCAATGCCTCAGGTGAGCGCCTAAAGCTTCGCCTCGGACGCAACCTTTCCTTCAGCGCCAGCAGGAACCGCTGAGCTTCTTCCGAGTTCGTGCTACCGTATCGGCCCAAGATTGCCACGGGTACGCAGCACCCGATCGGGCCTGTAAAGGTGCTATGCCGCTCATCCCCGCCCATGGACCGCTCATCCATTTTCTGCTGATCCGCTGTAACAAAGTGCCGGTTTTCCGTGTCTCATGCAAACAACCATCACAAGCCGAAACGGCCCAAAACCACATACCATGAAAACCGGGATCCTTCGTCAAACCTTCGCGCTCTTGCTGCTCGCATGCGCGATGAGCACGCATGCGGCCAACCCTGTTACGGCCGAAGCACCTACCTTTTACACAAGCAACTCCATCGCTATGGAGCGCGCCGTGAAGCACCAGATCAATCGTTACGTGATCTTCCCGTTGGATGCTGACGAGGAGGAGATGTTCGGAACGGTGGAGGTCCAGTTCGTGGTGAACACGGAAGGCAAGTTGGTGGTAACCGAAGCCCGCTCCGAGAACCAGGAACTACGTGATTATGTGCTGGCAAAGCTTCGTCGCGTGCAAGTGGGCCCCAATCCTTCCGGGCTATGGAAAACCTCCCACCTGAGGTTCAACTTCCGGCCGGAATAGGTCTTCCACCAAGCTGAAGCGAAAGCGCCGTATGCCCTTGGTCATCGGCGCTTTCACATTTGAGGAAAGGACCTTTGAGGAGCTGTAACTATTGGAACAGTGCCCCGTCCTATTCACAAAGCGACCAAGTGATGAAACCTCTACTATGCATTCCGCTCTTGCTGCTCCCTTTGATCGGCATGGCCCAGCAGGACAGCATCCCTGCCCAAAGCGGTACCGCTCCACAGGACCAACATATCCTCTACGTCACCGCAGGTAGTAACGGCGTGAAAGTGAAAGTGGAGAACACGGACACCAACTATGCGCAGAATGGTGACACCATCCGGATCACCTCCAAGCGCAAGCTTATCCGCATCATCACCACCAAGCGCACGGACGTGGACACCACCGAAACATTCGAGAGCAAATTGGCCGACCTGAAACGTGAGCGGCGTAACCTCTTTAGTTACTGGGCCGGCATGGAACTGGGCATGAACAGCTTCGTAACGGCGGATGGTCGCATAGGCGATGGACCGGAAAGCGGGCCACTACAGCTGAACAATGCGAAGAGCCGCTTCTTCGCCATCAACTTTCTGGAGCGCAAGTTCGAGTTCGGCACCAACCACATCGGCTTCTTCACGGGTATGGGGATCGAATTCCTCAACTACAGGCTCAGTGAGAACAACACCTTGCAATTCAACGGTGACAGCACATATGCCGTGGCGATGGACAGCCCCGACCTGCGCAAGAACAAGCTGCGGCAGATCGGACTGCGCGTACCACTGATGTTGGAGTTCAACACCAACCGCGCGAGACTGCCGCTCAACACCGGGGAATTGGAGTCCAAGCCGGACTGGTCCTTCAGCCGGAAAAACAACTTCCACCTTGCGGTCGGTCTGGTGGGAAGCTGGTACTTCGATACCATGTACAAACAGAAGTTCAGCGAGGGTGGCGAGTCGAAGAAGCTCCGCACCAAGGCGAGCTACAATCTGTTGCCTTACCGGGTGGCCGCCCGGGGTCAGATCGGCTTCGGCAGCCTGAACCTGTTCGCCGAGTATGCGCTCACGCCCATGTTCGAGCAGGGAACCGCACCTGATCTAAGGGGCTTGAACATCGGTCTCACATTGATCGGATTCAACTAAGGACGGGGCACGCGACGAGGGGTCTTCGTGCTTTGCCTCCGAGCAGGGTCGTTCATTTGGACGACCCTGCGTATTTTCGCGGCTGGCCGCGCCTTTCCTGCATGGCCCACACCCGTTACAGAACCACACCATGGGCCGCATCTTCGAAAAGCGCAAGCACCGGATCTTCGCACGCAATGCCAAATTGAGCAAGCTCTTCACCCGCATCGGCAAGGAGATCGCCATGGCGGTGAAAGCAGGAGGCCCCAACCCGGATGCAAATCACAGGCTGAAGGTGGCGATCCAGAATGCGAAGGGCATGAACATGCCCAAGGACAACATTGACCGCGCCATCAAGAAGGCGGCCGGAGGCGCTGAAGCCGACTTTACTGAGATGACCTATGAGGGGTACGCCCCCGGAGGGGTGGCGATCTTCGTGGATACCGCCACCAACAACACCACCCGCACCGTTGCCAATGTGCGCAGCTACTTCAACAAATGCGACGGCAACCTGGGCAACACGGGATCATTGGCACACGTTTTCGATCGCAAGGCGGAATTCATCGTGGAGGAAGAAGCACTTAAGGGCATGGACCATGAGGAATTTGAAATGGCCTGCATCGATGCCGGGGCAGAGGACTTCCATCACGATGAGGAAGGGTTCATCATCTTGGCACCATACACCGAATTCGGTTCGATCCAACAGAAATTGGATGAGCTTGCTATTGAAGCCAAGAGTGCAGAACTCAAGCGTTTCCCACTGACCATGATCCCCGCCGACCTCGCTACGGCCCGTAACGTGATGAAGCTGATCGATCTATTGGACGAGGACGACGACGTGAACGCCGTGTACCACAACATGGAGCTCAGCGAGGAGGTGGAAACCGCATTGGCGGAGGAATAGGCCCTTGAACATTGTTACTTTCCGGTTCAATTCGCACTGAACCGGATGTGATAGCGTGTCCCTTTTCCATCACTGTCCAAGGTCATGAAGCCGTTGAGCTGTTCCACGAGGCTCTCAATGAGGCTATGTCCCAACGTGCCGGAATCCATATTCCGTTTCTCCGGGGATATACCGGTTCCATTATCGCTGTAGTGCAGGTCGAACCGGTTCTGTTCCGCTCGGTGTATCCTTAGGTTGATGAAGCCATCCTGCCCTTCGGTGAAGGCATGCTTGAAGGAATTGGTGATCAGCTCATTCAGGATCAGACCAAGTGGCACCATGGTATCCAGGTCCAATACCAGGTCCGGGTCAATAGCGGTCCGGTAGCGGATGCTCTCCCGCACCTTGTTCAGCTGTACCAGCTCAGCGAAGAGGTCCTTGATGTACTGGGAGAGGTCAACCTGTGCAAGGTCATTGCCTTTGTACAGCTTCTCATGGATCAATGCCATGGAGGCCACCCGGCTTTGGCTTTGTGCAAATACCTGCAGGAGTTGTTCATCCTGGATATTCCCGGATTGCAACCGCAGCATGCTGGCCACAACTTGAAGGTTGTTCTTCACGCGGTGATGGATCTCGCGGATCAACGTTTGAATCCGTTGATTGGCCAGCTCGAGCTTATCCTTCTCCTCTTGCAGGGCACGGTTGTGCTCCATGTCGCGTTCCCGAGCACCCTTCAGGTTGTCCCGCATGCGGGTAAGGGAAAGCCCGAGCACATCCTGCTCACCGCGCACGATCACCGGGGTATTGTAGTTGCCCTTCCCGATCGCATCGGCGCTGGCGGACAGCGAACGGATCGCTTCGATCACTTCATTGAAGGATCCCGCCATTTGCCCCACTTCATCGCTTGAATTCACCGGTACCCGTGCCCGCACATCGCCCCGGGCCAACGCGGATGCCGCATCGGTGACCTCCGAGACCGTGCTGCTGATCCCGCGCATGATCACTACGGCCATTACCGCTACTGTTCCCACGACCACCATCAGGGCAATGATGACAAGGAGCAGCCGCCTCTGGGCGGCTTTTGAAACGCCTTCGCTCGCCACAATGATCGAATCGATCGAGCGCTCCTCCACCGATCGCAGTTTCGCGGCAACCTTTCCGCTAAGCTCCCACCACTCGGAAGCGGTTACACCCAAACCGGCAATGGAGCGTTTTTCGTGTACGGTACCGATCACGGACCGCAGGAAATTCACCTCGGGGCCTTGGAAGGTGTTCTTGTAATAGCTCAACAGATCGGGTGAGGCATCCCGCCGGAAGAGCACTGTGCTGGTCTCGTAAAGTGATATGCGCTCATTGAGTTCTCCCAGGTCCGCAGCGCTCAGCTTGCCCGTGGCAAAGGCCTGCAAGATGCTCGTACGGATATCGTTGAGCGCACTTTTCGCACTCAGCAGGCTTTGGTGTGCAAAGAGCTTGTCGTTGGTACCCGGGTCCATGGCCTGTTTGGAGACCTCCCCGAGGTTGCGTAGAAGCTCCAGGTTCATGGCGCGGTAGTCGCGTTCAGCCTGTTCGGCCGAAACGTTCCGAGCATCCACGCGTTTGCGGAAACCCTCCAACGGCTGGAACACTGCACGGGGCAGCAAGAGGGGGTCAATGGTGAGCTCCGGGTCGTTCAATCGGGCGATGTACCCATCACTTTGTATACGGGCCAGCTCCATGGCTCTACTATTCGGGATCACATCCACCAGCATCGCCACGCTCACCGCACTCTCCTGTTGCAGCCCATCCATCACATCCCCGATCATGCGGATGTTACGTGCCTGCTTGGACACATAGCCCAGCACATCATTGCGCTTGAGGCTCGAATCCACCTGCTTGCCGATAAGGAGGACCAACCCTGCAACGGGAATACCCAAGGTGATCAGGAACTTGGTCCGGATCGGAAGGTCTGCAAAGCGCCAGTTCATCTGCCGACGAATGTAGGGGAAGCGGCGATGCCGTGCTCTCTACATTTGGCCGGCGCCTGCCCTGTTGCCAGTGCGCATAAAAGCCGAAGAGCCGTCATGGACATGAAAGCCAAGTTTGAACTGTTGGACCAAAAGACCGCAGAAGCCTTGAAGGGCGGGGGCGAGGATCGCATTGAGGCACAGCACAAGAAAGGGAAACTCACTGCCCGTGAGCGCGTCAACCTGCTGCTGGATGAAGGCTCCTTCCAGGAGATCGGACAGCTGGTGACACATCGGAGCGTCAATTTCGGCCTGGACAAGCAACACTATTTGGGCGACGGTGTGATCACCGGCTTCGGTACCGTGGCAGGGCGTACCGTGTACGTGTTCTCCCAGGATTTCACAGTGTTGGGCGGCTCCTTGGCGGAAGCGCACGCGGAAAAGATCTGCCGCATCATGGACCTTGCCATGCAGAATGGCGCACCGGTGATCGGCCTCAACGACAGCGGAGGTGCGCGTATCCAAGAGGGTGTAGTGTCGCTCGGTGGCTACGCGGACATCTTTCATCGCAATGTGCAGGCGAGCGGAGTGGTGCCTCAGATCAGCGCCATCCTCGGCCCCTGCGCCGGGGGCGCCGTGTACAGCCCCGCCCTCACGGATTTCGTATTGATGGTGGAGAGCACCAGCTACATGTTCGTCACCGGACCCAACGTGGTGAAGACCGTGACGCACGAAACCGTGACCTCGGAAGAACTGGGAGGGGCCATGACCCATGCCTCCAAAAGCGGCGTGGCCCACTTTACCGCACCGGACGAACTGGATGCGATCGATCAGCTGCGGCGTTTGGTGGGCTACCTGCCGAACAATTGCGAGGAACGCCCTCCGGTATTACCCTACGAGCCGAGCGACGAAACCCGCCCTGCCCTGAACGATATCCTGCCGGAAAACCCCAACCAGCCCTATGATATCCGGGAGGTGCTCAATGCCGTGATCGACCCCGACAGCAGTATGGAGGTACATGCCGAATATGCACGCAACATGGTGATCGGATTCGCACGTGTGGCCGGCGAGACCGTGGGCTGCGTGGCGAACCAACCTTCGGTACTGGCCGGCGTGCTGGACATTGATGCCAGCATCAAGGCAGCACGCTTCGTGCGCTTTTGCGACGCGTTCAACATTCCCTTGCTTGTTCTTGTGGATGTACCCGGCTTCCTCCCCGGTACGGAACAGGAGTGGCGCGGCATCATCAACCACGGCGCCAAGTTGCTGTATGCCTTCAGCGAGGCCACGGTGCCGCGTATCACGGTGATCACCCGGAAAGCATACGGCGGCGCCTACGATGTGATGAACAGCAAGCACATCGGCTGCGACATGAACTATGCGTGGCCAGCGGCGGAGATCGCTGTGATGGGCGCCAAAGGTGCTGCTGAGATCATCTTCCGCCACGACATCAAGAACTCCGACGATCCCGAGGCCACCTTGGCGGAGAAAGAGGCATTGTACAAAGAGCGCTTCGCCAATCCATATGAGGCTGCGGCCCGCGGTTTCATCGATGAGGTGATCCAGCCTTCGGATACACGGCGTAAAGTGATCGAAGCCCTCCGGATGCTCCGGAACAAGGCCCAGCGCATGCCGCGCAAAAAGCACGGCAACCTCCCACTTTAGAGCGCATCCCAAAAGAATCCTTCGCGCTGCCCGGGAGTCTCTTGCGTCCATATCTCGTTGCAAAAGCCTCGCGTAGCTCATGCTCTGCTCGGTTGTTGCGCCTCATCCGATCGCGCGATCCAAACCGCTCGCATCCAAAAAGAGTTTTGGGATGCGCTATAGAACTTATACCACTTCGCAATAGAAGGTCGTCCAAAGATGGGCCGCTATTTTTTCGGAGGACGCCCCGCAACGTTGCGGGGCAAGGAGGTTGCCGCGTAGCCATAGCTACGGGGCAACCTCCTTGGAGAAGTAATGCGGAAAAAGAGCAAGTAGATCGGATGATATTCTATTGCGAAATGGTATTACCGGTACGCCACGTGACCAGCTCTCCAAAAGGGGGCTGGCATACGCGTGCAGCAGAATTACGGTGATCCCCGTAGGCGATCACGGGGTTTCACGGAGGAATACCCTCGTTCAACCGGTCAGTTCAACAAAACAAAAAACACCATTACCATGCGCAACATCACTCGTACAATTTCCATGGCCATGCTCGCTACCGCCATCTGCTTGGGCGGCTGCAAAAAAGATGAGGCCGAAGCCCCTGCCGCTCCAACCGGAGGAGGCGGAGGAAGCAGTGCCCCCGTTAGCACCACTCCTACATTCACCGATGCCGACGGTGTGCTCATCGCGGTGAACACCTTCACCTCCTATGATGCCGGCGGCTTCCCCGTGGAGATACAAATGGGTACAGCGGTAGGCATATTCCCATCCGCAGGCAACGCCTCGGTCTACCTCGATGGTGGAACCGTTTCCTTGGAAGGAACCGCACTCACCAAGAACGCGAACAACTCATACGTCGCTATCCCCGGTCAGACCAATCCCATGGGCATCGACCTGAGCGGCAGCACGCATTGGGTGGTCAGCGGCAACGGCGAGGTGCCCGCCATCGACCGTTCACCAAGCTTCAATTTCCCGAACGTGGGCAACATTACCAGCGCCACCACCATCCCCCGCAACCAAGCCTATATCCTGAACGTGAGTTCGGTGAACAACGCGGATTCGGTGGTGTTCATGGTGGGTGATATCGTCAAGACCAAGGCACCCGGCACCATAAGCTGCAGCTTCAGTGCCGCTGAACTCGGCACCCAAAGTGCAGGAGCCACAATGATCCAGGTATCCCCTTACAAGTTCCAGAACGAAATGATCAGCGGGAAGAAGATCTACTTCGGTAAGCAGACCAGCCGCACGCTCTCCGCCACCTTCCAGTAACCACAGGTCCTTTCAGGAATGGCCCGCCCGGTATCAGAACCGGACGGGCCATTTCGCTTTTGGACGAAGCGCAGCGGCTACTTTCGCGGCATGCGCCATATGCCACCGACGCACCGCGAAGCTTCCTCCTCCAGAATACTGGTTCGGGCGCTCCGTTCGGCGGTGATGTTGATCGTGTTCTCGGCCTTGGGAAACCCTGCGCTGGCACAAGCCGATGCACTTTCACCGGCACGGACCCTGGCACTGCCGGACGACACCACCAAGGTACTGAAGCTCTCCGACCTCTGCTTCGCCTACCGTCGGATCAATGCCGACTCCGCACGGTCATTCGGCGAAACCGCCTTGCGTTTGGCGAAGCAGTTGCACTACTCCCGAGGAGAGGCACAGGCATACAATGACCTGGCGATCCTGCGCATCGACCGCAGCGATTTCAATGCTGCGGACAGCCTGCTGCGGCGTTCGCTTGTCCTGCGCACCCAGCTGGGTGATTCCGCCGGTATGGCCGCCGTGCATAACAAGTTGGGCATCATTTATCAAGCGCGTTTCATGCTGGAAGATGCCTTGGATGAAAACTTGCAGGCACTACGGATCTACGAGCGGATCGGACCGCCAGCGCATGAGGCCACGCTGCTCAACAACATTGCCATCCTCCAATTCAACCTGAATCGTCTACCGGCGGCATTGGCCACCCATCAACGCGCTGCCGACATCCGCAGAAGCATTGGTGACGAAGCGGGCTTGGCCGCTTCGTTAGGCAACATGGCCAATGTGGAAACCCAATTGGGGGATACCGCTGCCGCGATCAACAACTACCAGGCGGCCATTACCTACTTCAGGGAGAAGGACCTGCGAGTGGAGTTGGCGGTACAACTCAACAATCTCGCTGGCATTTTCATGGCGCGGGATCAATTGGAACAGGCCGCTGCCAACTACAACGAAGCTCTGGCGATCCGCACCGAAGCAGGCGACCGAAAAGGCATGGCATCCTCGCTCATCGGCATGGGCGGTACCCGATTGCGGCAAGGACGCATGGCGGAGGCGCGCCGATACTTGAGTCGAGGCTTGGCCATGGCCCGTTCCGTGGATGCGCGAAGCGAACAAATGCAGGCCTTAATGGACCTCGCGCGGCTGTATGCGAAACTCAATGTGGGCGACAGCTCCTTCTTCTTCCATCAGCAGTATGTGGCCCTGAAGGATTCCGTGTTCAACGCTGATATGAGTGAGCGCTTGGCACAGGCGGAGACCAAGTTCGAAACGGAGAAGAAGGAACTCCAGATCCAGGTTCAACGCACCGAGATCGCGGAACTGGAGCGGAAAAGTGAGCGACGCAAATTGTGGCTTGTTACCGCGCTGGGCGGTTCAGTACTTGTGATGCTTGTCGCGCTGCTCCTGGTACAAGTGCAGCGCAGGCACGCCCGCGCCCGGCACGATGCGGCCATCATCTCCGAACGCGAGGCCGGATTACGCGGGGTATTGGAGGCCACGGAGGGTGAACGAAAACGTATTGCTCGCGAATTGCACGACGGCGTGGGGCAACAGCTCACTGGCCTGAATTTCCGTCTGGAGGAACTAGCTGCCAAGGTGGAAAACAACCAGCCCATTTCCTCCGGCACCATAAAGGAGGCCCTGAGCATCAGCCATGATACGGGCCGGGAGGTACGCGAGATCGCCCATAGCATGATGCCGCGTGCGTTGGGCGAACTGGGCCTGAACGCAGCGATGGCCGACATGCTGAAGCGTATGCTGGGCAATTCCGCCATCAGTTATGAGCTGGATCACTACGGGTTGGAGGAGCGATTGCCTGTTGAAATCGAAGTTGGCCTGTTCCGGATCACCCAGGAATTGGTGCAGAACACCCTGAAACATGCGCAAGCCCGGCATGTTGACGTGCAACTGTTGAAGAACCAAGGGCACTTGGTGCTCAACTATGAGGATGATGGCAAAGGCTTCAATGGTGCACGAGGAGGTGAAGGGATCGGGTTGCGCAACATCCGGGAGCGCGTGCATGCCTTGCGCGGCAAGGTGACCATCGGGGATGGGGACCACACCGGCATGCGCGCCACCATCCGGATCCCCTTGAAGGTTGTGGCCAACTGAAAAGGTATTGCCATCTTGCGACCGTATCCAAAATGTAAGCATGGAACCCAAGGAGCCGGTCAGGTTGGTACTGTGTGATGACCATTGCATCGTCACCGATGGGCTGAAGCGACTTCTCCAGGATGTGCCTTGGGTGGAATGCGTGGGTACCGCCAACAGCGGGCAAGAGGCCATTTTCCTGCTGGAACACGTTCCTGCGGACATGGTGATCATGGACCTCACCATGCCGGGCATGGATGGGGCGGAGACCATGGGTCGGATCAAGCTGCGCTGGCCGGAGATCAAGGTGATTATTCTAACGATGAACGACGAGATCGGCGTGATACGTCGCCTGATGGACCAAGGCGCAGATGGCTACTTGTTGAAGAGTTGCGGGCGTGACGAGCTATTGAGGGCTGTGCAAGGCTTGCATGCCGGGCGAAAGCACTTTTCCTCGGAGATCACGGAAGCATTGCTGGTAAAGCGTACGGAAACCGCCGCCAGTGATGCACGCCTGAGCGGTCTCAGTGTGCGTGAACGCGAGGTGCTCAGTGCATTGGCGGAAGGACTTTCCAACAAGGAGATCGGGGAACGCCTCTTCATCTCTCCCCGAACAGTGGACACCCACAGGACCAACCTGATGAAAAAAGTGGGTGTCCATAACCTTGCCGGTCTGGTACGACTCGCCGTGTCCGCCGGCCTGGTGAGCTGATCCTTCCGCTGGTGTCCGAATGAACTTCACCTGCGAGGTTAACTTTAGGCCTTCAATAGAACAGGATCATGCTACTGGAATTCGTCGCTCTCGCCACCTTCACCGCTATCACACTCGCCCCGTCCGAGCTTCCCGACCTCGCCATTGGTGCTGCTGCACCTGCAGTGGAATTGAAGATGAAGGATGTGATCGGCGGAGAACGCAGCCTGAAGGACATCGCCGGGGAGAATGGCCTGCTGGTGATCTTTACCGGGAACATCTGCCCTTTCGTGATTGGTAGCGCGGACAGTGAAGGATGGCAAGGGCGTTATGGTCCCCTTGCTGGAGGTTGCGCCTCAAAGCGGATCGGCGTTGCACTGGTGAACAGCAATGACAGCCAACGTGATCAAGGTGATGGCTTCCTGGACATGCAACGGATCTACAAGGAGCAGAACTATGGCGGAAGCTACCTGCTTGACCAGGGGCACACATTGGCTGATGCCTTCGGTGCACGCACCACACCGCATGTTTTCCTGTTCGACAAGAATATGAAGCTGGTGTACAAAGGCGCTATCGACGACAATGTGAAGAGCGCCGAAGAGGTGAAGGAGCCGTGGTTGCGCAACGCCATCACCGCCATGGTGAATGGTAACACCCCGGAGCCGACCACCACACGCAACATCGGTTGCAGCGTGAAGCGCCAATAGCAACCGGGCGATTCCAACATGCCCGCTTGAATTGTTGGAAACTTCATTTCCTTTCCCAGCAGAAGGGTTCTTCCTTTGTGCGAAAGGCAATCCATAATGAACGTACTATTGATCGGTGGAGGGGGAAGGGAGCATGCGCTGGCCTGGAAGCTGGCCCAGAGCTCCATGTTGGACGAGCTGTACGTGGTGCCGGGAAACCCCGGTACCGTGCGCCACGGCCGCAACGTGAACATCGACCTGAAGGATCCACGGGCGTTGCGCCAGCTGATCATCGACAAGCGGATCCGCATGGTGGTGGTCGGCCCGGAAGGCCCCTTGGTGGAAGGTTTGCACGATCGGATCGCAGCAGATCCACAGATCAAGGACCTTGTTACCGTCATCGGTCCCACCGCCTCCGCAGCTCGCCTGGAAGGCAGCAAGGAATTCGCCAAGGAGTTCATGCTCCGGCATAACATTCCCACTGCCCAATTCCGTGTTTTCGGCCGGGATCAGCTTCCGGAAGCCGTCCAACACATTGGCCGGATGGAAGGGCCTTACGTGATCAAGGCCGATGGCCTGGCCCAAGGCAAAGGCGTGGTGATCGCGGCCGACCGCCCCGCTGCTGAAAAAGCCCTGAATGACATGTTGGGTGGGAGCGGCCTTGGACCCGCAGCGGACCGTGTCCTCATCGAACAACACTTGGTGGGCGTGGAACTCTCCGCCTTCCTCATCACCGACGGGGAAGCCTTCAAGATGCTGCCATCGGCCAAGGATTACAAGCGCATCGGGGATGGCGACACGGGACCGAACACAGGCGGCATGGGCGCCGTTTCACCCGTGCCCTTCGCGGACAAGGATTTCATGGGGAAGGTGCATGATCGCATCGCGGTGCCCACGGTGCGTGGGCTACGCAGCGAAGGCATCCCCTATCAAGGCTTCATCTTCATGGGCCTGATGAACGTGAACGGTGAACCCTATGTGATCGAATACAACGTGCGCTTGGGCGATCCCGAGGCCCAAGCCATCCTACCTCGCCTGCGCAGCGATCTGATGGATCTCTTCGAAGGCATCGCCACAGGAACGCTGAGCGAGCGGCACGTGGACGTGGACGACCGGACGTGTGCCACGGTGGTCTTGGCCTCGGAAGGCTATCCGGGGAAATACAGGACCGGCATGCCTATCGTGGGAATGGAAATGATCAAGGCAGCACACGTTTTCCAGTCCGGAACCGCTTTGGAGAACGATGAACTCGTGACTGCCGGCGGAAGGGTGCTGAGCGTAACGGCCTTTGGCAAGGACATCGAGCATGCTATCCTCAACGCCTACGCCAGTGCGTCGTTGATCAACTTCGAGGGAAAGAGCCAACGCATGGATATCGGCCGTGACCTTCTGCGGACCACTTCGGGAAAAGCAGGGAGCAGCCCTACGGTGAAAACCGGGGTCAAATGAACTCGTCCCGCTCCTTTGCCTTGCGCGTAAGGACCGTTTGTGTCCACAGCCAGAACGCCATTCCGAAAACGAGGATCACCGTGATCACAGCAGGAATGGTCCATTTCGCAATAACCAGGATCTCCAGGATCCACTCGAAGAAATGGCCGATAGCGAAAAAGATGTCAGTCATGGGATGTCACGCTTTGTGGAGCGGCAAATATAGCAGCGGGGCGGCATGCCCCCTTGCTCATCCTTTTCGAGCATGCTGACCGGGTTCTTCCGACAAGACCGCCCTACCGCATTCCTTCCGCTCCCCCTGTTGGTGCTTGTCCTATGGCCGGGTGCCGGAACCGGAGATGGCGCCTCACCTTTCGCCAACCCCGGATCCACCAATCAGATGGTCACCGGCATGCCGTTCCATGCACCGGTACGCTGGTTCATGGAACTCTCACCATGGCTGGCCGTGGGCTTGAGTATCGTAGTACTGGTGGGCATGGCATACAGCCTGAACCAAATGGCCAATGATTCAGAGTTGTATGAACGACGGAATCACCTGCCGGTGGTGCTCCTTCCCTTGCTATTGGCACTGCTGCCATTTGGTCTGTTAGCGGACCCGGCCTTGTTGGGGATGTGGGCGGTGTTGTGGGCACTTTCCCGGGCGTGGACATCCATGGGTCGACAGCATAACCGGTCGGCCCTGTTCGATGCTGGCCTGCTGCTGGGCCTCGCAGGGCTCTTCTACCTTCCATACACCTTCCTCACCGTGGTGATCTGGGCCACCTTGGCGGTTACCCGGCCGTTCAAATTCCGCGAATACCTGCTTCCCCTATTAGGCATGGCCGCAATGCTCTTTTTGGGTTGGGGGGTGGTGCATTTTGTTGCGCCAGAGCTATGGCACCCGGTGGCCTCCATGCATTTCCCGGCAGGGACTCCTTCACCGGTACCGGAACACTGGATGTATAACGTGATCTTGATCGCCGTGCTGATAGTGCTGGCCTTGAGCGTCCTGATCTCCTTTGCCGCCGTGTATGGCCATAGCGTGATGCGAGAGAAGAACATCCGCGCCTCTTTTCTGGCTTTTGCCTTTGCCATGGGACTGTTGGCGCTGTTCGCTTGGTGGCTGGACCGGCGGATCCCGCCGGTGTTATTGGCGGTTCCGGGCGCTCTGCTGCTGGCCTATCCTTTACTGCAGACCAAACGGAAGGCGTGGGCCGATGCGGCCATCTGGAGCTTGTTGCTCATGGCTTGCTGGGCGCGCTGGGCCGGCTGAGTTACCTTTGCGGCCATACTGCGGCCCATGCCGCCCAAGCTGTAACACATGAAATTCGGCGTCGTCACTTTCCCTGGATCCAACTGCGATGAGGACATGGCCTTGGCCGTGGAGTCTTTGACTGGGCAGCCCGTGGAGCGTCTCTGGCACAAGGACCACGATCTGCGTGGCTGCGACATGGTCCTGCTGCCCGGTGGCTTTTCCTATGGCGATTATTTGCGCAGCGGTGCGATAGCCCGCTTTTCACCCATTATGCACGAAGTGGCCGAGCATGCGAAAAAGGGCGGGCTTGTCTTCGGGGTCTGCAACGGCTTCCAAGTCCTGTGCGAAGCAGGTCTATTGCCGGGTGCATTGCTCCACAACGAGGGACGGAAATTCGTTTGCAGGAACACCTGGATCCGTCCGGCCACCTTCAATACACCGCTCACCGCAGGTCTGAAATCCAAGCCGTTGCTCATCCCCATCGCTCATGGCGAGGGCCGCTACTATGCAGACAGCGACACGCTGAAGGCCCTCAACGAAGAGGACAGGGTGCTCTTCCATTATTGCGACCATGAAGGTTGGTTGAAGGAGGAATCCAACCCCAACGGAAGCGTGGAGAACATCGCCGGGGTCTGCAATGAAGGACGGAACGTGTTCGGTATGATGCCCCATCCCGAACGGGCAGCGGACGAACGCTTGGGCAACACCGACGGTAAGGCCCTGTTCGAATCCCTATTACAAGCCGCCCTTGCGTGAGAGACCGGATGGGCGGAACACGGCTGTGATCCGCATATTCCGCCGAGGGGTCAATGCCGCTTGATCACTTTCCAGAGGCGCCCCCTTCCATCCGGCGAACTCCATACCTGTGCCGGCTGTGGCCTGCAGGTGAAGTGGAACGCCTTCGAATACCCGTAGCTCCCGTTCCGTTCCCGTAAGGAACAGGTCTTCCACGTGCACGCTTCCTCCATCCGCAGGTTCCACTTGGATGGTCAAGTTCCGAAGTGTGCGTCCCGTATACTGTGCCAACTGGTCCAACAGGTACGGGCACCTATTGGCGATGTGGTCCAACAGGTCCATGTGTGCCCTCTCCGGGCTGGGTGATGCCATTTCATCCTTCCACCGTAGGTGATCGCGCATCATCGCTTGGCGAAAGCGTGAATAGAGGGAATCGGCAACGGCAGTTGCCCTGTCGGGACTTAGGGTGGTGGCCGCCAATGTGGAGATCCGGGCCAGCAGGCGGTCCTGCATCTTCCTATCGGCCAACAACTGCGGCAGATAAGGGGCTTCCGGCAGCCCGGCCCCGCACATACGTTGGACGGAATTGTCATTCGGAGGTGCCCATTGGTCCATATCGTACATCACCCAACGCCAACGTCCAGTGCTATCACGCGGGCGCCAACAGCGCACGTTCAGCTCATGGTCCGCACGACCTGTCCACAGGTCGTAGCAGGCCAGTTCGATCAGGCTGCTCATATCCACCGACCGGTCCAGCGTATCCAAGGTTTGCATGGAGGTGATCGCCTCCAACATGTGTCGATAATGCTGATCATTCCCGCTTACGACCCGAATACCTGGTCCTTCAATGATCTCCACGGGATCACCACCATTGAGGCTTTGGATCCATTCACTCCCCTTCGTCGGCATGGCGCGATAGAGTCCGTGATATTCACCATTCAGATACAGCGGGAGGGGAAAGCCGGGCTGCACGTCCACATGGCTACCGCTGCGTCGGGCAATTTCCTCCATGAAGGCGTTACGCAGAAAGGAATCCGGGGTACCATCGGCACGCAGGAACACACACTTCCAACCTGTGCCATCCGGCAGGCTGATCGGTTCCATCCCATCAAAACGATCGCGGACCAGCAGTTTGAAGTTGCGCTTGGGAAGGCTTCTTGAACCGCTGCCTGCTATGGCCACACCAACAGGAATCACTTTACTTCCCTGCTGCAACCAGGCCTGACGTTGCCAGTGCCGCCCCTTTCGGGCCTGGTTCCCGGCTGCCATGTCAGCGATACCATCCTTGCCGTACAGGTCGTTCTCCTGTACCATCAAGCCCCAAGCGCTGTCCACGATTCCCATGGTATGCATGGCGAGCAGGCTGGGAACAGCATCCTTGGCGAACGTGCGTGCACGCACCACCGTACCTTCCGGTAAGCGCAGGGCTTGCACCAGTTGCGGCGACCCTGGGCCAGGCTCAGTGCCATCCACGGTATATCTGATCTCCCCGCTCTGGATCGGCTCCGCACGCAGCACGTTACCCTTGGAATGGAGCACAGGGGCCTTCAACAAATGTGACAAGGCATTGCTGTTGGATCGCCCGGGGCCGGGGTTGATGAAAAAGCCCCCTGATCTTCCCCCATCCATCTTTCTTCCGATGGAGACGCCTGCCGGTAAACTAGGCCAGCTGAACACGTCGATCACCGTGGTTTGGTCGGGTGCGATCAGCAGTAATGCTCCTCCTTTACGAGGGAGGTCCAAGTGCAAATGGTCCGGCCCCTTGTCCGCCGCTTTGTCGCACCAAAGGACCAGGAATCCACCCGGACCAATAGTAAGACCTGCTGCCAACTGTAGGGTTGTTCCGTTCATCGACAAAGCATAGCCTTCCAGTTCCAACGCGGAGGGGCCCGCATTATGAAGTTCCACCCAATCACCGTTCGGCCCCTGGCCATCGCTACCGGGCATCCGTGTGCAATGCAGTTCATTGATGCGGAGCTGCGCACTGAGGAAGTGAGTGGCAAGCACGAACAACACGGAACACCAGTGGCGCATCGGGGCAAATTAGACCGGTGTGATGAGAACTCCTACATTTGGAACGTAACATCGATCCATGAAATCACTCCTTACCCTGTCCGTTCTGCTCCTCTCCGCACCGGTTGTGTTTGCACAGCAGATCACGAACGTTACTACAACGCCCTCGCCGTTGCGCGCTTGCGTGCCCATGTCCTTCAACATTATCGGCACGGCGCCTCCCGGCATGTCCTTCACCTTCATCAACTCGTCCATCACCGAAACGACCATAGGCTTGGTGATCGAGGCCAGTGGCCCGGCATCCGGTTCTTCCTCATTCAATAATCCTGTTACCAGCGGCCCTTTCGGTGAAGGGGAATATGCGGTGACGATAAGTTTGGAGTACAACGGAACGATCACCAGCACTTGGACCGGTAACCTCACCGTACTGCCGCCGATCATCCCGAATGTCGGTGAAGCGAACACCATCACGGTATGTCCGAACGACGCGCCTTTTTCCATGACCACGCGGTTGAACGGCAACCCTGACCCGGGAGGCATTTGGTTGAACCCCCAACTTGAGACGATGCCAGGCGGGATGTTCGTGCCGGGAGTCAGTCCTCCGGGTGGCTATCAGTACTATTTCAATATTCCTCCTCCGTGTGAAACGAACTACCAAAGCTTGGTCATTACATACAATGAGAACAGCTCTGCCGGGGCAAACGCTACTGTTTCGCTCTGCACGGAATCCGGCGCACCCGCAGTGGAGTTGTTCCCTTTGCTGGCTGGATCGCCGGATGCAGGTGGCACCTGGAGCGGTGCCGGCACCAGCGGTGTGTTCATTCCGGGCGTCAGCCAACCCGGAGCATATGTGTATACGGTTCCGGGCATACCCCCATGCACGGATCCCTCCGCAACGGTAACCGTGGTCGGTGCTACTGGTGAGGATGCAGGGACCGGCGGTCCAGCACTGTTTTGCTTTGATGAAGAAGCCGCGAACCTCAACGACTATGTCACTGGTGAGCCCAATTCGGGCGTTTGGTACGCCCCGGACGGTTCCGGGATCGCACTGTACAATGATCCCGTGAACGTGGCAGCATACGGCGAAGGCGTATATGCATACGTGGTCGATGCCGCACCATGTCCCGCCGACACCGCCTACGTAACGGTCACACTGGACGGCCCCCCATGCACGATCGGGATCGAGGAACTGGAGCCTAATGGTGCCAAGCTGATGGTGATGCCGAATCCTGCCAGCGACCATGTGACCGTGGAGGTCGAACGGCGCAAGGTGACAGGGGAACAGTCCATTGTCATCATGGATGTAAATGGCAAGGTGGTATTGCGGAAGTCCCTCAACTCATCGGGCAACTCCACCAAGCAGACCGTGGATATTTCGACGCTTGTGCCGGGCGCCTACATGATCGACCTGGTCGGCTGTGGCAGGACCACTGCCCAACGGTTGATGGTCCGATAGGCCTTAGAGCGCGTTGCGTGTGACCCAATACCGATAGCCGGCCAAGGCCATCCGGGGTTTGCTCAAGCGACTGAGGTCGCGGTGCCATTGCTTGGGCAACACCTTGCGGTTGATGGCCGCCAGCAGGCGAAAAGCTCTTTTGCGCAAGGTCATTTTCTACACGTGTTTCTGCCGCGAACGGGTCGGTACGCTAAGATAGGCTCGAGGCATCCACCATGTTATGGTCGGGTGATCGTCCGGGATCCGGATGCCGGTTTTTAATTCTCTTGGCTGGAAGAGGGGATCAACCCACCACGACCCGGCCCGTGACCTTGGCAAAATCCTTCTTTAGTTCCTGCAAAGCCATTAGGGTGCGCAACGCCATATCGATATCAGCCTCGTCCGTAAGCTCTTTCAGCTGCTCCTGCTTCAGCTTCAGCATCCGGTCCACGCGGCGCTCCTTCAACATGTTCAGCGCTTGCTGCACCGCTTGGAGCAATTGGTCCTGTTCGTGTGAAACATGGATCTTGTGCTTTACCTCCCAATTGGGGCTCAGCACATGGCGCTCAGCGAGCAGGTCGATGGTGAGATCGCGCCAGTCCGTATTCTCATTGGTGATATATCGGCTGGGCATCACCGTTTCCCCCATCTTGTGGCTGAAGCTGTAATCCCGGAAAATGGCCTGCAATAGCGGCTCCTCGAGTGTCATGTCATCCGTGGCCAGCGACTGGAACATCAGTTCGGCGACCGAAAGTTCCTCATCGAAGGAATTCCCTTCCATATCCACCATGGGTGCGACCACCTTTTCGTGTCCATAGGAGATCAACAACCGCAACAGATCGCGCTCTTGGTGAACGGTGCCCAGGTCCTCCACCTCAGGTTGCGGCGCGGCAACGGCCGGATCCATCAACTCCTCCACGGGCGGGGCATCACCGCCGAGCTTTTTCCGGTAGCTGCGCCGCAGCACCTTGTTCATCTCGCTCACCAGGGCCTGCTCCCCCACGGCGACAATGGTGGCGCATTGCTTGATGTACAAGGAGCGCAATACATGGTCCGGCACCAAGGCAATGCTCGCCACCAGTTCGTGGATCGCCGCTGCTTTTCGAACAGGGTCGTTTCCTGCTTCCGCCACCAGCAGATCCGCCTTGAAGACCAGAAAATCCTTGGCGGTTTCCTGAAGGAAGGCCTCTATCTCGCTACTGCTGTGCTTGCGCGCAAAGCTGTCCGGGTCGTCGCCATCCGTGAATACCACCACCTTCACATTCAAGCCCTCAGCGATGATCAGATCGATCCCTCGTAAGGAGGCCTTGATACCGGCCGCATCCCCATCGTAGAGGATGGTCACAGCCGGAGCATAGCGCTTGATCAACCGCACTTGATCAACCGTGAGGCTGGTGCCGCTGCTGGCCACTACGTTGGTAACGCCGGCCTGATGCAGACTGATCACGTCCGTATATCCTTCCACCAACAAGCAGTTCTGCTGCTCCACGATGGACTTCTTGGCATGGGAGATCCCATAGAGCGACCGGCTCTTTACATAGAGCGGGCTCTCCGGACTGTTGAAGTATTTCGGAAGCTTCTTGTCGCTCCGCAAAGTGCGTGCGCCAAAGGCGATGGGTTGCCCGGTAAGCCCGTGGATGGGGAAGGTGACACGGCCTTGGAAGAAATCCCAAGGGGTTCCATTCTCGCGTCGCTTGATCCAACCCGCCTTCTCCAGTAGCTCCGGGGAAAAGCCGTGAGCGATGGCGGCTGTAGCAAAAGCATCCCCGCGCTCCGGCACATAGCCCAGTTGGAATTCACGGATGGTATCCTCCCGGAAGCCGCGCTCCAGGAAGTAGGCCAGACCGATCTGCTTGCCTTCCTCGGTATTCCAGAGCTGATCCACGCTCCAGTTCAGCGCCCATTGCTGCACCACAGCAAGGCTTTCACGCTCGCTCTGTTCCTGCTCCTGTTCGGCGGATCGCTCTTCTTCCTCCACCTCGATCTGGTAACGCTTGGCCAACCAGCGGATCGCCTCAACGAAAGAAAGATGTTCCTGCTTCTGCAGGAAAGTGATCGCATCACCGCTCTCCCCGCAGCCGAAGCACTTGTAGATCCCCAATTGCGGACTCACATTGAACGACGGCGTCTTTTCATTGTGGAAAGGACAGAGGCCGAGGTATCGTGGACCCTTGCGCTTGAGGTCCAGGAATTCGCCCAGCACCTCCTCGATGCGGACGGCATCCTTGACCTGCTGGACGGAATGTGGGGTGATCACGGCGATTGGATAAAGGTCCGATACGTATCGGACCGCGAATTTACGGAGGGCTGATCACTCCGGTTTGCTTATTACGGCACCGGTGGTATCGTAGACCACCGTGTTCTCGATGTCCCCCTGTTCATTGAAGAAGCGCCACTCCCCCACTTGCTTATCGTTCCGGTGCTGGCCTGTGTAGTAGATGCTGCCATTCTCCCGAAATACGGTGGAGAGTCCTTGCAGCTTGCCATCGCGATAGTCATTCTTGCTTTGCACCCGGCCATTTGGGAAATAGCTGGTCCAAACGCCTTGGCGCAGGCCGTTCCTACGATCCCCTTCCATCTGCAAGCGGCCTTCCGCATCGTAGACCTTATCGGGGCCGTTGATGACGGGTTCCTTCATCGTGGGGGTCATACCCGGGAGTGAAGTTGCTTGCTTCTCCTTGGTGGGCGCTGCCCCGGAATTACCGCCGCAACTGAGCAGACCCAGGACGGGGATCAAGATCCAATGCTTCAATGCCATCATGCTCATTTATTCCGTTCCACGGTCATCTCAAGCAGGCCTTCCAAGGAATACCGTGCTTCGGTAGCCGATAGCTGGTGCAAGATGCCCAAGGCCAAGTCCCGCTGTTCGTACATCTTCTCCTTGGCGTGGGCAATGCCACCGACCTCAACCACTTTGGCTACCAAGCGTTCCACCGTCTTGTCATTCGAGCTTTCATGCTTCACGGTACGCACCATCCACCGTCTGTCCTTGGAGTCCACTTGCTGTAGTGCGTAGATCAATGGCAGGGTAAGCTTACCCTCCTTGATATCGATGCCGGTGGGCTTTCCCACATCCTGGCCCGCGCCATAGTCAAAGAGGTCATCCTTGATCTGGAAGGCGGTACCGGCATGCATGCCGAAACGGTGCATCAATGCGGTCTCCTGCGCGCTGGCCCCACCGGCATGTGCCCCGCTGGCACAACATGCGGCGATGAGGCTTGCGGTCTTCTTTCGAATGATGTCGAAGTAGACTTCCTCCTTGAAGTTGAGCCCACGCGCTTTTTCCATCTGCAACAGCTCCCCTTCGCTCATTTCCCGCACGGCCGTGCTCACGATCCGCAACAATTCGAACTGCTCCTGCTCCACTGCGAGCAGCAGACCCTTGCTCAGCAGGTAATCCCCCACCAACACGGCGATCTTGTTCTTCCACAGCGCATTGATACTGAAGAACCCCCGGCGCATGTTGCTATCGTCCACCACGTCATCATGCACAAGCGTGGCCGTATGCAGCAGTTCGATCAATGAGGCCGCCGCGTAGCCGGCCTCATTCACCGGCCCGAACTGCCTTGCGCTCAGCAGCGTGAACAACGGCCGCATCTGTTTGCCTTTCCGCTGTACGATATAGTGCATCACCCGGTCCAGCAGGGCCACCTTGCTGCGCATGGCCTCTCGGAACCGCTGCTCGAACAGGACCATCTCCGCCTCCACAGGCTTGCGGATCTCCCCCATGGAAAGCGGAACGCTGACAGGGTGCGCAACAGGCGAGGATGTCATAGCGCAAAGATGGGAAGCCGGTTCCGATGATACACAGGTAATTATCAGGGTCCGGCCTCACCCTTGTCCACGGCATGCTCCAGCCTCGTACATTCGGCACATGGCACGATGGTTCCTACCCCTGTTTTTCTTCCTTGCCTTGATGCTGTCCGGTGGAAGTACGGTTGCACAATCCAACGAGAAGACCAAGGTGGTGCTCTACAAGGACCGTGTGGCGGCCAAATGGGATACGGTGAACTGCGTGAAGAACGTGCTGAAGTTCAACCCCCTTCTCTTTCTGCGCGGTGAGATCCCCATATACTACGAGCGCGCTCTTTCACATCGTCTCAGTGCTGAGATCGCGGCCGGGGTTACCACACGAAACTATTTGGGGGGTGATCTTACCGGAGATACCCCGGATGATTTCAGTGCCGGCACCCGGATCATCCCTGGATTAGCAGCTCATGTAGGGTTCCGCTTGTATTTAACCGATGATATTGAACCTCAAGGCACCTACCTTCAAGGCGAATTCGCATACATCGACCATAGCAAGGACATTGCCCAAAAGGACAGCACGGGACGGATCACCGATGCCACATTGCGAGATCAAAGTATTTACAACGACATCCGGATCTACTTCGGCTACCAGCGCTTGTCGAGCACCAACAACTGGCTCTTCGATGCCTATTGCGGCGTTGGGTTCCGCAATCGCTCGATCACCCAAGTGAATGAGCGGCTGGATCTGGTGGAGCGTGATTGGAGCTACACCGTGACCGAGACACACGATAATGTGCTGGCGCTGTTCCTGGGCGTGAAGATCGGTTACGGGTTTTGACCCGAAGATCCGTTTGGCCGGAGGTGGGTTGTAGGTAGCAATCGGGCGATCGGTATTCACCGCACCGGCTTCATCACCCGCTCGCCGCTTGCCACGGCCGGCTCGTTCTTGTTGGCCAACTGCCCGCAGGCCGCGTCGATATCGCGCCCGCGGCTTCTGCGGATGCGCGTGGTGATGCCCTTGCTCTCCAAGTAATTCTGGAACTGCAAGGCCTTTTCAATGGGGGTGCGCTGGAAGCGACCATCATCCGTCGGGTTGTACTCGATCAAGTTCACCTTGGCGTCCACCTTGCTGCAGATGCGCACCAGGTCCCGCGCATCCTCCAGTGAATCATTCAGGTCGCGGAAGAGGATGTATTCGAACGTGACGTTCTTCCGGGTGAGGCGCGTATAGTGGCGCAAGGCAGCGACCAGTTCCTCGATGTTGTTGCTATCGTTGATCGGCATCATACTGCTGCGCTTCTCATCGGTGGCTGCGTGCAGCGAAAGGGCCAGGTTGAACTTGGCCCCATCATCTCCCAATTGGCGGATCTGTTTGGCCAGACCAGCGGTGCTGACCGTGATGCGGCGATAGCTCATCCCTAGTCCATCCTCGGCATTGATGCGCTCGGCGCTCCGCATGGTATTGGTATAGTTCAGGAGCGGTTCACCCATGCCCATGTACACGATGTTGGTCAGTGGCCGCTTTAAATATTTTTCGGCCAAACGTGCGATCTGCACCACCTGGTCCACGATCTCGCCGGCGCTGAGGTTACGCACCCGCTTCAATTTGCCCGTGGCACAGAAATCACAATCCAAGCTGCAGCCGATCTGCGAGCTCACACAGGCGGTAATGCGCTTTTCCGTGGGAATGAGCACGCCTTCAACCACATGGCCATCCCATGTACGAAAAGCGCATTTGATCGTACCGTCCGTGCTTTTCTGTTCCTCCACCACCACCAGTGGGCGCAATACGGCCCGTTCGGCCAGCTTGGCGCGGAAGTCCTTGGAGAGGTTGCTCATCGCCTCGATGGAGGAAGCATGCGTCTTCCAAAGCCATTCCCACACTTGGGCGGCCCGGTAAGGCTTCTCACCCAGTTCGGCTACAAGGGAAATAACCTCCTCCTTGGAAAGTTCACGAAGGTCGATGGGCTTGGCATTCATGGTGCAAAGGTCGCGTTTTATGAGCCGCTACAAGGAGGAAGGCACAAACCGCTTTGGATGAGCCCATGAGGTGCCCGGGAATTAAAGGGTAACCACTCAGGTCAGCCTGTTGTGAATTGGCTTATCCGAGTTTTCTGAGCTTGTGGATCACACCACCATCCACCAGGATATCCGTGGCGGTAATGAACCGGGCCGCATCGCTCACGAGGAAGCGCACCACGTCCGACACATCCTCCGGTGTGCCATTCCTTCCCAGCGGGGTCATTTTCTTGATCAACTCCATCCGCTCCGGATGCTCCTCCGCTGCCTTCATGGCCATGGCCGTTTCGATCACTCCGGGCGAAATGGTGACAATGCGCGCGCCTTTGGCACCCCACGCATCGGCATGCTTAACGGAAAGCAACTGTACACCGCGCTTCGCGAAGTTGTACATGGTATCCGAGCTCCCATCCACGAACCGGCTCACCGTTTCAAATGAACCCGCTGCCTGCGGATCTGCAAGTGCGGGATCGTATTGCGCATTGGGCGGAACAGCATGCGCCATCATGGACGAGAACAGGACCGCTACCGTATTTTCCTTGGCCAGGTCATGGAAAGCCTCGATCAGGAGCTCCGTCCCCACCAGGTCTATCGTGAAGACCTTCTTCAGGTCCTTTACCGTACCGCTGACCCCAGCGGTATGCACCAAGGCTTTGAAGATGCCCTGTTTGGCCACCGCGTCCTTTAACCGGGCAACATCTTCCTTGTCCGTAATGTCGCAGGGTGCTCCCATAACACGGTGTCCTTTTTCCTTCAGGATCTTCACTGTTCGGTCAACTATCTCTTGGGAATAGTCGGTGATGAAAAGCTCTTCTCCCTTCAACGCCTTTGCACAGGCCATACCGATGCCGCCCCCACCTCCAGTGATGACGATGAAGTTTTTCTTGGTGCTCATTTTGATCTTGGTCTTTGTTTACCTTTTTGAATAATTCCGTTGGCCACAGTTCTAAAAATGCCCACTTCCCGAAGATACCTGATGCCATGGATATTACAGTGACTTCCATCATTCACGTGCAGTATCATTCAGTTTAACGTCACATCAACAAACATCCATAATATGTTGCCGCCGTTGTCCTGTCATCCCGCCTTTACTTTCACTCGACACGATCCATCCTGCCTTCGTCAGGTTCGTCGTCGGCCTCGGGGTCGTCCAACTCGGGCGTAGCCATTGTTCGCGACATGAAATGCACTGTACCCTTTCCCTTCCATTCATTGGCCGCCCATAACACGCCAATAACAAGTCCGATCGCCGCCGTGCATCCGCCCAAAGTCAATCCTAGACGAGACGGTTCCGCGGCATAAATAAGCGCACCTAGCACTATTCCTATCGCAAGTGGCGAGATCATTATCTGAAGAAAACCGATCACCTCAGGAATGACCTCCAATATTCTAATGAAGGCCTCGTCCAATGCTTTCGTAGACTTCTTAATAAGTGACTTGGGTTTATCACTCATTTGTCCAGGGCATTATGTCGGTAGTGATACTTCGGCGAGCCGAAGATCCAACGGCGTGGTCACCTTGATGTTGCGCTCCTCGCCATCTACGAGATGTACTGCCGCACCCAAGCGCTCTGCGAGCGTGGCCTCATCGGTAAAAGCAGGATCGTACGGCAGCTCGAAGGCCTTCCGCAGCAGCTCCACCTGAAAGCATTGCGGAGTTTGCACGATGCGTAGTAAGGAACGATCCACTGCCCGGGAGCCTCCCTCTTCCACCTTCCGCACGGATGAGCTCACCGGCACCACGGGAATGGCAGCACCGTATTCCTCCGCAGCAGCGAAGCACCGGGCGATCAACTCCGCGCTCACCAATGGTCGCACACCATCGTGTACCGCTACCAGGCCAGCGTTCTTCACCGCCTTCAACCCTTCCCCAACGGAATGGAATCGTTCCGCCCCGCCAGCCACTACGGTATGTTCCACCTCAAAGTGGTACTTGCTGCAAAGTGCCTCCCATGCGTCCATCTGCTCCTGCGGAAGCACCACGATAAGCTGCATGTCCGGGTCGAAGCGAAAAAAGGCCTCGATGGTGTGGCAGAGGACCGGCTTGCCTTGAAGCAAAAGGAATTGCTTGGGTACGGCAGAGCCCATGCGCTTGCCGGTGCCTCCGGCTACGATGATGGTGGAACGTTGCATCGGAGGGTGAATTAACCGCAAAAGCCGTGAACCGAGTTGAAAAAGGAAAGCCGCAGGGATCCCTGCGGCTTTCTTAGCATTTTGTACGTGGCCGCGATGACCAGCTCAGATGATGAGCATCGCATCCCCATAGCTGAAGAAGCGATACTTCTCCTTCATGGCCACCTTGTATGCATTCCACACATTCTCGTATCCGCCGAAAGCCGCCACGGTCATCAGGAGCGTGCTCTCAGGCATGTGGAAGTTGGTGATCATACGATCGGCCACATTGAAATCGTATGGCGGGAAGATGAACTTGTTGGTCCATCCATTGAACGGCTTGATATGGTCGTCCGTGCTGACGCTGCTTTCGATGGCGCGCATGGTGGTGGTGCCTACGCAGCATACGTGCTTCTTGGCGTCCTTGCTGGCGTTGATGATGTCGCAAGCTTCTTGGTTGATGATCACCTGCTCGCTGTCCATCTTGTGCTTGGTGAGGTCTTCCACCTCCACGGGACGGAAGGTTCCAAGCCCGACGTGCAAGGTGACATTGGCGAAGTTGACGCCCTTCAGCTCGGCCCGCTTCATCACCTCGCGGCTGAAGTGGATACCGGCGGTGGGAGCGGCCACGGCACCTTCGTGCTTGGCATAGATGGTCTGGTAGCGCTCAGCATCGCTGGGTTCCAGATCCCGTTTGATGTAATGTGGCAGAGGAGTTTCACCCATTGCGGTGATGGTCTGCTTGAACTCCTCGTAGCTACCATCAAAGAGGAAACGCAGGGTACGGCCCCGGCTGGTGGTGTTATCGATCACCTCGGCGACCAATTCATCATCCTTACCGAAATAGAGCTTGTTGCCGATGCGGATCTTCCGGGCGGGATCCACCACCACGTCCCACAGGAGGCTGTCGCGGTTGAGTTCGCGCAGCAGGAAGACCTCGATCTTGGCGCCGGTCTTTTCCTTGTTGCCCCACATACGGGCCGGGAATACTTTGGTATCGTTCACCACGAAGGTGTCCCCTTCCTCGAAATAGTCGAGCACGTTCTTGAATTTCTTATGCTCGATCTTGCCCGTTTTGCGGTCCAGCACCATCAGTTTCGCGCCATCGCGATCCTTGGTGGGGTATAGGGCAATGAGTTCCTTGGGTACTTCGAATTTGAATGATGTGAGCTTCATGTAGGGTGTTGGGCTTACAGGCCCATTCTGATTTTAAGGCCGCAAAGATAGTGAATTCCACCCCCTTAAGGGCTTCATACTAGCGAGCCGGGCTTTCTGGACGGTTGGAAGCCCACTGGTCAAGCCATTGGGACCATTGCTCCGGCGTACGTGCATCGCGGACATGGAAGTCGCCACTGGCAGTTCGCCGCAGCCCTACCAGATGCGCACCACAGCCCAATGCCTGGCCGATATCGTGGGCCAAGGAACGGATGTACGTGCCTTTGCTGCAACGGATCTCCAAAGTGACGTCCCGGCCATGGATGGACACCAGTTCCAATTGGTGAATGGTGAGGTCCACCTCAGGCAGGTAAATGGGTTCTCCGGCCCGGGCCAGGTGGTAAGCCCGCTCTCCCTTGAAGCGCTTGGCGGAAAAATCCGGGGGACGTTGTTTGATCGCGCCGGTGAAGCGGGGTAGCACCGCACGGATGGCAGCTTCATCAATGTGTTCCCACGGGCTTTCAACCTCCACGTCGGTCTCCGCATCGTAGCTCAGGGTGCTCTGGCCCAACCTGATCGTGGCCGTATAGCTTTTGTCCTCTTCCGTCAAGGCTTGTAATTCCTTGGTGCATTTTCCGGTGCCAAGCACCAGCAACCCACTTGCCAGTGGATCCAAGGTTCCGGCATGGCCCACCTTTACCCGGTGACCACACAATGCCCGTAATGCCGCCCGGATCTTGGACACCACATTGAAGCTGGTCCACGTGATGGGTTTATCCACCAAGAGGATGGCCCCTGCCTCGGGGTCCAGATCGTTGTTCATGCCATGTTCAGGTCTGCACCCGCCACCACCAGCGCGAGCAAAAGCAGACCAAGGATAATGCGATACCAACCAAAAGCACGGAAACCGTGCTTGGTAAGGAAGCCCACGAAGCTTCGGATGGCAAGCAAGGCGACGATGAAGGCCACGGCATTGCCCAAGAGCAAGAGCCCGATGTTATCCCCGCTGAAGATCTCCGGATCGGACCTCCACCCCATCAAGAGCTTGTAGCCTGCAGCAGCCGCCATGGTGGGCACGGCCAGGAAGAAAGAGAATTCAGCGGCATGCGTTCGTGTAAGACCAAGGCTCATGCCGCCGACGATGGTGGCTGCCGAGCGGGAAACCCCAGGGATCAAGGCCAAGCACTGGAATAAGCCAATGCCCAATGCACGCGGGAAGGAGACTCCTTCGAGCCCCTTGGGCTTGAACAGTTTGTCCACGAAAAGCAGTACCACACCACCCAGCAGCAACGCTACGGCCACCACGGTTACATCCTCGAGCATCAGATCGATCGTATCACCCAGCAACAGGCCGAAAATGGCTGCGGGAATAAAGGCCACCAGCAGCTTCCAGTAAAGGTCCAGTGACTGGATGAAACGCCTCCAATAGAGCACCACGACCGAGAGGATGGCGCCGAACTGGATATTCACCATATAAGCCTTGGTGAATTCAGAAGGTTCCAGGCCCAGCAAGGCCTGCACGATCACCATGTGACCTGTGCTGGATACAGGGAGGAACTCGGTGAGCCCCTCCACAATGGCAATAACAATGGCTTGAAAAACGGTCATGCTACACGATGGAACCCTTCACTCCCGAACGGAAGGATCCCTATTCCACTTCCCGAGGTTTGCGCATGATGGCATAGATCACGAAGGCGTAGCCGATCAGGCACACGATGGGTGCCACGGTGATGCGCCGGGTACTGAAGATCTCCTCCGCATTGAACACTTCGGGGTCTCCGTTTCCTCCACCGCTCATCAACAGGAAACCGAGGATCACGATGCCGATGCCGATCAGCAAAAGCTTGTAATTGATGGATTCGAAGGCCAAGGCCTCATCGGTGTTCATGGCCATGTTCAGGTCCAATTGAGTTCGTCGGTATTCATGCGAAGGTAGCGCCTTACAGCGAGGGCCGTGGACACCAAGGATATGAAAAGACCCATCACCACGATCGCCGCGAGCAGGATCGCCAGCGGGATGGGATGCACCAATGTGCCCAGATCGGGCTGCCAGCGCACCAACATCTGTATGCTGCCCACCAGCAATCCGATCGCCAGTATCGAGGCCACGATCCCTTGCCAAAGGCTATTGCCCAGGAATGGCCGCTTGATGAACCAGCCGGTGGCACCCACCAAGTGCATGGTGCGGATCAGGAACCGCTTGCTGTAGATCGCCAAGCGGATGGTGTTGTTGATCAGTGCCACCGCGATCACCAGAAGCAAGATGCTGAAGCCGAGCATGATCCAGCGCAGCTTGCCCATGTTGGCGTCGATGTTCTCCACCACTACGGGGTTGTACTTCACCTCATGCACGTTGGCATCCTGCCGCAGGTGGTCGGCCACCCATTTCAGGCTGTCTGGCGAGGCGTAGGCCTCCGTCATGCGCAGCTCAATGGAAGGCAACAAGGGGTTGGCTCCCAGCACACCGAGAAAATCCTCGCCCATGTCCTCCTTCAGCTGTTCGGCAGCCTCATCGGCTGTAACGTAGCGGGTTTCACGCGCAAAGGGCTCCGCATCCAGCTGCTTACGGAACTTCATCACATCCACCTCCTTCAGGTCGCGCTTGAGGTAGATGTCCACTTTTACGTTCTCCTTGAAATGCCGCTCCAGCTCGCGTGCATTCAACAGCATGAACCCGAGCAGGCCCAACATATACAGCACCAAGGTGATCCCGATGATGGTGCCCACATTGCTGCTGCGGGTGCGCTTGCGGATAAACCGTCCGTTGCTCATACGATCTGTACAGGCCGAAGAAAGACCTGTCGGGCGGCGAAGTTATTCGGCGCAGCCGCATCAGCGGCCACTTTGTCCCTCGTTTCCCACCGATGGATCGTGCACGAGCTTCACCACCCGGCCCCAGCGGGCTAAATTCGCCCACCATTGAAGGGAAACATGGCGTACGACCACAAGAAGATAGAAGCCGATTGGCAGCGGAAATGGAAGGAGGAAAAAACCTTCCACGTGAAGAATGATCCGGCCAAGCCTAAGTATTACGCGCTGGACATGTTCCCGTACCCCAGTGGCGCAGGTCTCCATGTGGGACACCCCTTGGGCTACATCGCCAGCGACATCGTGGCCCGATTCAAGCGGCATGCAGGCTTCAACGTCCTGCACCCCATGGGCTACGACAGCTTCGGGCTACCTGCCGAGCAATATGCCATCCAAACCGGCCAGCATCCGGCGAAGACCACCGAAGAGAACGCAGCACGGTACCGCGAGCAATTGGACCACATCGGATTCAGTTTCGACTGGAGCCGGGAGGTGCGCACCAGCGATCCGAAATTCTACAAATGGACGCAATGGATATTCCTCCAGCTCTTCAACAGCTTTTATGACGCACGGACGAACAAGGCACGCCCCATATCCGAATTGATCGAACGGTTCGAAAAATCCGGCTGCCAAGGGCAGGATGCGGAAGTGCTCACCGGCGATGTGGAGGAGATCATTGGGCCTTTCACGGCGGAAGAATGGAAGAGCTTCAGTGAACGGACGCGCCAAATGGTGCTCCAGTACTTCCGCCTGGCCTATTTGAGCGAGGCCTGGGTGAACTGGTGCCCGGCCTTGGGCACCGTGCTCGCCAATGACGAAGTAAAGGATGGCGTGAGCGAACGCGGTGGCCACCCGGTGGAGCGCAAGCGGATGCACCAATGGAGCCTGCGGATCACCGCCTACGCCCAGCGCCTGCTGGATGGCTTGGATGAACTGGATTGGAGCGGCTCACTGAAAGAGGCACAGCGGAATTGGATCGGAAGAAGCACGGGCGCCAGCGTGCGCTTTGCCGTGGATGACGACTTCATCGAGGTATTCACCACGCGGCCGGACACCTTGTTCGGTGTCAGCTTCATCACCCTGGCTCCCGAGCATGTGCTTGTAGGCAAATACACCACCGATGCCCAACGCGCGGAGGTGGAGGCGTACGTGAAGAGCGCCACCAATCGCAGCGAACGCGAGCGCCAGGCCGAGGTGGACAAGATCAGTGGCGTGTTCACCGGCAGGTATGCCAAGCATCCCTTCACCGGTGCGGAAATACCCATCTGGGTGGGCGATTATGTGCTGGCGGGCTATGGTACCGGTGCGGTAATGGCCGTACCCGGCGGCGACCAGCGCGATTGGCGCTTTGCGAGGCATTTCGACCTGCCCATCATTCCCGTGACGGAAGGAGCGGATATGGCCAAAGGAGCCGATGAACGCAAGGACGCTGTGATCTGCAGTGAAGGCTTCTTGAAAGGACTGAAGGTGCCCGATGCCATCAGCCGGGCGATCGAGGAACTGGAGAAGCTGGGTGCCGGTGAAGGCCGCATCAACTACCGGCTGCGCGATGCCGCCTTCGGCCGCCAGCGCTACTGGGGCGAGCCGATCCCCATCTATTACAAGGACGATATCCCCTACCCGCTGCCGGAAAGCGCCTTGCCGCTGGAGCTTCCGGTGGTGGACAAGTTCCAACCCACGGAGACCGGTGAACCGCCCTTGGCACGGGCCAAGCAATGGGCATGGGACGAGACGAAGAAGAAGATCGTCGCCACGGGTGAAGGCGCTCCTTTGGAGACCACCACCATGCCCGGTTGGGCCGGCAGCAGCTGGTACTACCTGCGTTACATGGACCCGCATAACGAAGAGCGCTTCGCCTCGCCGGAAGCCATCAACTACTGGCAGCAGATCGACCTCTACATCGGTGGAAGCGAGCACTCCACCGGCCACTTGCTGTACTTCCGCTTCTGGACCAAGTTTTTATACGACCTCGGCCTGATCCCCTTTGATGAACCGGCTAAGAAGCTGGTGAACCAGGGGATGATACAGGGGATGTCGGCAAAAGCCCGTGTCATTTTAGGATTTGATTGGCCAGGGAGAGAGACGGAAGATTCAGAACCACTCAAACTGAATGACCGGAAAAAACGAGTCTTGGTTTCCTCTTCCAAAGCCGAACTGATTGAAAATGACAGCGGAATTCCCGAGCTTTCACAGCATTGGAATGCATATGATGGACGAACTTCAAAAACTTACTTCGAGTGGGGTTCCGTCTACGTGCCAGTGCAATATGTCAATGGTCGAGACGAGCTTGATGTTGCTGAACTATCCAAGCACGGCGGGTTTGAAGAATTTGAATTTCTAACGGAAACCGACGGTGGTTTCAAGGTGCTACGTGATGTCGAAAAGATGTCCAAGAGGTGGCTGAACGTGGTGAACCCCGACGAGATCATCGAACGCTATGGTGCTGACACACTTCGTCTCTACGAGATGTTCCTTGGCCCGCTGGAGCAAAGCAAGCCATGGGACACCCATGGCATCGAAGGTACCAGTCGTTTCCTGCGAAAATTCTGGAATCTCTTCTTTGAAAGTGATATTTTGAGCGTTAGTGATGTGGCACCCAGCGCAGCGGAATTGAAGACGTTGCACGCCACGCTGAAAAAGGTGACCGAGGACATCGAGCGGATGAGCTTCAACACCAGCGTGGCGCAGTTCATGATCGCCGTGAACGAATTGAGCGCCTTGAAATGCAACAAACGCGATATCCTCGAACCGCTCACCATCGCACTTTCCCCATTTGCACCCCACATCGCCGAGGAACTGTGGAAACAACTGGGGCATTCCGAAAGCATCTCCAAGGCTCGTTGGCCCCAATGGCATGCGCGATTCCTGGAGGAGAACAACTTCACCTACCCGATCAGCTTCAACGGAAAGACCCGCCTCCAGCTGGAATTCCCGGCCAACTTGACCAAGGACGACCTGGAAGCAGCGGTATTGGCGAACCCGGAAGTGCAGCAGCGGCTGGAAGGAAAGACCCCGAAAAAGGTGATCGTCGTGCCCAAGCGCATTGTGAACATCGTTCTATAAAGCATCGGTAGGCATGGCTTCCGCAGCGATCGGTACGGCAATTGCAAAGGGGTACACCATGGCACATCGATCCATGGTCGCTACTGCGGCTGCTTGTCTCCTATCCTTCGGTTTTGCGCAGTCCAGCGGGGCTCCTGCTGCCTCGGGCGAGTCGTTCCCCTTGCACAGTGTGGACCATCATGCGTTCCGTGCCGGGGAAAAACTGAGCTATGTGCTCCACTACGGTTGGCTCAATGCCGGAGTGGCCACCTTGGAGCTCAAGGAATCGGATCGGGAGATCCAGGGACGCAAGATCCTGCACGCAGTGGGCATTGGCGAAAGCACCGGCGCCTTCAAGGCATTCTATAAGGTGGAAGACCGCTATGAGACCTTCTTTGATAAGGAAGGAGTCTATCCTTGGGTGTTCATCCGCAGGGTGAATGAAGGTGGATATATCATCAACCAGGACTACATCTTCATGCAACACCGGCGAACAGTGACCACCCAGGACAATAAGACCTACAAAGTGGCACCCGGGGTACAGGACATGCTTAGTGCATTCTACTTCGCGCGCACCATCGACTACAGCAAGGCCCAGAAGGGGGATGAGTTCGAGATCCCCTGTTTTATGGACAACAAGGAGTGGACCTTGCGGATGCGCTATGTGGGCAAGGAAACCATCAAGGTCCGCAACGGGAAGTACCGCTGCCTGAAGTTCCAGCCCGTGGTGCAGGAGGGTCGTGTATTCAAGACCAACGACGACCTGAACGTATGGATCACCGACGACGCGAACCATGTGCCGGTGCTCGCACAGGCCAAGGTGCTGGTGGGGTCGATCAAGATGGAACTCAGCGGCTACGAGGGTTTGGCCAATCCCATTGCCAAGCAGTAATGTCGGGCTTTTCCCGCTGTTGCTGTTGAAAATGCAGGAGGCGGGTAACTTATTATCCGAAGTTCCGTTCTTTCCTTCGTGCCATGCGGAGATCAACGATAATGAAAGGCAGCGGGCTGGTGCTCGCTGCTATGGGTGCAGCATACCTCTATGTGGGGGTGGACCTGGCCCCGCATCAGGAATTTGTGGAGGAAACCATTACCGTGGAGGACACCACAGCTGCTCCACCCAGCGCATATGGTATTCCGTTGTCCGGCTTCTGTGTGGACCGTAGCCATGTGAAACCCGGTAGCACCTTCAGCACTTTACTGGCTCCCTTGGGCATCAGTGCGGCGTGCATTGACACGCTTGTACGGTTGGCCGCACCGCTCTTCGATGTGAACCGCATCCGCGCAGGTCATCCACTGGCCTTCATCTTCCCGGATGATGACAGCACCATGCCTGCCTACTTCGTTTATGAAGCCAATGCCGTGGATCACATCGTGTTCGATCTCCGTTCGCCCTATGATGTCCGCTTGGAAAAGCGACCGATCCATACCGAGGAAAAGAGCCTCAGCGTGGAGGTCACCGGTGCCTTATGGAATGACCTGGTAGCGGCCGGGGCCACACCTGCATTGGCCGCAGAGCTGAGCAAGGTATTTGCGTGGACGGTGGACTTCTATCGGATCCAGAAAGGCGACCGCTTCACCATGGTCTATCGCCAAAGCACCGTGGACCATGAGCCGTACGGTGATCCACTGCTGTTGAGCGTACGCTATGATGGTGCCCGGACCCAGGAGGCCTTCCTTTATGACAGTGTGGACAGTAAGGGAGGCTATTACGACGCCGAAGGGAAAAGCCTGAAGAAGGCATTCCTGCAAGCTCCATTGAAATACAGCCGCATTTCATCAGGCTTCAGTCTGCGCCGCTTCCATCCGGTGCAAAAACGTATGAAAGCTCATTTGGGCACGGACTATGCCGCCCCGTATGGCACGCCGATCCTGTCGGTGGGTGACGGTGTGGTGGAGAAGGCGGGCTATACCGGCGGGAATGGCAACTACGTGAAGATCCGCCATAACCGCACATATGAGACCCAGTACTTGCACATGCGCAAGATCCTGGTGAAAAAGGGTCAAGTAGTAAAGCAAGGTCAAGTGATCGGTGAAGTGGGAAGCACCGGGCTGGCTACAGGGCCGCACGTTTGCTATCGCTTCTGGAAGAACGGTCGTCAAGTGGATCCGCGCAAAGAGGTCTTGCCAAGTGCTGACCCGCTGAAGCCGGAGGACCTTCCGGCCTTCGATCGCGTGCGCGACGATCTGCTCGCACGCATGGATGATGCGGAGTTCAAGGCCAAGAGCGTCAGCGTGGCCAACTTCTAGATCCCGGCCATCCGCCGAATAGCCCGGTACGTATAGCGTTGCACACCGGCCTGGGGATCGATCGCAGCCTCGACCAACGCCTTGGCCAGCACCATGTGCGGCATCACGCGGAGCCGGGCCAACGAGCCTAGCAGCAAGGGGCCAAGCAGGTGCATTACAACAATACCCACCCCCTCGCCAAAGCGCTTTTCCTGCCGGGGACCGGAAAGAACGGAAGGCTGGAATAAGGACAAGTTGCTGAATTGCATCGCTTCCAGCTCCCGCTCCACCTCCCCTTTCACGCGGCTGTAGAAAACCCGGGAACCGGGATCCGCACCGACCGCGCTGATGATCACATAGGTAGGCACCCCTTGCGCCTTGGCCCACCGCGCGATCCCCAGCGGTAGCGCCTTGTCCACGGCGAGAAAGGCTGCTTGGCTACCCGCGTTCTTGATGGTGGTACCCAGGCAGCAGATCACTGCATCCACTTTCACCGGTTTCAGTTCTTCTTGGAGATCATCGCCCACCCATTGTTCCAGCTTGGGGTGTGTGATGGTCAAGGGTCGCCGCACCAAAGCGATCACCTTATCCACGCGTTCATCAGCCAGCAACAGTGGCAGGCAGGCGCTGCCAACAAGCCCCGTGGCACCGGCAAGGAGAATGGTCTTTGACATGGCGTGAAGTTCGGCAGAATATGGTCCGCCGACTTCCTCTTCACCGGATCACCTTCAGCACTGTGGAGGTGGGGAAGCAAGACTACTGAAGGCACTACCAAAAAATAAATGATCACACTCCTTCTTGTTTATTTTATAAACCTATTTACATTTGCCCCGTCGGAATGATCCGACCACCAACTCCAACGAGACCATGGATCGCGAACTCACCCCTTCGGAAAGCCTCAGGATCATTGAGACGATGATCGGCCAAGCGAAAAGCAGTTTCTCCCGCATGAGCACTTACTTCCTGTTGTGGGGTGTGCTGCTCATCGCGGCAATGATCACCACCTATATGATGCGCGACAGCGGAGGAGCTTGGGGCCAAGGAGCGGCTTGGGGCGTTGTCGGGGTGATCGGCGGCATCGCCAGTTGGATCATCGGGGCCTCTCAAAGCAAGAAGGAGCCCGTGAACAATCCCATGGACCGCATTGTGGGCTGGGTCTGGGGATCGTTCATCATCACCATGTTGCTCATGATCTTCTGCTTCGGCGCTTCGCACCGGGACCCCGGCGCGGCCATCGCCCTGTTAACGGCCCTACCGACTTTTCTCACCGGCCAGATCATGCGCTTCAAACCGTTGATCTTCGGAGGTCTGCTGTTCTGGGTCGCAGGCGTAATCATGTTCTTCAGCGGGAATGCTGCAGTGATCACGGCCACCTATTGCATCGCGATGCTCTTCGGCTACATCGTTCCCGGCTACCTGCTCAAGCGTCAAGAGGATGGCCTTCGCACCGCTTGATCCGGTGCTGCACAATCAGCTCAGGCTCGCCATTGTGAGCCTGTTGGTGGGCTTGGACAGCGCGGATTTCAACTTCCTGCTGGAGAAGACCGGGGCTACGCGCGGCAATCTCAGCGTGCAGATCACGAAGCTGAAGGAGGCCGGCTACCTCACGGTGAAGAAGACCTTCAAGGACAATTATCCGAACACGAGCTGCTCGCTTTCCGCCAAGGGGCTGAAGGCCTTCGAGGCCTATGTGAAGGCGATCAAGGAGTACTTAGGGACCGGTGAAGGTTGATGATGGCGTCCCAGCGCAGGGTCCCGAGGCGGCGACCCTGCGGGGACTTCAGCGGTGACCCAGCGCGGACTTCAAAGCGTCATCCTCACTGCGGTCACTTGATCAACTCCACGCTTCTGCGCAGGAAGGCGGTCAGCGCCTCGCCCTTCAGCAGGCCCTGCCCCAGCAGCGCCAGGTCCACCGCTTGCTTGCTCAGCTTCTCCTTGCGTTTATCGGTCTTCGCTTCCAGGATGGTCTGCGCCAAGGGATGATCGGTGTTCACCACCAGGTTCATCATCTCCGGCATCTCGCCCATCATGCGCATGCCGCCGGTGAGCTGCTGCTCGCGCATGCGGCGCATGAATTCCGGGCGGGTGATCACCACCGCGTCGCCTTCGCTGCCCATGGGCTCGAACTGCAGGTGGAACTGGTCCTTCCCGATCACCGCCTCGAAGGCGGGCTTCAGCTGACCGATCTCCTCTTCACTCAGCTTCCCGACATGCTTCTCTTCCTTCGGCACCAGCTTGTCCAGCGTGTCGGCGTCCACGCGGGCGAAACGCAGCTTCTCGTGCTTCATCTCCAAGCGTTGCACCACGTGTGCGGTGAGCGGGCCGTCCAGCAGGACCACTTCGTAGCCGCGCCCCTTGGCCGCCTGGATGAAGGAGTGCTGCCCCTCCTTGTCCGTGGCGTAGAGCACCACCAGGTTGCCGTCCTTGTCGGTCTGCAGGGCCTTGGTCTTTTCCCGCAGTTCCTCCAGCGTATGGAAATTCCCCTCGCTGTCCTTCAGCAGGTTGAAGTCCTGCGCGGCCTCGAAGAATTTCTCATCCGTGAGCATGCCGTACTCGATGAAGACCTTGATGTCGTCCCACTTCGCCTCCAGGTCCTTGCGGTCCTTGTTGAACATCTCCTTCAGCTTGTCGGCCACCTTCTTGGTGATGTGGCCGCTGATCTTCTTCACGTTGGCATCGCTCTGCAGGTAGCTGCGTGAGACGTTCAGGGGGATGTCCGGCGAGTCGATCACGCCGTTGAGCAAGGTGAGGAATTCCGGCAGGATCGCGCTCACATCATCGGTCACGAACACCTGCTCGCTGTACAGTTGCACCTTGTTGCGCCGCGGGTCGAAATCATTCTTCAGCTTGGGGAAGTACAGAATGCCCGTGAGCTTGAAGGGATGGTCCACGTTGAGGTGGATGTGGAACAAGGGGTCCTCGCTGAGCGGATACAGCTCATGATAGAGGGCCTTGTAATCCTCATCCTTCAATTTGGTTGGATGCTTGGTCCACGCCGGATCGGTGTTGTTGATCACTGCGGGCTTCTTCTCCTTCTTGTCCCCTTCACCGCTTTCCTCCTCTCCGAAAAGGATCGGCACCGGCAGGAAGCTGCAATACTTTTTCAGGATGCCACGCACGCGCGCCTCGTTGAGGAATTCCTTGCTGTCCCCGGCGATGTGCAGGATCACGTCCGTGCCGCGCTCCTTGCGCTCGCCCTTTCCCAGGGAGAACGACGTGCTCCCCTCGCAGGTCCAGTGTACGGCCTCGGCGCCGGGCTGCCAGGAGCGGCTCACCAGCTCCACCTTGTCGGCCACCATGAAGGCGCTGTAGAAGCCCAGGCCGAAGTGCCCGATGATGTTCGGTGCGTCCTGCTCGCCCTTGTACTTCTCCAAAAACTCCTCGGCACCGCTGAATGCGATCTGGTTGATGTATTTCTCCACTTCCTCCGCCGTGAGGCCCACGCCCCGGTCGCTGATGGTGAGGGTGCCTGCCTTCTCGTCGATGCGCACCTCGATGTTCAGCTCGCCCAGTTCCTCCTTCACTTCTCCTCTAGTGGAGAGCACCTTCAACTTCTGGGTGGCATCCACGGCGTTGCTCACCAATTCACGCAGGAAGATCTCGTGGTCCGAATACAGGAACTTCTTGATGATGGGAAAGATGTTCTCGGTATGCACGCTGATGGTGCCCTGCTTGGCTTGCGCCTGCTCCTCGATAGTAGTGGCCATGGGTCGATCTTTTTTGTTGCGCCGCGCGAGGGACAAAGGATATGCCAGCAGGCGGAATGGTGACAGCTTGACAGTTGGACGTCCCAACGCAGGGTCCCGAAGCGGTGACCCTGCGGGGACTTTAAAATTTACAGTTTCGGAATTGAATTCCGAAACTGTACGGGCTATTATAAACACCTGAACACGCAACTATTTGAACCGACCTAACTCACAGGTCCCTACTCCGCCTCCACCCAATCGCCGCCGGCCTTGATCAGTTCGATCAACTCGTCCACCGCTTTTTCCGTGGGCACATTGCGCTTCACCACCTGCTTTTCCTTGTACAAGGTGATCACGCCGGCACCCGTGCCCACGTAGCCGTAATCGGCGTCGGCCATCTCCCCGGGGCCGTTCACAATGCAGCCCATGATGCCGATCTTCACTCCTTTCAAATGGCTGGTGCGCGCGCGGATCTTGGCGGTGGTCTCCTGTAGGTCGAAGAGCGTGCGTCCGCAGCTCGGGCAGCTGATGTACTCGGTCTTGCTGATGCGGGTACGCGTGGCTTGGAGGATGCCGAAAGCGGTGCGACAGACGAGGTCTTCTCGGCCACCTCCCGGCGTATGCCGGGACTCGTCAGCGATGAAGATGCCATCGCCCATGCCGTCCAAGAAGAGCGGACCGATATCGGTGCTGCTATGGAGCACCAGTTGCTCGCGGCTTACGTCACCGTAGGCACGCCCGAGGATCACCGGCACCTCGCAATCGGCTTCCATCAATTCGAAGATCAGCCGACGCTGCTCGGCCATGCCGTGCGCGTTGTAGGTGTCGATCAACAGCACGGCCGTGGGATCATTCCGGAGCTTTTCGATCAAGGCGGCATCATGGTCCGGGAGCGTGGCGTAGATGAGGTTGAATTCATCATGCTGCTCCACGCCGGCGCGATAGTCGTTGGTGGTGATGAAGGGATAGTGCCGTGGTTTGGCCCGGTCCTTCAACCACGTAGCATGGTCCTGAATGATGCCCAACGTGCCGGGTATGGCAAAGTCGATGCTGTTCTTGCCGATGAAGGCATAGTCGCAGGCTTGGTCCGCAAGGTTCCATTTGTCGTTCGGAACGCTGTAGCGGTAGCCCCAAGCGAAGAAGGAAGCAGGCGTGATCGCCGTCTTGTTGCTCATGTCGGCGATCACCACGGGGACATGGCGCGCACCGATGTTGAGCGTTTCCCGGGTCCGCCTTCGCGCATAGCTGAATGGATCGATCGGCACCTGCGCCACTGGCGGGATCGCAGCATGGTCCTTCCGCGGATAGCGCGCTACCAATTCCTCCGCCACAGGGATCTCCGCTTCGGGCTCCTCGGTCAGTGATACGCGGATGGTGTCGCCCAAGCCGTCCTCCAGCAGGGCGCCGATGCCCACGGCGCTTTTCACGCGGCCGTCCTCGCCATCGCCGGCCTCGGTAACGCCCAAGTGCAGCGGATAGTCCCACCCAAGCTCCATCATCTTGTGGACGAGCAGCCGGTAGGCCTGCACCATCACCTGGGTATTGCTGGCCTTCATGCTCAGCACGATATCGTGGTAATTCTCGTCGCGGCAAATGCGGAGGAATTCGAAGGCACTTTCCACCATGCCCAGCGGTGTGTCTCCGTAGCGGTTCAGGATGCGGTCGCTGAGCGAGCCGTGGTTGGTGCCGATGCGCATGGCGGTGCCTTCCTCCTTGCAGATCTTCACCAAGGGCAGGAAGCGCTTGCGGATGCGCTCCAGCTCGTCGTTGTACTGGGCATCCGTGTATTCGCGCACGTCGAACTTCTTCTTGTCGGCGTAGTTGCCCGGGTTCACGCGCACCTTCTCCACGATGCGCGCCGCGATCTCAGCAGCGTTGGGCGTAAAGTGGATATCGGCCACCAATGGCGTGCGGTAGCCTTTGGCGTGCAGTTGTTTCTTGATCTCCGCCAGGTTCTCCGCCTCGGTCTTGCTGGGTGCGGTGATGCGCACGATCTCGCATCCCGCTTGGATCATCCGGATGCTCTGGGCCACCGTGGCCGCCGTGTCCATGGTATCCGTGGTGGTCATGCTTTGCACCCGGATGGGGTTCGCACCGCCGATACCCACATCGCCGACCATTACGATGCGCGTGTGCCAACGCTCGTACCGTGTGAGCGAGGGGCAATAAACAGTGGGTGTGATCTTCGTCAAGCTGGGCATGGGGCTACGAAAGTAAGAGAAGCCGTTCCCGTTCCGTGTGTTTCACTGCGGCATCCGCTGCTTCGGGGCATCTTCCATACCAGGTGTGTTCAGTGTCCATCCGGCATTTTCCACCATGGAACGCAATACAGGCAGCATCTCCTCACGCCGTATTTCGGCCGCTTCGAAAAGCCCGCTTTGTTCCACAGCCTTACGTATCAGGTCCTTGGCTTGCGCATTGATCCTGCTGTGGTCCGCGGCGGTGAAGGAGGTGAACGTACCCGCCTCCAGGTCGAAATAGTCCACATCATGTTCGAGCGACAATAGCTGCGGCCGGCCCATGGAAACGAGGTTCACCGTGCGGTCCTCATCATTGAAGTCGAGCCTCAGGCCCTCCAGGTCGTAGCCCACGCTGGCCTTGCCCGTCACCCTCAGGATGGCCCATTTCTGGAACGGTTGGAACTTCTTCAGCCAGTCGAAGGGTGCTTCGGCGTTGCGGTAATTGTACAGCTCGCTGAACTCGCCTTCCACGGTGATCAGCTTCAGCACAGGACGAATGCGTTCGAGCAACACCGTGCTGGAGACATGTTCGTCCGATGCCTCCGGACGGTATGCCTCGCGGGTGATGAAGAACACCAACAGCGCGAGCGCCAGCATGGCCAACATGATCCCGATCCGTCTCATGGTGCAAAGGTCGGGCTTGAGCGAGCTTTCCTATTCAACCAGCTGGCCGCCTGCACCTCCCGCCTCCTTGACCAAGCGATCATTCATGCGTTGACTGCCGACCGCTTGAGCTCTTCCACACTTCCGGCACGTCTTTCGCGTTCATGGTCAACAGTCACCTGTGGACGATCCACGGCTGGCGTACTCCCGCCCAGTACCGCTTTCCGGTAATTTTCGACCTTGCCCATGTTACGCCTACTTCGCCGCTTCGTGCTGATCGCCATGGCCACCGTTGCCGTGGTCTTGCTGGCGTTGTCCTTGGTCGCCTATTTCTTCCAGGATGAAGTGAAGGCCAAGCTGGTGGCGGAACTGAACACACATCTCACAGCACCGCTGCACCAGAACGGCATCGAGCTCACATTGATCAAGCGCTTCCCGCAGGCCTCCCTGCGCATTCGCGATGCCTACATGCAGGAGGTACGCACCGATGGAAAAGAGCCGGACACCCTGCTCTATGCCAAGGACCTCTACCTCGAATTCAGCTTGTTCTCCCTGTTCACCGGTGACCATACCGTGCGCGAACTTCACGGCACGGGCGTGAAACTCTATCCGGGGCTGGATGCCAACGGGAATGGCAACTGGGAGGTCTGGAAAGCCGACACCAGTGCCACTACAGGTGGGAGTGGCACCGATATCGCGCTTCGCCGCGTGACCTTCGATGGGCTTGCCGGTCGCTTCCGCGATGACCGTTCCGCGCTGGACATCGCCTTCAGCAGCAACAAGCTCTCTTTGGGTGGGCGCTTCCGCGATGCGCGCTCCACGCTCACCACCAAAGGCGACCTCTGGCTGCGGCATTGGAACGACAAGGACGGTGTGCTCCTCGCCGACCGGAAAGCCATGGTGGATCTTTCCATGGTCTTCGGCAGCGAAACGAACGGATTCCATATTGAAAAAGGGGAACTGCTTTTTGGGAAAACCCCCTTGAACGTGACCATGTCCATCACGCCCGGGAGATCCGGCGACGTGCTGGAATTGCGCGCCAATGGCTTTGGACTGGACCTCGCCAGCGTGGTGCAGCTCCTACCGGAGAATTTGCGCAGGACCATGCGCCGTTACGGCATGGCCGGCAATGCAGACCTCGCCATTCACTATGCCGGACCGCTGGAAGCACCCGGACCTTCGCTCTCCATGGGCATGAAGCTGCGTGATGGCCGTTTTACGGAGCTCGCTTCGGGCACGGTATTCCGCAAGGTGCAAGGTGAATTTTCCGCCGACTTCACGCCAAAGTGGGCACCGAGCAAGCTCTTGGTAAAGCATTTCTCCGCCAGCTCACCTTCCGGCCCGGTCGGTGGCACCATGGAACTCACCGGACTGAAGAACGCCAAGCTCATCGCGGACTTTCATGCCGACCTTGGCCTCGCCGACCTCATCCGCTTCGTGGGCCTGGACACCTTGGAGCAGGTCACTGGCAACATGAAGGCCCAGGCCCACATACAAGGAAGGCTTCGCGATGTGGAGGATTTCAAGGCGGCGGACCTGCATGGCTTGGCCATCACCGGTAGCGTGAAGCTGAAGGATGCCAGCTTGAAGATGAAGGGCTTGCGGCATCGCGTCTCGGAGCTTAACGCCGAGCTGGCGCTGGAAGGAAACGATGCCTTGGTGCATGGTCTCCGCTTCGATCTGCAGGGCAATGCCATGGAACTTACCGGCAGGCTGCGCAACCTGATGCCCTATGCGCTCTTCAAGGATCAGCGCCTCACCATCGAAGCCAAGGGAAGTTCACCATCGATCGATCTGGCCTCCTTGCTGGAAAGTAAGCCAACTACGAAGCCATCCACCACAACCGCTAAAGCAGGAACTGCCTACGCATTCACCCTGCCGGCGCAGATCGACCTGGACCTCCAGGCTGCAATCGGAGAGCTGAAAATGGAAGAGTTCCATGCCAAGGATATCACCTGCAATCTGCGGATGGATGGCCAACGGCTCGCACTTGAGCCGCTCCGCTTCCGCACGGCGGAAGGCACCGTGAACGGAAGCCTGAAGCTGGATGCCCGGCCTGCGCCAGCCTATCCGCTCACCGTAACGGCTGACCTGAAGGGGATCAATGTGACCACCCTGTTCGCGGAGTTCCAGAACTTCGGACAGACCTTCATCACCTCGGCACATGTGAAGGGCCACGGGGATGCGCAGCTCACGTTCACCGCACCCCTACGCCCGGATTTCAGCCTTGACCAAGACAAGCTGTATTGCGTGGCCGATATCACGCTCCTGAATGGCGAGCTCAACGGCCATGCTTCCCTGATGCAGGTGGCCGACTACCTGCACCAGAACAAGCTCACTGCGGCATTCGTGGACACCGATGCCCTGCGGAAGCAACTGAAGCACGTCACCTTCGCGAAGCTGGAGAACCGCATCGAGATCAAGGACCGTTCTGTGCATCTGCCTTTGATGACGGTGAGCAGCTCGGTGATGGACATGGAAGTAAGCGGCAGCCATGGTTTCGATGGTGCAGTGGACGACCACCTGAATTTTCGCCTGGGCGACCTGTTCCGCACGGCACAAAGCGGAGGTGATGAGTTCGGGCCGATCATCGACGATGGCACGGGCTTACGGATCTTCCTTCACATGTACGGCACCACTGACAACCTTCAGTTCGGAACTGATGGCGCCATGGCCGCCGCGCGCCGCAAGGAGCGCATGAAAGAGGAGACCACTCAGTTGAAGGGCATCCTCAAGGGTATCGTAACGGGTGACAAGACCGCTTCCGCCGCAACACCCGCACCGCAACAAGGCAAGGTCACCGTGGACTTCGGGGAACCAGCGGCCAGTCCACCTCCACCGGCACCCAAACCGAAAAAGGGCTTGGGCCGCCTCCTGCAGAAAGGTGAAAAGGATGAGCCTCCGGTGATCATCGGCTTGGAGTGAAGGTGTGTTGGATAGAACGCTGATACCGCTGATAAAGCAGATAAGCGCAGATCTGAAGGGCAACGGCTGCAATAAAACCCAATCAGCGACGATCCGCTCCATCTGCGTCATCTGCGTTCCATAAACCCGAACTTGCACGCGGAATTATGAACCTCTACTCCCGGAAACAACGCTGGAAACTCGTGCTCGCACTGGTGGCCATGACCATCGTGGGGGCCTCGCTGTGGTACAGCAGCCGGATCGTGAACAAGGTGCGGCAGGAAGAGCGTCGCAAGGTGGAGTTGTGGGCCGAGGCCGTCCGGAACCGCGCGCAATTGGTGAACTACACCGACTCGCTCTTCCACCGGCTCCGCGAAGAGGAACGCAAGCGCGTGGAACTGTGGGCGGATGCGCAGGTCCATTTAGCCAGTGATGACGTGAACGACCTCAGCTTCTACCTTAAAGTGGTAAGTGACAACACCACCATCCCGGTGATCATCACCGATGAGAAGGGCCGCCCCACTGCCAACCGGAACTTGGATCGCCACATTGAGAGCAACCCCGACTCCCTGCGTGCCGAAGTGAAGCGCATGGATGCGCTCCACGCGCCCATTCCGATCACGCTGTTCGGCGACCACAAGCAATACCTTCACTACACCGATTCACGCATCGTGACCGAATTGAAGCAGGTGATGGATAACATCATCCGCAGCTTCATCAGCGAGACCGTGATGAACACCGCAGCAGTGCCCGTGATCTACACGGATAGCACGCGCACGCAGGTGATCGAACATAGCAACATCGATGCGGAGATCATTGGAAACCCTGCGAAGTTGGCAAACCGGATCAACGCGATGGCCCAAGCCAATCCGCCCATCGAGGTATCACTCGCCGGGCGCGGCCGCAACTACATCTTCTACGAGGAAAGCCGCGTGATCACGCAGTTGCGCTACTTCCCGTACGTGCAACTGATCATCATCGGACTGTTCCTGCTGGTGAGCTACGCGCTGTTCAGCCTCTTCCGCAATGCGGAGCAGAACCAGGTTTGGGTGGGCATGGCCAAGGAGACGGCGCACCAGCTCGGCACGCCGCTCAGCTCGTTGATGGCGTGGATGGAACTCCTGCATGAGGGTGGCGCCGATCCCGCTGCCGTCACGGAAATGCGCAAGGACGTGGGACGCTTGGAGATGATCACCGAGCGCTTCAGCAAGATCGGCTCCACGCCCGACCTTGTACCTGAGAACATTGACCAAACGCTTCGGGACACGGTGCAATACCTCCGGCCGCGGCTACCTGCTCGCGTGAAGTTCGAAGTGGTTCCACCTGCTGATCCCGAGCTCACGGTCCCGTTGAACCGCGCGCTCTTCAGCTGGGTCCTGGAGAACTTGATCCGCAACGCTGTGGATGCCATGGAAGGGGAAGGCAGCATCACCATCACCACCGAGAAGGACGGCAATGAAGTGCATGTGGATGTGACCGATACAGGGAAAGGCATACCGAGCGCTCAGATGAAAACCGTGTTCCAACCGGGATTCACCACCAAGAAGCGCGGCTGGGGCCTAGGCCTTTCGCTCACCAAGCGGATCATGGAAACCTACCACAAGGGCAAGATCTTCGTGAAGCGCTCAGCTATTGGCAGAGGGACGACGTTCAGGATCTCGTTGCGGGCTTGAATTCGCGGAATGCGCACTCGCGACACGCGAGCGCTATCCCACATGCGGGCCTATGATCGGCGCGTGTCGCGAGTGCCACCCAACCCGCTCAGTCGGCGCTCGCGTGTCGCGAGTGCCCTCCACGCACCGATCCTACGCATTCAACTGCAATGGCCCATCCGGATGCGCACTACTAAGCAAGTAGTGTTCAGGCTGCGTAACGATCCCCGCGACCACCGGATTCATGTGGATGTACCGTGCCTTTTGATCATAGAACAGCTGCGTGAAGAGTTCGGTAGGATGGTTGGTCTTCGCCCAGAACGCATACTCCCTGCTTTGGGCCGTAAGTTTTCCCTGTTCCCTGAAATAGGTCAAGAGCCAGTCCCTTCTGCTCTCGTCGGGGTGCGTTTCGATCAAGTGGATGATCCGTTTCGCAGTGAAGCTTTTGAAGTCACGAATCCATTCGGCAAGGGTTCCGCCTTCCCTTTGTACGATCATGTGAACGTGATTTGACATGATCACATAAGCAAAGACCCGCAGTCCTTTGTTGTGTTGGCTGTACTGGATGTTCTTGATCAACTCCTCGGCAAGCACTTTGCGCGTGAACACATCCACCCATCCAAGAACGGTGAAGGTCACGAAATAGGCTGCGCCTTGGACGTTCGCTTTTCGACGTTCAGACATCGGATGAAGGTATGGGAATTGGGGCACTCGCGACACGCGAGCGCTATCGATCGGGGTGAGCAGCACTGGGGACACGCGAGCGCTATCCAGAGAAGGCGAGTAATGCTTGACCAGGTTGATTTCATCCGACCTTTGCAGAGCAAGCTCTTGCGCATCGCAATTGCATCTACCGTCCTTTGGCTGGCCTCTATTTCCATATCCCGTTCTGTCGCAAGGCCTGCGTGTATTGCGACTTCCACTTCAGCACTTCATTGGCAACGAAGGATCGGGTGCTGGCGGCGATGGCTGCCGAACTCCGCTCGCGCATCGCTGAACTCAACGGCGCTGCATTGGGTTCCATCTATTTCGGCGGTGGCACACCCAGCTTACTTTCTCCGCAGGAGCTCCGCACCTTGCTTGAAGAAGCTCGTTCTCTTACCACTGTTGAATCCGATGCGGAGATCACCATTGAGGCCAATCCGGATGATATTTCGGAGGCAGTGCTGGCGGCGTGGCGCGACATCGGCATCACCCGCGTGAGCTTGGGCGTGCAGAGCTTCCGGGAAGAGCGGCTACAGTGGATGGGCCGTGCGCACAATGCGGCGCAATCACTCGAGGCGATCAAACAGGTTGCAGAGGCCGGTTTTGCCAGTTGGACCATCGACCTGATCTACGGGCTGCCGGGCATGGTGCTGGCGGAATGGGACGAACAGCTCACCATCGCGCTGGACCATGGTCTGCCTCATCTTTCGGCCTACTGCCTCACGGTGGAATCGCGCACGGCCCTGCACAAGCAGGTGCAAACGGGGCGCATCGTTCCGGCGAATGATGAGGAGCAGGCCGCGCAGTTCGAACATGGGATCGCGCGGGTGGCGAAGGCCGGATTGGTGCAGTACGAGATCAGCAACTTCGGCAAGGAGGGCCATTTCGCGAAGCACAATACAAGCTACTGGCAGGGCGTGCCCTACCTCGGCATCGGGCCTGCGGCGCATTCGTTCAATGGCGACCAGCGCCGCTGGAACGTGGCCAACAATGTGCGCTATGCCATGGGCGTGGAAAAGGGTGAGCGGTTCTGGGAGGAAGAAAACCTCACCCCGGTGCAACGCATCAATGAACGCCTGTTCACCGGCCTGCGCACCATCTGGGGTGTGGAACTCTTGCAACTGGGCGAGGATTTCCGCACCATGAATTCCAAAGCCATTGAACGCTATCTTGCGCTGGATGAGATCGAGGTCCGCGACGGTCGTTTGATCCTGACACCCAAAGGCAGGAACTTCGCCGACCGCATTGCTTCGGACCTCTTCATTCCCGGACCATGATCGCAGAGATCACCCACCAAGGTCGCACGTGGCGCATCGCGCTCAATGCCCCCATCGACCTGTCCATTCCCTTGGATCCGAAGAGCCCGGGTCCTCGCGCTTGGCACGTTGGTCCGCCCACGTTCACGCCGGTGCAGGAGGGCGAAAAGATCTACTCCGTGCAGGAGGGCGCGCCGGTCAACTTCCGGGACGTGGCCTTCAACCCGCACGGCAATGGCACACATACCGAAAGCGTGGGCCACATTGCCCGGCTGGTATATCCTGTGGGGAACATCTTACAGCGCTACTGGTTCACCGCTCAGCTGATCAGCGTACTGCCCGAGGAGCGACGCACTGCCGAAGGCCTTGACCGGGTGATCACGTTGGGGTTGCTGCGAAGCACCGTGAACGACCGTGCTCCTGAGGCGTTGGTGATCCGCACTTGGCCCAATGAGCCGGACAAGCTGATCCGGCAATGGACGGGCACCAATCCGCCCTATATCGCGGCAGAGGCCTGCGCTTGGTTGCGCAGCATCGGCGTGAAACACCTTTTGCTGGACCTGCCCAGCGTGGACCGTGAGCGCGATGACGGGAAATTGGCGGCGCATCACGCGTTCTGGGATCATCCCCGCAGCACGGATCTCAGCCGCACGATCACGGAAATGATCTTCGTACCCAACGAGGTGAAGGACGGCGAATACCTGTTGGAACTACAGGTTCCGCACTTCATCAACGATGCAGCACCGAGCCGGCCCGTGCTATATGCCCCATTGACATGAACATCGAAATATTCCGCGAGCTCTGCTTGGGAAAACCGGGCGTTACCGAGGAAACCCCTTTCGGACCGGACACCTTGGTTTTCAAGGTGAAGGGCAAGATGTTCGCGCTCACTGACCTGAACTCCTTCGCCATGGTCAACCTGAAGTGCGATCCGGAACGGGCCATTGAACTGCGCGAACATCATGAAGGCATCACGCCGGGCTGGCACATGAGCAAGGTCCATTGGAATTCCGTCGCCACTGACGGCAGCGTGAAGGATGCCTTGGTCCGTGAACTGCTGGACCACAGCTATGTGCTGGTGGTGGCCTCGCTGCCGAAAAAGATGCAGGCTGAGTTGGGACGGTTGGGGTCTTGAGTCAGGAGTCTTGAGTCGGGAGTCTTGAGTCGGGAGTCTGGTTCGTTTTGTTGTCGTTGAAATAACATCCGTCGGGAATACCTTCGCAGCATGAAGGATGATCGGAACATAGGCCGCCTATTGCTGGGCTATTTCTTCCGCGGCCTGCTACTGATCGTTCCCGTTGCGGTGATCTCGGTGGTGGCCTTCGAAGCGTTGCGCTGGTTGGACCAGATCGTTCAGGTGAAGATACCGGGGTTGGGTATTGTGATCGTGCTAACGAGCATTGTCCTCATCGGCTGGCTGGGCTCCACCTTTTTCTACCAGCGTATGGCGGAGATCTTCGAGGACGTGCTGCGCCGCGTACCATTTCTGAAGACCGTTTACGATGCGCTGAAGGACCTGATGGAAGGTTTGGTGGGCAGTAAGAAAAAATTCGATCGGCCGGTATTGATCACGCCATTGGACGGTTCCGGGTTGGGGCAGCTGGGCTTTCTCACCCAGGAAGACCTCCGCCACATAGGGATCGGTGCCGATCATGTGGCGGTGTATGTCCCCTATAGTTTTGCATGGAGCGGTCGTTTGTTCATCGTGCCTGTTTCAAGCGTAACGCCGATCGATGCCAAGGCCGCCGAAGTGATGAAGTTCATTCTCAGCGGTGGTGTAACCCGCGTGGATGAGGAATGAGGGCGATCACCACACCATTCCGTGTACTAGGCAAGGCCATTCGGCAAGCGCTCATCTTCCTTTTACCGTGGACATTGTTCCTTCATGGAGCCGTGAAACTCCACGCTCAATCAGTTCCGGGCATCAGCGCGTACCAGTTCAGCAGTGGGGTGCACCCCACCCTGGATGCGACCTTCGAGGACGCGAGCGGCAGTGATGTCACGACCTTCTGGCGGAACGAACTGAAGGCCATCAGCGTGAAGGTGACCAACAAGAAGGAGTTGATCGGCGCAGCGGCGCGCATTCCTTCGGCTTCCGCCGATACGATCAGGATCCTCATCGCCGTGGAAAAGCCCAAAGGAGCCCTATTCACCACCGCGCATATCGCATTCCTCACCACCAGTGGCTTCGTTGGCCCGGACTCACCGGAACGCGAATTGACAGGCTGCACGGAATGGGTACAGCAGCGCACCGTGATCCTCCGGAGGCAAGTGGCCCAAGCAGAGTTGGACCGGGCAACGCGTGATCTGGAGAACTTGACCCGCCAGCTGGACATGTTGAAGCGTGAGAACCAGCGTGCCGAGAACGGGATCCTGAAGGCACAACAGCGCGGCGAACAGGCCGAACGCGATAAGCAGGAGCTGGAAGGACAACTGAAAGGGCTGGCGGAACCCGTGCGCGAGGCCGGGATCGATAGCACGGAGCAGGCCCAACTGGAGAAGGACCGGTTAAGGGACCAACGCAAAATGGTGAGCCGGGTCACCCGCGCGGTGAAGACCTCACAAGCCATGGAGAAGAAGGTGCAGGACCTCCAGTGGGCGATCAAAAAGAACGAGGAGGACCAAGTTGCGAAGCAGAACGAGGTGGACCGCCAGCAGCAGGTGGTGAACGACCTGCAGGAAAAGTTGCGGAACATTCGTTGACCGGAGCCAGATCACCGCATGTCCCAGCACGCCCCATCGGCAGCGGCATCTCCGGATCCAAGGCTCCGGAACAATGCGCTGATCCTCCTACATATCACCGTATTTCTCTGGGGTTGGACAGGCATCTTGGGAAAGTGGATCGACCAAAGCGCATTGCACATCGTTTACATCCGTTGTGCCATTGCCTGTGCCGGCTTGCTGATGGTTACCCTTTGGATGCGCCGCTCCCTTTCACCCCGCACGCCGGACCTGGGTCGCTACATGTTCACTGGCCTGATCATTCTGGCACATTGGATCACCTTTTACTTGGCGATCAAGCGGGGCAGTGCCTCGGTTGCCGTGGCTTGCCTGAGCACCAGCACCTTCTTTACCGCCATGATCACGCCCTTCTGGACCAAGCGCCGGATAAGTGGTTTTGAACTGGGCCTAGGAGCAGTGATCATTGCTGCACTGCTGCTGATCTTCGGCCTGGAAACGGAATACCGCGAAGGGATCATGTTGGGCACCTTGAGCGCACTGCTCAGCGCCGTTTTCAATGTATTAAATGGTGAACTGGTTAAACGCGGGGACGCCATGCGCATCGGTTTCTACGAACTGTTGACCGCTCTGGTGGCGCTGGGGTTGTGGTTGGCTTGGGCAGGCGACCTGCCCATACCGATCTGGAAGATGCCCTCGAATGACCTTATCGGGCATTTGGTTCTTGGATTGGTCTGCACCACGTTCGCTTTCACGGCCGGGATCCACGTCCTCAAGCAGCTTACTCCATTCACCGTGATCCTCACCGTGAACCTCGAGCCCGTGTACACCATATTGATCGCGTTGATGATCTGGCCGGAAAGCGAACGGATGCATCCCGGCTCCTATGTCGGCATCGGGTTGATCCTGGCCTGCATCTCCCTCAACGGATGGCGGCAACGCAGACTGAATACCCGTGCGGTGAAGCCGAAGCCATTGGCACAGGGCTGAGGCTTTTTGAAAGTTGAAAGATGAAGGCTGAAAGATGAAACGCACGCAACGGAGTTATTCCTCCGGCAAAGCCCGCCAGTCTGCCCCGGACTTGAGCGGGGTCGCCAGCCGCTGATCGCCGATCGCCATTCACCGATCACCAGCAACGACACCTGCGGCAACCGTTACTCTGGATCCAAGCCGATCTGCTCATCCCCCGGCCGATAATCCACATAGTTCACGAAGAACTGGAGCATTTCATCGGTGGTGCGCATATGCGCACCTACAGGGGCCCGGGCCGTGCGCGGCGGATCGTAGGGATTGTTGCGGTTCGCCCGTGTGTTATCGAACACCGCCACCACATGGATCACCGAATTTTTCGGCACATGCAGCATGGTTGGGAACGTGTAGGCGAATTGCCAACGGAAATCCCATTCCTTGATCCGGACCAGCGGGATGGTATCACCGGATGGGGTGAGCGCGAAGGCCAAGAACGACTTGCCCAGCAAGTGCATGTGCGGGTTGAGGGTGAGCACACTGATATCCGCCGGAATAAGCAAGCTGGTCCGGAAGGTCATTACCGTGTCCGGCGGGATCACGAGGTCCGGTACCACGGGGCTCATTCCGAGGGTACCGAGTTGGAGTTCCTTCATCGGCCGCCCCGGTGGGGTGCTGCTGAACCAGAGGTTGAAACGGGAGCGATCAAGGGTATCGCGCATGCTTGGGCCGTAGTGCAGCGTGTTCATCAGGAAGGCCCCGCTGCGCGGAATGTGGTAGCCACCGATACCGGGCGGGTAGATCGGCGGTGAAAGCCCTGGGAGGTAGTTCACCATGTTCGGGGTCAGCAGCGGCCAGGTTCCATCATCATTCTGCAGTAGCAGGTCCCCATACGCATCCAAGCTCTGTGTACTGTCCGCATCGATGTAGGTCGCCCCGCTGTACACATCCTGCTTGGCACCTTTGGCATAGGAGATCATCGCACCGTTCATATGGTGGACGCCTTGCCTGTTGCCCGGCACGAATTCAACTCCACTGAGGAAGGTATCCCGCGGCAGTTCGAACGGAGCCTTGGCGATGATGAAGCGGTCGCGATTGTCGCCGGGGATGTGGAAGGTGTCGGGCAGCCAGACCACCGCATCGGGTTCCCTGGTCCCGGGATGCATTCCGGACATGGTAGCATCCTTTGTCGTGGGCATGGGTGGAAGGTTCGTGGTATCACCGATCAAGCTGCCTTGGTCCACCCACTTCGCGATCGTGGCGATCTGCCGTGCATTCAGCGCGCGTTCACCCAGGAAATGGCTGTAGGCCGTATCCGCAGGCCACGGTGGCATCCACCGGTTCACGACCATTTTGCGGATGGTCCTTGCCTTACGGCGCATATCGGTGTAGTTCACCAAGGGGAAAGGCCCCGCCTGCCCTTCACGGTGGCAAGGCATGCAATTGGCGCGAATGATGGGCGCCACCTCCGCGAAGGTCACCGTATCGGGCAAGCCGCTTACCCGTGGAACAAGGTCCACCACCTCAGCCGTACGACCGGCATCGGTACATGCAGCAAAGCACGCCACTAACGCAGCGATGGCCAAGAGCAATGACCAAGGTTTGAGCAACGGATAGGCGTTGCTTTGCATCATTCCTCGCATTCCACGATGCATCCCACGGCCACCACTTCCTCTTGTGATTTTCCCGAGGCCAGAAAAGCATCGATCGCATTGGCCAGATAGTGCTCTTGCGCCTCGTACTTCTTTTGTCCTTGGCGCACAGCACGATCATCCACTGCCCCCCGGTATACCACTGTGCCGTTCGCATCGGTCAGAAAGCATTCCGGTGTTACCCGCGCCTGTAGTGCGAGTGACAGTTTGCATTGATCATCCATCACCTGCGGAAATTCAAAACCCGCATCAGTGGAGAAGGTGAGCGCTTCCTCCAATTCCATGAAATGCCCCGGATACAGGCCCACCACGTTCACGCCTCGCCCGGCATATTTGGCCGCGATGTCACTGAAAGTATGGGTGTACAGTTGACAGAACGGGCATTCCGGATCCAAGGTGAGGAATACGGTTCCGACCGTGCCCATCATATCCTTCAAGGTGAGCTTCTCTCCCTGGATCGTGGTCCAATCCGAATCCGCCAACGGCGCCACGGTGGCGGGCGGCGGGGTACAACCAGCCAATAGCAAGGTTCCGATGGCCAAGCTCACTAGGCCACGTGCGATCCGGTGATCAACCATGGTACAAAGCTATAGGTCACCGAAAGCGCATGATCAGATGGCCCCTTAAGTAGTGTTCTGAACGGCTCACTCGCTTCCTTGCGAAAGGCGCGTCCGGCGCCCTCCACGCTCGTCCTTGGTGTTCTTCGGGGCATCCTTCATCTGCTTCAGCCACGTGACCTCCTTTTCGGTGAGGTAACGCCAATGCCCACGCCCAAGTTCCTTTTTGGTAAGGCCTGCGAACATCACGCGATCGAGCTTCACTACTTCAGCTCCCAATGCTTCGAACATGCGCCGCACGATCCGGTTGCGTCCCATGTGGATCATCAAGCCCACCTCGCGCTTGGAGGCACCAACAAAGCTGACCTCGTCCGCTTTGGCGGGGCCATCGTCCAATTCGATGCCTTCCACAAGCTTGTGGAGTTCATCCACGGTAAGTGCCCGATCGAGCGTGGCGTGGTAGAGTTTCTGTGCACCATGGCTGGGGTGCGTGAGCTTCTTGGCCAGATCACCATCATTGGTGAGCAGCAGCACGCCCGTGGTGTTGCGGTCCAAACGCCCCACAGGGTATAGTCGCTCGGTACCGGCTTTCGCGATCAGCGACATCACGGTGTGCCGCTCCAAGGGGTCGTCGGTGGTGGTGATGGTATCCTTCGGCTTGTTCAGCAACACATATCGCTTCTGCTCGATGCTCAGCTTCTGCCCTCCGAAGTGGACGATATCCTCGGGCCTCACTTTGGCACCGAGTTCCGTTACCACTTTGCCATTTACCGTTACCACGCCCGTGGTGATCAGTTGATCGGCTTCACGCCGGCTACCGACACCGGCTTGGGCCAAATACTTGTTCAGTCGGATCAGGCCATCGTTCGCCGGGTTCGGAAGACTGAAGCGGTTGCTGCGCTCTCCTTTGCTGAAGGAACGGCGGGATAACGGATCACCTTCACGGAAGGTGCGTTCATCGCGGCTTCTCGTTTTCCAAGGCTTCGGCGGTCTTCCGGCACCACCCGCCGCAGGTCCACGGCGGTCATCCCTACGCGGACCTCTGGCAGGACCTCTCGTATCCTCACCCTTGGCCGGACCCCTGCGATCATCACCTCTGGCGGGACCTCTTCGACCCTCCCCTCTGGCTGGCCCCTTCGGTCCGGCCGGTCGGCGTGGTCCTGTGGCTCTTCCCTCCTTAGGTACATCACGATCATCGCGCTCTCGGAATGGGCGAGCATTTTTCCCACGACCTTGATCGGAATCTTCATCGCGACCACGCGAAGGGCGTCCTCCCGGCTTTGCGGACCTACCTGTTCCTTTAGGGCCGGGACCTTTGCTTCCTCGTGCGGGGCGTTCACCTCTCGGCGATCGATCACTGTTTCGTTTGCTCATAGCGTGGGGTAAAATGCGTCGGGGATATGCAGGAATTGGGGTCCTGCGGAGGTGTGTGTGATGCTGATCACGTCAAAGCGCAATTCGAGGTTCTCGGGTATGGAATGTACAAGTTCGGTGGCTGCCCGCATGAGGTTGCGGCGTTTGGCCGGTCCCACGGCCATCTCGGGATCACCCCAGCGGCCGGTGCTGCGTGTCTTCACCTCCACCACCACCAGGAACCCGCCATCGCGGGCCACGATATCGATCTCATCGCGGCCGTGGCGCCAGTTGCGGTGCAGGATGGAAAAGCCCTTGGCCTCCAGCCACTGGCATGCCAGTTGCTCCCCTTGCTCACCTGTGGAATTATGTGTGGCCATGAAACTTAACGATGTATTGTGCGTAACCCGGCAACGGTCTCTCCCGTTGGAAGGGTCAAAGTTCAGCATCTTTCGCCGTCAGCCACCGATTGAAAAAGAAACACATGCATCCATCGCTCCGCTCACTCGCCCTCGTAGGCGGTTTGTTCGCCATTACGGCCGCTATTCAGGCGCAAAGCTTCGAAGGCACCATTGAATTCACCAAGACCACCGGACCGGTGGTCACCAACTACAAGTACTACGTGAAGGGCGATCATGTCCGGATCGAGGAACTGAGCTCGCGCGGCAATGTGCAGGGCATCATGTTGGTGGACAACCGGGACAATACGGTAACCGCGTTGAGCCCCGACCGGAAGCTCTACATGGATGTGCCCAACATGCGGCTGCCCAAGGAGATCAAAGCCGATGTGAAGAAGACCGGGGAGATGAAGGACATGGCCGGTTACAAGTGTGAAAAATGGGTGGTGAAAAGCCCGTCCGAGGATCGGATCCTCACGTACTGGGTGGCCCAGGATGCCTTCGATTTCTTCATCCCCTTGTTGAAGACGTTGAACCGCAAGGATGAGCAAGCCCTCTTCTTCCTGAAGATCGATGGTGCCAAAGGTGTCTTCCCGATGCTCGGCACGGAACAGAAAATAGATGGAAGCGAAGTAAGCCGTTTGGAAGTGACCAAGGTGAGCCGCGGAGCGCAGAAATCCGAGCTCTTCGAAATTCCGGCAGGATTCGCAAAGTTCGAGCGGAACTAGCACAATTACCGGTCAGGCCGGTGATTCATTTGCGAAGCTCAGCGTTGAACCTTCAGGGGTCACGCTGAGCTTCGCCTTTTGGCCCAATACCAAGGCGCGGTTATCGTTGATGTGCCCCGCAGGGAAATCATAGCAAACGGGATAACCCTTGCCTTTCACCGCTCGGGCAATGATGGCCTCCGCGGAAAGACCGAAGGGGTCCGCCGGGTTCTTGTCATGCATGTCCGTCATAGTGCCCACCACCAGCCCGGCGAGGTCATCGAACAGGCCGCCTAGCTTCATGTTCATTACCATCCGGTCCATGTGGTAGAGCAGTTCGTCAAGATCCTCGATAAAGAGGATTTTTCCCGTGGTATCCAGATCGTAGGGTGTGCCTCGTAGGGCATACAGGATGGAGACATTGCCGCCCACCACTACACCTTCGGCCGAACCGTGGCGGTCCAACGAATGAGCATTCGAGCCTAGCGTTGAGACGGGTTCGGGGTTTCCGAAAAGCGCTGCTTTCAACGAGGAAATGCAGGCTTCGCTCTTGCCTGTGATATTGAACGGCATTTGAGCATGCAGCGAACACACGCCAAGCCGGTGCAAGGCCGAATGCAGCACGGTGACATCGCTGAAACCGACGATCCATTTGGGCTTATCCTGCAGGATGGAGAGATCCACCAACTCGGTCAGATGTACTGTACCGTAGCCGCCACGGGCACACCAGATCGCTTTTACTTCGTCATCCAACAAAGCAGATCGTAGATCATCCGCGCGCTCTTCTGCCGTACCGGCCTGTTGAAAGCTCTTCCGGCCAATGCCGGAACCCAGCTTCACCTCCAGGCCCCAACTTTCCGCAAGGGCAATGCCCGCATGCAGTTCTTCGGCAGTAATGGCACGGGCTGTTGGAATGATGGCGATGGTATCGCCCGGTCGAAGTGAGGGAGGCAGGATCATGGTGCGAAGGTCGTACACGCGCCGGATCACGCGCGACACACGAGCGACAGGCGGAGTATGACACGTGAGTGACTTCTTTTACCATTTTCCGGACCTTTGGCTTAACTTCAACTCAGCTCGGGGCAACTTTCCGCCCCGGATCTGCATCATAGCGCAAGCAAGGCAATGACTGATGAGCAAATGGTAGAGGGCTGCCTCAAGGGCGACCCGATCGCCCAAAAGGCGCTTTATCAGGCCTATGCACGTAAAATGATGAGCATCTGCATGCGTTATGCCCCCGACCGCGAACAGGCCCAGGACATCCTCCAGGACGGCTTCGTAAAGGTGTTCCAGAAGATGGACCACTTCCGCGCTGACGGCCCCTTGGGTGGCTGGATCGCGCGCACCATGGTGAACACCGCATTGGACCAGATCCGTCGCAACAAGCCCTTTGAGCACAGTTTGGACCTCACCGAGGCCGAACATTTGCACGCCACCAACAGCCAGGCCATCAGCGCATTGAGCACGAATGAGTTGATGGACCTGATCCAGGCCTTGCCAACGGGGTACCGCACGGTGTTCAACCTGTTCGCCATTGAAGGCTATCCGCATAAGGAGATCGGGGAGATGCTGGGCATCTCGGAGAATACCTCCAAGTCACAATTCATGAAAGCGCGGGCCTACCTGCGCAAACTGCTACCGAAGGAAACGGTGGACCTGTACGGAAATTGAAGATGAGTGATCAACTGATAGAACTGCTCCGCGAGCGCTTCCACGGCCACGAGATGGACGTGCCACCTGGTGCATGGGAACAGGTGACCGGCCAAATGGCCGCGAGCAGCGGGGAAGAGCTTCGTGAAAGCCTGCAGGACAAGTTCCAAGGGCATGAGGTGCAGGTGGACCCGTCCGCGTGGGCCAACATCAATGCGCAGATCGGGCAAGGTGTGGCGGCAGGAACTTCCGTGCACACAGGCTGGATCGCTGCCGGTGTGGCGGCCGTGGTGATCACGGCCGGGCTATTCCTCTGGAACAACAAGGGGGATGCACCGGTCATGGGCATTCCGGAAACTCCACAGATCTCCTTGATCGAAGTTCCTCCTGCTGAAAGCACGCCGGGCATGGTGAAGCCGGAGCCGGCTGTGGAACAACCAGCACCGAAAGCGGCTCCTGAGGCTACTCCCCCTGCACGGACGGTGGTACCCAAGGTTGTGGCACCAATGGAGCGGGCAGAAGCAACAAGCACACAAGAGCCTTCTCCGCAAACAGATGCGGCTGACCATGTGGTGCCGAGTGAGTCGCAACAGCCTTCCCAACTTCAGACACCTGTTAAACAACCGGTAGCTCCGATCCCTGTGGATCCAAGGGCAAGCCAAGAGCCTGCGCAAGAACGCAGTACCGCCACTGCGAGCGGTTCAGATCCGGATACACGAACGGAGGCCAAGGATGAGCCAACCGAGGAGCATGCTTCCACGATCGTTGACCTTCACGAATCCGACATGGATGACCCGTTCCAAGCCGATCTGACCCGTGATATCCTGATCCCCAACGCCTTCAGCCCGAATGGGGATAGGCTCAACGACAAACTATGGATCGTCGCCGGAGAACACGCAAGGGTGGATGTGCGGATCTTTGCGGCCAAGACCGGATCGCTTGTGTTCCATACCAACGACCTGAGCACGATGTGGGATGGTCGCCTTCCGGATGGGAACATCGCTGAGGAAGGTTACTATAGCTGCGTTGTGCTCCTAACCGATATGAACGGACAGACCCGCGTGAAAAGCATGGTGGTCCAATTGTTCCGATAAGACCTGATGAAGATACTTCGCCACATCCTGCTGCTTTCCCCCGTTGCATTTGCCCTTTCCTTGGCTGCGCAGGACGCACCCGTGTTCAACAATGCAGCGGATTATGATGCCTGGAAGGCCCAGTTCGCCACGCCGGACCAGCCCGGCCCCACGCATCCTTCCGAACAAGCCGCTGAGGAAGATCACTCCCGCGGTGGCAGTGCAACCTGCGATTGCTGGATCACTCCGGATGCAACGTACACGACCATCAATAACAACACTGGGTGGCAGAACGGCACTGGAGATGATGGATTCCTTGGTCCCATCAACCTACCCTTCGGCTTTTTCTTGTATGGGCAAACGTATACCTCCGCCTATATCAACATTAATGGGAGTATTTCTTTTGGTCAAGGCATAAGCACCTGGAGTGCTTCGACCTTTCCCGTTGCAAGTACACAATACCAACAGTTCGTCATGGTCGCACCCTTCTGGGCGGATGTGGACCTACGTGGAGGTGGCGTCGGCCAGAACATCGTGCAATACAAAGTGACCCCCACCGCCATGTACGTGAATTGGACCAGGGTGGGCTACTACAATCAGCAGACGGATAAATTGAACTCCTTTCAGGTGATCATCACCGATGGTATGGATCCAGTGGTACCCAATGGAACCAATGTTTCCTTCTGCTATGGCACCATGGAATGGACCACCGGAAGTGCCTCTGGCGGTAGCAATGGGTTCGGCGGCACTCCCGCTACTGTGGGTGCCAACAAAGGAGATGGCATCAATTACATCCAGTTCGGGCAATTCAACCATGCCGGGGTGGATTACAACGGGCCATTCGGCGCCCCCAGTGGTATTGGCTGGCTCACGGACAAATACTTCACCTTCTCCACCTCGGTCACCACTGGTAATGTACCTCCCGTGGTGACCGGGCAGTCGGTATGCGACTCCCTTACCGTGTGCGCAGGGCAACTCACCCAGCTCAGCGTGGATTTCCTATCGCCGGAACCCGCGCAAACAACCGTACCCAGCTCCTATGCACCCACGCTCAGCAACTATACAACGGTGAATGCCGTCACGGGCAATACGGCCAGCATTACAACTGAATTCACGCCCTCTGCAGCAGAAGTGGGCTACCACGATGTCTACTTCGAAGGAGCTGACGACGGTTCACCTCCGCTTACTTCCACCCTGCATATCGTTATCCATGTATTGCCCTCTCCCCAGCTGGTTTCTGATAGCCTGTTGGTCTGCGATAATGACGTGCCTTTCGACATGCTCACCGTACTGGGTGGCAACGCACCGCCCGGCGGCACGTGGACGGCCCCCGATGGAAGCAGCCATGATAACATGTTCCTGCCGGGTGAGGATATGAACGGCAACTATACCTATGAGGTGGGCATAGGCACCTCGTGTTCCGCTACCGGGGTGGCCACCATTACCAACGTCCCGCACGCCTTTGCAGGCGGGGATACCGCTATCGCTTTCTGCTCTTGGGACGTGCCGGACAACCTCTTCAACTTCATCCCCGGTCCACCCCAAAGTGGTGGAGCATGGGCCACACCTTCCGGAACCACCTTCAATGGCATCTTGGATCCACAGACCGCCGCCTCGGGCATTTATCAATACATGGTGAGCGGCACCACGCCCTGCCCGAATGACACCTCCTTCATGACCGTTGACATCCCGCAAGCGGTGGATGCCGGCAGCGACAGTTCGATCGTGATATGTGTGGACGCTGCTCCCTTCAGCATGCGGACCCGATTGGGCGGAACTCCGGACGCCACCGGGAAATGGACCGATGTAGCCGGTGTTACCGTGCCCGACCTCTTCGACCCGGCCACTGGCGCTATCGGGGTATATACCTACACGGTTCCCGCCGTACTTCCCTGCCCGGACCAGAGCGCGACCCTCACGATCAACATGGACCCCCTCCCGCAGGCGGGGCTGGACAGCGCGTTGGTGATCTGCGCCAACGGAGGCAACACCCCGCTCTTCCCATTGCTCGGTGGCAGCCCGGATGCAGGAGGCCACTGGCTTACACCATTGGGTGACGAGTTGGAGAACGGGCTCTTGGACCCCGGCCTTGAGATCTCCGGCGATTACAAATATGTGACCATCGGCCCCGGCACCTGTGCACATCGCTCCGACACTGCTGTGGTGAACGTACATATCGATCCGCTCCCGATCATCAGTTTCACCGCCGATCCCGACAGCGGCTGCAATCCATTGGAAGTGACCTTCACCAACACCACCGACCCCATATACGTGGGCAATTCCTGCGTGTGGGATCCCGGCGATGGGACCGGCACGGTGGATGCCTGTGGCAGCTTCACGCATACCTATGCCGAAGCGGGCTGGTACCATGTGAAGCTCCGCGTGACCACACCCCAGGGCTGCATCGACCAACTGATCGTTCCCGGTGCGGTATTGGTCGATCCCGCCCCCAAGGCCGAATTCGTATACACTCCTGAGCCCGGAACGGCGGAGAACAACATGTTGGTCTTCTCCGCGACCGATCCCCATGCGGTGGACCTCCAATGGACCTTCCACGATGGCTCACACCAGACCGGGAGGCAGGCCACCTACGTCTACCCGAACAAGATCGCGGATGAATACCTGGTATGCCTTTCCGTGGCCGATCGCTACGGTTGCGCCGATACCTTGTGCGATACCATCTCCATCCTCGTGCCCAACTTCTGGGTACCGAAGGCCTTTACGCCGGATGGCAATGGCATCAATGACATCTTCCTGCCGATCATGCTGGACATGGCCTCGGAAGACTACCACTTGCGCATCTTCGACCGTTGGGGACAACTGGTGTTCGAGACCCAGGATCCCGACAAGGGCTGGGACGGCAGGGGTAAAGGAGGCGCAAGCTCAACCACCGGTGTCTATGTCTGGCGGATCGAATACAGGCCGATGTATTCCTCGGACAAGATGGAGCGATTCGGCACCATTACCCTGATGAAATGATCGCCTTCCACATCCTTCCCAGCCTTGGGTGCAGCTGTTGGTGCACCTCAAAGACGGACCATATTACAGCACACCCTTTTATTAACACTGGCCGGGTTATCTTGGCCGACCCCTTTTAAGCAGCAAAGCCCACCCATGGCCCCTCACTCCCTTTCACCGATGAAGAAGATCCTGACCCTTATGTCCCTGGCATTCGCCACTGTGGGATTTCTGCAAGCCCAAGGTGTTCAGCTCACCGTGGACCAATACCAGGAAATGAAGCTGACCGGCACCCTGCCAGCCGAATACAACGTGACCTATTCCACACTTGCACCACCCAAGGTGCAGCCGGCTAATGAAGCCAAACGGGGTGGTGGCGGTACCGGCGGCAATTGCAATTGCTGGATCGAGCCGGATAATACCTACACGCTGGCCTTGGCCCCGAATGACGATGGGTCCTCCTCCCAGATCACGCTCCCGTTCCAGTTCAACCTGTACGGTGACCTGTACAGCACGTGTTATGTGAACAACAACGGTAACGTTTCCTTCCAGACCCCTTTCGGCACGTATTCCTCCGCAGCTTTCCCGAACAGCAACTTCAAAATGGTAGCACCATTTTGGGCGGATGTGGACACCCGGAACGGAGGAGGTACCGTAAAATACAAGCTGACCTCCAACGCGCTTTATGTGAACTGGACCGATGTGGGGTATTACAACCAACAGACCGATAAGATCTGTTCCTTCCAGTTGATCATCAGCGATGGCACGAACACCGATGTAGGCATCGGAAGCACAGTGTCCTTCTGCTATAAGGACATGACCTGGACCACCGGAAGCGCATCGGGCGGAACCAACGGCTTCGGCGGCACACCGGCAACGGTTGGCGCGAACCGCGGGAATGGTGTTGACTATATCCAGTTCGGACGGTTCGACCACGCTGGTACCGATTATGATGGTCCCTTCGGTGCGAACGACGGCATCAGCTGGTTGGACAACAAGAACTTCGTGTTCACCACCGCCGTAAGCACCCAGAACATCCCGCCCATTGCCAGCAGTACCTCGCTCTGCGATACGGTGAACGTGTGCGTGAATGAACTGGTGAACCTGGACGTGAACTTCCTCTCACCTGAACCGGACCAATTGACCACCGCCAGTTACACGATCGTTCCGCCATTGAACGCAACGATCACCGAGATCAATACAAGTCCGGCGAACACGGCGAACCTGAACCTGCAGTTCATCCCCTTGGTATCCGATACCGGCTATCACGTGATCACCTATACCGCTACGGATGATGGCGTGCCGCCATTGACATCCTCGGTATCCGTGGTGATCCGCATATTCTACACTCCGGCCCCGCCCCCTATCATCACTGGCGATACGATCGCTTGCGCAGGCCAAGGTGTGCTCCTCACGGCCACGGGCGGCTACGAGCACTACGAATGGGCCAATGGTTTCAATGGTGAGACCATATTGGTAGGTCCGGGCACCTATTACGTGGAGGCCAGCACCGGTGCATGCATCCTGGTCTCCAACTCGATCGTAGTTACCGAAGCCCCCACACCCGCACCGGTGATCGATGGCGTGCTGTTCAACTGCGGCGGAGATCCCGCCGTGCTTTCCACAACACAGCCTTATACGGGTTATGCCTGGAGCAATGGAAGCCAAGACCCCTCCATTAGTGTAGGAACCGGTACTTACAGTGTAACAGTGACCAACGAGTTCGGCTGCGACGGCACCTCCGCTTCGGTGAACGTGCTGAGCGCGAACACGCCCACAGCCTTCTTCACCGGTGATCCCAATGGAAACGTATTCCCAGGCACCACGGTGGTCTATACCGACCAATCCAATGGCAATGGCGGCAACATCACGAACTGGTCTTGGAGCACGGACTCCTTGGGCGGCGGTTCCGGTACCACCTTCACCGCTACCTTCGATACACCGGGTACCTATCCGATCACCCTCACGGTGACCACGGCGGATGGATGTACGCACACCTACACGTATAGCCAGATCGTGATACCGGTGGAGATCATCATCCCCAACGTATTCAGTCCGAACAACGATGGGAAGAACGATGCATTGGTGTTCGAGGGCGTACAATACTACCAGAACACAGCACTTTCCGTGTTCAATCGCTGGGGCCAGGAGGTATTCACCAGCACGAACTACAAGAACACCTGGCGTCCTTCCAAGGACACGCCGGACGGCACCTACTATTACGTCCTGAAGCTGAACACAGGCAAGGAATACACGGGCCACGTGACCTTGCTGCGCTGATCCATCCCAGGAAAATCAAACAAGGAAGCCCCGCTGGTCGGGGCTTCCTTCCATACAGGCCCATTGATGAAGGTGATCGACCACTTGCGCCAGAGCAAGCAGACCCTGTTTTCATTCGAGATACTTCCGCCGCTGAAAGGCAAGGACATCCGTTCGATCTATGCGGGGATCGATCCGTTGATGGAGTTCAAACCCAGCTTCGTGAACGTGACCTACCACCGCGAAGAGGTGATCTATAAGGAGCGTGGCCAGGGCCTGTTGCAGAAGATCCGCTTACGCAAGCGCCCCGGCACCGTGGGTATTTGCGCCATGATCAAGGCCAAGTATGATGTGGATACAGTGCCGCACCTGATCTGTGGAGGCTTCAGCCGGGAGGACACCGAGGATGCCTTGATCGAACTCAATTTCCTGGGCATCGACAACGTGCTCGCCCTGCGCGGTGACCCGATCAAAAGTGAGTCCCATTTTATTCCCGAGCGCGATGGGCATCCGCACGCGGAGCACCTGATCCACCAGATCACGGCCCTCAACCAAGGGAAATACCTGTACGATGAGGAGCAGGAGGCGGCACCCACCAACCTGTGCATCGGTGCGGCGTGTTACCCGGAGAAGCATGCCGAAGCCTTGAACCTTGCCACGGACATTGCCTACCTGAAACGAAAGGTGGATGCGGGCGCGGACTATCTGGTGACGCAGATGTTCTTCGATAACGCGCGCTACTTCGATTTTGTGGACCGCTGCCGGAAGGAAGGGATCACCGTTCCGATCATTCCCGGGCTGAAGCCTTTGACGAATTTCAGGCACGTGTCCTTCATCCCCAAGACCTTCAAGATCGACCTACCGGACGACTATGCCCGTGAACTGGTGAAGTGTACCACGGATGACGCCGTGAAAACGTTGGGGATCGAATGGACGACGCAGCAAGCCAAGGAACTGCAGGCCCGCAACGTGCCCAGCTTGCACTTCTATACCATGGGCCGCTCGGAGGCCGTACGGGCGATCGCTTCGGAGTTGTTCTAGACAAGGCGGTATGGTTCTGTCCTATGTCTTATGTCCAATGCCTGGAGGACATAAGACATAGGACGATCAGCATAAGACAGTCCTACATACCTTGCATCCCATGCGCTCCCTCCCTCTTGCCGCCCTATTTCTGGCCACGCTCCCGGTCCTCTCCCAGACCGACTATGATCCCGATATCATCCACCAGATCGCCCACAGTGAGCAGCACCGCCCGCTGTTGGATGCAGCCCGAAGCAGTGGGCCCATCACACGCGGCTTCGACATGAAATACCTGCGCTGCGCGTGGGACCTGGACCCGGCGGTACGTTACATCAGCGGCTCGGTCACCTCATGGTTCACCGCCACTACCGATCTGGACCAACTGATCTTTGACCTGAGCGATACCATGGTGGTGGATGCCGTGACCCGGAACGGCAGTGCGCTCTCCTTTACCCACGGCACGGACGACCAACTGGTGATCACCTTGCCGACCACCGTCCCTGTCGGCCAACTGGATTCCGTAACGGTGACCTACCATGGCGTGCCGCCCAATTCGGGTTTCGGAAGTTTCGAAACTGCGATCCACGCCGGTGCGCCCGCGCTATGGACGTTGAGCGAGCCGTACGGTGCGAAGGATTGGTGGCCGTGCAAGCAAGACCTCAACGACAAGATCGATTCGCTCGATACCTATGTCACCACGCCCGACAGCTACCGCGTTGCAGGCAATGGCCTTTTGATGGCCCCCGATACCGTGGGCGCTCACATTACATGGCATTGGCGGCATCGCTACCCGATCGCCCACTACCTGATCGCCACGGCGGTGACCAACTACCAAGTGGATGAGCAATACGCCCAGTTGAGCACCGATAGCCTGCTGATGCTGAGCTATGCTTACCCGGAGGACTTCAACATGGTCCGCGATGCGGCGACCTATCTTCTTCCGCGGATCACATTCTTCGACCAGCTCTTCGGTCCTTACCCGTTCGCCAACGAGAAATACGGCCATGCCCAGTTCGGCTGGGGCGGCGGCATGGAGCACCAGACCATGAGCTTCATGGGTTCCTTCCATCCGGAGATCATGTCCCATGAGCTGGCCCACCAATGGTTCGGCGACAAGGTGACCTGCGGGAGCTGGGCCGAGATCTGGCTGAACGAAGGCTTCGCCACCTACCTCAGCGGTTTGGCCTACGAACAATTCTCCCCCAACTCGTGGAGGATCTGGAAGCGGGACAAGATCAATAACATCACAAGCGAACCCGATGGCAGTGTCTTCTGCCCGGACACCACCGACATCGGCCGACTTTTCAGCAGCAGGCTCACCTATAACAAGGGCGCCATGGTGATCCACATGCTGCGCTGGGTCTGTGGGGATAGCGCCTTCTTCCAAGGCGTGCGCAATTATCTGGAGGATCCCGACCTGGCCTATGGCTCGGCCACCACCGCCGATCTGCAAGCTCATCTAGAGGCCACTTCGGGCTTGGACCTCACCGGCTTTTTGGCGGACTGGTACACGGGTGAAGGCTATCCTTCGTACACTACCATCTGGTCGCAGGATGCTGCCGGGGTGGTCACGGTTTCGCTTTCCCAAGTCACCTCTCACCCCTCAGTGGATTTCTTCGAATTGCCCGTGCCGCTGCACTTCATCGGTAGCGGTACGGACAGCACGGTGGTATTGAACAACACCACCAACAACCAGTTCTTCTACTTCCACCTGCCTTTCGCAGTGGACTCCGTGGCCTTCGACCCGGATCGTTGGCTGATCAGCGCCCAGAATTTCACCACCACCGTGCAGGACCTAAAGGCTGATCCTGCCGCGTTGGCCCTCTTCCCCAATCCCGCGAAGGACCGGATCACGTGGAACGCGCCGAACTCCTTCCGGGAGCAGACCGCACGCGTGCTCGATGCACTGGGCCGGGTAGTGCTGACCGCGCATGCGAAGACCGGAAGTTTGGATATTTCGGGGCTTACCAACGGTAGCTATGTACTGGAGCTGCGAGGAACCTCGGGGCCGTTGCGGGCGCGTTTTGTCAAAGAGTGATCCGCCCCGCCAGCATACGAGCAACATACTTGCCCAGCACATCCAGCTCCACGTTCACCTGATCGCCGGGCATCAGCGATCGGAAAGTGGTATGCGCATACGTGTATGGGATCACCGCTACGCTGAAGGAAGATCCATCGAGCGCTGCGATGGTGAGGCTCACTCCGTTCAGGCAGATGGAACCCTTTTCCACCAGCAGCTCGCTCCTTTCAGGCAGTGCGAACGTGAACCACCAGCTCCCATCGCGCTCCTCCACTCCAGTACACTTCACCAGGGTATCCACATGGCCTTGCACCATGTGTCCATCGAGGCGGTCGCCAATGCGTAGGCTGCGTTCCAGGTTCACACCGTCGCCGGGCTTAAGCGCACCAATGTTGCTGCGTTGCAGGGTCTCTTCCACGGCCGTTACGCGATACCATGCTGCTGCCGGATCGAGCGCAGCGGAGACTTCCACCACGGTGAGGCAAACACCGTTGTGCGCCACGCTCTGGTCGATTCGCAGCTCCGGGGCCATGGGTGCTTGGATCACGAGGTCGGTGTTGGCGCCTGCCTTGCGCACTTCCAATACAGTTCCAACTTGCTCAACAATACCGGTGAACATCAGTTGCGCTCCACGTGGTTACCCCCCAGCACGTGTACGGTACCCTTCAGCACTTCCGGCACCGTGCCTTCCAGCCGCTTGAAGAAGACGTTGCAAACGTAGAAGTAGACGCCATCGGGCACGGGGTCGCCCTCGTTGTTCACGGTGCCGTTCCACTTGATCGCCGGGTCTTCCGTGGTGAACACCAGCTGTCCCCAACGGTTGAACACCTGCAGGTCGATCTTCTTCACCCCGCGGTATGGGAAGGGAATGAACTGGTCGTTCACGCGGTCGCTGTTGGGGGTGAAGATGTTCGGCAAGGTGTATTCCGGACAGTTGTCGCCACAGACCTGGTTGCTGAACTCGCTCTCGTTGCCCACGGTATCGATCGCGGTTACCACGTAACAGCCGGCCACCGAACTGCCATCGGTATGGTTGAAGGTGGTGTCCTCCGCGCCGGTGATGGTATGGATCAGCTCCATGTCGCCACCCAAGCTGTCGGTGAAGTAAATGTTGTAGCGCCAGGTATCATTCGCGCAGCTGTTATTGGGGTTGTTCCACGTGAGCGTGTTCAACGGGATCTCGCAATCGTTCACGATGGTAAGTGTGGGCGGACACGGTGGCGTGAGGTCCACGGGTACTGCACAGGTCTCTTGGCTGAAGTTGATCAGCGGCGAAATGATGGCCGGATCATCATACGCGCCGTAGGCCTTCACGTAGTAGCAGTACTCCTCGCCGTTCACCAGGCCGGTATCAACATATTCCGGCGTGGTGGTGCTTCCGATAAAGGTGAACACCCCGCCGATCTGCCGGTACACATCGAATTGCGTGTTGATCCATGGCGTTGCATGGTTAATGTGCAGGGTGACCTGCTCGTCGTTGGGTTCGGGTACAAGGAACAGGCTGGACGCCGTATTGCTCGGTCCGACCAGCGTATTGCCATTGTCGCCGTACAGATCCACGCGGTAGGCATGTCCGGTGGTTCGGGTATCCAGTCCTTGATCCAAAAAGGTCGTGTCGGGATGGGTGAGGTACGGCGAGGTGGGACTTGTATGGATCAACTGGTTCGCGGTGGAAAGGCCAGCGCCCCGGTAGAGCTTGAAGAGATAGGGTCCGGGGAATTGCGTAGTGTCCAGGTCGAAGGCATTGCTCCAGCGCACGGTGTCCACGCCGGTGATGTTGTCCGTTACGCCCACGCTCACGTGCGTCATGATGGGTACATCGCGCTGCAGCAGGTTGCAGAATTCCTCGCTGGCGTAGCTCTGGGCACCGTCCGGGAAGATGGCCACCACCATGTAGCAATAGGTGATCCCAAAGGCGAGGCCCGCATCGGTGTAGGACGTGCTGTTCACACCGGTAGTGCTCCCGATGTATTGGTAGCCCGTGTAGGCCGGTACGCCCGTCTCACAAGGCCCGTGTACAAAGCCAACGGAACCCTGCCTGCGATAGATGCGATAGCCGTTGGCGTTGGAGCAGATGCTCGCGTCCCACGCCAATTCCATCACCCCTCCATCCGGTGTGGCCGTGGGGTTCTGTGGTGCGGGCGCCACCACGGTGATGAACATGGTCTCGTAGTCCTGCAATTGCACCAGGCTGTAGTTGTCCCGTGCCGTGAAGAGCACTTGGTAGGGCTGTTGCCGGACATGGGAGCAGTTCGTGTTCCAGGAGAATGTGCCGAAGACGATGTTCTGCGCCGGCGAGGAGTTGAACACCGCCGGTGAACTGGCCTGCAGGAAAGGCCCTCCCAGCGCTTCCATGGTGATGGTCTGCCCGGCATCGGGGTCCGTGGCCTGCACACCGAACGTGAGCAAGGTGCCTGCCTCCACACAGGTATCGTTCACTTCAGTGATCACCGGGGGCCGGTTGTTACAGGGGCCTACGATCACCTGCATATCCCGTTCCACCCAACCCACGCTCACCCACTGGCCATTGATCATCCGCCATTCGCGGACGATGAAGGCGATGTTGTAGATGCCCGGTTGTTGCGGCGCATCCCACGTGATGGTACCGGTAACGGGATCGATGGAATACTGATTGTTCGCTCCAGGGAGTACCTCGTTCGGGAACTTGTATCCGGGGATGGGGTCACCGAAGCCATCTCCGTTCAGGTCACCGCCCAAGCAGACCATCGGCTCAAAGGAAAGGCTGTCGCCATCGGTATCGTAGGCACCCGGATTATGCACCCACGGTTGGCCAAGGCAGGCGTTCTGGATGGGCGGATTGAGGAATCGCGGACTGCAATTGTTGCCTGCCACACTGATCACCAGCTGGGTCTGCACGCACATCGGCACGTTCACCGACCCGGGAATGTTCACCACATCGGCCACGCGGTTCGGGTCGATGTATTGGAGCAAATACACCCCCGGTCCAGGGTACACATGCGTGTTGATGTAATAGTTGCGCCGAGTTAGAATCCCACCGACGGTGATGTCCGCATACGAATCACGCTGGATCGTATCCAGCGCTGTTCCATCTCCCCAACCTACGATGAACTCCGGGCGGTCCGCTTGGGAGTTGGGATTGGTGTAGGTGATGATGGTGACCTCGTAAGTCAAGCCGCTGTCACTGCCCACATGGCACACAAGTATTTCACCCGCTTCATTGTGGGTGGCACGTGCCGTAAAGGCAAGGGCCAGCAGGACGCATGCCACAAGAGCGCGGAGAAAGCCGTTCATAGTTGCTACAAAGTACGTGAATTTCGGGGCTTGTAGTTGTTCCCTCGGATACCGTTGCATGATCGAGAGGTACCGTTGGCCGGTGCGCTCTGCTGGAATTGCGGGATCCGGCCATCGGGATATGATCAAAGGACGGGCAGGTCCACCCCTTGGGAAAGTTATCTTCGGCCTCCCTTATCTCCTCTATAAAACGCATTCAACCCGATGCTTCAGATAAACAAGACCTCCCGTGTTTCCGGTGCAAAAGACCTTCTGGTGATACTTTCCGATACCAGCCAACTGCGCGGTATCGATCTGGAGCGCAACGACCGCCAATACTTACTGGAACAGCTGAAGGACGAGGCTTCCGTGGCCACCTGCGACATCAGTGGCCGCTTGGTGATGGTACACCAAGTGCGCAAGAGCAGCAGCTCCCAGCAATTGGAGCGCGCCCGGCAGGCCGGCAACGCCATGGCCCTGAAACTGATCGCCGCCAAACGCGAGGAAGCACAGGCGGTGAGCTTGCAGGATGATCCCGCGCTCACCTTGGCCTTGCTCGAAGGCGCCACCTTGGGTGCGTACACCTTCAACCGCCACAAAACGGGCGATCTGCCACGCAATTTGAAGAAGCTGGGCCTGGTAGCTACGGAAGTGAAGGCCCCCGCTCTGCAAGAGCTGCTGGACGTATGCGAGGCCAACCTCACCGCCCGCGATCTGGTGAACGAACCCGTTTCGCACCTCAGCGCCGTTCAGCTTGGCCAAGCAGCACAAAAACTCGGAAAGAGCGCCGGCTTCACCACCAAGGTGATGAACAAGAAGCAGATAGAGGCCGAAGGCATGGGCGGCCTGCTCGCCGTGAATCAAGGGAGCATCGATCCGCCGGTGTTCATCGTGATGGAATGGAAGCCGAAAGGCGCTGTGAACAAGAAGCCGGTGGTGCTGGTGGGCAAAGGCGTGGTGTACGACACCGGTGGCCTCAGCCTGAAGCCAACGCCCAACAGCATGGACGCGATGAAATGCGACATGGCAGGCGCCGCCGCGGTCATCGGGGCGATCACCGCTGTGGCCAAGCGCAAGCTCCCCGTGCATGTGGTGGCCTTGGTGCCTTCCACGGATAACCGCCCCGGTGGAAGGGCCTTCGCCCCCGGCGATGTACTGAAGATGCACAGCGGCCTCACCGTGGAGAACCTCAACTCCGACGCGGAAGGTCGCTTGATCCTGGCCGATGCGCTCAGCTATGCCGAACGCTATGATGCCGAGACCATCTTCACCATTGCCACCCTCACCGGCGCTGCATCCCGCGCCATCGGCACCTACGGAACCGTGACCATGGGCACCGCCACGGAACAGCAGTTCGCCCTGCTCCATGAGGCCGCCGAGCACACGTACGAGCGTGTTGCCCGCATGCCTTTCTGGGACGAATACGGAGAGGAGATCAAGAGCGATATCGCCGATATGAAGAACATCGGCGGTCCGCTGGCTGGCCAGATCACCGCCGGCAAGTTCCTGGCGCGATACACCACCAAGCCGTTCATCCACCTCGACATCGCGGGTCCCTCTTTCCTGGACAAACGCGATCACTACCGCCCCAAGGGCGGCTCCGGAGTGGGCGTACGCCTGCTCTATGAATTCATCAAGCGCCGCGCCAACGCCAAGTGAACCGCAACCACATGATCGACGGACCAATACGAGTGGGCATCAGCTGCGGCGACCTCAATGGCATCGGGCTGGAGGTGGTCCTGAAGACCTTTGAAGACCCACGCATGTTGCAGGAGCATACTCCCGTGCTGTATTGCGGGGCCAGGGCCGTGGGCCTCTACCGCAAGACGATAGAGGGTGGAGAGGCCATGCAGATCAATGGGATCCCGAACGCCCAGGATGCCATACCGAAGAAGCTGAACGTAGTCCACGTGTGGGAGGAGGAAGCACCGATCGAGCCGGGCGTACCCTCCGGCGCCGCTGCCAGCTATGCGATCAGAAGCCTGGAAGCAGCAGCACAAGACCTCAGCTCCGGCAAGATCGACGTGCTGGTGACAGCCCCCATCGACAAGCACAGCATGGAGCAGGCGGGCTTCGCTTTTCCGGGCCATACCGAATACTTGGCCCATATGGCCGGCGGTGATGCCGAGGTGCTGATGCTCCTGGTGAGCGAGAACTTGCGTGTGGGCACCGTTACGGGCCACATCCCCCTTAAGGATGTGGCCGAGGCCATCACCATGGAGCGCATCCTTGTGAAAGCCCGGCTCATGCACCAGAGCTTGGTGCGCGATTTCGGTATCAACGGCCCCAAGATCGCGGTCCTGGGGTTGAACCCACACGCCGGCGACGGCGGCACCCTTGGCAGCGAGGACAAGGAGCGCATCCAACCGGCGGTACGGAAGCTCAACGAGGAAGGCCTCGTGACCATGGGCCCCTACCCGGCCGACGGCTTCTTCGGAAGTGGCACCTACAAGCATTTCGATGGGGTCTTGGCGATGTATCACGATCAAGGGCTGGCACCGTTCAAGGCGCTCAGCTTCGGCAATGGGGTGAACTATACCGCGGGCCTCCCGGTAGTCCGCACCAGCCCCGACCATGGCACTGGGCTCGATATTGCGGGAAAAGGCATCGCCGATGAAGGCTCGTTCCGGCACGCCGTATGGCTGGCCTGCGATATCATTCGGAATCGTGAAGCCTACAAAGCACTGACGGCGAATCCGCTGCAACCGCAGAAGCGGGAGAAGGAGCGGAAGGAGCGGTAAGCTGGCGGAAGTACCCGCATCCCGAAAACAACAGCCCTTTGTCACCGCCGTACTACTTCGTGACGGTCCATTGTACTTCGTCCGGATAGGAACAAGCTGGGAGCCTTCCGGGCTGGATAGCGCATCTGGCCCATAAACTCTGCGTATAGGCGCGGTTCTCGCGGAATGCTCAAGGGTGTGAATTCATTGGTACGTCCAACCTGCTTTATCATGCGTGCTTCATACCACCAGTGGTGCACCATTCATAGTACCCACAACGCACAACGGGCCGCCTCTTTCGAAGCGGCCCGTCGGCATGTAGATGGTTCTTTGGTTCTTCGGCCCTTTGGCCCTTCGAGAACCTCAGGGACCGAAGGGCGCGAAGGGATCGAAGCCTATCGGATGATGCTCAGTCGCTGAACGGTGTTGGTGCCATTCACATTGATGCTCACCAAGTACACCCCGCTGGCGATATCGCTGTTGAGGTTGAGGATGGTGTTGAAGCGATCGCCGTTGTTCCCGAACTCCTGGGCAAACACTTGCTTTCCGTAGAGGTCCACGATGGTCACGGAGATCTGCTGGTCAGCATCCACGATGCCATCGATGTTCAGGTTCACCTGTCCATCACGCACCGGGTTCGGCCACATCGTGATCACTCCCATCTGCTGATCGGCTTCCTGTCCCACGGCTTGCGTGATGCTGGCCTCGGGGCGGTTGCCGCTGTTGTCGATGCTGATGGTGCAGCTGCTGGCGCAGAAACCACTGTACACGCCGTTCACCTTCACGTTGATCTCCACGTTGTAAGTGTAACCGTCCTGCAGCAGAGGTGCCACGTTCGGATTCCACTTCATCTGCAGGATGTAGGTGCTGCGGGTGAAGATCTGATCGTAGCCCTCCGAAGTGTTGAAGATGCGGAACTGGTACTCCGTAGCACCTTGCACCGGCTTCGCATAGATGAAGCTGTTGTTGGTGTTGAAGCTCCGTGTCTCATTGCACGAGTGTCCGTAGGCTGGTGCCTGGATCAGTTCTGAGCAGGTTACCACTGCGGTAGCAAGGCCCATTTCGCAACCACTTCCGAAGTGCGCGCTCGCCATGGGTCCATCGCGGTCCGTGCGGACACGGGCGAAATACTTCACGCCAGGTACCAACGGGTTGGTCACCATGTCCCAGAAGTGGACATAGTTGTACGGACGTGCGATACGACGCATGAATCCGGCATCCGGATCAGAGAACTCGAACTGGTAGTTCGCGGCTCCCGTCACCTTATTGGCATACACCTTATTGCCGAGCAAGTTGTTGAAAATGCCACACTCAGTAGGTGCAATGTTCGCAGGACCTTCAGGCAGACAGAAGCTATGACCGCTGCCGTAGTTCGGGTTTGCCGCAGGAGTAGCAGGAGATACGGAGCCGGAAGCGAAGTCATCCCTGAGGAGGAGCTTGCCGCCGGTGGTACGCAATTCCCATCCACCACTGGTTATGCCATCACCGTTGCTATCCATCAGCTGGAAGCTGTAGCAGGATCCTGGCAGGAACACCGATTCGGATACCACCGTGTTGGCTTGTCCAGCCGTAGGGGCACCAGAAGCCACCACAGCCATGGTCTCATTGGTGATCTCCCAGCTGAGCTCAGTGGGATTGCCGTCCGTAGTGATCGACACCACGGCCATGTTACCACCAACGCACTCGCAGTTGATGATCTTACCCACGCTGAAGCCCGGGGCAGTGCATGGACCACCTTCCACTCCTGGGGTGAAGGGGCAGTCATCCGCACAATCGGGGATACCGTCGCCATCGCTGTCCGGGGAATTCGAGATCTCCGTATAGCTCATGGTGAAGTCGAGACCGTAGCTATATCCGTCCACGATCACGTAGTAGGTTTCTCCTGGGGCCACCTCGATCTTCGGCGTTTCGTAGACCCAGTTCCATACATTCGGATCATAGTTGAACCATTGATACTGAAAGCACTCACCTGGATTCACATTGTCGGTGTATGAGGCCTCACCAGCCGGTGGGAACAGCACGGCATTGTCGGAAGCCCTGCGGATCACCAGAGCCATTGAGGTATTGGATGCGGAGGCCGGCAAGCACAGGCTCACCGAGGCGGAATCCCCGCACTCGGTGGCGCTGAAGCTGTACCATGCATCATTGCCCCAGAAGCTGCTTTCCAGGTTGCTATACCCATTGGCGGTATACGTGTTGCCGCCATATACCTGGCCCGAGGTGAGCGGAAGCGCATTGGAGGCACCATTTCCGCCTACGCTGAACGTCCAATCGGTGGGGCAGGTGGCCGCACCATAGGTAGCGTTCTTAGGTACTACGCGCCAAGTGACATCGTTGCCCAAGCCGTAGAGGGAGGCAATGTTCGCAGTGGTGTATGAGCTTCCTCCATTGATGCTATTGGTAGGCGTATTGGCCACCAAGGCACCTTGGAAGTACACGTCATAGCTTTCTGCGCCGAAGCTGGCGGGCCAAGTGAAGACGATGGGGTTGGCGTTCACCGCCAACGTAGTGTTGTTCGCCGGGAATGTGGGCGCTGTAACACAGGGCGGGATACCCGGGCACAGGATCTCGAAATCCACCGTCTTCGGTGCTGCGGTGCCTTTCATCAGGATGTAATGGTCGCCAGCATCCAAGTGGAAGGTATTGCTGCCCGAGGTATGGCTTGTGGGGTACGTGTACTCCTGTATGTAGTAGCTGCCGCCGATGCAAGTGAAAGCAGCTGCACCGCAACCATTCGCCACAGGGGTGGTCAGGAAGTACTCATCACCTGAACCCGAGGTGCGCTGGAAGTTCAGTTGGTAGTCGCCCGTAACAGGGGCGGTGAACTTGTAGATGAAGGTTTCACCGGTGACCGAGCTATAACCGCCAAAGCAAGTGGATGCATTGGTGAACTGTGCACTGTTATAGGCCGGAGAACCGGCAGCACCTGTGAAAGTTGCGGTCACGTTAGTGGCACAACCGATCATCGGCGCGGTGCTGCAATCGGCACTTGTGGCAAAACGCTCACGCCAGCTGTTCGCGGAATAGCTCGGGCCGTCGCAGACCTGGCGCACGTAGATATCGTAAGAGGTCTCGGCGTTCATGCCAGTGAGGCTATAAGGCGAGGTTGCATTGCTGTTGGCAACGGTACCGTTCGTACCTGCGGCAGCACCTGTGCCGGGCGTAAAGCCTACGGGGCCATACTCTATGATGCTAGGCTGCGAGGTGTTCGCCCAGGATACCGTGGCGGTGGTGCCACCGATGTTGGAGATGGCCACTTCGTCCGGCGTGCTGCATGCCGGTGCCGGTGCACAACTCACCATGGCTTTCATGCCTTGGTCGTACGTGTAGGCGGAATAGGCCTGGAAGTTCACCGTCAGGCAACCGTTCGCGGCCGTGCTGGTGAACGGGCCCGGAAGATTGGCGTTGGAGTATCCGCCGCTCGTCAACCCGTAATAGGCACCTGCAGGCAGCACCTTCGGGGGATTGGAGTTATACGTTTTCGCGGGCAGTCCCGAACTGAAGAGCGGGTCGCTCGTACTGTTGCCATTGTGTACGAGGACACCAACCACGCCTTGTCCATTTCCACCGAAGGAGAACTGGCTCAGGGTAAGAGTGACCACATCGCCCGCATTGTCCGGGCAGATCACCATCACGCTGTCAATACCCCCCGTTGGGATCGGCGTATAGGCGGCATAGGCGGTAGAGGGGTACAGATCGTACGGTCCTCCGCAACCCACTAGGGTACGGAAGTTCAATGCAGGGCTGCTCCATGCGCTGGGGTCATCACCCACGCCTTGGTCGTCGCACAGGCCACGGAAGTACACCGAGTACTGCGTATTGGCCGTAAGCACATCAGCAGTGGTTGCACTGCCCGAGGCACTAGTACCCGTGGCAACCGCGTTGGCACTGGCGGGACTACCACCGGCCACTACCTTGTACTCCACGTTCGGCGAGGCTCCAGCTGTCCAGCTGAAGCTGGCTCCGTGAACGGTGGTGTTGGTAACAGATAGGTCCTCTGGGGCAAAGCAGGTGGGGCGCGGAGCGCAAGTGAAGTCGGTGCTCCAACCCATGCCGCCAGTCCAGATGCCGTAGGAATATACCTTCACGGTAAGACAGCCGCTGACGGCAGTGGAGGTGTACAACGGTGGCTTATTGGTGGTGTTATTGGAAGACCAGCCACCGGCAGGGATCGACCATCCGCTCTCTGAATAGGCCGCTCCGGGGCCCATCACTTGTGGTGCGTTGGTGTCATCACCATCATAGATGAACATGCCTGAACGGTTCGGTACGTTCCAGTTCAAGCCGTTCCACGCCGTAAAGTCCAATGTGACCACGTCACCGGCATTGTCCGGGCAGATCGTGTGCGTCTCGATGAACTGCTGGTCCGTCAACGAGGCGACCCCACCCGGGCTCACCCATGTGCTGCCGCAACCGAGTTCGGTGGTGAAGGTCTTGGACATCCACACGCTTTGGCCATCGGTGGCGCCACAATCGCTGCGCACATGGAATGTATAGGCGGTATTAGCGGTGAGCCCACTAGCTATTGCCACAGTGGTTCCCGGCGCAGTGGTTCCGCTGGCCGCCGGTGAAGGATCACCCGGGTTGCCGCTGGAACGGACCTCCCAAGCATAACCTACAATGTTTCCGCCAATGCTTGCGCCCCAGGCCAGATCTACGGTATGCGCTCCAATATTGCTGACGACCATGGAGGAAGCTGACGGTGGTACGCAAGTGGCAGGTGTAACATTCAACATATAGTCCTCCGTTTGTCCTCCGTAGGTGGGGCCAGCACAGGCGCTTGCGGGTTGCTCGTAATAGCTGGTCACTATCCGCATGCGACAATTTCCTGCCAACGCGCTGGCCGAAATGGTGATGTTCCCGGTGAATACGGCGGGATCAGTGGTAACATGACCACCGATCGGTTGCGCATCTTCGAAAACACCGTCCTGGTCCCAATCAAAATAGGCGATGGCATACATATCGCCATAAGGGTTGCTTCCCTCTACGGTGATGGGGTATGACAATGGGCTCTCCACCTGGCCAATGATGCTGGTGAAATCCTCATAGGTGGAAGTGGTGTTGCTACTGGTGTTGTTGATGTTTGCCAACTCAACCCGATTAATGGCGAAAGTGCCGTAAGGCAAACTGCCGGGGACCGGACAGGGCAAGGTATTGAACGTCGGGCCAGCCACCCACACACTCGTCTGTCCACCACCACAATTGGTACGCACCCAAGTATGGTAGGTGGTGGTGCCAGCAAGACCGATCAGGTTCACGCTACTGCCGGAAGCGGTACCCGTGAAGGTCGCCGTATTGGGGTCGTTGCCTGTCCCTACGGCATAGTCCACATCACCGGTGTTGGTCCAGGAAAGCGTGGCACTGGAAAGGCCTGCATTGGACACTGACACATTGGATACCGCCACCAAGCAGCTCGGGGGAGTCCAAGTGAAGCTCATCATGTCCGGTGTGTTCGCCTTGGTTCCGCTAATGGTCCGGTTGGCCACATTGAACGGGCTGCTTTCCAAGGGACTCATCTCGTGGAAGGTGGCCGCATAGAAATCTTGTGCAGAGCCTGTCCCATAATTGTTGTAGGGTGCAATTCCCTGTGTACCGGTCCATGGAATGCGCTGGCTGAATTCGGTTGAGCCGGGGTAGCCGTTGTGGTCGGCTTGCGCCGTCCACGAGTAGGGCCAACCGTACCAATTGCCGGCATCATAGAATCCGAAGGTCTTGAACGCGGCAGCGGTCTTGCCACCCAACCCGGTCTGTAGATAGCTGGTTGTATTGCTGCGCCACGCCTTGCCGTAGCGCACCTCCACCTCGTTGGTTCCTTCGTACAGGCGGATCTGGAAGTCCATCCGCCGGTAGTACTGTTGGTCCGTGCTGCTGATAGTGAAGCCATAGTTCAGCCACTGAACTACGAACACGCGGTTGGGCGCCGCCCCAATGGTCTCATAGCGCAGCTCCGCACCTGGATAGGCGGGGTAGTTGTTGTCGTAAACGATGGGCATTGTGTTGGTGCCCACGTTGAAACTGCCCCCGCTCACTCCAGCGGCCACCACCCGGTTGCGCCGGCTGTCGTTGGCCAACAACGTAGTGTTGCTCAAAGGGAGGTAGCTCGCATTGTTGGAAGGAGAGGTGTATACCGCTACGGCCGTAGGGCCATCCGCGCTTTTGCCGAAACCTATCCAGCCTTGGCCGGAGATGCCTATACGATCGAATACTTCACCGTTGTAAGTGAAATCAAATCCGATAGGATACCCGGAGCCTGTTTTTAGCGAAGGTGTACCGGTTGACTGATACTCGGCTTGGCTCAGGCCACCATCACCCATGCCAGCATTGCCCACGAAACTTGCATTGCCTTGGAAATTCTTTGGTCGTGTGGTGCTTCCAAAGAAGCCGCCTACCGTCTCATACTCGGAATAGCCCACTCCGAAGGTGGTGCCCGCCGCCACAGCAGCTTGGGTACCATCGGCCAGCACGGTACCTCCGGTGATCGGCTCGAAGGCGGCATCCTCATCGGCTTGGAGAATGCTGGCTGTCTGCAACAGCTTATCGTAAGTGAAGGAGTATTGCGCTACCTGTGCATAGGCTGCGCCGGTAAACAAGGCAACGGCTGCTACAGCCAGCGGCCTTGCCCATGTTCGGGAAATGGGCTTGCGCCTTCCCGCCCTACCAATTGTCTTGATGTGCATTTTTGGAGAGTTTAGTGGATGATCAGGTTTGTGTTGGGAGAGAGATCGTAACGGCCACAACCATGCAGCCGCCTTGTGTTATTGGGGTACCCTGCCATGGCTGGTGCCCAGGTTGCAGGTACGTATCGGCCACGGCTGGAAACGACAGTTTCCATGCCCGGTTGAAAAATGTGTAGGGTAGAGTGTGGAGGGTTCTGGAGAGTTTGGAGAGTTTTGGAGAGTTTGAGACGGCCAATGTTAATGGAAGAGAAGTAGAATAACAAGAGAAATAAAATTTTCGCCCAAAGGCAACCAGTTCGGGCGGCATGCGTCCGCGCGACAAAAGTGCTTATCCTCCCCATACGCGGGTCTGCTCAACGGCCTCAACTTAGGATGTTCATTTCCGTAGGCATGGAGGCCACATACCTGGTGCGTTTGCACATGTTCAGCACGGTCGGGGATTTTGTAGAAACCTATATTTGCTCAGTTCAACTCTCCACAAATGACCCTCAACCGTTTCATCGGGACTCTCTTCCTGATTGCCCTATTGGGCATGGTTAACCGGACTGCCCTTGCGCAGGTATCCCCACAGCCCATCCCGCCAGAAGCACTCGCACCCGACCAAGTGCCGACAGATCTGGTCTTTCAGGTCCGTGACGCCATTGTTCGTGGCTTGGTCTATTTCAGTGCACGTGAAATGCGCTTGGACCCCGATGCGGTGCTGATCCACGAATACCTGAAGGACCGTTTCGGATTACCCGAACTGTTTTCAGCAGAGCACCTCTTGGCGAAGATCAGGAGGGACACAGTAGGGCAGCTACACAAGTTCCTTCGTTTGGCCGAGCCTGTTCCGTTCAGGCCGGAATTCCTGGAGACCCAAGGAACGAGTTTTGACAACATCACACTCGCGGGAATGTGGTACGATAAGTTACCGGAACCCTCCATATTGATCGAGCGCATCAACATGGCCCCCCTTGACGAACCCTACACGGCCACACATGCTCTTTGGGCGATCGCCATGGCGCAGCAATGTTTCGATGCCGAGTTGGATACCGTCATGGAGCATCGGTTGGTTGAAAAAGTGAAGGCCATAATGGAACGTACTCAACCGGGATGGGATGATGAGGCCATTGAGGCAATGGCCTTAGCCCAGTACCATGACACTACCTATGTACCACCCCATGGGTACATCCAGGAATTGGTGAATGTGCAGAACCCGAATGGTAGTTGGAGCTGGAATCAAGGCCAAGAGGTCATGGGCAGCCAACATACAACCGTACTCGCGCTTTGGGCATTATTGCAATACAAGCCCCTGAAGTGGCCAACACGCTTCCGGCCGATGGTGCTCCGTGGAGTCGGAGGCTGATATCGCATGAAAGGTTGCAACCCGGTTTCCGCAACTGCTGTTGAGGTACGGAATGGAAGGGGTGATGGACGGAACTACTTGTGATATTGGGTTCATGGCTGATCCATCGGCTATCTTGCTCCTGTGTCACTTGAACGTGAAACCAGGCTCAAGCTACTTGGATCCCTAGGGTTGTTTTTTGATCGACCATTGAATCCCGCACAAGCGCGCCACCACACCACCTACCTCAGGAAAAACTGATCCAGCATCACGGATCGGGTATGTGAAAATGCTTCGCATGCTGATTGAAGATCCCGCTCAGGCATGGTCCAATAAGAGCTGTGGGTTTGAATCAATGGAAGAGCGTTGAGAGCGCGATGCGCTATCCGATTCCGAGTTCTCCGCCGCATCCAGTAGCCCGGCTTCTTCCACAACAAATTGTTCACAGACTTTTTATCCGTAGACTTGTGATCGGTGTCTCTCCACATCGGGCATCAGTGCTTCTCACACTGAATACATCATGTTGTCACTCTCCACAAGTAATTCAACGGGCTTGTTGCGTCCATATCCGCCATTGCGCGGTCGCGGCAAATACCCAAGGGATGGGACAGAACCCAACCCACTTCATCCCATCCTGTTCCTTTGGTTGCTTCTATTGATCCCGGCCATGTCCATGGCCCAGAGTGAAGACCCCTCGGACGGCACTATAAGCCTGAACGGCACCGTAACGTACGGGCTCACGCCAGGGGAGCCCACCTCGTGCGGGGCCAATAGCAGTACCTGCAACGGCCCGTTCAGTTTTTCCGGCGTTTCATCCGCCACAGCACAAAGCACTGGCTTGGCCTACCCGCCATGCCAAGTGGAACAGTCCATCTCGCCTTCCATGCCGAACAAGGATATCTGGTTCCGCTTGGATCCTGCCTATCCGGATGCCCTTTACCGCTTCACGCTTTATGCCGCCGGCAGCCCCGCCATGAATAAGGGCGGCATGGCCGTGTACGAGGCTGCCAACGCCAGCGGTCCGTTCCGCCTGCTCGACTGTTCCCTCCGGGGTAGTGCAGCCGCCAGCAGTTCCAACCTGCCGTCGGTTGAAGCCACCTGCGCCACTCCGGGCAATAAACTCTACATCCGGGTATGGGACCGCAGCACACCAGCGGTCCCGAACAGCAATTTCAGCATTGGGGTAATGGGCCAACGCAGCTCCACATTGCAAGACCGGGGTGCCGATGAAACACCATGCACCGCCCGAACGATCAATGCTGTGGGCAGCTTCACTACGAGTGGCCATATTATCGACTATGTCTTTGCATGCGATGAGGCGGGCTTCCTGCACACCACACCGGAAAAAGCCGGGGGCGACCTGTGGGTGAAGCTGGTGGTGCCCTCCACAGGCAACGTGCGGATCAAGCCATCCAATTCCACATCGTCGTCCAACATGATCGGCGGCACCAGTGCAGGAAGTACCGTGATGGATGCCATGGGCATCAGCGCCTATTTGGCGGGTAATTGTTCGGACCTCAGCACGTTCAAGGAAGTGGGCAGCACAACCACCGTACTCTCTCCGGGCAGCGTGTCAAGCGGCTACTTGGACATCAAATGCCTGCCTGTAGGCGCCACCTTGTACCTCCGGATCTACGCCTTGAAGGAAGCGGCCATCGGACTCAAGGTCAAACGTTTCGGGCAGATGCGGTTGGAGTGGATGGCAAGCACCGCCACGGGAAGCCCTCCTGCAAACTGTGATCCATGCAATGCCCCCGCAGTGAGCGTAGGTACCGATGCCTGGGGCAGTTCTTGCACGGCTCCGGTCACGGGAAGCACCTTTATGTCGTGCCAATCTCCGGGGATGCCTGACCCGGAATGCGGTGGCTTTGCCAACAGCTTGGGCAGTGTTTGGTACAAATTCATCGCTCCGGTAAGTGGCTTGGTGGTGATCGATGCGGCTGCTGGCAACGCACCAGCCACACAGCCTGCCATTGCCCTGTACACCACCAATGACACGGCCGGCACGCCGGGCGATGGCTGCAACCAGCGGATGAACCTGGTGAGCTGTGACGATCGGCAAGGCCCCGGACCGAATGCCCGGATCATCCAGAGCGGCCTGCGGCCCGGGCAGATCTATTACGTACGCGTGTGGGCCAGAAACGGTGGTGCCGACGGCAATTTCACGCTTTGCGTGTCCAGTCCTCCACCGCCTGCTGGGAGTTGCTGGTACATGATCGACCTGTATGCCAAGGCCACCTCAGGCACCTTGGCCATGGAGGCCACTGTGCCGCCCAACCCCATGGTCACATACACCAGTAGCGGGGGCGATCCTTCAGAATCTTTCCTGGTGGCGGTACCCGCCGGGGGAACGGCAGACTTCCATCTGGTGCCCAGTGGCGGCTCGGTCGGCACTTCAGGCTATATCTTCTGGGGGCTGTGGCAAATGGACGGCTCCGACACGCTCTGGTATGGTGATGGAGGCTACGCGGTGGCCGGCCCTACCGCCGGGCCGAATGATCACTTTCAGCTATCCAACGCCTGCATGCCACGGCCGCGACCGCAAACCGATTGCATGGGGCTGCGCACCATTTGCTTGGATGCCTTCGATCCCACTCGCCCGGTTGCCGGACAGATGGACACCCGGGGATGGCCGCTCAGGTCTTCCAGCTCTTCGCAATTCGACTATAAGGGATACACCTATCACCCCAACACGGGAGGGCTGATCGATCTCGCTGGGGAAAACCTTGGCTGCTTGGACAAGGAATCCATGGGGATCCGGTGGATGGCTTTCCATCCTGATGCGGACGGCACGGTGGCTTTTATTCTCGAAGGGTCCAAGGTTTTTCCTCCACCAACGGAGAGGGCCGATCTGGATTTCGCCGTTTGGGACCTGGGGATGTTGAATTACCAAGGCACCACCCCGGACAGCTTGAACGGTGATGAACTATGCCCCCCCAAGACCGCTCCGATCCGCTGCAGCAGCGGGCGTGCCCGCCAGAGCACCGGCATGGCCCCCGGTTTCACGCAGACGGAGGAAGGACACGGCGGTTGGGGCTGGTTGAAGCCATTGCCGGTGCAGAGCGGTCACGGCTATCTGATCGCTATCACCGCTCCATCGGACATTGGTCGCATCAATTACGGCCTGAACTGGACCTTGTACAAAAATGCGTCGGGTGCTACCGATCCAAGCATCATCAGTTGCGAGCCCCTGCTGTTGCCGGTGGAGCTTCTCTTTCTGGCAGGGCTTCCGCGAGGCAATGAAGTGGACCTCACTTGGGCCACTGCATCGGAGAAGAACAGCAGTCATTTCATCGTTGAGCGCAGCTCGGACAACCTGGATTTCGTATCCATAGGAAGGGTGGCTGCCGCCAACAATAGCCAGTACCGGATCGATTATGCCTTCACCGATCCTCAGCCCATGGGCGGCGTGAATTACTACCGCTTGAAGCTGGTGGACCTGGACGGCAGCACGGATGTAAGTAATGTGATCGCAGTGATGTTCACCGGAGACGCCGACCAGGTGATGGTATGGCCCAATCCCGTGCAAGACCGGTTGAACATCAGCATGGAATTGCCTGCACAGCAATTGGTGAATGTGCAGATCGTGGATGCAATAGGTCGGCAAGTGCAACTGCGTCAAGTGGCCGTGGAGTCGGGTAGGCATGTAATGAGCGTAGAGACTGGAGGCCTGGCCCGTGGAGCGTATATGGTCCACTTGACCGGCCATAACGGAAACCTATTGGGATCCGCCCGTTTCGTTAAGGATTAAATGCATCAATGCATTTTTTTCGGCGCAGGACGTACGGGTATATACACCGTCCGCTCCGCCTCAACGCAAAGCCGTTATTTGCTGAATTGCACGCGTGACCTTCCAGCAATGCTTCAACACATCACGAGAAAGATCCAATACGTGCTCCTCCAATGTCTCCTTGTCGGGGCATCCATGAGCGCCCATGCCCAGACCCATCTTTGGACAGACACGTACAACGGTGGGATCGTGGTGGGCAGCTTCTCCATCGGTGATCAGGCTTCGGGCATCGGTGCACTATACATGCAATTGCCGGGCGGCGCCACAGTGAGACGCTCAACGATGTACGCCGTGAACATCGGCGGATTTCCCAGTGATAGTGTTTCAATCACCCTCGGAAGTATTCCTATCACCTTCAATCCGTCCACGGCAGGTCCCGTGTTCTATAGCACGTACGGTCCGGTGGTATTACACAGTGTTGATCTCACATCCGTCTTGGACCCGACCATAGGGCTTTACACCTTGGATGCGTCCCACGATTTCACCAATTTCAAGGAGTTCATTCTCATTACGGAATATGAGCTGGCGGGAGCAGGCCCGATCACAGTGGACATCTTCCATTGCAACCTTGATTCGCAACTGGAGGAGAACTACACGGTGCACACCACGTTCCCCATGGCAACCGATGCTCCGGTAGCCTTTGCTACCATGGGTGCTTATGCCCTCAACGAATGGGTCGACTACGAGACAGTGATCGTGAACGGCACTGTACTAGGCCGATTCCATGGCGCGGACTTCAATGCAGCGGCAGGGAATAATTTCGGGGCATGTGCAACCTTCCATTATGCCAATGGAACGTTCGAAGGCGTTGGTGATGATGATCCCGACCAAGCCATTGAAGGGGCGGATGTGCTGTCGGAACTTTCGGGACTGGTAGCTCATGGCGACCAAAGCTTCCAAGTGACCTATCGCCATAGTCCCACCACGTTGCCCATGCAGCAATCGGACAACATCGTGAACATGATGGTGGTGGCGTATTCCGGCATACCTTGTTTTCCGACCGTGGACCTGCTCGGCCCAGATACGACGCTCTGTGCGGGAGACAGTCTATTGTTGGATGCTACCCGCCCCGGTGCGCAATACCTCTGGCAAGATGGCACCACGGATGCGACCTTCCTTGTGACCGATCCCGGCACCTACCATGTGCAATGGCTGCATCCGGAATGTGAGTGGGATGCGGACAGCATCGTGGTGGAATACGTATCTGCACCGTTCACGGGCTTCACGGGGGACCTTGAGATATGCAATGGAGCGACCGTAGTGATCGGAGGCACACCAGTGCCGGATGTGAACTACAGTTGGAGTGATGGCAGCACGGAAATGCCGCGTACAGTGAACAGTGAAGGTCTGTACACCCTTATCGCAACAGTGGACGGCTGCTCCTTCACGGACAGTGTTGCTGTGCTCGAATCGGATTGCGACCATCTTGTGGAACTTCCGAATGTGTTCACTCCGAACGGGGATGGTAGCAACGCCGTGTTCATGCCCATCTCGATGTTGGGCGTGGACCGCCTCTCATTCACGGTTTACAACCGCTGGGGCCAAGTGGTTTTCCAAACCACAAGTATGGACCTGAACTGGGATGGGCGAACAGGTGCCGGAAAGCCGGTGCCTGATGGGGTGTACTTCTGGATCTTGGAACATGTACCCTCCCATGCACCGGACACCCTTATATCCACGCACGGGTCGGTGACGCTTTTACGCTGACAGTGCTCCCATTCAGGCCTGGGGATCGACACCATGCTGCACTCCAGATCCATCCAAAGGGTATTCGACGATGAAGTGCACGGAAGCATGCATGAGGCACCTGTTGTGCAACCCCACTATTGGGGATCGCCCCCGGCCCACGGTGTTGCAGGGAGCAGTTCCTAGCGTGTGGAAGGTCAGAAGCTTATACAACCACTGATCATATAAAGAAAGGTCCGGAAAAAAGCCAAGCACCTAAGGGTCATGCCGAACGCTCGGAATGCGGACGTTTGTCTTTCGTTTCCTTTGGTCAGGTATTTTCCTCGATAGGCATCGGCATATCAATGCCGCTCTCTTCTTCCCAAAGCGGCTTTTCCGTCTGGAGTGCCAATAGGTCTTCCACGGTTTCCCTTCGCCGGACCAGCAAGGCCTTGCCATCCTTCACCAGTACCTCTGCGGGTCGGGGCCGCGAGTTGTAATTGCTGGCCATGCTGAAACCGTAAGCACCGGCATTTTGGAACGCCAGCACATCCCCTTCCTGCACCTCCGGCAATTGTCGGTCCCATGCAAACGTATCCGTTTCACAGATGTAGCCAACCACTGTATAGATGCGTTGCTTGGCTTCCGGACGGCTCACGTTCAACAGGCCATGGTAGCTCCCGTACAACATGGGCCGAATGAGGTGGTTGAGGCCACTGTTCACCCCGGCGAACACCGTTGCAGTGGTCTGCTTCACGAGGTCCACCGTTACCAGCAGCACACCGGCCTCGCTTACCAGGAACTTGCCCGGCTCGAACCAGAGTTCCACGGGCATATCGCGGGTCCTGTTGAACGCCTGCATGCGTTCACCAAGGCAGCGCCCCAGTTCCTCTACGTCGGTTGCGATATCGTCCGCCTTGTATGGCACCTTGAAGCCGCTGCCGAGGTCCACGAACCGGAGGTTCGGGAACTTCTCCGCCGATTCCAGTAGCAGTTCTGCGGCACGCAGGAATACCCCGGTGTCCAGGATGTCGCTACCGGTATGCATGTGGAGGCCTTCCACACGCAGTCCGTGAGTGGCAACAATGCGTTCCACATGTCGCAATTGGTGAATGCTGATACCGAACTTGCTATCGATATGGCCGGTGCTGATGCGCTCGTTACCACCAGCGAGAATGTGCGGGTTGATGCGGATGCAGATCGGTACCCTACCACCCTGCACATGGCCGAAACGCTCAAGTACGGGTATGCTGTCAATGTTGATATGGACGCCCAATTCAACTGCTTTTTCATATTCCGCAAAGGATACCATGTTGGGCGTAAAGAGGATCTCATTCGGCTGAAAGCCTGCCCTCAATCCGATCTCCGCCTCCTCAATGCTCACCACGTCCAAGCCGAGGCCCAACTCCCGCATCTGCTTGAGCACGGCCAGATTGGTCAACGCTTTGCAGGCATACATGAAACGCGTGGGTGTGGATGCGAAAGCTGCTTTGAGCCGTTGGGCTTGTTCGCGCATGATGGCCGCATCGTACACGTAAACGGGTGTGCCGGCCTTTTGGGCGATCTCCAGAGCACGGATTCCCCCGATCCAATATTCACCTCCTACTTTTTCCATGGCATCATCCTCTGATCAACGTGCGATGACCAATCGCCCTTGGGCGACGCCCTTCCCGTTGGTCACCGTAAGGATGTACGACCCGGCGGGCAAATGCCCCAAGTTGCAGTAGACCCCTCGCCCACTGTTCCCCGGTAGCATCTGCCGCGCCATCGTACGTCCGGCGAGGTCCCTTACCTCCAACTGGCCTTGCCACCCAAACCCATTGGGCATTACCAGTTGAAAATTCCCATCGCCGGGGTTTGGATAGATCCCGATACGTTCCACGAAATTTTCATGCACTCCCACTTCACACGTCTCGATGAGTGTAGCCGAATTAACGGTGCAAAGCACGCTGGCCCCTTGCACTTCCACTACTACCGGCGTCCCCATGGGAAAAGGACCGGTTTGATAGGTGCCTGCTGTCGTGATGTCCACGGAGGCGGCTCCTGCATCATTGGTGATGGAAGCGGAACTGGCGGATCCCAACGAGGTGACCTCCACCGCGATACGGAATTGGTTATTGTCACAATCCGGTATCGTGGTATAAGTGGCTTCCGGTGCTGCACAACCATCGTAGCAGGCCACCACATAATCCCATGGCTGCGCTCCCCCGTCCGTGCAGCTTCCATAGGCATTGGAGGAGACCGCCAGCAACAGTGCATTTTCCGTATTGCTGGCCGAAGTGGTCATCAACAAGTTCCGCAGATCCCCGCCATTGTTCCCGCTGAACAAGGGCATGCTCATGAAGGGATCGCTGCCATCGAAGGCCTGGATGGCATCCTGACCGAGGACCGTACCGCTGCGAAAGCGGATCCCGATCCGCTCATTACCCGTGGACTGGTACAGCCACTGGCTGGGATCATTGTTCGTGTAGCAGTACGTGTAGTTATCCGGCCCGCAACTCTGGATCGGGCACGGGGTGTTCACCAAGGGGAGTGAAATGGCACTGCAATAATCGTTGTCCGGATTCTGTGCGGTTACCACCACGGTGGAGTCCTTCGGAAAAGGCCCTATGGTATAGGTGCCGACAGCAGGGATAGGAACCGTGGAGGCGTTACGGTCGTTGATGAGCGTGAGAGCGGTGGCCGAACCCATGGAGAACACGCTCGCTTGTACACTGTACTGATCGTTGGCACAATCCGTGATCACGTTGAAATTCACGAGCGCCGGTTGACAATCCAAGCAACCCACTTCCCATTCCATCTGCGGAATGAAGTCCTGCGTTTGGCAGGAACCGTTCTCGTCGGAGACTAGCTTCATGGTGAGATACGCACCTGTACTATTCACCACCTGCCCCGCGACGGGTCCGCTTGCGGAAGAGAACAAGACCGGGGATTGGTCCGTCGGTCCATCATGGATCTTCAACACATCTCCACTGGCAACGGTGCCCGCATGGATGATCAAACGCAAGGGGTCTCCAGCGGAACTGGTATAGCTCCAGGTTTTCTCCTCCAGGTTGCCATAGCAGTGAGTGTCTGTCAATGGTGCTGCTCCGCATATCACCTCGATGATCCCTTCCGTGGAAAAGAAATGGCCTGCACCCCAGCTTTGATCGCCAGCTCCGCAGTTGGCCCTCACATAGGCATAGAGTGGCTGTCCGGCGGGTAGACCAGTAAGTGGTACGGTTGTGCCCGTGATATTGCTTCCGCTCAGTATCGCCGGATCGGTTGATGAGCCAGCGGTAATGATGTAGTCGTAATTAACCGCTCCGGTCAACGGCGACCAACTAAGCGTGCCACTGATGGTTCCTGCATTGATGGCAAGGTCGGTCACCGCAATTCCGGTGACCAAACACCCGGGTGGTGACCATGTGAAGGTGAGACCTTGGGGAAGGTAGGTGGCCGAGGAAGGAGGCCGACAGGTGGCCGTATTGTTGGTCCCAGCTTGGCTTTGAAGCCAGTCATACGGACTTGTGGCTACAGCGCGAGCATTGTAATCAGCAGGTGAATCCCCACCCAGCCCGACTTGCCCCAACAGGGCAGCGGTTTGGGTCATGGTCCCGAAAATGACCTGCACGGTTTGTAAGGCCGGATCGCCACCGCCCTCGTTGAGGCGGATCTGGAAGCTCATCGGGTTCGACCCCCCGGAGCGCACCACGTTCCATTCCGCCACGAACATGCGGTTGGGCGCAGCGCCTGCCGTTTTGATCTGTATGGGCCAGAGCCCGCCATTGCCCAATGCAGCCAGGTCCATGGAAAATCCAGCGACCCGGTCGCGCTTCAATGGATCCATGCCAACGGGGATGGTGGAACTCAATGGTGAATAGGCATCCGTGCCCGTAGGCACGTGAACGGCATTGATACCGTCTGCGGAATTCCCGAAAGCAAGCCATCCTTCCATGCTCAGGCCGACCCGATCGTACGCATGGCCGTTGAAATTGAACGTGAAGCCGATGGGCCAACCATTACCTGAAACTGTATTTCCAAGCGGGAGGCCTTCACCTTGGGTAACAAAGGAATTGTCATCGAAGGTGAAGGGTGCAGGCAACCCTGACATGCCCAATGGAGTACCATTTCCCCCGATAGGCTGCCACGTGCCTTGTGCTGCACTGAAGGTGTAGCTGGAAACTTGTGCGGAAGCCACCAAGGTGGAAAGCATGGCCACACCGCCCAGTAGCCAGGAACGGAAAGAAGAGGAGATCAATGAGAGCATATGGAGAGTGTAGGATGACCGGGAATGGAGAAGTTCCCTTCGAGAAGATCTTGGCTTCCTCCCGTTGTGGTCATGGCATGGGATCCATGCCATGACCACGGGAAAGAAGTACAGTTGTATTCCTTAGTGTACCACTTGCACGCGACCGATGAAGCGTTGCGAATTGGTATTGAGCACCACGAAGTAAGCACCATTGGGAAGATGACCCAATTCCAACACGACTTCATGGGATGCTCCGTTCAAAATGTTCTGCATTGCGACCACGCGCCCGGTGATGTCCTGCACTTGCAGGTCCATGCTTCCGCTTACGCCCGTTGGAATGGACATGAAGAAGCTTCCTTCACTCGGGTTGGGATACAGGTTCAACTTCCGGGTGGTGTTCTCAGCAATGCCGATGGTGGAGCAATCCTTGGTCAACTTGGTGGAGGTCCAGGAACAAACCTCGTTCGCACCTTCGATCTCCAGCTCCACAACGCTGGCCGAAGGGAAGGGACCCACCGTGTAACTGCCTACTGCGGTAGCCACTACGTTGGGGGCAGCACCATCATTCGTGATGGTCACCGATCCCGTTGAGCCCACTGTGGTGAGGTCGACCACCACATTGAAAGTGGCAGCCTCGGTACATTCAGCATAGGTGAACGTTGCCGTTGGCTGCACGCAAGCATCACCGCATTCCACCACGAACTCAAGTGGAAGGGAATTGCCTTCGGAACAGGCATATTCCGTGTATTGGCTGGCCACATAGCGGATCAGCAGCTGATGCTGGGCATTGGTGCTGGTCACCAATTGGTTGTTCGTGATACCGGAGGCAGTAACGGTCTGGGATGGTGCCATTTCATCTGCACCATCAAACACTTTCACCTGTGCATCCCAGCCCAAGTTCGAGGGCGGAAAGCGAACGGAGATCGGACCACCGTCCCCTTGCACAAGCCAATCCCTGATCTCGGATGGGCTTGCACACTTGGTATACCACGTTGGCCCACAATCCACGATGGCGCAAGGCTCGTTCACCATTACGGCGCTGGAGGAATAGCACATTTCGTTATCGGGGTTCTGAGCGGTGATGGTCACGTTCTCGCCTGAAGGGAAGGGTCCTACGGCGTGAACACCGGTGGTGCTCACCGTGGTTGCGGGCAGGCCCAGTGAATTCTCCAGCGTGAGGGTGGTTGATGAACCCAAGGAGAAGATGTTCACGTCGATGAAGTATTCCTGTGTGGCACAATCCACATCACCGATGCTGTAGTTCACCAAGGGGTCCGTGCAGTTCTTGCAACCCACCTTCCATTGCAGGGGCAGGAACCAGGGTTGGGTTTCGCAACTTCCATTGTCGGTGGTCAGTTGGATGTAGATCTGGCCTGAGGCGGACAGGAAGAATTGCCCCGTGATGTCGCCCACCAAGGTGAGGTCAGGAGTGCCCGTTGGCGCACTTCCGTTCCAGATCTTGAAGGATCCACCAGTGACGTTCCCGATATAGCCCCCAAGGAACTCGATCTTCAAGGGTGAACCATCGCCGGAAACATAAAGCCATGAGACCACATCATTCTGGTGCGAGCAGTAGTCCTCGGTCATGGTAGTGCCATCGCACACCACCGTGCCACCGCCCAAGGTGCGGAAAGGTGTGCCCAGGGACCAAATACCCTCTTCCCCAGCGCAAATGCTGCGCACGAAGACGTAATACGTAGTGGCAGATTCAAGACCGAAGAAAGACGCTTGAGTATCGGTGGTGGTGCCGGAAGCGGCCTCCGGTCCGGTGATGCTGTCAGCCGTGGACACAAAATACTCGTATTCATCGGCGACGGTGCTCTCCCACTGTGCCGAGGCGTAGTCGTAGGATATATCGGTGATCGTCAATGGCCATGCTGGTGGCGGACAAACGGCGGGTGTCCACTTGAAGTTGAGCCCTTCCACCGGCGGCACTCCCGATCCGTTGGGGTGGAAAGGCTGTTCGGTGGTCGCCAGACAGGCATCGGTGTTCATCTGTCCTGCACCGGTCGTGTTCCAATCGTAAAGGAAGGCGGGTTGCTCATACACCGTCATGCGCGAATTGAAATCCTCGGGAACGCTTCCGCCAAGGCCGACCTGTGCATTATCACCCGATTCATAGCCGAAGACGACATCGCCAAAGCGCACTTCCACCGAATTGTCCACTTCATTGAGCCGGATCTGGAAGTTGATAAGCGTGGAACTGGATGAGTAGCTGGCACGGAAATCCTTGAACTGGACCACGAAAACGCGGTTGGGCGCAGCGCCCAATGTGGCCAAGCGGATGGAGGACACCGGTCCGGGGGGATCCAGCGAACTCTGATCCTGCATGCGCAGTTGGGGGCTGCCAAAGCCAGCTACCCGGTTGCGCTTGTACGGCACATCGGGTCCACCGATGTACTGCACAAAAGGCATCGCATGCGGGTGGTCGCCGGCATAGGCCCATACGGCCTGGTTCCCATCACTGGTCTTTCCGAAACTGATCCATCCGGAGTGGGAAACGCCAATGACGTCGAACACTTGGCCGTTATATGTAAAATCAAACCCGATGGGATAACCGGGCCCATATACGCCACTGAGGTAGCCGCCATTGGTGACTTGCCCGTCCGCACCGAAGAATTCGTTGTTCACCCACGCCCGCATGTTGTGCAGGGGAGGAAAATAGGTGGGGATACCCAGGGAATAGCTTGCTTCGGCCGCAGTAACCTCCGTATAGGTCTCCACCGATCCGGAATATTCGTACAGGCTTACCTGTGCATGCAATAACGCCGGCACAGTGGAAATGACCAGTGCAGCGAGGACCGTGCGTGCTGATCGTGGTATGGAATGGTGGATCATAGGGTAGGAGTTTTTTTACTGATCTGGAGAGTTAGTGTTGAATGCTGATCTTCGCGGTGTAGCGCCTATCGTTGCCTTGGATCACCACGCTGTATAGGCCGTTGGGCAGGTGTTCCAAGTGAAGTGTTGTACCGGAGTTGTTGGCGTTCACGGATCGCTGCGCCACCACGCGTCCTGTGAGGTCCATGATCTCCACGATGGCACCACCGTTGATCGCCCTTGGCAGTTCCAATTGGAAGGTGCCGTTCGACGGATTGGGATGGATGGATAATCCATCGGCCTGCTGCTCCGCAATGCCCACTCCGGAGCAATCCGGGTCCTGTGCCGGGGAGGTCCAGGTGCAGAGCACGCTGGCTCCTTCAACGTTCAGGGTAACTGGCGTACCGGATTGGAACGGACCCACCGTATAAGCTCCGATCGCTGTTGCTGTTACCGGTGCGGCACCACCATTGTTGGTGATCGCAACGCTGCCCGTGCTGCCGATGTCAGTAATGTTCACGGTTACCTCGAATTGGGTTGAGCTGAGGCAGTTGCTCGTAAAGGTTGCTTTTGGCTGCACGCAGCCGTCGTAGCAGGCCACGACCCATTTCCAAGGTGCTGAGGTTCCGAAAAGAGGGTCCTCATCCTGGCAGCTCATGGCATTGTCCGCGATCAGCTCCATTACCAAGGCACGATCGGTGGAAGGAGCACCAGAGGTATAGAGCTTGTTCAGGAATGAACCGAAGTTCGGCAAGTTCACAGGGGTCACGTTCAGGATATCCAAGCCGTTATATACGCGACCAACATCTCCCAGGCCCATGTTCCCTTCCAGGAAGCGGATGCCGATCTCCTGTCCCGTGGCACCTTGATAGGCCCATTGGCGGTATTCGTTGTCATGGTAGCAATAGGTGTAGGGGGTGGGTCCGCAGCCGATGGTGACACACGGATCGTTGATGATGGGCGCGCTCGCTGAGTAGCACATCACATTGTCCGGGTTCTGGGCGGTGACCACCACGCTCTGCCCTGCCGGGAAGGGACCAACAGCATGTACGCCCGTGGTGGAAACCACGATGGAGGGCACACCCAGGTCATTCTCAAGGGAAAGTGAAGTGGCGGAACCCATGGAGAACACGTTCACGTCCACGTAATATTCCTCGTTGTCACAATCCACCGTGCCCAAATTGAAATTCACCAAGGGGTCCGTGCAATTCTTGCAACCCACGCGCCATTGCAAGGGCAGGTACCAAGGTTGTGCCTCGCAGGCACCGGCATCGGTGATCAAGCGGATGCTTATCTGTCCGCTGCTTGCCAAGAAGAACTGGCCGGTGAGATCACCGGTGAACGTGCTGGTCGGTGCTCCAACAGCTGGGCCGTTCCAGAGCTGGAACGCTTCGTTTCCTGCGGACCCGATGTATCCCGAGAGGAATTCGATCTTCAGTGGGGAGCCGTCCGAGGAGATATAGTTCCAATCCACGGTGTTGTATTGCTGGGAACAATAGTCCTCCGTTACCACAGTGCCATCGCACACCACCATTCCCCCGCGGAAAGTGGTGAACGACACGGGCGGGGTCCAAGCACCAGGTTCGCCGACGCAGATGCTGCGCACGAAGACATAATAGGTGGTGCCTGCCTCCAGACCGAAAAAGAACTCCTCGGTATCGGTGGTGGTACCGCTGGTCACCTCGGGTCCGGTCACGCTGTCCGCCGTGGATACGAAGTATTCGTATTCACCTGCGGCATTGGCCTCCCACTGGGCATGGGCCGCATCGAAGGAGATCTGGTCAATGGTCAACGGCCATGTCGGGGGTGGGCATACCGGCGGGTCCCAGCGCCAAGTGAGGCCTTCCACGGGTGGAATGCCCGAACCATTGGGCTGGCCGAACTGGGGTGCTTGGAATTGGCAATAGTCCAGATAATTTTCGGCCGGCACGGTCGTATTCCAATCGTACAGGAAAGCAGGTTCCACATACTCGGTCATGCGCCCGTTGAAGTCTTCCCTCAGCCGACCCGCGAGGCCGCATTGGCTCCGCTGGTAGCGCCCTAATGAGGAGGCCCAGTCCTGCGGGCCGAAGACGACCTCCACCGAGTTGTCGGCTTCATTGAGGCGGATCTGGAAGTTGATCTTGTTCATGGCCACGGTCACGTCTCCGCGGAGTCCGTAATCTTCCCATTGGATCACGCATACCCGGTTAGGAGCCGTACCGATGGTGGCCACGCGCAAGTTGGAGTACTGCCCGGGGGGTTCCAGCGAGGTCCAGTCCACTTGCTGGAGGCCGCTGTTGCCGAATCCGGCCACCCGGTTCCGGCGATAGGTGGGGATAGGAGCTGGTTCGGCCCCGGGTCCCACGAACTGGACGAAAGGGTCGCCGTTTGATGTGCCGTTCCAGTTGTACACCCATACGGCCTGATTTCCATCATCGGATTTACCGAAACTGATCCATCCACCGTTGGAGATACCGATCACATCGAATACATCGCCATTGAAGGTGAAGTCAAATCCGATGGGATAACCGGGACCGATGGCGGGGTTGAAGTACCCGCTCATGGTTACCTGTCCATCCGGATCATTGAAGGGGTTGTTCACCCAAGCCCGATTGTTGTTCACATGCGGCCAGTAGCTGGGCACCCCAAGGCCGTAGCCGCCATCAGCGGCCGTGATCTCGGTGTAGTTTCCAACCGACTGGCTGAATTCATACAGGCTCACTTGTGCCCAAAGCAGTGCTGGCATCACCAACGTGGCCAAAGCGAGGATGTCCCTGCCTTTGCGCCGAACATGTGTTACTTTTCTTTTCATTGAGTTTGGAGTTTTCCGTTGGGAGGAGTTGTGGGGTCAATAGTTCAGGTTGAGTTTTTCGCATGGAATGATCGCATGCTCAGGGGTCAAGGATCGTTTCAATGGGAAATGATGAAAGGCGTGGAAGCAGGCATGTGATCCGAGGATATGGTCCTCAACAGGTAGTATCCGTTCGACAATGCCGACAGATCTATCGTGGCATGTCCTTCGATCATGGAACCATCAAGAACCAGCCTGCCCGTGTTATCCAACACTTGGTAATTCATGGCTGTTCCGGCCGCTGCGCGAACGACGAGTTGTTCGCTGGCCGGGTTCGGGCATAGGCTGAGCGTTTGTCCGGTGATGAATTCCGGTATTGCGGATGCCGTTCCGCACGGATCTGCACTCCCTCCTTGCATGAGGGCACCCGTCCCGTCCGGATCCAGCCATGCCTTCAGCTTCTGTGCTTGCGTATTGGGGTTATTGGTCCAGTGGTAGCTGGTTTTGCCGAAATAGCTGGTGCCCGAGTTATTGGTGCACGTCATGCCGGAGCTGCTACCGGTAAGGGTACCGATCAGCAAAGGACCCAAGGAGCTGTTGGGTGAAAATAAACCAGAGCCACTGGATCCCACCTCCGTAACGCCGAAGCCGTTCTGGGTGGGTGCCCACTTCACGCGGTAGTGGGTCTGAAGTCCGGAAGAGGTCATCGGGTGTCCGGTGGTCACGGTTTGGGTGAAGGAACTAATGCGTTTAGGGGCACCGGTAGGATGATGTATGCATACGCCATCGGCCGTTACTGTGGCGATGTTCCGGGCATCCCAGCCCGCCCAGTAGGGCTCAAATGCTTCCGGCACGGGTACGTTCAACCGGAGCAACATGAAGTCCGAGCCGCCCACCCCTGCATATTGCGGATCGTAATCGTCGCTGTACGCCTTGAGCTGGGAACCGGTGAGGTATTGCGCGGTGCTGTACGCCCCACCATTGCAGTTCGCGTATTGGAAGTTGAAATAGAATTTGTACTGGTTGAATTGGGCCGTTGTGGAGGTGCGTCCGCAATGCCAGGCCGTGAGGATATATGGCGAGCAGTCCTCCCGGATGTTGTTCACCAAGGTGCCGGTACACCAGCCCGTTCCCTGTGGCGTCACCACACTGATCCGAACCGTAGCACGGATCGGTCCTTCCCAACCAATGGATTCAGGCTCGCAGGCCACGTTCACATGGCAGCTTCCCTCCCTGGCTGTCACGTCGTCAACATCACGATATGCATGGCTCACTTGGGCCACGCGGAACGATCCTCGACGGGCAGTAGCGATCGGTTCCCGGTATTCAAGGATGCAAGAATCGCCCGCGACCATGGCCGTAGCATATTCATGGATCTGGTCGGGCAATTCAAGTGAAACAGCCTTGGCCATCGCAGTACCGTCGGGCAACAGGATGCGCAGCGTGGCATCTTCCGGAACTTCGATCTGGTCCAAGAAGCATTCCAGCGCCAAGGCACCGGACGAGGAGATCCCTAATCGCCAGACACGTTCGTTGTCTTCATCGGTCCATATGCCGTCCCGTTCGGTCTCCGCCATGATCGGGAGCATGCGCCCATACAACGGCAAGCTCCCTGCTTCGGCCTGTTCACGGTCATCGGCTTCCACCCAAGCAGCATCGAAGGCGGGTGCCTGAATGAAGGGCACTTGTGCGCGCACGCCACCACTGAAAATGAAGAGCGCTGCGATGATCACTGCTGCCCGTATCGATGCTATATATATCCACATTCTGGTCATTTCAGCAAGGTGATATGGCCAAGTCCCAGATGCATCGGCATGGAGAGTCCTTTTGCGCGATAGCGGTAAGCGTAGACACCGATCACCGGTTCCTCGCCTTTTACGCGTCCATCCCAGCGGTGATCCATGCTGTGGCTCTCGAAGATCAGCGTGCCCCAGCGATCGAAGATCAGCAGTTCGTACTCCTCCACCATGCTGCCTTCAGCACCGAAGGTGTCATTGAACCCATCGTCATTGGGCGTGAAGCTGTTCGGGAAATAGATAGTGGCCGCAGGTGGACGGGTCCGCACACTGTCAACGGCGATGCAACCGTCAGGCGTAGTGATCTGAAGCACCACCCAGTGCGCGTCGTAGTCCTGGTAGCTGTGCGTAACGTTCAGCACGCCGGTGGCAGTGTTGCCATCACCGAGGTCCCATTCCACCGAGTTACCCGAGGGAGGTTCCGTGGTTCCCTCGAACCGCCAAGTACCCTCGGAGAGTTCTTGCGCATCGATGGAAACACCTGCCGGAAAGGACGAGACCATGATGGAGCCAGTGGCCGTAGATCCGCAGGCATCGGTGACCTGCACCAACATGTTGCGACCTTGGTGATCCGCCGTCCAGCTTACGTTGGGTCCACTGCCCAAACCGGGCCATTCTGTTTGGTTGTTACCGGCCCCGCCGTTGATGATCACCCAGAGCGGTACTACCTCTCCCGGACAGACAGTGGTATCGTTCGATACTTCAATGGTCAATGGATCGAAGTCACTCACCAAGGCCCAAACGGTGGTGTCCGCTTGGTTCCCGCACTGATCGGTAACTGAAACCGTGTAAGCTTGGTCAGTATCCACCCGCACGTTCAAGGAAGGTCCATTGGAAGGCCCAGTGCCACCCGGGCTCCAGGAGTAGCTGTATGCACCGCCTCCGCCCGTTGTGGAGACCACGTTCAGTACGGTCTGCATCCCCGCACACATTACGGTATCGCCCAAAACGGAAATCAGCAGTGGCGGTGTCGGACCGGTGGTCACCACGATCTGCGCCTGCTCGGTCTGCCCACATTCGTCGCTCACCTCGATCGTGTACACTTCATACACAGCCGCAGGTACGTTGATCACCGGCGAATTGCCCACCACAGCACCGTTGTTGGTCCAGGTATATTGAATCGTTCCGCCACCACCGGTCACCTCCGCCTCCAGGTTCGCAAACCCGAGGCAAGCGATCGCCGTGTCAGCAGGAACCGTCAACACCAGCGGCGGAGCTGGGGCCCAAGAGACCAGCACCGAGTCCATCGCCTCCACACCGCAGAGGTCCGTAACGGTCACCACGTAATACACAGAAGGCAAAGCGGCCGGGACGATCAGTGTGGGGTCCGTTCCCTGCACAGCCCCGTTCAACGTCCACTCATACGTGTACCCTCCGGAACCGAATTCCGCGATCACTTCCAGCTCCGCTGTACCAAGGCACGGGATCGCCGTGTCCGGCGTCAGGGTCAATACCATCGGATCGTAAGGAGGCAAGGTGACCCATGCACTGTCGGTCACGGATTCAGCCCAACAACTATCGCTCACCGTTACCCAGAATTGGGTCGTTTCCAGCACCATGTGCGTGATGCTCGGGGTGGTCTCTCCCGTGTTCCACAAATAGGTGAGCGACGCTGGATCGTTCGAGCCGCCGGTCACCACCGGCGTCAAGGTCACCTCCTCCGGGCAGTCCAAGTCCTGATCCTCCAACTCCACTACCAACGGGGGGCGTTGGTCGATCAGGTAGGTGAAGGTCTGGACATTCAGTCCATTACAAGTCAGGATGTTCACGATCAGTTCCTCCAGACCATCGAGATCCACCGGCACAGCGATCGGCACGATGGCAAAGGAATCCAGCTGGTTGAAGTGAACACTGTCGGGGATGGCCGGCAGCACATCCACGCCGTTGGTGGCGGTGCCGCCCACGCTCAGCTGCAGCCATTCGTCCAAGTAGAAGCCGCCCAGGCGATGGAAGCGCAGGTAAACGCTATCGCAATTGTTCTCTATAAAGATGGTGTCCGTGGCGGTGTATTCCACCGAAGGTCCCGGGTCCACGCTCATGGTGAAACGCTCCGTACTGGTGAAGCTCCCCCCCTCCAGGAAGACTGCGGACGGATAGTCGCTGTCATTCACATTCGCTACACCTAACTTGATGTGGTAAGTCTCACCGCATTGCACAGCGGCACTGGCGGTAAGCACCACGGTCATTCCGTTGTGCTGGATGTAATAAGGATCCGTGTTGTAAGGAGCTTCCAACTGAGGGCCCCAACCAGCTTGCGGGAAGGTCCATTGTCCACCGTTGTACCTATAGTACTGGGCATTGGCCTGCCAGTTGGGATCCGCATCGAAGCAGGGTCGGAAGGGATCGGTCCATGGACCGTTCGCGTTGCTGACATCCATGGCACCGCTGTTCACGGTATTGATCGATACCCGCGACAGAGATCCCGGGACCAAGGCGATGTTCATCGCATTGTTCGTGAACGGGCCATTGACATTCGTGGGGATGCCGGGACCGCTGATGAGGAATCCGAACACATCATTGTATTCGCTGCACGCCCATCGTTCGTATTCCTCGGAAGTGAAGACATAGCGGACGGAGATCATGTCTTTGATGGGCACGAAATCGAATTCCAGGATCGCCTTATTGTAGATGTTGCTCCCCCCACTATTCTGCCAAGAAGGCCATGCCGTCAAATGGCTCAAGTCTATGTCCGGGGTCTGTATGCCTTGGGATGCACCGATCCCTCCGCCGGTAGGACTAAGTCTGTCATTGGGTCCAGGCAGATGGTTCTGGGCAACACTGGTGCAGAGGAATATTCCGCTATTGATGCCGATGCTCGTGTTGGTGCCGTTGAAACGACCGATCTCGCTAGGACCTACACCGGTCGATGCCACGACGTTGCCCGGTGCCCCACAGAAGGTCACATTGCTGGCGAACACCCCCGGGCCCATCAGTGTATTCTGGACCAAGGTGGTAGGTGCTTGCGTCTGGTTGATGATCAGCTGCGCCTGTACCGGCGCATTGGTCAGTAGCAAGCCAATGGTTGGCAATCCAACGATCGAGCGGAGAAGGGCTTTGATCCTGCTCATTTCAGCAAGGTGATATGACCAAATCCTTGATGCATTGGCATGGAGAGTCCCTTTGCGCGGTAGCGGTAAGGGTACACGCCGGTCACTGGCTCCTCTCCCTTCACGCGCCCATCCCAGCGGTGATCCATGCTGTGGCTCTCGAAAATGAGCGTACCCCAACGATCGAAGATCAGCAGCTCGTACTCTTCCACCAAGCTGCCTTCAGCACCGAAGGTGTCATTGAAACCATCATCATTGGGCGTGAAGCTGTTCGGAAAATAGATGGTGGCAGCAGGTGGACGGGTCCGCACACTGTCCACCGCGATGCAGCCATCAGGTGTGATGATCTGCAGCACCACCCAATGCGCATCGTAATCCTGGTAGCTGTGGGTAACGTCGAGTACACCTGTGGCCGTGCTGCCATCGCCGAAGTTCCATTCCAACGAGTTACCCGATGGAGGCTCCGTAGTTCCCTCGAACCGCCATGTACCTTCGGAGAGTTCTTGCGCATCGATGGAAACACCTGCAGGAAAGGACGAGACCATAATGGAGCCCGTGGCCGTGGAACCGCAGGCATCGGTGACCTGCACCAGGATGTTGCGACCTTGGTGATCCGCCGTCCAGCTTACGTTGGGGCCACTGCCCAAACCGGGCCATTCCGTTTGGTTGTTACCGGCTCCACCGCTGATGACCACCCACAGCGGCACCACCTGCCCCGGACATACCGTGGTATCATTCGGCACTTCAATGGTCAATGGATCGAAGTCACTCACCAAGGCCCAAACGGTGGTATCCGCTTGGTTCCCACACTGATCGGTAACGGTAACCGTGTAAGCTTGGTCAGTATCCACCCGCACGTTCAAGGAAGGTCCATTGGAAGGCCCAGTGCCACCCGGGCTCCAGGAGTAGCTGTATGCACCGCCCCCACCCGACGTAGAGACCACGTTCAGAACGGTCTGCATCCCGGCACATAGCACCGTATCGCCTGTCACCGAGATGAGCAGCGGCGGTGTCGGACCGGTGGTCACCACGATCTGCGCCTGCTCGGTCTGCCCGCATTCGTCGCTCACCTCTACCGTGTACACCTCATTGACCGCGGCAGGCACATTGAGGATGGAGTCGGTACCCATCACCACACCATTGTTCGTCCAAGTGTATTGGATGGTGCCTCCACCACCGGTAACCGATGCCACGAGGTCAGCGTGACCGAGGCAGGCAATGGCAGTATCCGGTGGAGCGATGAGCACCAAGGGTGGTGCCGGTGCCCACGATACCAGCACGGAATCACTGGCCTCCACTCCGCAGAGATCGGTCACCGTGAAAACATAGTACACAGAAGGCTGTGCGGCAGGCACGTTCAGGATGCTGTCCGTTCCTTGCACCTGCCCGTTCAAGGTCCATGTATAAGTATAGCCGCCGGACCCGAATTGCGCACTTCCCACCAGGTCGGCATGGCCCAAGCAAGGGATGGCGGTGTCCGGAGTTAAAGTGATCTCCATGGGCACGTACTCAGGTACGGTGACCCATGCACTGTCCGTCACCGCCGTAGCCCAACAATCTTCCACGGTCACCCAGAACTGAGTGGTCTCCAGCACCATGTGCGTAATGCTCGGGGTGGTCTCGCCTGTGCTCCAGAGGTAGGTATATTCGCTTGGGTCATCGCCACCTCCTGTTACCGTGGGTGTGAGTGTCACTTCAGCCGGGCATTCCAGGTCCTGATCCTCCAACTCCACTACCATCGGTGGGCGCTGGTCGATCAGGTAGGTGAAGGTCTGTACATTCAGTCCGTTGCAGGTCAGGATGTTCACGATCAGTTCTTCAAGGCCATCCAGATCCACGGGCACGGCGATCGGCACAATAGCGAAGGAATCGAGTTGGTTGAAATGAACACTGTCGGGGATGGCCGGTAACACATCAAGCCCGTTGGTAGCCGTGCCTTCCACGCTCAACTGCAGCCATTCATCCAAGTAAAAGCCACCCAAGCGGTGGAAACGCAGGTAAACGCTATCGCAGTCGTTCTCTATAAAGACCGTGTCCGTAGCTGTGTATTCCACCGTGGGTCCCGGGTCCACGGTCATGGTGAAGCGGTCCGTACTGGTGAAGCTACCGCCCTCCAGAAAAACGGCCGATGGATAAAAGCTGTCGCCGACATCGGCCAAGCCCAACTTGATGTGATAAGTTTCACCGCATTGCACAGCTGCACTAGCCGTGAGCACCACGGTCATTCCGTTGTGCGCGATGTAGTACGGGTCTGCATTAAAAGGTGCGTCCAACTGGGCGGCCGGCATGCCCGGAGGAGGTTGTGGAAAGGGCCAATGAGTTCCATTGTCGCGGTAGTAAACGGAATTGGCCTGCCAGTTGGGGTCCGCATCGAAGCAAGGACGGAAAGGGTCCGTCCACGGTCCGTTCGCATTGTTGGCATCCATCGCACCGCTGTTCACTGTATTGATCGACACCCGTGACAGGGATCCCGGGATCAAGGCGATGTTCATCGCATTGTTCGTGAACGGCCCATTGATATTCGTGGGAATGCCCGGACCACTGATGAAGAATCCGAAGACATCATTGTACTGAGTACACACCCAACGGCCGTACTCTTCGGAACTGAACACATAGCGAACCGTGATCATGTCCTTCAGTGGCACAAAATCAAATTCAAGAACGGACTTGCTATATATATTACTTCCCCCGGACGATTGCCAAGTCGGTATACCTGTCAACTGGCTCAAATCCAAGTCAGGTGTCTGGATACCTTGAGCAGCGCCGATTCCTCCTTCGGTGCGTTCCAAGCTGACATTCGGTCCGGGCAGGTGGTAAGCTGCTACACCGCTAGTGAGAAACACCCCGGTGTTGATGCCGATGCTGGTATTGGAGCCGTTGAAACGACCGATCTCGCTGGGTCCGACCCCCACCGGTGCCACCATGTTGCCCGGTGACCCGTTGAAGGTCACATTGCTGGCAAACACCCCCGGGCCCATCAGCACGCTCTGTACCAAGGTTGTGGGTGCTTGGGTCTGATTGAGGACCAGCTGGGCCTGCAGTGGTAAAGCACCACAGATCAGCCCGCTTAGTGTAAGCAGCCAAAGATGTAAACGCCCCAGTGCCATGACCCTCATCGCACAAGTGTTATGTGGCCGGTGAGCTTTTCCGTTCCTGGCCTATCCGGGGTCACCACGTAGAAATAGGTGCCGTCAGGTGCTCCGCTCCCATTCCAGCCTTGGCCGAGCGAAGTGGTGCTGAAGATCAACTGCCCCCAGCGGTTGAAGATCTCCAACAAGCCTGGTGCACCCTTGTATCCGATGGGGATGAATCGGTCGTTCTGGCCATCACTATTGGGGCTGAACACATTGGGCATCTCGATCACGCCCGGATCGATCACCGTGACCACGGAACGCACCGTGTCCACGCATCCGCCCGAAGTGATCACCACAAGCATCACGGGGTAATCACCCGGTACAGGAGGGAATGTGGCGCTCAGTGTCTGATCGTCGGATGTGGCCGGTTCCGCGTTGCCGAGGTCCCACCACCAGGAAAGTATGTTGCCTGTTCCCGAACCAGCTAATTGCACCGTCGGGTTCTCGGCATATACCGGATTTGGTGTTGCGGAAATGCCACCGTTTGCACCGGGATGTACCACCACGGCATTGGCGATCACCGTATCAGCCGTGCAGCCTGCATCGTTGCGCACGGTCAGGGCTACATCGTAGCTGCCCGGAACCAGGTAGCTGTAGGTGAAACTGCTGTCGGAACGGGTCGTTCCATCCCCCAGGTCCCAGAGCACGGTCTCCGTGCCAAGTCCTGTTGTATCGGCGAACTGTACGATCAAGGGTGAGCATCCCTCATTGGGTACCAGCGATGGCCGTGGCACGGGTGCAACAGCGGGTGGCATATACGTGCTGCCCATGAGGCATTCGCCGCCTACAGTACTTGCCAATGTGTAAACGCCGCCGCCTAGACCTTGACCGGAGATGTCCAAATTCGCACCGGTTTGGCCAGGGATGGCCACCCCATCCACATACCATTGCAAGTCCGTGGCATCGCTTGGTGGAATAGCCACCGCTGCCGCGGTTTCAGCGCAGAGGCTCCCTATGGAATTCACCGGCTGCAGCACTTGGTCTCCTGCGATGGTGAGCATCAGATCGTCCACCGTGAAATAAGGTCGCCCGAAGTAGGTCTCCCCTCCCGGGTTGGTGATCCACGCACCGCTTAGCGAACTCGGCGTGTCACAGGCCCCACCGATCATGATGGAATGGATGTCCGCTGTCGGTGTGAATGTGATGGACACCCGCGTCCAATCCCATGCGGGTTGTACATCCACCCGCCCCAGTTCACTCCAGCCCGGGGTATATCCTATACAATCAGAAGTGCCGATCGGAAATGGCACACAGGCATTTGCGTATCCGAAAAGGGCCAAGGGCAGCTGATCGGTGAAAGGAGCCACGTACGAGCCTTGGGAAAGAGGCTGTGAATGCGTATCGTTCGTAATGGCCGTATAGATCCACAAGGAAAGCGTGTACGTGGTCCCGGCCAGTAATGGATTGGCGGGCAAGGGATAAGTAAGACAGGTGCCTACATACTCAAAGTAGTCCTCAGCCGACGATGCGTAAAAACCGACCGCCCCATCACCATCGGGTGGCGGCAGATTGAAACCCACTGGTGAATACCCACATTCATGGAAATAATCCGATGTCGCCGAAGTGGCTTGGTGCCATCCGGCAGCACAGTCCAACCATGGTGGGGAGAACGCTGATACAAAGCCATACGGGCAACACAGACGATCCTCGAAGGAATGATTACGTATGTAGCTGGCCACGTTGTCCCCAATGACCGCAGTAGAGCACGGGCAATCCGGATCGTTCAGGTCGATCAACCCGTCACCATCATCATCGATGCCGTTGTCGCATATCTCCGTTTGGGCCATGGCGACAACGCCCCAAGCCAGCAAGAAGAAGGTATGTATCCAACGTAAGGTCATACTTATCGCACCAGGGTTACATGGCCGGAAAGCTTTTCGGCACCAGGTTCATCAGGGGTCACTATGTAGAAATAGGTACCGTCGGGTGCGTCGCGACCACTCCATCCTTGGGCGAGGGAGCTTGTGCTGAAGATCATCTGTCCCCAACGGTTGTAGATCTCCAGAAGGCCCGGCGCTCCTTTGTATCCAATGGGAATGAAATGGTCGTTGTGCCCATCATTATTGGGGCTGAACACATTGGGCATTTGGATGACGCCGGGGTCGATCACCGTGACCATGGAAAAGACGGTATCCAAGCAACCTTCCGCATTGGCGATCACCAACATCACCGGGTAATCCCCCGGCACGGATGGGAATGTGGCCGGCACGGATTGTTGATCAGAGGTAGCAGGTACGGCATCACCCAGGTCCCACCACCAGGACAGGATGTTGCCTGTGGCAGTGCCGTTGAGTTGCACGTTCGGTTGTTCAGCATTCACCGGATTCGGCGTGGCGGTTATTTGGCCGTTCACTGCAGGAAACACGGTGATCGCGTTGGCCAACAACGTGTCCCCAACACAACCATCCATATTCCGGACCTGCAGGGACACATCATAGGTGCCCGGCGAATTGTAGGTGTGAACGAGGCTGCTATCTGCGGAGGTAGTACCATCGCCCAGGTCCCACAACACGGTCGTGGTGGCTGATCCCGTAGTATCCGCGAACATCACTTCCAGTGGTGCGCATCCGGAAGTTGGAACCAGCGCAAGAAGCGGTGTTGGGGATACTGCCGGAGGCATATAGGAGCTACCCATCAAGCATTGCCCTTCGAAAACACTGGCCATGGTATAAAGCCCCGCCTCCAGTCCCTGTCCTGAAATGTCCAAATTCAGGCCGGTCTGCCCGGGAAGTGCAACCCCATCCAAATACCACTGATAGGCGCTGGCCCCAGCTGGTGGATCTGCAACGGCCAATGCAGTTTCGGAACACAAGCCACCTGAAGTCGCCACAGGCAATAGAACTTGATCCGCTGCGATGGTGAGCATCAGGTCGTCCACCAGGAAATAGGGCGTTCCCGGATAGGTTTCCCCTTGGGGATCCGTGATCCACGCACCACCAAAAGAAGCAGGTGTGTCACAAGCACCACCGATCATGATGGAATGGATATCCTGTGCAGGGGTAAACGTGATGGAGACGCGTGTCCAGTCCCATGCGGGTTGTACATCCACCCGGCCCAATTCACTCCACCCCGGCAGGAGTCCGATACAATCCATGGTTCCTATCGGGAATGGCACACAGGCATTCGCGTAGCCGAAGAGCGCCAAAGGAAGTTGCTCGGTAAAGGGAGCCGTGTACGATCCTTGAGCAAGCGTTTGCGTATGCATATCATTCACAATGGCTGTGGATATCCACAATGAAAGTGTATAGGTAACCCCGGCCATCAAGGGATTCGAGGGCAAGGGATACGTGAGGCAGGTACCTACATATTCGAAGTATCCCGGCATTGCAAAGAATCCGACCGCTCCTTCCCCGTCAGGGGGAGGCAGGTTAAAGCCGACCGGGGAATACCCACACTCATGAAAATAATCGGACGTAGCACTCGTGGCCTGGTGCCATCCGTTTGCACAATCGAGCCACGGAGGGGATACAATGGAAACAAAGCCGAAAGGGCAGCAACCCCGCTCCTCGAAAGAAGGATTTCGGATGTAGCTCGCAATGTTGTCCGGAGTGATCAGCGTGCTGCAAGGGCAGTCCGGATCATTCAGGTCGATCAGCCCGTCTCCATCATCATCGATCCCGTTATTACAGATCTCTTGGGCTGACAACGCAAACGGATACAGGAAGGCCAAGAGGAGGAGAACACGCAAGATCATGAAAGGAGAGTGGTTCAGCAACGATGCAGAGGTTTGGAGAGTGGCACTGGAGAACTACTTGGAGAGAGGTGCAAGATAGACATTGCGATCCAAATGATCCTTTTTGTAGTATTTTGACTACGCGGTCTAAGGACGTTGGTCCAACTGCAGAAGTTGTCCCTGTTCCACGAGCTTTTTGGAAGCGTCCCCTCTGATGAAGCGTTCCGCGCCGACATGTGTGGTTCCTGCTCCGATGGGAGCATAGGAGCGTGCAGTCTCATTCATGTTGACGCATCTTGGCAAGTTGGTCAATGCCACCCGTTTGACGGACGTTGGGCAGGGTAAGTGAAATGGTCGTACCGATGCCTAGTTCACTTTCCACGGTGAATCCTCCTCCCATCAAGTCCAACAGGTCTGCCACTATCAGAAGGCCCAAGCCCTGCACATCCCTTTCCCCTTCATGGTTCATGGCACCCAATGCTCCCTTATTCTGCACACGGCGGGCATGAGCAAGGGCTGCAGCACCCATGCCCACACCTGTATCCTGGATGGTAAGTACATATTGGGTGTCGGAACTCGTTCCCAAAATGGTGACCCGCCCTTCTGCCGCGTGCGTGACCGCGTTGCCGATCAGGTTCTTGAGAACGATAGTGAGAACATCACTATCCAAGCGAAGCCTATCGCCTTCAGGAACATTATTCACCAATGTGACGCCACGTTCCCGTGCACGTTCATCTTCCATGGCCAACACCTCCTCCACCACTTTGTACACTTCCACGTTCTTCAAGCGTATCTCAATACGTCCATCCTGACGCTTGATCCAGTGTAGCAGGTCCTGTGCATTGGCATGCAACTTTCCGCTGGCACGCGCCAGATCCTTCAATGTACCGCTCAGGTCATCACTTATCGTGGGTTCCAATTTCTTTACGGAGCCGTTGGCTACCCTGGCAATGAAACGCAATGGGGTTACGATATCGTGCGAAATGATGGATACGAGCATTTCCTTCACTTCCAGGCTATGCCGCAGTACGTTATTGGCCTGCACCAATTCCGCAGTACGGTAGCGCACCTTCTTCTCCAATGCCAAGTTCTTCCTTCGCAGCCGGGCTGCGTTCAGGTTAAGTAAGAGCAGGAAGATGAGCACACCGCCAGCTATGCATAGGCCAATGAACCAAATGGAGCGGTAGAAGGGTACCGGTACACTGAACTTCACGGTTAGCCGCTGATCATCACCATGGGCCTTCGCTCCCACCTTGCGAATGCTCAACGCCATATCACCAGAGGGCAACGATCCGAGATGAAGCTCGCGTTGGCCTCCGGTCATGGGTATCCAATGCTCCTTTCCGGGCGCGCCAATGGCGTACTCCAGTTTTGCGTTCTCTGGATCACCCCAGTACGCCAAGGAGAACCTGATCACAACATCCTTGGCTTGCCAATCAATGTCGATCTCCTTTCCCAAGGTTCGCGAAATACCATCAACGATCACCTCTTCCAATTGGAGTGCTTCTTTCGGATATGCATCCGGCACTTCCTCAGGCCTGAACCAGACCAGCCCATCCATCGTGGGGAATGATGCCCATCCGTCCGCAGTACGCACGTACGAGGGGTCACAACCACCGTTGAACTCAGGGTTCAGGATACCGGCTTGTTTGCCGTAATAGGCCATATAGATACCGGCACTATTATCCTGTAGCCAGATATCGAGGTCCGACCGCCGGACCCTGAACAATCCTTGGTTGGTGCTCATCCAGAGGTAGCCCACATCATCCGGCATGAAGGCATGCACGTGGCTGAGAAAGTGCTGGGGGTCTTGGGGGAGAGGATGCAGCTTCCCCATATTGAAGATGAAGGCTCCGCTCCCATAAGTCCCGATGAATACCTTGTTATCCACCAAGGCCAACGTGCGTGCGCATACACCTTCCAATCCAGGAACGACATTCCAGCCTCCTCGGGGGCCGAGCCTATAAACACCGGAACAGGTTGCCATCCAAAGTCGTTCACCAGGTGGAAAGGAAAGGGCCCTTGGCCTCGAACCCAGGTCCGCTTCGTCCACTGGAGCGATCAGTGTGATGCTATCCTTGGCGATCCGATAGATCCCATCCACAGCACCTACCCACATGGCCCCCTCGTGTTCCAAAAAGCATTGTGGACGGATGCCCTTCCGCACCAGACGTTCGGTCCCGGTGGCATCGTCGAAGAGGAATAATGAATCGTCTCTTCCATACCAATACCGCTGCTGTTGATCGAGTATGATGCTCACATCATCGAAGGGCGGTAGCGGCATGGATTGTTCATCGCAACCCGCAGCGCTGAACTCCCGCACGGTCCCTTGTACACAGGTAACAACGCCACTACGCCCGTAGGTCGCTTGGGCTGTATACATATTGTTCACTCCGTTGGGGCCAGCATCGCAGGTGAGCGTACGCATCGAATTCTTGCGATAGATGAACAGCCCTTTAGTATCCGTTCCGATGGCGATCACCGTACCGCCAGCCAGCCAGGCTACCGCGCCGATCTTACAATCCTCCGGAAGCTCCAAGTGCAGAAGGGTTGCTATGAGGCTGTCTCCATTGGCGGTTGCCCTCACATCATAGAATTCATTCTCGGCAACGATCCCTACTTTATCCTGGCTGGCCTCCCAACGAAGGGACCAAGCGATCTTGCCATCATGCGGTACTTGAGGAAACCCCACCATCCTTACCGGGGTATATTTGCCATGCTTCGTATCCACGAGATATCCTCCTCCCATGGAGTCCAACGAATAGAGGCCGCCTTTCAGTCGGAATAAATGGGACCATCGTCCAAGAGGTATGGGAATGCGCCGGACCAAGGCCGTATCCTGATAGACCAATACTTCAGAATCCAACCGCAAGCACCACTCCTTTGCACTTAATGCGGTCATCCGCACCCCATAAGGCCAATCGGATTTCCCCGGAAGCAGGGAATCCGGATCCATGGCAACCATGACCACATGCCGGGAGATCCCAGAGCCTGAAAACCGGGCGGCCGGTCTTCGCGCAGGCACTTCCGGATTCAGGGGATGGATCATACTGCCCTTCACTAAATATTGACGACAGCTGGCATCGCGCACTACGAAAGAATTATCTGGCAATGAGATGATGTCCAATACCCGCGAAGGCTGCATTCCTCCGGCCTCCATGATGCCCACCTGACGAAAGACCTCTCCATCGAAACGAACCAATCCACCTTCGGTACCTATCAATAGGTCGCCATGCTCATCCACGTCCATGGCGTGGACACGGTTCTGCAGAAGCCCATTCTCCGAAGTGAATTGCTTACGCGTCCACTCCCCTTGCGATTGAGCTATAACACCAATGGCTGACAGCCATAAGACCAGCAGGCTTATGGATCGTATCCTTTGTATGGTGCAGCCCCCCTCCCTCATATATCAAACATCGTGGCGATGAGCGGCAACAAGGCGTTGGAGGTCCAGCACGTTGGTAACACCCAGTTTTTCAAAAAGCCTGGATTTATAGGTTGCGACCGTGGATGGCTGTACCCCTAAACGCACGGCGATAGCCTTTGTACCCAAACCTTCCAACAGATCCTCCATCACTCCGATCTCACGATGGGACAGTACACCGAACGGATCCAGGGAAACCGCTTCCGACCCTTTCAGACCTTGCAGGTGTTCCTCCACAGCTGAGCTCCGGTACCCCTTTCCCTGCATGATCAAGCGAATTGCACGGACCACTTCCTCTTCCTCGCTCTCCTTGCTGATGAAACCCGCCGCACCCAACGCGATCACCCGTTGGGCATAGACCTGCTCGGAGCGCATGGAATAGACCAGAACACGCATGCCCGGATGATCTGTACAGATCCGTTCCAAATGATCCAAGGCACTGCCATCGGTCATTTGCAGGTCGAGCACCAGTAGCTGAGGTTGCGGCGTGATGTTCGCCAATTTTTCAAGGAGTTCCTGGCAGGTGGCTGCCTCCTGGATATCCGAGGCTTGGAACCGGTCGTGCAGCAGGTTCCTTAGGCCGCGACGTACGATCACATGATCATCTGCGATCAAAAAAGTAGATCCCATTCAAGTGCAATTTTGCTGGTCCGAAAAAGCCGTGTGGTTAAAATACTACAGGCCATCGTTCCGCCTCGTTATAGGTTGCACCCGATTTCCGCAAGGAAGTTCGTTCGCTCGAACTGCGATCGTGATGCAGAGAGTAGTTGTGGTTCATTGGAGAGTGGCCCGAATACTTGGAGAATCTGTGAACACGCCGCGAATTCGTGAACGTCGTTCATTGTGCTGGAAAGATACACTGGAAACATACTTTGGAGAGTGGTGTGGCCTTTGGATCTTCCGATATGCATGAGAACGAACAAGGCATAGGACCCCTTCGGATTCTTCCGGAGGGGTCTTGTCCTGTTCTCCCCGATGTGCAAATATAGGCTGCCTCTTCGGTGTACGGCCACTCTATTCACGCGTGTCCTAAGGGAATATCCACAAGACTTTGCCGAGCGGATCCCCGATCTCCTTACATTTGCCGGTCCTTTCCCGAAAAGGCACCTTCCAAATGGAAGCTCTATCTGAACATACCATCGCCTTCAGTGGCCTGAAGGACGGCTCGCACGCCTACGATTTCATGCTGGGCGCGGATTTTTTCCGTGCCAGCGGCGTTGAGGAGTACCTGGATGGAAAAGTATCCGTGAAGGTCACCTTGGAGAAAAGTATGTACCTGCTGGTCACATTGATCCATGTGGACGGCTATATCGAGATGCTGTGCGACCACTGCAATGCTCCGATGCATCAGCCCGTAGAGGGGGACCAGCGCCAGATCTTCAAACTGACCGAGGAGAATGAGACCGATGAGGATGAACTGGTGAGCATTGACCCAAATGCCCAGGAGATCAACCTTACACATTACATCTTCGAGTGCATCAGTCTGCACTTACCCATCCGCCATGTACATCTTCCCGAGGACTGTGACCCGGAAGTGGCCGATGCGTTGGAGATCATACAGGTAAACCATGAACCCGACCCACGCTGGGCGGTATTGAACGAACTTAAGCACAAGAGCGCCTAACGCGCTTCTATTTCCCTAGACCATGCCAAATCCAAAACGTCGTCACTCGAAGACCCGCACGGCCAAGCGCCGCACGCACCAAGGTGCTGCCTTGGCCACGCTGAGCACGTGCAGTACCACGGGCGAGATACATCTCCGTCACCGCGCCTATAAAGTGGGTGATGACCTGATGTACCGTGGTAAGGTGGTGACCACCAAGTCAACCGAAGAGTAAACTTTACTTTGACGTCCCCGCAACCTCGTATGAGGATAGGAGTGGACATCATGGGCAGCGACCACGGTCCGTTGGTGCCCGTCCGTGCTTCCCTGTTGGCTGTAAAAGAGCTGCCGGAGGGAGTGCGCATTGTGCTGATCGGTAACGAACAGGCCATCCACGATGCGTTGGAACAGGAAGGAGGAGACCCCGCCCTGTTCGACATTGTGGGCAGCCGGGACGATATCGGCATGAACGACAATGCCGCCAAGTCGTTGGCCGCCAAACCTGAAAGCAGCATCGCGCTGGGTTTCAAACTCTTGAAGCAGGGTGAACTGGATGCTTTTGCCAGCACCGGTAACACCGGGGCCATGTTGGTGGGGAGCGTCATGGTAATGAAACCCATGCCGGGGGTGCTCCGCCCTTGTATCACAAGCATATTACCAAAGGCCGACGGGAGTTTCGGACTGATGGTGGATGTGGGTGCCAATGCGGATTGCAAGCCCGAGGTGCTCTTCCAGTTCGGTCTGCTCGGATCGCTCTTCGCCAAGCATGTATACCGCATCCCTACGCCCAAAGTGGGCCTTTTGAGCATCGGAGAGGAAGAGAAGAAGGGAAATGCGCTCACCTTGGCCGCCCATGCCTTAATGAAGGGGACCGATCGTTTCAACTTCATCGGCAACGTGGAAGGGCGCGACCTCTTCCATGACAAGGCCGATGTGGTGGTTTGCGATGGCTTTACCGGTAATGTGGTGCTGAAGGCCTTGGAGGGTTTCCACGACCTCGTGAAGAAACGCGGGGCCAATGACCCTTTCCTGGAGCGTTTTGATTACCAGAATTATGGAGGCACACCAGTATTGGGTGTGGATGGGAACGTGATCATCGGCCACGGCATCAGCAATGAGCACACCGTGAAGAACATGTTGCTCTTCACCCGCAAAGTGGTGGAAAGCAAATTGCATGAGCGGATCCACGAAGCGTTCCAGTGACCATCTTGCGCCTTCCAAGCCGCATTGAAGGGCATTTCAATCCATGAAGATCACAGCCGCCATTACCGCCGTACACGGGCACGTTCCCGATTTTGTCCTGACCAATGCCATCCTTGAAACGATGGTGGACACCAATGATGCATGGATCACGGAGCGTACCGGCATCAAGGAGCGACGAATTCTGAAGGGGAAGGATCAGGGCATGAGCGTGATGGCCGTGGAGGCCGTAAAAGGGCTTTGTGCAAAGCGCGGTATCGACCCGATGGAGATCGACCTATTGATCTGCTGCACCGTGACCGCGGACATGCAGTTCCCTGCCTCCGCGAACGTCATCTGTGATAAGGTAGGGGCGAAGAATGCCTGGGGCTTCGACCTCAACGCCGCTTGTTCGGGCTTCCTGTACGGGTTGGTCACCGGCGCACAGTTCGTAGAGAACGGCAAATACAAGAAAGTGGTAGTGGTGGGCGCCGACAAGATGTCCAGCATCATCGATTACACGGATCGTTCCACCTGCATCATCTTCGGTGACGGTGGCGGTGCAGTGCTGTTGGAGCCGAGTACCGAAGGATTGGGGCTAATGGACAGCATACTCCGCTCGGATGGCAGCGGTTGCCAGTTCCTGCACCAGAAGGCAGGCGGTTCCATGCGCCCTGCAAGCATTCACACCGTGGAGGCCAAAGAACACTTCGTGCATCAGGAAGGCAAGGCCGTGTTCAAGTTCGCCGTTACGAACATGGCCGATGTGAGTGCCGAGATCATGGAGCGCAACAACCTTTCCTCGGATGATGTGGCCTGGTTGGTACCGCACCAAGCGAACAAGCGCATCATCGATGCAACGGCGCATCGGATGGGGTTGGACGAAAGCAAGGTGATGTTGAACATCCAGAAGTACGGAAACACCACTTCCGGTACCATTCCTCTATGCCTATGGGAGTGGGAGAGCCGCTTGAAGAAGGGGGATAACCTCATTTTGTCCGCTTTCGGCGGTGGCTTCACTTGGGGTGCGATCTACTTGAAATGGGCCTACGGGTCCTGAACCGCTGTCTTTTCTACCTTGGCCCGCCGTGGCCGGAACCTATCCCATTGACCCATGAACATCACCCAGATCCAGGACCTGATCAAATTCGTCGCTAAAAGCGGCGTGAGCGAAGTGGAGATCGAGCAGAAGGATTTCAAGATCACCATCAAGGCTGCCAGTAAAAAGGAGGCGCCAGTACAAATGATGGTACAGCCACAATACGCCCCCGCACCGCTACCGCCCCCGGCCGCTGCGGCAGCAGCTCCGGCACCTGCTCCTGCTCCCGCTGCCACGGCTCCTGCTGCCGACAATAAATACATCACCATCAAATCGCCCATGATCGGCACCTTCTATCGCGCCTCCGGCCCGGGCAAGCCGATCTTCGTGAACGTGGGTGACGAGATCAAGCCGGGCAAGACCATCTGCATCATCGAGGCGATGAAGCTCTTCAACGAGATCGAGAGCGAGGTATCCGGCAAGATCGTGAAAGTGCTGGTGGACGATGCCAAGCCCGTGGAGTACGACCAGCCCTTGTTCCTGGTGGACCCGTCGTAAAATGCGTTTAACCGCCAAGGCGCAAAGAGCGCAAAGGCCTGAATAGATCAGCTTGGCGTTCTTTGCGCCTTGGCGGTAAATAATCGGAGCGAATGTTCAAGAAGATCCTCATAGCGAACCGTGGCGAGATCGCCCTGCGTGTGATCCGTACTGCCCGCGAAATGGGCATTAAGACGGTCGCCGTGTACAGCACCGCCGATCGTGAGAGCCTGCACGTGCGCTTTGCGGATGAGGCCGTTTGTATCGGGCCTCCGCCCAGCAAGGACAGCTACCTGAACATGAGCCGCATTATCGCGGCAGCGGAGATCACCAACGCGGATGCCATCCATCCGGGATACGGCTTTCTCAGCGAGAATGCCAAGTTCAGCCGGATCTGCCAGGAACATGGCATCAAGTTCATCGGCGCATTGCCAGAGCAGATCGAGGCCATGGGCGACAAGGCCACGGCCAAAAGCACGATGATCGCCGCCGGGGTTCCCTGCGTGCCGGGTGGAGAAGGTTTGGTGGAAGACAATGAAGCCGCCAAGCAAGAGGCCGAACGGATCGGCTATCCGGTTATCCTGAAGGCAACTGCCGGAGGAGGTGGAAAGGGGATGCGCCTGGTGTGGAAGGAGGAGGAATTCGACGAGGCCTTCGAGAAAGCCAGTCAAGAAGCAGGGGCTGCATTCGGAAATCCGGGCATGTACATGGAGAAGTACATCCAGGAACCGCGCCACATAGAGATCCAGATCGCAGGCGACCAGTATGGCACGTTCTGCCACATGAGCGAGCGTGACTGCAGCATCCAACGCAGACACCAGAAACTCGTGGAGGAGACGCCCAGTCCTTTCATGACCAAAACGCTTCGCAAGAAGATGGGTGAGGCCGCCATCAAGGCTGCTGCCAGCGTGAACTATGAAGGTGTTGGTACCGTGGAGTTCCTTGTGGACAAGGACCGTAACTTCTACTTCATGGAGATGAACACGCGGATCCAGGTGGAGCATACCATTACGGAGGAGGTGATCGATTTCGACCTGGTGCGCGAGCAGATCAAGATCGCATCCGGCATCCCCATCAGCGGCCTCAACTACGAGCCAACACGCCATAGCATCCAGTGCCGCATCAACGCGGAGGACCCGTTCAACGACTTCCGCCCGAGCCCGGGGAAGATCCAGAGCTATCACAGCCCAGGTGGCCACGGTGTGCGCATTGATACACACGTTTATGCGGGCTACACCATACCGCCGAACTACGATAGCATGATCGGCAAACTGATCGTGAGCGCGCAGACCCGCGAGGAAGCTCTGGCCAAGATGGAGCGCGCATTGAGCGAATACGTGATCGAGGGTATACACACCAGTATTCCTTTTCACCTGCAACTGCTACAGCACGAAAAGTTCCGTGCCGGTGAATACACCACGAAGTTCTTGGAGGACTTCGAGTTGAAGAAGCCTTGAAGGCCGGGGACTTGGAGAATTGACTTCCGTGTGATCGGTGACTGAAGCGAGGATCGGAGCTTGGTGCAATTTTCAGCCACCACGCACGCTTGACTTTTCCCCGAAGAGATCACCAACCAGGCGCAATACACGATACCTTTCACGATCATGAAGTGGTACACGAAGGTCCTCTTGGTCTTGGTCCTGATCCTTTTGATCGGGGGTTATATCCGCTATTTCTGGGTGTTCGGGGAAGGTGCCAAGGCCGGACAGCTCAATTATGTGGTCCATAAGGGCATTCTCTTCAAGACCTATGAAGGCAAGCTGATCCAGACCGGCCTTCGGGCACAGGGTGCTTCCCTGAACTCCTACGAATTCGAATTTTCCGTGGCGAACAAGGAGATCGCGAATGAACTGATGGCGCGTAGTGGCGACCAGTTCACGCTTCACTACAAAGAGTACCTAGGGGCCTTGCCCTGGCGCGGCCATTCCGTCTATGTGGTGGACAGCATCATGTCCTCGGAAACAGTGGACCACTGATTGAATTGCACGGAAACTTTCGAGGACGGACCTACGCCTGGACTCGTTAAAAACACAAGCACAGGTCTCAGGGCAAGCACGTTGGCCCCCCCGTGAAGCGAGGTTCCGGCCACTTCGTTTCCACGACCTTCGCGGTTACCTTTGCACCACCGGTGGCGTACCCGTAGGTTCGCACGGAATTTGAATATCGAATGAGCACACCGCATGACTATTTCCCGGTGATCATCCAGGTGATCATTGCCGCCACCTTCGTTGTCGGTGCCTTGGGCGCGGCTGCATGGCTCGGGCCGAAGCGGGCTGGCAAGCACAAGGATGAGAGCTTCGAATGCGGCATCGAGCAAACAGGCAATGCCCGCGCACCTTTTTCGGTGAAGTACTTTCTCATCGCCATCCTCTTCGTCCTGTTCGATGTGGAGATCATCTTTCTCTATCCTTGGGCCGTGAACTTCAAAGCCTTGGGCTGGTTCGGATTGATGGAAATGTTGGTATTCCTGAGCTTTGTGATGGCAGGCTTTTTCTATGTGATCAAGAAAGGCGCACTGAAGTGGGAGTAATCGGCGATGCATGCATTGCCAATACGCCCACCTACCTTGTAACACAACTATGAGTGAGAAAAAAGATCAACTGGAACCGACCCCAAAACGGGATAAGCCAACCATCGTGGAGCCACCCCCCGGTACCATGGGTACGGGGTTCTTCACCACCAGTGTGGACCAAGCGATCGGCCTTGCCCGCAAGAACAGCCTATGGCCCCTACCCTTTGCCACCAGTTGTTGTGGTATCGAGTTCATGTCCTTGATGAGTTCACATTACGATCTGGCCCGTTTTGGTATGGAGCGCCTCAGCTTCAGCCCGCGGCAGAGCGACCTGCTGATGGTAATGGGCACCATTGCCAAGAAGATGGGTCCCGTATTGAGGGAGGTGTATACCCAGATGGCCGAGCCCAAATGGGTGCTCAGCATGGGCGCCTGCGCCAGCAGCGGTGGCATCTTCGACAGCTACAGTGTACTGCAGGGCATTGACCGGATCATACCTGTTGACGTATACGTGCCCGGTTGCCCTCCACGCCCCGAGCAAGTGATCGATGGGATCATGAAAATTCAGGAACTCGCCCAGAACGAAAGCCTCCGCCGCCGTTATAGTAAGGAATACGACGACCTGCTCACCAAGTACAAGATCGATTGAGCCGTGCCAGCATTCACCATCAAGACCGAACGTGACCAGCTCACGATAGACAAGCTCACCGAGCGCTTCGGCGCGGACGGCTTCACCCATGAGCGTTTGTATGACACCATGTGCTTCGTGGTGCCGAAGGAACATATACACGATGTGCTGAGGTTCCTGCGGGATGAACTGGACTTCACCTTCCTCACCTCGCTGTGCGGCATGCACTTCCCCGGTCTCCCCCTGGAACTGGGTGCTGTATACTTCCTGCACAACATGCGCCTCGGACATCGCATCCGCGTGAAGACACATGTATCCCTGAAAGAGGCCAAGCTCCCCACTGTGACCGATCTATGGCCCACGGCCAATTGGATGGAACGTGAAACCTGGGATTTCTTCGGGATCGATTTCGTCGGCCACCCGAACATGAAACGGATCTTGAACATGGAGGACTTTCCGGCCTTTCCCATGCGCAAGGATTATCCCTTGGAAGACCCCACCCGTGAGGACAAGAACGATACCTTCTTTGGACGATGAGCGAAACCACGGAACGCACCGATCATTGGAAAGATGACCATGTGGTCGGCGATGGACTGAACGAGCTCACCACGCTCAACCTCGGTCCCACCCACCCTGCAACGCACGGTATCTTCCAGAACATTCTGACCTTGGACGGGGAGATCATCCTCGACACGGAGCAGACCATCGGTTATATCCACCGGGCCTTTGAGAAGATCTGCGAACGGCGTCCGTTCTACCAGATCACTACGCTCACTGACCGGATGAACTACTGCAGTGCACCCATCAACAACATGGGTTGGCACATGGCGGTGGAGAAGCTCCTCGGCATCGACCTGCCCAAGCGGGTGGAATACATGCGTGTGATCATCATGGAGCTATCCAGGATCACTGACCACATCATTTGCAACACCATCATCAGCCAAGATGCCGGTGCCACCACCCCGTTCCTCTACTACTACCAGTTCCGCGAACGCGTGTACGAGGTGTATGAGGAGATCTGTGGTGCGCGCCTCACTACGAACATGGGGCGCATCGGGGGTTTCGAGCGCAACTTCAGCGATCTGGCCTGGGAGCGCATCCGCGCCATCATCAAGGACCTGCCCGCAGCCTTGGTGGAGTTCGACAACCTGCTGGTGCGCAATCGTGTGTTCATGGACCGCAGCATCAACTGCGGTCCCATTTCCGCTGAACGCGCTTTGGCCTATGGCTTCACCGGGCCCAACCTTCGGGCCGCCGGTGTGGACTACGACGTGCGCGTAGCCGACCCGTACAGCAGCTACGAGGATTTTGATTTTGATATCCCGATCGGCCGTAGCGGTGATGTGTATGACCGCTTCACAGTGCGGCAAGCGGAGATGCGCCAGAGCCTCTCCATCATTCGCCAAGCCTTGGATAAGCTGGACAAGATCAGCGACAAGACCACCTTCCATGGCGACGTGCCCGATTGGGTGCTGCCGCCGAAACAGGAGGTATACAATGACATGGAGGCGCTGATCTATCACTTCAAGATCGTGATGGGCGAAACGGAAGTGCCTGTAGGTGAGATCTACCACTGCGTGGAAGGCGGTAACGGCGAACTCGGTTTCTACATCGTCAGCGATGGTGGCCGAACACCGTTCCGTGTCCACTTCCGCAGGCCGTGTTTCATTTACTATCAATCCTTCCCGGAGATCATCAAAGGAGGCATGCTCAGCGATGCCATCCTGACCATGAGCAGCATGAACGTGATCGCCGGTGAACTCGACGCCTGATGCAAGATCCCACGAAACCAGTAACCACCACGGAAGGCGTCACACCCTTTGTGCTCAGCGAAAAAGCCCTCGCCGAATGCCGCATGATCATGGAGCGCTATCCTGCGGAATTCAGCAAGAGTGCGTTGATCCCCATTTTGCATGTGGTACAAACCGATAATGACGGCTGGCTGAGCGTAGCGGCCCTGAATGCAGTTGCGGAGCTGCTGAAGATCCAGTACATCGAAGTGTACGAGGTGGTCACCTTCTATAGCATGTTCCACCTGCATCCCGTAGGCAAGCATGTACTGGATGTCTGCCGCACCGTACCCTGCATGCTGCGTGGAAGCGACGATATCGTGGCCCACGTAGAGAAGCGCTTGGGCATCAAGGCCGGCCAGACCACGGCGGATGGCCAGTTCACCTTGCGCACGGTGGAATGCCTCGGCAGCTGCGGTGGTGCGCCCATGCTACAGTGTGGTGCCAATTATCACGAGCACCTCACCATTGAAAAGGTGGATGAGCTGATCGAGAAATTCCGTACCGTGCCAGAGCGGAGCAACTACACCGATCAATGAATAGTTGGCAGTTGTCAGTTGTCGGTCCGATACGTATCGGACGTCAGCCTGCAATGAACGGCGTGAGTGCTCCTTGGCTTCATACGAATGGCATGTCTTTACATCCTTCTTCATTTGCGCGCTTTGCGGTAAAACCCCTCCGTGTACGCTGTGCCGCTGTGGTGAAAAACCCTATCTCCTGATGTCCCGCAAACTTCTACTTGAACATATCGACAAGCCCGAGATCCGGGGGCTGGAAGGCTACCGTGCGAACGGCGGCTACCGCAGTGTGGAGAAGTCCCTGAAGACAATGACACCCGACGAGGTGCTTGAAGAGGTAAAGAAAAGCGGCCTGCGCGGACGGGGAGGTGCTGGCTTCCCGGCCGGTATGAAGTGGAGCTTCCTGGCCAAGCCCGAAGGTGTGCCCCGCTACTTGGTGGTGAACGCGGACGAGAGCGAGCCCGGCACCTTCAAGGACCGGTATCTCATGGAGAAGATCCCGCATTTGTTGATCGAGGGGATCATCTCGAGCTGTTTCGCCATGGGGGCGAACACCTCCTACATCTACATCCGTGGCGAGTATTTCTACATCGCCCGCATACTGGAGCAGGCCATTGCTGAGGCCCATGCCGCGGGCTGGTTGGGCAAGAACATCCAAGGCAGCGGTTTCGACCTCGACGTTTTCGTGCATGTGGGTGCCGGCGCGTACATCTGTGGAGAGGAGACGGCGCTGCTGGAAAGCTTGGAAGGAAAACGTGGCAATCCGCGGATCAAACCACCCTTCCCTGCTGTGAAGGGACTGTGGGGTAGGCCCACCGTGGTGAACAACGTGGAAACGATCTGCGCTGTAGTTCCGATCGTGAATGACGGCGGAGAGGAATATGCCAAGATCGGCATTGGCCGGAGCACCGGCACCAAGCTGATCAGCGCGGGCGGCCACGTGAACAAGCCCGGTGTGTACGAGATCGAACTGGGCATACCCGTGGAGGAGTTCCTGATGAGTGATGAATACTGCGGCGGCGTTAGCGGCGGGCGGCCTTTGAAGGCCTGCATCCCCGGCGGTTCCTCGGTACCTATCCTTCCTGCGGAATTGCTCTTCCGCACGGCCAAGTTCGAGACGCGCCTGATGACCTATGAAAGCCTCAGTGATGGTGGCTTCCAGACCGGCAGCATGCTCGGTTCCGGCGGCTTCTATGTCTTCAACGACACGGCCTGCATCGTGCGCAGCACCTGGAACCACAGCCGGTTCTACCACCACGAAAGCTGCGGTCAGTGCAGCCCCTGCCGCGAAGGCACCGGCTGGATGGAAAAGATCCTTTACCGCTTGGAGCACGGCTTGGCCCGCACGGACGATATCGATCTACTGTGGGACGTGCAGCGCCGCATCGAGGGTAACACCATCTGCCCCTTCGGTGATGCCGCCGCATGGCCTGTGGCCGCTGCGATCCGCCACTTCCGTGACGAGTTCGAGTACCACGCCACGCACCCTACCAAGGTGAAGGACCCGAAGCACTTCGAGAAGGAGCCGTTCCCACGCGTGGAGCGATCGTATGCGGGTTAGGGTTTAGCCGCAGGAGGCAGAGCTCGAGGTGAGGAGATCATCATCTCCGCTTTAAGATCTATTCAGCCGAATTGAATCATCTCGCTTATGCAGATGGGGAAGAGATGGCTGTGGAGTCATTGTCTTCGTATCACAATGGCCAAGAAGAACAAGCCTGAGAACGCAATAAAGGCTCGCGTGCGCATTTCGCCCAAGCGCGCAGCGAAACACGCATCCGTTAAGAAAGCGAGCACTCGAAAGAAGGAGGGAGAAAAGGTGCCACTACAAAAGTTGTTCGACGCGAAGAAGTGGTTCGGTGCATTCCCGGACTTGGCAGGTCCGACACTGAAGATCCAACGGGAGATGCGGTGCAGGGTTTAACCGCCAAGGCGCAAAGCACGCCAAAAGGAATTCCGGATCTCAGCATACGATTCAGCACTTCTCGCTTTCAACCTTCGGAATAGCTGCCGCCTTTGCTTTGCGCCCTTAGCGTCTTGGCGGTCCATCCTTTCATAACGTTGCGTCCGTACCGGTAAAAACTCACAGCCGGTGCGCCAGCACCACGGACTTCCGGAACTTCTCCACGTTCCCGGCCAGGTCGTACGCTTCCATATAGATCACGTAGGGGCCGATCCGTGCGAGTTCGTTGCCGTCCATCAGGCCATCCCAGGAAAGTGAACCGCTGGTACCGAGCAGTTCATTGTTCATCAGCGTCCGAATATCCCGGCCCGCAAGATCGAACACCTTGATAGTGCCCACAAAGCCGGGCTCATCAAATTCATAGGTGATGGTGAGCAGGTCCTGATGTCCATCGTTATCCGGGGAGAAGATGGCCGGATCGATCGTGATCGTGCCCTTGGCCTCGGGTGCAGGTGCGTACTGGGAGTTCTGGTAACCGGGTGTTGCAAAGTTCACTGCAGCTGCAGCACTATGCCAGTTGCTGTTATCGCTGGTCGGCCGGTCCGGGTCCACCCGTTCGAGGCTCACACCGTCCACGCTTTTCAGCAGGGCGAACTGTAGATCATCACTGTAATTGAAGAGGTCCAACGTATCACCGTTCGCGGCTTGGAAAACCACCGTGCCACTACCATTTACGTAGCTGGGCAGGGACGCTTGCAGCATGCGGTCGGCTCGGCCCAACGGGTAGTTGGCAAGTACGTCAACCGTATTGGAAGCAACGGCAACATACTGGCCGGGCAACAACAGATAAGCCTCTGATGTGATCAGGACCGAACTGCCGGTACCATTGGCCAATTTCAGCCCCGCAATACTCACCACCTTCTGCGAGCGGTTATACAATTCCACGAAATCGCTACCGCTGCCGCGTGGGTCGTACAGCACTTCATTGATCACGACATCACCTGCTTCGATGATCTCCGGTAATGCGAAAGTCGCCGTGTTTCCCCCAGCGATCAGGTTACCCGGGCAGTCCCGAACATCGGTGATGGTGATGGTTTGCAACTCACCTGCTACCAGTTCCGTGGCCAGCGTGATACGCACCCTGTCAGGTGCAATCACCGACACGTTGGTAATGCCGCTCGCCGGCTCGATGCTGTAGTCTCCGGAAAGCAACGTGCCTTGGTCCATGATCTCGCTGAAGAGTACATCCACGGTAACGCTGTCCACCACGAACACTTGTGCTATCGTAGGTGGCGTAGTGTCGTCAAGGATGGCAAACACACTGTTCTGTGCTCCGGGCGTGCCACCAATGGATGCAATGGAGGCGGTCCAATTGTTCACACTGGAACAGGGTGTGAACGGGTCCATCCGTTCCAGCGTCCAACCTCCGCTGCTCTTTGCAGCATCGTTATACCATGAGATATCGTAGGTGACCGCGTCAATGATGGTTCCGCTGGCATTCTGCAGCACCATGGCATCACCGCCGTTCACCAATGCCGGAAAGGAGGGCACTCCGATCGAAGTGCCGAAGCCTGAGAAAAGCGGTGCATTGCTGGTTCCTGAAAGGATCAAATAACCACCGGGTGGCAACTGGATGGAAGGCAAGGTCCCATTGGAGGTACCCGCAAAGATCTTCCAGCCTGTGAGGTCGAAGGTCTGATCCGTGGTGGTGTTGAAGAGTTCCACGAACTCGGCATCAGGAAGACCTACTACCGGGGTGGGATCCGCCATCAATTCGTTCATGATCACATCGCCGGGCTGGGCTGTGCCGATCACCGCATAGGTGAAGTCCTGGGTGCCATTCACAAGGACGTTGCCGGAGAGGTCCTGCACTCCGTTCACGGTGATCGTGTATGTGGTACCATTCGCCATGGGCGAGGCCAGTGTGAGGTGTACCAGTGAGGGGTTCGTCCCATTCAAGGCAGCAGAAGCTATGCCGTTGGACGGACCAAGCGCGTAGTTGCTCAACGCCTCAGCGGAAGTCTGTTCCACGGGCTCATTGAAGAGCAGATCCACGTGTTGGTCGTCCGTCACGGTTGCGGAAACGATGATCGGAGGAGCAGTGTCCTGAATGATGGGGCCCACATAAAAGTCATCGAAGAAATGGTTGTTCACCACCGACGCTGCCGTGCTTTGGGTGATCCGAACACCGAAGAAGGCGGAACTGGTGATGCTGCCGTCGGTGGCCGTACCTGCAGTGAGATAGCTGCCTGTATTACCGTCGATGTATTGAAGCGTCCACAGGTCGGAAGCGTTGCGCGTTACCTTGATGTGGAAGGGGTTGTCTGAACTACTGTTGACAATACCGTCAGGACTGGCGATCAGGAGGCTCGCACCTCCGCCGCTCATCTTACTAAGCGTTACATGGTCGGCGGTCTCCCCGATACGCACAAAATATCCGTTGGCGGGGGTGGACAAACTTTGCACATCACTCATCAGATAGATATCCACATAGTTCGCGCCGGAAGTGGCGAATTTCAAGTTCAAGAAGAACTCCCATTGTGCATTCGCGGCCAAGGTGGAAGGTGTGCTCAGGTAGTACGTAGTGGCGGTGGTAAGCGAACCGGTATTGGAGCGCAACTGCCCGGCATCCACGGTAAAGAGCGCATCATCGCCACTCCATTCCGGGTTGGCGGTGAAGTCACCATCGCTGAAATCATCCGTGAACTGAGCGTATCCTACTGAGGTGATCAACAAGGCGGCGATCAGGAAATGCAGAAGTCGAACTAGGTATGGCATGGGGCGGGTCAAGGAAGGAAAGGTAGTAGTTTTGTAAGGCTGACAAAGAAATTGGGGAAATGAAGGTTGCGATAGTAGGTGCCACGGGCATGGTGGGCGAGATGATCCTGAAGGTATTGGAGGAGCGTTTGGGAGATTCGATCGAGGTGGTTCTACCTGTGGCTTCGGTGAGAAGCCTCGGCAAATTGGTGCACTACAAGGAGAAGGAGACCCCGGTGATCAGCATGGAGGATGCGTTGAACGCACGGCCGGAACTGGCGTTGTTCTCGGCAGGTGGCGGCACTTCCTTGGAATGGGCACCGAAATTCGCGGATGCGGGCACCATTGTGATCGACAATAGCAGCGCCTGGCGGATGGACGAAAGCAAATTGCTCATCGTACCGGAGATCAACGGCCATCTGCTGGATACAGCGGACTTCTCCAAGGGCGGCATCATTGCCAACCCCAACTGCAGCACCATTCAATTGGTGATGGCCCTCGCCCCGCTTCACGCCCGCTATACGGTGCAACGCGTGGTGGTGAGCACCTATCAGAGCGTTACCGGTACTGGCCAGAAAGCCGTGCAGCAGCTGGAGGATGAACGCCAAGGGCGCGAAGGTGAGCGCGTGTATCCCTACCGGATCGACGGTAATGTGTTGGCACGCTGCGATGAGTTCCTCGACAATGGCTACACCAAAGAGGAAATGAAACTGACCTGGGAGACCAAGAAGATCCTCGACCCGGCCATCCAAGTGACCGCCACGGCCGTTCGCGTGCCGGTGACCGGTGGCCATAGCGAGGCGGTGAACGTGCAGTTCGCCAACGATTTCACCATGGCGGAAGTGCGCACTTTACTGCGTGAAGCACCCGGGGTGGAAGTGGTGGATTCCCCGGAGATGGATGCCTATCCCATGCCCCTGCACGCCCACGGCAAGGACGCGGTATTCGTGGGGCGCCTGCGCCGGGATGAGAGCCAGGCAAACACGCTGAACATGTGGGTGGTGGCCGACAATCTCCGCAAAGGAGCTGCCACCAATGCCGTACAGATCGCGGAGCTACTGGTCCGGAAGCGCATGCAACTTGCCCAATAAGTCTGATCTGTAGGACGTCCCCCGTTCGGTCCACATCGCCACTGCATGAAGATCCATTTGCCCGCATTTCTGGTCTGCGCTTCTGCGTTCACCGCCATGCAGGCCCAGACCGTCCATTCCATTTCCATGGGGTTCGGGCCGAATATCATCAATCAACCAGCTTTGCTGAAAAGCGAGGTGTTCCAGTTGGTCCCGCTGGACCCCGAAAGCGTGGCAGATCACAAAATGGTTCCGTGGGACCAGCAGCAGGAAACGTTCTCCTTCGTGATGTCCATTGGCCTCTTGCCTTTCAGCAAGGAGGACCATCTCGGCCCTGAGCTCCGGCTGGGTTTTATACATGCCGGATGGAATGAACGGCAAGCGACCTTGCAAAAGATGCAACGCACGCCGTACGATACCCTCGTCTCGGCGAGTACCGGCCAGGAGTACCTTGTGGACTCCGTTCACGGAAGCACGTATTTCATCAGCACCAAAGCCGAACGGATCGGCTTGGACGTTTCGATGGTCTGGAGCTACATAGGACGATGGAGCCTGTACGCCGGGGTTGGCGTAATGGGAGGTCCGAGCGTGAATGCAAGGACCTATGTGCAACTGGAGAATTATGAAGGGATCACCGCAGCCCAAGGTCCTTCCTCCTATTATCCGCAAGGAGGTGACCGGCAGAGCACCTATGAAACGTTGAAGAGCGGTACGGGCTGGTGGCTCTCCACCTACGTCCCCATCGGGATTGATTTCAGGCTCTCAAAGGAGCATCCCTTTTGGAAGCAACTACACCTTTACTATGAGCTGCGGCCTCAACTTCTCATTCAGGGAAGCCCTGAACTGGATAGCACAGTGGGAACAGGTCTACTGGCCAACTTCGGCATCCGGATGACCCTATAGACTACCGGGCAATTTGCCTTCGATATCCGTTAAACGCTGCCGGTACCGGCCTCCGGTGGTACGGGTGCTTGCTCCTTGCTGGAGCGCTTATCCTCGTGGCGTTGCACCAAGATCACCATCACGATGCCTACACTGATGGCGGCGTCCGCAATGTTGAACACGGGCCTGAAGAACTCATACTCTTCCCCACCCCAAATGGGAAGCCATTGTGGGAAGTGCCCATGGAGCACCGGAAAGTAGAACATGTCCACCACTGCGCCATGCAGGAAGGGGGCATAGCCACCATCGGGCGGGAACAGTACGGCCTTCTGGAATGGCGTGCTGGCATCGAAAATGATCCCATAGCATGCACTATCGATGATATTGCCCAAGGCACCTGCAAACACCAGTGATAAACTCACGGTCAGGGCTGTGCTTCTTTTTTCCTGCACGGCCTTCCACAGCAGGTATCCGATGCCTACGAGCGCCACCATCCGGAAAATGGTGAGGGCCATCTTTCCGGCTTCACCACCGAATTCGAGGCCAAAGGCCATGCCTTTGTTCTCCACGAACTGGAGATAGGCCCAATCCTGTCCTTGTCCGAACAGGGGAATGGACTCCCCGAGGAAAAATTCTGTTTTCACCCAGAATTTCAGGGCTTGGTCGGCCACAAGGACCGCCAGTATGATCAGGATGGAGCGCTTCACCGGAGATGCGGTCCGATCAATTGCTCATCTGCTGCTTGGCCTCGATGCTCAACGTAGCATGGGGAACCAAGCGGAGGCGTTCCTTGCTGATAAGCCTACCGGTAACCCGGCAAATGCCATAGGTCTTGTTCCGGATGCGCAAGAGTGCATCTTCCAAGTGCTTGATGAACTTCTCCTGGCGACCGGCCAATTGTGCGGTCTCCTCGCGGCCGAGGGTCTCACTTCCATCCTCGATCATTTTGAACGAGGGGCTGGTGTCCTCCGTACCGTTGTTGTCGGTATTGGCCAGGGTTTGCTTCAGCAGTGCATAGTCCCTCCGGGCATCCTCCAATTTGTTGTTGATGATGGTACGGAATTCCTCCAGGTCACTGTCGGTATAGCGGTCCTTATCGCCTGCCTCCAACGTGCTCACTTGCTTCTTCACCATTGGCGTTACACGGGGCATGCTGGGGCCAACGCCCATGGTCACCAACGGTTTGGCCGGTGCCTTGGGTTCCACCTCCTTCTTTGCGCGCTTGCGTGCTTTCGGCTTGGCTGGCGCCTTTTTAGCTGGTGCAGCTTTCTCCACTTTCGCGGAAACTTTCGGCTTGGCTGCGCTCTTCGGGGTGGTCTTTGCTGCTGTGGCCTTCACGGTCTTCACGGCCGCCTTCTTAGGTGCTTCCTTCTTGGTCACTTTGGTCGCAGCCTTTTTCACGGCTTTCGCAGGCGCTTTCTTCACGGCCTTTGCAGGCGCCTTGGTTGCTGGCTTTTTTGCCGCGACCTTCTTGGTAGCGGGCTTTACGGTCGTCTTCTTCACGGTCTTTGGAGCTTTCTTGGCTGCTTTCGCGGCCGGTTTAGCCTTGGTCGACTTGGCAGGTGCGGCTTTTTTCACCACCACCTTCTTGGTCGGTACAGGCTTCTTCATCGCTGCCTTTTTGACAACGGTCTTCTTCACCGCAGCCTTCGCCGCTTTCGCGGGACCTTTCGGCTTGGCTACGGACTTCTTAACAGGGGCCTTGGCAACGGTTTTTTTCACCGCAGCCTTCTTCACTGGCTTCTTAGCTGCCGCCTTTTTAGCGGGCTTGGAAACGGGCTTTTTCTTTGCCATTGCAGGACCCTTTTGAAATTGGTCCGCGAATATAGGCAATTTAAAGCCTCAAAGGGCGGCTTTGGCCAAGGCCAGAAAGCACTTCCCTGCCCCATCCAATTCCACCTCTATTGGCTTCCCAAAGACAGGATCCAGCTCAGCTACAAGCAGCTGATCCTCAGGTGTTGATGCCAAGGTCTCCGCCAGAATGTGCCGGGCATGGGTCTTCACCGCTTGTTCAAAAGGCCCTCCCCCGTTACGCTGAATGTGCAATTGGATGCGATCGGTCACCTCCAGTCCGTTCTCTTTCCGCAGTGCCTGAATACGGCTCACCAGCTCCCGGGCCATGCCTTCCTGGAGCAGTTCATCGTCCAACTCAATATCAACAGCTACGGTGAGCCCGCCTTCACTTGCCACGCTCAGGCCTGGAACATCCTCAGCTGAAATATCCACTTCCTCTACGAGGATCTCCAGCGGTTCGCCCTCGATATCCAATGAAATGCGACCCGCTTGCTCCAATTCAGCAATGCGGTCCTGATCGAAGCCATTGATCGCGGAAGCAGCAGCCTTCATACGCTTTCCAAGTCGCGCACCGAGCTTCTTGAAGTCGGGCTTGATCTTCTTGGTGAGCTTGCTCTCGCTGGGGTCGAGCATCACCAGCTCCTTCACGTTCACCTCACTGAGCACCAGGTCGCGGATGGCATCGAGGTCGTTGCGCATGGCATCGTCCAGCACGGGCACCATCACTTTGCGCAGCGGCTGGCGTACGCGATGGCCTTCCTTCTTGCGGATGGAAAGCACCAAGGAGGTGAGCCGTTGCGCCAAGGCCGTACGCTTTTCCAGCACGGTATCGATCAAGGCTTTATCCGCCTTCGGCCAATCGCTCAGGTGAACACTTGCTCCGGTAAGGTCGCGGTAGAGCCTATCGCTGAAGAAGGGTGCGATGGGCGCGCTGAGCATGGCCACCACTTCGAGGCAGCGGTGTAGCGTTTGGAACGCTGCGTTCTTGTCGTCGCCCTGCTCACCTTTCCAGAAACGACGGCGGTTCAGTCGGACGTACCAGTTGCTGAGGTCCTCCACCACAAAATCCTGGATGGCGCGGGCGGCCTGCGTAGGCTCGTAGGTGTCGTAAGCCTCCTGCACGTGTACGAGGAGGCTGTTCAAGCGGGAAAGCACCCAGCGGTCCATTTCGGTGCGCTTGGCCAGGGGTACGGGCGCGGTCTTCACGTCGAAGCCATCGATGTTCGCATACAGCGCGAAGAAGCCGTAGGTGTTGAAGAGCGCGCGGAAGAATTTGCGCTGCACCTCGGTGATGCCCTCGGCATCGAACTTCAGGTTGTCCCAAGGTTGCGCATTGCTGATCATGTACCAGCGCACGGCATCGGCCCCGTACTTGCCCAGCGTGGTGAACGGGTCCACGGCGTTGCCGAGGCGCTTGCTCATCTTCTGGCCGTTCTTGTCCAGCACCAGGCCGTTGCTTACCACGGCTTTGTACGACACTTGGTCGAACACCAGTGTGCTGATGGCGTGCATGGTGTAGAACCAGCCACGCGTTTGGTCCACGCCTTCGGCGATGAAGTCCGCCGGATAGCTGGCATCGAAGGGCGAGTTGAACGGCCGCGGATCACCGGCCTTGATCTTCCGGTAGTCCAAGCCCCACTGCGCGTAGGGCATGCTGCCGCTGTCGAACCACACGTCGATCAGATCGCTCTCGCGCTTCATCGGCTTACCGCCGGGGCTTACCAGCGTGATACGGTCCACGTAGGGTTTGTGCAGATCGATGGCATCGTATTGTGCGGCGGAAGGGTGTTCGGGGTCGAAGTCCTTCAGCGGATCTTCGCTCATCACGCCGGCCTTGATGGCGCGGGCGATCTCCGACTTCAGTTGCGCCAGCGTGCCGATGCAGAGCTCCTCGTCGCCGTCCGCGGTGCGCCAGATGGGCAGCGGAATACCCCAGTAGCGGCTGCGGCTGAGGTTCCAGTCCTGAAGGTTCTCCAGCCAGTTGCCGAAGCGGCCCGTGCCGGTGCTTTCCGGCTTCCAGGTGATGGTCTTGTTCAGCTCTACCATGCGCTCCTTCTTGGCGGTGCTGCGCACGAACCAGCTATCGAGCGGGTAGTAGAGGATGGGTTTGTCGGTGCGCCAGCAATGCGGGTAATTGTGCTCGTACTTCTCCACTTTGAAGGCGCGGCCCATCTCCTTCAGCAGGATGGAAAGTTCCACGTCCACGCTCTTCTCCGGCCCGGTGCCGTCCGGGTAGTATTCGTTCTTCACGTACTTCCCGGCGAACGAACCCATTTCCTTGGTGAAGCGACCTTGCATGTCCACCAGCGTGAGTGAGCCGATGCCGTGTTGACGGGCCACGCGCATGTCGTCCGCGCCGAAGCTGGGGGCAGTGTGTACCACGCCGGTGCCGTCCTCCGTGGTCACGAAATCACCGCCGATCACCTTGAAGGCGTCACCATCATTCGGCTGCGCGAAGTCCAACAGCTGCTCGTAGCGGATGCCTTCCAACTGGTGGCCATAGAACTCTCCGTCGAACGTCCAGGGGATGTTCTTGCCGTCCTTTTTGTAATCGTCGAAAGAGCCGTCCGACGAATGTCGGACCTTGTTCTTCTCGTTGAAGTAGGCCCCCAGCCTCGACTTCGCCAGCACTACGGTGTTGGGCTCATGCGTGTAGGGGTTGAAGGTCTTGATCCGCACATATTCCAGCTTCGGGCCAACGGTGAGGGCGGTATTGCTGGGAAGCGTCCACGGCGTGGTGGTCCATGCGAGGATGAACACGTCCCCAAAAGCATCTGTGAACAGGAACTCGCTGTTCTCATCCCGCTTCACCTTGAACATGGCCACCGCTGTGGTGTCCTTCATCGGCTTGTAGGTGCCGGGTTGGTTAAGCTCGTGGCTGCTGAGGCCCGTGCCGGCCGCAGGCGAGAACGGTTGGATGGTGTATCCCTTGTAGATGAGGTCCCGCTCGTGCAGCTGCTTCAGCAACCACCACACGCTTTCGATGTAGGAGGTCTTGTAGGTCACGTACGGGTGCTCCATGTCGAGCCAGAACCCGATGCGTTTCGTGAGGTCGTTCCACACGTCCGTGTAGCGCATCACCGCTTCTTTGCATTTGCGGTTGTACTCCTCCACGGAGATGCTCTTTCCGATGTCCTCCTTGGTGATGCCGAGCTCCTTCTCCACGCCGAGTTCCACGGGTAGCCCGTGGGTATCCCAGCCCGCCTTGCGGTCCACGCGCTTGCCTTGCTGCGTTTGGAAACGGCAGAAAATGTCCTTGATGGTGCGGGCCATCACGTGGTGGATGCCCGGCAGACCGTTGGCGCTGGGCGGACCTTCGTAGAATACGAACGGTGGCGCGTCCTTGCGCAGCTCCAAGCTTTGGCCGAAGGTGTCCTCCGCCTCCCACTGCTTCAGGATGTCCGCCGCTACTTGCGGAAGATCCAACTCATCGTACTGCGGGAAACGCTTGTCCATGGCTGATTTTGAAGGGTGGCAAAGATAACCTATGCCAGTGGCGTGTTTAGTAGGAAGCAAGTCACCCCGCAGCAGGAGATGAATACCCTTCTACTGTCGTCTATATTCGCTCAATGGATTGAGACAGTATCTCATTGGAACACAAACTACCTAGCTGGAGTCGAACCAAAATGAGGCCGACGGGATAAGGATGTCATGGAGGACGAGCAAAGAACGAAGAAGAAGCGAAAATGGGTGTGAATATAGACTTCAATAATTTAATTATAAATTATAAACGATTGCAACGTCATTATGATATTAATTTAAAATCTTATGATGAAATAGCACTACTTGATTTATCTCATGTACTGAGGATTTGGATGGAGATGGCAGAATCTGTTCAATCCTACTTAATATATTGCGACAAAGATTAAATCGTCAGATTTCCTTCATATAGCCTATCTAAGAAGTTAGCAAAATACATAGCCGGTAAAGAGCACATAATAGCCGGTACATGTGGAGGAGTCATAACCTCATCGGCAAATGAGAATCTGATTTTGGTTCCCGAAAAACCTACTGATTCAATTTTGAAAAGCCTTAATTTCATGATTCAAACCGATGGGCGTATCCAAATCGCTGACATCGCCATAGTTCATGACAAAAACGAGGGACCGGAGGTTCACACTTTAATTAAGAACGGGTTTATCATAAACAGATCATACTATGGTCACTGGTTGAATTGTGAGATTGTCCGAATCAGTTATAAAGCTGATAGTGGAATTGTTGAGAGAAGGATTATTCCTCGGCATATATTGGTAAAACGGGTTGCCAATATCCTAGGTGGAAGCCATGCCGTATCTGATACTTTTTCAGGCAATTATTTCGATATAGCTGTTCGTAAACTACTGGATACAAGATTTGGAGGATTACCCGTACCTTATTTTTTAATTTTAAAGACGGCGCAAGATATTCTTAGCGGAATCCATTTAACAGATTGACTTCCACCCAATCCAGACATCCTTTTGAGATAGTACTGGTCCATGTCAACTATTGAGAAACCCTGAAGACATATCGATGAACCTCGCTCTTCACTCCATTCACCGGTACTGCCGGAAGATCCCTGTATCAAAAGGGGTCCACCAACATGCCTTTTGGCCGCAGGCTTTCAGCGCATCGTTCGTCCAGGTATTGCAGGTGCGAAAGAGGTTGTAGCGGCCCACGCCGTCATAAAAGGCATCCGTCAAGCCATAATTCGCATGGGCGCCGATGTGGATGGTCCTTCCCTCGGCATCGTAGGCGAAGCCCTTTTGGAGGTAGGCGACCAAGCGGGCATATTGCTCCGCGCTTAGTGTGATGCGCTTGCACTGGTCGCCTTCCGTGAGTTGCTGGTGGAAAGTGGCATGCATGGCGGAAGTGCCCAGTCCGCATACCGCGTTGAATGCCACCCGGAGCGTGAGATCGCCCCAAGTGGGTGTCTCGAGATAGAAGCCCTTGTCGCCCCAGCCGAAGCCGACCCACGCAGCGGAACTGTCCTGCCCGATCGTATTGCGGTGCGGCACGAGCTTGCTCCAATCCATCTGTCGCGTCCGCACGGGGACCACGATGTCCGTGTGGACGCCGTTCGAGAGGATGTAGGCGGTGACAGCGGTCCCTCCCTCCCGCTCCGCCGCGACCGGGATCCTTGAAAGGGCGAAGGCCGCCAATAGGTATAAGGCGATGAGCGCGACGAATGCACCCAGCACACGGCCCAAGGTCCGGAGGATCTGTTTCAACATGGAGGAAGGCCGAATGTAGACCACGGATGCACGAGCCTCGATCGCACAGGTGTTGGCGTTCGCACGAGTTGGACACACCGCTTTGGAGATCTTGTGAAACTCGTTCGCTTAGCTCTTGCAGTCCTGTTCCGGGGCGGTATTCGCGCAGCCCTTGTTCTTCGGTCGGAAAGAGCGATCTTCCTCGTTCAACCCGTTCCTGATCATGAATGATAGCCGCATGGAGGCCGCCTCCCCCACTTCTTCACGCACCTTCAATTCCGCCGGGCTCTTTACGCTGGCGCTACGTCTCGTGGTGGGCTGGACCTACTTCTCCGCCTTCTGGCGCCGGGTGGCCTTGGAGAACAAGCTGGATCCGGAGGCGGCTGGCTATATCGGGGAAAAGTTCAACCATTTCCTCCCCAATGCATTGCTGATCAAGCCGTTGATAGAATACTTGGTGAGCAACCCGGAAGCCTTGTGGTGGAACATGGTGGCCTTCACCATCATTGAAGGTGTGGTGGGTCTTTTCCTGATGTTCGGGCTGTTCACACGGGCGGTGAGCGTAGCCGTCTTCGGCTTAGCTATGGGGATCCTATTAGGTGCCGGATGGATCGGCACCACCTGCTTGGATGAATGGCAGATCGGTATTCTTGGGCTGGCCGCAGGCTTCACGATGTTCCTCACGGGCAGTGCCACCTATTCCGTGGATGGATGGATGATGAAGAAGGACCTCGGCATCACGCGCAAGCCGTGGTTCCTGTGGTTGGGTTCCGGACCTATTGATGCGTTCAACAACCGCTTGAAGCCCTTGGTGCTGGTCGGTGCGTTGAGCATTCTCTTCATTACGCTCGCCACCAACCAGATCTTCCATGGTGGCGTGTGGGGCACACTACACAACAAGTCGGTGCGACCATTGGTAGAGATCCAGAATGCCACGCTCACTTCGGATCGCTTGGCGTTCACCCTGCAACGGGTGGAGGGTGCCGATGTGTATGGCTCCTTCCTGATCGGCCTGTCTGTTTTGGATGCGACGGGCAACACCGTGATGGAACTGGATGGCGCGGCACTGGCGCAATTCCCGAAGGAACACATCCACAATGCGTACGTGTCCAAAGTGAAGCCCGGCAAGCACAGCTTGATCCTTCCATTGGGCGCGAAGGCTGAATTGCACGTGATGGATCAGGCGTTCGCCGAACTGGCAATAGGCGAATACCGCTTGCTTCTTACCGACATCAGCGGTGCCACTTGGGAGGCGGTATTGCAACGGTGACCTGATCAACTGATGATGCTCCGTGCAATGCCGGTAGCCCATCGCACATCGGCTAACTCCTTCACATTCGTGCATTTTGTTGGCATAGAACGATTCCAGATAAGGAGTAACAACGCGCCGTCCTTTCAGCCCATTTTTCCTACAGCTACTTTTGCGGTGGACCAACCGGCGATCTATCGCCAATCCCACGCATGGCACGACAAGGACTCTTCGGCTCTTCCCTGATCAAGAAGTATTGGATGGCCCTGACGGGCCTTTTCCTTATCAGCTTTCTGGTCGCTCACGCGGGGATCAACGCCATGATCTTCTTCAATGATGGCGGTGTCACCTTCAACGAATGGGCGCATTTCATGGGCACCAATTTGATCATCCGCACCATGGAGATCGTTCTGTTCGCAGGCTTGATCCTGCACGTAGTGGATGGCTTGATGCTGTGGAGACAGAACCGCGCGGCCCGCCCGGTGGATTACGCCTTCGCCAAGCACAACGCGAACAGCAAGTGGTATTCGCGCAGCATGGGCATCCTCGGCACGCTGATCCTCCTGTTCCTCATCATCCACCTGTGGCATTTCTGGGTACCCAGCCGCAACATTGTGGGTAGCCTTGAACCGTACGGATCTGATGCTGCCGGTCGCGAAAATCTCTTCGCGTTGATGATAGAGGTCTTCTCCAACCCTGTTGTCGTTATCGTCTATGTGCTGGGCTGCTTCTCCTTGTTCTGGCACCTGCTCCACGGTTTCAAGAGCGCGTTCCAGTCCTTGGGGCTCAACCACCGCAAATACAACGGCTTCATCGCATTTTGCGGTGCTGCCTTCTCCATTATCGTTCCTGTGCTCTTCGCCGCCATGCCCGTGAGCATGTACTTGGGCTGGATCAAATGACAATGGATAACTCCCGGAGATACCTCTTCTGTTACGGGTTGGCGTGTTCCGCGTTACGAGTTGCACCCGCACAACCCAACCCGAAACCCGCCAACTCGTAACCCGCAACACATTTTACACTCATGAGCATCCTCGACGCCAAAGTCCCCGCCGGTCCGATCGAAAGGAAATGGAGCGAGCACAAGGACCACATCCGTTTGGTGAACCCGGCCAACAAACGCAGCATCGACATCATCGTCGTGGGCACCGGGCTCGCAGGCGCATCCGCAGCAGCTTCGCTGGCGGAGATGGGCTACAACGTGAAGTCCTTCTGCTACCAGGACAGTTCGCGTCGCGCACACAGCATTGCCGCACAGGGCGGCATCAACGCCGCGAAGAACTATCCGAATGACGGCGACTCCGTATATCGCTTGTTCTATGATACGCTGAAAGGCGGCGACTACCGCTCGCGTGAAGCGAACACTTGGCGCTTGGCCGAGGTCAGTGCCAGCATCATCGATCAGTGCGTGGCGCAAGGTGTGCCTTTCGCTCGTGACTACGGTGGACTGCTGGACAACCGCTCCTTCGGTGGCGCACAGGTGAGCCGCACCTTCTATGCTCGCGGACAAACGGGACAACAGTTGCTCCTCGGTGCGTACAGCGCCCTGATGCGCCAAGTGGGCAAGGGCAAGGTGAAGATGTACGACCGGCACGAGATGCTGGACCTGGTGGTGGTGGAAGGCAAGGCGCGCGGCATCATCGCCCGTAACCTCGTGACCGGCGAACTGGAACGCCATGGTGCGCATGCCGTGCTGCTCTGCACGGGCGGATACGGGAACGTGTTCTTCCTCAGCACCAACGCCATGGGCAGCAACGTCACCGCCGCTTGGAAGGCCCACAAACGCGGCGCCTACATGGCCAATCCGTGCTACACGCAGATCCACCCCACCTGCATTCCCGTGAGCGGTGACCACCAGAGCAAGCTCACACTGATGAGCGAGAGCCTCCGCAACGACGGCCGCATATGGGTGCCGAAGAAATTGGAGGATGCCAAGGCGATCCAGGAAGGCAAGAAAAAAGGAAGCGACATCGCCGAGGATGACCGCGACTACTACCTCGAGCGCCGTTACCCCAGCTTCGGCAATCTCGTACCGCGCGACGTGGCCAGCCGCGCCGCCAAGGAGCGCTGCGATGCCGGCTTCGGCGTGAACAGGACCGGCGAGGCCGTCTACCTGGACTTCGCTTCCGCGATCGAGCGCTACGGCAAGATGGAGGCGAACGTCCACCACATCGACAACCCTTCACCCGAGAAGATCCGCGAGCTGGGCATGAAGGTGGTGAGCGAGAAATACGGCAACCTCTTCGACATGTACGAAAACATCGTGGGTGAAAACCCCTACGTGCACGCCATGAAGATCTACCCTGCGGTCCACTACACCATGGGCGGCCTATGGGTGGACTACAACCTGCAGAGCACCGTGCCCGGCATGTATGTGCTCGGTGAGGCCAATTTCAGCGACCACGGCGCGAACCGACTCGGCGCATCGGCCTTGATGCAAGGCTTGGCGGACGGCTACTTCATTCTGCCCTACACCATCGCTGATTACGTCGCATCGGATATCCGGACGGGCCCGATCAAGACCGACACCGCTGAATTCGTGGAAGCCGAGAAGTCCGTGCGTGAGCGCATCGATAAATTCTTCAACACCAAGGGCACCGAACCGGTGGACCACTTCCACAAGCGCCTCGGCAAGGTGATGTGGGAGAAGTGCGGCATGGCACGCAACGCGAAAGGACTGCAGGAGGGCATCGAGGAGATCCGCAGGATCCGCGATGATTTCTGGGCCAACGTCCGCGTACCTGGCAAGCCGAACGAGCTGAACCAAGAGCTTGAAAAAGCCGGTCGCGTAGCCGACTTCCTGGAGCTGGGCGAGCTGATGTGCAAGGATGCATTGAACCGCAACGAAAGCTGCGGCGGCCACTTCCGGGAGGAATACCAGACCGAAGAGGGCGAAGCCCTACGCGACGATGAGAACTTCGCTTACGTAGCTGCGTGGGAGTGGACCGGCGAACCGGGCAAGGACGTGATGCACAAGGAGGAGTTGAAGTTCGAGGCGTTGAAATTGTCGCAACGTAGTTACAAGTAGGATCGAGTAGCGTCGACCCACCGGGTCGACAAAACCAACACCAACACAAATGGGCAATATGAAATTGACATTGAAGATCTGGAGGCAGGCGGATGCCAAAGCCAAAGGCGCCATGGTGGACTACCAAGTCTCAGACATCTCCGAGGACATGTCCTTCCTCGAAATGCTCGACGTGCTCAACGATAGGCTGGTACGCGAAGGTCAGGAACCCATCGCCTTCGACCACGATTGCCGCGAGGGCATCTGCGGTGCGTGCAGCCTCTTCATCGATGGCCGTCCGCACGGCCCAAGCCGCCACATCACCACCTGCCAATTGCATATGCGCAAGTTCAAGGACGGTGATGTGATCCATGTGGAACCATGGCGCGCCGGAGCCTTCCCGGTGATCAAAGACCTGGTGGTGGACCGCGGCGCGTTCGACCGCATCCAGGCCGCTGGCGGCTTCGTGAGCGTGAACACCATGGGCAACCTGGTGGATGCCAATGCGCAGCCCATCCCCAAGCTGGACTCTGACAAGGCCTTTGATGCGGCGGCCTGCATCGGCTGCGGTGCATGCGTGGCTGCCTGTCCGAACAGCTCGGCCATGCTCTTCGTGGCCGCCAAGGTGAGCCAATATGCATTACTGCCCCAAGGCCGGCCCGAAGCAAAGACGCGTGCCCTCAACATGGTGGAGCAGATGGACACCGAAGGCTTTGGCAACTGCACCAACATCGGCGCTTGCGAGATCGAGTGTCCGAAGGACATCTCGCTGGAGAACATCGCACGGTTGAACCGGGAGTACTTGGGGGCGGAGCTGTCGAAGGAGTGATCGATGCCAGACTTCGGGGATAACGTTCGAATCAAGGAGACACCCGAAACCCAAGCATTGGGCATCGCTGGTCGACTAGGGAACATCTATGGGTTCACCACTCCATCCGTTACCAGGGTAGATCTTGTCGGTTCCAAGGTCGAAGACTTGGCCTACTCCGTCAATATTGAAGAACTAAACAAACAGTTCTGGCTCGCGCCTGAATTGATCGAGTTTGTTGATCATGGCGCTGGCGTTGAAATGCGCCTGGATGGTGTACCAACAACTTGGAGGAGGGAGGCGGATGGTTCTTGGACTGAGCTTCCGGATGAGCCAGTGTCGAGCGAAGCATCGATTGCCCAGAAGCCTTGGTGGCGCTTCTGGTAGATGCTAGGCAAGGATGAAGTGCAATCATCGAACTCGCGCAACTGCCAGCGGTTGTGCAGGCATATATAAGGCACTGCTCACTTCACCCGCTTCAACGCCTGCTTCGGCGTAATTACCAACTCCTTAACGCGAGCGTCCTCGCTCGTGTTGGAAACACTCGTCCGATAGGGTATGGCCACGCGCGTGGTACGATACTTATCGGACACTCGCGACAGGGTAAGGATGGCCCACCACCCCTCAGGCTTGTGTTAGCCACGTTCACGATCGCATCCACCTCGAGTTTGGTAATATCCTCTTGAATTGCCTTGAGTTCCATTCTGCAAAGATGCCCATTGCGTACCGCGTCCATTAGCTTCGCTGCGCATGATCCGTTCCTCAAAGCTCCCCAACGTCGGCACCACGATCTTTTCCGTGATGAGCAAGTTGGCACAGGAGAGTAGTGCCATCAACCTCAGCCAGGGATTTCCCGATTTCCCGATCGATGAGAAGCTGAGCGAGCTTACGCATGCGGCCATGAAAGCGGGCCACAACCAATATGCACCGATGCCGGGATTGCCGGCATTGCGCGAAGCGATCGCGGCGAAGGTGGAGCGGCTGTATGGTTTCAGCTATGATCCGGATACGGAAGTTACCGTGACCGCCGGAGCCACCCAAGCGCTTTTCACTGCGCTGGGGGCCATCGTTCGCACTGGCGACGAAGTGGTCATCATCGATCCTGCGTACGATTGCTATGCACCTTCAGTAGAACTCTTCGGTGGCCTACCGGTGCATGTGCGCTTGGGCAACGACATGAGGTTCGATGCGGAGGCGCTGCGAAGCGCGATAACACCAAGGACCCGCGTGCTGATGATCAACACGCCGCACAACCCGGCGGGCACCATCCTTCGCGATGCGGACATGCGTGCGATCACGGACATTCTGCGAGGCACCGACATCATCCTCATCAGCGACGAGGTGTACGAGCACTTGGTCTTCGACAGAGAACCACATGCCTCTGCTATCCGCTATCCGGAGCTGCGCGATCGCGCCTTCGTGGTGTACAGCTTCGGCAAGGTGTTCCACGCCACCGGCTGGAAAATGGGCTATCTCCTTGCGCCAAAAGCGCTGATGGCGGAGTTCAGAAAAGTACACCAGTTCAACGTTTTCAGCGTGAACGCGCCGATGCAAGTTGCGCTGGCGGAATACTTGGGAGACCCCTTGCATTACGAAACACTTCCGCGATTCTATCAAGCCAAGCGTGACCGTTTCCTCATCGGCTTGCGCGCTTCGCCTTTCGAGCCGCTACCCTGCGAAGGCAGCTATTTCCAGCTCGCGGATTACAGCAAGGTCAGCGATGAGCCGGACCTCATATTCGCGAAGCGCTTGGCCACCGAACACGGTGTGGCTGCAATACCTTTAAGCCCCTTCTACAAGGATCCACCTTCGGGCCAACGGATCCTTCGGTTCTGCTTCGCGAAGCAGGATGAAACATTGGACGATGCCCTTGAACGACTATGCGCGATCTAAGAGTGACCCTGGTACAGAGCATGCAGCATTGGGAGAATGCCGCAGCCAACCGCAGCTTGTTCGCTGGTAAATTGGAGGGCCTGAAAGGCGCTACCGACCTGATCGTCCTCCCCGAACTATGGACCACCGGTTTCAGCATGAACGCCGCATTGGCCGAGACCATGGGTGGGGAAACGGTGCGCTGGATGAAGGAGCAAGCTTCCCGCACGGATGCCGCGATCTATGGCAGCGTGATCATTGCCGAAGGAGGGAAGACCTTCAATCGCGGACTCTTCGTTATCCCCGACGGCAGTGTGACACATTATGACAAGCGACACCTCTTCCGGTTCGCGAACGAGACTGATCATTTCAACGCAGGGAGCAAGCGGGTGGTGGTGGAATGGCGCGATTGGCGGATCCTGTTGCAGGTCTGCTTCGATCTGCGTTTCCCGGTATTCAGCAGGAACAAAGGTGATTACGATGCTGCGCTCTATGTGGCCAATTGGCCGGAGGCACGTCGCTATCCTTGGAGCCAATTGCTGATCGCACGTGCCATTGAGAACCAGTGCTATGTAGTGGGCGTGAACCGGGTCGGCATGGACGGAAAGGGCATCCACTATACCGGTGACAGCGTGGCCATCGATCCGAAAGGAGAGGTGATGGCATCATGCGGATCCGCCACCGACTGCATTACGCACACCGTGTGCGACGCCGCTGCCTTGGAAGATTTCCGTGCGAAGTTCCCCGTGGGGATGGAAACGGATGACTTCGATCTGAAGATCTGATCAGCGCAGTACCTGCACGTGACCCAGCTTGGTCTGTTCGAAACCGAGTCGACCGTCCGAGTCCTCCACAAGGCGGTACACCACCCGGAACGCATAGATGTCATTCGGCATCTGTTGCCCGCCCACCGTACCATCCCAGCCCACGTTCACGTCCGTGGAGTGAAAGATCACCCCACCCCAACGGTCGAAGACGTGCATCTCGTACTCGCCGATGTTGTTCCCCACCGTAAGCCAGATATCGTTACGCCCATCACCGTTCGGGGTAAAGGTATTGGGGATGAAGATCGTGGGTCGGCAGAACTCGTTCACCAGCGCACTGTCCGCCAAGGAGCAGCCGAATGCATTGGTGATGGAGACACTTCGCCAGCCGTACGTGGTGGCTTTGATCACCTGTGAAGTCTGTCCATCATCCCACAGGAATGTGCTGCCCGGATTACCTGCATCGACATCCACGAAATGCGGATCCTCATCCAAGCAGGTGAAATATTGGTGCGTAGGCATGCGGTCGGGGATCGGGTTGAAGATCACGCGCACCTCGTCCGACGTGGTGCAGTACCCATTGTCAACAGTAACCATGTACTCCCCGGTGCTGCCCGCAAGGATGGTACGCGTGGTGGCCCCGGTACTCCATGTGTAGGTGTTCCCCGGGTTTCCAGCATCCAACGTGATCCATTCACCTGCGCAGAGTACCGTATCCGGTCCGAGGTCCACAGCGGGTGGAGCCACGAACGTGGCTGTAGCATCGAAGGTGGCCTCACAGCCGAAAGCATTCGTAATGGTGACATCGTATTGGCCGGACATGGTCACCGTGATCGCCTGTGAGCTTTCGCCGTTGCTCCACGCATACGTGGCGCCGGGGTTGGCCGCATCGAAGGTGATCGGCTGTGCGATGCAGGCCGTGATATCGTTCAGGTTGTTAACAGGCGCTGGGTGGAAGACCACCAGAACGGTATCGGAATCCGTGCAATATCCGTTCGTGACCATCGCGATATAGATGCCGCTTGTGTCGACATCCAATAACGCGGTGGTCTGGCCTGTATTCCATGAATAGTTCAAAGGAGCTGTTCCGGCGTTCAATTGAACCGGGGTACCCTCGCAATGTTCCTGGTCCTCACCCAAAGTCACCGAGACGCGTGGCATCAGGATCACTTCCGCGTCGAAGGTTTCAGTGCAGTTCTGCGGCGTGGTCACGGCTACTGAATAGGTCCCGGTTGCGCTAGGGTTGATGCTTTGCGTGGTCTCGCCCGTATTCCACAGATAGGTACTTCCGGGGTTGCCCGCGTTCAGTGTTGGCTGGGATTCCTCACAAACCGTTACATCCTGCAGCATATCCAGCGGTGCAGGATTCAGCGAGATCTGCACTGCATCCGTGGCTTGGCAGCCTTGTGGTGTGGTCACCGTTACGCCGTAGGTCCCTGTCGTGTTTACCGTGATCTGTGAAGTGGTGGCACCCGTGCTCCAGAGTATGTTGTTGCCCGCATTGCCCGCATCAAGCACGTGGTTCGTCTGGCCGCATATTGCGAGATCGGGCCCGAGGTCCAGGACCGGCAGTGGATTGAAGGTGGTATGGAAGGTCTTGATCGCTTGGCAGGCCTGACTATCGGTAATGGTGACGGTGTATGACCCCGGCTGGTCCACGGTGATGGTCTGGGTGGTGGCGTTGGTGTTCCACTCGTACGAGGAGCCGGGGAAACCCGCATCGAGCAACAGCTGCTGCCCCGCACAGGTGCTCAAATTCACCGGAGTGATCAGGTTATCGAAGGCCACAGTAATGGTGGTGGAGTCCGTGATGCTGCATCCGTTCTGATCCGTAAGCGTGACTACATATGTGGTGGTGGTATCCAGCAGGATGGTAGGCGCCAGAATGTTATCCGCATTCAAATGTCCCGCTGGGGTCCAAGCCACTTGGTAGGGAGGAGCGAGGTTATTGTTCGCTTGCAATTGCATGCCGAGCGCGGTGCATACAGTAGTATCAGTCGTCAATGCCAAGCTATACGCCGGGTTCACGTTCACCGTGGTACTGGAGGTGCGCGCGCATCCGGTCTGGGTATCGGTCACCGTGCAGATGAAGCTGGTGGTATCCGAAGGCGAGGCCTGTGTGGTGGCTGCGGAAGGGTTGGCGACCACGCTGGAAGGCGACCACGCAATGGTGTACGCTCCTGTGGAGCTGACCGCAGCGGAAAGCTCCACCATTCCGTCATGGCAAATGGTGGCCTCGCTGGAGGTGGCGGTCACGGAACTCAACTGGCTCACGCCCACCGAGACCTGCTCGGAGGCTGTACAACCCCATGAATTCGTGGCGTTCACCGTGTAGGTGGTCGTGGCTGATGGGGAAGCGACCGGGTCGGCGATGGTGGCGGAACTGAGCCCGGTGGCAGGTGCCCACGACCAGGCGATCCCCGAGCCGGAAGTAGCCTGTGCCTGCAATTGTGTGCCTGCTAAATCGCAGCGCACGGTATCGCTGATCGGTTGGATGCTGAAGGACGGTGCCACGCGCACCAAAACGGAGTCGACATAGCTGCACCCCGAAGAATTGGCCACTTCCGCCCGATACCAAGTATCACTTGTGGGTGTGGCTGTGGGCATGGCGATGCTCGCATCGCTCAAGGTGGCGGCCGGGGTCCAGGTCAACTGACCGACCGGGTCCTCATAGCGCGTGATGAGCACATTGTCCAAGGACCAGTTGTCCTGACCAGCACCGGAATGCGCCAATTGCCTCCACCGCAAACGCACGGTATTCCCTGCTGCACCCAGTGCGGGTATGGCGACATCCACTTGTGTGAAGGTGGGATAGGCATTCTCGTATAAAGTTTCCAGCACGTTCCATGTAAGCCCATCCGTGCTGTATTCCAGCACCACGTCCTCTCCGGGGTCGGCATCATCGCAGGGGGCTGCGCCGGAACCGATCTTCAGGGCGAAATGCGCCATGCCTCCATTGCTGAAATTCATCGGAGGAGCGATCGCGTTACGCATTCCGTTCCCGTTGAAATACAAGGCTTCGCCCGTCACCGAGCCACATGCATCGCTGATGCTTCCACCTTGGATGCCCTCCCACCAAGTTGCCCATGCACCTTCGAAAGCATCGGCATAGAGTACACGCTCCACTTCGGCATGTAGAGTGGTGGTGTTCCCCACACAGATGGAATCATCCGATACGGAAGTACGCAGAGCGAAAATATTGCTCGGATGCACCTGCACGAGCACACTGTCAACCGCACTTCCACATCCCACCGGGCTGGTCACCAGCAGCTTGTACCATGTATCCTGGCTGGGATAAGCTACCGGGTCGGGAATGGTGGGGTCGGACATCTGTGCCGAGGGGCTCCAGTTCAGATCGAACCATTGCGCATCCAATACCGAGCCCACGCCCAATTGCACCGAGGTGAATTGGCAAACAGTGGTGGTGGAGAGTCCGTTCGCCTGGAGGTTCAATTGAGGCTGTGCGGGCAGCCCGACCTGGAATTCAAAGTGCTTGATGCAACCGCTGGGGGCGATCTCACCATCCACACGGTACACATCATTGTGGTCCGGGGTGAACGTATAACTGTTGCCGGTGGCCAACACCGTACCGGGGTCACTGGCCATGGTCCATTGTGCGTTCGCCAACACGATCGGCGCGGTCAATGTGATCGGTCCGGTGGAGCAGATCACTGAATCCTGAGGAGCAGGCTCCAACATGTCGTTGGAAACGCTGTACATATAGCTCTCGCCGGAGGCCAAGCCATAAGCGTACGCCAAAAAGCCCGCCGGTGAGGAAAGACGGTGGGTACCGGCAGTGACGAAGACCTTGGCATAGGAATAACCAGCACAGGCGGTATAAGTGCTGAACAAGGCAGGAGATACGGGACTCCCGTCCAATTGCAACTGGGAGATCGCACCAGTGGGTGTCACCACGCTCACATAATGCCCCATCACCGCCTGAGTGGAGAACAGGGTGGTGAACTGGGCGGAGGTGCTTATCCGATCATCCGGTGTGAGCAAGAGCAAGGATGGGTCGCCGCTGCCAGCACAGGTTGCACCTTGCATGATCTGCGTGACGCTAATGGGCTTATCGCTGGTGATGCAAACAGGTTGCGAACTGTTCAGTACTTGGTGTGTTTGTCCGGCATTCAAGCTGACCGCTCCCCCTCCATCGATGGAGACCAAGGTGTTGTCCTCATTGGCCAACACGCGGTACGCCCACGCCGACAGGTTACCCAAGGGCACTGTGTGGAAATCGGTTCCCCACGTATTCACCGGGATCATCTGTTCGTTCACATGGTCACAGGCCGCACAGCTGACCACCGCACACATGCTTCCCCCGAAAACCGCGAAGGGCCTGCAAGGGCCGCTGGCCGCGGTGCCGGAGATCACCGTGCCCGTGAGGTCGGTGAGACCGTTGAGCGCCTGAACCTGATAGACCTGACCGGCATCCAAATTCACGGTGAAAGGAACCCCGGGAGCGTTACCGGCCGTGGTCATTGTGGAAGGCGTGATGCTCACGACCGTACCATCCTCGGTGGCCACGATCAGGAATTCACTGCGGAAGATGTAGGTGCCGTTCGGGAAAGCGGTGGATGTACCCGGAAGAGCATCCACCCGGTAGGAGGTGCCAAGGCCGGAAACAGGAAGCACCTGCGCGGCGTCCGTGGTCTGATTTTGGTAATTCACCGCCGTTACGGTCACCGGCTCCACGGAAGTGATGTGTACGCCCAGATCCTGGACTGTTTCCGACCCAACGACCTCATAGATATTCGGCACAGCCACGGACGTCATACCATTTGCTGGCACACTGAACGTGGTGCTCCATCCGGCTAATGGAATGCTTACCGTCCCTGTAGTGGCCTGCGAAGCCGCGATCTTCAGCGAAAGCTGTTGGGTGCCCGATGCATTCTGCATGAATCCCATCCAGAACTCGCGGCCACGTGTGTCCAAGTGCTCCGATTGCGCCGAGGCAACGATCGCCGCCAAAACCAGGAGGGCACTGAGTAAAGGACGCATGCGGAGCTGTTTCACGAGAGGGATGGGCTTGGGATTTTCGACGGCCTTGTTACGCACGTACCGCCAGAAGGTTCGTTTCGACGAATGTGCAAATCTAATCGACGAACTATAATACGAGAAAATAAATCATTTGGTTGCCTGACATCATCAAATGCCAGTCCACAAAGGTGGATCCGGACCGCCCAGGCTTCAAAAAGAGCCTTTAGCCTCGATTCCGGGCCGATAAATTTCTTCGACGAACGCGGTCAAGGGTGGTTCTTCAACCCCCAAGTGCGCTCCACGGCCCAGCCGGCGCGTATCAACACCGGCTCTAGATCGAGGAAAACCCGCTCCGGTTGCTGGTCGTTCAGGAAAGATCCCGTGGTCCACCGACCATCGTTGTTCCGGTCCTGGATCAATTTCAACCCATAACTGCCCGGTGCCAGATCCGTCCACTGTGTTTCTCCTGGCAATGAGTTCAGCACGACCTCCCGCACTGCCTTGCCTTGGCCAGTGAGCAACTGCAGTAGCAGTGGCCCTTGAACAAGCATACCACTATCCACCACCAGTTCCACTTTCAACTTACCGAGCGAGCGGGGATCGCGCGCACCAAGGGTGAGCCGTGTGGTATCGTTGGTCCCTCCCATTACTCCTCTGATCGCTTTCGGGTAGAGGGTCAGCGATGCGGACTTCCCCGGCGGGATCTGGAGGTCTATCCCAACGGTGCGTTGCAGCGTACTGTCCACGAACGGCAGGAACGGGGTGGGTATCGTATCCACGCGCAACTGGGCATGGGCCGTATCCACTTCGGCTACCGGACGGGTGCTCCTCAAGATCCACCTGCCGGTGATCGCATCCCGGGCCGGTGTAACCACCAAGTTGAACGGCATGGCACCCAAGGCACGGTAGGTCAGCGTGTCGAGCTCCACACTATCTTCACTGACGATGAAGCGCTGACCATTGAGCAAAGTGGTATCCGATGGCCAAAAGACCACGGTATCACGCCCAGAGCTCCATTCGGGCCACCAGACCAAGTGCCCACCCTCGCGATCAAGGGAACGGAGGCTGAGTTCGCCTGCGCGACGCGCCAGGACCATCTGCCAGCCGCGATCAACAAGCACGGTCGCGGCGCTGATGAACTGCTTGGCCGAAGCGGGCTGGAACATATACAGGACCTGCACCGTGGTATCCCTCGGGTTGATCACACTATCCAAAAAGGCGATCTCCTCGTTGGGCAGGTCGAAGCGGTAATTGGCATTACGGTCGCGTAAGGCCGTGAGCCGTTTTGGTCCGTCCCGCAGATGAGCCAATGTGAAACGACCATCCGTTGCCGTGCGGGTGAAATAGGCAGGCGGACTCGTTCGGACGGTCCCGGTATCATTCGCTTCGTGCAGCAACACCAGCACATCCGATGCGGGCAGACCGCTGAAAGCGTCCAACACCTGGCCTGTAATGGAAAGGCTGTCCACATGACCACCCGTGGAAACCACGAAGGAGAGCCCGGCGGCAGCATTGCCCTCGCTTAGGTCCTTCACCGCCTCACCGATGTTGAAGGTGTACGTGGTGTTCGCCGCCAAGGGCGCGTTCAGTGTGATCACCACATCCGTTCCGCCACTCACTGATACATCAGGTGCTTTCACCAGTGGTGGAGAGATCAGCAGCCGTTCGCGGACGCGATCCAACTTCACCCGTTCATCAAAGTGTAGCACGATACGCCCCCCCGTGAAGTTGGTACTGCCATCAGCAGGTTCAGCGGAAAGCAGCTCCGGCGGTCGGGTATCCTTCGGCCCTCCGGTCGGTTCCTTCACTTGTGCACATGCCGCAAGCAAGAGCAGTGCGAAAGCGGCCCACGAATTCCTGGTCATGGAAGCAAAGGCTCGATCAAACCGCAGAGTTCCGCCAGTCCTTGTTCATCCACTGGTCCGAAGTCATTTAATACGGAGCTATCCACATCAAACACGGCAGCGACCTTACCGCTGCCCCCCCTTAACGGCAGCACGATCTCGCTTCGGCTCGCGGAACTGCAAACGATGTGGCCCGGAAAGGCATCCACGTCGGGAACGGTGATCGTGCGGGCTTTGGCCCATGCGGTACCGCAAACACCCTTTCCATGTGCGATCGGGCTGCATGCGATGGGGCCTTGGAAGGGACCAACCACCAACTCTCCGTCCAGCACGCGGTAGAAGCCCACCCAATGCCACTGGAATGTTTGGTGTACCGCTGCGCACAGGTTCGCCATTGCAGCCACGACATCCGTTTCGCCGGCAAGCAATGCTTTCACCTGCGGAAAGAGCGCCGCATACAAGGCTGCACGGTCCGTGGTTCGGGGGATCACCAATTGCTCTGCCATGATAGCGGGAACGGCGCGAAGATACCGGAGGCCAAGTGCAGGGCAGCACCTTGGAACGGTCAATCTGTTTTCATCCTTCCATCGCATTGCCGCCGCTAAGCCCCACCTTTGCGCAGCACTATGGCCGAGTCCCCAAGATCAGACAGCCAACGGCGGAAAGCCCGGCGGAAACAACTCATGCGCAAGCTGCGGAACAAGTACCGCGCTGTGCTGATCAATGAATCCACCTATGAGGAACGCTTTAGTTTTCGGCTCTCCCGGATCAATGTGATCCTCTTGGCGGTGGTGCTTTTCATCTTCAACGCGTTGTTCGTTTCGGCGGTCATCGTGTATACCCCGCTGAAGGAATACATACCGGGCTATTCCGACCAGAAGGTGAAGATGAACGCATACCGCGCCATGGCCACCGCGGATTCGCTGGACCGTGCCATGGCCATCCGTGATGCCTACATCGACAACCTACGGAACGTATTGAGCGGCAATCTCCCCGCTGATAGCATCACCCTCACGGTGCCCACGGTAAAGGCCCCTGGAGCAGCGGACCTTCAACCTTCTCTTGCCGACAGCCTGATGCGGGAAAAAGTCCGCGCCGAAGAAGCATACAGCGTACACGCCACAGGGAACGCCGCTACCCTGGATCGCTTCGGCTTGCCCGGCCTGTTGTTCTTCCCCCCACTTCGCGGGGTGGTCACCAGCACTTTCAACCCCAGTGAAGGACACTATGGGATCGACATTGTGACCAAGGCCGATGAAGCGGTAAAAGCATGTTTGGACGGCACCGTGATCCTGGCCAGCTGGACCAGCGATGCCGGCTACGTGATCCAAGTGCAGCATACCTTGGATCTCGTGAGCGTGTACAAGCACAATGCAGTATTGCTAAAGAAGACCGGCGACCATGTGAAGGCCGGTGAGGCCATCGCCATTGTGGGCAACAGCGGTGAGCTCACCACGGGCCCCCACCTGCATTTCGAACTTTGGTCCGGGGGGCGGGCAGTAGACCCACAGACCTATATCGGCTTCCAGTGATGTCGATCAAGGGGATTGCCGCAAAGCTTCTGGCACGGCGTGCCACGGAACGTGTGATGCGTGCCGCCATGGACCCGGTGGCTACACAACTAGCCGTGCTTCAGAAGTTGATAGCGGGAGCAAAGAACACCGCCTTCGGAAAGGAGCATGGGATGGAAGGCGTGCGTGATCATGCCTCATTGATACAGGCCGTTCCTCTCCGTGATTACGAGGCTCTGCGTCCATGGATCGAGCGCATCGTGAAAGGCGAACGCAATGTGCTTTGGCCCGGACTTCCGCTCTATCTGTGCAAGACCAGCGGCACCACGAGCGGTGCGAAGTACATCCCGATCACCAAGGAGAGCCTTCCCAACCACATCAACAGTGCGCGCAACGCCCTCTTTGCATACATCGCCCGGAGCGGCAACACCGACTTCGTGGATGGCAAAATGATATTCCTGCAAGGCAGCCCTGTGCTGGATAAGAAAGGCAAGGTTCCCACTGGACGGCTCAGTGGCATCGTGGCCAACCATGTGCCTTCCTATTTGCTGAAGAACCGCATGCCCGGCTTCACCACCAACAGCATTCCCGATTGGGAGACTAAGGTGGAAGCGATCGTGGGCGAGACCATGACAGAGGATCTGCGCTTGATCAGCGGCATCCCTGCATGGGTACAGATGTACTTCGAACGCCTGTTGGCCCGCACTGGAAAGGCCACCGTGAAGGAGGTGTTCCCGAATTTCTCGCTTTTCGTATACGGTGGTGTGAATTATGAACCCTACCGCAGCCACATGGAAGCGTTGATCGGCGGAGCGGTGGACCGCGTGGAGACCTTCCCCGCCAGCGAAGGCTTCATCGCCTACCAGGATCAAGGACCCGGAGAAGGTCTGTTACTTGTGCTGGATAATGGCATCTATTTCGAGTTCATCCCCCAAGTTCAGTTATCAGTTGTTAGTGGTCAGTTGTCAGGCGGCCACCAATCACCGATCCCCAACAACCAATCACCAAAACGTCTCTCCATCGGTGAAGTGGAACTGGGCGTGAATTACGCACTTGTACTGCACACCAATGCAGGCCTATGGGGCTACGAGATCGGCGATACGGTGAAGTTCGTTTCGCTGAAACCACCACGCATTGTGGTCACCGGCCGCACCAAGCATTTCACCAGTGCCTTCGGCGAACATGTGATCGCGGAGGAAGTGGAGGGCGCACTGCAAAGAGCCGTGGCCGCACATCCGTGTGAAGTGTCCGAGTTCACCGTGGCACCGCAGCCCGCACCTGCGGCCGGACTACCCTACCACGAATGGTTCATCGAGTTCGCCGCCCCGCCTGCGGACCTGTCCGGCTTCGCACTTGCGATCGATTCCGCGTTGCAGCAGAAGAACCCTTACTACAAGGACCTCATCACCGGTAAAGTGTTGCAACCGTTGGTGATCACGATCGTACCTCGCGGTGGCTTCGCCGCATGGATGAAGGCACGCGGCATGAACGACGCGCAAAGCAAGGTGCCAAGGTTAGCGAACGACCGGAAGTACGTGGAAGGATTGGTGCGATAGGCGATCTAAACCCAACCTCCTACAGCTGTGCAACCACCCGCTCCTTACCGATATAGCCGGTGTTCTGCCAGGTGAGTTGCTTGTTCTTGTACACATGCAGGACCGGCAGTGCTGATACCCCTAGCGCATTGCAAAGCGCAGGATTGGCATCAGCATCCACACGCACCACGGTCACCTTGTCGGCCATCTCCCTGCTGATCTCGTCCAGGTATGGTGCCATCCGTTTGCACGGCGCACACCAATCCGCATAAAAGTCCACCAACACCACTTTGTCCGTGTCGTACAGCGCTTCAAAATCCGCTGTGGACATGCCCGAGGGTGCATTCACGCCGGCCTCTTTTGCCAACGGCAAATTCGCTGCATTCCACTTCATGATGCCGCCTTTCAGCTCATACACTTTCTTGAAACCGTTCGAACGGAGCATGTGCATCGCATCGGCGCTCCGGCCCCCACTCAGGCAGTAGATGAAAACCGGTTGTGCGGTGTCCAGTTCGGCCACATGCGACTTGAACTCACCGTTGGTCCAGTCCCAATTGATGGCACCATCCAAATGTCCTTTGGAAAACTCTTGTGCCGTGCGCACATCTATGAGCGCCGCTTCCGGCATTTCCTGAAGCTTCAGCTGGAATTCACTCGCAGGGATCACCAAGCCCGTTCCGGGTGCTTGGGCATTGGCGCAACTGAAGAGCAATAACGCCTGGACTAGAAGAAAGGAGGAGAACTTGGACATGGAAGGTTGAAGCATGATAAAGGTATGTGTGATAAAGAGCAGACCATCGTGCAGACCGCCCTTGTTCATCCGCGCAAAACTAATCCTCATGCATAACAGCCATCGTGACGGTTATCACAAAGCATTATCCCGGGATCAAGCATCCGGTCCTATTGCTCAGGGAGTTGCTCGGCAGGATCTTGCTTCCGCAGCCAACCTCGGATACGCCCATTTTCAATATACCATCGGTCTTCACTGAAAACGATCGAGTACCTTTCTCGTGCCGGTTTATCCGGGCCAGGGTTTTGCTGAATGATCTCAAGCGAATCGCCGAGCACCTCGGAGATAAGAGCCACGTGCCCGTACTGTTCATCTCCAGTGGCACTATAGACCAGCAGGTCATCGGAGCGAGGCTTTGTAAGGCTCGGGTTGGCGTACTGCGTCAGGTCGCGGGTTGCGTTCATCTGCCCATCTTTCAAATCCGGGTCGAAAAAATCCTTGGCATGCCCATAACTGTCCGGCATCCGATGGTCCAGATGTTCATAGTAGTAGCGCTTCACGAATTCCACGCACTGGTACTTCAGGCCCAAGTTATAGCCATCCGCAGCCACATTCCGGCCGGAAACATGCGGCACTTCACCGTTGTAATACACCCATACACCATTCAGACTGTCAATGGCTTGACCGACCACAGGGTTTTTCGGCAGCTGCGCCAGGGCCACCGAGCTGCTCCATGCGAGGGCCATATAAATGAAGGAGGCAAGAGGTCGTTTTGCACACATCCGAACATAGGGCAAGCCTTCGCAACGGTTTGGATCTTCCCGGTTGCTGCGAAAGTATCCTGCATCTTCCGACCTTCGCACCTCGCCTCCGCGCAATAAATAAAACATGCCCATCGGCCCAGACATTCAGCGAGCGGTTCAACTGCTGGAACAAGGCGAGGCTGTTGCCATCCCTACGGAGACCGTCTACGGCCTAGCGGCGAACGCATACAACGAAGCAGCCGTACTGAAGATCTTCCAGGCCAAACAACGTCCGGCATTTGACCCGCTGATCGTGCATGTACACAGTTTGGAACAGGTGAAGGAAGTGGTGTCGTTTCTCAACCTCGACCACGAGGACACGCGCAAAGAGGCCGAGGCGTTGATGGAAAAATTCTGGCCGGGGCCATTGACGTTGGTGCTGCCGAAGACCGATCGTGTGCCGGACCTTGTTACCAGCGGATTGGATACCGTGGCGGTGCGCATGCCTGCACATCCCATGGCCCTGGAGCTGCTTCGTTCAGTGGGTTTTCCGTTGGCCGCACCCAGTGCAAATCCCTTCGGTTATGTAAGCCCCACCACCGCACAACATGTGGCCGACCAGCTCGGCGGGTTGATCCCTTACATCCTCGATGGAGGACCTTGCACCGTGGGTGTGGAGAGCACCATCATCGGTTGGGAAAGCGACACAGGCCAATGGGTGCTGTACCGTCCGGGAGGCACACCGGTGGCGGAGATCGAAGCCGTTATCGGCATGATCGGCCGTGCGAAGAAAAGGGTATTGCCCGCCTCTCCCGGCATGTTGGAAAGCCATTACGCACCACGCAAGCCCGTGTACATCGGCGACGTGCAAGCGATGATGAAAGAGCATGCAGGGAAGCGGATCGCCGTGATCGCATTCTCGGAAAAGCATGATGCCCAGCACAGCGAGGTGCTTTCCCCTACCGGCGACCCAACAGAAGCCGCACGCCATCTTTTCGCTGCGCTTCGCAAGCTGGACGCCAGCGACGCTGATGTGATCCTCGCCGAGATCTTCCCGCAAAAAGGTCTGGGCGCAGCCATTAACGACCGGCTGCATCGCGCTTCTGCAAAGCACAACTGAGCTCCCCTCCAGCACGGCCCAAGCCTCTTCGCACCGGCTTCCCAGCTGCCCATTCCGGTCCGCGTGGAAACCACGACCTTTGCACCTAACTACAATCGCCTTGTCGTCGTCCTGTTTCCCCCCTAAGCGCATTGCCATCCTCGGCAGCACCGGCTCCATTGGCACCCAAACCTTGGATGTGGTGCGCGAGCAATCTGCTCATTTTGAGGTTGAACTGCTCACCGCTGGCAAAAACGCCGAATTACTGATCGCGCAAGCGAAGGAATTCAAGCCGAACGCCGTGGTGATCGGTGATGAAAGGCGCTACGCCGAAGTGCGTGATGCCCTGTTCCCGCTTGGTGTAAAAGTCTTCGCAGGTGCGGAGGCCATTGAACAGGCCGTGCAGATGGAGGGCATCGATACGGTGCTCACCGCCATGATGGGCTATGCCGGTCTGCGGCCAACGCTGGCAGCCATCGATGCCGGAAAAGCCATCGCTTTGGCCAACAAGGAGACCTTGGTGGTAGCGGGCGAACTGGTGACCAAGCGGGCGCAAGCCAAAGCGGTGAACATCTACCCGGTTGACAGCGAGCACAGCGCCATTTTCCAATGTCTTGTGGGTGAATGGGACAATCCCATCGAGAAGATCACGTTGACCGCCAGTGGTGGGCCATTCCGGGGCTGGACCAAAGAGCAACTTGCCGGAGTGACCAAGGCGCAAGCACTCAAGCATCCCAACTGGGACATGGGCGCGAAGATCACTATCGACAGTGCAAGTTTGATGAACAAAGGATTGGAAGCGATCGAAGCCAAATGGCTATTTAATCTCAAGCCCGAACAGGTGGAGATCATCGTGCATGCGCAAAGCATCATCCACAGCATGGTGCAGTTCCGCGACGGTAGTATGAAAGCACAGATGGGCCTGCCGGACATGAAGTTGCCGATCCAATACGCGCTGGCCTATCCGCACCGGTTGTCCACCACTTGGCCCCGTTTTGATTTTGCGAATTTCCCCAGCTTCAGCTTTGAGCAGCCGGATCACAACGCCTTCCCTAACCTCGGCTTGGCGTTGGATGCCATGAAGCGTGGTGGAAATGCCCCCTGCGTGCTCAATGCCGCGAACGAAGTGGCCGTGGAGGCATTCCTGGACGAGCGCATCGGATTCCGGGAGATGAGTGACCTCATCGCCGATCGCTTGGCAAAGTCGACCTTTGTATCCTCACCTACGCTCGAAGAACTCGAGGCCAGTGATGCGGACACGCGCCGCATGGCCTACGAGACCCTCAATACCCCGCAATGGAGATCTTGATCTATGCCGGACAGCTCATCCTGGGCTTTTCCATTCTGGTGGCCCTGCACGAATTCGGCCACTTCCTTCCCGCCAAGCTCTTTGGCATGCGCGTGGAAAAATTCTACCTCTTCTTCGATTGGCCGTGGGCCTTGGTGAAGAAAAAATTCCGCGGTACCGAATACGGTATCGGCAGCTTGCCTTTCGGTGGTTATGTGAAGATCTCCGGTATGGTGGACGAGAGCATGGACGCCGATCAGAAGGAGCGCATGCAGAAGCCACCTGAGCCATGGGAGTTCCGGGCCAAACCGGTATGGCAGCGCCTGATCGTAATGGTGGGTGGCGTAACGGTCAACGTGCTGTTGGCCTTCGCGATCTACGCCATGGTGCTCTTTGTATGGGGCCGGGAATATCTTCCTGTAAAGAACCTGACCTACGGCGTTACGCCCAGTGCGTTGATGAAGAGTGAGGGTTTCCAGGACGGGGATATGATCGTGGATGTGGATGGCCGCGACCCGAAAACGTTGGGGGATGTATCGCTCGGGATCTTGATAGACGGTGCGCGCAGCGTGACCGTGGAACGGACGGACTCCTCAGGCGAACTTGTGCGGAAGAAGATCGAGCTGAGCGCCAATATTCAAGAACGGATCCTGGAGAGCAACGACAAACTGCTGTTCAGTCCACGCTTCCCTTTCTACGTGGATTCGGTACTGGCGAACAACAATGCCGCCAAGGTGGGTAGTTTCCGCAAGGGCGACCGCATCGTGGCCTTGGATGGCCAGCCCGCCCGCTATTTCCAGGATTTCGTGGAAGCGGTGAAGGATAAGAAGGGCCAGCAAGTGCAGGTGACACTACTCCGCGAAGGTCATCAAGTGCAAGTACCCGTGGATGTGGATGAGAACGGCATCGTCGGTTTGCAGCCCCGATCGCCCTCGGAATATTTCACATTCGCCACTGAACGGTACACGTTGCTCGGCAGCATTCCCGCTGGGATCAAGTACGGCTGGCAGCGCTTGAAGGACAACGTCTCTTCCTTCAAATTGCTTGGTAGCAAGGCAGGCATGAAGCAGATGGGTGGACTGATCTCCATGAGCAAGGCATACGGCCCCGTGTGGGTGTGGCAGCGGTTCTGGGAAATGACCGCTTTCCTCTCCTTGGCCTTGGCCGTGCTGAACATCCTACCGATACCCGCTCTTGACGGAGGCCATGTGGTGTTCCTCTTGTACGAAGCCGTGGCGCGTAAGCCAGCGAACCAAAAGGTGTTGGAGTACGCCCAAATGGCCGGCATGGTCTTTCTGCTCTCCTTGATCATTGCGGTGAACGGACACGACATCGTGAAGCTGGTGACCGGGAATTTGTAGCGAAGGTCGCACGCAGGGACGCTGAGGCGCAGCGAATGCAGGTCGGTATTGGGTGCTTGGTACGGGGTACTGAGTACGGGTACAGGGTACCGCGTAGCTGCCGCCGCACTCGGCATTGTACCAGGTACTCAATAGCATTCTCAAGAACCTCCGCGCCTCCATGTCCTACATCCACGAACCTCCGTGCCGCTTCTTCCGTAGGAACATCCAAATCCCTCCTGCCATGAGACATGTCATGCTTATTGAGGATGATGCATTGGTCCGCACGTTGATCGCTCACCACGCCATGGATGCCGATTGGCGTGTGACCACTTTGAAGGATGGCCGCGAACTGGAACGGATGCTGCAGGACGAACCGGCAGACCTGTTGCTGATCGACCTGGGGCTTCCACACGTGGACGGCCTTTCCCTGTTGGAGGACCTGCGTGCTCGGGGCGTTAAAACGCCGGTGCTCATCATCACCGCATATGAGCTTCCGCATCTGATGACGACCGTAATGGGCGCAGGCGCGAACGGACTGCTTCAAAAGCCCTTCGATCCGGATGAGCTGATCGACCGCATGGAGCGTATGCTGGCAGCATAAAAGTGGCTTGGCCGTATCAGTAGTTCGCCAAGTTGAAGTACGAACGCTTAAGTTCGTGCTATGGACATGACCCACTCCCGTATTGGGGCCATATTGGCCACAATACCCCTGATGGCCAGCCTTTGCATGGCCCAGATCAACATTGGAGATAAGCTGGAGCGCAAGGCCAAGGAGCGCTTGGAGCGCAAGGTGGATAAAACCATCGACAAAGGTTTTGACAAGACCGAGGAAGGTGTTGACAAAGGAGCCAAGGAAGCCACCAAGGGAAGCAAGGATAAAAAGCCGGAAAGTGATGATGCAGTGGATTCCGAGGTGGAAGACCCTTCCGGATACCAGACTTCGCTACGCGCTTATAGCAAGTTCGATTTTGTGCCGGGAGATCAGCTCATCGCCTTCGAGGATTTCAGCCAGGATGCGGTCGGTGACTTTCCCGCTCGCTGGAACACCAACAGCAGTGGCGAAGTGGTCACAGTAGATGGTGCAGAAGGCCGCTGGTTCAAGTTCGGGGGTAGCGGAATGGCTTACCCGGAATCCCTCGGCGTTCTGCCGGAGCAATTCACCTTGGAGTTCGACGTGACCGGGCTGGAGGAACAGGTCTCCTGTTCCGATCTGTACGTCTACCTGCGGACGGCAGAAGGCAGCCTGCTCTCCGAAAAGGTCGATGGCATGGTGCGGTTGCGTGTGGTTCCTCGCGGAGCGGGTACCGATGGGGAACCCTATTCAGAGGTGCAGGTTTGGGACCGTGAAGGGAATGATGCGATGAGCAATACGCGCTCTTTGACCGCACCTGCTTCCACCATGCGCCCACCGATCTCCCGTGTCTCCATCCAGCGACAGAAGGGGCGCCTGCGTATGTATTTGGACGAAGAGAAAGTATGGGACCTGCCCCGTGCGTTCTCCGATGCGATCAACTACCGCTTGGTCCTGGAGAACAATGGTTGCGAGGAGCAACCGATCCTCATCACCAACCTACGCGTAGCCGTGGGTGCACCGGACGTGCGCAACAAACTGATCACGGATGGTCGCTTGGTGACCCATGGTATCTTATTCGATAGCGGAAAGGACCAGGTCAAGCCGGAGAGCTATGGCACTCTGAAGGAGATCGCCACCGCGCTCAATGAGAACCCGTCAGTGAAGGTCCGCATCATCGGTCATACGGACAGCGATGGCGATGATGCCAAGAACCTGGATCTGAGTAAGCGGAGGGCCGCTGCAGTAAAGGATGCGCTGATAACGGAGTTCAAGGTGGATGCTGGGCGCATGCAGACCGATGGCAAAGGCGAGAGCGATCCCGCAGGGCCCAATGACACACCGGCAGGCAAGGCCAACAATCGCCGGGTGGAGTTCGTGAAGCTCTAACTCGGAACAAGTACATCGGAAAACCTGTTCCGGCACACCTTTGCGCCGTGCAACATGACGTTCTGATACTTGGGCATGGCATCGCCGGAGCGGTGCTGGCGGAAAGCTGTCGCCAGCGCGGTCTATCCTTTCACGTGCTCGATCAAAAGCGCGCGGGCAATGCATCCATGGCAGCAGGTGGAGCGGTGAACCCCGTGGTGCTGCGCCGGGATGTGCCCAGCTGGCGCGCGGCCGAACTGATGCCGCGTACGCGTTCGTTCTACAGCAATTGGGAGCAGCACCTCGGCATCCGGTGCTGGCACCCCACCTCCTTGGTGAAGATCTTTCCGACACCGAACGAGGTGAAACAGTGGGAACGCGCCCTAGCTGATCCGGGGACAGCACCCTTCATCGCGAGCAGGCCGGAACCGGAGATCGACGAGGCACCTCTACATGCACCGCATGGCTACGGCACGGTGACCGACGCTGCATGGCTGGATCTACCCATGCTCTTGGAAGCACATCGGCAAAGCCTGTTCGGTCAAGATGAGTTCACGGAGATAACCGTGAAAGAAGCTGATATCCAACTCGAACCGGACGGCGTGCGGATCGGTGAAGTACAAGGGCGTTGGGTGGTGGATTGCACGGGGCCATTCGCAGCCCTATCAGGACTTGTTCCAGTAAAAGGAGAAACATTGACCGTGCGCATCCCGAGGCTACACCTCACGCAGATGTTACATGTTGGCGTTGGTCTGTTGCCGTTAGGCGATGACCTCTATCGCATAGGCGCCACGTTCAAGTGGACGGATGTATGGGAAGGACCGACCGCAGAAGCACGCGAATACCTCTTGGCGAAACTGAGGGCTACGTTGGATGCCCCGATCGAAGTGATCGCACAGCATGCCGGGGTACGCCCTGCAGCGCGTGATCGCCGACCGATCCTTGGCAGGAGCGGCCCGCACAAGGCCGTGATCAATGGCCTCGGAGCGCGCGGTGTGATGCTGGCACCGTGGTGCGCGGAGCACCTGCTGGAACACTTATTCGACGGAAAGGAGTTAGCCTCGGAAGTGGATCGTGCGCGATTCGATCAGACCTTTCTCGCCACTTGAGCGTGTTCCATCTCGATCACGGATGCGAGCGTTTGCCGGTGGAACTTCACGCTGAAGCCATCAAAGCGGAGACGCACATCCGCATTGACGGGCTTGGCCAGAGCACTGAGATCCCAATCAAGATGCGGATGCCGCTGCGTGAACGCTACGAGTTCCTCAAGCACCACGAACTCGGCATGTTCATAGCCTTCAGGATACGGCCTACCGGTCTTCGGTGCCGGTAACTCGACCACCTCGATCCGCCGTCCTTCAAAGAAGATCGGCTCATTCAGCCGATAAGTGGCAATGGGCCTTTTCCCGATGATGCTATCACCCAGCAGGGTTGCTTTGTTGTTCAACGCCTTCCGCAGTGCATCGAAGCGGCAGTGGGTCTCCACGCGGTAGCAGAGATGATCCAGTTCCAGGTCCGTGGTATCCAATCCCGCGATCGCCAAGGCGTCGAACAGTTTCCGCAGAAATCCGGAGGCGTCCAGCATATCGAAATGCTCAACGTGTTCCTCCCGGTGATGCATGCATCACTTTAGCCAAGCCATCCGGGAAGTAACGATCTGCCAGTCGTACGAATTCATCACCCCGCATAAAGTGGTTCATGTTCACATCCTCCACGCGCTCCAAGCCACACGCAGCAAGCAACTCCATCAATGAAAGCAAGGTATTCCGGTGAAAGTGGAACACGCGTTCACTTTTATCCGAGACCACGATCCCCCGCACTAATGCCGGGTCCTGAGTAGTGATGCCGGTGGGACAATCGTTGGTATTACAACGCAGCGCTTGAATGCAACCCAAGGAGAACATGAAGCCCCGTGCGCTGTTGCAGAGGTCGGCACCTAATGCCAGCATCTTCATCAGGCTGGAAGAGGTGAGCACCTTACCACTGGCAATGATCTTGATCTCCCCGTGCAGTCCGAAACGTTCAAGGGTGCGACGGACGAACATCAACGCGGGTTCAATGGGCATTCCAACGGAATCCGTGAACTCCAATGGCGCAGCACCGGTCCCTCCTTCCGCACCATCCACCGTGATGAAGTCCGGCCGCATACCGGTCTCCACCATCAGTTCGCAGAGTGACGTGAACTCATCCGTACGACCAATACACAGTTTGAATCCCACTGGCAAACCTCCGCTCAGCTCGCGCAACTGGGTGATAAAGCGCAGGAAGCCATCGGCATCCGTAAAAGCACTGTGGCCGGGCGGCGATAGCACGGTTGTATGCGGCTCAATATGCCGGATACGCGCGATCTCGGGGGAGTTCTTCACGGCCGGGAGAACGCCGCCGTGCCCGGGCTTGGCCCCTTGTGAGATCTTCAGTTCGATCATCCGCACCTGGTGATGTTCGGCCACCTTGGTCCGGAACAGCTCCGGATCAAAATCGCCTGCTTCGGTACGGCATCCGAAGTACCCCGTTCCGATCTGCCATACCAGATCGCCTCCTGGTTTCAGGTGGTGATCACTCAGGCCTCCTTCTCCGGTATTGTGGTAGAAACCACCTTTGCGTGCACCGGTATTGAGCGCAAGCACGGCCCGATCGCTCAAGGCCCCGAAGCTCATGGCGGAAATATTGAGCAGGGAGGCCATGTAGGGCTTCTTGCAGTACTCCCCGCCGATCTTGATCAGGGGTGGATCGGCCGGTACTTCCTTGGGATAGATACTATGGCGGATCCCTTCGTAGTTCGCTGCATTGATATCCAGTTGGGTGCCGAATGGCGTCGTGTCACCCACGTTCTTGGCCCGTTGATAGGCCAGTGAGCGCTGTTGCCTGCTGAAGGGTCTTCCATCGGTATGCCGTTCAATGAAGTACTGCTGGATCTCCGGAGCGATGAACTCGAAGGCATACCGCATGTAACCGAGCACGGGGAAATTCCGCAGGATGGTGTGCCGCGGCTGCACCATGTTGTAGATACCCAGTGCGAACAGCGGCAACACCACGGCATAGGCCCAGAACGCCCGGTGATCGAGAATACCGAGTACGCCGATAAGCACCAAAAGTGAAAAAGTGAGGATGTAGAAAAGCTTGCGCATGGGGGGTGAAATTAGTGGCTTGCTGCGGTCGGCATGGCTTGTGTTGTATCCAAGGCAACACGGAAGGAACATCCACACCGCGGAAATGTGCGGATTCAGATCGAACCAACAGCCGCTCCCGGGTGTACCACGTACCATGATGCGCGAACTTTGCAATGCTTCGGAGCCAATAAATCGTCCGTTGCCTCACTGGATGAAGTTCACTCAGAAAGTCCTCCTCACCCTCTCGGCCATCGCAGTGGTCCTGTTTAGTTGCGCTTCCCTAAGTAAGACCACACCCATGACCGATGTGCAGCAGGACCCGCGATGGGTGCAGGTGGATTCACTCACCGGCCTTGGCCAATATGCTACTGCGCTCACCGCAACGGAAGTGATCCTCGGTGATGCTTCCGCAAAGGATGACTGGCGCACCGCCTTCCGCGCCTGGATGTACCGCAGCCGCCTGCAAGGGTACACCGGCGTAGATCAAAGAACAGTGATCGCCCAAATGGATTCCGCAGTCTCCATCAGCAGTACGCCGCTGAAGCAATTGCTGCACAGCGTGATCGCTGAGCAGTGGTGGAGCTATTACCAAAGCCAGCGATGGGCCGTGCTCGATCACACCAACGTGGCGGAGCCGACCGAGGACCCCGACACCTGGGACCAGGCCACGTATATGCAGAAAGTGATCGCGGAGTATTCCGCTTCATTGGAGCCGGCGGCAACCTTGGAGAAGATCCCGGTGGGTGAATTGCGGTCACTGTTGGAACATTCCCAAGCGGATAGCACACTTCGCCCCACCCTCTTCGACCTGCTCGCACATCGGGCACTGGCTGTCTTCAGCAATAGCGAAACACGTCTTACGGAGCCAGCGTGGCGCTTCCAGTTGAATGAGCCTGGGTACTACGCTCCGGCTGCGGCATTCGCCGCACTGAAGCTTGCCCACCGTGACAGTGGCTCGTGGCATTTCCAAGCCCTGGACCTGTATCAACGGCTCACTGCGCTCCACTTACCGGATAGCGCACCAAGCGCGTTGACGGATATCACACTCGATCGCTTGGCCTTTGTCCAGGCGAACAGCACACTTGACGAAAAGGATAGCCTGTACCTGAACGCCCTGACCACGTTGGCCACGGCGCTACCCGCAGGGGAGGCCCATGCTGCCGTAATGATCGCCATTGCTGAATGGCATGTGGAACAAGCGGCCAATTACCAACGCTTGGACCCATCGGCTTCATGGAAATGGGAGAAGAAGACCGCAGCGGACATTTATCGGAAGGTCATTAGTGACGCCCCTGGCCCTTTTGCGGTGAAGCGTGCCACTGCCCTGCTGGCCCAGTTGGAGTTGCCCGCCATGCGTGTAGAAGCGGAAGAGGCAGTGATCCCCAATGCTCCATTTCGGCTGGCCGTGAGCTACACCAACGTAAAGCAGGTGTGGTTGCGCGTGGTAAAGGATGATGTAGAACGCAAAGGCCGAAGTCGCTACCGTGATCAGGATGAATTGAAGCGGCTACTACATCTGCCTGTACTGCGTGAATGGAACATACTGCTTCCGGATGATGGCGACCTGAACGAGCACCTCACGGAACTGCCTGTGGAACCTCTGGATCTGGGTGGATACAGCATCATCGCCATGGACAAGCCGATCGCCTTGGATGCACCCACCGTAGTGGTAACATCTGTACAGGTAACACAACTTGCCATTGCTCAACGCCAGCTACCAGACCATATGGCCGCCGTGGTGGTGATGGACCGCGCGAGCGGCCTACCGATCACCGATGCAAAGGCCCAGTACTTCGTGCAGGAATACCAGCGCAATGGCTGGCAGGATCGATTGGTCGGCTCGGCATCCACCGATGCGAATGGCATAGCGCAGGTAACCGTGCCGGACCGTTCGCGCGGACAGCAGCGTTGGGTGATCACCCATGGCAAGGACAAGCTCGAAGCTTCCGGGAACTACTATTACTGGAGGGATGAAAGCGCCGCGAAGGCCGATAGCATGCGCACCTTCCTCTTCACCGATCGTGCGATCTACCGCCCGGGCCAACCCATCCTGTTCAAGGGCATCGTATCGGTGAAGCGTGCTGGGAGCACCGTAGTGAAAACGGGATACAAAACCACGGTCCGCTTCTTCGACGTGAACCACCAGCTCGTGGATTCCGTGCAGGTGACCACCGATGCATTCGGCTCCTTCCACGGGCAGTTCAATGCGCCTGTAGGCACACTCACCGGCAGCATGCGGCTGGAAGAGGTATTCGGCAGCCGGGGTGTCCAAGTGGAGGAGTACAAGCGCCCCACCTTCGAGGTGCTCTTCCCCACCAGTGATACTGCCACCGCTTCCGCAGCGCCGGTATTGAATGCCATGGCCACCGTGCATGGCCAAGCAAAAAGCTACGCGGGCGTGCCGCTCGACGGCGCTCAAGTGCAGTGGAGCGTGACCCGATCAGCCCGGCTGCCTTGGTGGGCACGTGGGTTCTGGCGCTCCTTCATTCCTTGGGGAGCACCCACGGAAGTGGCCAGCGGAACCGCCGAAACCGATGCTTCGGGCAACTTCGCCATCCCTTTTCCCGCAGAAGCAGACCGGGCCATTTCGCCCAACGCCGAACCCATTTTCACCTTTACCGTGGAAGCGAGCATCACCGACGTGAACGGTGAGACGCAACGCAACAGCACCAACATTTCCGTGGGCTACCGCAGCATCCAGATCGCGATGACCGTTGGTGACGGGATCGACCGTTCTGCCGTGGACAGTTTGAAGGTGAACGTGCAGGACCTCAATGGCCATGTACTGGATGTACCCATGCATGTGAAGATCGCGCTCTTGCGACCAACGGCCAAGCCGCTGCGAGGCCGCCTGTGGGAACGTCCGGATCGTCCTGTTCTCACTGGCGGCGAGTTCGAGGAGCGCTTTCCGCAGGATGTATATACCGATGATAATGACCCGCTCACCTGGTCGGAGGAGGCGGTGATGCTGGAGCGCACGGACTGGACTGCCGACGGCAGATCGCTGGTGCTGGAAGGCATTGCGGAATGGGATGTGGGCAACTACCTCATCGAGGTAAGTGCCAGGGATGCTGATAGCAATCTCGTGCTCGCCCGAAAGGTGGTGGCGATCTATGACCCCGCCGTGCAGCACACCGGATTTGTCAACGATGCCTTCCATGTGGAAGCCGTGAAGGCCAAGGCAGAGCCCGGTGAAAAGGCAGTACTGTTGGTCAGCTCCGCACTGCCGGAAGCGCAAATTTTGATGGAGGTGGAAAGGAACGGGTTGATCGCGGTGCGGCGCTGGCTCACGTTGAAGGACGGCCAACAGCGCGTGGAACTGCCGGTCTTGGAGGCTGACCGCGGTGGTTTCACCGTACACTTCATCTGCGTGGAGCGCGGCCGTGCACATAGCCGGGATGTGAACATCGATGTGCCCTGGAGCAACAAGGAGCTGCTGGTGGAATGGATGACCTTCCGCGATAAGCTCTTGCCCGGCGCAAAGGAGGAATGGCGCTTGAAGATCACCGGACCGAAAGGCGAGAAGTTGGCGGCCCAGTTGCTGGCCGGCATGTACGATGCATCGTTGGACCACTTTGTGCCGCATGCATGGGAACTGTCCGTTTGGCCAACCTACCGTTCGCAATTGGGCTGGGGCGGAGCCGTACCGTTCGGCGTGAACAGTGGAGATCAGCTCTGGCGGGATCTTCAGCTACCTGCGGATACAACGCACTCCTACCCAGTGCTGAACACCTTCGGTCTCGGGATGTACGGATACCGTTTCCGCAGTAGCGGGAGATACCTCGAGGATAGCGCTGAGATGGACAAGTCACTTGAATTCAGCACGACAAAATCCACAGCCGGGGTGGCGCAAGTAGCATCTCCTGCTCCTCCAATGATGCCAGATGAAGAAGAAGTCCAGGTTGACATGGAACAGGATTCACCTGAGCAAGCCGGACTGGATGGTGGACCACCGGCCACTCGTACCGACTTCCGCGAGACGGCATTCTTCCTCCCGGACCTGCTCACCGATAAGGACGGCAGCGTGATACTGCGATTCACCATGCCAGATGCGCTTACGCGTTGGAAACTGCTCGGCCTCGCACACACCACGGACCTGAAGACGGCGCAGTTCACCAAGGAAGTGATCACGCAGAAGCCGCTGATGGTAACGCCCAACCTGCCGCGCTTTTTGCGGGAAGGAGATGCGATCACGTTGACCTCCAAAGTGGCTGTTATCGAAGGTGGGCAAGTGGATGGCACCGCAGCACTCGAACTCTTCGATCCCTTCACCAATGCTTCCTTGAACGATCGCTTCGGGCTGAAGAGCAACAGCATTCCCTTTACCGCAGGGCCGGGAGCGAGCGCTGCTGTGGAGTGGAAGGTCCAAGTGCCGGAAGGTGTGAGCGCCGTAAGCGTGCGGATCAGCGCCAAGGCCGGTTCCTTCACCGATGGGGAAGAGAAGCCGCTGCCGATCCTCACCGATCGTGTGCTCGTTACCGAAAGCCTGCCGCTGCCGATCAGCAAGGCCGGAAAGAAAACCTTCACGCTGGAAAAATTGAAGAACGATACCAGTTCAACGCTGCGCCATCAGAGCCTAAAGCTGGAATTCACGCCGAACCCCGCGTGGTATGCCGTGCAGGCACTGCCCTACTTGATGGAGTTCCCGCATGAATGCTCGGAGCAGATCTTCAGCCGGTTCTACGCCAACAGCCTCGCCGCGCACATCGTGGAGGAGCGTCCCGCGATCAAGCAGGTATTTGCGCAGTGGGCCGCGAAGGGCGAAGGCAACGAGGAGGCATTCCTTAGCAAGCTGGAGAAGAACAGCGACCTGAAGAACATCGTGCTGGCGGAAACGCCGTGGGTGCTGAATGCCCGCAGTGAAAAAGAAAGCAAGGAGCGCATTGCCTTGCTCTTCGACATGCAACGGATGGCCAATGAGAAGGCCGTGGCCTTGAAGAAATTGAGCGATGCCCAACTTGGAAATGGCGCATGGCCTTGGTTCAGCGGCATGCAGCCCTCGCGCTGGGTAACGCAGGGCATCGTGTCGGGTTTCGGGCATCTGGAAAAGCTCGGTGCGGCTGATCTCCGCCCCGACGGACAAACGCAACTGATGCTGAAGAGCGCCGTGCGCTGGTTGGACAACGATGTGGACGCAGAGTACAAGCGCCTTTTGAAGCGGACCACCGCAGCCGAGCGCATGAACTACACGCCGGACCATTCCGTGGTGCAGTACCTCTATGCGCGCAGCTTCTTCCCACGATGGGCCATCACCGGAGCCACCAGTACCGCCGTGAACTTCTACAAGGGCCGTTTGGCGGCGACTTGGCTCAGCTTCGGCCTGCAGGAACAAGCCATGATCGCGCTCACCATGGACCGCTTGGGTGATAGCACCACCGCGCAGCTCATCATGAAATCGTTGGGTGAACGCGCCACCCGCAGCGAGGAGTTGGGCATGTACTGGAAGAACTTCAACGCGGGATACTACTGGTGGGATTTCCCCACGGAGACGCATGCCTTGCTGATCGAGGCCTTCCACGAAGTGGCCAAGGATGAAACTGCCGTGAACGAGCTGCGCCTGTACCTGTTGAAATTGAAACAGACCACCGATTGGAAAACCACCAAGGCCACTGCTGAAGCATGCTTCGCGCTATTGCTCACCGGCGACAATTGGCTGGAACCGGTGGATGCACCGGTGATCACGGTAGGTGGGCAGAAGGTGGTGCCCGAAAAGCAGGAGGCGGGGACCGGCTACTTCCAGAAAATGTGGCCCGCTGACGCCATCACACCCGCCATGGGCGATGTAACGATCACCACCACTACTGATCGTGCGGCGTGGGGTGCGCTCTACTGGCAGTACTTCGAGCAAATGGACAAGGTCACTTCCGCCGAAAGCCCGTTCAGCATCAAGAAGCAAGTGATGCTGAAGGAACAAACCGACGCCGGACAACAGCTCGTCGCGCTGGACAAGGCCCGCGTGCTCAAGCCGGGCGACAAGCTCACTATCCGCATCGAGCTTCGCACCGACCGCGCCATGGACTTCGTACACCTCAAGGATCTGCGGGCTGCTGGCCTGGAGCCTACCGAAACGCTGAGCGGCTATCGCTTCCAAGGCGGCTTGGGCTATTACCAAAGCACCCGCGATGCCGCCACTGACTTCTTCTTCGACCACATCCGGCCGGGCACCTACGTATTCGAGTATGACCTGCGCGTCTCCCATGCTGGGGACTTCAGCAATGGCATCACCACGGCGATGTGCATGTATGCGCCGGAGTTCGCGTCGCATAGTGAAGGGGTGCGGGTGTTGGTCGGAGAGTGAGTTGAAATCGGTGATCGGTAGCTGGTGATTGGTAGCTGGTGATTGTCTACTATGTCCAGTGCGTCCAGTCACAGTTCCCATTCGCTGTGGACGACCAGTGATGGCGGTTTATCGCGTCTACCTGGATCGCATCTTGATCATTCAGCACACATGACCTCGAACCGGCGCAGCCGACGAAATCCATCACCCGCCGAACCTCCCCCACAAGCACGCGTATACCTTCGCCGCATGAAAGCACTTTTCCCCTCCACGGTCATCGCCCTAGCCTTGCTTTTGAATGCTTGCGGCAATGGAGAAGCCGATGCTGCCAAGCAGCTGGCGCAAGCCGATAGCGCCCGAACAGCAGCCATGGTGGACCTGTCCGTGCATCACCTGCCATTGATGTTGGACATGCCTGCCGGAAGTCCGGATCCCGTTCTGGTCTGGAAGGATCAGATCGGCACGCTGGCCGTACGGGCGGGTGAGCATTTTGCACTGGATATCTCCGAGGCGCCCGCCGATCAGGAACGCCTCAAGGCAGATCTGGAGCGTGATCTCCTGAAGCGGAACACCATTTTGGAGGAAACACCTGAACTCTTGATCTACCGGTCTGAATTCCCTGATGACACCACATTGGTCTTCCATCATTTCGAGCGGTGGATCACTGTGGACGGGCGTACCCTCCGCGTAGAGGACGCCAAGGACGGGACCGCCTTCACCTTGGAGGATGTCCATCGGATGGCATCTGCGGTCCATGGCAAAAAACCGGTTTGACCATTACTTCTTTCCTATTTTCCGGAAATGCCTTCTCCAGCTCCCACCGGTTCTTGTTATATTTCGACCCTCTATACCCGACCGTAATGCTGAAGTTCCGACATCTGTTCCTTCTTGGTGCCCTTCTCACAGGTCTGTTCGCGCAGGCAGGAACCATTGTTCTGGACGGCAATTACCAAGGTAAGAACATCTTCGTTCAGAACCCGTTCTCCGAGGCTGGCGTAGGCTTTTGCGTATTCCAGGTCACTGTGAACGATAAGATCTCCACCGACGAGATCAATTCCAGTGCATTCGAAGTGGACCTCACCCTTTTCAATTTGAAGGTGGGTGACAAGGTGACGATCAAGATCATGCACAAGGATGGATGCACACCCAAGGTGCTGAATCCGGAGGTGCTGAAGCCGAAGAGCACTTTTGACATTGTGAAACAGAGTGTTTCACCGGACGGGACGTACACCTGGACCACCACCAACGAGACCGGCGAGCTGCCGTTCGTGGTACAGCAGAAGCGGTGGAACAAATGGATCCGCGTGGGGGAGGTGATGGGCATCGGTACTCCCGGCGAACATGAATACTCCTTCAAAGTGATCCCGCATAGCGGTGAGAACATCTTCCGCGTAAAGCAGACGGACATGAGCAAGCGTTCGCGTTTCAGCGAGAGCGTCAGCTACACGGACCCTTCCGTACCCGTGGTTACTTGGACCTATGACAAAAGCGCCAAGACGGTCAAGCTCAGCAGCGGTAGCCTCTACGAGATCTATGACCAGTTCGGTAACATCGTGAAGCGCGGCTACTCCACCGACATTGATGTAAGCGACCTGAAGAAAGGTCTGTACTACCTGAATTTCGACAACAAAATGGGGGACACGTTCCTCAAGCGTTGACCCCTTCCTTCGCACTTGAAAGCCTCGCTCCAGCGGGGCTTTTTTGTTGAAAGGTCCTTTGCGTTCCTACCTTCCCACCATGATCCGGATCGAGCATATCGGCATCGCCGTGAAAGACCTGGGCAAGGCCGAGGCCCTGTATGAAAAGCTGTTGGGAACTCCCTCCTACAAGCGGGAGGAGGTAGCCAGTGAGGGGGTGATCACGTCCTTCTTTCAAGTAGGTCCGAACAAGGTGGAGCTTTTGGAAAGCACACGTCCGGACGGGCCCATCGCCAAAGCGATCGAGAAGCGCGGTGAAGGGATCCATCACATCGCCTTTGAGGTAGAGGATATAAGGGCTGAAATGGAAAGGCTGCGGTCTGAGGGCTTCACCTTGCTGAATGAGGAGCCCAAGCGCGGAGCGGACAACAAGCTGGTCTGCTTCATCCATCCGAAGAGTGCCAATGGCGTTCTGGTGGAATTATGTCAGGAAATACGACCCGCGTGATGGCCACGAGCAAGGAGACCGCTGCTTTCATTTTGGACCAGTTGGGCCAGTCCGAACGTTTCAGCATAAAACCCATGTTCGGTGAATTCGCCATCTACGCTGATGGCAAGACGGTAGGCTTCATCTGCGACGACCAGCTTCTTGTGAAGATCATGCCCGAGAGCGCAGTGCTGGAGGGGCGATGCGAACGTGCACCCGCCTATCCCGGCTCGAAGGACTACTACTTGGTGCCCGAGGAGCTGATCACCGGCGACCACCACCTGCCGGGCGTATTGCTGCGCATGGCTGAGGTATTGCCCCTGCCGAAAGCGAGAAAAAAGAAGAGCCAGTGAACAGGGAGTTGCTCAAGGAAGCGATCTTAACTCCGGCGCCGGAGGGAGAAAGTTGAATGTGATCGGATGGCGCAAAGGCGAAGCACTCGGAAAACACCTGACTCTACACTTGCCCTTGGTTGTTTGAACCAACTTTAGGACGAAAAGTGGATCCCCGGAGAGAACTGAGCAGGGCGGCAGGTGAACCAGAACACCCGACAGGTCAATGACCTAGGGCGCTTATCGGTACCTGCCGTCCACTCGGGTCCAAGGCTCGAATAGAATATCAGGCTAGCGGCCTATTAGAGTCATCGAGCATCAAGACCCTGCGCACAGCCCCTCCGGAGACCACAGGTGTAACCCAAAACTAAACAACGATGCATTACATCGGGATAGATGTGAGCAAGGCCAAGCTGGACTTCGCCTTGCTCGATGGCCAAGGCCACATGGTGCGTCAGGCCGAAGTGGACAACACCAGTGCCGCGGTCAACTCGCTCTTGAAGCGGTGGAACCGTGAAGCTGGTGTGGACCGCAATAACTGCTTGGCCTGTTTGGAACCCACCGGGCATTACTCCAACACCGTGTTGGCCGCATTGGTGAAGGGCCAAGTGCCCACGTGGGTCGCCCATCCCATGGACATCCGGCAGCGCATGGGCATGGTACGCGGCAAGAACGACCGCATCGATGCGCTGCGCATTGCCGACTACGCCATGCGGTACCAGGACAAGAAGCGTGTAGCTGGTCCGACCACCTTGGCCACATTGGAACTCAAACAGCTACTGGCGTTCCGGGACCGGATGGTGGTTGACGGAGTCAAGCATGGCGTATACAACAGCGACCTGAATACCTGTGTGGCAAAGCCCCTGCAGAAGGTGTTCAAGGAGTACTCCGCAAGGCGCATCAAGGACAGCAAGGCGATGGTGAAACAGGTGGACAAGATGATCAAGGACCACATTGCCCAAGATCCCATCATGCAGGAGCAGTACCAACTCTTGCTCACCATTCCTCGCGTAGGACCTGTATTGGCCGCACACTTGCTGGCTGCTACTGATCTCTTCACTCGGATGTGCACGGGCCGCCAACTGGCCTGCCATGCTGGTGTGGCTCCGCACGAGCATACCTCCGGCTCCAGTATCAAAGGCCGCTCTAGAGTATCGCATCATGCCGACAAGCGATTGAAATCATTGCTACACATGGCGGCACTAGGCATGATCCAATGCGACAACGAGCTCAGCGCCTACTATCGCCGGAAGGTGGCCGAGGGCAAGCACCCCATGAGCGTACTGAACGCTATTCGGTGCAAGATCATTCTCAGGGTATGCGCCGTGATCAGGGAGGGAAGACCATACGAGCCACGCAAGGTCCAAGCGGTCCCTGAGGAGGTGGGCATGATCAGCAATACATCGACCAACTTTGCCACATCGGGCCAAACGGAAGCGGGCCATGCTGGAGAGCAACCCGCCAGGGATCAACCCGACGAACGACGGGCTTCGGCCATGGGCGGGGAGACCAAAGGACTTCCCGCCCAAGCCCGGAGTTCCTCATGCCTCAAAAAACTCAACAAGCGTTTGGAGATGTCATAGAATAAGCGCCGGGATGCTGGACTTGGAAACGAGAAACCCGAGCTCGAAGCCGACGATCCCATGCCCCATGAATTACTTTGGCGGTCAAATACTTTGACCCATGACCCGTATTTCCTCTTTCGGCCTTTTCCTGTTGCTTGCACTTTCGGTAAATGCACAACTGAACAATGGCCTTATCGCCTACTACCCGTTCAACAACGGCAACACCAACAATCAGTCGGGTACATCATTCTCCACCTTGTATGCACAAGGCACATCGGGCACAACGAACGCGTTGGGTATGGCGAACCAAGCCTTGGCTTTTGGTGGTAGCGACCCCCAATTGTGGTTGGACACGGACGACTTGATCGACTTCGGGCTGACCACCAGCTTCACGTTCATCACTGATTTCCGTTCATCCTCGTCCGCGCAGCAGAATTTGTTCCGCGACCTGTTGAGCACGGGTGTGGGCTGGCGTATCGGATTCTACGGGAATACCGGTTATGTATCCTTCCAAAGTGGAGCAGGGGCGAGCTTGGTGGATATCCACACGGCTGTGACCTACAACGATGGGGCTTGGCACCAAGTGGCGTTGTTGGTGGACAAGAGCAGTATGACCGTGCGCATGAACGTGGACAACGTACCGCAGGAGCTTGCTGGCACGGTATGCGGCGAAGCGATAAGCGGCACCATGGCGGACATTTCCCTTTGCAACTTCAACGCGAATGAGAACAATACGCAACTCACCACCTTCGGTGAGGATCTCGTTGGTGCCATGGATGAGATCCGATTGTATGGCCGCTTGTTGGCACCGGGCGAACTGAACACGGCCTACGCCTTGAGCTTTGGTGGTCCTACGGCGATCGCTGAGCCAACCGACCCGCAGGTGGTGGACCGCTACGACCCGCAGTCCAGCGTTTTGTACTTGAGCACCCCAATGAGCATGGAGCACACAATGCTCTCCATTACCTCTTTGGATGGTAAAGTGCTTGAAACACGTACGCTACCCAGCGCCGACAACAAGGTGGAACTGGCGCGTTATGGCGCGGGCATCTACTTCGTTTCGCTAGGCCGAGGAGCTACGCGTTGGACTGGACGGTATGTGGTGGCCCACTGATCAGAGCAAACCCAGCCGCTCCACCAAGTGGATCACATCCTCCTTGGCCAGGTCCAAGTGCTCCGCATGCAGGCCCGCCTCTCGCGCCCCGATCACGTGTTGGATGCTGTCGTCGATGAACAGGGTACGCTCGGCTATAGCGCCTTGCTTGTTGAGCACATACTGATAGATCTCCACATCCGGTTTGCGCATGCCCAGTTCGCAGCTGTAATAGGCACCAGCGAACAACGCCTTGAAATCGGATATCCCGTTCTCCTTGGCCACGATGGCCTCGAATGCCGGAACATGGATGGCGTTGGTGTTGCTCAGCAATAGCACTTTATAGCGCTCATTCAAGCGCTTCACCAATGCGATGCGCTCCTCCGGAATGCTTCCCAGCATGGAATTCCAGCAGCTATCGATCTGCTCGTCCAAAAGGGGATGTCCGTAAAGGCTGCGGATCTTGTCCCGGAATTGGGCCGGAAAAATCTCTCCTGTTTCAAAGCCATCGAAAAGGTGGTCCTGCTTGGCCTTGCTGTAGAGTTCATCAAAATCCTTGAAGCCCAATTGTGCAAAGGCAATTGCCGCGGCTTGGTAGTCCACATCGATGAGTACCCCGCCCAGATCGAGCAGGATCGTATCGTAGGGTAAGGGTCGTTCCATGGGCCGCGAAGCTATCCGCTACGCGGGATCCACGTCAACCGCTACTTTCGCGGCTTCCTACCGGGCCTATAGCTCAGCGGTCAGAGCAGCGGACTCATAATCCGTTGGTCGCAGGTTCAAATCCTGCTGGGCCCACTGAACACTCAATTCAGCAGCACGGTCGCTAGGGGGCGAACTTCCCAGCGATCGTGTGCAATGCTACTTTCGGGAACATGGGCAAAACGATCGTAACGGGGGGTGCAGGTTTTATCGGCTCGCACACCTGCGTTGAAATGGTGGAGGCCGGCCTCACCCCTGTCATCGTTGATGACCTGCGGAACAGTGAGGAGCGCGTGCTGCGGGGATTGGAGAAGATCGTCGAACGTACACTGCCGATCCATCGCATCGATTGTGGCGACGCGGACTCCTTGGACAAAGTATTCGAGCAGGAGAAGCCTACCAGCGTGATCCACTTTGCGGCCGACAAGGCCGTGGGCGAAAGTGTCCGCGACCCGTTGAAGTATTATTCCAACAACATCGGTTCCCTCTTCACGCTGCTGCGTGTGATGGAAAAGCATGGCGTGAAGGACCTCGTTTTCTCTTCCTCCTGCACGGTGTATGGCGATACGGACCAGTTGCCGGTGACGGAGACCTCCCCTACCGGTGCCGCTGCATCACCCTATGGCTATACCAAGGTGGTATGCGAGCAGATGCTCCGCGATGCTTCCGCAGCGGACCCCTTGCTGCGCGTGGTGATGCTGCGCTATTTCAACCCGGTTGGAGCGCATCCTTCAGGGATCATCGGTGAACTGCCGATCGGTGTCCCGAACAACCTGATACCTTTTATCACCCAAGCTGCTGCCGGGCTTCGCGATCGCCTCACGGTGTTCGGCGACGATTACCCCACACGTGATGGATCATGCATCCGGGACTATATCCACGTAGTGGACCTGGCCAAGGCGCACGTGCTGGCCTTGCAATGGATCGCGGAACAACAGGCGCCTGCCTGTGAGGTCTTCAACTTGGGCACCGGTACCGGGAACACCGTGCTGGAGGCCGTTCACACGTTCGAAAAGGAGAACGGAGTGAAGGTGCCGTTCGTGATCGGCCCACGCAGGGCAGGCGATGTGATGGCCATGTATGCGGATACCACCAAGAGCCGGGAAGTGCTTGGTTGGAGCACTAAGCTCACATTGGCGGATGCCCTGCGGGATGCGTGGCATTGGCAACAGACCATTGCTGCGGACAAGGCCAGCTCGTGAACTGCTCTCAGTAGTAGATCCCGAAGGCCAAGCAACCGAAAGTACCGGCCAGCCCAATGGCCGCACCCACGTAAATCTGGGCCGGCGTATGGTCCGATATGAGCAGCCGGGCCGTCCCCAAAGCGCCGGCAAGAATAAAGAGCAACGGCAGGAACCAGGCACGGGCACCATGGAACAACATCAGGCCCAGGACCATGCCGATGATGCCACCTATCCCGGTCATGTGGATGCTCACCTTCCACCGGAGCGTGATCAACAGGTCCGCCGCCAGAGCCAGAATGATCCCCGAAAAGAGCGCAAGCGTGAACGGATGGTTGGGGGTGCGGCGCAACAGATAGTACGCCATACAGAAGTAGATCAGCGTAAGGATGTACGGCACAATGCGCTCGCTGCGCCGGTGCATGGCCAGCTCCGAAACCACCCCGCTCCGCCAGAGCATGAACATGCTGGAGACCGGGAAAAGGGCCGTCATGATGAAGACCATGCCGACGATCACCCATTGACCCTTGTAGGAAAAGGCGAAGGTGAGGTGCGGGTCGATGCCGAACGCGATGATCACCGCGAGGGTCGGCATCCACACGGGATGGAGCAGGAGGGAAAGCGTGTGGGCCGCCTTGTGCATGCCTAAAGCTCCTTCCGCAAGCGAGCTACCGGCATCTGCAATTGCTCACGGTATTTGGCCACAGTGCGGCGAGCGATGTTGTATCCCTTTTCGCGAAGGAGCTTGGTGAGCTCATCATCGGTATAGGGGTTTTGTTTATTCTCCGCGATGATGGCCTCTTCCAGGATCTTCTTCACTTCCCGGGTACTTACTTCCTCTCCACTATCGGTGGTGAGGCTCTCGCTGAAGAAGAACTTCAGCAGGTACGTGCCGTGGTCGGTTTGCACGTATTTACTGTTGGCCACGCGGCTCACCGTGCTGATATCCATCTCCACTTTCTCGGCGATGTCCTTCAGTATCATCGGCTTCATCTTGGTCTCATCGCCGGTGAGGAAGAACTCACGTTGGTGTTCCATGATGGCCTCCATGGTGATGAGCAAGGTGTTCTGTCGCTGCTTGATGGCATCGATGAACCACTTGGCCGAATCGAGCTTCTGCTTGATGAAGAGCAGCGCATCCTTGGACTTTTTGTCCTTTTTGTTGCGCTGATACTCCTTGATCATGTCGCGATATTGTCGGCTCACCCTCAGTTCCGGGGCATTCCGCCCATTGAGTGAAAGCTCCAACTGCCCATCCACCACTGTGATGGCAAAATCCGGAACAATGGTCTGTGCGGTCCTGGATGAATCCCTGCCGGTATTCCCCGGTTTGGGATTGAGGCGCACGATCACATCGATGGCATCGCGCAGCGCATCCTCATCGATCTCCAAGCGTTCCATGATGCGCTCATAGTGCTTCTTGGTGAAGGCATCGAAGTGCTTGTCCACGATCTCCTTTGCTGTAAGAACATCCACTGCATTGCTCAACCGGTTCAGTTGCAAAAGCAGGCATTCGCGCAGATCCCGCGCGGCCACTCCGGGGGGATCGAGCGTTTGCACCTCGCGCAAAACGCCTTTCAACTCGGCCTCATCGGTCATCACGTTGGCGGTGAAGGCCAGGTCGTTCACGATCTGGTCCAAGCCGCGCCGGAGATAGCCGTCCTCATCCAAGTTCCCGATCAGGTGCTCACCCAACAGTTCGGTGCGCTCATCCACATCCCGCAAGGAAAGCTGGGTGCGCATGGCTTCTTGGAACGTGGAACCGACGGACAACGGCATCTCGAAGTCATCGTCATCCGCACCCTGGTTCTTCGCGCTCAGCTTGTAATCCGGCGTGTCATCATCCTGGAAGTAATCGCTCAGATCGAACTCCTCATTGCTGCTCTCGGATTCCTCCTCGCTCTCATCGATGGTCTGTTCCTCCGTGAGCATTTCCTCCTCCTCATGGTCCTCCCCTTCCTCCAGCGCCGGGTTTTCCTCCATTTCCTGCTTGATCCGCTGTTCAAGTTCCAACGTGGGTACCTGAAGCAGTTTCATCAGCTGGATCTGCTGAGGGCTTAGCTTCTGTTGAAGTTTCTGGGAGAGGTATTGCTTGAGCATGGCAACTGCGGTGCGGCGTTCGGGCCGTGGCTTGTGCGTGCGAAGTTACCACCGTGGCCCTGTTGCCCGGGCATGTAGGAAGAAGCCCTCCCCACTTCTCTCCTGTACGTTCAATGGGACCAAGGTGTGGCCCATCGCGCTCCATCGCGGCAACCCATCGGGATAAAGGGGCTATCTTCGGGCCTTGATCCACCCCAAGTAAAACCCGGTGGGATATCAAGTTGGAGCGAACTGGAATACTTCCCGATCCATGTAAATGCATGTGCGCAGGAACGCGGTTCCAAGTGCCCTGCCCTCGATCACTTCCGTAAGCTCTCCGATCGCCACTGGAATGCGGTTAACAGTCCACCACGCTTGGTGAGGACGCCTCATCAGGAGAACCAAGAACATGTTGAAATACTTCCTTCCCCTTTTACCGTTCGCGCTCTTTGATCCCGCTCTTGCACAGGAACCGCTCGCTACCGGCTGGGCCATCCAGGTCGGCGGTGTCTCCATCGACGAGGCGATCGATGTCGCCGTGGATAGCGCGGGCCATACCTATGCAGTGGGTTATTTCAGCGGTACGGCCAACTTCGGTGCCGGGCCACTGCAGCTGGTATCCGCAGGCCAGTACGATGCGTTCGTGATGAAGCTCGATAGCTTGGGCCATCCGGTCTGGGCGCATCGCATCGGAGGAGTGGACCATGATATCATTCGGCGCGTGGTGGTGGATGGGAGCGGGGACATCCTCGTTTTCGGTGAATTCCAGAACACGGTGGACCTTGATCCGGGTCCCAATGAGGACATTTTCGTCTCCAACGCGTTCACCTCGCGCGCCTTCGTGCTGAAGCTCACCGGTGATGGCGAGCATGTGTGGGCGAGGGCCTTGGGCACGAAGACCACCGCATCAAGCATGGTACTCGACGAGGTGGGCAACATCTATCTCGGAGGGTCCTTCCAAGGGGTCACGGACCTGGATCCCGGTGCCGGAACACTTTCGTTCACCTCCTACGGTGGGACGGACGGATTCGTGGTGAAGCTGGACCCCACAGGTGAGCTGATCTGGGCAGGACGGATCGGAGGGCCGCAGTTCGACGATATACTCGATATCGCACTCGACGGTACCGGTGGCCTTCTGCTTACGGGCGGTTTCTCGGGGACCATGGACTTCGATCCCGGCGCCGGTAGCTTCACCATGGATGCACCCGGGCCTGATCGGCGCGACGTATTCGTGAGCAAGTGGGACACCAGCGGGAGCTTCATCTGGGCACGGCAATTCACCAGTACGGCGTACAATACCTTGGGCGGATCCATCACCAGTGATCCCTGGGGCAACGTGATCACCACCGGGCATTTCTCCGGGACCATCGACCTCGATCCCGGCCCGGAAGAATTGCTCTATAGCGGAACTTGGGAACTGTTCGTGAGCAAACTAAGTCCCGACGGCGACCTGATCTGGGCGCTCCGGTTCGACCAGGCAACCAATTCCCAAGGCCATCGGGTGATCTCCGATCCGGCAGGGAACCTCCTTGTTGCCGGTTCGAACTATCGATCGATCGACATGGACCCCGGACCGGGAACAGCCATCCTGCCCAGCCATGATGACCTGGTCAGCTCGGCCTTTTTGCTGAAACTCGATCCGGATGGCGCATACCTGAATGCGGAAGCGATCGGTGGGAACCAGCACACCACAGCCTATGCGGTCGCGCTTGATGCCGACGGGAATGCCCGCGTATGCGGTAGCTTTCTCGGTACCGCGGACTTCGATCCCACCTCGGACACGTTGGCGATGACCAGCCATGGCAACAAGGACGGCTGGATCATCACATTGGGTGTTTGCACCGTGGATGAAGCACCCGGGATCGAAGCAGTGGGCCAGCTGCTTTCCACCGATTCGCCCGGGCCATATTATCAATGGGTGGACTGCTCCACGGGCGATCCGATCGCCGGGGCCACCGCTCCGGTCCTCGAGGCCACGGACCCGGGAAGCTACGCCGTGCAAGCGGGCACCCTTTATTGCATGCCGGTTTCCGACTGCGCGGAAGTGCTCACTACAGGAATGGCGCAGGAGGAGCGTTCGGGCCGTGTTTCCACCTTTCCCAATCCCGCTACCGACGTGTTCACGATCCAGCTTGAGCAAAGGCACACCGGTGCCGAGCTGATCTTGCTTGATATGCGCGGTGGAACGGTCCGTTCCGAACGGATGCCTCCGGGTGATCGCTGGGAAATGAATGTCGCTGGGATCGCCCATGGCGTTTATCTATTGGAGGTGAGGATGGCGGATCGGGTCGATCGAACCATGGTGGTGAAGGATTGAGGGCCCAAGAAGTCCGTCGAGGAACCCGAGGACGGTTTGGTTACATTTCGCCATGCTCCATTTTTCGCCTCGATCGGTCATCCTGCTCTTTGCGTATCTGCTGCTCAGTGGCTGCAAAGTGGGGCGCTTTTTCATTTACAATTTCGCCGATACCAACGACCATCGGAAGTTCCCTTCGCGCCCTCTTGCGGCCTCACCTGAGCCGTTCCATTTTGCGGAAGCCGCAACGGAAAAAGCACCGCGCCAGATCACTGCGACTGGAAAGGACCTTCAGTTCGATGCGTTCCTGGAGAAGTATAAGACCGTGGCTTTCCTGGTGATCCAACGCGATACGATCCGCTATGAACGTTACTTCAAGGGTTACGACCCTTCGCGGATCCATACCTCGTTCTCCATGGCCAAATCGGTGATGAGCATGCTGATGGGCTGTGCCATCGCGGATGGCATGATCACAAGCGTGGACCAGCCGGTCACCGACTTCATTCCGGAATTGCGGGAGCGCGGCTTCGATAAGGTGACCGTGGAACACGTGCTGCAAATGACCAGCGGGCTCAAATTCAACGAGAGCTATACCAATCCTTTCGGCGATGCCGCCACCTTCTACTACGGGCGGCGGCTGTACAAGAGCATGGCGAAGATGAAGCTGAAGGCTGCACCGGGCGAGCACTTTGAATACCAAAGTGGGAGCAGCCAATTGCTGGGCTGGGTGCTGGAGCGCGCGTTGCGCAAGGCCAATGACCCGCGCACCATCACGGCATACCTGAACGACAAGCTGTGGTCCCCACTAGGGATGGAATACCCGGCATCCTGGAGCATCGATCGCAAAAACGGAGGCATCGAGAAGACCTTTTGTTGCATCAACGCGCCAGCCCGGGACTTTGCGAAGCTGGGTTCGCTGTATCTGCACCAAGGTGAATGGCAGGGCAAGCAACTCGTGCCGAAGGAGTGGGTAGCGCAGAGTACCCGCGTGGACACTACGAACGGCAGTGTTCAGTACTATCAGTACCAGTGGTGGCTCCCGTCCACCGAAGGCGATTTTCAAGCGCAAGGGATCCTGGGGCAATACGTCTATGTGGATCCTTCTCGTGAACTGGTGATCGTGCGGCTGGGTACCAACTATGGCAAGGTGGACTGGACCCCGCTATTCCGGAGCTTGGCCAAGGGCTATCCGTGAGGAATACGCGACCATTGTTCGCGGCTTTATTGCTTTGTATCTTTGTGGCCGAGATTATTTAGACAGATTCTAAATAACGAACCAGCATGATCAAGGTCAGTAACAACGCAAAAGAAGAATTCTCCAAACTTCTCGGCATGGAAGGCCGGGGGCCACAGCACTTTGTGCGTGTGGGCGTTAAGGGCGGTGGATGCAGTGGCCTCTCCTATGATCTGGTCTTTGACGACAAGATGCAGGATGGCGACAAAGTGTTCGAGGACAATGGCGTGAAGGTGGTGGTGGACAAGAAAAGCCTCCTCTACTTGTTGGGTACCACATTGGAATTCAGTGGCGGCCTTAACGGGAAGGGTTTCCAGTTCGTCAACCCCAATGCCAGCCGCACCTGTGGCTGTGGTGAAAGCTTCAGCATTTAGTCCTTCCGGAAGAATCCATTCTCCTTACAGTAAAAAATCAGCGATCATATGTCTCAGACCAGCGACGAACTCCTTCAGGAAGTAGCCAACAAGGAGTACGAGTTCGGCTTTGTTACCGATATCGAAAGTGAATTGGCCCCCAAGGGGTTGAATGAGGATATCGTCCGCTACATCAGCGCCAAGAAGAACGAGCCCGAATGGCTGCTGGAATGGCGCTTGGAGGCGTTCCGGGGTTGGTTGAAGATGGTGGAGCCCACATGGGCCTTTGTGAACTACCCTCCAGTGGATTTCCAGGATGCCCACTATTATAGTGCTCCGAAGCAAAAGCCTTCGCTCAACAGCTTGGACGAGGCCGACCCGGAGCTGATCAAGACCTTTGAGAAATTGGGGATCTCGCTTCAGGAACAGAAGCGCTTGGTCGGTGTGGCCGTGGACGTGGTGTTCGATAGCGTGAGCGTGAAGACCACGTTCCAATCGGCGCTCAAGGAGAAGGGGATCATCTTCAGCAGCTTCAGCGATGCGGTACAGAACCATCCTGATCTGGTGCGCAAATACTTGGGGAGCGTCGTCCCCCGCACGGACAACTTCTATGCGGCGCTGAACAGCGCGGTATTCAGCGACGGCAGCTTCTGCTACATCCCGCCCGGCGTGCGCTGCCCCATGGAATTGAGCACCTACTTCCGGATCAACTCAGCGAACACGGGCCAGTTCGAGCGCACCTTGTTGATCGCCGACGAAGGTGCCTACGTGAGCTACCTCGAAGGCTGCACGGCACCGATGCGTGACGAGAACCAGATGCATGCCGCCGTAGTGGAGCTGGTGGCGATGAAGGATGCGGAGATCAAGTACAGCACCGTACAGAACTGGTACCCCGGGGATGAGCACGGCGTGGGTGGGGTGTACAACTTCGTCACCAAACGTGGCCTGTGCCTGGGCGACCGCAGCAAGATCAGCTGGACGCAGGTGGAGACCGGTAGTGCCATCACTTGGAAATACCCCAGTTGCGTGCTTAAGGGCGACAACAGCGTAGGCGAATTCTACAGCGTGGCCCTCACCAAGTTCAAGCAACAGGCCGACACGGGGACCAAAATGATCCACATCGGCAAAGGCACCAAGAGCACCATCATCAGCAAGGGTATCAGCGCCGGGCGCAGCAACAACAGCTATCGCGGCCTGGTAAGGATCGGAAAGGGCGCACAGGGTGCGCGCAACTTCAGCCAGTGCGATTCGCTCCTGCTCGGCGACCGTTGCGGAGCACATACCTTCCCGTATATCGAAAGTGAGAACCCGAGCGCCATGGTGGAGCACGAGGCCACCACGAGCAAGATCGGTGAGGACCAGCTCTTCTACCTGAACCAGCGCGGCATACCTCCCGAGAAAGCGATCAGCTTGATCGTGAACGGCTACTGCAAGGATGTTCTGAACCAGCTGCCCATGGAGTTTGCAGTTGAAGCGCAGAAATTGCTGGCGGTGAGTTTGGAGGGGAGTGTCGGGTAAGGACCACGATCCGTTGCGGGTTGAGGCCTAAATGCGTTAGGCTTTTCTCACAGAATCTTACCTTAGCTGCGAACCTTCTGTTCATCACTAAAACCTCTGAAGACCATGGCAACATTTGAATTGTATACCGATAAAGCCGATCAATTCCGTTTTCGCTTGAAGGCCGGGAACGGCGAGATCATCTTGGCCAGCCAAGGCTACACCTCCAAGGCATCCGCCACGAACGGAATCGAGAGCGTGAAGGCCAACGCGTCTGACGATGCCAACTACGAATGCAAGACCACAGATGCTGGTGCCTCGTTCAACCTGCTCGCCGCCAACAAGCAAGTGATCGGCTCCAGCCAAGTGTATACCACCGAAAGCTCACGCGATGGGGGCATCGAGAGCGTGAAGAAGAATGCGCCGATCGCCGAGGTGAAGGAAGTCTGAACCGAACATCCTTGAAAGCAGGCGTTTGCGGATCGCAAGTGCCTGCTTTTTTTGTGCGTTTCAGTTTTTCACGAAGCGACCACTGAATGAGCGGCCTGTCGGCGTGCTCGCACGATAACTGTACACCCCGGCCGGTAGCTTACGCACGGGCACATCCAAGGTCGGCCCGTTCAGTCCGTTCAAGCTAACCACCAGTTTCCCGGACCCATCGAAAACAAGCAGGTCCACCGGGGTGTTCGGCTTTGCATCCACCACCAAGGTCGCCACATCCGTCACAGGATTGGGGAAGAAGCGCTGTTCACTTTCGTTGAGCTGGGCGAAGAACACGGATTTCACCGAGCTGTATCCATCAAAACCCAATTTCAATTTGTAGTAGACCTTGCTGAGTTCGGGCGGTGTAGGGTCGAACCAGATGTAGGGCGTGGAACTTTCCGGGCTTCCGCAGATCCCTTGGATCACATGCACCGTCGTAAAGTTCAGGCTGTCCGTGGAGCGCTGCACTTCTTGTCCGTCGCATGTGCTTCCACCATGGATGGTCCAAGTGACCAGCACGCCATTGGAAAGTTCGTTCAGCGAATACTCGGAAAGAAAAGGATGTTCTTGCGCATACGCTTCCACCGTGCCACAAAACGTGGCAAGCAAAAGAGGAATGGTCGTGGTCCAGTTACGCATGGTGTTCCACCGAAGACGTCGTGATCGTCAAGCTTTCCTGACATCAGGATCCCATCCGGTTCTCCCGAAGATAGCACGGTTGCGTTGATTCATACTTTCTGTGCTCTCCGTACTCCCCCTTGTTCTCCTTGCGCAGCACGTTCAAGGCTGCCTTCCCTTGCGGTGAAAATCCATTCCCTTGTCGCTCTTCGTGGCCGCTCTTGTATCCTCCGAGCCAGTTGGCGCCGATGGCTTCCACATGCGCAATGTTGCTGTTGCAGTCCTCTCGCGGTGGAGCGCTGAAGCAAACCCCATCGATCTTCTGCGCCTGCAATTTCCCAGGATGCAGAGTGGCAAGTCCTAAGAACAGGGAGAAGGCTAGCCGTGTTGTCAGGTACATTGTGATGATCGCGACAGCCAATGAGGCACGCGCATCGCACAAATTTCGCACATGAGCAACGATCGCATCGTCATCATCGGCAACGGCATCAGCGGCATCACGGCGGCGCGGCACATCCGCAAACGGAGCGATGCGCGGATCACCGTGATCGGCAAGGAAAGCGAGCATTTCTTCAGCCGCACCGCGCTGATGTACCTGTACATGGGCCACATGCGCTATCGCGACATCAAGCCCTACGAGGACCATTTCTGGGCAAAGAACCGCATCGCGTTGAAGCACGCCAAGGTGGCGCGGATCGACACCGAAAAAAAATCCGTGATGTTGAGCAATGGCAGTGCGGTCGACTACGACAAACTCATCATCGCCACCGGCAGCGAGAGCAATATGTTCGGCTGGCCCGGGCAGGACCTGCCCGGCGTGCAGGGCCTGTACAGCTTGCAGGACGTGGAAGCGATGGAAGCCAACACGAAGGGCATTTCGCGCGCGGTGATCGTGGGCGGCGGATTGATCGGCGTGGAGATGGCGGAGATGCTGCGCACGCGGAACATTGAAGTGACCTTCTTCGTGCGCGAGGACAGTTTCTGGGGCGGCATTCTTCCAAAGCAGGAAGCGGACCTGATCACGCGGCACATGCGCGAGCATGGCGTGGACCTGCATTTCAACACGGAATTGGAAGAAGTGCTCGCGGGTGCTGACGGACGCGTGCAAGCGGTGCGAACGAAGGGCGGCGACACCATCGATTGCGGCTTTGTCGGGCTTGCGGTCGGCGTACACCCGAACATCAAGTGGCTGAAGGAAAGTCCGGGCATCAAAACGAAAAAGGGCGTGCTGGTGAACACCTACTTGGAGACCAGCGCAGCGGACGTCTTCGCGATCGGCGACTGCGTGGAATTCCACGAACATCCCGATCCGCAGCGGAAGAACATCGAGCAGGTGTGGTACACCGGTCGATTGATGGGAGAGACCGTGGCCCGCACGCTCACTGGCGATCGCACCGCGTACGATCCCGGCATCTGGTTCAACAGCGCGAAGTTCTTCGACATTGAATACCAGACCTACGGCTGGGTGCGCAACGAATTGCAGGACGGCGAGGCCGGACATTACTGGGAACATCCCAACGGAAAGTCCGCGCTGCACTTGGTGTGGAACGCGAAAAACCGCGTGCTGCACGGCGTGAACAGCTTCGGCTTCCGTTTGCGGCATGAAGTGTTCGATCGCTGGCTGCGCGAAAGAACGACCGTGGATCACGTGGTGGAACACTTGCACGAAGCCGCATTCGACCCCGAGCTCCACCACCGTTCCGAGCCCGCCATCCGTGCTTCATTCAAACAAGGAAATACCGTTATCGCATGAGCCGTTCGGTCCACAGCCTCTCGATCGCGGCACCGCACAGCGGGAGCTTGGACGGCTTGCAAAAAGGCGCGCTGGCGTTGGCGGCCTTGGGCGTTCTCGGCTTGCTGATGAGCCTGCCGATGGAGCAAATTCCGCATGCGGGCCTTTGGCTCACTTCAGCCCTGCTCGCCATCGGCGTTGGCGCGGTGGGCTATGCTTGGCGCTCGTATGCGCATCGGCCGGCGGGCATCAAGAACGACGGCGTTTGGCACAATAGCCTCACCTCGCGCGGCGCGGTGGCGTGGGTGGTCGGCATCCTGCTCACGGGATTCTACGTGGTGCTTTATTTCTTTCCGCAATACCTCGGCCTCACTGGCGATGGCAAAGCGAACACCGGCATCATCGCGCTCTTCGATCCGCTCAGCAGGCTTCTAAGTGGCAACCCGGCCTCGCAGTGGTTCGTCTACGGCACGCTCTACACGGTGGCCATCCTCTCAATGGGCATCAAATTCATTTTGAAATACCGGCACAACAAGTACGAAGTGGTGCGCACCAGCTCGGTGATGTTCTTCCAGCTCGGCTTCGCATTCTTGATCCCGGAAGTATTGGCGCGGCTCAGTTTGCCGTACAACGACTTCAAGAACATGTGGCCGCTCAACTACTACTTCTTCGATGATTGGAGCGTGAAGGGCATGATCGACGCGGGCGGTTTCGGCCTGTTCATGCTGCTCTTCGGCGTGGCGATGATCTTCATCATTTCGCCTATCCTCACCTACTTCTACGGCAAGCGCTGGTACTGCTCGTGGGTCTGCGGTTGCGGCGGCTTGGCGGAAACGGCGGGCGATCCCTTCCGGCAGCTCAGCGACAAGAGCGTGAAGGCCTGGAAGATCGAGCGCTGGGTGATCCATGCGGTGCTCGTCTTCGCGGTGTTGATGACGGCAGCGCTGATCTACAGCTACCTCGGCAGCGACAGTGCGAAAGGCTTTTGGGTGACGCGCGGCATGTTGCTCGGCATCATCGTGATCGTCCTCGGTGCGGTGGCCGCCGTACTGCTGATCCGGCCCGGCATGGTGAAGGAGATCGACCGGACCGCCCGCTTCGTCGGCATCGGCGTCGCGGTGCTGCTCATCGGTTTCACGGCGTGGGCCTACTTCACGGGTCGCGGCGACATCTTCTTCGTGCAGAGCTATCCGCTGCGGAAAACCTACGGCTTCGCGATCGGCTCCATCTTCAACGGCGTGATAGGCGTGGGCTTCTATCCGCTGATGGGCAGCCGCGTGTGGTGTCGCTTCGGTTGCCCCATGGCGGCGATCCTCGGCATGCAACAGCGCTTCTTCTCGCGCTTCCGCATCACCACCAACGGCGGGCAGTGCATCAGCTGCGGCAACTGCAGCACCTACTGCGAAATGGGCATCGACGTGCGCAGCTACGCGCAACGCGGCGAGAACATCGTGCGCTCCAGCTGCGTGGGTTGCGGCATCTGCGCAGCGGCGTGCCCAAGGGGAGTACTGAAGTTGGAGAACGGAAAGGTCCCTGGGCGTTTCAGCAGCGATCCAATCGCCATCGGGAAGACTGGCGCAACGTTGCGTTAGGCATTTGCGGGCTTCACCGTTGCCTTTGTTTCGAAACTGTCAGTTCCTCCTCGGATCACGACCAACCACGAGGCACCGCTACACCGTATGTAAACCACATCGGCGTGCGAAGCCGTTTCTTCGCAACCCCGCCAGAGGGCCATGCCAGCACCGATCATCGACGTCATCATCCCCGCTTTCAATGAGCAGGAGGCCGTGGGCCTGGTGGTGCGCGACATCCCTAAAGGATTGGTGCGCCATATCGTGGTGGTGAACAACGCCAGCAGCGACAAGACCAGCGAGATGGCCCGGGCTGCGGGCGCCATCGTGGTGGACCAGCCGGAGCGCGGCTACGGCAATGCCTGCTTGAAGGGCATTGCGCAGGTAGCCACGCACGAGCCGCCGCCGGACATCGTGGTTTTCATCGACGCGGACAACAGCGACCACCCGGAGCAGATGACGGAAGTGGTCACGCCGATCGTCGAGGGACATGCCGACTTCGTGATCGGTTCGCGTGCGTTGGGCCATCGTGATGCGGGCAGCATGATGCCCCAGCAGATCTTCGGCAACTGGTTGGCAACACGAATGCTCAAGCTTTTCTACGGCGTGAAATACACTGATCTCGGCCCGTTCAGTGCCGTGCGTTGGGAAGCGCTTCAGGCCATGGGCATGCGCGATCGTACCTTCGGGTGGACGGTGGAGATGCAACTGAAGGCCGCGAAACAGCGCCTGCGGATCACGGAAGTGCCCGTGGATTACCGCAAGCGGATCGGCTTTTCGAAGATCAGCGGCACGGTGAAGGGCTCGGTGCTGGCGGGCTGGAAGATCATCACCACCATCATCAAATACCGCTGATGGCCATCGCACTGCTCATCGTTTACGGCCTGTTGTTGAGCTTCATCCTGCTCTTCAGCGTGGTACAGTTGCAGCTCACCTGGGCCTACCTGCACAAGGAAAAGCACGTGCGGATGATGCCCCCGCCCGTCTTCGGCAAGCGGCCATTGGTAACGGTGCAATTGCCCCTGTACAACGAGCGCCACGTGGTGGAACGGCTGATCGACCAAGTGGCGAAAATGGATTGGCCGCACGACCGCTTCGAGGTGCAGGTGCTGGACGATAGCACGGACGAGACCACCCGGTTGGCCGCGGAACGCGTTGCGCATTGGCAGGCGCAGGGCATTGACATAACGCTGATCCGCAGGCCGGACCGCACGGGCTTCAAGGCCGGTGCGTTGGCCTACGGAACGGAACGCGCGAAGGGTGAACTGATCGCCATTTTCGATGCCGATTTCCTTCCACCAACGGACCTGCTCCAAGCGGTGGTCCCGTGGTTCAACGATCCGGGGATCGGCATGGTGCAGACCTGCTGGGGCCACATCAACCGCGACAGCAACCTGCTCACGCGCCTGCAGGCCTTCGGGCTGGACGCGCACTTCTCCGTAGAGCAGGTGGGCCGGAACACCATGGGCCGCTTCATCAATTTCAACGGCACGGCGGGTGTTTGCCGCAAGGCATGCATCACGGATGCGGGCGGTTGGCGACCCGATACGCTCACCGAGGACCTCGACCTGAGCTACCGCGCACAGTTGAAAGGTTGGCAGTTCCACTACTTGGAGAACGTGGTGTCGCCCGCCGAACTGCTCGCTGCCATGAACGCGCTGAAGACGCAGCAATACCGCTGGAACAAGGGCGCGGCGGAGTGCGTGGTGAAAAACCTACCGAGCGTGCTCCGCGATCCCGCGTTGTCATTCTCCACGAAGGTCCACGCGCTCTTCCACTTGATGAACAGCACCGTTTTCGTGTGCATCCTCGGCACGGCCCTGCTTAGCGTACCCGTGCTGCTGGTGAAACAGGACCATCCCGAACTGCGCATGCTGTTCAACATTGCGATCGTCTTCACGTTCGCCTTGCTGGTGCTGGTGGTGTTCTATTGGATCGCCCACCGCAAGGACATGCCCGAATGGCGCGGCACCCTGCGGTTCCTGTGGACCTTCCCGTTGTTCCTTTCCGTAAGCATGGGCCTTTCGCTGCACAATGCCATCGCTGTACTGGAGGGCTACGCAGGACGTCGCACTCCGTTCTTGCGGACCCCGAAGCTCGGTGGCGACAAAGGCGACAAGGCGATCCGCCGTGATGGCTATTGGAAGAGCGTGATCAGTCCGATCACTGTGTTGGAAGGCGCGATCGCGGCTTATGCGGTATGGGGCATCGTGATCGGCTTCCGCACCGGCGACCTCGGGCTCTTGCCCTACCACATCATGTTGGCGCTCGGCTTCGGGCTGGTGGGCTGGTACTCCGTGGTGCATTCGCTGCGCACTACCACATGATGAGCACGCGCATCGCTCAACGCCTCGTCCCGATCATTTTGCTTGCTGCTGCCGTGCTCTTTCTGGGCTATGGTCCATCACGCTCGCAAAGCCTGCAACTCTTGCTCGGTTTCGGCACGGCCTTCTTCACCTATCTGTGGGTCGATCGCCGATCGCAACTGACATGGAAGCAGCTCATGGTCGTGGCGGTCGTGCTGCGGGTACTGCTCTTCCTCGCGCCGATCACCTGGACGGACGATCACTACCGCTACATCTGGGACGGCCTCTGCTCGATCCACGGGATCTCCCCATTTGCGTTCACGCCGGATGAACTGGTGAAAACAATGCCGCAGGTCTTCACGCCCGCACTGTATGCGAAGCTGAATTCACCGCACTTCCATTCCGTGTACCCGCCGGTCGCGCAGTTGGTATACGCGATCGCGGCAGGCTTGGGCCAAGGTGATATATGGTACTCCACGCTCGTGCTGCGCTTCGTGTCCATCGTCTTCGACCTGGCCACGATCACCGCGCTGGGCGTGCTCTTGAAGGATGCACCCGATCGCGTGCGGAAGGTGGGCCTCTACGCACTGAATCCGTTGGTGCTGATGGAATTCAACGTGAACCTGCACAGCGAAGTGCTGATGATCGCGCCTTGCCTTTGGGCGATCCACCTGTTCCGCCAGAAGCGCTACGATGCGGCAGCGGTGCTCATCGCCATCGCCGCAGCCGCCAAGTTGTGGCCCTTGATCCTACTCGCATGGATCCCCTCGCAGCTCGGCTGGCGGCGCTCGGTCCGCTTTTTCGCGATCACGCTCATCCTCTTCGTGGCCTCTTGGATCCCGCTCTACACTCCCGGGTTCTTCGCGCACCTTGGCAGCATCCTTAAGCTCTTTGTGAGCTATCTCGAATTCAACGGCGTTCTGTTCGAAGGGCTGCGCCGGCTGTTTGGTGATGCCCTGGTGAAAGGCACCGGGCTGCTGGGCGCGATCGCATTGATCGGCTTAGGTGCGTATTCGCTTTGGCTGTGGAGAACCAGGCGTACGCCATGGCCGGAGGCGATGTTGTGGCTGCTGGCCATCTACCTGAGCTGCTCGCAAGTGGTGCATCCGTGGTACATCCTGCCGTTGGTGGCTTTAGCGCCGCTGACCCGTTGGCGATGGCCTGTCCTCTGGTCACTACTGATCGTGCCCACCTACCTCACCTATGGCAGTGTGCCGTATGCACAGCCGTACTGGTGGCTAGCGATCGAATACGTTGTACTGGGAGCGTTCATCATCCGGGAGGCACGCGGGTTCAGGAAGCCGATGGCCATCGGAACCTGATCAACAGGCTCACTCGGGAACGTTCACGATCCGTCCATTCTTCCGCAGCTTGCGAAGAACACACGGCTTTGCCTGTAGGGATGCATCGCCATGCAGCACCAATTGTGAACCGGCCTGGACATCCAGCTTTGCTTTTCGGCCCAACACCAGCTCGGAACCCGGCATCAGGTGCATCACTGAGTTGTTCAGTAACTGAAGCTTCGCTTTGGGTTCCAGCACCATCCGTGCATCCGCTGCCACGGTGAATTGCGTGGGCGGACTGAACCAGAACGTTCCGTCTTCCTTCTCACCTTGTTGCGCCATACGCGTGGGCGTACCGGAGCGATCCACCTTCAACGTTTTCCTCGTTGCCAAGGTGAGCGCGGTGCCCTTGTACCCCTTCAGTCCGGGTAGCACGATGCTGTCGGCACACCAGCGCACATCTTCCGTCAGGCGCGTATCGCCACTCCGGATGTGGAGTACAATAGCGCCATCGCTGCGCTGTTCCAGCAGCTCCACGCTGATGCCGTTCAGATACACGGTGCGGTTGTCCGGCTTCTTCCCCCGGTTCTGCTCCATGCTCATGTTGGTCGCCAAGCTTAGCATGTTCGCACTGGAGGGGTTGGTACCCATGCCAATACGCCTATTGCCTTGTGGGGTGAACACCTGACGCGAACTACCCAAGTACGCGGCATCATCCACCATCTTTCCATCATGGATGCCCACACGTGGAGCGTTCGCTTCCTTCCGGGTAAGCTTGCCATCGCCGTTCTTATCGAACAGTGGGAATTCCTGATCCTGTGTTCCGCTCAACGGATTGGCCCAAGCACGCTTTACCACATAGGGTTCGGTCGGCCCCGGCCACAAGCATTTGAAGGTGATGGTATCGCCGCGCAAGCGCTGATCGAAGTTCCCGTTCGCCAATACGGGCCGCAGGTAATCGGCATGCCCTCCATAGATCCCACTCCCGGTCTTCTTTTCCTTGTCCACCTGCATCTGCGCATAGATGCCGGGCACCGCAGGCTTCACACAGTCCATCTCTTCATAATGGAACACATCCATTTGGCAACCGTTATTGCTCTTGGTCTGGTGGTTCTCCAGCCACAGCCATTGGGGGTATTCATCCGCTTCAAGGAAAGGCATACGAATGCGAATAGCATCGCCACTGGTGATGAAATCACGTATAACATAGATCCCGGTATCCCCAGCCAATGGATCCAGATCACCATTCACCTCTGCGTCATTCCGATCACTTGCACGAATGTGAAAGCGGCTTCCCTCCGGTCTCCATCCCAAGCGGTCGCGATCCCAGGCACTGGCGGTGAGCAACGAGCTGTTCGCCGCGCCCATCAAGCTCCAGCCGCCTTGTACAGGAATGAAATATCCGGTGAAGGTCGGGGCATTACCTCCACCGCTATGGAAGTTGTTCCCGCCCAATAGAAGGTGGTTGAACTCGTGCTTCAGGATCGCAAAAGGAAGGCTGTTCATTGCACCGAAGCGACTTTGGGTGTCGCTGGGATAACCGAACAGCAGGCCCGCACTTCCTGCATCGGTGCTGCCTTGCCCGTGGGTAAGGCTGCTGTTGCGCAGGATCACCATCACATGATCGTAACTGTGCGGATCATCAGGAACGTTCAGCTTGGGCATACCCGGTCGCCCTCCATCCGTCCACATATCGAAATCCTCAATGGACAGGTTATGTGCAGTTTGCAGCATACCCATTTTGTTGGCCTCCTCCCAGGCCATGCCGCTCCAATTCCTCAGGTTGCGCTGTTCACTCTCGCGAATGATCATCAGCTGATCCACGTAATCGCCCAGCACGGTGAACTGCCCCAGGCTCATTTCGTGATAGTACCGCGTCACCTGCGCCTTAGGTTGTTCCGAAGGGAATGGGTCGAAGAGGTCATCCTTCCATATGGGTAGCTCACCCTTTGGCCAATTGGCGGTGGCTTTCGGCTGCGGGTCGTCCTTGGGGTTCTTGTCGTAGTCGATCTCGGCGAAGATCACCAGGATGCGGATGGTGCCGTGCGGGCTGAGGTACCAACCATTCTCACTATCGGGAATGTTCAGGCTATCAGAAGGTGTTCCCACCTGCGGAAATACCGGAGCGAGCAACAGCAAAGTCAAAAGAAAAAAAACCGAACGCATGATGCCGAAGTTAGGCTACGCTTTCGGGGCCTTGTACAGCGGCACGGTGCTGCATGGCTCCCCGAACATCAGGCTTTTCACTTCCGGCAACAGCTTGGCCGACAGTTCCACATAAGCACTCAAGGGCACAGCCATTTTGCTACAGCCTTTTACCACGATGCGCGCACCGCGGTAGGGTTCCACATCCAATTGTTGCACAAAGCGGGTGAACACAGCTCGCTCCATCTGCTCTGCATCACCTTGTGTTACAAAGGCCGCATGAGGTTGCAGATAGGTAGCAACCAGCATGTATGCCCAGGTGGGGATGATCGCATCCACCGAGCAGTGCACTGCTACGAACTTACCTTGGTACTGCGACCATTCATGGGCTTTCAACGTCTCCCGGAAATCCTTCTCCTTCAAAGCGATCCCTTCCCACAGCAACGGTGCTATATCGAAAACCACACGCTCACCATGGGGATACATCTCTTCCAGGTCCAAGGTGATGATGCCACTGGACGCGACCTTGTTGATGATACCTTCGTTGCTCATTGAAACTTCATCGCGTAATAGCGTCTCGTTATTCTTCTCTGCGTCTCTGCGTCCGATCATCACATGAACCCGAGTTCCAGCATCGCTGCCTCGCTCATCATGCTGCGGTCCCAAGCCGGTTCGAAGGTGAGGTCCACCTTGGCGCCATTTGCCCCCATGGTCTGGGCCACTTTCTCCTCCACCTCGCCAGGCAGGGTGCCTGCCACCGGACAAGCCGGGCTGGTCAAGGTCATCTTGATGTAGATGCTTGCATCATCGCGGACCACCACGTCGTAGATCAAGCCCAGCTCGTAGATGTCCACGGGGATCTCCGGGTCATAGACGGTCTTGAGCATCATGATCACGCGCTCCTCCAATTGCTTTTTCTCTTCGTTGGTCATTTTAATGTGCCGCAGGTGCGGTGGTATTGTCTCATGTCCGATGTCCTATGACGCTTGCAAAGCGTGGGACATTGGACATAAGACAAGTATGTATCTCCGATGCTCTCATTTCGAGGAATAAACCAACGCATACCGCTTCATCTGGTCCAGCATGGCCACGAGGCCGTTGCTGCGGTTGGGTGAAAGGTGTTCGCGCAGACCAATGGCATCGATGAAGGTGAGCGGAGTGCCCATGATCTCCTCGGGCGTGCGGTCGTTCAGCACACGTACCAGCAGCGCTACTAAGCCTTTGGTGATCATCGCATCACTGTCCGCAGTGAAATGGATGGCTTCTCCCCGATCTTCAGCGGTGAGCCATACCCGGCTCTGGCATCCGCGCACAAGGTTCTCATCCGTCTTGAGTTCGGGTGCGATCAATGGCAGTTCCTTCCCCAGCTCGATCAGGTGCTCATAGCGGTCCTGCCAATCGCCGAGCATGGCGAACTCGTCCACGATCTCCTGTTGGGCTTCTTTCAATGAGGTGTTCATCGCAACATCTTCACCGCCTTCTTCGTGGCCGCCACCATGGCATCCACTTCAGCGGTCGTATTGAAAGGTGCGAAGCTTGCCCGCGTGGTCCCGCTGATACCGAAGTGGTCCATCAACGGCTGTGTGCAGTGGTGGCCCGTGCGCACCGCGATACCTTGCTGGTCGAGCAGCGTGCCTAGGTCGTAATGATGAACCCCATCAATGACGAAGCTGATCACACCCACTTTCTCCTTCGCTGTTCCGATGATGCGCAAGCCCTCGATGGCGAGCAGCTCCTTGGTTGCATGTTCCTGCAGCGCATGTTCGTGCGCTGCCATGGCCTCCAGGTCATAGTCCTGCATCCAGCGGAAGGCCTCGCCCAAGCCGATGATGCCCGCGATGTGCGGCGTACCCGCCTCGAACTTGAAGGGTAGCTTGGCGAAGGTGGTCTTCTCAAAGGTGACCTGGTCGATCATCTCGCCGCCGCCTTGCCAAGGTGGCATTTGCTCCAGCAATTCCTCGCGACCATATAGCACGCCGATGCCGGTGGGTGCATACATTTTGTGTCCGCTGAATGCGTACAGGTCGCAGCCGAGATCCTGTACATCCACGGCCATGTGCGGCACCGCTTGGGCACCATCGAGTACCGTAACGATGCCCCGCTTTTTCGCGTCAGCGATCAACTGCTTGACCGGATTGATCGTGCCGAGCGTGTTGCTGACGTGGGTGAGCGATAGGATCTTTAAGCGATCAGCTGATGAGTCGATCATCTGTTCAGCTGCTGCTATGTCCAACTCACCGGTATCCGTGATGGGGATCACCTTCAACGTGGCGCCATATCGCTCACAGACCAATTGCCAGGGAACGATGTTCGCGTGGTGTTCCATGCCACTGATGAGTACTTCATCACCCGGCTTCAATAACAATTGTCCGAGGCTGTTTGCCGCGAGATTCATGCTGGCCGTCGTACCAGCGGTGAAGATCACCTCATGTACGTGCTTCGCGTTGATGTGCGCGCGGATGATCTCGCGAGCGGCCTCCTGTGCATCGGTGGCCAAGGTGCTCAGCGTATGCACTCCGCGATGGACGTTCGCGTTGATCTTGGCGTAGTAGGCGCTTTCGGCCTTGATCACACGACGCGGCTTCTGGCTGGTTGCGGCATTATCGAAATAGACCAGCGGCTTGCCATGCACCAGTTCCTTCAATATCGGGAATTGTGCACGGATCTCCTCCACGTCGAAGGCAGGCTTTACCGCTGAGATTGAGTTCGTCATTGTTTTTTACCGCAAAGACGCTAAGCGCAACGTGAAATGCACCGGATGGCGTGAATTCTTGGCGTGTTTTGCGTCTTGGCGGTTCTCCTCTTCATAGCTCTTCCAACTTTGCATCGATCATATCGCCCAAGTGTTTTCTCCAATCCGGATTCGTAACGCGCTCCAGCACATCCACCATGAACGCATGCGACATCATGCGGCGCGCCTCTTCCTCACTTACACCACGTGAGCGGAGGTAGAAGATGGCCTCTTCATCCATGCGGCCGATCGTACATCCGTGGCTGCACTTCACGTCATCCGCGTAGATCTCCAGTTCGGGCTTGGAATACACGCGGGCATGTTCACCCTGAAGGATATTCGCGTTCCGTTGATAGGCACGGGTGCGTTGGGCATCCTGCTTCACGTACACCTTGCCATTGAATACGCCCGTGGCCTTGTCGGCAATTACGCCCTTGTACAGCTCGTCGCTGGTGCAATCCGGCACGTTGTGCCCGATGTAACTGTGGTTGTCGCAGTGCGCTGTACCGTTGAGCAGGTACACGCCGTTGAGTTCGGCATGCGCCTCGGCACCATCGAGTGCCACGTTCAATTCGTTACGCACCAGCGAACCGTAGAGCGTCGTGGTATCGACGCTGAAATTCCCTTTGGCCGCGATCTTCACGCTGTCCAGTCCGATATCGGCCGGACCATCGGGTTCATTCTGCAACAGGTGCAGCGTGAGGTTTGCGCCCTCACCCACAACACTTTCACGCACGCCGTTCACCAGCGAGGACGTGGTGTTCCCGATCGAGATATGCTCATCGATCACCTCCACCTCAGCACCTTCCTTCAGCATGAAAAGGTCCCGCGGTTGGATCAACATGGCTTGGCCATCGCTCATGGGCGTGGTAATGCGCAGCACATGGATGGGCTTGCTGGTCTTCGAGCCCTTGGTGGCCAGGATGAACAGGCCATCCGTGGGCGAAGCCATGTTCATCGCCGTGAACAATCGGTCACCAATGGGTGCGATCTGTCCGTAAAGTGCTTTTAGCGGCCCATGGCTCAGGTGATGCGAGATGCTGTCGATCACAACGCCTTTATCCGTCTTCCGGTCATCACTGAGGTCGGGGCGGAAATGCCCGTTCACGAAGACCACGCGGGTGGTCGGAAAAGGCATGCGCGGCGGAAGTTCCACGATCACATTGCCCAAGGGCTTGCCATAGGTTTCGGTGAAGAGCTTGGCGACCCGTGTGTACTTCCACATTTCGGTCCGCCTGTCGGGGATGGGCAACTCCTGTACCCGAGCAAAAGCTTCTGCAGCCAAGGGCCAGGTGCCATCTTGCAACAGCGCCATCACACTGGCCTTGGGGCCTGATATATCCAACGTGTCGGGAGATCTCCCGTCCTTATTAAGTTCCATTATCTGATCGGTGCTCATCTCAATGCTTATAGGGGTCGAGTCCTTGCCTCGACGGTAACGATGCGTTCCACGAGTTCCGTGCAACTTGTGTAGCGGCATCGGTATTTCATCGGCTGATCGGCGATCACGCTTTCACCCAATCGTATCCTTTTTCCTCCAACTCCAAGGCCAACTCCTTGGGACCACTGCGAATGATCTTGCCATCAGCCATCACGTGGACCACATCCGGAATGATATGATCCAGCAAGCGCTGGTAGTGGGTCACCACGATAAAGGCGTTGTCCTTGGCGCGCAGGGTATTCACTCCGCTTGCAACCACGCGCAATGCGTCGATGTCCAATCCGCTATCTGTCTCATCGAGGATGCCCAGTCTGGGCTCCAGCATGGCCATTTGGAAGATCTCGTTGCGCTTTTTTTCACCCCCGCTGAACCCCACGTTCAGGTTGCGGTTCATCAGGGCGGGATCCATCTCCACCAGCTTGGCGCGTTCGCGGACCAAAGCGAGGAAGTCCTTACCGCTGAGCTCAGCCTCACCCCGGGCCTTCTTCCCTTCGTTCAATGCAGTACGCAGGAAATTCATGTTGCTTACCCCGGGGATCTCCACCGGATATTGGAAGGCGAGAAAGATGCCCTTCCACGCCCGCTCTTCCGGGGCCAGTTCCAGCAGGTCCTCTCCAAAGTACTTCACGCTTCCCCCGGTCACCTCGTATTCGGCGCGCCCGGCCAATACGTTGGCCAAGGTGCTTTTGCCACTTCCGTTGGGTCCCATAATGGCGTGTACCTCACCTGCGTTCACCTCCAGGTTGAGGCCTTTCAAAATATCCTTGCCTTCAATGCGGGCATGGAGGTCCTTGATCTGTAGCATGATATTCGTTATCTGCCGATGATCGGCTTATTTAGATTGATTCTAAGTACGGATTCGACCACAAAGGTAACCTCCAATAAAGTGGGTAGCAAGCGCAGCAAAGAAGCTGATCACCAAGGGATAGTATTCTGATACCATCGCATATTGCTGATTCCGGATGAACGCACCTCCGGACATGAGGGATGAGCGATGCGTAATTCAGCGATCAGCGAGCCACTCCCGGAATTTCAACGCTTTTGAGGTCCTCCGCCGTGTCAATGTCGATCAATGTCGGAAGCGTATGGTAGGTGCGACCTAGCTGACGCAGGTCTTCAATGGTCTGTGCATATACACTGTCCGAACTCCAAGCCTTCCCGCTGAAGACCTCCTCACATGGCTCTCGTAAGCCCAATAGGTAGTAGCCACCGTCGTTGGCGGGACCGATCACCGCATCATGGGTTTCCAGCGCCATATAGGCTTCGCGAAGCAGAGCGGCGCTCAGCTGGGGGAGGTCCGTACCGATAATGATGATGGGACCGTGACCGGCGGAGAAACCTGATCCGAACGCGCATTTCATACGATCGCCGAGGTCCCTGCCTGCTTGCACATACACCGAGTAGCCCAGTTCGGCACAAGGTTCCGGGTCGGCAATTTCATCAGCGTACCACGCCTGACGGTCCACGTCCAAGGCCGCGCCTTGTTCAATGGTGTGCTGAAGTAATCGCTTGTAGATCTCCAGCGCCCTTTCCTTCCCCATGGTGGCGGCCAAGCGCGTTTTTACTTTCCCCAGCACGGGAGCGCGCAGAAATACAAGAAGCAATGGCCTGGTACTCATGCCACGGAGCCGCCACAACTACTGCCCGCGCCGGCGGTGCATCCGTAACAATGTCTGCCGGTCACGATCAGCCTGCCCGCCACGTTCGCATCGGCCAGGTCGCGGATGTGGCGTGGCATTCCAGCGCTCAACGGCAGGTCCAGCATCTGGTTGAAGTCACAATCGTAGATGCTCCCATCGTGCGATACGGAGACCATGTTGCGGCACATCACACCGGCCACCGCAGCGGGATTGAAGGCGTTGACCAAGCGCTCCATGTATCCCACGTAATGTTCGGTGCGCACGAGGTATTCCAGAAATCGGCTGATCGGCAGGTTGGTGATGGCGAACAGCTTGTGGAACTGGATCCCATGGTCCGCCATCAAACTTCTCTTGAACTGCTTCTCCAGTTCGTCCTGTGATCCCGGCAAGAATGCGCCGGCCGGATTGTAGACCAAGTTCAATTCCAGATCGCTATCGGGCATGCCATAGCCCACGGCGTTCAGCATCTTCAGGGCTTCGATGGAATGCTCGAACACGCCCTTCCCGCGTTGGCGATCGGTGCGGTCGGCAGTATAGAACGGGAGCGAGCTCACTACTTCCACGCGGTGCTTCCGGTAGAATTCAGGCAGGTCGTGGTACTTCTTGTTGGCCAGGATGATGGTGAGGTTGCATCGCACGATGATGTGGCATCCCGTTTCGCTCAATCGCTCCACGAACCAGCGGAAATCAGGGTGCATCTCAGGGGCGCCTCCAGTAAGGTCCACGGTACGCACGGGGTGCGCATCCAAGGAGCGCAGGCAATCCTCCATCACCTCGCGGCTCATGCGCTCCTTGCGATCCGGCCCGGCATCCACATGGCAGTGTACACAGGTTTGGTTGCACATGCGGCCGAGGTTGAGCTGCAGCACTTCCAGCTCGGTGGCACGCAACTCGGGCAATCCGCTCTCGGCCAGTTTTTTGGCAAAAAAAGGCAGCGCCGAACCCGGGTCCTCCAGCACACGCCGCTGCTCGGAGGCTGCGCTCAATAGGGCCTGTTGTGCCAACAGGCTCTTCATGCTCCGGTCAGGGCCTTTACGTGATTCATCATTTGCGTGCCATGCACCAATGTCGCCCCTCCACGGATCGCGGCAGCCACATGCACGGCCTCCATCATCTGGGCCTCACTACAGCCCTTTTCCAGTGCATCGGTACTGTATGCATCGATGCAATACGGGCATTGCACGCCATGTGCAACAGCCAGTGCGATCAAGGATTTCTCCCGGGCGGTAAGAGCGCCCTCCTTGAAGACTTCATTGTACCATGCGAAGAATTTATCCGCCATGGGTTTCTGGAACTCGGCGATGTCGCCGAATTTGCCGAGGTCTACAGGGTCATAGTACTTCTTTGACATGGTGATCGGATACTTTTCTGTGGTTTCAATTCTTGCAGCTGATCGCTGCAATGATGCGCTCCTCCATGGGCCCTGTGGGCCGGAGCGCGGTCTCCGTGCCGCGTTGTTCGAGGAGCAAGTCGATCCGTTTGCTCTGCCGCTGGTAGGCCTGGCAACCGGCACAGATCCGGGTGTGCATCCAAAGCTGGAATCCCTGTACCGCAGGTAGCGGCGCAAAGGACTGCCGCTCGGTAAGCTCGGCAGCCTTGCGGCAGGAGAGCATGAGGGTTTGCATAAGTCCCATATCAGTGGTGGTTGTCTTTCGTGATCTTGGTGCTGATGCATTCGCGCAGCCGCACCTTGGCCCTGTGTATCTGTTGCCAGTAGTTCGTCGCGCTGATCCCAAGCTCCTGACAGATCAACTCGGCATCCTTGTCTTTCAGGAACTTCATTTCAACCACTGCCCGCCAATGGGACGGCAATAGCCGGAGACAATCGGCGAGGAAGCGATGCATCTGTTCCGCTTGGTCCGGCCCACCGAGTCCCCATTCTGCCGGTATATGTCCCGGGGCCCAGCGCCCGTTGTCACCGAAGAAGTCCGCGTCCACCGGCTCCTGGCCATGGACCACGGGATCCCGGTAGGCCTTGCGCCAATGGTCGGCGATCTTGTTCTTCAGAATTGAGAAAAGCCACGTGCGCGGGCTGCTTTGCTGCGCGTATTTCTTTCGTCCTTCCCAAGCGGCAACGAATGCCGATTGAACCAGGTCCTCGGCCTCAGCCTCCTCCCGCACGCGCGTCTTGGCATAACGGAGCAGGTCGCCGGTGTGCGCATGCACCCATTCGTTGAACTCGCGCTTTTCCACAGTGTGGTAGGCAATTGGCATGCCGACAAAGCTATCGGTGCTGCTTATAGTGATCAAGAATGTTGTGATAACCCGTCAGGAACAAGAAGTACCTCGACCTTGTCCATATAGCATTAAGTTGTAGGCAAAACCGTATAGCTCGTGCTCTCGACAAGGGTGCCTGAAAGAGACCTATTTGACATTCCATCCACCCATGATCACTGGCAGCAGAACGCAGGACCAGCGGCCAATAGCCCTTCATCGAAGTAACATGAAAAGCACCCCGATCACCTTTCCCAATGCCGAGGGCACCATGCTCAGTGCTCGTATCGACCTGCCTGCGGATCGCAAGCCGATCCACTTCGCACTCTTCGCGCATTGCTTCACCTGCAGCAAGGACCTCCATGCGGTGCGCAACATCAGCCGCGCACTCACCGGTGCGGGTTTTGGCGTGCTACGCTTCGACTTCACCGGTCTGGGACAGAGCGATGGTGAATTCAGTGAGACCAACTTCAGCAGCAACGTGGCCGACCTTCACGCTGCCATGGACTACCTGAAGACCGAGCACATGGAACCTGCTTTGCTCATCGGGCATTCGCTGGGTGGTGCGGCGGCCATCGTGGCGGGTTCCGAGGCGGAGAACATCAAGGCCGTGGCAACTATCGGAGCGCCGGGCGATGTGGGGCACATCAAGAAATTGTTCAGCGGAGATCTGGAAAAGATCAAGACGGAAGGACATGCCGAGGTGAACATCGGCGGGAGAGCGTTCACCATTGCGAAGGGCTTTCTGGACGACCTTGAGAAGCGGGACCTCTCCAGCATCCTCGGCGATCTGCGCAAGCCCATCCTTATTGCCCACAGCCCGCAGGACACCGTGGTGGGCATCGCCAATGCAGCCGTGCTGTTCGCAGCCGCACGACATCCGAAGAGCTTTCTCAGTTTGGACGGTGCCGATCATTTACTCAGCAACAACACGGATTCCAATTATGCCGGCAGCATGATCGCCGCCTGGTCGAAGCGCTATTTGACACAAGAGCAACCACAGGAAGAGCTGCACAGTGACATGCCCGTGGTGGTACACATCGCAAATGAGAAATACACCACACAGATCCTCGCCGGTGGCCATCACCTAACGGCGGATGAGCCCGAAAGCGTGGGGGGAAGCAACTACGGCCCTACGCCCTATGATCTACTGAGCGCTGCGCTGGGTGCCTGCACCGCAATGACCATGAAGATGTATGCCGAGCGAAAGAAGTGGGACCTGCAAGAAGCCTACGTTCACCTGAAACATGGTAAGATCCACGCTGAGGATTGCGAAAGTTGCGTGGAAGGCACTAACGGAAAGATCGACCGCTTCGAGCGCATGGTGGAACTGCATGGAGATCTGGACGATACCCAGCGAAAGCGCTTGTTGGAGATAGCCGATCGATGCCCGGTGCATCGCACTCTACACGAAACAGTGGAAGTGGTGACGTGGTTGAAGAAGGAGTGAAGAGGGGCGAGAGTGCAAGAGCGTAGCGCCAAAGAGGTGAACTGATAGTGGCCCGGGGCATTGGGGATCAACGGTTCCGGGGTTGGAAACCCCAACGCTCACCCTCATCCCACGCCTCGCGGGAGTTGCCATAATTGGGATAACCGCCTTGCTTCTTCAACATCGCTGCCAAGTGCAACAGATTGTAGGTCATGAACGTGGTATTCCTGTTGGTGAAATCGGAATCGAAGCCGACGGGAGGGTCCGCTTTCTTTCCCTTCCATTCAGTGTCGCCGTAGCTAGGCCCCGGTCCGACTTCACCGATCCAACCACAATCCGCTTGCGGCGGTATGGAATACCCCACATGCTGTAGGGAGTACAAGATGCCCATGGCACAATGCTTTATGCCATCCTCGTTGCCCGTGACCACACAGCCACCCACCTTGCCATAGTACAGGTACTGGCCTTGCTCGTTGGTCTTGCCGCTCATGGCGTAGAGGCGTTCGATCAGCTTTTGCGCAATGGATGATTTTTCACCCAACCAGATCGGCGTGCCGACCACGAGGATATCCGCCGCAAAAAGCTTCCTGAAAAGCGTTGGCCATTCATCGGTTTTCCAGCCGTGTTCCCTCATGTCCGGATAAATGCCACTGGCCACATCGTGGTCCACCAAACGGATCTCCTCCACCGAAACCCGTTCCTTTTCCATGATCGCTTTGGATACTTCGATCAGCTTGGAAGTGTGACTTTTTTGTGGTGACCGCTTCAGTGTACAGTTGACGAACATTGCCTTGAGTCCTGTGAAATCGGGCTTTTCCTGGGTCGACTTGGTCATGTGCTTTTGGTTTTCGAACCGGGATGAAGCCCCGCCTCCGCACAAGGTAGTCCCGCAGGTTTGGCATTCCTGACGTTGGGTCGTGCCACTATCGTCCGAGCACGGATGTACAGGGCGCGCGGTGCATACTCCGCAGCAAGGTCGCCCCCGAACGACATGTAACCTCAGTCAGCCCTTTTTCATCGCAAATGGTCTTCCCATTCCGACCTTCGCACCATGGAAGACCGGAACACCTCGAACTGGGATCTGGTCCGCAAGGACTATCCCGGTCTGGAACGCGGCACATATGTGGACACCTCCTCCTGCGGCCTGATCGCACGCTCCACGGAAGAAGCGGCGCGCAAGGAGCAGGAGCGCCTGATGATGGAGGGTTCCGCCCGCTTCATGCATTGGCACGGGAAAGGAAAAGCGGATGTCGTGGGCCTCGTTGCGCGGCATGTGGGTGGCAATGCTTCTGGAATGGCCTTGCTGCAGAACTTCACCGGTGGGATGGCACGCTTGGCACCCATGCTGAAGCACCGGAGGAAAGTGCTGCTCGTTGGTGGGGATTACCCCACACTGCATGCGCCGTTCAAGTGGAACGGATTTGATATCGTCGCAGTGGAGCCGGCTGCTGACGGAACGATCCCGATGGATGTGCTGGCTGCGGCGATCCAACGTGAACGTCCACAGCTCGTGGCGATCAGCCATGTGCAATGGCAGACGGGCTTCATGATCGATCTGCACGCATTGACGGAATTGTGCCGTGCGCATGGAACTTGGTCCGTGGTGGATATCACGCAGTCCTGGTGCAGCGTGCCCATTGATCTGCGACGCACACCCGTTGACATCGTTGGTTCCAGCGGATACAAATGGCCTTTGGCAGGTTTTGGAAATGGCTTCTTCCACCTCTCGGAAACAGTGCGTACGGAACTATCGGAAAAGAACGGCTTCGACCCCATCGGAGCACTTTGTGAAGGCCACTTGGACCCGATCGCACTGGTGCGCCTGAGTGATGCCGTGGAGCGGTCCTTGGCCATTGGAGCCGATGCCGTCAGGGAGCGCCTCTTGCAACTCTGTGACCTTGCGGTTGATCAGCTCCAGAAGGCTGGTGTGCGCGTGCTGAACGGCACGGACCCGGCAACGCGTGGCGGGATCCTGATCATTGAAGGCGATGAAAAGCATTTGACGAAAATGCGCGAGGCCGGTGTGCAGGCTCAGTTGCGTGGCGCGGGCATCCGCATCGGGATCCACTTCTACAATGACGAGGAGGATGTGGAGCGACTGGTGAAAGCGTTGACCAGCAAGTGACGGGTCCGCTTCTTCCACAAAGAACACGAAGTTGTCATCCGCAGTCACCCTTGACAACTGAGAATGAGCAACTGATAACTATGCGCTGCGGTTATCCCTCCACGGTAACCCCCTTCCAGAACGCCACTCGCCCTTTGACCTCCTTCACGGTGTCCAGCGGCGTGGGATAGTACCAGGCGGCATCCGGGTTCCGCTTGCCGTCCACCTCCAATGTATAGTAGCTCGCCTCACCTCGCCATGGGTCGTGCGTGTGCGTGGTGGACGGCTTGAAGTATTCCTTCTTGATCGCGTCCTCGGGAAAGTAGTGGTTGCCTTCCACCACCACCGTATCGTCGCTTTCGGCAAGTGTCTTGCCGTTCCATAAAGCTTTCATGACATCGTCTCTTTAGGTGCGAATACAACATCGGAGAAGTAGCCTTTGCTGTCCGTGAATTGATCGGCGATCCTCAGGCCTGAGCGCTTGGCGAGATCGGCGATCATCTCATCATCGTACTTCTGGCTGATCTCCGTATGCAGTGCTTCCCATGCTTTGAAGTGGAAGGTCCGCTCCGAGCCAGGGACATGGACCTGCTGATCACGGGTGCTCACGATGTAGCTGAGTGCGCGGCCGCTGGAGGGATCATAGACGGGTGTGTGGATGAAGTGGTCCAGATCGAGATCTGCACCGAGTTCATTGTTTATCCGCCGTAGCAAGTTCAGGTTGAAGTCGCGTGTATGGCCTTCGCTATCGTTATAGGCACGCCGTATGGTCGCGGGATCCTTCTTCCTGTCAAAGCCGACAAGGAACCGGTCGTTCGGCCCGAGGTTTTGCGCTACCCCTTTCAGTAATTCAACGGCCCTCTCATGTTCGAGATTTCCTATGTTGGAACCGAGGAAAAGTACGGCCTTCGCCTCGGACGGATCAGTGAAGCTCCGTTCGATCGCCTCGAAATATTCACCTTGTTCCGCGTGGTAGCGAAGTGCGGGAAGTTCCTTCTTCAATGTCGTGCCTAATTGTTCCAATGCATTCTCGGAAATGTCAATGGGACGATAGAGCGGATCGCGCCCCATCTCCAGTGCGCGCCTTAACAAATGCTTGGTCTTCGCCCCATCACCGGCACCCAGTTCGAAAAGGGAAAAGCGTTGATGTCCGTTGGCCAAGGCCGTGAGGACCGCATCTGTTTGATCCCGTAAGATCTCATTCTCAGCACGGGTCACATAATAATCCTCCGAGGCCATGATCTGCTGAAAGAGCCGGTCGCCTTCAGCATCATAGAAATATCGCGAGCTGATCCTCTTCGGTGTGCTGGCAAGTCCAGCAAGCACATGCGCCCGGAACTCTTCCGTCGCTGCCGATGTCTTTTCGAGCACGTCCTTCATTTTCCGATCATCCGGTTTTCTGTTCACCCGATCCCTTTTTTACAGTTCCATCCTTCGCCAACCGCAGCCCCGAGTGCTGCCACCGCAGGTCCGGCTGAAAGAAGTTGCGATACGTTCCCCGCGAATGGTTTGGTGCGGTGGCCACTGAAGCACCACGCAACACCATTTGGTTCACCATGAACTTGCCGTTGTATTCACCCAGCGCACCGGGAACGCGCTTGTACCCCGGATACGGCAGGTAGGCGCTATTCGTCCATTCCCAGCGCTGGCCCCATTGGAACCTTGTGTTCGCCACTTCCCATTCCGCCTCGGTAGGCAGGCGCTTTCCGCTCCATTCCGCAAAGGCAAACGCCTCATAAAAGGAGATGTGGCAGAGCGGCATCTTAGGCTCCACCACGGTCAAGCCCTTCAGCGTGTAATAATGCCAAGTGCCATCCACTTTGTGCCAGTACATCGGCGCTTGTACTTGGTTGTCCTTCACCCACTGCCAGCCATCACTGTGCCAATGGTTGAAGTCCGCGTATCCGCCATCGTCCATGAATGCCAGAAATTCACCGTTGGTCACCAAGCGGTCGCTGATCTCAAAATCATCCACGTACACTTGGTGCCGTGCATGCTCATTGTCGAAACTGAAGCCTTCTCCTTCGGAACCGATGGAATACAGGCCGCCGTTGATCTGGATAAAGTCACCCTTGGTCTTTTCCGGGCGGCTCTCGGTGAAGTCGTCGTACACCGGGAACAGCGGGTTGTTCCCGAGGATGTATTTCAAATCAGTCACCAGCAGTTCCTGGTGCTGCTCCTCGTGGTTGAGGCCGAGTTCCAAGATCCGCAGTTGCTCTTCGCTTGCCTCTCCGCCGGCGAGGAATTTGTTCATCGCATCATCCACATGCTGGCGATAGGCATGCACCTCTTCCAGTGTTGGACGGGTCATGTTCCCTCTATCACCCCGCAGCACGCGCTTCCCCACATGCTCGTAGTAGCTGTTGAACATGTAGGCCATATCCTCATTGAACAGCTCATACTCCTTGCTATCCTTCAGGATGAATTGCTCGAAGAACCATGTGGTGTGAGCCAGATGCCACTTCGGGGGTGAGACATAGGTAACAGGCTGAATGACATGATCCTCCACTTTGAGCGGAGCACAAATAGCAACGGTGCGATCACGCACGGCCTGAAAGCGTAGTTGTGGGTCAACCGGTGCCGGTGCGATCCCCTCAGACGCGCCGGATCCGGGGATGTTCACCACTGCTGCTGGGTGTTCATCTTTCATCGTGTTCTGCATAATTGCATGACGCGTAGTGGGCTTGGTTTGTTCGACGACCGGACTCGATCGTCGCTCTTCCAGCACGTTCCTGACGCTATTTTGTGCGTGGGTTCGCCCTTGCAAGCTATACAACATGAAGAACATCTTCGACAAGGCGATTTCCGATGAGGTGGTCTCACGCATCGAAAGGCTAACGCCTGAGACCCGGCCCCAGTGGGGCAAAATGGACGCAGCGCAAATGCTGGCCCACTGCAATCGGATCTACGAAATGGCGTACGATACCCACTACGACACGAAGCATCCGCCGCCGAACGCTTTCGTACGGCTACTACTGCGCACCTTCTTGAAAAAAGTGGTGGTGGGCGAAGGGAAGTACCGACGAAACTCCCGTACAGCACCTGCCTTCCTGGTCAGCAATGAAGTGGATTTCATGAATGAGAAGGACCGAACGATCGCCTACATGAACACGACACAAGCCTTGGGCAGCGCGCACTTCAACGGCAAGAACTCACCCTCATTCGGCCCACTTACCGCTCGTGAATGGAGCAATCTGTTCTACAAACACATCGACCACCACTTGGAGCAATTCGGGGTTTAACCCGGAATGTGTTCTCAAAACATCTTGGTGCATCCCTATCCGGACTACTCCCGGAAGTGAATGACCACCGAAAGTGCGCCCATTACGGCCTGGTCCACGTTGCGACCACTGAGTACATAGCTCGCCTCTGCCACTATCCCGATACGTGAACCAATAGGTTTGTAGTACTTCCCGCCAACCTTCAGGAAGTCAACCCCCAATTCCTTGAAGCTTGTTGGTGCAAGGTCCCCGGTGCCGCGATAATTCTTTCCACCATCCGCCCTTTGGCCTTGTAGATAGAGTTCCCAATAATGCACGGTATTGAAATGCCCGAAACGTAAGGTACCGACCAGTGCGTCCGGAGTGGGCTCCGATGCAACTATGTAACCGCCGACCAAGCTGGTGAAATAGCCGTTATTCCGGCTGTACTGCATTACGCCCATGGGAATTATGCTCGTAGCTTCTTGGCCGATCGCGTTCACGCCTTCCGTCTGGTAGTCCGTTACCGGCACGCTATAGCCCAAGGCCGGGCCCATTGCCAGCTTGCCGTTACCCATCGCGGTTTTCATCGGTAACCATTTCAGGAAGGCTTGCACATCCTGGAAATCGGATTCGGTCGAGTTCGAGATGAACGGGATGTTCAATTGCAGATCCAGGTCCTCCGTTAGACCGCCAGCTGCAAAGAGGGTGGCTGCTATCGTATTTCGCTTTATGGCCACGTTCCCGTCCGCCAAGCAATAGCCCAAGCCTTTTTCATAGCTGAAGGATACGACCACGTCCACGTTGCCAGCGCCCTTGTTGAAGCCATCCACCTGCGCCTCCACCGTCGGCGAGATCAAACATGCGATCAACACATGCTTCCAGTTCTTCGAGATGTTTACAGCTCTTCGCATGATCCCGGAGGGTAAGTCGTGATCCCCATCCATTCCTGACCCAAGGATCAGCACTCAGACTAATAGACCTTCTCTCTCTTCAACACCCAGCGCGACCAGTTCTTGTCGTAGGCGTGGATACGATCCGTCGGCTTTCCGGAATCATCCACCACGGTGCGGCCTGTGTTCACCCACTCAAAAATGCCTCCATAGAGGTTCCTCACGTTGGTGAAGCCGGCCTTCAACAGTTTCTCGGTGACCTTTCCACTACGATAGCCTACGGAGCAGTACACCACGATGGCCGTGTCCTTGGGCAGGTCCTTCACCTTGGCCATGTCGAAGTCGTCGTAGCCGACGCGGCGCGCCTTGGCCATATGGCTCACGTCAAATTCCTCCTTGGGCCGTGCATCCAGCAGCATCACCTTCGGGTTCTTGGCCAATTGCGGAACATCGATCACGGGTGTCTTGTCCGAAAGCAAGCCCTGCAACTTTTCTTGGTAGGCGGACTCCTGTACGTGCTGTGCGGAGGCATTGACCCCGCCGGCCAGTAGCAACAGTAAAAAGCCAATGTGCCGGAGTGAAGGCATTTGTAGGAATTGATCACACGGTGGGTCGCTTGCGCATCACGTGCAAGATACCCAGCCTTGCAAGCAGAAGAACAGGAAAACCATGCCACAACAGATCCAGCCAATCCATCGCCTGCATGCCGTGCGCACCACCGGCTACCCAACGCAATTTGCCCCAGAGGTGCGGCTCAGGGAAAAATGGCATCAGGCCAAGCAACAGCGCCATGGGTACCAGGACCTTCCAATCGTTGATGAAGTTCATTCGTTGCGTGGTGGAAAGGCGATCTGTTTGATGAATGTCCTCGGAAAGGTCTCGTCACCAGGGAACCCCAGCTCGATATCGCGCCCGTTGGAGGGTATCTCAGCGGTTCCGAAGAGATAGTCCCAGAGACTGAGACTGATGCCGTAATTCATTCCGTATTTCCGGCCTTCAGGAAGCTCTTTCACATGGTGCCAAATATGCATCACGGGGTTGTTCAGCACATACTTCAGCGGGCCGTAGCTGAGGTTCAGGTTGCTGTGATTCAGGTGCCCGATCGCCGTGGTGAAAATGTGGACGATGAAGAAGTCCTTCAGTCCGAAACCGATCATCGCGAGAGGGATGTATTGGGCGCTTTTGTAGAACACGTTCTCCATCCAATGAAAGCGCAAGTGTGCCGCGAAACCCATCTGTTTCACGCTGTGATGTACTTGGTGGAATTTCCACATCCAAGGCACGCGGTGCAGCATGCGATGTACGTTCCAATGGATGAAGTCGGCCACGATAAAAAGCGTGAGCAGCTGCGCCCAATGGGGCCAGCCATGGATCTCCACTGCCACGATGTTGGAGATGCCCAGTTTGGCCAACGCACTGTTGAACAGGTCCACCGCCACATTGCTCACCGCGTTGTACGCGATCAACGAGAAGAGGAAGTAGTTGAAGAACATGTAGAAGCCGTCCAGCCAGAAATCCTGCCGGATACGCCGCTGATCCTTACGCCAAGGGAAGATGATCTCCGCCGTCCACGCGAAGAGCGAAAGCCCCAGCAGCCACCAGAAGTAGTTGTGCCAGGTCAAGTGCGAAACTTCCCCTGCGAGGTAGTTCCAATAGCCCGTGTAGGAATTAACGATGATGTCCCAATAGTGCTGCATGCGGATCGGCGCAAAGCTACCGGGTGGCAAGCGGGGCGTCTGTGTGATGTGTCACGGTTTTCACCGCCAAGACGCAAGGAGCGCCACGGGAATTACGTGAAAATGAGCCGACCAGCACAAGGAATACAGGCCACACTGAAGCCATTCTCCGTATGTGGCGTCAATTGTATTCCTTGGCGTTCTTAGCGTTCTGGCGGTACACCAATTGCAACCTGTCAGGTCCTTGGCACATTCACGAACTTCGTACCATGAAACACTCCTGGCCTATGTTGATCGGTGTTGGTGCGATCGCCGTGCTGTTTGCCACGTGTTCCGCCGGTCCTTCGGAAGCGCATGTGGACAATAGCACGGGAACGGGTACGGTCCCCTCCGCTGAATTCAACGCCTACTGGCACCAGGGCAAGGCCGAGCTGAACCATTACGCCCTTACCCAAGCGCGCTACGGCGAGCTGCGCGATGGCGAAGCAGTGCTGATCTTCGTCACGGAGGATCTTCTGGACAGCGCACAGGTGAAATTTGAGGGCCAAGGGGATGCACCTCGGACGAACGTGTTGAAGTTGAACCGCATCGACCGCTTCACCACCGGCATCTATGACTATTCGCTGATGACGAGCACGTTCAGCCCTGTGGACGGCACGCCACCGATGAAGGTGAGCTACACCTCACAGGACTGGTGTGGTCAGACGTTCATGCAGTTGAATCGACAGGCCGCTGGCCATCGCTTCGAGCTGCGGAGCTACTTCCAAGCCGATGGCGACATGGACGGCAGGATCGGGAGTGCCGTGCTCGAGGATGATATCATGAACCAGATCCGGATCGATCCCACGAAGCTCCCGAAGGGCACGGTGGACGTATTGCCCACACTGATCTACCTGCGGCTGATGCACAAGCCCATCGCACCCGTAAAGGTGAACGTGGAACTCACTGCACAAGGCGATACGAGCACATACAGCATGCAGTTCATATCACTGGAGCGAACGGTCTCGATCCACTTCGGTACCACTTTCCCGCACGTGATCTTCGGCTGGGAGGAAACCCGCCCCGATGGTTTCGGTGACAACGTACGCACGCTCACTTCCACGGCCCGCCTGAAGGAGCAGGTGATGGAACCGTATTGGGCGCAACACGCCGTGGCGGATTCAACTTACCGCAGCGCGTTGGGATTGCCCAAGTGAGTTGCCCGTGGTCCGCTGTCAGCTATCAGAGTACCTGCGCCAAAGCACTTCAGCGACGGCGCTGCCTACGGCATGCTTGTCCATCAGGAAGAACGGGTAGCGAATTGTGCGATGTATCCCGTTGCGCTCACGTTGCACCGTAGCATCGTTGCGGTTGAAAACTCAATACGCCCGCACGTTCTTCCCTTGCCTCCAGTTGATGAAGGCGCGGTTCACCACGCGGTTGCCACCGGGTGTCGGGTAGTTGCCGGTGAAGTACCAATCACCGGTGTGCCCCGGGCAGGCAGCGTGCAAGCCTTCAATGCTTTGATACACGATGGCCACCTCGGCATTGATCTCAGGAGAGGTCAACAGTTCACCGATGCGCTTGCTGATCTGTTCCGCTGAGAAAGGCCGATAAATATCCTTCACAACGTTCTCCTGTTCGGCCAGCGGCCTATCCACCATGGCGAGGCAACGGTCATACACATCGTCGATGATGTTCTCTTGCTTGGTCTCCTTCAGCAGGGAAATAGCGGCTTGAAACGCTGCGAGGTCGCCCATCTTGGCCATATCGATGCCGTAGCAATCGGGGTAGCGGATCTGCGGGGCGCTGCTTACTACCACGATCTTGCGTGGTTCCAAGCGATCCAGCATCTTCAGGATGCTCTGCTTGAGCGTGGTGCCGCGCACGATGCTGTCGTCGATCACCACCAACGAGTCCACCCCGGGACGCACAGTGCCATAGGTGATGTCATACACGTGTGCCACGAGGTCGGCACGTGAATTTTCATTGGTGATGAAGGTGCGCAGTTTAGCGTCCTTCACCGCTACTTTTTCCAAGCGGGGCCTTAAGGCGAGGATGGCCCGTAGCTCCGCTGGATCAGGCTTGGGTCCCAGTTCCAGAATGCGCCGTTCCTTCACACGGTCCAGTTCATCCTCCATCTCCTTCATCATACCGTAACATGCCACTTCCGCAGTGTTGGGAATGAAGGAGAACACGGTGTTCTCCAGATCGTGGTCGATGATCTCCAGGATCGCAGGGCATACCGATCGCCCTAGCGCAATTCGTTCACGGTATACATCGGTGTCGCTACCCCGGCTGAAGTAGATCCGCTCGAAACTGCATGAACGCTTTTCCAATGGGGGCAGGATCTCCTGCGTGCTGTACGTCCCATCCTTCTTCACGATCAAGGCCTTGCCCGGCTCCAATTCGTGTACTTGCTCCGCCTTCAGGCGGAATGCGGTCTGGATCGCTGGCCGTTCACTCGCAGCCACCACGATCTCGTCATCGGCATACCAAAAGCAGGGACGGATACCGGCGGGATCGCGAAGCACAAAAGCATCGCCATGGCCGATGAGGCCCGCCAACGCATAGCCACCGTCGAAGTCGATCGCACTCTGTTGCAGGATGCTCTTCACATCGAGCTTCTCCTCGATCATTCTGGTTATCTGCCGGTCGTTGTAACCCAGCTGGTGATGGATGCCACGCAACCGCTCGTTCTCCATGTCCAGGAAGTGCCCGATCTTCTCCAGCACGGTCATGGTATCGCTGCGCTCCTTGGGTGTTTGGCCGATGCTCACGAGCAGGTTGAAGAGCTCGTCCACATTGGTCATATTGAAGTTGCCGGCCACTACAAGGTTGCGGGTGATCCAATTGCTGAGGCGGCGCCGCGGGTGGCAGTTCTCCAGTTCATCGCGACCGAAGGTGGCATAGCGCAAATGCCCCAGCAGCAGCTCGCCCATGTAAGGTGCGACCTGTTTCAGTAGCTCGGGATCCTGTTCCGCGTTGGGGTTTTCCGCTATGGCAGTAGCGATGCCTTGATAGATGCGGCCAAAGATCAATTGGATGGCATCCTTGGAGGTGCTGCGATCACGATCGATGAAGTTGGCACCTGGCGGCGGGTCCAGCTTGATGGTTGCCACCCCCGCGCCATCCTGGCCACGGTTGTGCTGCTTCTCCATCAGCAGGTACAGCTTGGTAAGGCCGTACAGCGCACTTCCGTGCTGCTCCTGATAATATGCCAAGGGCTTCCGCAAGCGGATAAAAGCCAGACCGCATTCGTGCTTGATCGCGTCGCTCATGGAAAGCCGATTGTGCCGGTATGAAAAGGAAGGCAAAGGTACGGATGTAGATGGGCGACATGGTGCAAGGTCATATTCGTCCATCTCCCCAGCTTTGCATAGGTATGGAGTGTACATCCGGCCATATCACGGACCAGCAGACCCCAAGCAACTCCTGAGCCCCGCCATCGGTCATAACTTAGGATCCCTTTTAAGGTCTCCTTTTCCCACCGTGCGCCATCTCCTCATCATAGCATTCCTTTTAGCTGCCATACCCTTGCTGGCGCAACCGCCTGTGGCCAGTTTCACGGAAAACAAGGGGCAATGGCCCGACCAGGTGGCCTATCGGGCGCGGGTGCCAGGTGGGCTGATGTTCGTGGAGCGCAGTGCGCTTACCTACAGCTTGCATTCCGGAGGCCCACTGGCCAACCATGGTCACGCACACGATGAACCCGTAGCAGAGGAACATGCGCACGCCTTCCGGGTTTCGTTCGACGGAGCTTCGCAGGCCGTTCCGGAAGGAGCGTTCGGGCAATCGCACTACGAGAATTATTTCTTGGGCAACGATCCGGAAAAATGGGGTACCGGTTGCGCCGTGTACGGTATGGTCAGCATGCGCGGATTGTATCCCGGCATTGATCTGCGGGTGGATGGCCGGGAAGGGTTGAAGTACGAATTCCTGGTTGCGGCAGGTGCCGATCCCGCGCAAGTTCAATTGCACTTCGAGGGGCAAGATGATCTGATCCTGCAGGATGGCCGATTGATCGTGACGACCACAGCGGGCACGGTAACTGAGCAAGCTCCGGTTGCTTTCCAGGAAACCGCTGCGGGCCGCAAGCATGTCCCGTGCGCGTTCGGGCTCGTGGGCGATCGGGTCTTCTTCGACCTACCGGATGGGTATGATCCTTCGCTTCCCTTGGTGATCGACCCGGTGCTCACCTTCGGCAGCTATTCCGGCAGTACGGCGGACAACTTCGGCTTTACGGCCACTTATGATGCGGCAGGGCATTTATACGGCGGAGGCATTGTCTTCGGTGCCGGTTACCCCGCCTCGGTGGGCGTGCTGGACCCCAGCTTCAATGGTGGTACCATCGACATCGGCCTCACCAAGTTCGCACCGGATGGCAGCTCCCTGATCTGGAGCACGTATATCGGCGGCTCCGGCAATGAAACGCCACAAAGCCTGGTGGTGAACACGAACAATGAACTGTATCTGTTCGGTAGCTCCGGTTCGGCCAATTTCCCTACTACCGGGGGAGCCTATGACCCGGTCTTCAATGGTGGCACGCCGATCAGCGGCAGCGCACCGGTAGGCTGGGTGGGCATGACAGGCGGTTATGGCTATGGGCATACGAACGGTACGGACATCGTGGTGGCGCATTTTTCCGCCGATGCCACGGCGTTGATCGGCAGTACATACGTGGGTGGAAGTGGAAATGATGGCGTGAACAATGTGCTGCCACTATCCCACAACTACGGTGATCACTTCCGGGGCGAGATCGCGCTTGACCTGCAGGAGTGGCCCGTGATCAGTACCTCCACCCAGAGTACGGACATCCCAGTGAGCGCAAATGCACCGCAGTCAACCTTTGGTGGCGGTACTCAGGATGCCTACCTCTTCCGAATGAACCCGGCGTTGTCCACGCTCCAAGCCACGTTCTATGGAGGCTCCGGGGCGAATAGCGGCTATGGCGTGCAGTTCGATTCCAACGGACAGGTCTTCACCACCGGAGGAACCACAAGCACGAACCTGGCCATGCCGGGTTCGCCCATGCAAGGATTGAATAGCGGCGGCGCAGATGGCTACGTGGCCCGTTGGAGTGCCGATCTGGGTCAATTGCTTTCCGCAACATACGCGGGTACATCCACATTCGACCAGAGCTATTTCGTGCAATTGGACCTGGATGATGAAGTGTACATAGTGGGCCAAACACACGGTGCCTATCCGGTCTCATCGGGCGTGTACAGCAATCCGGGCAGTACGCAGTTCATCCAGAAATTCAACCACGACCTGTCCAACTCGCTGTGGTCCACATTGATCGGCTCGGGACTGGGAAATGAAAATATTTCGCCTTCGGCCTTCTTGGTGAGCGACTGCGGCCAGATCTATTTCAGTGGTTGGGGTGGCCTGGTCAACCATAACGCCCAAGCCACTGGCAGTACCACAACCGGCCTTCCCACCACTATCGATGCTTTCCAAGCCACTACTACAGGCAGTGATTTCTACCTGATGGTGTTGGAGGAGAACGCCACCGCGTTGAACTATGCCACCTTCTTCGGCGGTGCACTCAGCGCCGAACATGTGGATGGAGGCACCTCCCGATTCGATAAGCACGGAACGGTTTACCAAGCGGTGTGTGCGGGATGTCCGGGGAATGATGATTTCCCCACCACCCCCGGTGCATGGGCCCCCTCGAACGGCTCCTTCAACTGCAACTTGGGTGTGTTCAAGTTCGACCTGCTGCAACCAACTGCGGAGATCGGCGTGGATGGACCGGACTATGCTTGCCTCCCGGGAGCCACCGTCTCCTTCATCAACCTCAGCGTCGGCGGAAGCATTTTCGATTGGGATTTCGGCGATGGCACGGATACCACGGCGTTCGAACCCGATCATACCTACACTACGGCTGGCAGCTATACCGTGCGCTTGGTGCTGAGCGATGAAGATGTGTGTACCAGTAACGACACCGCCTATGTCACCGTGACGATCTTGGCACTCTCACCCCCTTCGATCGATCCCGTTCCTCCGATCTGCCCGGGCGGGTCCGTACAACTTCAGGCACACGGTGGCCATGCGTTCGAGTGGCTCCCTGCCGTTGGGATCACGGATCTTTTGGTGGCCGACCCTGTTGTGCAGCCTCTTGGAAACACCACGTACACCGTGCTTGTTACGGATAGCTGCGGAACGGATACCGCAAGCGTGGAGGTAATTGTGGTCTCACCTGCCGACATTATGATCGGGAATGATACCACGGTGTGTGTGGGCAATAGCGTTCCCTTGACCGCGAGCGGCGGCGGTACATACAGCTGGGCGCCTGCCGCCGCGTTGGATGATCCCACGTCAGCCACCCCACTGGCCAGTCCGCTGGATACCACGCTCTACCATGTGCTGGTGACCACACCTGAAGGATGCCTGATGGAGGACTCCATGTGGGTGTTCACCCAAACCGATCTGCCTGTTCCCGTGGTGAGCGATACCGTGATCTGCCGCGGCGATCAGGTGCAGCTTCACGCAGCAGGAGGCGACAGTTATGAATGGCAACCCGCAGCAGGGATCAGCGAGTTGGGTGTTCCGGATCCGCTGGTCGGGCCCAGTGTTTCCACCAATTACACGGTGTTGGTGAGCAACACGTGCGGAACCGTAAGCGCATCCGCTTTCGTGGGTGTGCAATACGTGAATGCCTCGGCATGGCCGGATACCCTGGTGTGCCCCAATGATCCACTTGTGCTGCACGCGGCTGGTGGAACGGTCTATGAGTGGTCCCCACAGCCTTCGGCCACGGATAGCTTGGTGCTGAGCCCCGCCGTGGCGGGCATCTATTCCGTGATCGTAGAGGATGATCTGGGTTGTTGGGATTCGGCATCCGTTTCGGTGAGCCTATACCCTCCTGCATCCGTCACTGCAGGTTACGAGACCAGCATCGATTTCAATGAAAGCGCGCAGCTGTTCGCCTCCGGAACGGGGACCTATCTCTGGTCACCGGATTCCACGCTCAGTTGTGGTACCTGTCCAGATCCCGTCGCTTCACCGGAAACCACCACCACCTATACCGTGGAGGTCACCGATAACAATGGCTGTAAGGCCATCGACCAGGTGACCATTCATTTCCGTGGCAGCCTCTTCGTTCCGAACACCTTCACCCCGAACGGCGATGGGGTGAACGACCTGTTCCATGCGCTGACGCGCGAGGTGGCCGTGTACCGCCTGATGGTCTTCAATCGATGGGGCGAACTGATCTTCGATACGGACCGCTTGGAGGGTGCATGGGACGGCACATACAAGGGACAGGATTCCCCGATAGACACCTATGTGTGGCGGGTGGATTACACGGAGGTGAACGGGAGGGCACGCACCGTTTACGGGCACGTGAACCTGCTCAGGTGAACTGACCCGGCTCCAGATCGAGCCATTGGAGTGCCGATCCGCTCAGCAGCATTTCCTTCTGCTTATCATCCCAAGGCATGGAACGGATGAGTGTTCCGGGCTCCAGCTCACCCAGAGGAAAGGGATAGTCCGTACCGAGAGCCACCTTGTCCGCACCTACCAGGTTCACCACATGTTGAAGCATGGCGGGGTCGTGTACCAAGGAATCCAACCAAAAGCGGCCGAGGTAGTCCTTGGGCGGTACAGGATTGTCCACAGCACAAAGGTCAGGTCGCACATCGAAGCCGTGCTGTATGCGACCGATCGTCCCCGGGAAGGAACCACCACCATGGGCAAAGGCCACGCGCAAACGCGGCAATCGCTCGAAGAGCCCACTGAAGATCATGGTGGTGATGGCCAAGGTGGTCTCCATGGGCATCGCCACCAACCAAGGTGACCAATACTTGTCCGTGCGCTCCTTCCCCAGCATGTCCCAAGGATGCACGAAGACGGCCATGCCCCTTTCCTCGCAGGCCTGGAAAACGGGGAACAGCCGGGGTTCTCCCAAGTTGAGACCTTCCACATGGGTGCCGATCTGTACGCCTTTGAGGCCGATCAGCTTGCAGCGCTCGAGTTCCTGCAGGGCCAGCTCGGTATCCTGCATCGGCAACGTGCCCAGGCCGATGAAGCGCTTGGGATACTTCTCCACGATGCCTGCAATGTGGTCATTCAGGAACATCGCCATGTTCAACGTGTCCTTGGGTTTGGCCCAATAGCTGAACATCACAGGCACGGTGCTGAGCACCTGCACATGGACGCGATGGTGATCGCATTCCTGCATACGGACCTCCGGGTCCCACACGTTGGCATCCACTTCACGGAAGAAGCGGTCGTCCATCATCATCCGCGCGCAGCCGTGGCGATGGTGGTCCAGATGAATGAAACCTCCATAGCCGAAGCGCCTTCCGAAGTCAGGAATGTCCTGCGGCAGGATGTGGGTGTGAATGTCTACGGTGAGCAACTCGGCCATGTGCTCAAATAAAACGCGGATCAGCCTCCATTACGGTCCCGCATTTGTCGCATGTGCGCAACTCCTCGCTACCATAGAACTTCCTGAACCGGGGTAAAAAGTCCTTCTCGATGTCATTCAGCACGAAATAATCCTCGTGAAGCTTGTGGTTGCATTTTTCGCAGAACCAGAGCAGTCCATCCTTCATTTCGCGGTCGGCACGCTTGGCCTCCACTACCAATCCCACGGAGTTGGCCGGGCGACGCGGCGAATGCGGCGTACGCGCAGGCAGCAGGAACATCTCACCCTGCTTGATCGGGATGGTAACGGCCTTGCCGTCCTCTTGGATACCTACTTCGATATCGCCTTCCAACTGCAGGAAAAGCTCCTCGGTCTCGTTCCAATGGTAGTCCTTCCGAGCATTCGGCCCGCCCACGATCATCACGATGAAATCGCCGGCATCCACGTAGAGGTTCTTGTTACCCACGGGTGGTTTCAGGAGGTCGCGGTTATCCGAGACCCATTGCATCAGGTTGAAAGGGCGGCGTATGCTCATTGTGGTTCGATCGGTCCCCGAAAGTAAGGACCGCCAACTGCGGATAAAAATCGAAGGCCCGGAACAAGGAGGGGGCGGCCGCATTCGCGACCGCCCCCTTGATCTGTTCGTGCGTGGTATCCCCCGTTACTTCACCATGAGCTTTACCACGGTGCTGCCTTCCGTGCTGGTAACATGGAAGAGGTAGCTACCGGCCTTCAGTTTTCCGGCCATTGAAAGTTGGTATGCTTCACCTGCTTTCAGGTTCGCCTGCTCCACATGCACGGTCCTTCCTGTCATGTCCAGCACGGTGATCTGCGCATCGGTCCATGATACGGAAGGCATGAACGTGAAGTCGCCCGTACCCGGGTTCGGATACAAGTGAACGGTTCCGCGATCCATGCTGCTCACCCCGGTGGTGTTGTCCATTGTGATGCAGAGCACGAATGTTCCCGCTGTTCCATTCTCTTGGGTGAAGACCCGCACATGGTAGGTGGAATCCGTGAGCACGGCGAGTGCGATCGGCTCCCCATCGGTGGAGCAGGCGATGCTGGTATCGCCACATGCTGCGAAGACCTCCATGCCAGCACCGTCAATGGTACCGTTCTCCAAGGTGATCGTCACTTCATCGGCAGTGCCGGTGTTGAAGGTGTACCATACGTCCTGCCAGTTCTGGCCGGGATCAGCGCAGGTGGGCCTATCTCCACTGCCCGTGGCGTTGAGGTTATCACCGATCACAGCGCCGGTAGCGCAGGAATCAGGAGCAACCACGGAAATGCTCGCAGCATCGGCGCAGAGGTCGTTCGCGGGAGGCTCCACGGGTTCGCAGGCAACGGCTGTGGCGGTGATCGAATACACGCCAACAGCACTGACCGTATCCATCAGTACAGGGATCCAATAACTGCCAGCGGGCAATTCCTCGAAAACCTGGATCAAGCTGCCCGAAGCGCAGGTATCGGTGCTGCTCGGTTGGATCAACTGCGTGGCCGGGCAATCGCTATAGATGCCCATGGCGAACGTTGAGAAGGTGCTATCGGTACTGCAGTAGTCCAGTGTGATGGTGGCACATTCGGTGAATACGATGGACTCCCACACATTGGCATAGCCCAGCCCTTCGCTGTCCGTGGCGCCGGTATTGTCGCCGTTGAGCGTCAGCGTATCATCAACAGCCAACACATGTGGCAGCACATTGCTACAGAGATCATTCACCGGTCCGGTGACGATATCGCAGGCCACGGCCATCACATTGATCGCGTACATGCCAACCGCCGTGGCGGTATCCATCAGTACAGGGATGTAATAGGTGCCCGGGGTCAAACCCTCGAAGGTTTGGACCATGTTACCATTCGCACAGCTATCCACGGTTGTTGCCGGAATAAGCTGCGTGGCTGGGCAATCGGCATAGATGCCCATGGCGAAAGCACTGAAAGCAGTATCGGTTCCACAATAATCCACCGTTACGTTCGCGCATTCGGCGATGGTGATCGCTTCCCAGACATTGGCATAGCCCAGCCCTTCGCTGTCCGTTGCGCCGGTGTTATCACCGGTGAGCACCAAGGCATCACCCAATGCCAACCCATTGGGGATAATAGCATCGCACAGGTCATTTGGCGGGGTGACCACTGTGGGGCATGCAGTGGCGGAAACATTGATCGTGTAGGCACCTTCAGCATCATCCGGTACCATTACCACCGGGATCCAATACGTACCTGCAGCCAAGCCTTCGAAGTTCGCTACCAGGTTACCATCAGCACAGGCGCTTATGCTATCCGGCCCGATCAGATCCATGGCCGGGCATTCGGCATATATACCTGGGATCGAAGCTGCGGTGAATACCGGATCGGTACCGCAGTAGCTTACTTCCACATCCGCGCATTCGGTGATGGTGAAGGATTCCCACACGCTGGCAAAACCCAGCCCTTCGTTGTCCGAAGCGCCGGTATTATCACCGTTGATCACCAAGGTGTCACCCACGGCCAGATCATTCAGTTCGGCACCATTGCAGTAGTTGTTCGCAGGGCCGGCACAGGCAGTGGCCGTAACATGAATGGTGTAGGCACCCTCTGCATTATCGGCCTCCATCAAAACAGGGATCCAGTACGTACCGGGAGCGAGGCCATCAAAGGAATCACTGATGTTCCCGTCCGCGCAGTTGCCACTTGCAGTGGTGTCAATGAACATGGTGGCAGGGCAATCCGCATATATGCCGTGTAAGTTCGCAGTGAATGCGGGGTCGGTTCCACAATAGTCCACGGTCACATTCGCACACTGGGTCAGCGTGAAGGACTCCCATACTACCGGTACGCCGAGACCATCGTTATCCGTGGCCCCGATGTTGTCGCCGGTGATCGTCACCGTGGCGCCGATGTCCAATGCGTGTTGCTGCGCACCCGCGCAGAGGTCATTGGGGGGACCGGCAGAAGCACAGGCCGTGGCCGAGACGGTGATCACGTAATCCCCGATGGCAGTTCCGGGTTGCGACCATACCGGATAGTAGTATGTGCCGGCAGGGAGCTCGTTGTGGTGGATCACAGGTTGACCATCCGGACATTCATTGTTGTTGTAATCCGTGGTAAAGATCAGTTCATCTGCGGGACACTGGGGCGTGAGCACTTCCCAGAAATAATCCGATAGGAATGGTGCCGTGGACCCACAGAACGAAATGCTCACATCCGAGCACTGCGTAGTAGTGAAAGCAATCCATACCACGGGTTGCCCGAAGGCATCCAACCCGGAGCCGGGCACATTATCGCCATCGAAAGTGGCACCCTCGTTGTTCCCTGAAAAAACAAGGGCACTGTCAATGGCCAAAGGCAAGGGTGTAACATCCTCGCAATGGTCATTGGGTGGTGGCCCTTGGGCGTGGATCGTCGTGCTAAAGGCCGAAAAGCATAAAGCCGCGAAAGCGGCGATCAAATGTCTTGTTCTTCTCATGATCTGATGTTCAATTTGGGCATTGGCGAGCGCCGGAGCCACCGAGGCAACTTCGGAGCACAAGAACGTATTTAATCCCGAATGGTTCGCTGCCCCCTGCCAAGAGTATTCGATACCGGGGTGTTCATACTTCATCTTTCCCCCCTTCTACCTTTACCGCATGAACATTCGATTGGACGGCCTGCACGCCCTAGTAGGCGGTGGCACCCAGGGCATCGGCTATGCCACAGCTCAGGAAATGGCGCTCCTGGGCGCCCATGTCACACTGCTGGCGCGGGATGGCGAAAAGTTGAGGAACGCCGTTTCCTCCTTGGATTCCTCCAAAGGTCAGCAACACCGTTTCGTGGAGGCCAACATGGCGGATACCGCAGCGCTCCATGAGGCCATCACCGCTCATGTAAAAGCGCATGGGCCGGTGGATATATTGGTGAACAACACCGGCGGTCCCCCGCCCGGGCTGGCGCATGAAGCAGGGATCGCAGCCTATGAACAGGCCTTCCGGCTCCACCTGCTGGCGTTCCAGACATTGGTGTTGGCCATTGCTCCGGGCATGAAGGAACGCCGATCCGGTCGCATCATCAATGTGATCAGCACCAGCGTGAAGGTGCCGTTGCCCAACCTCGGTGTGAGCAATACGGTGCGCGGCGCCGTAGCGCAGTGGGCCAAAACGCTTGCCAATGAACTGGGGCCGTTCAACATCACCGTGAACAACGTGCTTCCCGGTGCCACGGCCACGGGCCGGTTGAAGGCTATCATCGGCAACAAGAGCAATAAAATGGGGGTGACCGAGGAAGCTGCCACACAGGAAATGATGGATGAGATCCCCATGCGTCGCTTTGCCGGTCCGGAGGAGACCGCCGATGCCATCTGCTTTCTCGCCGGGCCTTCTGCCGCTTACATCACCGGGGTGAACCTGCCCGTGGATGGGGGTAGGACCGGTTGCTTGTGATGCCGATCACTAATTGAAGGAGACCATAAAGGTTCTCCTGAAAGCAACAAGGGGCGGCCGCAGATGCGACCGCCCCTTGGCGTTTTTGCTGTAGGGTCCGCTTACTTCACCATCACCGGACGGCTGCTGATGCCGTTGGCGCTGATGAGGCGCAGTGTGTAGGTGCCTTGGGCCAGTTTGCCGTTCAACGGCAAGGTCACAGGCTGGCCCGCGCTCATGCTCTGCTGATGGCGGTACACTACACGGCCGGTCATGTCAGTGAGTTCGAATTCCACTGAACCGCTCAGGTCAGCAGAACTGATGGTAACGTCGCCGGTGGTGGGGTTAGGGTACACGGTCATGTCAGAGTTGTTCACTTCACGCACACCGGTAGGGATGGTGACCTCAACATGGTAGTCCTCGATCTCGCCATAGGAGTACTCCGCACATGGATCCATGCTCGCTTCATCCCATGCGCAACGAACTCGCAAGCGCGTGGTGCCCAACGTGGCATCGGCTGGTACGGTGAATGAAAGCGCGATCAGTTCGCCAGCCACAGTACCTGCAAACTCTCCTAACTTCTCGGTGACCTGGAAGGTGGTGTCCATGTTATAGTCGATCCATGCTGCGAAGTAGTCCTCACCATAAGTCCCGCTGGTGATGGAGAGGGTGTAAGAACCACCTTGCTCCAGCATGGTGCTCTGCGCAGTGTAGTCCTCGTAGTTGTTGTCCCCTGCGGTGGTGTTGTTGATCGTACCCAACGTCACATTAGCAATGAAATCTCCATCAGTGGGATCGGCCTGAGTAGGAACGCAGTACTGGGCCGGTGGCACGCCTGTGGTGATACAAATGGTGAAGTTGTGACCCGTTGATCCATGTGCATAGTCGTACACACGGAGGTAGTAGGTTTCGCCAACGGTCAACCCGGTCAGCGGAGTCACCTCGGTAACAGGTCCTGTGGATGGGAAGGTAGGGTCTCCACAAACGATGGAAGTAAGGCCGGTGCAATCACCGGAGAACAGCTCCATCACAGCATCAAAGTTTTCAATACCCTGAATGGTCACGGTGTGATCCGTGGCTGTGGCGGTGAAGGAATACCACACGTCCTTGGCGTCCGGGCTGGTGAAGCCGTTACACAGGATGGGATCCATGCTTTGGGTCGCTCCATCGGTAGTTCCGGCAACAGGAGCGCAATCCGCACCCGGGGTCAGGTCCACTGCTCCGGCGCACTCGTCATTGGCGGGAGCCGCAGCACAGGCCGTGGCGGACACGTTAAGGGTGTAGGGTCCAACAGCATCGTTAGCAGCGTCGAGCATTATAGCGTAGTGGTATGTGCCTGCAGGTACCTCCGAATATTGGATGGTGAAATTGCCATCCCCACATGTCGTAACATCAAAACCGCTGTTGGGAATGAAGTCCGTCAGAGGACAACCGATGAACAGGTTAGCAAATGCATTTCCGAATGCAGGTGTGGTACCGCAATAGGAGATGGCTAGGTTCGAGCACTCGGTGGTGGTGAACATTTCCCAAACAGCAGGCGTGGTGCCCAAGCTGTCGGAACCGGTCGTGGCTCCCGTGTTATCACCAGTGAAGGTGACGGTAGAGCCTACAGCCAGGTCTTGGTTCATGGCTCCGGAGCATTCATCATTCACAGGAGCACCTCCACCCCTCTGAACATCTCCTGAAATGTGCAGGGTGACCGGGCGGATTGTTTGGTTGAAGGAAGGAGCCTGCTCCAGCGCGCGCTGGCTCTGGGCTACTGCACTGCCTGCCAGAAGCAAGGAGGTTGCCGTGAAAAGTGTCGAGTAGATGTTCTTCATGTATTGAGGTTTGTGGTTTTGGTTGATTCGTTGAAAACGGGAACGGATAGGCACATAGCGTAGGGAGCACACCGCACCTGCCGCGCAAAGATGCCCGTAAAAATGAAAGGGCCTAACCTCTTTCAGCGATCGTTATCCACATCACTCATTTGGAACCTCCAACCGGAACCCCTTTCCATGAACGTTCTGGATCTCCACGTTGGGATCATCGGCCAAGTACTTGCGCAGTTTCGCGATGTACACGTCCATGCTCCTGCCATTGAAATAGTTATCGTCGCCCCATACCGTGCGCAGGGCAGTGGATCTTTCCAGGACAGCGTTGGCGTGTTCACACAGCAAGTGCAACAGGTCGTTCTCCTTGGTCGTGAGGTTGCGTTCACCTTCCGGACCGGTAAGGACCTGCTTGCGTGCATCAAAGGCGAAACGGCCCAAGGTGAAGGAGGTGCGGCGCTCCTCCGGAGGCGGTACGCCCCATGCGCGGCGCAATACGGCGGTGATCCGGAGCAGCAGCTCTTCCATGCTGAACGGCTTGGTGAGGTAATCATCCGCTCCACTTTCAAAGCCGGTGAGCGCATCCTGCCGCATGTTCTTTGCGGTAAGGAAGATAATGGGCGTTTCGGTATCCTTCTTCCGGATCTCCCGTGCCAGTGTGAAGCCATCCTTCAAGGGCATCATTATATCCAATAGCAACAGGTCGAAGTGGCCCTTTTTATAGGCTTCCAGACCTTCTGCGCCATCCTTACGCAGCTCCACATCATAGTTCTTGGCGCGCAGGTATTGGGCAAGCAAGGTGCCCAGGTTAGGGTCATCCTCGCAAAGCAGCAGTTTTGTCTTCCTCTCCATGTTCAAACGGTATGGTAATAATAAAGCGACTTCCCGGATGTTGATCGTAGCCCTCCAAATTACTCTCGACACGGATCGCTCCACCGTGCCTTTCCACCACCGACTTCACGTAGCTCAATCCCAGCCCGAACCCCTTCACATTATGTACGTTCCCGGTAGGCACCCTGTAGAGCCGATCAAATACCTTGCCTTGTTCCTGCTTGGGAATGCCTATCCCATTGTCGCGTACCTCAATGGTAAGGAACTGCGCGTCACTTCGGGTAGTGATCTGTATCACGGGCGAAACCGTGCAGTACTTCACCGCATTGTCGATCAGGTTGTAGAAGATGCTGGTGAGGTAGGTGCGGTCTCCGCGCACGTGGGCCAGTTCCGCCTCGGGTTTGAAGCTGATCCGCCCTCCCCGCTTTTCAGCTTGGAGGGCGCTGTTGCGGACCACCTCGGCGAGCAGTGCATGCATATCCACATCCGTGAGGCGTAGCCGCATCCCGCCTTGGTCCGTCACGGCGCTCAGGAGCACGCTTTCAACCAACATCCCCAAGCGCTTGTTCTCATCGCGGATCATGCCAGTGAACATCCGGATCTGCTCGGGGTCCTTGGGAATGCCCGGGTCGTTGAGGGCCTCGCATGCCAAGGAGATGGTACTGATGGGTGTCTTCAGTTCGTGTGTGAGGTTGTTCACCAGGTCGTTCTTGATATCGCCCAAACGCTTCTGCCGGAGGATGGTCCGGAGCGTATAGCCGAAGATCGCCGCGATCAGCAGGAGGAACAAGGATGAAGTGGCCACCATGGGCCACATGCTGCGCAGGAGCAAGGAGGGACGCGCCGGCACGTTCAAGTGAAGCCACCAAGCGGGTCCGGCACCTTGTTCCCGGGGCCAGTCGTTCCTGAATAGTTGCGTGCGGTGGGTGCTATTCCGCACCAATAGTGAATCCCCTGCGTCGTAGAGGTTCAATAGGATGGTCTCCCCATTATCGCCGAACACGCCGTACTCATGGTTGCAATGAATATGGCGGAGTTTCAACTCCTCCGTGATCAGCGAATCCAACAAACGGGGATCGATCCGCTCGCGGATATCGCGGAACATCCCCGTAGTGAGGATGCCGCGGAGCAGCTCATCCAGTGTGTCATCGCTCAGTTGTCCCTGCACGGCCACCGTGTCGCCCATGGGCACACGCTCCTCGAAGAACAAGGCCGTACCCCGCTCCCCGTTGGGGATGTGGCTGAGGGTCTGGCGTGCCTCGGCACGTTCCAGCCGATCGCTCACGGCCACCAGCGCATTATCGATGCTTTCACTGAACTGGGCGTCCTTGAGGACCAAGGTGTCCCGCACCCATTTCGCTTGTATCAAGACCAATCCGAGCAGGGCCACGCTAATGGCCACGATCAGGAAAGTGATCGTACGCTTCTCCATATAGGCTGAAAGCTACGTGGTGCAGGGATAGTGGAGGTTGGCGGTAACGTTGTTTAACCGGTAACGGCGGGGTTCATGCCCGGGCCGGAACGCCCTGCAAAGAGAGCACTGAATACCGGGTCAACGATCCCTCGGGCCGCATCCGATCCTTCCCAGCATGCCACGCCCGCTACTTTTGTCCCATCATGGAACAGGTGCTCAATTACATTCAAGGTGATTTACGCCCTGCCTTGGGCCAAGGATGGTTGGATGGTCATGCCCCGGCCGATGGAAGTGTTTTTGCGCACATCGCCGACAGCGGGGCGGAAGACGTTGACCTTGCCGTTAAGGCCGCAACATCCGCATTGACCGGCTGGATCGCCATGGGCCGACAGGGTCGGCACGATGCCTTGATGCACGTGGCCGCTTTGGTGGAGCGCGACCTGGAACTCTTTGCCCAAGCGGAAAGCCGGGACAATGGCAAGCCCGTCAGCTTGGCCCGTGAGGTGGATATTCCAAGAGCCATTTCCAACCTGCGTTTCTTCGCCACGGCCATATTGCACTGGTCAAGTGAAGCCCATATCACCGATGATGTGGCAGTGAATTATACCGACCGGCAGCCGGTGGGTGTGGTTGGGTGCATCAGCCCTTGGAACCTCCCGCTCTACCTCTTCACATGGAAGATAGCCCCTGCGTTGGCAGCCGGTTGCACGGTGGTGGCGAAGCCTTCGGAGATCACTCCTTACACCACCCATCTTCTGGCCGAACGTTGCATCGAGGCGGGCTTCCCCCCGGGTGTGCTCAACATAGTACAGGGCATGGGTGGCAAAGTGGGTGCGGCCATCACGGCGCATCCGGGTATTCCGGCCATCTCCTTTACCGGCGGCACGGCCACTGGAGCACGCATCGCTACCACGGCCGCACCCATGTTCAAAAAGCTCAGCCTGGAGCTGGGCGGCAAGAACGCGGTACTTGTGTTCTCCGACTGCGATTTCGAGAGGATGGTCGCGGAGACCGTGCGATCCTCCTTCAGCAACCAAGGCCAGATCTGCCTTTGCGGCTCACGGATCCTGGTGGAACGGTCCATGTATGAGCGGTTCCGGGAAACGTTCGTTGCACGCGTACAAAAGCTTCGCGTGGGCGATCCCGCCGATGCGAGTACGGATATCGGAGCCGTGGTAAGTGAAGCGCACATGCAAAAGGTGCTGGGCCATATCGAACTGGCCAAGGAAGAAGGTGGCCGTATCCTTTGCGGTGGCGAGCGGGTGGAACTGGATGGTGCACTGGCCGAGGGCTGGTACCTCGCCCCCACAGTGATCGAAGGTTTAGGGCCGGCGTGCCGCACCAATCAGGAAGAGATCTTCGGTCCGGTGGTCACCATTCAGCCATTCGATTCGGAGGAGGAGGCCGTGGCAATGGCCAATGGAACGGTTTACGGCCTGGCCAGTGTGGTATGGACCTCCGATGGAAGCCGCATGCATCGCGTTGCGCGACAGCTGAAGAGCGGGATCGTTTGGGTGAACTGCTGGATGCTCCGCGACCTGCGTACTCCCTTCGGCGGGATGAAGCAAAGCGGTGTGGGCCGAGAGGGTGGAGAAGAGGCGTTGCGTTTCTTCACCGAGGCGAAGAACATCTGCATCAAGATCTAGGGGAAACGCTCTTATGGGCCGGGACTTCCGGCTCGGGCCGTTCTGCTGCCCGGCTCTTCATCCCATTGGTGAAGAACCATCCGAAACGCAGATCGAACCAGGCTTCGAAGTCCGCGATCAAAAGGGAGAGGCTATGTACCAGTTCACGCATTTGCTGTGTGGTACGAGTAGTACGCGCAAAGGGTTGTGATCATTGCACCGTGCCCGGTAATGGTGAGCGCGGATCCGGGTCACCAGGGAATATGCACCACGGTGAGCATCTTTCCCTTCAAAAACCCATCCCCAACACTGATCACCACTTCCGGCTCGTGCATCTGTTGATGTATCCGGTCGAGTTGTTCCGGGGCCAATTCACCGCCAATGGAAAGCACGGGTCGGACCCCATTTTGATAGGTCACGATCAAGTTACCTTCCGTACCTACAAGAGCATGTAAAAGGTCCGCCACGCGACCGGCCATGTCGTATCGCTTACCCTTTTCTCCTGTGGAACCCATGCGCTCGTCCCGGATCGTTCCCAAAATGGCATGCTGCACCTCGCTATCCCAAAAGCCTGCATAATAGGTGGAAAGAGCATGTTCCAACACCAGCTTTTGCAGCCCCTCATCAAGAGCGGGGTCGTACGTCTTCACAGCTCCCGCATCTCCAAGTTCCAAAATAAGCTTGAACAATATATGGGAGGGATCGAGCGGCTCGAAGCTCCACCCCGGTTTAGCACCTGCTCTACGCACCATTTCGATCAGGCCGAGACCCGCCCCTCGCATACCGGGTACATTGGCCCGCTGAATGCCTTCCATGAAAAGCTCCTTCAATTCCCTCGTGTCCTTACCCTGTAGTTCGGTCAATCGTTCCTGCAATATCCGCTGTTGCGGACGAGTGACCGGATTGCGCGTTGCCAGAACTTGACCTTGGGCATGGCAACGCAGTTGGAACATGCTGCGACCCTTGGCCCGGACCTCCTCATTGGTCGGGATCGTGCGATATCGTACAACGTTCTGGTATGCCTCCACCATCACATAGCCCAATCTTCCTTTGGCGGAGTGCGTGGTTTCATGGCTGTGGTGAACGGCTTCGCCCAATTCGATCAATCGAGCGGAATGTTCATCGGGAAAGTGCCCGCTATATCCAAAAATACACGCATCATCGTGCAGGGCAGCGGTGAGTGAACGTGCTAGATGAAGATCCATTCGGTGCAGAGCGAAGGTAGTCGTCGCCCCTGTTCTCAGCTCGGGGTCCGGCAGGTGGAACGAGATCAGGCCCCATCGAGTTCGCAAAAGCCGAAGCAGTCCTCAAATGTGGCATTGAGCCTCCATGTCTCCCTTCTACCTTCGCCACCCATGCTCACCACGTCGCTGCTGGAGAAGGCCAGACTGTATGTGCGCCGGTACTTTTCCAAGCACATCTCAGCCAAGTTCCGGTTCCACGATCTGGAACACACCCTCGCTGTAACGCGAAGCGCTCTGGACATTGGCCGCGCCTCGGGCCTGAAGGAAGAGGACCTCCTGCTACTTGAACTGGCAGCCCTGTTCCACGATACCGGCTATGCCAAGGCTTACGATGGGCATGAGGTGGAGAGTGCCGCCTTGGCAAGTTCCTGGTTGAAAGCTCGCCACGTGGACAAAGGCCACATACGCAAGGTGACCAAATTGATCATGGCGACCCGGCAAGGGCATGTGCCGAACGGCCTCGCCCAGCGGGTCATTCGCGATGCCGATTCCGCGAAGGCCGGGCAAGCGGATTTTCTGGAGAAGAGCGCACGATTGCGATCGGAACGCCGGCATTTCCTTGGCCAGCCGATCTCCCCCGCCGATTGGAAACGGGAAAACCTCGCCTACTTGGAGGGGCACCAATTCCACACTCCCTATGCGAGGCAACGGTTCGGCAAGCAAAAGGAGATCAATCGGGAGTTGCTCCGCAGATCCATTGCGCAACCATCGGCGGAGGAGCGGTCCAACGCCGTTGAAGGCCCCGCCCCGTTCATGGACCGCGAGCTCAGTTGGCTCTCCTTCAATGCGCGGGTCTTGCAGGAGGCACAGGACCCGACCGTACCGCTTCTGGAGCGACTGAAATTCGTGGCCATCCACAGCAGCAATCTGGATGAATTCTACCGTGTGCGGGTGGCGCAGCTCCGGGGTTTGAGGAAGCTGGGAAAATGGAACCGTTCGGCGCTTGGAGTGCCTCCCGGAAAACATATCGACCACATCAACAGGATCGCGCTGGAGCAACAAGCAGCGTTAGGGAAAGCATATCGGGGAGCATTGCTCCCTGAACTCCGGGAACACGGCATCCGATTTCTGGAACCCGGGCAGCTTTCCCGTGCACATCGCGAATTCGTGCTCGCCTATTTCAACGAGCATGTGGTTCCCTTGCTGCGCACCATGTCCATGCGCGAACCCAACGCCCTCTTCATTGAGGATCGCCGGCTCTACTTGGTCTTCACCCTCTCACGCAAGGGCCACGGTACGGACCGGGTCGTGCTGGTGAACGTGCCATCCGTGGAACTGGGGCGGTTCATCACCTTGCCCACAACAAAGGACCGGACAGACCTGCTTTATCTGGATGATGCCATCCGCTTGGGCGCACCCCGGTATTTCAAAGGGTGGACCGTGAAAGCAGGCCATGCCATAAAGCTCTCACGCGATGCGGAGCTATACTTGGACGAGGAGTTCACCGAGAACGTGGCGGACAAGGTGCGCCGTAGCCTGCGGAAACGCAACACCGGTGTACCCGCCCGGTTCCTCTACGACAGTGCGATGCCCAGAATCCCCTTGGATCAGGTGTGCAAACTGTTGGAGGTAAAAAAAGGGGATATGCTTCCGGGTGGACGCTACCATAACCTCAGCGATCTGATGGATGTGCCCATTGCAGGCCATGCCAAATTGCGGGAGGAACCCTTGCCACCGATCATGCATCCGGCCTTGGCAGGGAAGGATCCGTTCAGTGTCATGCGGGGCCGGGACGTCCTGCTACACTTCCCCTATCATGACTTTTCATCCGTGGTCGACCTGGTGGATGCAGCTGCGTGCGACCCCAAGGTGGATCACATCGCGATCACCTTGTACCGCGTGGCCCGCCGATCACGCATTTGCGAGGCGCTCGCTGAAGCTGCTCGAAGAGGCAAGCGAGTGGACGTGCTCATGGAGGTACAAGCACGTTTCGATGAGGACAACAACTTGTTCTGGGGCTCCAAACTCCTGAAGGCCGGCGCTCGGGTCTCCTATGGTCTGCCGGGATTCAAGGTACACTGCAAGCTCCTGTTGATCCAACGGCGTGAGCGCAAAGGCCTCAGGCGATATGCCTACTTGGGTACCGGCAATTTCAATGAGCACACCGCTCGCATCTACTCGGACATGGCCATTCTCACCGCGAGAAAAGCCATCACAGCCGAGGTGAACACGATCCTTGACGGGCTGATGCAGGGCGAAACGCCTACCCGCACCAAACTTCTGATCACCTCACCAGATCATCTCCGAAGCCATTTGGAGCGTGCCATCGATCGCGAGATCGAGCAGGCCTTCCAAGGAAAGACGGCTTCCATCCTGCTGAAGTTGAATAGCTTGGAGGACAAGCCGCTGATCCGCAAACTGTACGATGCCGACCGCGCTGGTGTGCAGGTCCGGCTGATCATCCGGGGCATTTGTTGCCTGGTGACCCAAGTACCCGGGCACAGTGCCACGATCGAAGGGATCAGCATTGTGGACCGCTTCCTGGAGCACGCCCGGGTTTACGCCTTCCATAATGCAGGGAAACCCACAGTGCATTTGGCCTCCGCCGATTGGATGGAACGCAACCTCGACCGCCGGGTGGAGGTGGCCTTTCCGCTGCTGAATGAAAAACTCAAGGAGGAGGTGGTGCGCTTCCTCGAACTGGAATGGGCGGATAATGTGAAAGCACGGATCCTGGATCGTGACCAGGGGAACGCCTATCGAAAGCGTTCCAAAGGAATGCCCCGCGTACGCTCTCAGGTCGAATGGTACAAGCTGCTTCGTCAGGCGAGCGAAAAACCGTGATCACCTCATCGGGCATAAGCGTGCGCGGCGATCCTCTTTTTCAGTTATATTTGCACTCCGAATTTTGGGGGATTAGCTCAGCTGGCTAGAGCGCTTGCATGGCATGCAAGAGGTCATCGGTTCGACTCCGATATTCTCCACAGGAAGGGCGGTCCGAAAGGGTCGCCCTTCCTATTTTCATTTGTTGCTGGTTGGAATGTCCCGTCCGAAAAGGCGGAGCAAATGGCCCTGATGATCACAAATGGAACAAGCTTCAAACCCACTTCCGAAGTAGAGCGTTCCTTTGCATATGCCCTTGCCCGGAACCCTTGCCCACCATCTGGAAGCCGTTCTCAGCGGAAAGCTGGAGCGATCCATCACCCTTCTCGAAGTAGCTCGCGTGCATGGAGGCGGCGTGAATGATGCCTTTCGTCTGGATACCGAAACGGGATCGTTCTTTCTGAAGATCAACCTGGCGGACCAGTTCCCCAGCCTGTTCAGTTCCGAGGCCAAAGGCTTGGACATGCTGCGCCAAGTGGCCGAACTCCGCGTGCCCGAACTGATCGCGCAAGGCGAGCATGAGGACACCACGTATCTACTTTTGGAATACATCGCCCCGGCCGAAGAGGACCGTGACTTTCAATCCCGTTTTGGGCAACGCTTAGCCAAGCTCCATCGCCACAGCCATGCTACTTTCGGTCTGGAGCACGATAACCACATCGGCCTATTGCCGCAAGTGAACACACCGCATTTGGACTGGTGCGAATTCCTGATCCACTGCCGCTTTGGACCACTGGTGAAGATGGCCCGCGATAACAAGCGCATTCACATGGGTGATGTGCTGCGGTTCGAGCGGCTCTACGGCAAGCTGCCTTCACTGATACCGGCAGAACTCCCCGCCTTGCTGCATGGCGACCTGTGGAAGAACAACTACCTCGCCGCAGCCGATGGCGAGGTCGTGCTGATCGACCCCGCCGTGTACTACGGCAATCGCGAGATGGACCTGGCCATGACCAAGCTGTTCGGCGGTTTCGACCGTGACTTCTACGAAGCTTACCAAGCGGAGGAACCCTTGGAACAAGGCTGGGAAGAGCGCATCGATCTCTGCAACCTGTACCCACTGCTGGTACACCTCAATCTTTTCGGGGGCAGCTATGCGGATCGGGTGAGTTCCGTGCTCCGGCAGTATGTGTGAACCTTCCCGGACTACTCCCAACTGGGTGCCTCTTGGCTCTCCTCGTATATGTTCGTGCTGGAACCTTTACGCTTGAAGCAATCCATATCCAGGTCGCCGATACCGTCCGGTTTCACGAAGTCGCCGGTGCTGATGGTGATGGTGCTGTCCGCATACACCTTGTTCATGAAATAGCCATAGATCGGTAGGGCCATGTTCGCTCCTTGGCCTTGGTCGGTGCGGCTGAAGCGCACGCTACGGTCCTCCGCTCCGGTCCAAACACCCGTTACCAGGTCCGGCGTGATGCCGATGAACCAGCCATCGCTATTGTTCTGGGTGGTCCCTGTCTTACCCGCCGTAGGATATTTGATATTGCCATACTTCGCCCTGTTGCCCCAGCTCATCCGTAGTCGCATACCGGTCCCCACCGTTTTACCGGTGCTGGGGTTGTAAGCACCATCCACCACACCCTTCAGCATTTCCAGCATGATGTAGGAAGTCCGTGGGTCCAGCGCTTCCTCCGTCACGGGTGTCATATCGAATAGGGCATTGCCGTTCTTGTCCTCGATCCGCGTGAAGACCACCGGCTTGATGTACACCCCATCATTGGCGAAGGTGGAGAAGGCGCCCACCATTTCCTCCAAGGTCAGGTCGGCCACGCCCAGGCACAGCGACGGCACGGGGTCCATCGGGCTCTTCACGCCCATGTGCCGCGCCAAGGTGATCACGGATTGTGGGCCGTACTGTTTCATCAGCCAAGCCGTGATCGTGTTCATGGAATTGGCCAAGGCATACTTCACGGTCACCATGCCGCCATAGTGGTTATCGCTGTTCTGTGGGCACCATTCCGGTTGGCCCGGAGGCATGGTGAAGCAGGTCTTCTGGTTGGGCAGTTCCATGCAAGGTTTCATCCCTTCGCGGATGGCCGTGGCGTACACAAAGGGCTTGAAGGTGGAGCCCACCTGCCTGCGCGCTTGTGCTACGTGATCGAACTGGAAGTGCTTGTAGTCGATGCCACCTACCCAGGCCTTCACGAAACCGGTATGGGGGTCCATGCTCAAAAGGCCGCTCTGCAGGAAGCTCTTGTAGTAGCGAATGCTGTCATTGGGTGACATCAAGGTATCCACCTCACCATGCCAGGTGAAAACCGTCATGTGCGTAGGCGTATCAAACTGTTTTTCGATGCCCTTCTCGTTCAAGACCGGCCACCAGGTATCACAGCCACCTTTCTCCGGGTCACAATGGAACATGGTCTTTCCCTCGTGCTTCTCCTTCACGATATAAGCCCCTGGCCGCTGACAGTTGGGGCAGAGCTTGCCGGTAAGGGTCTTGTATCGATCACTGCGCTTGCGGGCCGTGTTCATAATGCCCTCCACTTCCTTGTCGCTCACCCGGAAATCGAACGGGTTGTTCTTCTTCTTGGCCAGGTCCTTGAAGAATTGCGCTTGCAGCTCGGTTGACAAGTGCTCGCGCATGCCCCACTCGGCATAGCGCTGCATCCGGCGGTCGATGGTAGTGTATACTTTCAGGCCATCGGTATATATATCATAGGCCGAGCCGTCGGGTTTGGCGATCCTGAGTTTTCCGGTCTCGGGGTCCTTCTCGCTGAACAAGCGCTGCAGCTCCCCTCGCAGGGTTTCGCGCAAATAGGGCGCAGGTCCTTCCGTATGGTCGATCCGTTGGAAATCCAGACCGAGCGGAAGCACCTTCAAGGAATCATATTGCTGGCGATCTAGGTAGCCCCTTTTCACCATCTGGTTCAGCACCACCATGCGGCGGGTCAGCGTGGTATCCGGCCGCCGCATCGGATTGAACAGCGCAGGGTTCTTGCACATCCCCACCAGCATGGCCGCTTGCTCAATACGAAGCGAATCCGGACTGGTGTTGAAATAGACGCGCGCCGCGGAATTGATCCCCACTGCCTGATTGATCCAATCGAAGCGGTTGAGGTACATGGCGATGATCTCCTCCTTGGTGTATTCACGTTCCAGCCGTGCGGAGATGATCCACTCCTGGAATTTCTGGAACACACGCCCGAAAAAGTCCCTGCGGGCATCGTGAAAGAGCATCTTGGCCAACTGCTGCGTGATGGTGCTTGCCCCGCCCCGCTTCCCCATGTAGACCGCAGCGCGAGCGGTGCCCCGCACATCAATGCCGCTGTGTACCATGAAGCGTTCATCCTCCGTGGCTATCAGCGCTTTCACCACGTGTGGGCTGATGCGCGAAAAATCGACCGGAATCCGATTTTCCCTGTAGTACTGGCCCATGATGGAGCCATCGCTGAACAGCACGGCCGTGGCCAGATCACTTCGGGGGTTCTGCAATTCCGTGGTACTGGGCAGGTCCTTGCTGCCTGCTGCCAACAGCAGCATCACCAGCAGGCCGATCACAGGGCCGAGCACCACCAGCCACCACAGGGCGTACCAACGGCCGGCCCCGTTCTTCTTCTTCTTGGTCTTCTTCTTGGTCGCCATATCGGTACGCTCACCTAACGCCGCATCCGGGCTTCTTCCACACTGATGCCCACATCGATGATCCCGTCCAGTTCATCCGTTCGCATGGCCTGCTCCAGCGTGAACACATAACGGCCGGCACGTGGGAATCTGTTGTTCATCCGGTAAAGCACATGAGCTTGGACACGATCGCTGAAGATGAAGCCGGTGCCCTTGCCGTACCAGCGGCCAGCGGGATCGGCCAAAGTACATTCCACCGTATCCGTAATGGAGTGCCCGGATGGACCTTCCAACGTGGTGAAGAGGTAGATATTACTGAAGCGGTAATCACCTGTATGGCGGATGTCCAAGTAGATGTCCCTTTCGGAAATGGTGTCGGTGATCTCGAACACGAACTGCGGCTTCCAACTACGCGACCATGAGCCGTTGGGCACTTGGGCATCTTCTTGGAATACCACATTTCCCGAACATCCGGCCATCAACAGCCCGAGCACGGCGAGGATCAGCGCAATGGGTTTCACGCGTCGCTGGGCTTGGGACCACCACTTGGAGGAGGACCGTCCGGTTTGGGGCCTTTCCGCCTTCTTCCACGGCCATCCCGACTTCTCTTTTCACCGGCGGGACGTGCTGTACCGGGTGCGGCCTTACCCGCATCGGTGCGAGGCTCCTGTTTGGCCGGGCGGTCACCCGGAGGGCCATTGCGCTTTCGGCCTTCACGCCGTTGGCGCGGTGACTGGCCACTTTTTTCCGGAGCACTACCGGGAGCACTTGCCGTGGCCCTTCCCGAAGCTTTGCGCTTCTTGCCGTCCCGGCCTCGCCGCTTACCTCCTGTCTTGATCTTCTTATCGAAGCGGGAGAGGTCCTCCCCTCCATCAAGCACATTCTCGTAATCCGTGCTCTTGTCCTCCACTTTGGTGGTGGGTTTCTCCTCGGCCATATGCAGGTCCACTTCGGGCTCCACGCCTTCCTTGTTCTTCGCCAGGATCTCCCGCACGGTCTCGATCGGGAAGCCGGCCATGGCCGTTGGCTCTCCTGGTTTCTTGAAGACGTACCACATACGCTCCGCGAAGATGTCCGTCTTCACGTGCATGCCCGTGCCGCGCGTGGTCTTCAACTTGGCATTCGTGGAGGGATAGCTCTTGATCGCCTCGATGTACATGTCCAGCTCGTAGTTCAGGCAGCACTTCAGTTTGCCGCACTGGCCCGCGAGCTTCTGCGGATTGAGCGCCAATTGCTGATAGCGCGCTGCGCTGGTGGTAACGCTGCGCAGGTCGGTAAGCCAGGTGCTGCAGCAGAGCTCGCGCCCGCAGGACCCGATACCGCCCACACGACCGGCCTCCTGCCGCGCACCGATCTGCTTCATGTCCACGCGCACGTGGAACTTATCCGCCAGCTTGCGCAAGAGGTCCCTGAAATCAATGCGCTGTTCCGAGGTGTAATAAAAGGTGGCGCGGTGGCCGTCGCCTTGGTACTCCACATCACTCACCTTCATGTCCAGCCGCGCCTCTTGGCACATCCTGCGGGCCTCCACCAAGGTATCGTCCTCGCGCTTGCGCGCAGCGTGCCACGTATCGATGTCCTCCTGGGTGGACTTGCGTATCACCTTCCGCAGCTCGTAGGTATCCGTGCTGCCGCCTTTGCGCTGCATCTGGGCACGGACCAATTCCCCGGCAAGGCTCACCATGCCCACATCGTGACCGGAGGAGGCTTCCACCGTCACTAGATCACCAGGCATTAACGAGAGTGCATTAGCGTTCCGGTAGAAACCCTTCCGGGTGCTCTTGAAGCGCACCTCCACGGCATCGAATGGCGATTGGCCATTGGGCAAGGGTACCCCGGCGAGCCAATCGAAGACATCCAGCTTGTTGCAACCATCGCTACTGCAATAGCCATTGCTCTTACAACCAGCGGGCTTGCCGTCGGAACCCTTTGCGCAACCTGTACAGGACATAGGCGCGAAGATAACGGTAGCTCAAAGAGGAAAGTGGAAGAGGAAATAGGAAACTTGAAAGTGGAAAGCTGAAAAGTGGAAACATGAAAGCGGAAACGGTGCAACCGTGTTGCAGTGAGCCCCCCCGCCGGCCGGTTCCGCGCCAAAGCCTTAGCGGCGGTGCGCACTCGGCACCCTGTACCAGAAACTCCGATCACCAGCACTAAGCCCTCCCGTATTTCTCTGCGCCTCCGCGTCCAATGTTCACCTTCACGCCACGGCCTCCTTCATCCGTAGCAACGTACCCAGCCGATAGCTCAGGTCCATAAAGAGCACTTTCGGGTTCGCGTTGCGCTCCAGGTGCATGTGGGCCGTTTCCAGTTCGCGACGGATACCATCCGCGTTCTGCACGTTGAGCAATGCACTGAATTTCTTCACGAACTCCATCTCTTCCCCGAAGGCGGCGATCAGCTGCGGTACATCCTGCCACTGCAGCATACACTGGCGGATCAAGTAGAGCGCATAGGTCATCAGGCCCTTCTGCTCCTCGCGACCCATCTTGGCGAAGTAGTCAGCAAAGCCCACATTATCGGCCACCTTGTTGGCATAGCAGGCGCGCAGCCAGTCCCGGAAGAAGATGAACATCTCCTCTTCTTCACCATTCGCCATGGAAAAAGCTTCCAGCAGATCACCCTCGCTGCGTGCCGCGATCCCGCGTGCATCCGCTGGGGACATATCCGGATGGCGCTCCTGGATCGCTGCCGCGACCTCGCTCGGACCCGGAGCGGCCACTTTCACCAGTTGCGTTCGGCTGAGGATGGTGGGCAGGATCCGGTCGTTGGCATGACCCGCCAGCAGGAAGGCGGTTTTCGGCTCCGGCTCTTCCAGCACTTTGAGGATCTTGTTCGCCATGGCGGCATCCATCATCTCCGGTAGCCAGATCAGCATCACCTTCCACCCACCCGAGTACGACTTCAGGCTGAGCTTGCGCACCACTTCCGCCGCGATGTCCACCCCCATCCGAAGCTGCTTGTTCTCGCCGTTCAGGCTACCCCGCCACATTTCTGCGTCCAAATACGGTACACTGCTCACGATGGCCCGCCAATCCGCGACAAAGGCTTCACAGGTCTTGACCTTTTCGGAGAGGAAGATCGGGAACACCAGGTTCAGGTCAGGATGGGCCAGTTTGGCCATCATCACGCAGGAGGGGCACACGTCGCAACTATCGCCTTCGCCGGGATTCTCGCAGAAGAGGTAGGTGGCATAGGCCAGCGCCAAGGGAAGTACGCCACTGCCCCGTGGGCCAAGGAAGAACTGCGCGTGCGCCACACGGCCCTCGCGGATGTTGCCGATCAGCCGCGCCTTCAGCTCGGCATGCCCGATGATCTTGTTGAATTGCACGCTGCAAGTTTAAGCCCGGATGATCGCAGAGCGGGACAGATCACAACCGCCGATGGCACAGATAGAGCGACTGTCACAGGAGAAGAAGAACCGCCGATGCTCAGATGACACAAATAGAGCCGCGGTCACGGGAAGAAGACCCGCCAATGCATCCCTTCGGAGCCAGGGCACAGATGGCACAGGTCAGGCTTTGGGTCCCTGTTGTCGCCATCCCGGAATTTTATCGGCGCCATCGGCGTGATCGGCGGTTTTTGCATTTCGCATCTCCAAGCCTTCTGCGGTTAATTCCTTCCCGGTAATTTCGCGGCATGCAAACCATGGACAGCTTCGATTTCAAAGGCCGCAAAGCCCTCGTTCGCGTGGACCTCAACGTACCCCTCGACGCGCAGTTCAACGTGACCGACGACAACCGCACCAAGGCCATCGTCCCCACGGTGAAGAAGATCCTGAAGGACGGCGGAAGCGTGATCCTGATGAGCCACCTCGGCCGGCCCAAGGGCAAGAAGGATCCCGAGCTGAGCCTGAAGCCCGTGGCCAAGCACCTCGAAGGGCTGCTCGGTGTGCCCGTACAATTCGCTACGGATTGCATCGGCGAGGACGCCCAGGCCAAGGCCGCAGCGCTGAAGCCCGGCCAAGTGCTCCTCTTGGAAAACCTCCGCTTCCATCCCGAGGAGGAAAAGGGCGACGAGGCCTTCAGCAAGGCACTCTCCACGCTCGCCGATGTGTATGTGAACGATGCATTCGGAACCGCACACCGCGCACATGCCAGCACCACCGTGGTGGCCAAGTATTTCCCGGACGCCAAGCTCTTCGGCTACCTCATCTCGGGTGAGCTGGACAGCCTGGGCAAGGTGCTCCACCAGCCGAAGAAACCACTTTGCGCCATCGTGGGCGGCGCGAAGGTGAGCAGCAAGATCGAAGTGCTAAAGAACCTGCTGGACAAGTGCGACGAGGTGATCATCGGGGGCGGCATGGCCTTCACCTTCCTCAAGGCGCAGGGCGGAAAAGTGGGTGCCTCGCTTGTGGAGGACGATCACCTCGAAACCGCCAAGGCCATCCTCGCAGCCGCGCAGGACAAGGGCGTGATGCTGCACCTGCCAACCGATACCGTGGTAGCGGACGCCTTCGCGGATACGGCCAACACGGACATCTGCCCCGCCAACGCCATCCCCGACGGATGGATGGGCCTGGACATCGGCCCGGAGACGATCAAGAACTTCAGCGCTGCGGTGAAGCGCGCCAAGACGATCCTTTGGAACGGCCCCATGGGCGTGTTCGAGATGCCGAGTTTCCAGAAGGGCACCCGCGCCATTGCGGAAGCCGTGGCCGACGCCACCGCATACAATGCGTACTCACTCGTGGGCGGCGGAGACAGCGTGGCGGCAGTGAACCAGTTCGGCCTGTCAGACAAGATCAGCTATGTGAGCACCGGCGGTGGGGCCATGCTGGAATACTTGGAGGGCAAGGTGCTGCCAGGGATCGCAGCGGTGAAGGAGGAATGAGGTGGGGGTGATGGGGAAGGCGCAGCCTCCGGTCATCAATGACCTTTCCTGTGATGGCCCCCTACTCGATCGTCACCGTGCCGCGTGCTTCCACCTCGATGATGCGCCGACCGCCAGCGTTGTGATCGCCTTCGTTGAGGGCCACGGTGAGGCTGCGGTTGAAGTAAATATCGGCCGTGCCTATGTCGAGACCGGAGAGCACAGTAGCGGGAATGAAGATCGCGCTTGTGCCTGCCACATCGAGCGTGGTCTTGCTGGAATTGGATCCGTTCTGCCGCAGCCAAACCTCCATGCATTCGCCTTGCACCAGCGGCTGGCCTATCCATGTAGCGAGGCCTCCGTTGGTCCTGGACAACACGATGTTCGCGGGAACGGCCACATCGTTGGTATCGTTGCGCGAGATGCTGTTCACGAACCAAGCACCATCGGAGCGGGTGAAGCGGAATTCCACATCCACCAGGCCCGTGGTACTCCAGCGGTAGAAGTAATTGTCCAGTTCGGTGTAGGTGCTGTGTACATTGCCGTTGAAGGTGATGGACGCACCACCGGTAAGCTGCAATCGAGTACCCCACGAGTTGCTCTTGCGGAAAGTGGCAAAGGCACGGGTGCGGTTCTCGGGCTTATCGAAGATGACCTTGTAGTCCTGATAGATGGAGGTATCCGTGGGTAGGTTGTCGCTCTCTTCCTTGCGACAAGCCGTAAGTAGCACGCTCAAGGCGAGTATCAGTATGAGGGGGAGACGCATGGTGGTAAAAGTGTTGTGGAACTGCTCAGGCAACAATGATACCGATCATCACCCACGCTCCGTCCCGGCGCTCAGCTGTTTGCCCCGTGCCCGATCAACCACGGCCTCCGTCCATCAACAACCTTCCTCGTGATGGACTTGTAAATGAAGCTTTGGAAACCGCCGCCCTTCGAGGGCCTCAGGGTCTGGCGGATGGGGGTGCCGGTCCCTCGGCATATCAGTGGACTTACCGGGGAAGCCGGGCGCCGGGAGCCGTTAGGGCCTCGCGCTTATTGTCGAGCGTCGGGATGCTCTATCGCATCCAGCAGAGCACTGGGCATAAGCTCATTCCTCATTTCAGTTCCTGCATTCCGGCCACTGCGTAGGCCGCAGTGCTTCGGCGGTGGACAAGCACGCGAACCAAGATCACTCCAACACGGTGATCCGCAAGGGTGCCGAACCCTCCACTTGAAGGATGTAGGTACCAGCGCTCGTGCCATGGATCCCAATGACGGCTGCAGTATCGGACAGTGATCCACTGCGCAGGATGCGACCATCCATCGTCAACATGCGGTAAGCACTGCCAGCGTTGTGTCCAGTTATGGAAAGCTGCGCGCCGTTCGCGATCGGATTCGGATATGCATGCACCCCTCCCGGGTCAGCAGATTCTTCAATACCGGTGGATAACTCGTTCTTGACACAGCGGATGGAATAACCAACAATGAGGTAGTTGGCAGCGGAGCGGAGCTCGGTATGGTCGTAGCTGATCTCGTAAAAACGCTGGGAGTACTGCGCCGGTGCATCGGTACTCCACCATCGACCACGTCGGCCCAGATCAAGGAAGGCCCCATTCTGGGTTCGCGTTCCGCCGGGGAGGCCTGTGAAACCCGAGGAATTGGAAGCTCCAGTGTTCGGCATGTCCCACCAGAGCAGCCCGGTATCCTTGAGCGCACCACCTGCAACAGTGCTTTGCAGGCCGAACAGGTCCGGTTCCGCATCGGGGTCGAGCAATTCGAGGAGGGAAGTCCACTCCTCTTTGGCAGGAACATGCCAGCCCGAAGGACAGACCCCACGCTCATCGCGCACTGAGCCGACATTGTACAGTTTGCCGTAGAGGAGTTCGTTCAGCGAGTCGTTGTCATAGTGACACCAAGCACCGCCCAAGTTATTCTGCCAATCGAAGGTGGTGATCGCATGGGTCAAGCTGTCGCCGTTCGAATAGCGTGTGGTACGCAGATTCTCCGCCATCCATTCCTTTCCGTTCGTATAGACCACCGTAGGGTAGCTATTGCCATCGATGTCCACCACACCTGTGCCGGGCACGAACACTTGGGCAGCCAAGCTGATGGGCAGGAACAACGGAACGATGGAAACGCGGAATAGGAGCTGAAGGACGGACATACGTGAAAGCAAAGGTCAAGGAAAAAAGGGTTAATGGACAAAACGAATGGCGAAGCCTGCTGAAAGCCTTGTCTGGAACAGGTTAGAGGCGATCCGAAGGTCATGAACAAAAAACTGCGCTCCCGTATGTGTTCCAGCCCCCGCATGGTCTACGAGGGTTGATGGCTGGGCCACTTGTGGGTAGAGCTTGAGGTTGAATCATTCGTACGCACTGGCTGAAGTCTCCCTCGGTAGGCTGAAGCTCGAGCGTAGGTCCCGGACTTCATACAACGAAGCTAAGATCAGCGTTCCATTCGCGAAGCCCCAGCCACGCACCCCGATCAGTGCCGCACCACCCGCTGGCTTAGGATCACCTTCCCATCCATGAACAAGGTGGCCAAGTAGGTGCCGGCTGCAATTGGACTTCCGTTCGCGTCCTTGCCGTTCCATTGCGTGGTGAAGCGCCCTTGGTCCATGTTGCGATCGACCAGCGAAACCACTTCGCGGCCATCGGTATCGGTGATCACCACTTTCACCGCAGCTTTGCGGAACACATTGAAGTGGATGCTGGTCTGCTCCGCGCTGGGGTTCGGATAGGTGGGCATCAAATAGCCATCGTCGCCGTAGCGGTTCGGCTTGATGCCGACGAAGCCGTCCAACACGATATCGAACACCCCTTCGCGCTGTCCACCACCGATGGGGTTCAGCGGTATGATGCGTTCCGCAGCATCGGGTTGTGAGGCCCACGGATCGGCGGCGATGTATTCATCCCCCTCGAAATAGAGCTGCGTCACCAGTGTGGGATAACCGGGCTTGCTCACCTTGTAGTGGATGTGCCGGGGGCGGTATTGCGCACCGTTCAAATACGGACCGGGCATGATCGTCTCGAACGCATAATGCCCGTTGGCATCCGCGTTCATCACACCTCTCAGCTCAAAGGTGTTGGCCGTACTGTAGACCGCGGCATCGTTCGCTTGCCAGATCTCCACCAACGCACCGGGGATCGGGGTGAGGCAATCGTTGCTGAGCACCGTGAGGTGGTCGGGGAAATCAGGACAGGCAAAGGTCGGAACTTTGCCAAACCATGAGCACAAAGAAGAACTACCGCAAGCATAGCGCCGCATTCAAGACCCGTGTGGTACTTGAAGCGCTGAAAGAACGAGAGACACTGAGTGAGCTGGGCCATCGCTACCAGCTCCACCCCACCCAGATCGCCACCTGGAAGAAGGAGTTCCTTGCCGTTGCCGAGCATGTATTCGGGGATGGCCCCGTAGTGGATGCCAAGGCCCACGAGAAAGAGAGGGGCGAGCTGCACCAACAGATCGGTGAGTTGACCGTGACGGTGAACTGGCTCAAAAAAAAACTTCTGTAATGACCTTGGAACAGCGGCGGGCCTTGATCGAACCCGATTTTCGCGAGCTCAGCATTGTGCGGCAATGCGAGGTGCTGGATATTCATCGCAGCGGGTTCTACTACAAGCCCAAGCCGATGTATGAGGAAGACCTGCGCATCATGCGCCTGATGGACGAACTGCACATGGAGGATCCGTGCAGGGGAACACGGCGGCTGGTGGACGAACTCCTGGAGAAAGGGGTGCAGATAGGTCGCGACAAGGTGCGACGCTTGATGCAAGCCATGCGCATCAAGGCCGTGTATTGCGTGCCACGCACCACCGTGGCGGACAAGACCAAGTACAAATTCCCCTACCTGTTGCGTGGGTTGAAGATCACCCGGCCCAACCAAGTGTGGGCGTTGGATATCACCTACTTGCCCATACGCGGCGGCTTTATGTACATGGTGGCCGTGATCGACCTTTACAGCCGTTACATCTTGAATTGGAGCATCTCCAACAGCATGGAAGCCGAATGGGTGGTGGGCATGCTCAAGGAGGCCATCGCCCTGCATGGCAAGCCCGAGATCATCAATAGCGACCAAGGCAGCCAGTTCACCAGCGAGGAATACACAGCCTTGTTCCGCAAAGGCGGTGTGGCCGAAGGGGTGAAGATCAGCATGGACGGCAAGGGCCGCGCCATCGACAATGTGTTCATCGAGCGCTTCTGGCGCACCCTCAAGCACGAACACCTGTACATGAACCCACCTGCGGAAGGCGGTGAGTTGTACACCACCTGCAAACACTTCGTTCACTTTTACAACGAGAAGCGCAAGCACTCAAGCATCGGGAAAGTCCCGCCAGCCGTGCGTTATCGGATGGCCGCATGAGCTATCAACAAAACAGAAAAGTTTTGAGTCTCCCCAGACCCCTCAAAAAACACCATCAACAATCACATACATTTGACAAGAACCTGTCCTGATTGGGTCGACCACCTCAGCTGAAGGCCGACCGGCATGAGCAAAAAGCTCGGCACGTGCTCCATTTCCTTGGCCCAGTTGTGCATCCTGGGCGAACATCACCACCAGCCCTTGCATATCAGCGGAACGATCCAACTTATGGACTTGTCCGGGAGCCACCAAGTGCACGCATGGCACGTTGATCGTGACCTGCTCCAGGTCGATCATGTGCTCCCCCGTGCCCTTCGCGAAGAAGAACAGTTCGTGGAAATCATGCCGGTGAACATCGTTGCTCACGGCTTTTGCGCCGGGTACGATGCGTTCCACACGTGTGGGAATACGCGTATGCTCGGACCAGTGATGTGTGGGTATGATCGGATGATCCACACCATTAAGATGCGTGAAAATGTATGCGCGTTGCCTCTGGAACGCGGTTCGGCACATCCGCTCACCGAGATCTACCTAATCACCGTATCGCTCGCAACTCTCGCAACCCAGCTGAATCCGCTTCGTGTTTCGATCAAGGGGATGCTTACATCGCTTCGAGCGCCTGCCCCAAGTCCCAGCTGAGGTCCTCCGGGTGCTCCACGCCCACGCTGAGGCGGACCAACCCGCCGGTGATGCCGAGCTTTTCGCGCTCCACCGGGTCCACGCCCACGTGCGTCATCGTCGCTGGGTGCTCGGCGAGGGATTCCGTGCTGCCGAGGCTCACGGCGAGCTTCACCAGCTTCAAGGCGTTCAGGAATCGGAAAGCTTCCGGCTCGCCGCCCTGCACATCAAACGAGAGCATGGCCCCCGCACTGAAGCACTGGTTATCGAAGATGGCCTGCTGCTCGGGCGTATCGAGGAAGCCGAGGTAGTGTACCTTCTTCACCTTAGGATGGGACTGCAGGTAGGCAGCGACTTGCTCTGCATTGCGGGCCTGTGTTTCCATGCGGGGCTTCAGTGTTTCGAGGCTGCGCAAGAGCAACCAGCCGGTCCATGGGCCGGCCATGCAGCCCAGGAAACTCCGCATGCCTTTCACGCGCCCGATCAGCTCGTTGCTGCCCAAGCAGGCACCCGCGATCACGTCGCTGTGGCCACCGATGTACTTCGTCGCCGAATAGAGCACCAGGTCGGCGCCCTGCTTCATGGGGTGTTGCCACAAGGGGCCCATGTAGGTGTTGTCCACCGCCAGCAGCACGGGCTTGTCTGCGGTGCTGAAGGCCATTGCCACGCGGCTGCACGCTGCGATATCGATCAGGATGTTGGTGGGATTGGCGGGCGTTTCCACATAGATCATCTTAAGGCGGTCCGCCTTGCCGCTCTTGCGCACGATCTCTTCCAGCCGGTGCTGGTCCCATGGATAGAAGCCGATCACTTCGATGCCGAAGCGGGTGAGGGTCTGCTTGATGAAGTGGTCCGTTCCGCCGTAGATGGGGTTGCTGTAGAAGAGCACATCGCCGGGCGAAAGAAATTCCAGCAGCATGGTGGTGATGGCGCTCATGCCGCTCTCGAACACGGCGCAGTCCTCCGCGTTCTCCCATAGGGACAAACGGTCCTCCAGGATCTCCAGGTCCGGGTTGTTCAACCGACTGTAGATCAGGCCCAGCTCCTCCTTCTCGCCTTGCTCGCGCAGCCCGTAGGCCACTTCAAAAAAGGCCTTGCCATCCTCCGCTTTTTGGAATACGAAGGTGCTGGTCTGGAAGATGGGGCACTTGATGGCGCCTTGGGAGAGTTCGGGCTTGTAGCCGTAGCTCATCATCAGGCTTTCGGGGCGGAGTTTGCGTTCGGACATGGTGCGAAGCTATTGCACTTGACGGAGCTGAAGGGTGATGGAAATCACGCTCCATAGCTGGACCTCCGGACCTGTTCAGTGCTTTCCTCTTTGCTCTCCCCCGGCCGGTCCTTCAGGGTATCGATCGCATCCTGCACCCATCGTGTATCTCCCAAGGCGGGGACGATGAAGGGAGCGAAGGCGCGCAACGGCCTGTAGAGCGCTGAACCTTCCAGTGTTTCCTGCGGAACGATGCCGGTGACCTCGGCGCGGGCCATCAGGATGTTCAGTACCACGCTGAGTACAAAGGCGGAGCGAATGGCCCCGAAGAGCGTGCCTGCCACCTTGTTCGGTAGGCCCAGCATCGCCATGTCCATCGCTTTGGTGACCACTTTGGCCAACAGGTGTACCAGGACCAGCACGCCGATGAAGGTGACGATGAAGGAGATCACCTCATGCTGGGCATCCATGCCCACCCAGGCCGCCACCCGGGCGTTGTAGCGCGTAGCCACCCAGATGCCGAGGATCACCGCCACCAAGGAGGCGATCTCCACCACGAAGCCACGGAAAAACCCACGGACCGCAGCGAAACCGAGGATGGAGATCAGGGTCCAATCGAGCCAGTTCATGGCAACAAGTCTAACACGGTCGGTCCAAAGCAAGTCCGCTGATCCAGTGATAAACCGACTGAGAGGGGAAAAACCGCCGATGGCGCAGATGAACGCAGATGTGACTTATGCTGAAATGATGCTCCATGCTTATATCTGTGTCATCTGTGTCATCGGCGACATCGGCGGTTAGGCTCCGCGGAGGACCTTACGATCGTGCTCGTGCATCAACTCTACCTTCGCGCCCTTCCTCAAAATTGCTCCGAGGAAGGAACATATCATGATCGATCTGGCATTTGACAAGCGTTGGCGCGACCTCCTGAAGCAGATGGAGACGCGCTTCGGCATGCCCTTGGACCTCAACGGCGTGATCTTCCTGATCGGCGTGCAGGAGCTCGGCCAGCACGCACGCGTCTTCAAGAAGGACGAAAAAGTGAACCTGATGCACGTGGCCATCTCCGTGCTGTTAACGCCATACGGCTACTACAAGGAACTGGGGCGGGACGCCGATGGCTGGCCGCATTTTGAACGGGTGAAGGAGTTGCCCTCATTGAACCCGAAGGAGCAGGAGCGCTTGATGAAGGAGGCGATCCTCTCATATTTCGAGGACCACTGAGCGAAGCTGACGGAGTATGATCAGTTCCCGCTGGAAACCACCACGGTCTCCTCGTTGGTCTGCTCCTCCTCGATGCGGATGATGCCTTCACCCGTCAGTGAATCCTTTATAGCCTGAATGTCCAGCACGGCAAAACCGGCTTGGCCGCGCTTATAGAATTCCGAATAATCGAACGTGATCTTTCCGTCGGAACCGGTGTTCCCATCCTTGGTCAGGCGGGAGAAATCAGCTTGCAGTGGCGTGGTCGGATTGGCGAACAGCTTCACGTAGGCACCAGCAACCACGGCACCTGCGGAATCCACCACGGTGATGGTGGCCTTGGTGTCCTTCTCCTTATTGCAGGAACCGAGGCCAGCACCCAGGATGAGCAAGAGAACGGTAGTGAGCAGGGCCTTCAAGGGCATGGGAGATGGTGTTGGTTACTTTTGGCCGCTTCGTTGCCGCCTTCGCACCGCGAATGAAGCCAAAAATACGGAACCGAACGATGCTCCCGCAACTATCCCTTCATAAGCTGCTGTTCGCGGGCTTGCTTTTTGCCGCCACCGTCACGGCTTCGGCACAGAAAACAACCGGTACCAAACGACATCTAGTGGAGATCAATACCACGGCAGGCCGCATGGTGGTGGAACTCTATAACGAGACACCGCTCCACCGGGACAATTTCCTGAAACTGGTCCGGGAGCACTATTACGACAGCACGCTCTTCCACCGGGTGATCCCGGGTTTCATGATCCAAGGCGGTGATCCGGACAGTCGCAAAGCGGAGGACCGCTCGGTGCCATTGGGCCAAGGGGGACCGGGCTATACCATCCCTGCGGAGATCATTCCATCCCTGATCCACCGCAACGGCGCGCTGGCGGCCGCCCGGCAAGGGGATGATGTGAACCCCGGGAAACGCAGCAGTGGCAGCCAATTCTACATTGTGCAAGGCCGTACATGGCGTCCGGCCGATCTGGAGAAGCTTGAAGCCCGCGTGAACGAGGGCCTGCCCGATAGCCTCGCCATGCACTATACGCCCGACCAAATACAGACCTATTGGACCGCGGGCGGGGCTCCGCACTTGGACGGTGGCTACACCGTATTCGGCCAAGTGTTGGATGGAATTGAGGTGCTGGACCTCATCGCAAACCAGCCATGTGACGGAATGGACCGACCCCTTGCAGATGTGCGCATGTGGATGCGCGTGCTCCAATGAACTTGAAGGAACGCATAGAGGCCGTAGAGGCCGAGATCGCCGCTTCGGACGCCACATCGCCAGAGGCGGTGGAAGCTTTCCGCGTGGGCATGTTGGGCCGTAACGGCAAGGTCACTGCGCTTTTGGATGCCTTCAAGGAGGTACCAGCTGAAGAGAAGCGCGCATGGGGCCAACGCCTGAACCAGTTGAAGAACGCCGCACGCGTGCGCTGGGAAGAGCTGAAGGCCCAAGCCGAAACCACGCCGGTGGACAAAGGGCCCGAGGTGGACCTCACCCGGCCAGCGCTTACGGAGCACACCGGCAGCCTGCACCCTATCAGCATCGTGCGGCAACGGATCGTGGATGTGTTCGCGCGCATCGGCTATACCGTGAGCCAAGGGCCCGAAGTGGAGGATGAACACCACAACTTCGGAGCGTTGAATTTCCCTCCCGACCATCCTGCTCGGGACATGCAGGATACCTTTTTCGTGCAAGAGCTTGTCTCTGCGAATGAAGAGCAAAAGCGACAAGACCTTGCCTTGCGCACACATACGAGCAGTGTACAAGTACGCGTGATGGAGGGCGGCACTCCGCCCATTCGCACCATTTCCCCGGGTCGTGTATATCGTAATGAAGCCATAAGCGCTCGCGCACATTGCATGTTCCACCAAGTGGAAGGCTTGTATGTGGACAAGGGCGTCAGCTTTGCGGAATTGAAAGGAACGCTGGACTATTTCGCCAAGAGCATTTTCGGGCCGGAGGTGAAGATCCGGTTGCGGCCGAGCTACTTCCCCTTCACCGAGCCGAGCGCCGAAGTGGACATGAGCTGCACCATCTGCGGCGGCAGCGGCTGCGCGGTGTGCAAGCACAGCGGTTGGGTGGAGATCATGGGCTGCGGCATGGTGGATCCCGCCGTGCTCACCAACTGCGGGATCGACCCGGAGGTATACAGTGGCTTCGCCTTTGGAATGGGCGTGGAGCGTGTGGCCCAGCTGATCTATCGCGTACCCGATCTACGGCTGTATTGGGAGAACGACGTGCGCTTCCTGGACCAGTTCACCGACGGCGCCTTCCGTGGCTGATCACGCCATGGAGACCGGGCTGAAGGCGGATGTCTGCATCCTTGGTGCGGGTCCCGGCGGATGTGCCACAGCCCTGCAGTTGGCCAAGCACGGCGTGGATACGATCCTGCTGGACAAGGCCGTGTTCCCGCGTGATAAAGTGTGTGGCGATGCACTCAGCGGCAAGGTGATCCGCTCGCTGGAACGCTTGGACCCCAAGCTGGCCGAGGAGCTTCGCAAACAAGCGAAATTGGAACCGAGCTGGGGCGTCACTTTCGTGGCCCCGAGCGGTAAGGCGTTGCGCGTTCCCTTCAGCCGGGAAACGGGCATTGGTGAAGCACCGGGCGCGATCCTGCCTCGCATGGATTTCGACAATTTCATGCTGGAAGCGGTGAAGCGGGATGGGCGTGTGAAGGTGCTTGAAGGCACTGCGGCGAAAGAGTTCATGCGAAGTGGAGAAGGATGGAAGTTGTCAGTTGTCAGTTCTCAGTTGTCAGGCCGGACAAATGACAACGGACAACTGACAACTATATCCTGCCGTTTGCTCATCGATGCTTCCGGGGCTAATTCAATTTTCTCCAAAAGGATCGCTGGCCTCCCCATGGAGCCGCGTCACCATTGCGCGGGTGTGCGTGCGTATTACAGCGGCGTTACCGGCCTGGACCCACAAGGCTTCATCGAACTCATCTTCCTGAAGGATCTGTTGCCAGCGTACCTCTGGATCTTTCCGCTTCCGGGTGAACGTGCCAATGTGGGCCTCGGCCTGCGCAGCGATATGGTGCGCAAGCGACGCACCGATCTGAAAAAGCTGCTGACAGCAACGATCATGGAACATCCGCAACTGCGGGATCGCTTCACGAATGCGCAAGCGGAAGGGTCGATCCAAGGCATGGGCCTACCCTTGGCAAGCAAACGATGGCCCCTCAGCGGCGACGGCTATATGTTGATCGGTGATGCCGCGCATTTGATCGATCCGTTCACGGGTGAAGGCATCAGCCATGCCATGATCAGCGGGGTGCATGCCGCCAACGTTGCTGCGGAAGCATTACAGGCCCTTCCGGGGGAGCGTCCGATCCCGCAAACAGCACTCAAGGACTACGATGTCCGTGTATGGAACCGCCTCGGAAAGGAACTCGGTATCAGCACCCGCCTGCAACAGCTCGCCGACCGCCCCTGGTTGTTCAACTTCGTAGTGAACAAGGCAGCGGGCAACCCGGTGCTCGCTGATACCATCAGCTGCATGTTCAATGACCTGGCCATGCGTGAAAAACTAAAGAAGCCGAGCTTCTATTTGAAGCTGCTCTTCGGGTGAAAAAAGGAGGCGGGCCTGAACTGGAGGCTGGGACGCAGAGGCGCAGAGACACAGAGAAGATCCTGTCCGGGCCTCTTCTTACGGTTGAGCGGTCCTTATCGCTACCGCCATCCAGTTCCAGGGCATGGGTGCTGGCATGTCCGGGGGTGCGTCTTCCAGGATGTAGGCCCACGGGTAGTCGATCTTCTTGATCTCCAACACTTCCATGCCTTCCTGCATCAGGAGGTCGGCCAGTTCTTCCTTCAGGTGGTGTTTGGTCGGTGCGCCATTCACCACCACGATGCCCATATCAAGCTTGGTGGTTTCCCGTGCAGCCTTGCGCTGTGCCACGGCGGGCTTCATCCCTCTCCGTTCATTCAACTGCACCAAGCGGTGCGAAGCGTAAAGCGCGGATTCCAGCGCGGGGGTCACCAGTAACAGATGGCCACCGGGCTTGACGGCAGCACACATATTGGCCATCATCGCTTGGCGCTTGGCCCGTGAAGCGATCAGCAGGACATTGATGCAAAGAGCAAAATCCACGCGCGGAAAAGGCAACGGTTGGCTAAGGTCGGCGTGGTGGTATACCACGTTGTGATAGCGCGCGTTCCTTTTCTCAGCAACGGAAAGGCATTCGCTGGAAATATCCGTCGCATGCACTGTTGCAAAGTGCTCGGCCAACATGGGCACAGTACGTCCGATGCCGCAACCGATGTCAGCAGCACTGCCGTCCTTTTTCGCATAACGCTGCACGCGTTGCAGGATCTTCTGCTTCCGGTCGTGCTCCGGCACGCTGAAGATGTCATCCTCAAAAGTTGCCGCTACATCATCCCACGCTTGCTCGTCCATCGGTGACGAAGGTCGGGGTTCTTCTGATGAAGGGTGCCTGTGCTGCTCTCGACCGTAACACCATGACTTGTCTCAGCCTTCTGATCTCAGCTTTTTCACGGTTGTGAGTGGCTACCGCCACGCTCCCGGCTCCCCCAAGTTCCAAAGCGTGACCACTCACGCCAACAGGGCCTCAGGTGTGTTACATTGCCTTTCAAATGTCACCGATGATGAAGCCTGTTCACATCCCCATTCTTCTCCTCGGCCTTCTGTCTACAGCATTGCATGCACAAGGCCCACCGATCGAATGGCAAGTCTCGCTCGGTGGTTCGCTTCTGGATATTGGCCATGCAGTGCGCCAGACCGCGCAAGGAGAATATCTCATCGTCGGAGAAACCAACTCCATGGATGGCGATGTGACAAATAACCTTGGAAGTGTGGATGGTTGGTGGATCCGACTGGGTTCGGATGGAACCTTACTAGACCAACATACCTACGGGGGTTCCGGAGATGATCGTTTCAACACACTTGTAGCTACGTCTGACGGTGGAAGCTTGCTCGTAGGTGCCACCAACTCCACGGATGGCGATGTAAGTGGCCTTCATGGCATAGCGAGGGACATTTGGGTGGCAAAAGTGAATACCTTGGGTGTGCTGCAATGGCAACGCACCCTTGGCGGTATCGCCAACGATGATGCTTATTCAGCCATACAGGTGTCGGATGGCGGCTTCGTCATCTTGGGCGCGGCAAATTCATTCGATGGGGACGTGACCGGGCACCATGGCCTTGGCACGATGGCTGACTTCTGGGTAGTTAAGCTGGACAACTCGGGCGAATTGATATGGGAACACTCCTATGGTGGGACCTCCAATGACCGCGGATACTGCATAATGCCAACCGCTGATGGCGGATTTATAATGGCGGGTCAGACTTTTTCTTCGGATGGTGAGGTTACCGGCCAGCATGGCCAGAACGATGCTTGGTTGGTGAAAATGGACAGTGCAGGAAACTTGGAATGGCAGCGCGCCTACGGCGGAAGCTCGGAGGATATCGCGAATGTCGTGTTACAATTGCCTGATGGAGGATACGTCGTAGCAGGATCAACCAGCTCCACGAATGGAGATGTTAGCAATAGCCATGGGGCCTTGGATGCTTGGGTGGTCCGGCTTGATGGCACAGGTGCGATCCTCTGGCAACGGGCTTTGGGCGGCTCCGGCTCCGATGCCTTCAATGCGATGGACCTGGATGTGGACGGTGGGCTGATCCTGGCCGGCCAGACCACCTCGAACAACGGGAACGTTGGTCAGCTTCATGGTGCACAGGATGCTTGGGTAGTGAAGCTTGATCTGAACGGAGCAATCCTTTGGCAAAAGACCATGGGGGGCATTCTGTCCGATGCGTTCATGGACATCATCACCACATCGGACGGTGGGCACATACTCACCGGGCGATCAGCATCTGCGGATGGTGACGTAACAGCCAATGCCGGATCGGATGATGTATGGGTGGTCCGACTCGCTTCCCAAGTAGGCATTCATGAGCATGGGGCAGAGGTCCTCACTATATGGCCTAACCCAAGCCAAGGCAGGATCCATTTCCCCTCCGCCAGGATCGCGCAAGGAAAAAGAAGGCTGGTGCTCTCGGATGCCACAGGACGCTTTATCAATGAAAGAACCTTGCTACCGGGAATAGATGAAGCGGACCTTGGGCGGCAGGCTCCCGGTGTATACTTCCTCAGTCTATACACCGAAAGCTCAGTGCGCCAAGGACAGCTTGTGATGGAGTAGCCGCTTCCTACCCAGCGGTCAAGCGGATCCTTTTCGCCGTAGGGAGAGTTTGCTCTTGTTGCGTCGCCACTCCATGTCGATGAGCGCAATGATCAAGCCTGCAACTCCGCCACCATAGCTGAAATTGTGCATGCTCCCAACGGAGCGAAATGCGGCCCGGTCCTCTACATCATCAGGAATGACCCAGCCGTACGGTATGTCCTGCATGAACCACCACCCGTTCACCAAACCAATAATAGCGCATAGGATGGCAATACCGAATGTGATGACTGCGGCGCGGATCAACGCTCTTTTCATGGCTTCCGCATTTGGCTGAAGAAGCGCTGTGAAACCCAAGAACAGGCCGATCAAGGCCCCCACCCACCAGGTGGCCAGAAAGCCGATCAACGCGACCGTGGGCCTATCGCCACCGAACCATCGCGGATCGAATCCGAATTGATCGTATTTGAAACGCGTGAAATACTCCGGGGAAATGGTGAAGCTCACCTGATCGTGCAACGCCCCGTACAGTCCTGCAATGAGGGGCATTGCCAAAAGCGCAAGAATGAGCAGCGCGAATTTTTTCATGGATGGCACTCACCCGATCGACTCCTCACACCGGGCTCAACCGGATCATGTTGGCCATGCCTTGTTCGGCGATGGGCATGCTGGCGATGTTCACCACCAGGTCGCCCTTTTTCACCAGGTCCTTCCGCCGCAGGATGTGCTTGATGTCAGCGATGGTGTGGTCAGTGCTCACCGTCTTGTCGTAGTACTCGGCACGCACCCCCCACACCAGGTTGAGCATGTTGAGGATACGCTTGTTGCTGGTAAAGGCGAAGATGTGCGCCTTGGGGCGCATGCTGCTGATCTTGAAGGCCGTGTAGCCACTGTGGGTCATGGTGACGATGGCCTTGATGTCGATGGCCGCCGCCATGCGCACGCTGGCCATGCAGATCGCATCGGTCACCATGCGCTCGTGATCGTTCAGATCCGGTTCCTTCACGTTGTACATGATGTCGCTCTTTTCCATCTCGAGCAGGATCTTGTTCATCACCTTCACCACCTCCACGGGGTATTTACCCACGCTGGTCTCAGCGCTGAGCATTACGGCATCGGCGTGGTCCAGTACGGCATTGGCCACATCATTCACCTCGGCACGGGTGGGCGTACTGCTGGTGATCATGCTCTCCATCATCTGCGTGGCCACGATCACCGGGCGATGCTGCAGGAGGCAGCGGCGGATAATGTCCTTCTGCAACAACGGCACTTGCTCCATGGGCACCTCAACACCGAGGTCGCCACGGGCCACCATCAGGGCATCGGACTCGCGGATGATCTCATCGATCTCCAGCATGGCCTCCGGCTTCTCGATCTTGGCCACTACGCGGGCCATGCTGCCTTCCGCATGGATCTGGTGCTTCAGCTCAATGATGTCGCGTGCGCTGCGCACGAAGCTGAGCCCGACCCAATCCACACCTTGTGCGAGTGCGAACGTGAGGTCCTCGCGGTCCTTTTCAGTGAGGCAGGGCAAGCTCACCTTGGTATTAGGCAGGTTGATCCCTTTGTTGCTGCTGAGCATGCCGCCGTGGATCACCTTCGTGGTCACCTTCTTCTTTCCGTCGGTATGGGTCACTTGTACACGCAGTTTCCCGTCGTCCAGCAACACCATGTCGCCTACTTTGATATCCTCGGGGAACTGCTCATAGCTGGTGCTCACCATGCCCGGAACTCCCTTCATCGGTTCCGTGGTGATCACCAGCTCTGCGCCTTCCTTCAGTTCGATGGGGCCATCGGCCATTTCACCCACACGCAACTTGGGTCCTTGCAGGTCTGCCAGGATGGCCGTGGTGAGGCCCAACTCCTCGTTGAGCGAGCGTATGGTGGCAATGACCTCCGCATAGAATTCGTAAGTACCGTGGCTGAAGTTCAGCCGGCATACATCCAGGCCATGGATGAGCATTTCGCGAAGTACTTCGCGGCTTGAACTGGCGGGGCCGAGGGTGGCCACGATCTTCGTCTTCGGGTCGGGAGCTACGGTCATTCCAAGAGCTTATAGGCACCTTTAATGTTGTTGATGTCCAATGTGAATGCGGTGAGGACGAACTCGGAGTTCCTCACGCGTTCCAATGTATCGTCGGGTAGAAGAGAGCTTTGATCATCCACGACGAGGAAGAAGTCGGCCTGTCTTTGGTCGGCCACCAACACCCCTTCGGGCGCATGGTTGCTGATCAAGGTGATGTTGGCCTGTGTTTCCTCCTCCGTATGATCGAAGGCTGAGAAGTGGGCCATCCGCTCGGGTCCTTGCCCTGCGATGTCCTCATCACGGCGGCTGAGTTCCAGTCCCAGGCTTTTGTTCAGTGACCAGCAAAGCCGATAGTCGTTCACATGGCTGCTGATCGCGATGAGGAAGACATCGGGCTGGGGAATACTATCGAGTTTCAGCTTGGCCATGGTGCGGAACGACGCACAAAGGTAGAGCGGCGCGGTGTCCGTCAGTTCCGTGGCTGCCTTCAGCCTTGATCCCCGCTTTCCTTCCGAGGTGGCTTTCCGGAGCTGCTGCCCTGCCTCCCGCCTCTTCCACGGCGCTGTGGCGAGCGCTGGCGAGCGCGCTGGCCGGTTCCTCGTTGGCTTCTTTCCCCACTTCCTTCGGTTGTCCCGTTCCTGGGCAGACGCAACGTGCGCGCGGCATCACGGGCTGCCTCCTGCTCCGCTTTCTTCTTGCTGTGTCCCTTGCCTGAGCCACATGCCTTGCCTTCCACCAGGACTTCAGCCGTGTACTGCTTGCCTCTTCCGCTGCGGTCCCGTTCTTCGGAAAGCACGAATTCCACCTTTTTGTGCTGCTTCTGCCCCCACTCCAGCAAGCGGCTTTTGCTGTCCCGATCTTCTGCTTCCACGGCCTTGAGGTCGAAGTGGGTGGTGATCAACTTGATCACCGTGGCCTTGGTCCGATCGAAACCCTTATCCAGGTACAGCGCACCGAACAAGGCCTCCATGGCATTGCCGGGAACGGATGTGTCCATGCCCCGTCCGATGTTGAGTTCCATTACACGCTCGATCTCCACATACTTGGCCAGGATGCTCAACTGGTGCCGGCTCACCAGCTTGCTGCGCATGCGTGTGAGGAAGCCCTCCCCTTTATCGGGATATTGATGGTAGAGGTACTGGCCTACGATGATATCCAGCACGGAATCTCCGAGGAATTCCAAACGCTCATTGTCCTGAAGATCCGGCCTCTCCTCACTTACCGCACTTCGGTGGCGAAGTGCTTGCCGATAGAGCGGGAGGTTCTTGGGAGTTACGCCGAGGGTCTTGCGGCACCACGCTCGGATCCGCCGGTCCTCAGGTGTATTGGCTCGATTGAAAAGTGCGGAGAACAAAAGTGCTTATCGGTACTTGCGGAAGATCACCGAAGTGTTGTGGCCACCAAAGCCGAACGTATTGCTCATGGCGGCATTGACCGTACGCTTTTGCGCGGTGTTGAACGTAAAGTTCAACTTGGGGTCGATCTCGGGGTCGTCCGTGAAATGATTGATCGTGGGGGGTACGATATCGTGGTACACCGCCATGATGCTGGCTATGGCCTCTACTGCGCCGGCGGCGCCGAGCAAATGGCCGGTCATGCTCTTGGATGAACTGATGTTCAGCCTGTAGGCGTCCTCACCGAAAAGGCGCTGGATGGCCTTCACCTCCTGTGGGTCGCCGATGGGCGTGCTGGTGCCGTGGGTATTGATGTAGTCGATCTCCGAGGGTTTCATCCCTGCGTCCTGCAACGCATGCTTCATGCAGAGGAATGCGCCCAACCCTTCCGGATGTGGAGCGGTGATGTGGTATGCATCACTGCTCATGCCACCACCCATGACCTCGCAATAGATCTTGGCACCGCGTGCCTTGGCATGCTCCAGTTCCTCCAGTATAAGGATGCCGCTTCCCTCACCAAGCACAAAGCCATCCCGGTCCTTATCGTAAGGACGGCTCGCCGTGGCCGGGTCGTCATTACGGATGCTCATGGCGTGCATGGCATTGAACCCGCCCACGCCGGCCTCATGGATGGATGCCTCGCTACCTCCGGTGACCATGGCGTCCACGGTCCCTAAGCGGATGTAGTTGAAGGAGTCGATCATCGCGTTGTTGGCACTGGCACAGGCGCTCATGGTCACGTAGCTAGGTCCGCGTAGGCCATGCCGCATGCTGATGAGCCCCGAGGAACTGTCCGCGATCATCTTGGGGATGAAGAACGGATTGAACCGCGGCGTGCCATCGCCCCTACCAAAGTTGATGCACTCTTCCTGGAAGGTGAGCAGGCCACCGATGCCGGAGCCGAGGATCACGCCCATGCGCTCTTTTTCAGCATCCGTGCTGAGCACCAGACCGGAATCCCGCATGGCCTCATCACTGGTGGCCACGGCGAACTGGGAGAAGGGATCCATCTTACGGGCCTCCTTCCGATCCATGAACTCGGTGGGGTCGAAACCCTTTACCTCACAAGCAAAGCGCGTCTTGAACTTGGACGCGTCGAAGTTTGTGATGGGCGCAGCTCCGCTAGTGCCCTTCACCAATCCTTCCCAATATGCTTCAAGCGTATTGCCAAGGGGCGTGAGAGCGCCCAGACCGGTGACCACCACTCGCCTGAGCTGCATCCTTGAGGTTTACTTCGCGTTCTTCTCCACGTAGTCCACGGCCTGGCCTACGGTTTGGATCTTCTCGGCCTGATCGTCAGGGATGGCGATGTTGAACTCCTTTTCGAACTCCATGATGAGCTCGACGGTATCCAGGCTGTCGGCGCCAAGGTCGTTGGTAAAACTCGCCTCTGGCGTGACCTCGCCCTGGTCTACCCCGAGCTTATCCACGATGATAGCGATGACCCTTGACTTGATATCGGACATATCCGTTTGTTGTTGGTTGAACAGGGTGCAAAGGAAAGATATTTTCGACATCCACAACCCCTTCTCCCCCGGAAGTTCGACCGGAGCCCCTCGAAAGCCGTTCGGATGCGGCAGTACCCGGCTCGCGAATTTCGAGGAAAATCCGTGAGGACCAAGGAGAAACGATGATCGAGTAGCCCTGCAAGAAGGAGTGTCGATAAAAAGTTCGGGACCGGTCGATCGGTCATGTCGGAAGCATGATCCGGCCAGCATTCGCTGTTCCAAGTCGGTTTTCGAGCTGTTTCAATGGCCGAAGGCTTACCGGATCACCGGGATGCACGGTAATACACCTCCGCCGTGGCCTTGGCCATCTTCGCCCAGCTGAACCGCTTGATATTGGTCCTTCCCGCTTCCACCAAGGCATCGCGTTCCTGCTGATCGCCGATGATGCGTTCCAATGATGTGGCCACAGCATCCGCCTCATCGGGCTTCACGTACCATGCACCCACACCACCCACTTCGCGTAGCACGGGGATATCCGAGCAAACAACGGGGATGTCCAACGCCTGCGCCTCCACCACGGGCAATCCAAAGCCCTCGTATCGCGTGAGGAAAAGGAACAGGTCCGCCTCTGCGTAGATCTCCTCAATGGTCTTCGCCCTCTCGTAGGGCCGCATCTCCACCGACCCCGCCAGGACCCCTTGGCCGATCCGCTTCTTGAGCGCTTCGTAAAAGGCTTCATCGTTGCTGAAGCCATGCATCACCAAGCGGACCTTCCCCTTCAGGTGTGGCCACTGTTCCAGTAGGTGCTCGAACGCATCCACGGCTTGCTGCTGGCCCTTGTAGGGCATGAACTTGGCCACATAAAGGATGGTGAATAGCGACGGGTTTTCCCGTTCAGCTTGCGATCGCTGTGCTTCCGGCAGGTTCACCCCGTTATGAATGGCCACCACTTCCGTAGCTCCCGGATAACGCAACAGCGCCTCATCGCGCATGGCCTCGGAAACGGTGATCACGGTGTTGCTTTTCCGAAAGCCTACCCGTGTCATCCAAGCGAAGTAGCGCCCGGCCGCACCGGTGGAGACCCGTTGTTCCTCCTGCATGAACTCGTTGAAGAAATCGTGGACCGTGGTCACTCTTTCCGCTCCAAGGAAGAGCGGTGTTTCGGTGGCCAGTTTGTGAAGCACCTTCGCATTGAGCCTTCCACAGATCACCGGCAAACGGACGTGGATCCACAGCAGACGTGGCAGCACACCTCCTCCCAGCTCCTTGTATTCATGCAGGTGGATGTTGCGCAGCTCCTTGAAAAAGGGACGGTGCGCCGGTGTGATCAGACAGTGGATCTCCATATCCTGCAGATCCACCCGGTCCAGCTCTTGCACCAAGTGGCGCGCATGGGTCCAGATGCCACTTCCCGAGCCTCCAACGCCGGGGCGGATCGGTACCAGATCGATCAAGATCCTCCTTTTCTTCATTTCTCCTCCGGCCATTTCACCGATACCTTATCCACATGGAAGCGCTTCCTCGATGGGTCGTCCGCCTTTTCATAGATCGCATAGTCCACGGGTGCGTGGTGGTAGCCACCGTGGAAGGCCTTCTCGGCCAGGCGTAACAAGTTGAACGGCACTTTAAGCATGCGGATCCAGCGAGGTGCTGAAGCTTCCAGCATTACCGCTTCCTGCTTGGCCTTATCCGTCCAGCTCAGGTTGGCCCCGGTGAACGCGAACACCGATAGGGGCTTTTTCACAATACCGGTACGGGCACCACCCTTCAAGGCTTGCATCACCAGGTGGTGATCACCGAGCATGCGCAATTCCGTGCTGAACCGGAGGCCTGCATCCCACAGCCTTCTACGAAAGAACATCGCGCAAGAAAGGTTGTAAAGATGGGAGGTCGCGATCTGGGCGTAGCGGGCCGGATAGGATTTTCGCGCCGCCAGTAAGGAGCCATCGGGACGCACCAGCAAGGCCCCTCCGAACAGCATGTCCAGTCCGGGTTCCTTCCGGAACCTATCGGCCACCAACGCCAAGGTGCCTTCCAAATACTGCTCATCGCAATTGAGCCACGCGACCACTTCGCCCGATGCTGAATCAAAACCCTTGTTGAGGGCATCATACATGCCCGCATCCTTTCCTGAAAAATAGCGCAGCGGGATATGCTCCGCTCCGGATCGCTCCCCGGCCACCATGGGTTGCCCATGCGCAGCGAGCCATTCCACGGTACCATCCGTACTTCCTCCATCGGCGATGATGTGTTCCACCTCCACACCTGTCTGGTCGGCCACGGATGCCCGGCACCGCTTCAGGTATTGAAGCATGTTATAGCTGGGCGTAACGATGGAAATGCGCATGTTCACGGAGCCTTCGGACGGCGAAGAAAAGAGTTTGCATACGATGAACGCGGGAAAAAGGTAACGGACCTCACTTGTGCGGATAGGAAAGCTGCACGCATTTGCCGGAACTTCGCGCCATGATCCGCATCGCCATATTGGCCTCCGGCTCGGGCACCAACGCCCAGCGCTTGATGGAGCATTTCGGCGCGTCAACAAAGGCGGAGATCGCCTTGGTGGCGTGCGACCAACCCAAAGCAGGCGTCCTGCAACGAGCTTGGGACCACGGCGTGCCGTGCTACATGTTCGGTGCCACCGAACTTGCTGATGGTACGCTACTGCGTGAGTTGGAGGGCGCGGGTATTGACCTGTTGATCTTGGCTGGTTTCATGCGCCTGCTCCCTGCAACGTTGGTGCAGACATGGCCCGATCGCATCCTGAACATACATCCTTCCTTGCTTCCGAAGTACGGCGGCAAAGGCATGTACGGTGATCACGTTCACAGGGCGGTGCTAGCTGCTGGCGAAAAGCAGAGCGGGATCACGATCCATGTGGTGAACGAACGTTACGATGAGGGACGTGTGCTCTTCCAGGTCGAATGTCCGGTGATGCCCGGGGATGATGTGGAAGCCTTGGCCGCGCGGATCCATGCGCTGGAGCATGCGCACTACCCCGAAGTGGTGGAGGGCTTTCTGAACGATATGGCTGTTCGCACACGGGAATAACGGGGAGCCTGATCCCTTCAGAACCACCTCAAGCCCGAACTTTGCCCCATGGATCTGTCGCACGTACTCAAAGCGTTCTTGGTGCTCTTCGCCGTGATCGACATCATTGGCGGCATCCCGGTGATCCTGCAGGTGCGTGAAAAAGCGGGGAAGATCTACCCGGCCCGGGCCACGTTCGTTAGTGCGGCCATCATGATCGTTTTCCTGTACCTCGGCGAGACCATCCTGTCCTTCTTGGGCATCGATGTGAACTCCTTCGCCGTAGCGGGCTCCTTCGTTCTCTTCTTCATCGCCTTGGAAATGACCTTGGGCATCCGCTTGTTCAAAGAGGACACCAGCGCACCGGGCCTCAGCGAGGATCCCAAGGTATACAGCATTGTGCCCTTGGCCTTTCCGGTGATCGCCGGATCGGGCACCATCACCACCGTGCTTTCACTACGTGCGGAATTCACCAGACCGGAGATCCTCGTTGCCATCATCCTGAACATGGTCGTGGTGGTTACCGTGCTATTGCTCACCAACCGCATCGAACGGATGCTCGGACGTGTAGGCCTGATCGTGCTTCGCAAGGCCTTCGGCGTGATCCTCCTGGCGATCAGCGTGAAACTGTTCACGGGGAACATTACGTATCTCTTTCCGCATAGCTGAACAGCAGCGGGTGGGGAGAGTTGAACCGCAACGACCGCAAGGGACTCATCGAATACATCGGGGGCAAGAAAGCGGGCTATCTTGTGTCCGATAGATATGGGATCATCGCGGTTGCTTCAACCTGAGCACGGCCCATGGCTACTTGAATGACGGAAAACGAACTTGCAGCTGTCGCTACGGAAGCAGCCTTTCGTGTGCATCGGGAGCTTGGTCCAGGATTGCTTGAGAAAGTCTACCAGCGCTGCATGCAGCATGTATAAAGGAGTGGTGGTGGGTGATGGATACCGATCGGACCTTTGGCTCGAGGAAAAGTTGATCGTTGAAGTGAAGACCGTAGAAACCATTTTGCCGATCCATCGGGCTCAGCTTATGGCCTATCTGAAACTCAGCGGCAACCGGCTGGGACTTCTGTTGAACTTCAACGTCCGATTGATGAAGGATGGGATCGAACGATGGGTGAACGGCCTTCCAGAATAGTGCTACTCATCTCAAGATACATCCACGTTGCGGTCGTTGCGTCCGTTGCGGTCAAACCATCCCGCTTAAGCCCACATCCACGTTGCACCCGTTGCGGTAGAACCATCCCGCCCAAAACCAACATCCACGTTTCGGTCGTTGCGCCCTCCCGAGAAGATCGGTAAGAACCAGTTGTGGTAAAGCCATTTACGTTGCGTTCCTTGCGGTCCTATTCAGAATGAAGATCACCATACACACCGACGGCGCCGCCAGCGGGAATCCCGGTCCCGGAGGTTATGGTGCCGTGTTGGAGTCCGGCAAGCACCGCAAGGAGCTCTGGGGCGGCTTTAAGCGCACTACCAATAACCGCATGGAGTTGCTGGCTGTGATCGTGGCGCTGGAGGCCTTGAAAGGCGAAGGCCATGACGTCACCATCGTCAGCGATAGCAAGTACGTGGTGGATTCCGTGGAAAAGGGCTGGGTGTTCGGTTGGGAGAAGAAAGGGTTCGCCAAGAAAAAGAACCCGGATCTCTGGAAGCGCTTCCTGAGGGTTTATCCCAAGCACAAGGTGCGGTTCCAATGGATCAAGGGCCATGCCGGGCATCCGCTGAATGAATTGTGCGATCGCTTGGCGGTGGCGGCCCGTGAGCAACCGGGGTTGCCAAGGGACGAGGAGTTCGAACGGATGGAGAACGCCGACTTGATCAAGTGAGTACAATTTCTTCCTGGTCGGTATTCTCGTGGCCGTATTCCTCCCTGAAAAGGAGCGAGGGAATACCTTAGCCCCGAATAACGATAAGTGAACCTTTCATTTGTCGCATCTGTTTTTCCATCGCAATGGCCGCCAAACTATACGCCACCGTCAATTCCGTCGCTGAACCTTTGGTGCTGGAGCGCTCAGCTCCCTCTGCACCATGGTCATTCACCGAAGAGGATGCCCCGGACCTTGTCCGCACCGGACCCGGCATGTACAGCCTGGTTCGCAATGGACGTTCATTCAAGGTCCTGGTTCTGAAGCACGATCGCGAAGCCGGTACGGTCCGGCTGCGGATCGGGGCGCATTGCCATACCGTGCGTTTCGCGGATGAGCGCTCCCGGCTCATGGAGATCCTGGGCATCGACCGGGGCGCCAGGGCCATGGTGCGCGAGCTGAAGGCCCCAATGCCTGGCTTGGTGTTGAAGGTGTTGGTGAAGGAAGGCACCGAGGTGAAGAAGAATGATCCCCTACTGGTGCTGGAGGCCATGAAAATGGAGAATGTGATCAAGAGCGCCGGAGATGGCGTGGTCCAGAAAATACATGCTGTGGAAGGTGAGGCCGTGGAAAAGGCACAGCTCCTCCTCAGCTTCGCATGATAACCCGATGAATAAAATGAAAAAACAGACCCTACCTTTCCTTTCCTTGCTGCTGCTGGCTGCCTGTAGCACTCCTTCCACCGATACCACACCTCCCCCGCCGCCTGCGGATACCACGGCTACCGTTCCTGCTGAGCGCCCTGCGGTGGTGGCCCCTGCCGATGCCAAATTGAAGTTGGTGGTAGCACCACCCGCCACACAGTTCCCGGATGCCAAGCTTACGTTGGACACCATCCTGCCGAACGAGAAGACCATGGAGGTGGAATACAGATTCAAGGTGAACGGCTTTGAGCTGAAGGCCCAGACCCCGGATGCCGGCACACGCGGATGCGCCAACAGCGCCGACGGCCAGCACATCCACTTCATCCTGAACAACAAGCCCTACTTGGCCGAGTACAACTCGGATTTCAAGGCCAAGGCCGATCCCGGCCGAAATATCGCGCTCAGCTTCCTGAGCCGTAGCTACCATGAAAGCGTGAAGAACAGCGACGCCGTGGTATTGAAGGAATTCAACATGCCCGGCGAGGGTGGAATGACGGCGGGCGACATGAGCAAGGACCCCACGCTCTTTTACAGCCGCCCCAAAGGCGATTACAAGAAGCTGGACGGCGACAAGATCCTCCTTGATTTCTACCTGTTGAACACGGATCTGGAGAAGGATGGCTATAGCGTGCGCGCCACCATCGATGGCGAGGTTTGGACCATCAACAAGTGGGAGGCCTACTTCATCGAAGGCATGGAGTTGGGCCAGCATACCGTACGCTTGGAACTGATCGATGGGAACGGCCAGGTCGTACCCGGCCCGTTCAACGACAGTGGTGTGCGTGAATTCAACTACTTGGGCAGCTGATCCCGTTTCATGTAAAAGCCCCCGGAGCTGATCGATCTGATCACTTCCGGGGGCTTTTCAATTTCTGTGATCACTCACTTCAGCCGCTTACAGCGGATGTAGAGGGAATCATTCCGGATGATCCTGTCCAGTTCTGCCACGGGATCCATGAACGCAGTACGCGGACCACAGTCGCACATGTCCGTTATGGGTTCACGATCAAGAAGTGCTGCTTCGAGCTCCACCATGGAAGGGGGATCCACCAATGCGGCATAATCCGCATAGGTCATTTCCAGGAAAGCCGAATTCATACCGATACCGCGCCGGTCCAACAACCACCCTTGTTCCAGCTTCGTGGGGATGGGTGGCCCGCCGGGAGTACGCAGGTCCGTGGGATCCGGATAGGAAATGATCGCACTACCATCTTCGGATAATGCCACAGGGACGTGGTTCTGCTGGTCCGTGCGGGTACGATACACCACCACACGAGCGGTGGCCCCCAGGTCCGGTGCGGGCACAGGTGCCAGCGTTTCGCCACCTGCCGTGGGTCCCGTCTGCTCCGGAGCCTGGGATGCATCCTTCCGGCCACCGCATGCGGTGATTATCAGCGCTGGAACCAAGAACAAAAGTCCTTTCATCGGGTAATGATCAGGCGTTCGTTCCACACTCCCTTATCCGTGAGCAAGCGCACGATGTATACACCATCCGGAACGGCAGCAACATCCACTTCCGCACGTCCGCCAGCTCGTTGGAAAACCGCTTGATCAATGATCATTCTGCCTTGGGCATCGATCAACTGGACAGCTTCAAGCTCACCATGGAAATCGCCCAGATCGATGGTGAACCGGTCCTTCGCTGGATTGGGGTGGAGGGTGATGTTCGCCAAGCTCAGGCCATCTTCAATACCCACGGTGGCACCTGATTGGATGTCAAGTTGCAGGAGATAGGAGCCCACTTCTCCCGGGAAATAAGGGGCCACATGGAACCAGACCGTGCCACCACCGTTCACCACGATATTCCCTTGCATGACATCGTCGTAGGCGGGCGACCATGAGTTGCCATCCATGGACCACGACCACAGCGCATCCACGGAGTAAGTATTCCCATTCCCGCTGCTCCATGCATCATGCACGCGCGCATTGATGGCATAGTTGGTGCCTGAGGGAAGGACCACCTTGTAGAAGTCCTGATCCGTACCGTTATGCAGGGTGGAGCCGGAAGTTGCCACGGAGGCCGAGCTACCGGAGAAGGTCACGGGGAGGGTGAAGGCTTGTCCGGCAGTGTTGTTCACCTCGTATTGATCGCCCGGAACGGCAGCACCTGTCACGGTCACGAATATCGGATTCGCGAAATAGCTGGAGCCGGTGAGCTGCCAACCCGTGTTGTTCGGATTGTGCTGCGCTGCCAAGAGGTATGTACCGGGCGGAATGGTCACGTTCACTGGGCCCAATGTGAGATAGGGGGCCAAGTAGGAGTACCCGCTCGGAAGACCACCCGTCTCGTTGTAGAGGCCCACATCCTGCGCCCAAGAGCCGTCGAGGTTGTACAATGCCACCCCGTATTGGCCTACGAAGGTGTTAAAACCATCATTCTGCACGTTCAGGTTCACCGAGATCTGCCCCCCTTGCACCACCGTAGTGCCCGGTGATACCGTAATGGCGTTGGCGACCTCAATGTCGTTGGGATTGATCACGTTCACGGGAGCCAGATTGGTATACCCCGCATTGTTTGCAACGAGCACCCACTCCCCACCTGTAGGACGATAGAGGATACCGATCAAATAGCTCCCGGGCACCATGCTGAACAGCCCTGTAGTGGTGAATTGGATGTCGTTGTTATAGGAATAGCCGGCAGGGAGTGTATTGCCATCGTACTGGCCCACGAAGCCATAGAAATTACTGGAGGCATCAAACACACCAGCTGCATAATCACCTTGGAATTCCGAGGTACTGTTGTTCACGATGTTGGTGCTGACCGAGAAGGCTTGGCCGTAGTAGAGGGTCGAGGAAGTCGGGGTGACATAATTGTACAAGGCCAATGTGCTCAACTGGCCTGTTCCCCCACCGCCTCCACCACCGCCGGTGGACGGCTTGATGCCGATAAGCGCCTGCTGGCCACTGTTATAACCACCGGTTCCGCCGCCCGTTCCTGTTGATCCCGGGTTCAGCGCACCCACCGTGAAATACCCATCGGCCTGTCCGCCCCAGCCCCAATTGAAGTGGAAGAAGTTGTTATTGTCGTATCCATCCGTAACGAAACAATGGCCGCCACCTGAACCGAAGCCCGCATAGATCACGGGCCGGCTCGCGTCGAGTTCTGCCTTTAGCATCGTGATCCACTGGGATTCACTGACTTGATCCCGGTGCTTGCCCTGCATGCTGGGGTCGTATCCGAAATAGGTCTTCAACGCGTATTCCGTACAGTGTTGGATCGGGCTTCCGCTGGTGATCATATACGCGTTGCTCACCTGTGGGCTGTACTGCATATCCACACTTACGCCGCAGTGGTACATCAAGGTGGCCACAGCATTGTTGGCACCGGTCACTATGTTCGGCATACCGCTCCAGTTATACGTGGTGGCCGCGAAATTGGCGGAGAGCGTACCGTAGTTAGGCGCACTGTAGGAGTGGAATCCGGCCCCTTGTGCGGGGTGGTTGTGGTACTTCATCACTTGGGCCATGGCCGTTGCCACACAACCCGTAACGGAGCCCCCGGGGCAGAGCGCGTTCACATTGGGTGCTTGGTCCCATTTGGTTTGCATCAGCGGGCTCACCGCCTCCGTATCCCGTGGTGCGCCCGGCTCCGCGCTCAATGCCTCCTGCCACGCCAGCACCACTTCATTGGTCACTGGTCCGTTCGCTGCCAATACAGCACTGATCTCGCTTGCATATCCCTCCAACCATTTGGCCAAGGAGGGTAAGAGTTCTCCCGAAGGGAATGCTGTTTCAGTGGAATAACCGAGAACCGGGAACACCAGATCATCACCCGCAACGATCACGAACCCTTGACCACTCGCATTGAATACGCGGAAAAGTACCGGTGCATCGGGCATGCCGGTAGTGCTGCCTCCCTTTGTGTAGACAAGCTGCAGATCTGTACTTCGTGTGGCTGTGAACGATGCGCTCCGTTCGTGAAGTACCCGGATCGCAACATCGCGGGCGGTGCTTTCGTCCACTTGCGCAGCTTGAACAACCCCGGCCCAAAGGAATGTGAGGAGCAGGAGAAAGATCGTAGCCGCAGTGCGGAAGCGCTCGATGGGAAGATGGAAGGGCAGGGTAGAAGTTCTCATGACGGGGACTATTTGAACGGCCATGCATTCGGCCACTACAAGATTAACCTGCCCGAAAATCATGTACAATCCCCAAAATGGGGGATGTGGGCATCCGTCACTGGGTTGGCACAAAAAAGCGGTGCGGCGGCCTCATCGGAACCGAGCAACGAAATCCGCATAGCCGGAGCAATCCTCAATGGCCCGGTAGGCCTCTTGGCTTTCTTGGCTGGTGAGTTTTGCCTGATACGGGTTCCCGGCCTCATCCATGCCGCCTTCACCGGTGAAATTCCACCAGTTGCGCTCGCACTCCTCGGCCATGCGACAGGCCATGGCTTGCAGCACAGGGTCCTTGGCTTCCTTCATGGCGATGAGGTAGTGCCGCTGTGCTCGTTGGTCACCGAAGTAATCAGCATCGCCCGGAGCGGTCGTTTCCCGGTCGCGCCATTGGCTCATTTCCCAGATGCTCCAGCTGATGCGCGACATGATCCAGTACTTGCCGTGCCAACTCATGTTGTAGTAGGCGTTCCCGAGCAGATAATGGTTCAGCGCCCGCTTGCTCGGATCACGGTCGGCCTCCCGTTGCAGGCTGATCATGCGCTCCACGATCGTGCGTTTGTTGTATCGTGCGCTATCGGTCTTGTTGTAGTTGTGCGGGTCTTCGATGTTCACCACGAAGGGGTCATCGTCCGCGAACAACGCATAGGGAAAACCCGCCCAGAACTCGTCGGGGATCTGCTGGAACACCGCAGCGGCCTGCTCCAACTGCCCCTCACGCAGGAACCAAGTGGCCTTGTAGTCCAGCAGCTTGTTGCGTGTGAGTTCGTTATCGTTGATGCGATCCGCGGTATGACCGGGGTCGTCGGGCTGTGCTCCTGTGCCGGTGAGGTACTGTTCGAAGCGCGTCTTATCAGGCTTATCCAGCAGCGTGATCATGCGGTCATAATCCGCAGGAACGGCCTGTTCAAATACCACGTGACGGGCATTGGCACCCCAGAGGGATGCGGGTGAGGTATAGGCGCGTCCCGACCGGGCCAAGAGAAAAGCACCTTCGGCCATTTCGCCGCGGACGATGAGCTTCTTGCCTAGGTAGAGATGCAGTTGGTCCAGCAAATTGCTGCTGTTAGCGGCCAGTGTGGGTGAGGTGTTCACCAGCGCAATGAGGTCCATGAAATCCGCACGCGTGGCATCGGTGAGCTTGTGAGAGGCCATGATGCCGCTGAGCACCAGGTCCACTCGGGCCTGCACGCGCATTTCCGCACTGGCCAAGGGTTCCTTCTCCACGCGCTCCATGGCTGTGCGCACGGCGTTCATGTCCCCTGCGATAAAGCTGAGGTGGCCGTCGAGCAACAGCAGCAACGGGCGCTGGGCAGGCGTGGCCTGTGGCAGGATGCGGACGATAAAATCCTTCACCTCTTGCAGGTACACTAAGTCTGCACGCGCTATATCCGCATCGCTCAGACCTTCCTCATTGCCGGACCATTGCCGGATCGCGGAACCGTAGCCCGTGAGCGGCTGGGTCAGCAGCCAATCTTCCAGCTTGTTCACTTCCCGGCTGAGCAACAGCGGAAGGTGCTCGTTGCCGGGATCCCATGCGGCGATCCGCTCCAGGTCCTTCAGCGCACGCCCCGGATGTTGGAGATCGCGCATCACCAGCAGGGTGGCGCGTTGCTTTTCGGACTTGGCCTGCGTGATGTATTCCTCCGTGGCGCTGTTGTCGAAGAGCTGCACCATACGGAACCGCTTGTCCGGCGCACGATCGAAGAGCTCCGAGAAGGCCATGTCGCGGGCCGGGTTCTGCTGCATACTGGCCAGATAGAAGGCGGCGGAAGGCTCCAGCCAGGTCTTGCCGCGCAACGGAGCGAGTTCCTTTTCGTACACCGCCTGCGCATCCAGCTTCAGCTCTGGGGCATAGAATGCCAACCGCACCATTTGGAAAGCGATCCTCGCGCTCAGGACCGGATCTTTCGACTTCTTCAACAGCTTCCTTCCGCTGTTCCATGCATTCCGCATGGCCCGCTCGTCCTTCTCCTGAAAACCCCAAGGATCGCTGTAATTCACCAACTGCTCGCCGGTCTTCGCATAGCGGATGAACTCCGGCCAACCGCCGCTCATGGCAGTGAGCCGCTGCAGAAAAGCGTTCTCCGAAAAGAGCTGCTGCTCATTCTTCCAAAAATCCTCCGGGGCAGTGCCGTAGAGGATAGCTGCGATCGCGTCCTCCGGAACAGCGGGGCCCACTATCCCGCGCCATTCCGCGAGATTCATGTTGTAGGCCACCTCTTTCAGCTCTTGTTCATCCGGTCCGTTGAAGATCTCCGTGGTGAAGTAGAAGGGGTGCAGGTCACGGGTGTCGGCCAGGTCCGGCTGAAGCAGCCAGAAGCGGAACTCCTCAGCACCGATGTACCAGCCGCAGCCGTTGGCCTGGTCCTGAACGAAGGAAAAGAGGCCCAGCACCAAGAGGATCAACGAGCGCTTCATGGTACCGAAGATGGGGTGAAAGCAGGGAATGGCAGTGCATCCTTCCTAACCGTACGAGGACCGAATTCAAGGTATACGCTATCGACGAAGCTGGGGGCCAAGCTGCGGAAGGCCCGCGTACCCAGCTCGAAGAAGACCACCGCCGTGGTGTCGCTGTTGACGGCTCCACGGGCCAACTGTGCCACTTGGTTGATCGCATCCGCTGTCATCCGCTCCATCCGGATCTCATCACCCAAGTGCAATTCCGGCAGTCGTTCATTGTTCTCCTTCGTCACCTGCATGGTGCCTGTGTATGAGCCGGTAACCAAGCCACGAGCTGCCGCCTCGTCGATCTGTGCCTCTTGCAGGATGCCCATGAAATGGCCCTTGCGGAAATGGGCGCCCCATGAAAATGCGGGCAGTGCGATGTCCAGCGGCAGCGGATAGGGCTTGCTCCTTCGGAAATAGGGCTCTGTTTCCTCCTTATTGAAGATGGAATTCGCGGCACCGGGTGCGTTCACCTTGCCCACGTTGTACACCATCAGCATGCCGCGGTCGGCGGGGGGCACACCGGTCTTGCCGGGATGCGCGAATTGATGCAGACGGATGGTGGCCATCAGCGGCACGTCGAGGCTGTCGTTCATGATCCGTGTCAGGCGAAAGAAGCGGCTCTTGGTGGTGGCGGTCCAATCGCAATCCAGCAACACCCCATGGATCTTCAGCGGGCATTCCTTCCGCAGTTTGCGCAGCAGGTTGGCAGCGAGCTGGTCCACCTCGGCATCAGTGATCTTCGCGAAGGTGTTATTGGTGATGTAGATGCTGGGCACGAACTCCACGGAGTCCGTCCACATACCGGCATTTCCGGAATAGTTGCGCCATGCGATCGGCACGGCTACGGATGAAACCGGATAGGCGCCATTGGCCGGGTTCCAGCCGATGTCGAGGATCTTGAAGTAGATGCGCTGCAGGCCGTTCGCCGCAATGGCCTGTCGGTCATTGTAGTTCAACGGATCGTTGTTCCGCCAATGAAAGGCCGATGGAACCACCACCGTGGTGCGCTGATCGCAGCCCATGAAGCAGGCCAACACGATCGCCAGAAGGATGGATGCCGATCCTTTCCACGACAGGGGTCCCATGTTGTTCAGCTCCTAGTTCGCCACCAGCTTGATGTCGAAATCCACCAGGTCCACGAATTGTTGGATGCGGAGATCGATCTCTTCCTGCTTGAGTTCCAATAACCGCTCGACGCCGAACTTTTCACAGCAGAAGGATGCCATGGCCGAACCCACGATAATGGCGCGCTTCATATTGTTGAAGCTGTGATCGCCGCTGCGTGCCAAGTAGCCGATGAAGCCACCGGCAAAGGTGTCTCCCGCGCCGGTTGGGTCAACCACTTCATCAAGGGGCAATGCCGGGGCAAAGAAGACCCGGTTCTTGTTGAAGAGCAGTGCACCGTGCTCACCTTTCTTTACCACCAAGTACTTCGGACCCATCCCCATGATAACGTGTGCCGCTTTCACCAAGCTGTGTTCACCGCTGAGCTGGCGGGCTTCGGAATCGTTGATCGTGAGGATATCCACTCGGGCGATCACCTCCTTCAGTTTATCCATGGCGATGTCCATCCAAAAATTCATGGTGTCCATCACCACCAAGGCCGGCGATTCCACTTGATCGAGCACCTTGGCCTGTACCACCGGGTCCAAATTGCCCAGCATCACGTATTCCGCCGACTTGTATTCAGCATTCAGTTTGGGGTCCAGTTCCAGCAACACGTTCAGTCGCGTCTCCAGCGTGTCGCGCGTGTTCATGTCGTAGTGGTACTTGCCGCTCCAAAAGAAACTTTCCTTGCCCTCAAGGATCTCCAACCCGGCCTGATCGATCCCCCGCTTGCGCATGGTTTCCATCATTTCGGTGGGGAAATCATCCCCCACCACGCTCACGATACCCTGCTTCTCCAGGAAGAACGATGCCGCAAGGGAGATGTATGTGGCAGCTCCCCCAACTACTTTATCGGCTTTGCCGAAAGGGGTTTCGATGTTGTCAAATGCTACGGTTCCAACGGTAATTAGCTTCATTTGCGGATGTTCTTTGGGGGCGCAAAGGTGAAGAATGTGGAGGAACTTGCGGAATCGCTTTGGCTGCCTACTTTTGCGCTCCCTTTGCAAGAAGGGATTTTTCCCTGGTAGCTCAGCTGGTTAGAGCACCTGACTGTTAATCAGGGGGTCGCTGGTTCAAGTCCAGCCCGGGGAGCGAAAGGCCTCAGCGTGGAGCTGGGGCCTTTTTTTGCAACATGCCGCACTTCCTCTACATCCTGCATAGCAAAACAGCGAACCGCTTCTACATCGGGGAAAGCGTTGATGCGAACATTCGTACGCAACAACACAACGACCACCTTTTTCCCGGATCGGCCACAGCCATTGCCACCGACTGGAGCATCCAGCTTGTGGTCGCTTGCCATGATCGGGCCCATGCCCGCGCATTGGAACGCTGGATCAAATCCCAGAAGAGCATTGCGGTGATCAAGCGACTGATCCAAGAAGATCAATACAGAGAGTATCAATTACAGAGGTTTCGAAATCAGAGAATGACCTAAACCTTCTTCGTGTAGCACATCCCCGAATCCGTCGGGAGGTTAGAGCACCTGACTGTTGATCAAGGGGTCGCTGCCCCGATACATATCGGGGCAAGTCCAGCCCGGGGAGCGAAAGGCCTCAGCGTGGAGCTGGGGCCTTTTTCGTTCCGATCAGCCCCTATAGTGCCGCGGCTTCACCTTCGCCAACGCCTCCGCAGGCTCAGGCACCCAATGGTGCAAGCCACCGGCCAACGGATCATCGAAGGTCTTCGGGATGTTCCTATCGCGCGTGCGATCGCCCCAGGTGAGGTGCTCCTTGCCGTCGTCGCGGCGCTCCATGGTGATGCATTCCTCTACCGGGCATACGATGGCGCAAAGGTTGCAGCCCACGCAGTTCTCCTCGATGATCGTCGGCTTGCGGTCCGTGGGGTCGCTGCTCAGCGCGATGGCTTGGTGTGCCCCGTCCTCACAGGCCGTGTAGCAAAGCTGGCAACCGATGCACTTGTCCTTGTTGATGTCGGCCACCACTTTGTACTTCAGGTTGAGGTCTTCCCAGTGCAGGATGTTCGGTAGTGCTTTGCCGCGCATTGCTTCGATGTTCTTGAAGCCCTTGTCGTCCATATAGCGCTCCAAGCCCGGTAGCAGCTCGCGGATGATACCGAAGCCGTAGTGCATCACAGCGGTGCAGACCTGTACGGAGGTGGCTCCCAGCAGGATGAATTCCGCAGCATCGCGCCAATTCTCCACGCCACCGATCCCGCTGATGGGAATGGTGATATCCGGATGCTGAGCGCAATTCTTCAACATGTTCAGCGCAATGGGCTTCACGGCAGGGCCGCAATAGCCGCCGTTCGTGCTTTTGCCGTCCACGTTGGGGAAAGGCACGAACGTGTCGAGGTCCACGCCGATCACGCTTTGGATGGTGTTGATCAAGGAGATCGCATTGCCGCCACCGACCTGGGCCGCACGGGCTGGCCGTGTGATGTCCGAGATGTTCGGAGTGAGCTTCACGATCACGGGGATCTTCGCCACTTCCTTCACCCACTCCACGATCATTTGCAAGACCTTCGGCTCCTGGCCAACAGCGCTGCCCATGCCGCGCTCGCACATGCCGTGTGGACAACCGAAGTTCAACTCAATACCGTCCGCCCCGGCATTCTCCACATCACGAACGATATTATGCCATTCCTCGCGCGTCTCCACCATCAACGAGGCGATCACGGCATGGTCCGGAAAGCGCTTTTTCACCTCACTGATCTCGCGCAGGTTGTCCTTCAGCGGCCGGTCGGTGATCAGCTCGATGTTGTTGAAGCCCATCATCCGGTTGTCGCGGTAGTTCAGGGTGCCATAGCGACTGCTCACGTTCACCACGGGCACGCCGAGGGTCTTCCACACGGCACCGCCCCAGCCCGCATCGAAGGCTTTCATGATCTGGTAGCCGGAGTTGGTCGGCGGCGCGGAGGCGAGCCAAAAGGGGTTCGGGCTTTTGATGCCCGCGAGGTTCGTACGAAGGTCTGCCATGTCCTTAGTTCTTCAAGTATTGATCGATCCCATGCGCTGCCTTTTTCGCTTCCGCAGCAGCGTTCACCACTTCCACGCCGCCGTTCACCGCATCGCCCGCAGCGAAGTACTTCGGGTTGTTGGTTTGGTACTGTTCGTTCACCACAAGACGACCTCGGTCATCGAGAATGCGGCTCTTGTGCTCCAGTTTCACACCACTGATCTGCTCCAGCAATTCCACCTGCTTGCCTTGGCCGGTACCGAGCAACACCATGTCGCAGGCTTCCACGAACTCGCTGCCGGGGATCGCCTCGATCTTGCCGTAAGCGGCTTTGTTCCGGATGAATTTCACGCCGGTCACTTCCTTGTCGCCCATCACTTCAACGGGCGTCACATTGAACAACGCCTTCGCCCCGCTCTTCTTTGCCAGGTCGAATTCGAAGGGGTAGGCGCCCATTTCCTCTGGTCCACGACGGTAGGCGATGGTGACGCTTTCCGCGCCCATGCGGCAGCTCTCGCTCGCGGCGTCCATGGCCGTGTTGCCGCCACCGAGCACGATCACCTTTTTGCCGACGGTCGTCTTGTGGTGCTTCATCCGCAGTTCTTCCACGAACTCCAGCGCGCCGATAACGCCCTGCTTATCCTCGCCGGGAATTCCGAGCGATGAGGTAGCACCCAGCCCGATACCGATGAAGATCGCGTCGTAGCCTTTCTCCAATTTCTCAAAGTCCGCACGACCGTTGATCGGCTTGTTGTACTGGACCGTGAAACCGAACTGATCCTGCAAGTAGGCGATCTCGTCCAAAGCCTCTTCGTTGGTGAGCTTGTACGGCGCTACGCCATACACACAGAGGCCGCTGGGCTTGGCTTTCGCTTCGAAAATGTCCACCGCGTGGCCGAGCATGCGCAATTCGCAAGCGGCGGAAATGCCCGCAGGCCCAGCACCGATAACAGCGACTTTCTTGCCGGTGTCCTTGCCCGTGCGAAAGAGCTTCTTCTTCGATCGGATCACCTTGTCGGTGGCATGCGCCTGCAAGCGACCGATCTCGATCGGCTTCACATCGCTGTGGTTGTACACGCACGCTCCTTCGCAAAGTTCCTCGGTGGGGCACACATTCCCGCAGGCATGGCCCATCCAGTTGGTCTCATAGATCGTCTTGGCGGCACCGTCCTTGTTGTCGCTGTTGATCTGTCGGATGAAGAGCGGTATATCAATCCCCGTGGGACATGCGGTGATGCATGGTGCATCGTAGCAATAGAGGCAACGCGAACTCTCGTAGTAGGCCTCCGTGTCTGACATGAGCGGCTTCTTCGGCGAAAAATTGGCCGCGAATTCAGCCTCGTTGGTGGGTTTTTTGTATTCTGCCATTTGGTACAGGGTACCGGGTACAGGGTATTGGGTACCGTGTACCAGAGGTGAGTGGTTGTGACTACTTCTTACTGGCAAGTGTGCCGTCCAATTTGAAGACTCCTTTTTGAATACCGACGATCCTTTCCGAAAGTTTTGTCAGCACAGCTGTTTCCATGAAGCCGAGCCTGTTCGCGATAATGAGCTGGGTGTGCAGTTCGCAACTTGACCCCACCGCAAGCCCAAGAATTGCTTGAACTCACCATCTGTTCTGCGAACTGCGCCTTCGGCGATATTAGACGGCATGGACACTGCGGATCGGCGGACTTGACTTGTAAGCCCGAATCGTTCATCCTTCGGGAAGATGCCGGTGGCCTTGTAAACCTCTTCGACCAGATCAAGACCATCGTTCCAAATGCGAAGTTTCGTGTGATCGTGCATGGTTGTTGGGTTTTAGGGCAAGGTACTGAGTACGAATGCTTTTAAGGTCGTGGTCGTTCTGGTCCGCAGTCAACGTCGCCTGCTGTCGGCAGCTACGCGGTACTCGGTACCCTATACCCAGTACCATCTTCACAATTCCACCAACCTCCCGTAAGTCTCCGGCCTTCTATCCCGGTAAAACTGCCACGTGCTCCGCACCTCCTCGATCATGTCCAGGTCGAAGTCGGCGATCAGCAGTTCATCGTCGTCGCGGGATGCTTGTGCGAAGATCTGTCCGCGGGGGTCCACGAAGTAGCTCTGGCCGTAGAACTTGCCGAGGTTCCAAGGCTTCTCTTCGCCTACGCGATTGATGCAGCCCATGAAGTAACCGTTCGCGGCCGCGTGTGCCGGTTGCTCCAACTTCCAGAGGTATTCGCTGAGGCCGGCCACTGTTGCGGATGGGTTGTAGACGATCTCCGCGCCGTTCAATCCGAGGCAGCGTGCGCCATCCGGGAAGTGCCTGTCGTAGCAGATGTACACACCCACTTTCGCGTACTTCGTTTGGAAGACGGGATAGCCCAAGTTGCCGGGCTTGAAGAAGAACTTCTCCCAGAAACCGGTGGTGTGCGGGATGTGGTTCTTGCGGTATTTGCCGAGGTAGGTGCCGTCCGCGTCGATCACTGCGGCCGTGTTGTACAGCACGCCGGGTTGCTCCTTCTCATAGATCGGAACGATGATGACCATGTTGTACTTCTTGGCGTAGGTCTGCATCAGCTCGGTGGTGGGGCCGGGCACGCTTTCCGCGCTTTCGTACCACTTCTTGTCCTGGCCGGGACAGAAGTACGGCGTGTTGAAGATCTCCTGCAAACACAGGATCTGGACGCCCGCCTTGCCCGCTTTTTCGATGTACGGGATGTGCTTCTGCACCATCGCATCGATGATCTCGGGGACGGTTCCTTCCCCTTCTGTTTTCGGGAGGCTCATTTGGATGAGGCCACTCTTGATCATTCTTGGCATTTCGTGATGTTTTGAACGCAGATGACGTTTAAAAGGGGATCTGCGCTGATCTGACTTTTGTGGTTTTTTTGCTCTTGCTGCTTAGCCTCGAAGTTAGGTGACCAGCTAGATCAGCCTACATGGCCTCAAAGTAGGACTTCCTTGAAGAACAGTTCGGAGCGCGGCATTTCCAAGTGCCTTATCTGCGTTCATCACAACAATCCGCGTCATCTGCGTTCCATCCCCATCAAAGCATCCCACTAACCTTGTTCCGCTTCACGAACTGCCCGTACCCCTTCTTGATCTTCACCTCCCCGTTGTGTACCGCCACCTGTCCGCGCAGGATCGTGGTCTTCACTTTGCCGGTGAGCTGCATGCCCTCGTAGCCGCTGTAGTCGGTGTTCATGTGGTGGGTCTTGGCGCTCAGCGTGTGCTTTTCATTGGGGTCGAAGAGGATGATGTCCGCGTCGCTGCCGATGCCGATGGTGCCTTTTCGGGGGAACATGCCGAAGATCTTCGCGGGATTCGTTGCCGTGACTTCCACGAACTTGTTCACGGTGATGCGCTTCTTGTTCACGCCTTCGCTGAAGAGCAATTCCATGCGATGCTCGATGGCCGGGTGGCCGTTGGGGATCTTTGAAAAATCATCCTTGCCCATGGCTTTTTGCTCCATGCTGAACGGACAGTGATCGGTGGCCACCACTTGCACGGTGCCTTGGTCGATCGCGCCCCACAGTGCGGCCTGGTCCTTCTTTTCGCGCAGCGGCGGGCTCATCACCCACTTGGCACCATCGGGCTTTTCATAGAGCGAGGCATCCAGCAGCAGGTACTGGATGCAGGTCTCGGCGAGCACGCGCTGGTTGCGTCGGGCAGCATCCCGCACGTGGTTGAGCGCGCCTTCGCAGGTCATGTGTACGATGTACGCGGGCACGCCGGTGTAGGAGGCCATGTCGGCGAAACGACCGGTGGCTTCAGCCTCGGTGATCTCCGGTTGGCTGAGGTAGTGGTAGAGCGGTGCCATCTTCCCTTCGCTGCGGTGTTTCTGCACCAGGAAGTCGATCATATCGCCGTTGGTCGCATGCACGGTGACGATGCCGCCGTGCGCCTTCACCTCGTTCATCAGGCCCACCATCTGGCGGTCGTCGATCATCAGCGCGCCCTTGTACGCCATGAAGGTCTTGAAGCTCGTGATGCCTTCCTGCTCGATCATCTCCTTCACCTCCTTCTTCGTGTCGTCGTTGAAGTCGGTGACGGCCATGTGCCAGCTTAGGTCGCCGAAGAGGTTGCCGTTCATGCGGCCCTGCCAGGTCTCCAGCGCATGACGCAAGCTCTTACCCTGCGTTTGCAGGATGAAGTCGATCACCGTGGTGGTGCCGCCGTGCAATGCGGCGAGTGTACCGGTGGAATAATCATCGCTGCTGAACGTGCCCATGAAGGGCATGGCGAGGTGTACGTGCGGATCGATCCCGCCGGGCATTACGAAGAGGCCTTTCGCGTCGATCACTTCCGCGCCTTCGGCCTTCAGGTCATGGCCGATGGCCTTTACTTGTTCGCCTTCGATGAGGACATCCGCGCGGTGGAAGTCGGCAGCGGTCACAACGGTTCCGTTCTTGATCAGTAGGCCCATGGTGTGATCGTATTGTTTGATGGCAATGTCGAATGCGCTGAAAAGGTAGTTGTCCTCCGCAAAGGACCACGCGTTCAATTGCATATTTCAACAGGAGCACATGCGTGATGCCACCTTGGAATGGCACACTACCGGTCCCGGCCGCGCATGCCGATCGCATACACCAGGAAGGCCACCGCGAAGCCACTGAACCACGAGAGTTCATACAGCACTTCCAACGGTTTCACCCAGTAGCCGACCAATGCCACGAGCACACCGCAGACGAGGGCGAACACGGCTACCAAGTTGAAGCCGGAGGTGAACGTGTACTTGCCGTTGACCGCATAGAGGTCGGGCACCGACAGCGTGCGTTTTCGTATCACGAAATAGTCGCACAGCAGGATGCCGAGGACTGGCCCGAGCAAGCCGCTCACGAAGATGAGGATGCCACTGATCTCATCCAGCAGCCACCACGGACAGATCGCGATTCCGATCAATCCCGCAATTACGCCGCCCATGCGGAAGCTCACCTTCTTTGGAAAGATGTTGCTGAAGGCGTTGGCCGGAGCGATCACGTTCGCCGCGATATTGGTGCTGAGCGTGGCGATCAGCATGGCCACTTGAGCGAAGATCACCACGCCGGGACTCTTGAACTTGCTGATCAACGTTACGGGATCCCACGGTGCATCTTCGGCGATGAGCACGTCCTTGAATGCGATCACGGCCGCGCTGGTGACGAAGACCGCGACGAAGGAGTAGAAGATCATCGTGCCCGGAAGCCCGACGAACTGCCCCACCAACTGGTCCTTCTGGCTCTTCGCGAACCGGGTAATGTCCGAAATGCTGATCGACATGGTGGCCCAAAAGCCCACCATCGCGGTGAACCAAAGCACGTAGCTCCAGAGGCCCACCCCTTCACTGTTGGGTTTGTCAGCTTGCACTTCGATCACGCTCGACTCATTCCCATCCGTATCCTTGAACTGCACGTGCACCCGTGGATCCTTGCCGATGGCGACCTGCGTACGTGGCCCGGTGATCGGAGTCCAGTTGCTTGGCATGCCTACTCGTTGATCAGGGTGAAGGATACGATACTGCGTGGCCTTCGTAGTACCGTCGAGGTTGAGCAACGGAGTAAGTCCCAAGGTGCGACCGGGACCATCGGCATCGGGCAGCACGGTAACGGTGGGGTGCTGCAACTGCTTCCCTTGTTTCAACGCTTCATTGAAACCACCGACCTTCACCATTCCCCAGCCGATCAGTAGCAGGCCGATGATGAGCAGGATCGGAGCTGCCCAGGTCTCCAGCCATTTGATGCTTTCCGTGCCGCGCCAAATGAACCAGATCTGGATCAACCAGAAGATCCCGAAGGCGATGAACTTGCCCACACCCAACCCTGGATCGCCCACTGCGCCCGTCGCGGCGTTCCAGATGGAATAGATCGCCAAGCCGCCGATCCATGTCTGCACGCCGAACCAGCCGCAGGCCACAATGGCCCGCACCACGCTGGGAATATGCACGCCGAGCGTTCCGAACGCCGCGCGCCCCTGCACCGGAAATGGGATCCCGTACTTCACCCCGGCATGGCCGTTCAGCACCATCGGAATGGTGATCACCAGGTTCGCCAAGCCGATGATCGTGAGCGCGGCCTGCCAGCTCAGGCCCGCACGCATCATGTAAGAGGCCAGAATGTACGTAGGGATGCATACCGCCATGCCCACCCACAACGCCGCGAGGTTCCACTTGCTCCACGTGCGCTTATCCGCAGGGATAGGCGCGAGGTCCGGGCTGTAGAGGGGGGAGTTGGAGAGGTCGGACATACGGGAAGCGAAGGTGGCGATTACTCCATAAGTCAATGGAACTTCGTGATCATGGCCACCCTCGCGTTCATTTCGTCCAAAGCGGGACAAAGCGTTCGGAAACGCCGGGACCCTCTTTTTCCGCCAGCCACGACTTGATCCATTGGAGATGCTGCTGTTTTACCGGCTCCCGTTCCGCTCTGCTGCTCGCGGTGAAATAGGTATGGGATTCCAGGAAACGCACCTGGAGCTCATTCCATTCACGTTCATTCTTTACCACTCCATCGTACAGGAATTCCCAGAACAGGGTCGTTCCGATCCTGAAGAAGTCCGAGCGCCCGAGGTAATCGAGGTCCGCGTCGCAAAGGATCTCCCCCAGCAGGTCGCTTGGTTTTTGGGGCAACTTGGTGGCCATCACTATTGAACAGACACGCTCGATCATCTCTTCCGTGTATCCGAATTGTGGCAACCCCTCACGAGCCAAGGAACAGCTGGCCATTTCATGTTCTTGATGTCCGATCAGGAACCCGGAGTCGTGGTAAAGTGCAGCAGTGCGTAATAGGTCGAGGTCCAGCCCTTCAATGTCCTCCTGCATGGCGATCGCCACAGTGGAACGGTATACGTCCAGCGTGTGATTGAAATTATGGTACGTACGCTCCTTTGGAAGTCCGTGGCGGAGCTTCGAAAGGATAAACACCTCGGCAGCAGGCTGGTCCATTTATGCAGTTCTATTCACTAAGCTGAACGGTCCCTGATTGAGAGGGAATTGCCACAAGCCACAACTACGTTAGATGTGAATATGTCATCAATTGATCCAGTGATCATCGTATCAAATGATCAAACACATGCCTCATCCGCCACCGCGATCGCCTTGGAGATGATCTCCATCCCCTCATCGATCCCGGCCTCGTCGATGATCAGCGGCGGCGCGATGAAGATCCAGTTCCAGCGCACGAAGGTGAACATGCCCAGCTCCGCCACCTTGGCGGCCACTTTGCTCATCACGGCCATGTCGTTGGGCCCGGCATTCCATGGTGCCATCGGCTCCTTGGTCGTGCGGTTCTTCACGAGCTCAATGCAGCCCAGCAGTCCCGTGTTGCGGAAGTCGCCGATGCTCGGGTGCTTTTGCGTTAGCTCGGCCACGCGCTTTTCCACATACTTGCCCATGCGCGCGGCATTGTCGATCAGGTTCTCGTCCTTGTAAACATCGATCACGGCATTGGCTGCAGCGCAGGCCACTGCGTGGGCGCTGTATGTGAGGCCGATCGGCAGCGGCTTGTCCTCGAAATGCTTGATGATCTCCTCGCGTACGATGATGCCGCCGAGTGGGATGTAGCCGGCCGTAAGGCCCTTCGCCATACAGAGGATGTCCGGAACAACACCATGATGGTCGATGCCGAACCATTTGCCGGTGCGCCCGAAGCCGCTCATCACCTCGTCGCAGATGGTGAGAATGCCGTACTTGTCCGCGATGGCCTTCACGCCTTTCCAGTATCCGGGAGGGTATTTGATGCAACCGCTGGAGCCACTTTCGCCTTCCATCAGGATCGCCGCGATGTGCTCCGGTCCTTCGAATTTCACCACGCGCTCCATGTTCGCCAACGCACGCTCGGTGCATTCCTCCGGCGTTTTGCTGTTCCACGGGCAACGGTAGAAATAAGGGTTCTCCACATGGATGAAGTTGGGCGCTCCCTGGCTGTCGTAGGGCAAGCCGCGCGGATCCCCGCCTGCGGAAAGCGCGCCATATGTAGCGCCGTGGTAGCTGCGGTAGAGCGTGATGATCTTATGCCTCCCGGTATAAAGTCGAGCCAGCTTGATCGCGTTCTCGATCGCATCAGCACCGCCGTTGGTGAAGAAGGTGCGGTTGAGCGTGCCCGGTGTGATCTCGCTGAGCGTCTTCCCCAATTTGCCGCGCGCCTCGGTGATCATGCCGGGGTACACGTAGCTCACTTCGGCCATCTGCTTGGCCACGGCCTCTGCCACCTTGGGATGACCATGCCCGATGTTCACGTTCATCAACTGGGAGCTGAAGTCGATGATCTTCTTGCCGTCGCGGGTATGCAGGTAGATGCCCTTGGCGCTCTCGATGTTGAGCGGGTTGAGGCCACCTTGCTTGTTCCAGCTGAAGATGGTGTGCTCGAGGTTCTCCTTGAGGATCTCGGCGGGGTTGGTTTGGGTTTGAGTGCTCATTTTGTTTTCGTAAGTCGAAGATAGAATGCTGATGATGCGGGTCAGGCAGATGAACGCAGATAGATCCAAACTTCAGATCCGCGCAGATCATAACCATCTGCTTCATCTGCGTTCCAATCACGACATCCAATTCACTTTCCCTTCCGGGTTCCACTTCGTCGTGGTCTTCTTCAACTGTGTCCAGAACTCAATTGAACTCTTTCCGGTGATGTCGCAGGTGCCGAACTTGCTGTCGTTCCAGCCGCCGAAGCTGAAGGGCTCGCGGGGCACGGGCACGCCGATGTTCACGCCGATCATGCCGGCACTGGCGCGCTCCATCACTTGCCGTGCTTGTCCACCACTTTGGGTGAAGACCGCTGCCGCATTGCCGTAGGGGTTCGCGTTCTCGATGTCGATCGCGGCGTCGAGGTCCTTTGCACGGATGATGGTGATCACCGGGCCGAAGACCTCTTCCTTCGCGATGCGCATGTCGAGCGTCACGTGGTCGATGATCGTAGGGCCGAGGTAGTATCCGTCCTTCGCACCGCCCTCAACCGTAGGGTTGCGGCCATCGAGCAGGATCTTCGCACCGGCCTTCTCGGCTTCCTCGATATAACCGGTGATGCGTTCGTACGCAGCCTTACTGATCACCGGTCCGAGATTCTTGCCGGGGATGAGCTTCTTCGCTTCCACAAGCATTCGATCGATGATGTGGTCGATTCCGCCAACACCCACCATCTGTGCGGCCGCCATGCACCGCTGGCCCGCACAGCCGCTCATGCTGGCCACCACGTTGCTGGCGGTCATTTCAAGGTGCGCGTCCGGTAGCACGATCAAGTGGTTCTTCGCGCCACCCAGGCAGACCGCACGTTTCAGTGATGCGGAAGCACGCACGTACACGATCTTGGCCACCTTGGTGCTGCCCACAAAGCTCACGGCCTTGATGGCGGGGTGATCGCAAATGGCCTCCACGATCTCGCGGTCGCCATTGACCACATTGAAGACGCCATCGGGCAGACCTGCTTCCTTCAGCAGCTCCGCAATGCGCACCGCGCTGATCGGTACCAGTTCGCTCGGCTTCAGGATCATCGTGTTGCCCAACATCAATGCGTTGGGGATCGTCCAATGCGGCACCATGTTCGGGAAGTTGAACGGAGAAATGCTCGCCACCACCCCGAGCGGCTTCCGCTCGATGCGGCACTCCACACCCTTGCTCACCTCAAGCAACTCGCCTTGAATGAGCTGAGGCAGGCTGCACGCGAACTCGGTGAGCTCCGCGCTCTTGTCCACCTCGGCATAACTCTCGTCCATCGTCTTGCCGTTCTCCTCATGCACTAAGCGGGCCAGCTCCTCGCGGTTGTTCAGCAACAATTCGCGGTACTTGAAAAAGATCTGTGAGCGCTCCTTGATCGGCATCGCGCTCCATGCAGGGAATGCAGCCTCGGCGGCCTTCACGGCGGCATCGAGGTCCTTGGCGGTGCTCAACGGTACGCTGCTGATGATGCTCCCGTCCAGGGGCGAACGCACCTCCAATTGCTTCTGGCCATTGGCCCCGGGCTTTCCGGCGATGTAGTTGACGGTCCTATACTTCAAGGTGGTCGTGGGCATGGGGGACGATGTTGATGAAGGCCGAAGTTACTGCCTCACCACCATGATGTGTGCAAACGCACGGGGTAGCCTCACTCCCCAACGTCCAGGACAAAGCGGAAGCCAGGAGCACCGATATGACCCTGTAGCTTTTCCTTTGAACCGTTCCTGAAGGCGATCCGCTTGACCTCTACTCCATCTTCGATCAGCTGCGCCATCACCGCCGTTTGCCGTTCCGCTTCACTTATTTCAACGGCCTGTTTCACTGTGTCCGCACCAATGGCTGCAATGCATCGCTCGCGTTCCGACTTCCCCTGCATTGCCGGCGTCTTCCCGTCCAAGTATGCCGTAAAGGCACTATCCCGGAGGGATAATTCCATTACGCGGATACTGTCCTTTGCGGAAACATCACCGGAAAGGCCGAGAAATTCCTTTTTCGCCTGGTGGGCCGCCCACTCCTCCTGCTCCTCATTCAGGTCCGTCACACGCACGAGCGCCACATAGAGTTCGGGCTTCTGCTTCAGTGTTTCGGCCAATCCGGCCAAGGCTCGCAGCTGTTCCTTCCCGAGGGAAGTTTGCAGGGGAGCGAAGCGCACCTCCTCCATGTCCACATCATCGCTGCCGCCGCCAAACACCCCGGCCACCAATTTCACCGGTGCGGCAGCAGCCTTCACAACCAGGTTTTTCAGCACCTGCCATATGATGGGCCAAGGCTTGAACTCGGGATCGTTCAGGTCGCCCTTCACCGGGATATCCACATCGATCTTGCCATGCACATCGCGCAGCAGCGATGCACCAAGCCGTAGTGGAAGGATGAAGATCCCGGCATCGTGTACATCTATCTTTTTAGCGAACCGGAGGTTGTCCGAAACAAGATGGTTCTCGCTATCGATCTTGCCGTCCCGAATGCTTGTGGTACTGGTGTAGGAGAGCGTACCGGACTGGATGGGATATGCGCCATACCAGCGGCTGTAGGCATCGAGGTCGGACAAGGAAAGGTCGGTCACTTGCAAGTTGGCATCCACGTTGCGGTAGTTCCTCGGGTCGAACTTGAAGCTGCTCGTCAGCTTACCGCTGCCATTCAAAAGTGCTGAAGCGTAGAAGTCCGCTGTTCCTGTCGCGGTGTTTATCCGGCTGCTTCGGATGTCGATTTCGTCCAAGGTATAACGGAGCGGCTTTTCCGGTGTGAAATCCTCGAACTCCACGGAGCTGTGGACCAGCACCATGCTGTCGGCAGTGTACTGGCTGGCCACAAAATCCTGACCCAGCAAGCGGATGTAGTCCGAAAGCATCACGAAGACGTTCGCGGGTTCAGCGGCCAGGGTCACGCTGGAGCTGTCGCCGGTTGTGGTGCTGTCCAGCTTGAGCACCTTGGTCCAGGTGTTGGAGCCATCGGCCCATTGCTGGTAGCGGGTATTGAATCCGTCCACAAGCACGCGGCTGATCTTGAAATTTTGCGTCTTCGCATTCAGGGTGTCCAGCACGACCCGGCCACTCTTCATCCCGACCAACCTCTCTCCTTGGCCATCAGTAAGGTCAAAGTTGTTCAACGCCAGATCTCCGCTTACGGCGAGCGCGGCAGTGTCGGCCCAGCTATCTTCCAGATCCAGCCTGACATCCACATCGCCTTTCAGCGCCGTGGTGTGCATGAAATCCTGTAAGTAGGGTAGCAGTTGCGGCAGTGCAAAGGATTTCAATTGGGCATGCACAGCGTAAAGCGACTTCTCCGTATCGATCTTGAAGCCACCGTACAGCGTTCCACCGGCATCCAAGGTGAGGCCGAGCAGAAAATCCATCCGCGCACTTTCCGAGGTGATGCGGTTGCATTCGGCATGCAGGCCAGAGATCCCCACGGGCGCTTTCAGTACATCGCTCGCATACACGATTCGCCCACCGGAAATGCGGATATCCTCCATGCTGAATTGCACGGTCGTGGTGTCTGTGGAGGCCGTAGTATCACTTCCGCCCATCTCCATCAAGTCGCTGAAATTGAAGCGATCCCCTTGCTGGGTAATATGAAAGTAGGGGTCTTCCACACGCAGCTTTCGGAAGCGCCAGTGCTTATTCTGAAAACCGTTCCACAGGTCGCTCTTCACCGCTATCCTTTTCCACGAGACGAACGTTTCATCGCTCCCTGGCTCGGAGCACTTCACGCCGTTCACGGCATAAGTGAAGGTGAACGGATTGAGGATAATGCTATTGATGGTGACCGTGCGCCCTATCCATTCCACACTGTGCTTTTCGATGTAGCGCTTCAACAGGTAGGGCACGAAGAACGCGGTGATGCTCAGGAGCACGATCAAACCGACACCGACGAACACAAGCGTACGCCTGCGCTTGTGCTTCTTCTCGGGTGCGGGTTGCGGGTCCATGCGGGGCTGCAAAGGTGGCTATTCCGGCTGTCGCCGCAACATGGGTTCCGCCCGGCGCCTATACAACAAGGGCGCAGTTTCCCGCGCCCTTGTTGCCAGACCTAATGGAAGCTTAAGCAGCCACTTTCTGATCTTCCGTTCCAGCCTTGGCGTAGGTGATCACCTTCAGATCGCTCAGGACGATCTCCGTCACGTGCCGCTTCACGCCATCCTTTCCATCATAGCTCCGATGGACCAAGCGTCCTTCCAGCATTACGGGTGTGCCCTTTGCCAGCCTCCGCTCCACCTGTTCGGCAATGCGGCCCCATGCCACCACGGTGTGCCATTGGGTGTTGGTGATGCGCTCTCCGGCGGCGTTGAGGTAGCTTTCGTTCGTGGCCACGCTCATCCGGGCCACTTTGCGGTCCTTGCCGATCTCGCGCACTTCCGGGTCGAAGCCAAGATTACCGATCAGGCGTACAGTGTTGTTCAGCGTTCTCATGGTATTGGGGTTTGTGTGTTTGCAGTAGTTGAATGAGCGTTCGATGTTGAACTCCGCTGCAAACATTCACCGGTGTTTTCCCCTTATTCGGTTGATCTTGCGTTTGTAGTCGTTCATAGCCGTTTGCTGTCGTTTGCCGGACGGATCCGGGTTCACTTCGCAGAGGTCTTGTTCCTTCCGGATCTCCGCGCGACTACTGGCGAAATGCTTCTCCATTTACAACTTCGTATCTTTGCAGGCCTTTTCCACCACGGATGCTGTGAGTCCGTTTAAAGGGAACAGACAACATTTTGACATGAGCGACCTGACCCAGATTCCCCTGATCAACGATAAGAGCTCCCGCCAATTCGAAATGGAAGTGGAGGGCCGTATGGCCAAGTTGGAGTATGAACTGAACGGAACCAAGATGTTCCTCACGCACGCCAAGGTGCCCAAGTCCCTCGCCGGAAAAGGTGTGGGCGCGGAGATCGTTGAGCGCGTCTTCAACTACATCGAAGAGAATAACCTGAAGTTGGTTCCCATGTGCTCCTTCGTTACGGCCCACCTGCGCCAGCATCCAGAATGGAAGCGCATTGTGGAGAAGGGGGTTGAAGTGTGAGCGACACCGCTTCCTAACACCATTATTTTCGCGCCGCCCGGAGAACACGCGCGGAGGTGCATCCCACGCCACTATATCACGGGTCCTTTCCGATGTCCGTAAGAGTACGATTCGCACCAAGTCCTACCGGACCGCTGCATATGGGCGGTGTCCGCACGGCGCTCTACAACTACCTGTTCGCCCGCAAGCACGGAGGGACCTTCCTCTTGCGCATTGAGGATACCGACCAAGCACGGTTCGTTCCCGGTGCCGAGGAATACATCCGCGAAGCCCTGGCCTGGTGCGGCATGAAGCCTGATGAAGGTCCGTGGGACGGAGGACCTGATGGGCCCTATCGCCAGAGCGAACGCAAACACCTCTATCGGGAATACGCCGAAAAGCTCGTGCAGGAGGACAAGGCCTACTATGCCTTTGATACCTCGGAGGACCTCGATGCCATGCGCGAGCGGCTGAAGGCAGCCGGTGTGGCAGCCCCCGCATACAACGCCGTTACGCGGGAGCACATGAAGAACAGCCTCACCCTGCCAGCCACCGAAACGCAGGAACGCTTAGCGCGTGATGATGAGCATGTGATCCGGTTGAAGGTTCCGCGCAATGCGGAGGTCCGCTTCGAGGATGTGATCCGCGGCTGGGTCACCGTTCACAGCAGCAATATCGACGACAAGGTGCTGTACAAGAGTGATGGCATGCCCACCTACCACCTGGCCAACATCGTGGATGACCACCTGATGCGCATCACCCATGTGATCCGCGGTGAGGAATGGCTGCCAAGCGCCCCGCTCCATGTATTGCTCTATGAGGCATTCGGATGGGAGCGCCCGGCCTTCGCCCACCTACCGCTGATCCTGAAGCCGGATGGCAACGGCAAGCTGAGCAAGCGCGATGGCGACCGGCTCGGCTTCCCTGTTTTCCCCTTGGATTGGCAGGACCCCACAAGCGGTGAGCGAAGCAGTGGTTACCGCGAACGCGGATACTATCCGGAGGCCTTCGTGAACATGCTGGCGCTCTTGGGCTGGAACCCGGGCACCGAACAGGAGATCATGTCCATGGCCGAACTCACGGGACTTTTCGACTTGGAGCGTGTGCATAAAGGCGGAGCGAAATTCGATCCGGAGAAGGCCAAGTGGTTCAACCAACAATACCTACGTACCCGTCCCGACAGTGAGTTGGGTGCGGAGCTCCAAAAGGGACTCGAAGGCATTGGCGTCCGTACTTCCTTGGAAAAGGCCACGGCTGCCGTGAGCGTGCTGAAGGAGCGGGCCACCTTTCCGGAGGACATGCTTGAAGGTGTCTACCTGTTCACCAAGGGTTCGCCTTTGGGGAACAATGAGGAAGTCCTCGCCGAATTGAAGAAGCGCTGGAAACCCGAGGTAGCTGATGCGCTGGAAGCTTTCATTGCCAAAGTGGACGGATTGCCTTCGGTTCAACCCCCGCATTTGGAGGAAGCGTTGAATGCGGTACTTCAGGAATTCGGACTGAAGCTTGGCCAGATCATGCCGCTCTATCGTCTTTTCGTGGCGGGCCGCATGCAAGGGCCGGGCATGTTCGATGTGAGCGCGCTCTTGGGCAAAGAAGAGGTTGTTTCCCGGCTGAGGGCGGGGCTTGATCGTTGTTTGGCATGGGGCTGATCGAGGTGAAAGGGATCAAGGTGTATGCCTACCACGGCTGCTTGTCCGAGGAGGGACGCATCGGGGGGCACTACCGCGTGGATGTAGCCGTGGAGGGCGACATGGCACGTGCCGAACGCACGGACAAGCTCGCGGACACCATTGACTATGGCCGCGTTACGGCGATCGTTGTGGAGCAGATGGCCATCCGATCCCAATTGATCGAGCACGTGGCGGCCAGAATACTGGACGCACTCCGGAAAGAGTGGCCACATGGCTTTCTCTGGCAAGTCCGACTGGTGAAGGAACACCCGCCGATCGCCGGTGCTGTGGACAGTGTGGTATATACCGTGGGCGGATAAGTTGGAACCCGTTATCTTCGCGGCCCCTTGAACACCAATTTTATTGGTCGAACATGGGGAATCAAGTGGTCGCGTGGCCGAGTGGTTAGGCACAGCTCTGCAAAAGCTGCTACTGCGGTTCGAATCCGCACGCGACCTCCAACAGAACGCCCCGTAAATTCGGGGCGTTCTGCATTTCAGGCCTTCAACGATATGCCATACCGATCCCTCCTCTTTCGCGTTGTGACCTCCGTAGCACCCGACCGTATGCGTCCACTCCAGATCCTGTTCACCATTACCGGCCTTGCGTTGCTGGCCGGTAGTATCTCTGCCCAACCCGCGATCGGCCAATGGCGCGACCACTTCCAGTACAAGCACACCATTGCCTTGGTGGAGGGCAACTCCGATATATACTGCGCCACCACTACTGCCCTCTTCAAATACAATGCTCAGACCGGGGAGACCGAGCGTTACACCAAAGTGAACGCGCTGAGCGATGTGAATATCCAAGCATTGGGGTGGAACAGTTCCCGAAATGCCGTGGTGGTCGGATACCGGAACGGCAACCTGGATGTGATCCGCTCCGGCAGTACCACCAATATGCCCGACATCAAGCGGAGCGCCATTGTAGGGGACAAGGGGGTCTATTGCATTACGAGCCGGGACGACCTGGCGTACTTGGGCTGCGGTTTCGGCATCGTAGTAGTGGACTTGACCCGCATGGAAGTGAAGGACACCTGGTTGATCGGACCGAATGCTGCCCAGATACAGGTGAACGCGATCACATTCCATAATGATTCCATCTATGCCGCCACACAAGTGGGTGTATTCGCCGCTTGGCAAGGGGAGGCGAATCTGGCCGCCTACACAAACTGGCATAAACGCAATGACCTTCCAAGTGCGAACAGTGCCTTCACTGAGATCGTCACGTTCAATGGTCAACTATTTGTAAACCATCGGGGGAGCGAGAACGATCAGTCGGAGCTGGACACGATCTATTATTTTGATGCTGGCTGGCAAGTGTTGGCCGCTGCCGGAAGTGACTTTAATTACAGCCTCCGTGTTTCCAATGATGGACAACGCTTGACCGTTACAGGTAGGAACAAGGTGCGGGAATTCAACACCGATGGCGTGGTGATCTACTTTGGGGATCAGCTGAACGGTGCGGATCTTCGCCCAAGGGATGCCATACATCGTGACCAAGGTGGCATCTGGATCGCCACGGACGGCCATGGCTTGGTGGACTTCCGTAGCAACAACAACTTCTCAATTTCACACCCGAACGGACCTGATAACAACACGGTCTACCGCATGTCTGCTGCCAAGGGCTCGGTGTATGTGACCACTGGTGGCCCATCCAACAATTGGGCCTACGAATACCGGAAGGACGGCGTCCATTATTTTGTGGACGGTCGCTGGAATACGGCCAACCGGGGGAATGACCCCTTATTCGATACCGGTAGCAACGATTATGCTGGTTCGCTGAACGATGTGATGGCCGTGCAGGTGGATCCCGATGATGGCTCCCACGCATTCATCGGCAGCTGGGATGATGGTATTCTGGAGATGCGGGATGGCCGTGGTATCGGGTTTTTCACACCCGACAACAGTTCCCTGCAACGGTTCCAGAACAGCGCGGACAATTCGGTGCCCACCCAAGTAGGAGGCTTGGCCTACGACGAAAAGGGAAATCTGTGGGCAACCAACAGCAATTGCTCCAAACCCATCAGTGTTCGTTTGAAGAACGGCAACTGGTATGCATTCGGCACCGGTACCGCACTGGGGAATAATGCGCTCCTTTCGGACATTATCGTTGCAGAGAACGGATATAAATGGGTGGTGCGTCCCCGCAGTGGGGGCTTGCTTGTTTTCACGGACAACGGAACACCATCGGACCCCGGGGACGATCAGGCCAAGGCACTCTCCACTTTTGAGGGGCAGGGCAAGCTGCCCTCCATGGACATTTTCAGCATAGCCGAGGATCAGGACCGCCAGATCTGGGTCGGTACAGGCAAGGGCATTGCCGTATTCTACAACCCGGATGCGGTGTTCTCCAGCGATAACTTCGATGCTCAGCAGATCTTGATCGAGCAGGACGGGAACGTACAGATCCTGCTGGAGACCGAAGCCGTAAGTGCCATTGTAGTGGACGGTGCCAACAGGAAATGGCTGGGCACACAGAGCAGTGGGCTCTACCTTGTTTCAGCGGATGGAACCGAGCAGGTCGCGCATTACACTGCGGCCAACAGCCCTTTGCCCAGCGACAACATCATCGCCATGGCCATGGATGATGCCACAGGCGAGTTGTTCATCGGGACGGACCAAGGGATCGTAAGCTACCGGGGTGATGCCACCGCAGGTAGCAATACAGCCGACTGTGCAACGGTATTCCCCAACCCCGTGCGCGAGAACTTCACCGGGCCGGTGGCTATTACCGGCTTGGTCCGTGGTAGCGATGTCCGCATCACCGATGTGGCGGGCAACCTCGTATATCGTACCATCTCCATGGGAGGGCAAGCCATTTGGCCGGCCACCGACATGAAAGGTCAGCGGGTAAGCACCGGGGTTTATCTCATCCTCTCCGTGGATCCGGAGGGCACCAATAAGTGCAACACCAAGGTTGCAGTGGTACGGTAGTACCAGCCAGCAGCCCCTGATATGCTGCAGACCACACAGGCCGTTGTGCTCCGCACATTCAAGCACGGGGATAATTCCGTGATCCTAAAGGCATATACTGCGTCGTTCGGTGCGCGTAGCTACATGGTACGTACGAGCAAGCGCGGTGGCATCAAGCCTGCACACTTGCAACCGCTGGATCGCTTGGAATTGGTGGTGACCGAAAGTCGTGAGCGGGAACTGCATGCGGTACGCGAGATCCGCATCTTGAAGCCTTTCGTCGGGATCCCGAATGATCCGGTCCGGGGGATGTTGCTGCTATTCGCACAGGAGGTCTTCTATCGCACGCTTCGCGAGGAAACACCCGACCTCCCCTTGTTCGACTTCATACAGGAAACACTGGAGGACATCGATACTGGCCGGAACCTAGGGCATATTCCGCTACTGCTCCTGGTTCGCTTGGCCGGACATTTGGGATTCCTGCCGGAGCCACCACAACCCGGAGAAGACCGCTTTGATCTGCGCGAAGGCCACTTCTTCCGCGGGGAATGCGCTCACGGTCTGTACATGGACAGACCGAACGCCACGGCTCTCGCTGCCATCCTGAGTACCGGAACAACCAGCCACACACGGTCGCTTCCAGCGGATATCCGGAAACACCTCCTGGACGACCTGCTCACGTATTTCAGGCTGCATGTGGAAGGCTTCGGCCAGCTACGGTCCCCTGCGGTGCTCCACGACCTGCTACTCTGAGGACATCCCTTCCGGGAGGCTAATTTCGCCAGCTTCCCATCGCCCTGCCGGGCAGATCCCCCGCTCCATGAGATCCAAGACCGTTCCTCTCCCACCACGTGCCGCCAAGGAACCACATCGGTACACCCTGCACGGGCTGGAACGCAACGACGAATTCTCTTGGCTCAGGCTGAGTGAAAAACAACGCCGGACAAAGACGCCGGACGAGCAGACACGCCGGGTAACGGCCTATCTCCAGGAAGAAAATACATACACGGAAGGGGTGCTCGCACCTGTTGCGGAGCTGCGCCACACTCTGTTCGCCGAAATGAAGGGGCGGGTGAAGGAGAGCGACATCAGCGTTCCCTACCGTGAAAATGGATACTGGTACCAATACCGGTTCGACGAAGGAACCGAATACCCCATTCACATGCGGGCTCCGGTACTGGCGGAAAGGGATCAGGTCCCGGAAGAGTTCGAGGATTTCCTCAATGAGAACATCATGGCCGTGGGCCACGATTACTTCGATCTGGCCGATTTCGAGATCGCCCCGGGGAACAAGCTGATGGCCTACAGCATCGACACGGTGGGGCGCCGCAGGTACGAGATCCGGTTCCGCGATCTCTCCACCGGACAAGACCTGCCTGACGTGATCATCCGAGCAAGCGATGGGGGTGCGTTCGCGGATGACAGCACCTTCTTCTATGTCCGCAAGGACCGCAGCCTGCGCAATGCCCGGGTGTTCCGCCACATCATGGGAACGGACCCTGCCACGGATGTGGAGGTGTTCCACGAAAAGAACCGCGCCTTCAGTTGTGATGTGTTCCGCAGTCGTTCGGACCGTTATGTGATCATCTCCACGGAGAGCACCTTGTCCAGTGAGCATCGTCTGTTGCGCACAGATGATCCCTTTGGGGAATTCAAGGTCCTCTTTCCGCGCGGCCGACGGCATGAGATGAGCATCATGCACGTGCCGAACGCCGAGAATCCGCACTTACCGGGGAAATTCTACATCCTCACCAACTGGAAAGCCCGGAATTTCCGGTTGGTGGAATGCCCTGAGGATGCTACTGCGAAAACGAATTGGACCGAAGTGGTGCCTCATCGGGAAGATGTGCTCCTGGAGGACGCGGAAGTATTCCGCGACCACCTGGTGACCACCGAGCGCAAGAACGGCCTGACCCATCTGTGCATTCGTCAGCTCAGCACCGGAAAGGAACATGAGATCAGTTTTCACGACCCCGCTTACGTGGCCTTTGGTGGTACCAATCCGGAATGGGATACCACGAAGTTCCGCTTTGGATACACTTCGCTTACCACACCTACCAGCGTGTACGAACATGACCTACTTACAGGCTGGGATCGTTTGCTGAAGCAGCAGGAGGTACTGGGCGGCTTCGATGCCTCGAACTACATCAGCGAGCGTGTGTGGGCCACGGCCAAGGACGGATCCCGCATACCGATCAGTCTCGTACACCGGCACGATGTGGTCATGGACGGTCATGCCCCCTTCCTTCTCTACGGCTATGGTGCGTACGGGATCAACGTGGAGCCGGTGTTCAACAGCGCGCGGTTAAGCCTGCTGGACCGTGGTTTCGTCATCGGCATTGCGCATGTGCGTGGCGGAGAGGAACTGGGCCGTGCTTGGTACGAGAACGGGCGCATGGAACATAAGATGAACACCTTCACGGACTTCATCGCCTGTGCCGAACAGATGGTGGCCGATGGCCATGCCGATCCGAAAAGACTCTACTGCATGGGCGGCAGTGCTGGTGGGCTGTTAGTTGGCGCAGTGATGAACATGCGGCCGGACCTCTGGGATGCAGTGGTCGCGGAGGTACCCTTCGTGGATGTGATCAACACCATGTTGGACCCCACCCTTCCGCTTACAACAGGGGAGTACGATGAGTGGGGCGACCCCCGGGAATCAGGCTCCTTCCAACGGATCCTTGAGTATTCGCCATACGACAATGTGCATGATGCGCACTATCCGGCCTTATTGGCCACCAGTGGTTTCCACGACAGCCAAGTGCAGTATTGGGAGCCTGCGAAATGGGTATCGCGGCTGCGCGAACATCAACAAGGAAACCGTCCGATCCTGCTTTGGACGAACATGGATGCCGGGCATGGCGGGGCCACCGGGCGATTTGAGCGATTGAACGAGGTGGCGCGGGTCTATGCCTTCCTCTTGGGCCGCGCCAAGGGCCATCTGGGCAGCTTGAACGGACAAGGAACCTGATCGGGCTCTCTTCCTCTTGAGGATCAGCCGTTCAGCCGCTCGGCCATTAGGATCTCCTCCGGTGACATGGGTATGGCGTTGAGGAGGTGCTGTGGATCACGCCGCGAACGTTCGTATTCCCCAATGGTGGAAAAGTGAAGGCGCCTTTCAGCGTTGGACCCGGCTTCCCACACCACACCAAAAACCTCTCGGCCGCTGCGAAGCCGGAACCGACAATGCGCATGCATGAATTCACGGATATTCGGGAGGCCCATGGTGCATCGTTTGCACCGAAAGTAGTTGAACGGGCACGTATCGAGGCGATCAAAACATCAACAAAAACGTTCAGATCGTTGAAAACCCCGAAGGCTTCGGTTCCCGATGGATCAGCCTTTCTCCACGCCCACCTTGATCTTCTTGCCCACGGTAAGATGCCTGATGTTCATGTTCCCGTTCAGTCGTTTCAGGTCATCCACACTTACCCCGGGATAGCTCTTCGCGATCTCCCACAAGGTATCCCCGGGCTGGATGGTATGGTAGATGTATTCTTCCTTTCCTGCGCTCACGGGATCGGTCTTCGCCTCATCAGGAGTGGCGACTGCGGTAACCGGTGCAGGCTCTGCTTCCTCCCGGTGTAATACCAAGCGCTGTCCGGCATGGATCCGATCGCCCTTGATGTGGTTCCATCGGCGAAGGTCATGCAGGCTTACCCGGTTCCGCTGGGCGATCAATCCAAGACTTTCTCCCCTACGCACCACATGGGTGTATGTCTTCGTGTTGCCACTCTTCGCCTGTGCCACGGCATTGCCGGGAGCAGGTGCGCTTACATCCGGCTGGTAGGAGCGCGAGATGGTGTCCTCGTTCTGGATGAAAGCGGCCACCATGGTCTCGGGAATGTACACCGTTGTGGGCCACTTCATCTCCGGGATCACGCCTTCCTTGAACATCGGGTTCAGGTCCCGCAATTCTTGTGGGTCGGCGCCGATAATGGCGGAAAGCTTGTCCAGCTCCAAGGGATAGCGCACATGGATCGTGTCCACTTCATAAGCGCAATAGTTCGGTATAGTGGGATAGATGTTGTGATCTGCAGCATAGTTGAATATGTAGTTCGCGGCAATGAAGGCCGGCACATAACCACGGGTCTCGCGCGGCAGGTAATCGTAGATCTTCCAGTAGTCCAAGGTGCCCCCAGCACGACGTACGGCCTTGTTCACATTACCCGGCCCGCAGTTGTATGCAGCAAGGGCCAGCTCCCAATCCCCGAAGATCTTATGCAGGTCACGTAGGTAACGGCACGCCGCATCGGTGCTCTTGTATATATCGCAGCGCTCATCCACATAGCTGTCCACACGCAGCCCATAGAGCTTGCCCGTGCCGATAATGAACTGCCAAAGCCCTACTGCAGCGGCACGGGAACGCGCACCGGGGTAGAGCGCACTTTCCACCACGGCCAAATACTTCAGTTCCTGGGGAAGGCCGTACCGGTCCAGTGCTTCCTCAAAAACCGGGAAATACAGCTGGGCCAGACCGAGCATGCGCGAGGTCTGCTCCTGCTTGCGCTGGGCATACATATCAATGTAGGAGCGCACCGGACCATTGTAGGTGAGCTTGAACGGGCTGAGCTCATCCAATACGAGCAAGCGTTCCTTGTACACCTCATCCGGCCACGTGGGTACCACACCAGGTGCGAAGTTGTGCGTGTTCAACTCTTCCACATTGGTGGTGAAGGGATCATGCAGCAACCACGGTAGCCGGCTGAGGTCGTTGATGCGTTCCAGCACCGGGTCGTTCGACATGATGGAATCCTGTGCGGCGAGACCGCAGGGCACCAGAAGAAGGGCGAGGAGCAAGGGACGGATGTTCATGGGGAGGCGAATATCTCGTTTCATACGCGTGAGTGGCAGGTATGTTGCCCTCCAGCACCAACGATCGATCGTTGACGTGGACGGGGTATGAAGATACGGCCGAAAGCCTATCGAGGGAACGCGTGCCGGGCATGGGCCAGCAACTGCTCGTCGTGGAAAGGCTTTGCCATCAGTTGGATCCCGAAGGGCATGCCGTTACTATGGGTCCCTGTAGGGATGGAGATGGCGGGCACCCCGGCCAAGTTGGCCTGCACGGTAAAGATGTCCTGCAAATACATCGCGAGCGGGTCGCTGATCTGGCCCTTGGTGAAGGCCGTGGCCGGGCAGGTGGGCGTCAGGATCATATCAAAGTGGGACAAAGCCTCCAACGTGTTCTCGCGGATGAGCCGCCGTACCCGCATGCCCTGCGCATAGTAGGCGTCATAAAAGCCCGCGCTCAAAACGAAGGTTCCCAACAGGATGCGGCGCTGCACTTCGGGACCGAAGCCTTCTGAACGGCTGCGTCGGAAGGTGTCGTCCACTCCTTCAGCACCCCTGGCGCGGTGGCCGAAGCGGATGCCATCAAAGCGGGCCAGGTTGCTGCTGGCCTCCGCAGTTGAAAGGATGTAGTAGGTAGGCACGAAGAGTTCCGCCATGGTAAGCTCCACCGGCTCCACGGTATGTCCTTCGCCCCGCAACCGCTCGACCTGTGCGTTCACGTGGGCTTTGATCTCGGGGTCCATACCCGGATGCTCCAAGCACTGATCGTAATAACCGATCTTCAACTTGCTGACTTCCGGAATGCTTTCGGGAAATGGCTTGTGGCTGCTGGTATTGTCCCGTTCATCGGGCCCGGCGATCACCCGGTAAATAAGGTCCACCTCCTCGGCATCGTGGGCCATAGGACCGATCTGGTCGAACGAACTGGCGAAGGCGATCAGGCCATAGCGACTTACGCGGCCGTAGGTGGGCTTGAACCCGGCAATACCGCAGAACGAGGCCGGCTGGCGAATGGAACCTCCCGTATCACTGGCGAGCGCCATGTGGCAGATCCCTGCCGCCACGGATGCTGCGGCACCACCGCTGCTGCCACCCGGAACCCGGGTGGGGTCAACCGGGTTGCTCACCGCGCCATATGCACTGCTCTCATTGCTGCTGCCCATGGCGAACTCATCGCAATTGGTGCGCCCGATGATCACCGCATCCGCATCCAACACCCGTTCCACCACGGTGGCATTGAAAGGACTCACATAGCCCTCCAGCATGTGCGAAGAGGCCGACACCCGATGGCCCGCATAGCACAGATTATCCTTGATGCTGATGATCGACCCCGCCAATGGACCCGCCGAGCCATTGGCCAGCTTGGCGTCCACTGCAGCAGCTTTTGCCAATGCACTTTCCTCAAAAAGCTCAAGAAAGATATTCAATTCGGAATCAGCCTTGGCCTTGGCCAATGCAGCACGCGTAATGGCCACCACACTAGTGGACCCGGAAGCCAACGCTGCTTGGGCCTCACGAAATGTGCGCGGCATGCTCATCGAGCCGGTGGAACGCGGGTTCAGGGGTTATCGGACGGGGGTGTCCGATCCTCCTTTTGGGCGTCCTTGAACTCCCTCATGCCTTTGCCTAGACCACGCATGAGCTCGGGTATCTTCTTACCCCCGAACAGAAGCAGGATCAGTGCGACGATGAGGATGATCTCTGTTGGACCTAATCTTCCCATGATAGTGCGGCGGGTCGACAGTGAGCGCCCCGTCCGAGGTTGCAAATGTAGTGCTCCGGGGCCACCGGCGGTTTATTGCAGGATCCAAGCTGCCGGGTCCACCTTTTGCAGGCTGCCGTCGCTTCCGATCTTCCAGATCTCGATATGGGCCGTACTGGCACCGTCCTCGGTCATTACTGTACCCACTACTTGCTTCGTATCCACCTTGTCCCCCTTGTTCACCGCCACATCGCGGAGGTTGCTGTACACCGTGCGGTACGCTCCGTGGCTCAGCATCACGGCCTTCCCTGCGCCAGGGATCACGATCACGCTGCTGACCTCTCCACGGAAGATGGCCCGTACCGGTGCCCCCGGCACACAGCCGATGTCCAAGCCATTGTTCTCTATCTGGATGCCCCGCAATACCGGATGTGCCTGCTTGCCGAAACCGCTGGTGATGGTTCCCTTGTCCACGGGCCATGGCAACTTGCCTCGGTTCTTCTCAAAATCAGCGTTCAGCTCCTTGGCTTCCGGAGTGAGGCTGAATTCAACTTTTCCGCTGGGCTTGGCGCCCGATGGCTTGGCCGCCGCCCTGCTCTTCGCGATCTCCGCTTCGATGGCCTTGCGGATGGCCGCGGCCAATTCCTGACGTTGCTTCTCCTGCTTCGTCAAGGCCTGCTTCAGTCGGCCCTCTTCCTTGCGTAGCGCATCCAAGGCACTTTGCTGACCCTTTCGATCATCGGAGAGCTTCCGGGCTTGCTCCAATTGGCGATCCAGTAGGCTTGATTTTTCCTGCCGGGTGGCCTGTAATCCATCCACTTTGTTGGCCAACGTGGTCCGCGTCTCCTCGATCAGTTCGGCCTGCTGGCTGCGTTGCTGCGCCAACTGTTCCAAATAGCGGGATCTCCGGAAGGCCTGTGCAAAGCTCTCCGCTGCGAAAATGTAGCTGAGCCGATCGTAGGCGCTGCGGTTCATATAGGCGAACTGCAGCATGCGCGCATATTCATCTTTCAGCTTCTCCAGGTCGCTCTCCAAATGCCGAATGCTGTCCCGCGTGTCCTGGATCTCCTGATCCATGCGGAACACCTCACTGTTCATCGTATTGATCAACTCTTGACGCTGCTTGATCTGCGCCTCCAGCAATTGGACTTGCTGCTGGGTGCTGCGCTGCTCGCTCCGCGCCTTGTTGATCAACGCACTGGTCTCCTTGATCTGGGCATCCAGCGCATCCCGACGCTTCTCCAGGTCCTTCCTGCTCTGCGCGGAAACGGGCAACAGGCCGATGATGATCAGCGCCATCAAGGCCCACCACCTACTCCATCGGGGTGAACTTTTCCGGTATGCGGAAGGGGAGGTTGAGCGGTCCATTCAGTTGGATGCGGTCCAAGTACAAGGTGCCAAAGGCGGTTTGGCCCGGCGCGGACAAAGAAAGGATGACCAGACCGGGAATGGAATGGCCATCCACGCTTTTCCACTCCATATAACGCACATCGGCTTGTTGATCGTGTGCAAGATCGCTGATGAGGACCCGGCTTACACGCATGCTGTCGGGATCTATCCAATACTTGTACACCATCGCTTCGCGGCGCTCGGCCTTACGCAGGGTGCGTTCCAGCTGCTTCTCCCGCATGTCCTTGTCGTGTGGTAGCGTATCACCGAGCGAGATATCCTCAGCTGCGCGAATGAATTTCCGCCTCTCCTTGCCGGTGAGCGTATACATGCCATCCTCACGATCACTGCGGTATTTTTCCTCCACCTGTAGATCGATGGGCAGACCTAAAAGCGCTTCCTGTAGCAGTTTCAGGCTCGGCTGTACCCCGAATTTGGCTTGGGCCTGCGTGGTATCCCCTATCCAGTACGTATCGTGGAATTTATCGATCAGCTGCAAGGAGTCCCGGGTGAGCAACGCCCGCGCCACTTCGATGCCCAAGGCCGGTGTAATGCTGAGCCAGGCCGCACTATCGCGTACCACACGTACATGCGCCTTGAAACTGCGTTTTTCAGTGTCGGTCTTCATGGACACATCCGCCTTGGCGCTGTAGTAACGGATGCCGATCGCATCCTGGGCCTTCAATATATCCAGCAGTTCATTGGCCGAACGCGGTTCCAGGTCCCGCGCCTTTTCACCAGCCACTGGTTTCACCACCCGGCAACCGGCAAGCAATAAAAGCGTACCGAGGACCGCGAACCAGTGCCCCAACCTCATTCCACCAAGATGCCTTCACTGACCTTGCGGTCGATCAGATCACTGGCATCACCGGCGGCTTGCGCCTTCTTCCACTGCTCCAGCGCTCCTGCGCTATCGCCGAGTTTGTAGAGGATGTCCCCGTAGTGCTCCAGCAGAACGCCTTCCGGCGTGGGGCTGGCCTTTATGGCCTTCTCCTGCCATTCGCGCGCCTGTTCATACTTGCCCTCCTTGTACAGGATCCAGGCATAGGTGTCCATATAGGTGGCCGTGCCGGGTGCCAGATCGTTGCTTTTTCGGCTCATTTCTTCAGCCTTCTCCAGCTTTTCGCCACGTTCACTGAGGTAGTATGCCCAATTGTTCAATACACCGGCATCATTGGCGTTGATGCCAAGCGCCTTACCATAGGCCTCATCGCTCTTCGCGTAGTTCTTCGCTGAATTGTATGTATCGCCCAGCAGGCTCCAGAACTGTGCTTCCAGCGCCTTGTTGTCCACCACCAGATCGCGTCCCATCACCAGCGCATCAATGGCCTCATCATACCGGTCCAATTGGCTCAGGCCAAGGCCTTCGTACAGAAAGAGCTCCGGTTGGGTGGGGAAAAGATCGGCTGCCTTTTCGGCATCCTCGTGCAAGGCCTTCCAGTCGGATAATTGCAGGTCCAACTGGAGCAACGCGGCCCAGATCGGGAATTTATCCTGTTCATGTTCCAGCGCTTCGCGGAAGGCGGTCCGTGCCTCTTCCGGCTTGCCCTCACGCATAAAGAAATCCCCCTCGATGGAGCTTGGCTTGCCCGATTGCGGATGGGCCTTCTTCATCACTTGGATCAGCTCGTGGCTTTGCTGGATCAGCTTCTGGTCCACGCTATCGGGCTGGCCGTTCCCCGTTACTTGGTAAAAGCCCAAAAGCAACTGCATTTTCGGGTCGATGTCCAGATCAGGATCGGAGAAGGCCTCCCGAAGTTGCTCAAAGCCTTTGTCCAGCTGCCCATCATCATAATAGTATTGCGCCAAGGAGATGCGCGTCATGCTGTCATCGGGGTTGGCGGCGATGGCCTTTTCATAGAGTTCCAGCGCCTTCTCCTTTTGGCCCAGTTCCACGTACACATCGGCGAGCATGCCGTAGTACCGCGACTCCTCGGGTTGCTCCGCGATGGCGCGTTCCAACAGTTCACGCGCTTTATCGATCTGGTTGGCGCCTACGAGCATGTCGTATTCGCGCATCACCAACTCCTCCGTAGGGCCGAACTGTTTCTCCAGATCACGATAAACTTTCTGTGCTTCCGCGATCTTTCCCTGCCGGCTGAGCACCTCGGCCAATCCGAAGTAGACCTCATAACGATCCGGCCACTTGTCCAAAATGCCTTGGTACGCCTTGGTCGCCCCTGGTAGATCGCCGAGTTGACTGCTCAACTCCGCCACCATGAACCGGTACCAGATGTTCGACCCATCCGCAGCCACTGCTTTTTTCGCATAGGCCAGGGCCTCATCCCCTTGTTGCCCTTGGTGGTACAGCTTGGCCAGTTCGAACATGGAGGCCGCATTGGAAGGGTCCAGCTTCAGTACGGAGCGGTAGAGTTGCACCGCCTTGCCGGGATCGCCTTGCAGCCGAGCGCTCGTGGCGTCCATGAACAGGCGCATCACTTGGGCGCGCTTGTCCTTGGGTACCACGCCTTCGGTTTCCAGGTCCGAGGAAACGACATCACCCACGGATCTGGTCCCGCTGCATGCAGCCAACAGGAGTGCCAGAAGAAGTGGGAGGAGCGCTTGTTGCATGGGGTTCATCCGATCGTGCAATCGTCCCCGATGCTCAGGTCCATCGCTTGACCACGGACGGAGGAACGCTCGCCGAGCATGCTGTTGTCGATCACCGCATCGCTGATGTTCACCTGCGAACGGACGATGGAGTTGCGTACCACACTTCCGGTGATGGTGCTGCCGCTCTCGATGGAAACGTAGGGACCTACCACCGCATTATGCAAGGTGACATTCCCCGCGATGAAGCAAGGCGGGATCACCACACTATCGGTCATTTTCACTTGAGCATCCACCATTCCGGGTTCATCCTTCAGGTAGCCGAGCACCTTGGTGTTGGTATCCACCATGGCGTTCTTGTTCCCGCAGTCCATCCACGCATCCACGGTACCGGCCTTGAAGCGCGCACCCTTCTGCTTCATGTGCTCCATGGCATTGGTGAGCTGGTACTCACCCTTGTCGCGGATATCGTTGTCGATCAGGTATTGCATCTCTTCGCGAAGGCGCTTGCCATCGGCGAAATAGTAAATGCCGATGATGGCCAGGTCACTCACAAAGGTGGGTGGTTTTTCCACGAATTCGGTGATGATCCCTGCATCATCCAGTTTCACCACGCCAAAGGCTCGGGGATCCTCCACCTTGTTCACCCAGATCACCCCGTCGCAATCGGCATCCAGCTTCATGTCCGCGCGGAAGAGCGTATCGGCGAAGGCCACGATCACGCGGCCCGTGAGTGCGCTCTGTGCGCAGAGGATGGCATGGGCGGTGCCCAGTGCTTCGGTCTGGTGGTGGATGGTCCCTTTGGCACCCACGCCTTTCGCAATGGCCATCAGTTCTTCCTCCACTGCGGCACCGAACTTCGGGTTGGTCACAAAAGCGACTTCCTCCACGGGTTCACCGGCCACCTTGGCGAGGTCCTCCACAAGGCGTTGTACAATGGGTTTGCCAGCGATGGGCAACAGGGGTTTCGCGGTAGTGTGGGTGTGCGGACGCATCCGCTTGCCCATACCTGCCATGGGAACAATGATCTTCATATCGGGTTTTTCTCGGTCAGTGTTTTCCGGTGTGGCCGAAGCCGCCGGTGCCGCGTTCAGAGGCGCGAAGGTCCGCGTTTTCCTCTAAACGGATCCGTTCGTAGCGGGAAACAACCAATTGGGCCACTCGTTCACCATCCTTCACCTCGAAGGATTCCTTGCCGTGATTGATCAACAATACCCCCAACTCGCCGCGGTAATCCGCATCGATGGTGCCGGGTGAATTGAGCACCGTAACGCCATGCTTGAAGGCCAGTCCACTGCGAGGGCGCACCTGTGCCTCAGTGCCTTCGGGCAATTCAATTTGTAGGCCGGTGGGAATGAGCTTGTATTCGCCGGGCGCAAGGGTGATGGGCGCATCCAAATGAGCACGGAGGTCCAAACCCGCGCTGTGTTCGGTAGCGTATTCCGGTAAGGGGTGGCGGCTGTTGTTCACCACGCGCACGGTGGTGGTACGTTGCTGTTCCTTTAGCAAGGTGTTGGATCGAGGTTCGGCTGGCATGGTACAAAGATCGGGGCTGGGGTCGAATGTGATTACGCTACGGGATGGTTGCTCTGGCTCCGTTGGCAGGTGTTTGGAGGATCCTACAGGTTGCCCCAGCCTATTTCTTCTTGAGCTCACTCGCCGGGCTTTGCCTTGCCTTTGGGGGTTTCTCCCGCTCCTGAAACCGCCGAAGGCGGATGATTGCTCCGGCATAAAGGCTCGGCTGATCTTCGGAAATGCCGGTTAAGCCGAGCGCAGAGTCATGTACCAAACGCGGGGATAGGGATCACGCTGGATCCGAGGCGGATTTTTATTTGGTGGACGTGGGATTCCTGCTGGTCAGGGATTGCGTTGTCTGGTCAACACATAAGTGCTTACCCTACTAAAATCCGTGACTTGATCTCCGGAACTGACGCTAGCGATGCTCCAACCTTCTCCAGAGTTCCATCTTCTGCCGTGATCCAGATCATACCGACCGACCATAGGTCTTGGACCACCATGAGTTCAATATTGGAGCTTGATGGCCTAGCCCCAGGTACATCTTGAGCATACGCAAGCGATGCACACATGATCATGGAGCACAGGAAGAACAGGCGCAATTCCCCCATTCGTTTGTAGAGTTGGTTATTTTGGACTCCTCGTTCATGCGTTCAATATAATAAGGCACCCTTAAGCCACTGTAGTTGATGACGATCAGGACATTGGCGTCAATGACCCGCCTTACCCGCTTGGCGCTTTGCATAGGCTTTGGCCCGTTCAGCCTCCACGGCCTTATTGATCGTCGCCATATCCAGCTCCCTGGTCTTGAATGCGCTGAACACAAAGTCCCACTCCGCCTTCACGCCATCCCGTTCCAGCTCCTTCGCGATCCGCAGTTTCGCCTTGGCAGGCAACTGCTTCACCACCTCGATCACTTGCTCAAGCGTCAAGGAAACCTTGGCAGTTGTGTCAAATGTCATGTTCAAAGGAGTTGGCCAACTTCAAAGATAAGCCAATGCCCCCGCACTACATTGGCTCGACAGATCGATGGACCTCAATTGATCTGGATGTCCTCAACAAAGCGGTGATGACCACAACCAGAATAGGAACCACGAGCGATATCCCAGGTATGCTGGCATTGCAGGAGAAGTACCTGTACAAGAATCTGAACGAAGCCGAACGGAAACGAGGCTTCGTGACCACCCCGTTCACAGCGGAACAGATCGAGGAGATCATCACGCTGAACGGGCTCTTCGTTGCTACCGACGAAAACAGCGAGATAGTCGCCTATGCCTTTGCCGGAAGTTGGACGTACTTCGAGCAGTGGGAGATCTTCAACTTCATGGTATCCCGCTTTCCGCAAATGTCCTTCCAAGACAAACCGATCACCACGGAGAAAAGCTTCCAATACGGCCCCATCTGCATCGACCTACGCTATCGCGGAAGCGGACTGCTGAACCAGCTTTTCGAGGAAATGAGGATCGAGTTTTTCAAGCGGTATCCCATCTCGGTCACGTTCATCAACCAAGTGAACGAAATATCTGAAAAGGCCCACACGAAAAAGCTGGGTTGGGAAATAGTGGATGCCTTCCGCTTCAACGAGAAGGACTACATCGCCTTGGCGTTTGACATGAGCCGTTCGGTGTTGTGAGGGAGAATTCGGGTGTAAGCAAGGGTTGACATAGACGGGGACGCCCTAGGAATGAACGCACTCGCCAAAAAGGCGATCGCCGCCGCGCTGTTCAACAAGCTGGAAAGCATGAGCACGCCGTGTTCGGGGCAGCAGAACGGTGCGTAACGCAAGCCCATACTATCCCCCGGATCGGAGGTCACAAATTGTGACCTCCAATGTTCGAATTCCGCTTTGCTCATCTCGAACATGAAGTCATCCGGGAAGCGTTCGACGTTACGGCGTACGGCCTGCTTCAACTCTTTGGTCGGGACACCATAAAGCTCTGCCAGGTCCCGGTCCAACATGACCTTGTGATCGCGTATGGTGTAGATCTTACTTACCACGAGCTCACTGATCGTCGTTTTCTTCATGTTCTCCGGGGTTTCGGGAATTCTCCGGCTACTGTAAATGAAGAAGGGTGGGTGCAGCCTGCCGCAACCACCCTTCTCTTCAGTGGGTCACCTACGCCGCCTTGGCGTTCTCGTCCTCTTCCTTCTTCTTGAAGGCGATCACCTTGAAGTCGCTCAGTACCACCTCTGTGATGTGGCGCTTCAGGCCGTCCTTGCCGGCATAGGTGCGGTGTACCAGGCGGCCTTCCACCATGACAGGTGAGCCTTTGCCCAGCATCATTTCCACTTGGTCGGCAATGCGGCCCCAGGCCACCACAGTGTGCCATTGGGTATCGGTGACCTTTTCACCCGCGGTGTTCGTGTAGCTCTCGTTGGTAGCCACACTGAAGCGGGCCACTTTCCGGCCTTTGGCGATCTCGCGCACTTCCGGATCGAAGCCCAGGTTCCCGATCAAGCGGACGGTGTTGTTCAGCGTTTTCATGGTATTGGGGTTTAAGGGTTTTCTGTTTGATGGAGGTGTTGATGTTGAACTCCGATGCAAACATTCAGCGGTGCCATTTCTTTATTCGGTTGATCTTGCGTTTGTAGTCGTTCATATCTGTTTGCAAGCGTTTGCTGTACGGGTATTTTTTCGCCCTTTCCCCGGCATCCGTGTATCTTTCAGGAAATACAGGCTACCGAGGCAGCGCGGAGCAGCTATTCCGTGTCTTCCCCTTGGAAAACACCTTTACCCACCCGGTGCGAGAGCTCAGCGAATACGAGTTGGCACGCCGATGCCAGCGGGAAGAACGCAGCGCGCAGGAGGCCCTGTACGCTCGTTTTGCACGGCGCATGTTCGCCGTGTGTCTCCGCTATGCGCGGCATCGGCCGGAGGCGGAGGACCTGTTGCAGGAAGGATTTGTGCGGGTTTTTGACAAGCTGGACGGCTTTCGAATGGAAGGCTCCTTGGAGGGATGGATACGACGGATCATGGTACATACTTGCATCAATCATCTCCGGAAGAAATCCGTGCGCGACGAGGTGCTGGGCACGGACCATGTGCGGGAACGCTCGGTAGCGCCGGTGGCCCTGTCCAACCTGGGTCAGGAGGAGTTGATGGGGCTCGTGCAGGAATTACCGGCAGGTTACAGGGCCGTCTTCAACCTGTACGCGATAGAGGGATTTGATCATGCAGAGATCGCAGCGTTGATGGGATTCGGGGAAAGCACCTCGCGAAGCCAATTGGCCAAGGCGCGGCAGCAGTTGCAGCGCCGTTTGGAGGAACTGAAAGTGATGGAACACCATGAATGACAAACATCCGATAGATGAGCTTTTCAGCCGGGGCTTGGGCGATGCGGAAGCAGCGCCTCCGACAGCGGTATGGGAAGGCATTGTGCGGGAGCGGAACTGGGCGCACCTGACCTTGCTACGGCTTCGCCGCCAATGGGGCTGGCTGGCCTTGGTGCTGCTCCTGGGGGGCACCGCCACCTATGTGGGCATTAACAGCGGTAGGGAAAAGCAGATGGCGGATGCGCAGCACCCCGAGCAGAGCATGCAGCCCAACGCACTGGGTGAAAACGCTCCGCGATCGGCACCATCGCTTGAGGTACAGCAAGCATCTTTTGTAGATCACGACGTTGAAGGCACCCGAACGTTCGCTTCGGAAGTCCAGGGCGAAACGCATTCTTCCGCTGCCAAACCCGAGCACCAGAGCACCAAAGCCTCTGTCGTTAAAGCGGAGCCGGTTGCGATCAGCTCTGCGCGTGTGTCCGGTTCCAATGAAAGCCGCGTAGAGCGCCCCACGCCCGGCACGGGTTCGGCAACTATTCCTGACCGACCGGTACGTGTTGTGGAAAATGAACACGTTGGACCGAACGATCCCGAGCAAGAGCTATCGGCCTCAACGAGTGTGGTGCGCTCTACGGAACAGCCCTTGTCACCGGCTGCTGTGGCCATGGCAGCTGAGCCCGCGCTAAGCGACGACGCGTTCGGGCTGGAGAGGATCCGCCCCAGCATGCTACAGGTTCGTTCATCCATTCTGGATCGCGAATTGCACGCTGCGGAACCACAGTTTGGAACTCCCCCGGAATTCCATGGCCCACGTCATGCTTGGTGGGTGGCGATCACTGCTGGCCAATTCCGGGAAACACGCACTTGGCATGGAGGCGACAGCCAGCTGGTGAATGCGCTGCAGAGCACGGAGACCCCGCATCACACCTTGAACTTCGGTGTCCTTGCCGGCCTAAGCTACCGAGGTGGTTGGGGCCTCGCCACAGGTCTGGAGTACAGCGCCGCCCGCTACGATTTCCAGCACTTGGACCAGTTCAGTTCCATCCGGGATTCCTTGGTCACCCACGTGATCACCTTCAACAGCCAAGTAGTGGACAGCTATGTGGATACCCTGACCACCTTCACCGAGGTGCGCCGGACCGTTGCCGCCGTGAACCACTACACCTCGCTACGCGTACCGCTGGAAGGTAGCTGGCATAAGGCATGGCGGCGTTGGCATTTCGGGTTTCGCGGTGGCATGGCGATGGAGTTCAACACCATGCGCTCCGGAGTCACCTTGATGAACGAGCAGGGTGGTACGCGCAGCGTGGATGTATCGACCACGGAAAAGCGCACAGCCATCCTGCTGAGCGGTGGTCTGGCTGCGGATGTGGGTTATGCCATCAACGAGCGATTGGGCATCTGGGCTTCACCCGGATACGCCAGCGGACTGCTTTCTTTGTCACCAACCGACGGAACACCTTATGCCGTGCCGGAGCGCATGGGTATTCGCTTCCGCTTGGCCTACACGCTACGCCCCAGCAGATGAACGGACCTCTCTCCCTAGTTCGATCCCTATGCGTTCTGCTCTTGGCCGGCACAGGAACCACGGGGGCACTGGCGCAAATTCCCTGCGATAGCGTGAACGAGGTGGGCTTCACGTACACGGACAATGGCACATACAACTACTCCTTCTCCACCATTGCACCGAGTACTGGTTCCTCCATCCAAGGCATGGAGTGGGGGTTTCTCGGCGAGGAATTCATGGAGTTCAGTCTCACCCCCCAGCCACAGGTCACCTTCCCGGGGATGGATGACTACATGGTCTGCCTGCGCACTAGCGTGCTGAACGACCAGACGGGTATGTGTGAATCCATTCATTGCGAGCTGGTGTCCATACCGGTGGATTCGGCCTGTGCGGATGTGGTGGCGGGATTCTCCATCAATGCGCAGAGTGGTGCGATCCAGTTCAGCAATGAATCGTTCGCCGGGCTGCCTATCGGTGCTTATGCCTGGGACTTTGGCGATGGCACCACCTCCACGGAAATAGCGCCTGAACACACATATGCTGGCTCCGGTCCGTATGAGGCCTGCCTCACCGTGAGCACCGCCACTTGCAGCGCCAGCGTTTGCAACTGGATCTACTTAGGTCCTACGGAAGTACCCTGCGGTACACTCCTGCAAACGGCCATCGGCGTGATCCAATATGAGAAGACCATTGCCGTGTTCGATCAAAGCATCACCTCGGGCATGAACTCTTCGATCACCTGGGATTTTGGCGATGGTACTACTGCCACCGGCAGCCCTGCCATACACACGTACACGGAGGAAGGCATTTTCGAAGTCTGCGGCGAAGTGGACCTGTGGGGGCCTTTAACACCGGACACTTGTTCCAGCTCGGCTTGCCAGGCTGTGTACACATTTGCGACAACGGGGATCGGGGGGCACGGCAACACGACTTCCCTGCATGCCTTTCCGGTTCCTTTTGCCGAGGAACTCACTGTGGAGGGCGTGGGATCAGAGAGCCATTGGGAGCTGATGGATGTGGTGGGGCGCATCCATTTAATGGGACGCACACCTACCTCGGGGCCATTGGTCATTCCTGGTCGAAGGCTTGATGCAGGGGCGTACCTGCTCCGTGTGACCACGCCAAAAGGCTTGCAGGTGCTACGCGTGGTGAAGAGTTCCTACGCTGTTGAGTGATCCCGGATCATGGCGTAGGCGACGGGTTTGGAGGTCTGTGCGTCATGACGGCATTAAACCCTGATCTTCATGCGGATATTCCCCACCCTTGCTTTCTTCTTCTGGTTCGCCTTTGGTGCATGGGCGCAGTCACCCTGCGACAACCTAAACCCAGGATTCCAGGTGACCACTGACGGGCAGGTCGCCTTTTTTCATTCGAACAGTTCCACTGATCAACATTACATCTGGGACTTTGGTGATGGGACCACCGGAAACGGCCCGGTACCAACCCATACGTATACCGAACCCGGAACGTACGCCACCTGCCTATTGGTATGGGCCAAGGACCCCGTGACGCAGGACACGTGCACGGCCTTTCATTGCGAAACGTTCACCATTATATCCAGCGATCCCTGCGATCAACTTTCAGCTTGTTTTATTTCGAGCTCACCGAGCACTGGCAATTTCTTCTTTTACAACTGCACCAACGCTCCTGCTGGTGCTGTGTTCGAATGGGACTTCGGTGATGGACATGCGAGCAACGGACTCAATGCGGACCATCATTATGAACAGTCAGGAACCTACACCGTTTGCCTGTTGGCCACATGGCAGGATTGTGCAGATAGCACCTGTACCACGATCATCGTGGAGGAAAGCGGATCACCTTGCGACAGCCTCAATGCGGATTTCGAACATTCGGCGGCCGGGCTGGCGGTGAACTTCACGAATGCCGTGATCGATAATTCATGGACCTATTCGTGGGATTTCGGGGATGGTACGAGCGGTCCAGGCCCGAACCCCCATCACACCTACGATCAATCCGGCACCTACGATGTTTGCCTTGGTATTTGGGCGTGGAACCCGCAAGATCAGGATAGCTGCTTCGTCAACCATTGTGAAACGATCTCCATCACAGGTGACGACCCTTGCGACGACCTTGCGGTCACCATGAGCTGGAACCAAGGGAGCACGAACACCGTGCTCTTTACCGGTACGGCCAACTTCGCCCCGGACGGCTACCTCTGGGACTTTGGCGACGGTGAACAGGGCTACGACCAGACGGAGATACACACCTACTACCCCGGCACATACACGGCATGCTTTTCAGCCTACCTGTGGAACGAACAGGCACAGGACACGTGCTGGGCCCATACCTGCCAGACCGTGACCATAACCGGGGGAGATCCTTGCGAGCAGCTCAACGCGGGCTTCCAGGTGACCACCGACGGACCGGTCGCCACCTTCCACTCGAGCAACTCCACAGCCCAGTACTACGAATGGCACTTCGGCGATGGGTCCATCGGATATGGACCCATGCCCACACATACCTATACCGGAACAGGGACCTATACGACCTGCCTTTTGGTCTCTGCATGGGATCCGCAAACCCAAGACAGCTGTTTCGCTGACCACTGCGAAACGGTCGTAATTCTCACCACGGGAATAGCCGAAGGCAGCAACCTGGATGAAGTCAAGACGTGGCCTCAACCCTTCTCCCGGGCATTGACCTTGAGCGGAGATGCCCTGAACGGCTCCTACCGGGTCACGCTGTTGGACATGGCCGGGCGCATTGCAGATGATCGGCAACTCACTATCAACGGTACCGCTCAACTCGATTATCGCACGATCCCACCGGGGTCGTACATCTTGAGGCTGCAGGGAGATACTGCGGTCCGGTCCGTTCGTGTCCTCAAGTACTGAAGTACCTCACATAAGAAACAGGAAGGGCCGCAGCTTGTGCTGCGGCCCTTCCTGTTTCTTATGTGTGCCGTGTTAAGCGGCTTCCGCGATCTCCGCGGTCTTCTCCATGACCTGGAAGGAGTTCATCACCACTTCGGTGAAGTATCGTTTTTGACCGTCCTTGGTCTCATAGGACCCGTGAACCAGTCGTCCTTCCAAGGAGACCCGGGCTCCCTTGCTCAGCTGCTCCGCAGCTTGCTCGGCCAGTTTGCCCCATGCCACCACGATGTGCCATTGGGTATCCTCCTTGCTCTGTCCATCTCCGTAGGTGAACCGTTCGTTGGTGGCTACGCTGAAGCGCACCTTCTTCTTTCCTCCGTCAAACTCCCTGAAGTCCGGGTCTTTTCCCAGGTTGCCCATCAGTTGAACGCGGTTCTTGATCATCGTTTCCATGTTTTCCAGTTGTTTAGGGTTTGTGTTCCGATCGGTTTGTTTGGCCGCTGCAAACATTCCGCAGCGTACCGACAGCATTCGGTCAGTATGCGTTTATAGGCGTTCATAACCGTTTGTTGGACGGTATTTTTGATCATCTCGGGCTAGGTGCGGGTGGTGGATCACACATATCTTAGCCGCCCACCGACGAACCTGTACTTTGCCGATCATGAGCGATAAGAAACAGATCCTGATACCCACGGACTTCACCAAAGTGGCCGATTGCGCCATGAATCATGCCGCAGCATTGGCGGAGTTGATGAATGCCGAGGTGAACATCCTTCACATCGTATCCAAGCAATCGGAGCTGGAGGAGGCGCGCTTGAAGGTGGCCATGGAAGTGGAGCGCGCTAAGCGATGGAGCGATCGGGTGAAAGTGCGCCCACAAGTGCGTGTAGGTTCGGTGTATGAGGAGATCGGAAATACGGCATCGGAGATCGGTGCGGAGCTGATCATCATGGGCACCCATGGTATGCGAGGCATGCAGTTCATCACGGGCAGCCGTGCCCTACGTGTGATCACCAATGGGCAAGTACCCTTCATCGTGGTGCAAGAGCGAAACATCCGGGAGAACGGTTACAGTAACATCGTGGTGCCGATGGACCTGCAAAAGGAAACCCGCCAAAAGGTGGCCTTGGTGGCCGATATGGCACGCTACTTCGACAGCAAAGTGCATGTGATCACTCCGCGGGAAACGGATGAGTTCCTGCGGAAGCAGCTGGAGAACAACATCCGCTTTGCCAAGCAATACTTCGGAGAACGCAATGTGGAGCTGGAGGCCACCATCGCGGATGTGGACAGCAACAAATTCGTGGATGCAGTGATCAACCATGCCATGAGCGTGGATGCCGACCTGATCACGATAATGAACCTGGCCCGAGGGAACATTTTTGGTGTGCTTGGCGTGCCTTACGAACAGGAACTCATTACCAATGAGGCGATGATCCCGGTGATGTTGTTGAACCCGCGCGAATCGGCAGGCGGAGGTGGCTGGAGTTTCCAGTAGGTACCGGATGCCTTATGGCTAAAGGAGCACGCAGCTCAGACCTGCATGCCCATCACCAGGATATCATCCACTTGCTCCTGTGTGCCCTTCCATTGGTTGAAGGCCTCGACCAACATCGCCTTTTTGCGTTCCGGGGTTTCCAGCGTGATCCTCACTAGCAGTTCACGGAACTGGCGATAGCGGAACTTTTTCCCGCGAGGACCTCCGAACTGATCGGCATAGCCGTCGGAGAATACATAGACCGCATCCCCCTTCTCCAATTGCACCTCATGACCTTGGAAGGTCTTCTCCTTCAGCTCAAAGCCCCCGATGGGCATTTTGTTGGAAGCGAACTGCAGCACTTCACCATCCCGCACCACGTACAAGGGGCAATTGGCTCCTGCGAACTCAAGTAATAAGGTGTCGGGATGGAAGGTACACAAGGCCATGTCCATGCCGTCGCGCACGTACTGGTCGCGGTCCTTGTGAAGCGTATCGAAGGCGATCCTGTTCAGTTGGTCCAGCACTTCCGCAGGAGTGGTCACACCCCGTTCCTTCACCACCTGGTTGAGTCCATTGTGACCCACCAAGCTCATGAATGCACCCGGCACACCGTGGCCTGTGCAATCCACCGCTGCAAAGACCGTCTTACCATCGACCTGTTCCACCCAATAAAAGTCGCCGCTCACGATATCCTTGGGCCTGTAGAAAACGAAGCTGCCCGGAAGGAGTTCGCTGATCCGGGCGTCCAAGGGAAGGATGGACTCCTGTAACCGTTTGGCGTAGCGGATGCTATCGGTAACATTCTTGTACAGTTCCACCACTTTGCGGCTCTGGCGTTCAACTTCATCCTTCTGCCGCACCATTTCCTCGGTGCGTTCCCTCACTTTTTCCTCCAACACCCGTTCACGTTCGCCAAGTTCCTTGCGCATCATCAGCAGCGCATGGCCCAGTACGTCTTCGTTGCTCAGGGGCTGGTATTCGGCCTTGAAGTCGCCCGCAGCCAAGGCATGGGAAAAATCCGTGGTGCGCTTCAACCCCTCCACCAGACCGGTCAGGGCCATGCTCATGTCACCTATCTCATCATTGCCTGTGGCAATACGTGCCCGGGGAAATACGCCCCGCCCAAGCTGGAGCAGGATCCCGCGCAACCGGCGCACCGGCTTAACGATCCCCCGTACCAAGAGGATGGCGACTATGGATCCGATCACCACCAAGGCCGTACCCAGATAGAGCACGAAGAACTTCAGGGAATTGAAGCTCCGTAGCATGCCATCCCGAAGTGCCTCACGCTTCCGGCCTTGTTCTTCCAGCAGGCCATCCAGGTCGGCCAGCACTTTATCGGTCTGCAGGTCCAGGGCTCCGCCTTCCTCCGCCAGATCGCGCGCATTGAAGTAGGCCACCGGATCCTTATAGCTCTCGAAGGTGGGGAGCATCCGCTTCACGCTGTCATGCAGGGTGAAGAGCTCCTTCATATCGTGGAAGGCCTTGCTCATGGATGCCACCTCGTCCTTGTCCCACGAACCCTGGAGGGTATCAATACGGTCCAGAAGCGCGGGTAGGTCGTTCTCCGTGAGCTTCACCAGCGCGGTTTTCTCGGGCGCATCAGGAATGCTTTCCACCAAGGCCCAGTGCTTGATCAAGGTGCGTGCATTCACTACCAGGTTCCGCAAGCGGACCAACGCATCCACGGATGGACCGTACACATTGTTGATCTGCGCATTGATGGAGCGGCTGTTCTCAATGGTGCGGTTGGTGAGCAGCACCACCACCAAGGCGAAGAATATGAACAGGCCGAAGCCCATCCCGATGCGGCGCCCTATGGTCATCCGGATCCGCATGGTCGGGTTCAATTGTCTTTTTCCTTCCGCTCGTCGTGCTGGAGCTCTTCGTAGAGGTGGCGGTAATGCCTGCTCTGCTCCTCATCCTGAAGGCTGTAATGGATGCCCTCCAGGCCCAAGATCGTTTCGGTACGTTCCGGTTTCATCCGGTGGGCCTTCAGCATGTACGGTAATGCCAAGGTGAAGAACTCGCGGCTCACCTCCTGGATCTGCTGAATACTGGGGATGTCATTGTCCGCCGAAATGCGTTGGATATTGTAGACGCCACGGTTGTAGTACAGGGTGGCCAAGTTGTAGTTGGCGCCGTAGTTGGAACTGTCCACTGCCAGCACGCGCTTGTAAGTTTCCACAGCCTTATCATACCATTTCAGCTCCTGCCGGTCCTCTCCAAAGAGCTTCACGTATACGGTTCCCAGGGCATTGTCGAACTCCACATTGCGCTCTGTAAGTACCGTGTCAGGGGCCATACGCCTGAGGGCTTCACCATACTTGCTGTAGAGGCTGATGGCCTGGTCAGGCTCCAGTTCGTTCAACGCCCGTACTGCATCGTTGTACACGGTGCGAGCCAGATAATAATAGGCCGGGATGCTGCTTTCGTCATACTGGTGGGCGCTATCATTGGTCACGGCCGTATAAAGACTGGCCAATGCTTCATCGCGTAGGATAGCGGCCTGCTCGCCAGTGGCTCCATTGTACAGGTCCTTGTAGATGAATCCACGCAATACCCATACTTCAGGCGCGGACGCCAATTGTGGATCCCTTATGGCTTGGTCCACGAGGGTTTGGGCCTCTCTCAGGTCGCCCTCTTGGTATTTCTTGTTGGCTTTGCCCAAGAGATCACCCTGCGCGACCGCCATGGTCGCTATGGCGAGGGCGCAGACAGCTATTGAAATGGCGCGTTTCATTTATTCCACCACTTTGTCTGCGAGTTGTCTTAAAGTAAGTCCCACATCGATGCGATGCTTTTCGGCATTCACGAGGCTGATCTCATATTTCAAGGTATTCTTCGCCGGGATGAAGTTCACTACAGCTCCATTGGCCAAGGCATCCGGAAAGTCCGTGATGATCAGGGTGGATCGTGTGTTCTCCTGCCTGAGGATCGCAGCAAGAAGGTCTTTGTCCGCCGAGGGTACAAATAGGATGTGGCACCGATCAACTTCCGGCATTTCGGGAAGTTTCCTCACCTCAATGGGCTGTTTCCCGATCGACCGGGTGGCATACTTGTTCACCAACTCCCGGTACAGATTATCACTCCCCAATACCCCGATCACGAATGGGCCTTGGCGCATGGCTGGCTCCCTCCATTCCACCAACTTCGCAATATTATAGATGTAGCTGGCTTGGATGATGGCCGTGGTATCCTTATCCGGCTCACGCTGGGTTGCACCACCGAAGAGGACCGCTGCCATCAGTAACGGTACAGACACCAGGAACAACACGAAAGGTTGCTCTCGAAAGCTCCTTTTCGTGCTCTCGGCGGGGTGATAAGCGCGGCGCTGCATTCCTCAAGTCCGGCCAAAGTAGATCCACTGGCCATGGGTGTTGGCCACATGGACTTCCGGCTATGCACAGGGGGGTGTGTATAGCTCCGTGCTTCCCAACGGGAACCTGCCGTGTTCCTTCGATCTTCGGGGAACGCCCGGGTTACCTACATAATGTGCTCCAAGCAGCTTAGAGGGCTGAAGAACCGCTCAGGTCCCTATCGAACAGGTATAGCCCCCCCTTGTCGTTCCCGATCAGGTTGAGCTTATCGAGCATGGTGCGGGCCAATCGCTCCTCTTCGATCTGCTCGGCTACATACCACTGCATGAAATTGTGCGTGGTGTAATCCTTCTCTTGCAGACAGAGGTCCACAATGCCATTGATCTCGCCGCTAACCTCCACTTCCTGCTGTAGGATGCTTTTGAAGATGTCCATGATCCCCTTCATTTCCTTCGGGGGCTTCGCCAAGGCCGGCACCACTGCGTGGCCGCCACGCTCATTGATGTAGCGCATCAATTTCAGAGCGTGCATCCGCTCCTCATCGCTGTGTTTGTACAGGAATGAAGCCACACCCTCCAAGCCCTGCACCTCCGCCCAGGAGGCCATGGCCAAATAGACCTGGCTGCTCATCGCCTCTTTTGCCACTTGCGCATTCAGCGCGTTCTCCACTTTTTTCGAAACCATGTTGCGTGCTCTTTGGATTATGTGGGTGAAGATAACACCGTCAGAATGGCTTTTTACCTCTTGTTGAAGCTGTTCATCGCTTGCGCGATCCCCAGGAATCCGAATTGAAGAACAGCCTTGCCCACCAGTTCGATCCGGTCAGCAAGGATCTCCCGCTCTTCCGTGGTCCATGTTCCCAGCACATATTCGCTTTGCCGTCCACGTGCAAACTCATTCCCGATACCAAAACGCAACCGTGGGAATGCTTCCGTTCCGATCAATTCGATGATGCTGGTCAGCCCGTTGTGGCCCCCAGCGCCCCCACTGGCCCGCAGGCGAACCTTTCCAAAGGGAAGGGCCAGGTCATCCGTGATCACCATCAGGTGCTCCGGAGCAAGTCCTTCCTGATCCAGCCAGTAGCGCACCGCCTTGCCGCTGAGGTTCATGAAGGTTTGGGGTTTGATCAATACAAAGGTGCGTCCCTTGTGCTTGAAGCGGGCCGTATCCGCATATCGGCCCGGTTCGAAGCGGGTTTCGAACGTGGAGGCCAATGCGTCCAGTGCTTGGAAGCCGATGTTATGCCGGGTTTCCGCATATTCCGGTCCGGGATTCCCCAAACCTGCGATCAGGTATTTCATGGATGAGGAGGTTCACCTCGCCAGGCGTACGCGGTTCCGGCGCATGCATCGGGCGGGCAGTGAAAGTACAAGCCCCGCTTCGAGCGGGGCTTGTACTTTTGAATTCACACAACGAAGTGTGGCCGAACCACACGTTGCTCCGTATTATTTCTTGGCAGCTTCGGCCTTCTCCGCCCCATCAGTAGGAGTGGCAGCGCCAGCAGCGGCAGGAGCACCGGCTTCCGGTGTGGTCTCCACGGCCTTCTTGGCCATCTTCACACTTACGATCACGTCATGTGGCTTCTCCAAAAGAGTGATGCCTGGAAATTGAATATCCCGTACCCGGATATTTTCACCCAGGCCCAGTTTGGAAATATCCAGTTCGATCACCTCGGGCATGGCTTCCGGCTTACCCTTCACACGCAGCTTACGCATGCTCTGGTTCAGCTTTCCGCCCATGCGCACACCGGCACTTTGGCCCTTCAGGCGGACCGTCATGCTCAAGCGGGCTTCCTTGCCTTCGATCACTTCCATGAAGTCGGCATGGATCACGGCATCGGTAACCGGTTGGAACTGCTTGTCCTGCAACAAGGCCACCCGTTTTTCACCATCGATGTTCAGTTCCACGCGATGTGCAACGGGAGAATGCACGATCTTGCTAAGCGCACGTTCATCCACGCTGAAATGAATGACTTCCTGGCCTCCGTAGAGGACGCAAGGGACTTGCTTGTTGCGGCGGACCTCCTTGGCACCGGTGGTACCGTTGGCTTCGCGCTTGATGCCGATGAGTTCGACGTTTTTCATTTTGACGACGGGGTGTTATGCGATGATGAAGTGGCTGCTTATGCTTTCGTGGTGCCGCACGCGCTGGATCACGTCGGCGAACAACTGTGCCACTGACAGTTGCTTGATCTTGGGTGATGCTTGGAGCTTCTCGGCTCCCACAGGAATGGTGTCCGTAACAATGAGTTCGGTCAGCTCGCTTTTCTGGATCCGCTCACAGGCTTCTCCACTGAGCACGGCATGGGTACACATGGCGCGGACGCTCTTGGCCCCTTGCTCCATCATCATGGCCGCGGCCTTGGTCAACGTGCCGGCCGTGTCCACCATATCATCCAAGAGGATCACGTTCTTTCCGGCAACATCGCCGATAACGGTCATGCTGTCCACCTTGTTGGCCACTTTGCGCTGCTTGTAACAGATGGCCATGTCCACGCCCAAGTGTTTGGCGTATGCATTGGCACGCTTGGTGCCTCCGGTATCCGGTGCGGCCATGATCAGGTCATCGAGCTTCAGGCCCTGAATATGGGGCAGGAAAATACTGCTGGCGAAAAGGTGGTCAACGGGCACTTCGAAAAAGCCTTGGATCTGATCCGCATGCAGGTCCATGGTCATGATGCGGTCCACGCCAGCAGCAGTGAGCATGTTGGCCACCAGCTTGGCGCCAATGCTCACACGGGGCTTGTCCTTGCGGTCCTGACGAGCAAAACCGAAGTACGGAATAACGGCAACGATGCGCTGGGCACTTGCCCGTTTGGCAGCATCCACCATCAACAACAACTCAAATAGGTTGTCGCTCGGTGGCATGGTGCTCTGCACTATGAAGACGACGTTTCCTCGCACGGTCTCCTCGAAACTGGGCTGGAATTCCCCGTCGCTGAAGCGACTCACGGTCACTTCACCCAACCGCTGTCCGCTCTCGGTGGCGATGCGTTCAGCCAGATCACGGGTGGCTGTGCCACCGAAGATCTTTGCGCTATCGTTTGGGTGATGGTCCATGGTTACCGGAGCCGAAGCTCCCGAAAAGGGCCGCAAATGTAATGAAACAGTGGCGGTTATCAACGATCGTTAATGGGATCTTTCTGGGCCTATGCTATCCTGTTCCTGAAAGGCTAACTCCCATTTCTTCCCACCTTCGCACCCACATGAGCAGAAAAACCCGGGTACACGAACCGAATGGACTTTCAGCGCCGGCCGTATTGGCCTTGCTGCGTGATGCTGGTCGCTCCGGTATCACCGCCCAACAATTGATGTTGAAGCTGGGCCTGGACAAACGAGATCGGGATGCCTTGCAGAACATCCTGCAAGGCCTTATCGCCAAAGGAAAAGCGGAAAGCGCCCCCCGAGGCCGGTATGTGGCAACCAGCACTCCAACCCGCAGTAGCGCAAAAAGCGGAGGTATGGAAGCCCACTTGGACATTATTGCCAGTGGTGCGGGCTATGCCCGTTTGGGCGAGGGGGGCGATGATGTGTACGTACCTGAGCATGCCATCGGCACGGCGATGCATGGCGATCGCGTGCTCATCCGCATCGACCGGGGGCGTGGCCGCCCGGAAGGGAAAGTGCTCCAAGTGCTGGAACGCCGCCGCACCCGCTACGTGGGAAAGGTGGAAAAACAGGGCGGGCAAATGATCCTGAAGGCGGACGACCAGAAAGTGAACCGCCCTTTCCTGATCCCGCCGGACGGGCTCAATGGCGCAAAAGCAGGCGAAAAGGTGATCGCGGAAATGCTCGAATGGACCGATCCAAGGGAATCGCCCCGCTGCAACGTGGTGCGGATCCTGGGCAAGGCAGGCGAGCACGAAGTGGAGATACACGCCATCTTGGCGGAATTCGATCTACCTGCTGAATTTCCTGCGGAAGTGGAAGAGGCCGCAGAGGCCATCACTTCCGCAACTTCAAAGGCGGAGATCGCCAAACGGCGTGATATGCGGCAGGTGGTCACCCTCACCATCGACCCGGACGATGCCAAGGACCTGGACGATGCCTTGAGCGTGCGCAAGCTGGAGAATGGCAACTGGGAGGTAGGAATACACATTGCCGACGTGAGCCATTATGTGCAGCCCGGCGGCGTTATTGATCAAGAAGCTGCTGCCCGGGCCACAAGTGTCTATCTCGTGGATCGGGTGGTACCCATGCTCCCGGAGCATTTGAGCAACAACCTGTGTTCGCTGAACCCGGATGAGGATAAGCTGAGCTTCAGCGCCATCTTCGAAATGGATGAAAAGGCCCGGCTGCATGGCGAATGGTTCGGCCGCAGCATCATGCGCAGCAACAAGCGTTTCGCCTATGCCGACGCACAGGCCATTATCGATGGCGGGAAGGACGAGTATCAGAGCGAGGTGCTCGCCTTGTATCAAATTTCGAAGATCCTGCGGACCGAACGCATGGAGAACGGGGCGTTGGAAGTGGGTGGCAACGAAGTGAAGTTCCGCTTGGATGAAAAGGGGCGCCCGATCGAAGTGTATGAGAAGGTGATGGGTCCGGCCAATTGGTTGATCGAGGAGTTCATGCTTTTGGCGAACAAACGGGTGGCCACATGGGTGAGCAGCCGTAAGGGTGGTGCGCCGCCTTTCGTGTACCGGATCCATGACCTGCCTGATCCTGAAAAAGTGCAGCAACTGCGTGTACTGGCCAAGAGCTTCGGGCACAACCTGAAAACCGACGGCCGCCCGGAAGACCTTCCAAAGGCCATCAACAAGCTGATGCGCGAGATCAAAGGCACCGATGAGGAGAACATCCTGAAGCAGGTGACCATCCGCAGCATGAGCAAGGCCATTTACAGCACGGAGAATATCGGCCACTACGGGCTGGCCTTCGATAATTACACGCATTTCACCAGCCCCATCCGTCGCTACCCGGACCTAATGGTGCATCGGGCCATGGCTCATTACCTGGCGGGCGGAAAGGCCCTGAACAAAAATGCACTGGAGCTCAGTTGCGCCCATAGCTCCATTATGGAAAAACGCGCTGCGGATGCGGAACGGGCCAGCATCAAGTTCAAGCAGGCGGAATACATGCTTGCCCGAGTGGGACAGACCTTCGCTGGGATAGTAAGCGGCCTTACCTCATGGGGCATGTATGTGGAGGTGATCGAGAACAAGTGCGAGGGCATGATCAGCTTGCGAGACCTTCCCGGCGATCATTACAAATTCGACCAGGAGAGCTATTCCGTGATCGGGCAGCGCACGAGTAGACGTTTCAGCTTGGGCGATGAGCTGGAGGTAATGGTGCGCGGGGTGGATATGGAAAAGCGCGTGATCGACTTCTCTTTGGTGGATGAAGGCTCGGCGACCCCACCACCCGAACGATCCAGCCGTGGCCAGTGGGATGAGACCCGCCCCTACCCTGCCGCAAGCAAAGGCAAAGCACGGAACGGCTTCCGCAGCCCCAAAGGTACCGGCGCAAAAAAGGGAAGAAAAAGTAGTGGGAATTCAAAGGGAAAAGGCGGGAAACGACGGTAGTTCCTTCTCTGGACCAGGCCCAACCGGAGCTACAAACCAACGACCCGTATGCAATCCGCCATTCTCAGCGCCCGTGGCGGCCAAAGGCATGCGCTATGGCCCTAACTCTCACACCAAGTTCAATCGCTTCGCCAGCTCATCCTTGTAGCTGCCGCCTATCGGAATGATCTTTTTGTCATTCTCCAGGATCAGATTGGGCTGTTCGATGGCGGTGATCTTATCGATCCGGACAATGAAGGAGCGATGGACGCGCAAGAAGTCAGGGTCGGGCAGTTTGGCCTCGATATCCTTCATTGTGCTGTGGATGGTGTAGCGGGTGTTCAGGGTATTGATCACCACGTAGTCCTTCAGCGCCTCGATATAATAAATGTCGCTGGTACGGAGCTTCACCATACGGCTGTTGCTCTTCACGAACAGAATATCCTTGTTTCCGCTCTGGCCTTCCACAAGGTTGAAGAGGAGGTCACGTTCCTTCAGTACCTCGGCCTCTTTTTTGTGCTTGTAGAGGGCCATTTCGATCGATGTGTGGATATCGATCTCCTTGAATGGCTTGATGATGTAGCCATATGGCTGTGTCACCTTGGCCTTGGTCAGGGTACTTTCATCGGCATAGGCGGTCAGGAATATCACGGGGATGTTGGCCTCGGTACGGATGCGGGTTGCCGCCTCAATACCGTTCATCTCACCCTTCAGCATGATATCCATGAGAATGATGTCCGGCTTGGCCTCCAAGGCCAATGCAACGGCGTTCTCACCCGTGGAGGCAGCGCCCACCACATGATAGCCCAATTTCTTCAGGCTTTGCTGAATGTCTTTGCTGACGATGCTCTCATCCTCAACTACCAGTACAGTGGTCTGCGCCATGGCTTATTCTCAGGAACGTTCAAAAGTAATCAAATACGTGGTCCCTTGCTCGCCCGCTCGGCTCACTCGCTCCACGTTTCCATCCAGTTGGTTCATCAGTAGCTCCACCAACTCCATACCCAACCCCCGGTCACGTTCTTCATCGTAGTCCTTCGGGAAGCCCTGTCCATCATCCACCACCCTTATCCGCACACGCTCATTCTCTTGTAGTAGATCGATATTGATCACTCCCTTACGACCATCGGTGAAGGCATGCTTCAGTGCGTTGCTGATCAACTCGTTCAGCACGAGGCCACAGGGGATGGCCTTATCCAGATCCAGCATCAAGGGCACCAGGTCGGTCTGTAGCAGCACCCGGCCGGAAAGCGAATAGCTCATCACCAGGTTGCTGCATAGGCCCTCGATGTACTGGGCGAAATCCACTTGGGTGAAGTTGGTGTTCTGGTACAGGCTTTCGTGGATGAACGACATGCTCCGGATGCGATCCTGGCTTTCGTGCAAAAGGCTGATCGATCGTGGATCCCCGCCCACATGGTCGCGCTGCAGGCTGAAGATGCTGCTGATGATCTGCAGGTTGTTCTTCACCCTGTGGTGTACCTCTTTCAAGAGGACTTCTTTTTCTTGGAGGCTCGCCCTCATCTCCTGCTCAGCTCTTTTCTTCTCCGTAATGTCGTGGGCCAGGCAACTCGCTCCGGTGATCTCGCCATCCGTAATGATCGGGCTCATGTACGCTTCGATCCAGATCACTCCGTCCGGTCGTTCGAAACGCAACTCTTCATGCTGTGCTTTTCCGGCGAGCAGCGCATTGAACTGTTCAACCCAGAGTAAATCCACCTCAGCCGGGACCGATTCCCGCACACGCTCGCGCATATTATCGCCCACATCCAGTTCAAGGTCCAAGCTTTGTTTCACCACCTCTTGGAAGTGCTTATTACAGGCGGTGATCCGATAATCGGTATCAAGTGACCAGATCATCATGTTCGCACTGCTCTCGAAGATGGCGTTCAGTCGAGCGGCCTGCTCCTGGACCTTGGCCTCTGCGACCCGTTCGGCAGTCACCTCGATCGCTATACCGAACGCCTCCTCCACATTTCCATCGGCGTCCAGCACGGGACTCAGGTATATCATGTTACAAACCCGTTGGCCATTCACATCGATCAGATCGGTCTCGAAACGCACGGTCTCTCCTTTGAACACCTCTTCGTACTTGGCCTGCCAGAAATCATGGTACTCCCGTGGAGCAAAGAGTTCACGGGGGGAAAGTGGATCAAGATTGATCCGAGGGGTCGTACCATGGAGGCGCTTCACCATGTTCTGGTATCCTTGGTTGAAGCTGGTGAGTGCGATCCGTCGATCCACGGTCCAGAAAATATGCTCGCTCGCCTCGAACAAGGCCTTTTCCTTGGCAGCATGTTTCAGCAACTGCTCCTGCGCCGCATGGGCAGCGGTGATGTCCCGGAAGATGCTTCGGACGGCTATGGCCCGGCCTTCTTCTTTGCGAACGGTGGAAGTTCCTTCCAGCAACAATTCCCGCCCGTCCTTGGTAATAAAAATGGAGCGCCAAGGGTTTGGATCCATGTTCTCTGGATCCTGCTTCAACCACTGCCGTGCGGCTTCGCGTTGATCGGGAGCGATCAGATCAAAAACATGCATGTGGGCCAGGTCCTCCTCGTTATATCCAAGCGTTTGTTTCCATGCGGTGTTGGTGAAGAGGATCCTGCCTTCGGCATCCACACTATGGATCAGGTCGGTTGCATTATCCACCAGGTCCCTGTACCGTTCCTCACTCAGCCGAAGTGCTTCACGATCACGTTTGGCCTGGGTAACATCCCGACTTACCCCCATGCTTCCCAGTGCTTGGCCATCCTCATCGAACAAGCGCGAAGCCGCTATAAAACTGACGAACACTTTCCCCTCTTTGGTGATGTTCTGCACCTCGCCGGCATAGGCTCCGTACCGGGCCATTTCTTGTTGTACACGTTCGAACTCCTGTTGATCCTTGTACAGTATCCGTGAAGACTTCCCGACCACTTCTTCCACCTCGTACCCGAACTTGATGACAGCCGCTGGATTGAATTCCGTGATACTTCCATTGGGATCCACCGCCACGATCATATCCAACGAGCTATCGATCAAGCTCTTGGACATTCTTCGGCTCTTCACCAAGGCTTCCTGTGTGCGTTGGTGCTCATCGATCTCCTTACGCAGCACCGCGTTCATTTCCTCCGCCATGGTAGCGCGCAAGCGCTCCTGCATCAGGTTCCGTTGCGCTTCCCCGTCATGCAAGGTGAGTTGTATCGCTGCGGCATTCATGTGCCAGCTAGCCGTTCCGTTCAACAGCAAGGGGCGCGACGCTTGGCCGGCCACTTGAAAATGCACCCGGTCCGTTTCTACTTCCTCGCCAGCCTCCGCCCTGCGAAGCAGGTCCTTCACAATGGCAATGTCCCGATCTTCGATCAGGTCAAGGAATTGAACGTTGGAGGATGGAATTAATGCCAGCAGTGATTCGGCCGCTCGATTGGTATAGACCACTTTTCCTTGCTGCACCAGCACGATGCCGTCCTTCATGTGCTCGGTGAGCTGCCTGTAATTATTGGCCAGCACCCGCTGCTCCAATTCGGATTGCCGCACGGCTGTGATATCGATCAATACCCCTTCCATTACCGAAGCCCTACCAGGTGCTTCCCGAAGGATCACATTCTCCAGTACGTGGACCGATCGGCCATTGCGATGCTTCAGCAGTAATTCATAATTGTTCAGTCTTTTCTTCTCCAAGAGCTGCTCAATGAATTCCTGTCGTTCCGCAAGATCGAAATAGAGGCCTTCCACAGGAACTTTCTTCAGTTCTTCAATGGAATTGTAACCCAAGAGATGGGCCAAGGCCTGATTACAATCCAGTAAGCGACCCGTTAGGCTGGTCCGGAACAATCCCAGCAGTTCACCTCCGAGAAGATCGTCATACAGCCGTGCGCGATCCATATCGGTCGTGTCAAGTCCAGGGTCTCCACTGCTTTCAATATGCATTCATCCCTAACATAAAAATCCATGTGTAGTTACTTCACGGAGCAATACCGGACGGTTCATATGGCGGAGGTAGCTTTTCATTGTCGATCCGCATTTCCATTCCATCCTTGTAACGAATGGTGAGCAATAGCGTTCCATCCTCGTTGAAATAATTGAAATCCCCCTGCTCAAGGCCTGCTGTATATCGCCCATCCAATTTGAGACGTCCGTTCGGCCAATACCACCGATGCCGCCCATTACGCTCGCCCGCTACAAAGTCACCTGTAAAGTGCCGCTTCCCGTTATCGTATTGGCTGACCCAAGGCCCATCGCGCAGTCCGTCCCTATACGCGCCCTTTTCGGTATGCCCGCCCACGTGGTACACCCATTCACCATCCTTCAGCCCATCGATGTATTCTCCTTGAACGATCACTGAGCCATCCCTCTCGTACTCCACGGAAGCCCCTTCCTCTTTACCTCGGCGATAATTCTCCTCCCGGTGCAATTCTCCTGTACGATAGAACCACCTCCAATTTCCTTGCGGAAGCCCGTCCCGATAATTTCCCTTCTGCTCCACTTCCCCACCTTTGTGAAAAAAGGTCCAGGGTCCGTCCTTCTTGCCATCCGTATAGCTCCCTTCCGCGCGCTTTTCACCCGAGGTATAATATTCGGTCCAAGGCCCGTTCATCGCGCCAGCCTCACTTACACCACCACTACCGATCAATGCATTATTCCGATAGATCGAGGCGTCCGTAGGTCTGCCGTTCTCATCGAACCGTCGGAACAATCCTTCCTTCTTTCCATCCTTGGTATAGCTGCCTATACTGGCCACGGTCCCGTTCGGATGGTAGCTGTTCCTGATGTCCAACAACGTGGTTTCCGCAGCATCGGGCAATATCTCGTCCTGGTCGTATTTGGCCAACTCCTTCAGGTTACCCTGCTTATCATATTCCTTGAAGATTCCTTGGCGCTTATCGTCCACAAAGCGTCCTTCCCATTTCAATGAACCACCCGGATAGTACCCTTGCCAAGGACCTTGCCTGAGCTGCCGTGCATCATACCGATTGATCGCTTGCCTGCGCTGTAGTACACCACTGCGCCAATCCGTGATGGTAATGGGTCTTCCATCCTCTGCATACTCATAGGCCTTTCCTTCCTCCTTACCATTCTTGTAGATCACCACTGTCTCTATTTTCCCATCGGGAAAGTAGGTGGTGCTGGGGCCATCCTTCACACCTTGCTTATAGCTCTCCTCACTCACTAAAAGGCTATCTGCCTCATACTTCCGCAGTGGGCCATTCTTCAAGCCGTTGCTGTATTCGATAGTACTTGAAAGATCACCTGCGGGATCGTAGAACGACCATGTACCATCCAACTCGGATCCTACCCTGTTGCCTTCACTTTTAAGTACCCCGTTCTCATAAAATGTTTTCCAAGGCCCCTCGGGTTTACCATCCACCAAGTACCCTTCGCTGCTGACCTTTCCATCGGGGTAAAAGTACTGCTTGAACCCCTCCTCACCTTGTGCACTTACCCCCAACCACAATACACACATCAGTATCATTAATACTTCTTTTAAAAGAAGATGATGATATAGTAAGGGCTGTTGATCGTGTTGACGATCGGAGTGGCCAAGGCTTGTCATTCTCACTTTCCAAAAGTATTCAACAGTCCATGAACAAGACGGGATGATCCAGGAACATCGGGGAACGGTGGTAGATGCGGAAGTAACGGTGAAGCGTCAACGATCGTGTATAACGGACGGAAAGCCAAATGTTCATGGTTCCGGTGGTTGCAGGGAGCCCTTCGATCGTTGGATCGATGTGTGTAGTTTTTGATGATCGGTCCTTGCTTTGATCGAAGATCCGTATATGCAGCACAGGATCGGATAAAGGCGAAAAAATCCATGGATAGTTGTACACGGGATAACTCGCTTATCAACAGGTTGAATGTTGGATCCTTGACAGCTCCATTATCTTTGGGCCATGCGTATCGCAATAGGCAGTGATCATGCGGGTTACAGGTTGAAGGAACAACTCGTGGAGCATCTTCGAGGTAGTGGCCGCACCGTGGAGGATAAAGGCACTTCCAGTGAGGAAAGTACCGATTACCCGGACTATGCCCATGCCGTGGCAGGAGCGGTGGTTGCTGGAACGGTTGACTTGGGCATCGTGATCTGTGGAAGTGGTAACGGGGTGAACATCACCGCGAACAAGCATCAAGGAGCACGTTCGGCACTGGCTTGGAACGTTGAGATAGCCCAGTTGGCGCGGCAGCATAACGATGCGAACATACTGGCGTTGCCTGCGCGCTTCATTTCCGTGGAGGAAGCAGTGGCCATCACCGAAGCTTTCCTGACCACCGATTTCGAGGGAGGCCGCCACCAGCGCCGTGTTTCCGCCATCGAGGGATAGGCCTTAAACGTTGTGATCAAGATCATGTCAAGAATGTTTTTCTTGAGCATATTGCTCAGCTTGCTGCTGCCGGTTTTTGGCCAAGTGGACAGCGTGGCCATGCGCTATGCCGCCACCATCACCGAATCTGAGTTGCGCACCCATCTCACCATACTCGCCAGCGATGAATATGAAGGGCGGGAGGCAGGGATGAAGGGTGAGAAAATGGCAGCTGCCTACATCGTGGACCAATTCAGGAGCTATGGCATCCCACCTGTACCACATGCGCAGGAAAAAGGCATGATGGCCGACGGCTATCGGCAGCAATTCCCACTGGTACTATCCAAGATCGGTGGATTAGGGTTGAAAGTGGATGACCGGGAGTGGAATTTCCTGGAGGACTATTTTTACTTCAATGAGAATGTCCGGCACGGACTGGATGCCCCTGAAGTGATGGTGATAACACCGGTGACCGCAGGTGGCACTCGCCTCGGCGGGGCAAGCAAGGTGGTAATGATGTTGGACGATGGGCATGGAAACACCAGCTCGTTCAATGATCTGAAGTCCTTGGCGAGTACACTCGCCGGAACCGGCACGGAAGTACTGCTACTGGTGAATGATAGTGCGCGTTCGCTGATGGCAGGATACGGACCACTGGTGAACCAGCGCCGTATGCGTTTGGATGAGCCCGGCGCGAAGGAAAAACCGAGTGGGCTGCAGATCGTGGTGATCACCCCGGAACTGGCACAGGACATACTGGACCATGCGCACCTCAGCATGAAGAAGGCTCTGAAGACAGCGAGCAGGAAAAGGGTGATGGTGAAAGTGCCGATCAAGTTCACGTACAGATCCTTGAGCGAGCGACTGACCGGAGAGAACGTATTGGGCTATGTGGAAGGAAGCGACCTGAAGGATGAACTTGTGGTGGTGACCGCACACTATGACCATATTGGAGTGATCGATGGAGAAGTGCATAATGGTGCCGACGATGATGGTTCCGGCACGGTGGCCGTAATGGCCATGGCGCGTGCTTTTGCCAAGGCGAAGGCCGAAGGGCACGGGCCGCGGAGAAGCTTGCTTTTTATGACCGTGAGCGGGGAGGAAAAAGGACTGCTGGGTTCCCAGTGGTACACCGATCACCCTGTTTTTCCATTGGACGGTACGGTAGCGGATCTGAACATCGATATGATCGGCCGAGTGGATACGGTATACGGAGATAGTTCATCGTACGTATACGTGATCGGCAGTAAGCGGATCAGTAATGAACTGGGCCAGCTAATAGAGGAGCAAAATGCCCTGTATACCCGGTTGGACCTGGACTACACTTTCGATGCGGACAGTGATCCCAATCGCTTTTACTTCCGGAGTGATCATTACAATTTCGCTAAGCACGGCATCCCCATCGCCTTCTTCTTCAATGGCGTTCATGAGGACTACCACGGTCCTTACGATGAGGTGGACAAGATCCGCTTTGACCTGCTCCGGGAACGGGCATTGCTGGTGTTCCACTCGGCATGGGAAGTGGCCAACCGGGATGATCGGCCAAAAGTGGACCGATCCACACCAAAGAACGAGTGATCAACCTTGCACGGGTTCGCGTAGCAGTTCCACGATGGAGTTCTCCATACGGTCCTTAAAGCGGTGGTAGCGTGCTCCGGTACCGGGCCCATAAATACCAGTAATGACGCGCCGGACCGTACCATCGCGACCGATCAACAGTGTAGTGGGATAGCTCTTCAATTGACTTATGAACGGGAGCTTGGTTACTACGGTGTCCCGATGTGCCATGCCTGCATACAGCATATCGTAGTTGATCCCCAATCTATCCCGGAATTGACGGATGGCACGGAACGCCGAGGTACTGTCCGGATAGCGCTCAAAGGAGAGTGCGACGGTCTGTAACCCTTGCCCCGCGTATTTTTCCTGAAACTCGTGGAGCATCCGTGCCTCGTCAAGGCAGTTCGGGCACCAGGTCCCCATGATCTCCACCACCATCACCTTGCCCTTGTACTTGTCATCGGTCATGGCCCGTATTTCACCATCTTGGTCAGGGAAGGCAAAGTCCACGGGGTAGTTGGTATCCAGCTTGGTCAGGGTTTCATCATCAGATAGTGCGAAAGCGGGGTTGCGTATGGCATACCATGCTTGCTTCCAGTGGATCCCGCTCCGGAATTCACCTAGGATGCTGTCCGGGTGGATCGCAGCTCGAAAGAGAAAGGCCTGGGACCCATTGAATGAAGAAAGAAATAGCGAATCCCGGGTGGTTATTCCTTCCAGGAATCGCAGATCGCCGGTCTCCGTGGCGAAGGAACCCTTTACATATCCATTTTCCACAGCAAAGATCCCGATGGCGGGTTCATCGTCCTCGCCATCGGTGAAGTGTACTTCCCAATCCCCGGAGATATCCGTTGCCGTTGCGGTGGCGGCATGCGCGAAGCGAGGCATAGCACCTGCTGTGGCCTTGAATGGAATGGAATATCGGGGTCCCTTGTACAGGTTGTACCAAAGCCCTTGGATCTCCTTGGGGTTGAGGATCGTGCCTCGGAACTCGCTATCGAAGAAGGGCATGCGGATCAGGATGCTGTCCCCTGCTATCACCACCGAATCCACTTGGATGGCTTCGTCCTGATTGTGGATCACTAAGTGCCATGCATCACCGGCACGCTTCAGGTCGAATTGGAAAGGAAGGTCCACATTGGCCCCGGTGGTATCCAGGTCCAAGACCATTTGCCACGGACCGACAGCCAACTGATCCGTTACAACGGATCTTTCCGGTTGCTGGCACGCAGCAATCAAGAGGAGAAACAACAGGCACAAGATCGGTGAATTGGTCATCCGGAGCAATGAAGGGCGCAAACGTAACGACCAAGCACCTGATAAGGCGGAATGATTTGTATGAGGCTTGAATTCCTTAAAGGCCCCACAATACTCAGCGGCACAGTTGAGTCTGTTCGTTTAAAGGAAGCATCCAATGCTCGATTGCCAGAACCGCGTCGGAATGGCGCGGACCTATAGGTCGAACTTGATCCCTTGTGCCAGTGGTACGGTTGTACCGTAGTTGATCGTATTCGTCTGCCGGCGCATATAAGCTTTCCAGGCATCTGAACCACTTTCACGACCTCCGCCGGTCTCCTTCTCGCCACCGAAAGCGCCACCGATCTCGGCCCCGCTGGTACCGATGTTCACGTTCGCGATACCGCAATCACTACCGGTCACACTCAGGAAACGCTCCATTTCGCGCATATCGGTGGTCATTAAGGAGGAGGAAAGCCCCTGCTTTACATTGTTCTGGATGGCGATCGCGGCGGTAACATCACCGCTATAGCGCATCACATACAAAATGGGTGCAAAGGTCTCCTGTTGCACGATCGGCATATCCGGGGTCACCTCCACAATGGCCGGCTTCACGTAGCACCCGCTCTGGAATTCCTTGCCGGTTACCACGCCTCCTTCAACGAGGATCTTGCCACCCTGCTTCTTTGCGTCATCCAAGGCCTTCAGGTACATATCCACAGCGTCCTTATCGATCAAAGGACCCACATGTTTGTTCTCATCCAGCGGATCACCGATACGGAGCTGGCCATACGCACTTACCAGCTTCTGGGTGAATACCGGGAAAACGGTATCGTGGATGATAAGCCTGCGCGTTGATGTACAACGCTGACCTGCCGTTCCCACAGCTCCGAAGAGCGAAGCATGCATGGCGATGTCCAGGTCTGCCTTATCAGAAATGATGATGGCGTTGTTGCCACCGAGCTCGAGCAATGAACGGCCGAGGCGCTGCCCAACAGCTGCACCAACGGCCTTCCCCATGCGGGTACTACCTGTGGCGCTCACCATCGGAATGCGCTCATCTTTTGCAAGCCACTCCCCTACTTCCCGGCCACCGTTGACGATCACACTCACGCCCTCCGGAGCGTTATTACGCTCCAATACCTCGGTGATGATGGCTTGGCAGGCCAAGCTGCAGAAGGGGACCTTTTCGCTGGGCTTCCAAATGGCGACATCGCCGCAAACCCATGCCAGGGCGGTATTCCACGCCCAAACGGCCACGGGAAAGTTGAATGCCGTGATGATCCCGACCGGTCCAATGGAATGCCACTGCTCGTACATCCGGTGCTCCGGACGTTCGCTGTGCATGGTGAGGCCATGGAGTTGACGGGATAGACCTACTGCAAAGTCGCAGATGTCGATCATTTCCTGGACTTCGCCCAGACCTTCCTGATAGCTCTTGCCCATCTCATAGCTCACCAGTTTCCCTAGGTCGGCCTTGTGCTTGCGCAGTTCCTCGCCGAACTGCCGTACCACCTCGCCGCGCTTCGGTGCGGGCCATGTGCGCCATTCAAGGAATGCGGACCGTGCCTTACTTACTGCTTTATCATATTCAGCGCGGGAAGCACCACGAACAGTCCCGATCTCCACATCGTCCACAGGTGACTTGGAGACGAGGCGATCGCCTTCTCCTTTCATCCATTGCTTACCGGTTGAAACTCCTGAATGATCTTCAGTAATATTCCACTGTTTCAATAGGTCGGCGATGCGTGATGGGGATGTCAGGGTGCTCATGTTCCGGGGGCTTTATTTCGGGCTGCAAAGGTACCCTTATGGATGTCGGTTCACAAGAAGCTTCGTGCCATACCTTGGTCATAACTTCAGGGGCGAGGACGATCCGGTTTTCCAGAATTTGATCGGCGCTGGAACACAAAGGAGAATATTGAGCTCATTTTCATGCTGCCTTGGCATGTTGAGTATAAGTACCTGATAATCAACAATATATATCGATCTCCATATTTAGCGTTTGCGAGGCTATCGCCCTTGATTGATAGTGGAGATTCCAAAATGATATCAAATCCTTGCAAATCGCGAATTTAAGCCCCTCTGGGGGTTTTTGCTTTTCTAGCCAAGAACAATGTACTCGAAGTAGGGCTATTTGAGGCCCAAGCGATCAAGTTCGACCACAAGCCGGTTATGGCACCTTTGATCAACGCCCTCATGGGTCCGGCACCGCAGTACTGTTCACTGAGCATGGAGACATATGGAGCATCGAACCACATATTCCTGGATTCGATCAGTTCAAAGCCTGATCGTGTAAGTAGTTGGCGCATGTCTTTACGCCTAAAGTGCAGGAGATGGCGGGGCACATCCCAAGCCGCCCAAAGAGCACCGTAGTGATCGCAGTCCCAGCTGGAACGATCCGGGACCGCAATGATCAGTAGGGCATCATCCGCAGATCGAGCATGGATCAATCCCAATGTGTGAAGTGGATCGGGCATATGTTCCAGCACATGCCATAGACTGACCACTTTGAACTGGTTCTTCGCAGGAATGTGCACCAGTTCGTTCGCAACAGGCAGTCCTTTCAATTCAGCTAGACTGCGTGCTTGATCACTCACCTCTACGCCTTGCGCGGCATAGCCTTGCTGTTTCAGATAGGCGAGAAAATCTCCGGTCCCGCATCCTATATCGAGCACACTTCCTGTTCCGTGGTACCTTTGGATCAGTTTGTGTTTTCCACGGATAGCGCGTCGTCGGACCGTATGATAGACCCGGTCCTTCAGACTGGTAGCCTTCGCGGCATGGGAGATATAATCCTCAGAGAGATAGTATTTCCCGATCTGGTCCTGATTCGGTCGCGGCGATGTGAAATGAAACCCGCAGGAGTCGCACTTGCGAATGGTATAATCTTCGTGGCTCACAGTATGGTCCTTGGCGGACAGCGCAAAGCTGCTCGTCATCGAGCCGCAAATGGGGCATTGATCAACAGTTTCCATGGTGTGTTCCACGTGGAACGATCGATGGTTTCAGCGTCCGAGGTATACCATAAGCACGCTAATATCCGCCGGTGATATGCCGCTTATCCGAGAGGCTTGGCCAAGAGTGTTCGGACGGATCTTTTCTAGTTTTTGACGAGCTTCCATGGATAAGGAGGTGAGTTTTGAATAAGGCATATCGGTGCCGAGAGGCACATCTTCCAAGCGGGAAAGTCGATCGGCCATATTCCGTTCCTTCTCAATATAGCCTTCGTACTTTGCTTTGATCTCGGTCTGCTCCACGACCTCATCGCGGAGGGCGCCGAATGTTTGAGTAAGCGAAGTGAGTACAGGTGAGAGCGGTTCGATATCGGCAAAGTTCAGCTGCGGCCTAAGAAGCAGGTTATGGAATTTCACCTTCTGTTTCAAGGGGTCTGTTCCACGTGGAACGATCACCGGATTTGCCGTTTCGGGATCCGCGCTTTCCGCTTTCAGGGCGCTCAGTAGCTCGGTGGTGTGAGCGGCCTTCAGCTCCGTCCGGCGCATACGTGCATCATCTGCAAGTCCGATTGAATGCGAGAGTGGGGTAAGTCGAAGGTCCGCGTTATCCTGCCGCAGCAGGATCCGGTATTCCGCACGACTGGTAAACATGCGGTAAGGCTCTTCTGTCCCCTTGGTGATGAGGTCATCGATCAGGACGCCGATATAGGCTTCGTCCCTACGTAGGATGAGTGGAGCATTATTAGAGAGCTTCAGATGCGCATTGATGCCGGCCATAAGACCTTGGCAAGCGGCTTCTTCATAACCGGTAGTGCCGTTGATCTGACCGGCGAAGTACAGTCCATCCACCAGTTTTGTTTCCAGCGTATGTTGGACTTGGGTAGGAGGGAAGTAGTCGTATTCCACGGCATAGCCAGGTCGGAATATGTGAGCTTCGGAAAAGCCTGGTAGTTTGCGCAGGGCAGCCGTTTGCACCTCTTCCGGGAGGCTGGTACTGAACCCATTGATGTAGGTCTCCACAGTATTCCAACCCTCTGGTTCAACAAAGATCTGGTGGCTATCCTTATCGGCAAAGCGATCGATCTTATCTTCGATGCTCGGGCAGTACCGTGGTCCGATCCCTTGGATCCTGCCACTGAACATTGGGCTGCTATCGAAGCCGGTCCGGAGAATATCATGAACCTCGGGAGAGGTGTATGTGATCCAGCAACTCAGTTGTTTGGTTGCTGGTCGGGTGTGTTCGGAAAAACTGAACTTCGCAGGTTGCTCATCTCCGGGTTGTTCCTGGAGTTTGGAATAATCAATGCTTCTGCCATCCACGCGCGGAGGAGTACCGGTCTTCATCCGTCCCGACTCGAAACCTAATCCGGCAAGTTGCTCGGTGATGCCATATGCGGCTTTTTCACCAGATCGGCCACCACCGAATTGTTTCTCGCCGATGTGCATCACTGCGCCAAGGAAAGTACCATTGGTGAGCACAACGGCGCGGCAGTGAATGGTGCTTCCAATTCCGGTTTGCACACCGGTTACGTGGGCCTTTCCTGCGCTGTCCGTTTCAGTGATCAGCCCTATAACGGTGTCTTGGCGGAAATGCACATTCGGAATTTCCTCGAGCTGCTTGCGCCAGCTGTGTGCAAACAGCTCGCGATCGTTCTGTGTGCGAGGGCTCCACATAGCAGGTCCTTTGCTACGGTTGAGCATGCGGAACTGCACAGTGCTGATATCGCTGATAATGCCGGAATAGCCCCCCAAGGCGTCGATCTCACGGACGATCTGGCCTTTACCCACGCCGCCCATGGCTGGGTTGCAGCTCATTTGGGCGATCACACCCATGTTCATGGTGACCAACAGCACCGAACTGCCCATATTGGCCGCAGCAGCCGCAGCTTCGCAACCGGCATGGCCTCCTCCCACCACGACAATGTCGTATCCTTCCATCATTTATCGCTGTTCCACGTGGAACATTTGTCTTATCTTGTTGATGAACAGTAGGTTATCTGATCATTCCGATATGAAGTACATCGCATGGATGTGGACGAACCCGGCTTCTGACACCAACGGCTTGAAAATTGAACATGATCCATGCAGAACCTCCATCCATTCGATGTGTGGAATGGCAACCCCCAAAGGTACGTTGCGCTGGTCCAGCTTGGTAGTCGAAAAGGACCTCACTTTTCGCCGGACCTGAGAAGGATCGGCACTCGGATCCGGGGAATATTTTGCCCAAATGGTGGTGGATACTCCACGCATTACGGATGCTGCTCATGCCATTTGGTAACGGGTCCGTTATTTGCTCATCACACGTTGTCCTTATATGAAGACCTCCGATTTCCGATGAATGTCCTGTTGATCGATGATGAGACAGAGATCTGCTTTCTGTTAAAGAACATGTTGCGCCGGGTGGGTATTGAATGTGATATCGCCCACTCCATGGCAGAGGGTCGAGCGCAATTGGATGTTGGGGTATACCAAGCGGTGTTCTTGGATATCCACTTGCCGGATGGCTTGGGTTATCAACTGATCCCTGAGATCAGAGAAGCCCAACCGGAAGTGCAGGTGATCGCGATCAGCGCGGTGGACAATGAGCAGAAAAATGCGAAAGATCGCGGAGCCGATCTTTTTATTGCCAAACCCTTTGACAAGGGCAGTATCTTAGACGGCCTGCGCTCGCTTGGCCTCACAGCGTGAAATCACCCCGTCCACAAACCCTATGGCGAAATCCAACTTGCTCGTTATTGATGACGATGCCGATATCTGCACCTTGCTCACACGCTTTCTCACGAAGCAGGGCTACACTGTCGATTCCGCACAGCGGGGGTCAACGGCGAAGGAGCTTTTGAAACAGAAGCGTTATGACCTGGTCCTGTGTGACCACCGCCTTCCGGATACCGATAGCGCGGAAATGCTCCAGCATATCAAGGGCATTTCACGGGAGACCGCAGTGATCATCATCACCGGCTACTCCGATGTCCGCACCGCCGTGGACCTTATGCGCAAAGGTGCCTTTGACTATGTGGGTAAACCCCTCTATCCGGACGAGATCCTCATGCGCATCAAGGAGGCCTTAGCTGATGAGGGCCCCGCTAAATCCGATAGCGCTAGGACCCGGTCAGCAGCAACAAAGGAAGAACCATCGGATTACGTCCAAGGCAATGGCGCGCATGCCGCCGGCCTGGCAGCGCATATCACGCTGGTAGCTCCCACGGACATGACCGTGATGATCACAGGCGATACCGGCACCGGCAAGGAATTCGTCGCCAAGGAGATCCACCGGCAAAGCAAGCGGGCTGCGAACGTCTTCGTTGCGGTGGATTGTGGTGCATTGCCCAAGGACCTCGCGGGAAGCGAGCTTTTCGGTCATGTAAAAGGGGCCTTCACCGGTGCCGTCAGCGACAAGCGCGGCAGCTTCGAACAGGCAAACGGAGGCACCTTGTTCCTGGACGAGATCGGAAACTTGACCTATGAGAACCAAGTGAAGCTCCTGCGTGTGCTCCAAGAGCGACGCATCAAGCGGGTAGGGGACGAGAAGGATATCATGGTGGATGTACGGGTACTTGCGGCTACGAATGAGGACCTGCGCACGGCCGTGGCGGAGGGTCGTTTTCGAGAGGACCTGTTGCACCGGATCAATGAATTCAGCTTGGCCTTGCTTCCCTTGCGTGACCGTCCGGAGGACATTATGGTATTCGCGCGGTACTTCCTTGAGAAGGCCAACAAGCAACTGGACAAATCGGTGGAGGGCTTCGAGGAGGCTGTGGAGGCACGGATCAAAGCGCATTCCTGGCCGGGTAACCTGCGTGAGCTGGGCAACGTGGTGAAACGTGCGGTGCTGCTCACTACCACCCCCTTGATCCAAATGAACGGACTTCCCGCAGAGGTCATCAGTGGCATGCCTGCGCCTCGTGCGCAGGAGCGCGTTTCGGTGGATACCATGTCTGCAGATGGGCTGAAAGGAATCTCCCATTCCGCGGAAAAGCAGGCCATCTTGAAGGCGCTGGAGCGGAATGGCTTCAACAAATCACGGACGGCCGAGATGCTCAACATCGACCGCAAGACGCTTTACAACAAGCTGAAATCCTTTGGTATTGAGATCTGAACGGGCATTGGCCATGGGTACGGTGAGCGTAAAGCGTACACTCCGAAGGTCGTGCTTGGTACAGGTGCTGAACCCTACAGAGCATGCTGTTCCGCATCGGTGATCCGGCCAAGCGGAACTTGAAGGAGCGCCGCCTGCTCAGGGCTCTTTATGCAGGCACGGTGATCTTGCTGGCCTTGTTCCTGGTTGCGACCATCCGCACTTTCGATCGCTATTCAACGGCGAACAAGAGCATCCGCGACAGCAACGCCGTGTTGCACGAGCTCGAGTCCATGGTTTCCGGACTAAAGGATGCACAGACCGGGGTCCGCGGTTTTGTGCTCACGCACGATACCTCCTTTGTACTGCCTTTCCGGATGGCGCAACCGGCCGTGGAGCAGAGCATCAGGCGATTGGATTCCTTGCATCGGGCCGGAGCTACGGACCTGGACCTGGAGACCATTCAAGAGCTTTCCCGACAAGTGCTCCGGCAGATCCAGGAGCAATTTCTTTCTGAGCGAAGTTCACCTGTGGGTGTACAAGGTGATGAGCTGGACCAGATGCGACGGTCGCGGGACCTGATGGAGCGCATCCGTGCCGAAAAGAACAGGCTTACCCGGGAGATCGAGCAGATCCGTGAAATGGACCTGAGCCAGGAGCGCAGCCTCGAACCCGATACCCCCATGATGCTGATGGTGTACTCCATCCTGGCGATCTTGGCCACGGGCGTGCTCTTCTGGCGCCTGTTCCGGGCCTTGAGCAAGGCTGAAAGCGCCGAGGCTGAGATCCAGCGGAAGGTGGATGAGCTGAACAAGGAGGTGCGTACACGGGAGTTCGCGGAGCGATCCCTCAAGCGGGTATTGGACAGCTCGCCCAGTGCCATCATGGCCTTCCGCAGCGTTCGTGATCGAATGGGACTCGTGGTGGACTTTGAGTGGATACTGGCCAACCAGGAGTGCGAACGGATCTATGGCCGGGAAAATGACCCGTTGATCGGTAAGCGTCTGCTTGTGCAACTGCCTTGGACGCGCCAATCGGGCCTGTTCGACGCGTTCCGGGAGGTGGTGGAATCCGGGACACCCCACGAGAGCAACCAACAATCCATGCATCGGCCCGGAGTATGGACCCATATTCATGCACTGCGCTTGTTGGACGGCTTCGTAGTGACCATCACGGATATCTCGGAGACCAAGAGGGCCCAAGAGCTCTTGGCGGAAGGGGACCGCTTGGCGATTACCGGAGGGATCGCACGCACCATCGCCCACGAAGTGCGCAATCCGCTCACTAACCTGCATATGGCCTTGGAGCAAATGCTGGATGAGCTCGAACCCGATGTCCGTGAAGAGATCAGTCCATATTCGGATATACTGGAGCGGAACATGCACCGGATCAGTAAATTGATCACCGACCTATTGGAGTCCTCCAAGACCAAGGAACTGCATAAGCGGGCCTGCAATGTGGAGACCCTTTTGACCACCGCACTGACCTCGGTGCAGGACCGATTGGACCTGCTGGAGATGCGTGCCGATGTTTCCGTGGAGGATGGCATAACGAAGGTGATGGCCGACCCGGACATGATCGGTGTGGCCCTCACGAACCTTTGCATCAATGCGATCGAGGCCATGGAAGAGGGCAAGGGCCATCTGTTACTGAAAGCGGTGATGCACCGCGACAAAGTGCGCGTTTGTGTGATCGATAATGGAAAAGGCATCGCCGAGGAGAACATCCAGCGGCTTTTCCAGGCCTTCTACTCCGGCCGTACCGGCGGCATGGGGCTGGGGCTTACCAGCGCCCGCACCATCCTCAATGCGCACGAGGTACATGTGGATGTGGAAAGCACTTTGGGCCAAGGCACCACCTTTACGCTCACGTTCCCCGAATAGGTCGGATCGCTGGATCGTGTAGATTTGGTCATTCTTGTTTCCCAACGGCAAAGGCATCCGAATTAATGGGGGTCCTTCAACTTATGCGCAGCGGATGCGTAATAGGGCCATCCAATAAATGGAATTGAATGGAGATCAAGCGCGCTTCCGTCGAAGAGATGAGCCCCAAAAGGTTCATAAAGGAACATTGGATCCCGGGCATCCCCTTGGTATTCACCGATGCCAGCAAAGTGTGGAAGGCCAACGGCACCTTCACCCCGGAATGGTTCCGGAAAAATTACGGTGACCGGCGAACCGTGGTGGACGACACGGAATATACCATGAACGAGATCCTTGACCTGGTGGAGGGTAAGGATACAAGCCGACCGGTGCCCTATCCATGCAAGTACCAAGTGGTAAGTCAGTTGCCCGAAGTGCTGCCCATGCTGAAACCGCTCGGACTGAACTACGCCACCCCGAATTGGTTGGAAAGCCCTTGGTTCGCTCGAGGTGAATGGGGTGGAGCGATCGAGTTGTTCATCGGTGGCCCAGGCGGGAAATTCCCATACATCCACTTGGACTATTACCATCTTAGTGCATGGATCAACCAGCTGTACGGCAAGAAGCAGTTCACCGTATGGCCACGTGGACAGGAAAAATACCTCTATCCCGATCCGAACAATACGTGGAAATCCCTCATTCCGGACTACGAGAATCCCGATTACGACAAGTTCCCGCTTTACCGCAACGCCACGCCCATCACCTTCACCGTGGGGGCGGGTGAAACGCTCTTCATCCCCTTTGGCATTTGGCACACCGCCAAGTCCTTGGAGCCTACCATGTCCATCGCGTTCGACCTGCTGAACGGGCACAACTTCCCGCATTTCCTGAAGGACGTATGGGGGTTCCGCCGGAACAACAAGCTGAAGGCCTTGGTACACACGAGTTACGCCGCCGTGGCGGGCACCGCTTGCAAGCTGGGGGATATGGTGGGCGTGCGGCGGGGATAGTGATTTCCGCGGATCCTCCTCTTCGGCGCTCGGAATAACCGGTGACTCCAAGGGTCTGCGGTGAGTTCAGCCCGTGATCTGCCTCAAGGGGATTCCAACATGCCAAGCGAGGGCCGACGCCAAGCATTGGGCCGCATAATGACCGTCCGGCCCATCCTAAGCACGGTTGTCGGGTGATTGGTGTTTACAGACGTTATCAAGTACCGCAGTTACGTCCCCACGATACTGCCTAACTTTCGGACAATTCCCGGGGTGCCTTCCCGTTGAGGCATGGCACTCCTGTTGCACCCATGGCTTCCGACTACGAACTGCTCATCGCCAAGCTGGATGGCTTCATCCGCAAGTACTACAAGGACCGCTTGATCCGGGGGGCCTTGTACAGCGTGGGTCTGTTGGTGCTCTTTTTCCTGGTGGTCTCCTTGAGCGAGTACTTCGGAAAATTCGGTACAAGCGTGCGCACAGCCCTGTTCTGGAGCTTGGCCGCAGTTACGGCCGTGGTACTGGTGCGCTTCATTGCCATTCCGCTGGTGAAGCTCTTCCATTTGGGCACGGTGATCACCCATGCCGAAGCCGCCCGGATCGTGGGCAACCACTTTCCGCAGGTGAAGGACAAGCTGCTGAACACGTTGCAACTGCGCGGCCAAAGCGACGAGGACCCACAGCGCCGCATGCTCATTGAGGCCAGCATCGCCCAGCGCAGCCGCGAACTTTCGCCCGTGCCGTTCAGCACGGCCATCGATCTGGGGCTCAACCGCCGCTACCTACGCTATGCGCTGCCACCGGTGGGGGTATTGCTCATCATGCTCTTCGCCGCACCCAGCGTGATCACCGGACCGACGAAACGACTCCTTGCCCACAGCACGGAGTTCCTGCCGGAAGCACCCTTTCAGTTCGTGGTCTTGAACAAGGAACTCACCGTGCCCGAGAACGAGGACTTCGAGCTGAAGGTGGAAATGCGCGGCGATGCATTGCCACAGCAAGTGTTCTTGGAGCAGGACGGCAAGCGTATTCCTCTGGTTCGTCAAGATGCCTCACACTTCACCCACCGCTTCCGCAACGTGCAGGAGGCCGTGGACTTCCGCTTGGGCGCCGATGGTTTCCGCAGCGGGGCGTTGCGCCTGAATACCGAGGCCAATCCCATGTTGCTCGGCCTCACCGTGGCCTTGGACTATCCGCCCTACTTGGGGTTGAAGAACACGGTGACCAACAACACCGGCGACATCAGCGTGCCCGCCGGGACGCGCGTTACTTGGATGGCCGAGACGCGCAGTGCGGACAAGCTCGCCATCGCCTTTGATGACACCACCTACAACCTGTTACCGGCACATCCGGGCGACCAGCGCTTCACTGCAAGTCGCCGCTTTCTCCGGGGCAGCTCCTATTCACTGGTCCCCGGCAATGGTGACCTGAAGGCGCAGACACCGGCACAATACCGCGTGGATGTGGTGCCAGATCTCTATCCCACCATCGCCGTGGAACAAAAGGCCGACAGCCTTTCGCCACGTCGCCTCTACTTCAAGGGTGACATCGGCGACGACCACGGCTTCAAGCGCCTTACCTTCCATTACGGCGTAACCGCAGGTGGCGACAGCATCCCGGCGGACAAGCGGGAACTCACCAAGGACATCGGAATCCAGCCCAACACCACGCGGCAGAGCTTCTTCCACTTCGAGGATCTGGGCGACCTGCGCTTGATGCCGGGCGACAAGCTGGAATACTGGTTCGAGGTGTGGGACAATGATGGTGTGCATGGCTCCAAGAGCGCACGGAGCATCACCCATTACTTCGAAGCCCCTAGCCTGAAGGAGCTTGCTGAGAAACAGGACAAGCAGGGCGAGGCGATCAAGGATGAGCTACGCGAAAGCATCCAGCAAGCACAGGACCTGCAACGTGACCTGGAGAAGATGCGCCGCGAAATGCAGGACAAGAAGGAGCTGAGTTGGCAGGACAAGCAGAAGATGCAGAACGTGCTGGACCGCCAGAAGCAGCTGGAGCAACGCATTGAAAAAGCCACCGAGCAGCTTAAGCAGACCCAGCAGGAGCAGCAGAGCTTCAAGGAAAGCGACGAGCGCATCCTGCAGAAACAGCAGCAGGTGCAGGAGCTTTTCGAGAACGTGTTGAGCGAGGAGATGAAGGAGCTCTACCGGCAGGTGCAGGAGATGCTGGAGAAGATCGACAAGGAGCAACTGCAGGAGAAGATGCAGGACATGAAGCTCAGCCAGGAGGACATCGAGAAGGAGCTGGACCGGGCCTTGGAACAGTTCAAGCAGATGGAGGTGGAGCAGAAGGCGGAGGACATCGCCGAGCAGTTGGACAAGCTGGCAGAAGAGCAACAGAAATTGAGTGAAGAGACCAAGGATGGCAACAGTGATAAGGAGGACCTGAAGCAGAAGCAGGATTCGCTGAACAAGGAATTCCAGGACGTTCGCGATCAACTGGACTCCTTGGCCAAGAAGAACGAGGCGTTGGAGCGCCCGCTGGACCTGCCGAAGACCGAGGAGCAGGAGAAGAGCATTGAGCAGGAGCAGAAGAACAGCAGTGAGCAGTTGGAAAAGAAGCAGGATAAAAAGGCCAGTGAAAGCCAGAAAAAGGCGGGTGAGCAGATGGAGCAGTTGGCCATGGAAATGCGGAACAGCATGGAGCAGGACCAGCAGGAGCAGGCCGAGGAGGACATGGACGCATTGCGACAATTGCTGGAGAACATCGTACAGTTGAGCTTCGACCAGGAAGCGAACATGGATGAGCTGGAGGTCACCGCCGTGAAGGATCCGCGCTTGGTGGACATCGGGCGACAGCAGAAAAAGCTGCGCGACGATGCCCGCTTGGTGGAGGACTCACTCTTTGCGCTGAGCAAGCGTGTACCGCAGTTGCAAGCCATGGTGAACCGGGAGATGAACCTGGTGAACGAGAACATGGACCAAGCGCTCACACATTTGGCCGAGGCGCGGGCCAATGCGCGTGAACGACCGTTGGCCGCCGACCGGCAGCAGCGTGCCATGACCTCGTTGAACAACCTGGCCCTGATGCTGGACGAGGCGCTTCAGCAGATGCAGCAACAGGCAAGTGGCATGCCGGGCAAGGGGAGCTGCAAGAAGCCGGGTGGTGCGGGTAGCAGCAGCGGCGACAGCAAGAAGATGCAGAAGATCAAGAGCCAACAAGAGGCCTTATCCAAGCAGCTGGAGGAGATGAAGAAGGCCTTGGAGAAAGGCAAGAAACCGGGGGAAAATCCCGGTGAGCAAAATCCCGGTGGCATGGGTCCCGGCATGAGCCAGCAGTTGGCCCAATTGGCCGCGCAGCAAGCAGCGCTCCGGCAGGAAATGCAGCGCATGGCCCAGGAATTGAACAAGGATGGCTCCGGCAGTGGCAACGGTCTGCAGAAATTGGCGGACCAGATGGAACAGAATGAGAAGGACATCGTAAACAAGAACATCACACAGGAATCCATCAAGCGCCAGCAGGACATCATGACACGACTGCTGGAGGCGGAGAAGGCCGAACGGGAACGAGAGCTCGACCAGAAGCGGGAAAGCACCCAAGGCAAGGACCGTGATCATCCCGATCCAGCACGCTTTTTCAACTACCAGCGCGACAAAATGCGCGAGGCAGAACTGCTCCGCACGGTGCCTCCAGGGCTCAAACCCTACTATAAATCCCGTGTGGATCAGTATTTCGATACTTTTGACCGACCCTGAAAACAGACCATGGGAGCTCTTACTGAAGACGTCCACTTCACCCAGCGCATTGAATTCCCCGCCAAAGCGGAGAACATTGCCCTTGCGGAGAAGCTTATCGATGAGGCCTGCGCGCGCTATAACGTGCACGAGTCGCTTTATGGGAACATCCTGATCGCCCTTACCGAAGCGGTGAACAATGCCATCCACCATGGCAACGCACTGGACCCTGGTAAACAGGTGATGTTGGGCTATACGATCGAAGGAGATAACATCACCTTCATTGTCAATGACGAAGGTCCCGGGTTCGATTACGAGCACCTGCCTGACCCCACGGATCCGCAGAACATTGAAAAGCCGCACGGTCGCGGGGTTTTCCTGATGCGCGCCCTTTCCGATAAAGTGGAGTTCTCGGACAATGGTTCCACCGTTGCGATCAGCTTCAGTTTGAAACCGGTGGTGGAATAATGGCCCGAGGCGGCATCATCGCGTTCAAGGCCATCGGTGTTCCCAATGCCTTCCGAGAGCGCGAGAAGCTGCGGAAATGGATCCGTGCGGTGGCTTCGGACCACGGACATTCCATCGGTGAGGTCACCTTCGTACTGCTGAGCGACAAGGGCCTGCTGCCCTACAACAAGCGCTACCTCGGGCATGACGAATACACGGATGTGATCACCTTCGACCTGCAGACCGGCACCGGTATCTCAGGTGACATCCTGATCAGCTACGACCGCGTTCGGGAGAATGCGAAGACCTACGGCGTAACAGCGCAGCAGGAATTGCACCGCGTGATGGTACACGGCCTGTTACACCTCATGGGCCACAGCGATAAGAACGCGGCCAAGCGGAAGGCCATGCGGGACGAGGAGGACAAGTACTTGGCGTTGCTGAAGTGAGTGGTGTGGCTTTCACCACGGGCACCTTCGACCCGGAGCACCCGGACATCAACACGGCCTACAACTACGGGTACGATGCCTTGGGGAACCTGGTGCGGGACACGCGCGAAGGCATCACGGGCATTGATTGGACGGTAGCCGGGAAGGTGCGCAGCGTGGCCAAGGCCACT